>NZ_BCUD01000003.1 GCF_001591105.1 Vibrio nereis NBRC 15637 | reverse complement strand
AAGAAGCCAGCTCATTGAGCTGGCTTTTTTCGTTTCTGAACACTTTTTTAATTTCTAAACAGTAGTTTCTTTGGCCACTCTTCGACATAGAAAAAAGCCCCGATATGTCGGGGCAATGGAACAAACACGTTGGTGTTTAAAATCGCTTATTCCGAAACTCGTTCAGCAAGAATGACTCTTGTCTCATACGGTCTCAGCACTTGGTGTTGGGTTACCCCTTGTGGTAAATCATCGTAGTTCCCCAGTACGTATTTCGCTTTGCCCACATCAAAGCCATTAGGCAAAACACACTCTGCCTCTTCGCCGTAATAGTTGTTGAGACAAATCAGCGTCTGCGTATCACTCTGACGTTGATACCCAAATACCGCTTGGTGCTCTGGATAAAGATCTTGGTAACTACCTGTGGTGATCACGTCGATTTCTTTACGTAACTGGATCAACTTTTGGTAGAAGTAGAATACCGAGTTGGTATCTTCGACAGCAGCACATGCATTAATCTCGAAATAGTTGTTGGCCACACCTAACCATGGCTGCGCTTTGGAGAACCCAGCGTACGGCGCGTCACTCCACTGCATAGGGGTACGCGAATTATCACGCGACTTTTGCGCTAATATCGCCATCATTTCATCGTGGCTAACACCTTGCTGGTTAACCATGATGTCATACATATTGGTACTTTCGACATCACGATACTGCTCAATCGAGTCATACCCCGGATTGGTCATACCGATCTCTTCACCTTGATAGATGTACGGCGTACCTTGCATCATATGCACCGACGCAGCGAGCATCTTCGCTGATTCGACTCGGTACTCTTTATCATTACCCAAGCGGCTAACCACTCGCGGCTGGTCGTGGTTACACCAAAATAGAGCGCCCCACCCTTTGCCATTCAAACCCGTTTGCCAATGATTAAAGATCTGCTTAAGTTGCTGGAAATCAAATGGTGCTTTGGTCCATTTGTCTCCGTTCGGGTAATCCACTTTAAGATGATGGAAGTTAAACACCATCGACAGCTCTTTATTATCGAGCGAAGAGTATTGCTGACAATGTTCAAGCGTGGTGGATGACATTTCACCCACCGTGACACTGCCGTATTTTTGGAATACAGCTTCACTGATTTCTTGCAAATACTCATGCACTTTAGGGCCATCAGTGTAAAAACGTCGACCATCCCCCATCTCATCATTCGGGAAGTCTTGCTGCTTAGAGATCAAGTTAATCACATCCAAGCGGAAACCATCGACGCCCTTTTCAGCCCAAAAACTGATCACCTCCTTTACCTCGCCGCGAACTTTTGGGTTTTCCCAGTTTAGGTCCGCCTGCTCTTTGGCAAAAAGATGCAAATAGTATTGGCCTGTTTGTTCATCAAGTTCCCACGCATTCCCACCAAACTTCGATTGCCAGTTATTTGGAGCTTCACCATCGACCGGATCTTTCCAAATATAGTAGTCTCGGTAAGGACTGTTTTTATCGCCTAGGGCTGATTGGAACCAGTGGTGTTCGGTTGAAGTATGGTTGACCACAATGTCCATAATGATACGGATACCGCGCTGATGGGCTTGTGCCAAAAGCTGGTCAAAATCCGCCATGGTGCCAAAGTCTGGATTAATCGCGTAGTAATCCGAAATATCATAACCATTATCAATCATCGGTGACTGATAAACTGGCGTTAACCAAATGGCATCCGCACCTAGCAGCTTCAGGTAATCAAGCTTAGAAATTATCCCTTGGATATCCCCCGTCCCTTTACTACCACTATCACAAAAGCTTTTCGGGTAAATTTGATAAATAGAGGCGGTTTTCCACCAGTTCGCATCATTGGAAATTGCTGTCATTGCTAAACTCACTTACCAAAATTAATTCAGAGAAAAGGGAGCGACAATGTGCCGCTCCTAAAAAGATTGTTTGTTGCTGGTTAAGCGCTTGCTGGCTCTAGTTCGCCTTTCATTTCAGCTCGCTTATAGAAGAAAAGAGTCAATACGGCTGGCAAGGCCATCGCGACTAACATAGCCACTGCATAGATACCCCAGAACTGAGGCTGGATAGACAAGATACCCGGAAGACCACCCACACCGATGCCGTTTGCCATCACACCTGCACTACCACAAATCGCTGCGGCTACGGCACTACCGATCATCGCGCTAAGCATTGGGAATTTGTATTTTAAGTTGATGCCGTACATCGCCGGCTCTGTGACACCTAGGTAAGCAGAGATAGCCGCCGGTACTGAGATATCACGCTCACCGTGTTTCTTACTGATGATAATGATGCCGACAACCGCAGAGGCCTGTGCAATATTCGATAGCGCAATCAATGGCCAGATTGGTGTACCACCAAGCTCTTGCATCAACTGTAGGTCAACGGCGTTAGTGGTGTGGTGAATACCCGTGATCACGAGTGGCGCGTATAAGAAACCAAATACCATGGAACCAATCACAGCAAAATCGCCTGTCATGGCCGCTTTAGCCGCAAACGCCACGCCATCACCTAACATACGGCCAAATGGACCAATCAATGAGTGAGCAAGGACCACAGAAAGAATAATAGAAACAAACGGTACGACAACTAGGTAAAGGTAAGATGGTACGATGCGCTTAAGGTGAGTTTCGATAAACGCCAGCGCCATCCCCGCTAACATCGCCGGAATCACCTGAGCTTGGTAGCCGACCTTTTCAATCACAAATAAACCGAAATCCCACGCTTCAGGTACTTGTTTACCAATTAAATACGCGTTCATTAGCTGTGGTGAAACCAGAGTCACACCGAGGGTAATCCCCAGAATCGGCGTCCCTCCCAATTTTTTCACCGTCGACCAACACACACCTACAGGGAGGAAGAAGAAGATAGCTTCGCCAATTAGCCATAAGAAGCTATGGACTGTCGCCCAAAACTGGCTGATCTCCGTAAGACTTTGGCCATCAAACATCTTGATGTCGCCAATTACGTTACGAAAACCTAGGATCAAACCACCCGTGATGATCGCAGGAAGCAGCGGCACAAAGATTTCAGCAAGGTGGGAAATACCGCGTTCCAAGACATTCATATTCTGGCGGGCCGCCTGCTTAGCCTCATCTTTTGACGCCGCAGTTTGACCTGTTAGCTCAATCAGCACTTTATAGACTTCATCTACTTCCGTACCAATGACCACTTGGAATTGGCCCGCATTCGTAAAGCACCCTTTTACCAAAGGCAGTCCTTCAAGGCCTTGTTTGTCCGCGTTCCCCGTTTCATTAAGTACAAAACGTAAGCGAGTTAAGCAATGACTAACGCTAGCGATGTTATCGCGCCCACCCACCAACTCTATCAGACGTTCTACATCTGGTTTCGTTATCTTACTCATATCCATGTCCACCCTAATTGGAATCTTATTCATGTTGATACCAATCCACCATGCTTTGAATTGGTACTGCCAAGTTTTCTCGGCATTCAAACTGACTTTGTTATTCTTTTTATGGGAACATTCCCAATAATTACTAATTATATTGTCAGAACTTATCAAACATAAAAATGGGAACAGTCCCATTAATTGAATAAGATCACAGTATAATTTTAAATCACTTTGAAAATAATGACTTATCGAATGATAGGAGATTGTGTGAGGTGATGAAGTTCTGATTCACCATTAATTTGAGAAATCAGTAAGTTAGCAGCCATCTGCCCGGCTTGAGCGTATCCTGGGTCAATACTGAATACGTTAGGGAAAAGAAAAGAAAGCAATTCATTCCCCCCGACTCCAGTCACCAACACGTCCTCACGCTCTAGTTCTTGAAGGCGCTTAATCACCCCGAGAGCGAGTGTGTCACTGGCACATGCGATTGCTTGAGTTTGAGTCGTCAGCAGCTCATCCACTAGCTGATAAGCACTTTCATGGGAAAGGTGTCCGGTTTGATAATGTGGTTCCACATTGTGGTTTTCACACCACTCTAGGTAGGCATTTAAACGCACCTGCCCGGTCGTTTTATCCGAGGGATCGACGCCAATAAACGCGATATCATTGACGTCCTGCTCTGCTAGGTAGTCTAAGGCAAGCGTGATGACACCATGGTTGTCATAGTTAATTGATGAGGTCACATCTGTGTCCATAGCAATGACTACGCTACGATTCTGCCAAGCCGTTAGCCGAAAGATATCAAAATCGCTGAAGCCAAAAACGATCACGCCGTCCACATTGCGCTTTTTCAGAACATCCAAATGCTCATTGGTTTTCTCGCGGTCAAACTGGCTTTCCATGATCACGGCATCATAACCAGCCTGATAAAGCGCCTGCAACATGCTGCCAACGGCTTTGTTTTCTGATGGCGAATCAAGTCGAGATATAATCACCCCGACAACCTTTTGACTGCCACCACGCATCGCTTGTGCGGACTTTGAAGGCACATAACCAGACTCTTCAATCACACGTTCCACTTTCGCTCGGGTTTCAGGTTTTACCTTAGGATCATTGGTCAGTACCCGAGAAACGGTCGATTTACCTACACCAGAAAGCTTTGCAATGTCGAGAATGGTTAGTTTTTTGCTCATATTAGATTATAAATTTAAGAGAGATCAGGGCTGCCCGAGAGACACTATCACCTCAGGTATCATAGGCTTAGTATATGGGCTTATAAGTAAACCCGCTTCATACGCTAGTCGGTTTTACAGTTTTTGTAAACGGATTGCTCAAGCTCTAAACGGGCTTCATTTCCTTTGGTGTATAGCGTGATCGCATTTTCCGCTGTCGTTTTATCATCTAAAATGTAACGCGCGCCCGAACCAGAAGGTACTTGGATTAAAGGGTAAGGCTGACCTGAAACCCGTAAAATTGCTGATTCTTTTTCTGGAAAGTAAGCCACTTCAAAACTCTTTTCAGCTTCACAGTGATAGGTTAAATACTCTGTTTTATGTTGGCTCTGTGCACATCCCACAACGAAAGAAGCCAATGCTCCAACTGTTAGCCATTTTGAATTCATACTGCCTCCTGCAAACAAAAAGGCCGCAACTGCGACCTTTTTTCTTTATTTTGACAAGTAAGATGGCACATCTTTAATGCTGTCTAAGACAACCGATGCCAACGCTTCTCCTGCCTCAGTGACTGGCTTGCCAGTTCTCACTAAAATTTTTGTCCCTACACCAGCGGCCTCTGCGGCCATCATATCTTCGGCCTTGTCACCCACCATTACAGACTTTTCCATATCAATGTCTAAAAAGTCACGGGCAGAAATAAACATACCAGGTTTAGGCTTACGGCAATCGCAGTCTTCTTTGTATTTACCCTGCCCATGTTCTGCATGGTGTGGGCAGTAATAGAAACCGTCAAAATCAACGCCATTATCGACGAAGTTCCAGTCCATCCACTGAGTGAGAGATAAAAAGCGATCTTCGCTAAATTTCCCGCGCGCTATACCAGACTGATTGGTTACTAACACCAGTAAGTACCCCATGTCCTTGAGCTTTTTCGCCGCTTCAAAGACACCGTCGATAAATTCAAAATCATGTTCGTCATGTACGTAACCGTGATCCACGTTAATTACGCCATCACGATCCAAAAAGACTGCTGGTTTAGCCAAAACTTGCTCTCTATCTGCTTTATATAGTGAGAATTATTGCACGCTTTATTTCTTTCATCACTATCTAATTACTAATCGGTTGAGTAAAAAATACGTTTAGACGTCTAGACGTAAAAATATCTATTGACACATTTGCAACAAAGCCATAGCATCAACTACTCAATGAGATGTAGTTCAAAATTATCTACTGCTCCAAAGTCTTATAGCGGGTTTATCGATGATTGAAATTAATCAAGTCAACAAGGTCTTCTATCAGGGTACGAAGGAAATCAACGCTCTGAAAGATATCAACCTCCATATTGCTCAAGGAACGATTTTTGGCGTTATTGGTTCTTCTGGAGCAGGAAAAAGTACATTGATTCGTTGCGTCAATATGCTGGAAGCGCCAACGTCAGGCTCTATCATCGTCGATGGTGTTGATCTGACTACACTTTCTAAATCAGACCTTAGTAAAGCAAGACGCAATATTGGCATGATTTTCCAGCACTTTAACCTGCTGTCATCGCGCACCGTTTTTGACAACGTGGCGCTGCCACTGGAGCTGGCAGGTACTGATTCAGCCCGAATCAAAGCGAAAGTATCCGAGTTGCTTGCCCTGGTTGGCTTAGCAGACAAACATGAAAGCTACCCTTCCAACTTGAGCGGTGGGCAAAAACAGCGTGTGGCGATTGCGCGTGCCTTGGCATCTGACCCTAAAGTGTTGTTGTGCGATGAAGCCACAAGCGCGCTTGATCCGGCAACAACCCAGTCTATTTTGGAGCTGTTAAAAGAGATCAACCGCAAGCTCAATATTACGATTTTGCTTATCACGCATGAAATGGATGTCGTGAAAAGCATCTGTCACGAAGTGGCGATCATTGGTGATGGTGAGCTGGTAGAAAAAGGCACTGTGGGCGATATTTTTGCGCACCCTAAAACAGAGCTTGCGCACGAATTCATTCGTTCGACACTGGACCTGTCGATTCCTGAAGATTACGAAGTTCGCTTACAGCAAACACGTGTAGAAGGCAGCTACCCTCTGGTAAGGCTTGAATTTACTGGCGCGACTGTCGATGCGCCGCTGATGAGCCAAATCACCCGAAAATTCAATATAGACGTCAGCATCCTAAGTTCGGACCTCGACTACGCTGGTGGCGTGAAGTTCGGCATGATGGTCGCAGAACTGTTCGGTAATGAAAAAGACGATAATGCAGCGATCGAGTTCCTGCGTGACCACAACGTAAAAGTAGAGGTGCTAGGTTATGTCCTTTAATACAGTATCAGAATGGCTAAGCCTTAACGGAAATCTACTGATTGGCGCGACTTGGGAAACCCTCTACATGGTCGCTGTTGCTGGCATCGTAGGTTTCGCAGTAGGTATTCCACTGGGTGTGATCCTGCATACGACGAAACAAGGTGGCTTACTGGAAAATACCAAGCTCAATAGCATTTTAGGTGCGGTAGTCAACGTTGGCCGTTCCGTCCCATTCCTAGTGTTGATGGTCGCCATTATCCCAGTCACTAAACTTTTGGTCGGCACATTTATCGGTACCACAGCGGCCATTGTGCCACTGACTATCGGCGCTATTCCTTTTGTTGCTCGTTTAATTGAAGGCGCGCTACTTGAAGTCCCATCAGGCCTAGTGGAAGCCGCGCAATCAATGGGCGCAACACCCACGCAGATCATTTCGAAAGTTCTGCTGCCAGAGGCGATGCCGACCATTGTTAACTCAGTGACCATCACGCTTGTCACACTGGTCAGCTACTCTGCAATGGCAGGCACCGTGGGCGGCGGCGGTCTAGGTGATGTAGCCATTCGTTACGGCTTCCACCGCTACGATGTAGTGATTATGGCCGTGACCGTAGTGATGCTCATCGTGTTGGTACAGATTATTCAGTCCATTGGCGACGCTATTGTTCGCCGTGTCGATCACAGATAAAAATTTTGAATTTATAACAAGGAGATAGTCATGAAATTTAATCTTAAGGGTTTGCTTACCATCGCGGCTGCGGCCTCAGCACTTGTTCTTTCTGGCTGTGGCGAGAAAGAAGTCGATACCAGTAAAATCAAAGTTGGCGTAATGGCGGGTGCGGAAGCACAAGTTGCCGAAGTGGCAGCTAAAGTAGCAAAAGATAAATACGGCCTAGATGTTCAACTGGTGACATTTACTGACTATGTAACTCCAAACGCAGCACTGGATGATGGCTCAATCGATATCAACGCGTTCCAGCACAAACCATATCTAGATCAACAAGTCGAAGACCGTGGCTACAAGCTAACGATCGCGGGGAATACCTTTGTTTACCCAATCGCGGGCTACTCTAAACAAGTAAAATCGGTTGATGAGATTAAAGAAGGCGACCGTATTGCAGTACCAAACGATCCGACTAACCTAGGCCGCTCTCTCATTCTTCTTGAGCAGCAAGGTTTGATCAAGCTACGTGACGGTGTTGGCCTACTAGCAACGGTACGTGACGTCGTAGAAAACCCAAAAAACATCACGATTGTTGAGCTAGAAGCGGCGCAGCTTCCACGCTCTCTAGACGACGTTGCTCTATCTATCATCAACACAACATACGCAAGTTCAATCAATCTAACGCCTCAAAAAGATGGCGTATTCGTTGAAGATAAAGAGTCTCCATACGTGAACCTTATCGTTGCTCGTGAAGACAATGTTCAAGCGGAGAATGTACAGAACTTCGTTAAGTCTTACCAAACGGACGATGTGTACAACGCAGCATCTGAAATCTTTAAAGGTGGCGTTGTTAAGGGTTGGTAATCCTTACAAACGTTAAAAATAATCAAAAGCCAGCGTACTCACGCTGGCTTTTTGCATTCTATTTCGTCATAAAAAAACCGGAGCGCGCTGCTCCGGTTTGCTGAAAGAAAGTAGACCTAAAGGTTAAGGCGTGTAGAACGTCGCTGCGCCCGGGCCAACCGGTAAACCGAAGACGAATACCCATAGGTAGAACAGTACACTCCAACCCGCGATAAAACAGATTGAGTAAGGTAGCATAGTCGCAATCAGCGTACCGATACCTAGGTTCTTCATGTAGCGCGTTGCCACTGCCAAGATCAAACCAAAGTAGCTCATCATTGGAGTGATAATATTAGTGGTTGAGTCACCGATGCGGTAGGCCGCTTGGATTGTCTCTGGCGCGTAACCCACCAACATTAACATAGGAACAAAGATTGGTGCTGTTACCGCCCACTGAGCAGACGCTGAACCGATCATCAGGTTGATGAAGCCACACATTAGGATGAATGCAAAGAACAACATTGGACCTGTTAAGCCAATGTCCTGTAGGAAGCTTGCACCCGCTACCGCGAATACTTGACCAAAGTTAGTCCACTTGAAGAAAGCAACAAACTGAGCCGCGAAGAATACCAATACAATGTACATGCCCATAGAAGACATAGACTTCGCCATCGCATCAATTACGTCACGGTCAGTCTTCATTGAGCCAGTCACTTTACCGTAAACGAAACCTGGGATTGCAAAGAATACGAAGATAAACGCCACGATACTTTTCAGGAATGGAGAACCTGCAATCGTACCTGCGCCAGAACGTAAAATGCCGTCCGCCGGAACGACTGTCCAAGCAAGCAGTGCCGAAACAACTAGAATCGCAACACCCGCCAGTTTCAGACCTTTCTTTTCTAGAGCAGTGAGGCCACCCATTTTGTCATTGGAAAGATCTTCAGACGCTTCTTCATCGTTATATTTACCCAGTTTTGGCTCAACGATTTTCTCGGTTACAAACGCACCCATACCCGCAATAAAGAAGGTAGACACAAACATGAAGTACCAGTTCACTTCTGGGCCAACCGTGTAAGTTGGGTCAATCATCTGCGCCGCTGTTTCTGTGATACCAGAAAGCAGTGGGTCAACCGTACCGATAAGTAAGTTTGCTGAGTAGCCGCCCGATACACCAGCGAATGCGGCTGCAAGACCAGCAAGAGGGTGACGACCTAAAGAGTGGAACAGCATCGCAGCAAGTGGCACAAGAACCACATAACCAAGCTCAGATGCTGTATTAGAAATGATACCAGCAAATACAACGGTGACAGTCACCATGCGCTGAGAGGCGCCCATGACCAACCCACGCATAGCCGCAGACAAAAGGCCTGAATACTCAGCTATTGCAACACCAAGCATCGCAACCAACACGGTGCCTAGCGGCGCAAAGCCAACAAAGTTTTTCACTAAGTTAGTGACGATGAGCTCTAGGCCATCCGCATTAAGCAGACTCACAACATGAATCATGCCGTCCGCTGCACGCCCTTTCGCACCTTCAGGGCGAGGGTCTACGACTGAAACGTCAAAATAACCTGCAATTCCAGATGCAACTAAAATAGCCAAACAGAAAAGTGCAAAAAGCGTGATTGGGTGGGGTAATAAGTTCCCCAAATATTCAACAGTATCTAGAAAACGCGTAAACAGCGGCTTCTTTGGTGAATTTTGTTTAATCGAAGCAGATGAACTCATCTGGTTCCTCCTTGTAGTGATTCCTGCGCATTTGTGACAAGAATGTCAAAAAGCGGGCGCAGATTACTCGACAAGGCGTTCAAATAGAAATCTAAAATGTTACAAACTGTGTAATAGATCGGATTATTTAACGTCATTTGAACAAATAAATAGCAAATATAACCATATCTAGAACAAATATTAGAACTATAATTCACAAAGATGCAACTGGGCGCTTATTGCTACTTTTGCACCGCTTTGAAACGAGGGTTTGCTTTGAAAATCACATACATACGACCTCTTCGTTTCACGACTTGGCAGTCAGGATGGCGGTTTTTGGCACTTTTTAGAGATTTAACGACTTTCATGGGTTACTCCTTATCTGTACTAAATTGAGCAAATCGACGGTTAAAGTTCGCGACGCGACCTTCTTTTTGAATAACACGCTGTTTGCCCGTGTAAAACGGATGTGATTGTGAAGACACTTCAATAGTGAAGTACGGGTAGGTTTTACCTTCCCATTCGATGGTGCGCTCGGTTTGCAACGTAGAACCCACAACAAAGTACTTATCGACCGTGGTATCGTGAAAAACAACTTGGCGGTATTCTGGATGAATATTTGGTTTCATGTTTCCTCTTGGTATTAACTGTTATGTTATAACATCACAGTTAATAATCATTATCAAGAAGATTTGCAAGTCATTTTTATGGTACTTTTGCCAAAAGTCTGTTTTTAAAGAAAAGAGAAAGATGCATTCTATTGAACCTATCGGCTTTATTGAGAGCCCGTATAAAGAGAAGTTTGCAGTCCCTAGACAGCCGCGACTCGTCCCTTCTGCAAGCGCAAAGGTTCGCTTAGTCGGCGCGGCAAACAGCCCAGAAGCATTAAGAGGCATTGAACAATTTAGCCATGTTTGGCTACTATTTTTATTCGATCAAAACTTAGAGGCTGGATGGAAGCCAACCGTCCGTCCACCACGATTGGGCGGAAATGAACGGATTGGTGTCTTTGCGTCTCGCTCTACATTTCGCCCCAATGGAATCGGCATGTCTGCGGTTGAAGTCAAAGGCGTAACCAAACAAGGCGATCAGCTATACCTTGAATTAGGCAGCGTCGATCTCGTCGATGGCACACCTATCATCGATATTAAGCCGTATGTCCCCTACTCTGATTCCATCAGTGAAGCGGCTGGCGGATATGCCGACGCTGAACCTAAAACCTGCAACGTTGCATTCTCAGACAGTGCCACGCTTATACTCAAATCACGTATTCATGGTGACCACGAGCAACAAGTAATAGAACAAGTGCTAGCCCAAGATCCACGCCCTGCGTATAAAAAAGGCAAGCCGGATAGTAAAGAATATGCGGTAAATTTGTTCGATCTAAACGTCAAGTTCACAGCAGCGGATAACTTAATAACCGTTACGACTATTGAATGCTTTTGACAAAGCCAATTGGCTGATATTATAGATAGCTTAACTTTCTTCCCCGTGTGGGATTTCCATACTTAGGCCCAACAAAGCTTAAGTCCTTAACTCTGATAAACGGATAAATTTAATGCGTACCAGTAACTATCTTCTTTCTACTCTGAAGGAGACTCCAAACGACGCAGAAGTAGTGAGCCACCAGCTCATGCTACGTGCAGGTATGATCCGTAAGCTGGCTTCAGGTCTATACACCTGGCTGCCTACTGGTCTACGTGTATTGCGTAAAGTCGAAAACATCGTTCGTCAAGAAATCGATAATGCAGGTGCAATCGAAACTTTGATGCCCGTTGTTCAGCCGTTTGAACTTTGGGAAGAGACAGGCCGCAGCGAAAAAATGGGCCCTGAACTACTTCGCTTTACTGACCGCCATGTTCGTCCGTTTGTACTTAGCCCAACAGCAGAAGAAGTTATCACTAGCCTTGTGCGTAACGAGGTGAGTTCTTACAAACAACTTCCGCTGAATCTGTACCAGATCCAAACTAAATTCCGAGATGAGCGTCGCCCTCGTTTTGGTGTGATGCGTTCACGTGAGTTCTCGATGATGGATGCATACAGCTTCGACATCGACAAAGAAGGCCTACAAAAATCGTACGACGCGATGCACGATGCTTACTGTAAAGCGTTTGACCGCATGGGTCTGGATTACCGCCCAGTACTGGCAGATAGCGGCGCAATCGGTGGTAGTGGCTCACAAGAGTTCCACGTATTGGCTGAAAGTGGCGAAGACCTCATCGCATTCTCGACTGAGTCTGACTACGCAGCAAACCTTGAAAAAGCAGAAGCTCTAGCACCAGCAGACGCAGCTCCAGCGCCAACTCAAGAGATGACGCTAGTAGACACACCAAACGCGAAAACCATCGCGGAATTGGTTGAGCAACACGGTCTACCTATCGAGAAAACAGTGAAGACGCTGTTTGTTAAAGCCTCTGACGAAGTAGACGCACCAATCATCGCGCTGATCGTTCGTGGCGATCACGAGCTTAACGAAGTGAAAGCGGAAAACCTTCCACAAGTTGCCGCTCCACTAGAGATGGCATCAGAAGAAGAGATTCGTGAACTTATCGGCGCTGGCCCTGGCTCATTAGGTCCGGTTGGCCTTAAGCTACCGTTCATCGTTGACCGCAGTGTCGCAGTAATGAGCGACTTTGGCGCAGGCGCAAACGTAGACGACAAGCACTACTTCGGTATCAACTGGGGTCGTGACGTTGAACTTGGCCAAGTAGAAGACCTACGTAACGTAGTTGAAGGTGATCCAAGCCCATGTGGTAAAGGCACTATCCAACTGAAACGCGGCATCGAAGTTGGTCATATCTTCCAGCTAGGCAACGCGTATTCAGCAGCAATGAACTGTGGCGTGCTTGGCCCTGATGGTAAGAACGTTATCCTTGAGATGGGCTGTTACGGTATTGGTATCACGCGTGTTGTGGCTGCTGCTATCGAACAGAACCACGACAAGTACGGCATTATCTGGCCAGACGCATTAGCGCCGTTCCAAGTTGCTATCGTTCCAATGAACATGCATAAGTCAGAAGAAGTGAAGGAAGCGGCTGAGAAGCTGTACGCTGAACTGACCGCTATGGGTATCGAAGTACTGTTTGATGATCGTAAAGAGCGCCCAGGTGTAATGTTCTCTGATATGGAACTGCTTGGTGTACCGCACACCATCATCATCGGCGACCGTTCAATGAAAGAAGGTAACTTCGAATACAAGAACCGTCGTACTGGCGATAAAACTGCCGTACCAATGACAGACATTGTTGAACACGTGAAAGCACAACTGGCTTAATCACTGACGAACAAGCAAATAAAAAGGTTGATGTGAAAACATCAACCTTTTTTGTATCTATGCATTGCTCACTCATCAATGGACAAATTACCGCGCAATAATATTTATTCCAACGGTTCTGTCGGAGCCTGACTGGCCACCTTCTTCGGTGCAAAAGCCACATCTTTTAGCGCGTTTGCATTACCATCTATCAACTCCCCCAGATGGAAAATACCAAACTCACCAGGCTTCATGCGATGCCAATCCTCATTATCCGTCAATGGCTGTGTCGCAATCACAGAAACAATATCATTGGGTGTGGTTTCTTCCTGGAAGTTAATCGTCACATCTTCATCGATCAATGTCGCTTTGCCAAAGGGGGCACGACGCGTTATCCAATACAGGTGGTTGGTGCAGAAGGTGATCACATACTCGCCATCAGAAAGTAGCATGTTAAACACACCTTTCTCTTTCAGCTTTTCACAGCACTTCGCCACAAACCGGAATACACCGACCATATCTTGAGGCGGCTCAGGATATCGGTCTTCCATCTGCTTAAGTAACCAGCAAAAGGCAAGCTCGCTGTCGGTTTGCCCAACCGGTCTGTGCCTGCCTGTATTAAAGCTTTGGTAATCAGTCAGTTGTCCGTTATGTGCAAAGGTCCAATAGCGTCCCCAAAGCTCACGAGTAAAGGGGTGCGTATTCTCTAAGTTCACACCGCCTCGGTTTGCTTGTCGGATATGGCTAACCACAGCACAGCTTTTAATCGGGTAGTTTTGAACTAGCTCAGCAATTTTTGAGTGGCAGCTTGGGGTCGGATCTTTGAACGTTCTAAAGCCTTTCCCTTCATAAAACGTAATGCCCCAACCATCACGATGAGGACCTGTTTTACCACCACGTTGCATCAAACCTGTAAAACTAAAACAGATATCTGTCGGCACATTCGCGCTCATTCCGAGCAGTTCACACATGGCTTAACAAACTCCCTAATAAATGCCATCAACCAATTGAACAGTGGATCATAGTGGTAAGCACCTGAACTATAGATGCTTACCGAGTGACTACACTGACAGTCTTATTTTTCCATTTCTTTTTCGATCAACTGAATGATGATATGGATGATTTTGATGTGAATTTCTTGAATGCGATCAGCGTAACCAAAATGAGGAACACGAATCTCAATATCCGCTAATCCCGCCATCTTGCCGCCATCTTTACCCGTTAAAGCAATGGTCTTCATTCCTTTTGCTTTTGCTGCATCAATCGCTTTTAAGATGTTGCCAGAGTTACCAGACGTCGATAGACCAAACAGTACGTCCCCTTCAGAGCCAACGGCTTCTACGTAACGCGAAAAGACATGGTCATAGCCAAAGTCGTTACTTACACAAGACAGATGACTTGGGTCAGAGATGGCAATACCTGGAAGACCCGGACGGTTTTCACGGTAGCGACCTGTAAGCTCTTCAGCAAAGTGCATTGAGTCACAATGTGAGCCACCATTACCACAAGACAGAACTTTACCGCCCTGTTTGAATGAGTCTGCAAGCATTTTCGCGGCAGCTTCAATTTGCGCGATGTTGTTCTCATCACTCAAAAACTTGTTAAGAACATCAGCAGCTTCAAGTAACTCGCTTTTAATCAGATCCTGGTACATAGGCTATCTCAAGTTATTGTGTATTAAATAGGGCCGCAAACGCGTTCCCAACCTTATTTGATGAGTTTACTCAAACAATTCTCACTGTCGATAGCTCACCACTAACATTTACCGCTTTATTGACTTTCAACGCTCACAAAATCGGCACGACTCGCCACTTTTAGAACTTTCACTCTACTCAGATCACTTTTTGAACAGTAATGGGTTTTACATTTATTTAATATTTTGATTACACTTGACTGGTAAGACCTCTTACTAAAATAACGGCGCGTTAAAACAAACCGCCGCAATAAGGAAAACAAATATGGATATCTCGCTCTCTATACTGGGTTTTGCTGCGGTACTGGCACTATGTCTGTACCACAGAACCTCACTCATTACCGCCATTGGTGCTTTGACCGTCACCATGCTGCTGCTGTCAATGATTGGAACCGCTGGAACCGTCGGCTGGGTGCTGTATATCACCGCTGTTCTTGTCTTGGGTGTTGCCCCAATCCGACAAGCGATGCTCAGTAAAAAAGCACTGGCAATGTTTAAAAAAGTGCTGCCTGCTATGTCGCAGACAGAAAAAGAAGCGCTTGATGCAGGCACGGTTTGGTGGGAAGCAGAGCTATTTAAAGGCAAGCCCGATTGGGACAAACTGCACGATATCAAAGCACCAACACTCAGTGCAGAAGAGCAGGCGTTTCTAAACGGCCCAGTCAATGAAGTTTGCGCCATGGTGAGTGATTACCAAGTCACACATGAGTTGGCCGATCTGCCACCTGAGGTCTGGCAATTCCTAAAAGAACATAAGTTCTTTGCGATGATCATCAAGAAAAAATATGGTGGTCTTGAGTTTTCCGCATACGCACAATCACTAGTGTTACAGAAACTCACCGGGGTCTCTGGCGTATTGTCTTCTACCGTAGGCGTGCCAAATTCACTTGGCCCTGGCGAGCTTCTTCAGCACTACGGTACTAAAGAGCAACAAGATCATTACCTGCCCCGCCTTGCCGAAGGTAAAGAAATTCCTTGTTTCGCTTTAACCAGCCCAGAAGCCGGCTCCGATGCTGGATCGATTCCTGATTATGGCGTGGTTTGCCAAGGCGAATGGCAAGGTAAACAAGTGTTGGGGATGCGCCTAACATGGAATAAGCGCTACATTACCCTAGCACCAGTGGCGACTGTACTGGGCTTAGCATTTAAGCTGCGTGACCCAGAAGGTTTACTGGGCGACAAAGAAGATATTGGTATTACGTGCGCACTGATCCCAACAGATCTTGAAGGCGTCGAAATCGGCAACCGCCACTTCCCGCTTAATGTCCCATTCCAAAATGGCCCAACCCGCGCAAATGATCTGTTCGTGCCGTTAGACTTCATTATCGGTGGTCCGAAAATGGCTGGCCAAGGCTGGAGAATGTTAGTCGAATGTTTGTCGGTCGGTCGTGGCATTACACTGCCTTCTAACTCGACTGGCGGTATTAAAAGTGCGGCTCTGGCAACCGGTGCCTACGCACGTATTCGCCGTCAGTTTAAACAGCCAATTGGCCACATGGAAGGTGTTGAAGAGCCGTTGGCACGCCTTGGTGGTAATGCTTACGTGATGGATGCCGCCAGCAACCTTACCGTTGCGGGTATCGACCTTGGTGAAAAGCCATCGGTGATCTCAGCGATTGTGAAGTACCACTGTACCCATCGTGGTCAGCAAAGCATCATCGATGCCATGGATATCGTCGGTGGTAAAGGGATCTGCATGGGGCCTTCTAACTTTTTGGCGCGTGGTTATCAAGGAGCACCGATTGCGGTTACCGTTGAAGGCGCCAATATCCTTACTCGCTCTATGATCATCTTTGGTCAAGGGGCAATTCGATGCCATCCCTATGTGTTGGAAGAAATGAATGCCGCTTATTCAGGTTCTTCTGATGCATTGAATAAATTTGATAGTGCATTGGCTGGGCACGTGAGCTTTACGCTGAGTAACTTAGTGCGCAGTTTCTGGTTAGGCTTAACCGATGGGCGCTTCTCTCCCGCCCCCGTGCAAGATTCTACAGCACGTTATTATCAGCAACTTAACCGCTACAGCGCTAACATTGCTTTCTTAGCCGATATATCAATGGCGGTACTGGGTGGCTCTCTTAAACGTAAAGAGCGTTTGTCTGCACGTTTAGGGGATATCCTAAGCCAGTTGTATTTAAGTTCCGCCACTCTGAAACGTTTTGACAGTGACGGTCGCAACGCCGAAGACCTTCCTCTGGTTCACTGGGGGCTGCAAGACAGTTTGAAACAAGCGGAATTGGCGATTGATGAGTTCTTAGCTAACTTCCCGAATAAGTGGTTAGGCAAAGCTCTACGTGTGGTTATCTTACCGTTTGGTCGTGTAAGAAAAGCACCAAGTGATAAGCTCGACAGCCAAGTTGCGCGTATCTTGCAAACGCCATCAGAAACACGCTCTCGTATTGGACGCAACCAATACATGGCAGCGACACAGTTCAACCCAGCAGGCCGAATTGAGCAAGCGTTAGAGGTGATTTTGCAAGCGGAACCTCTGTTTAACAAAGTCTGTAAAGCCCTAGGAGAGCGACGTCCGTTCACTGGCTTAGATAAAGTAGCGGAGCTTGGTTTAGAGCGCGGCATTATCGATAGCAATGAAGCGAAACTACTGAGAGAAGCGGAAGAACATCGTTTGTATGTGATCAACGTAGATGACTTTAGCCCCGAAGAGCTTGCGGCCAAACCGCGAAATCATTCAGCTCCAACCATGGTTGAAGTGGCATAACAATTATACCCTACGGGTAACCCTCTAAATAAACCAAGGGCTGCAATCGCAGCCCTTTTTGTCTCTCGAATATTATCTATTTCTTAGGTACGTCTAGCTGCATTTCCGGCAGGGCTTTTTTACGGGCTTTAAGTTTGCCCATAATAAACCACACGACTAGAGCAAGAATAATCACAACCACATTACCAATAGCGATCATAATCATCCCTTTGGTCTTCTGTGCTTCGCGCACCTCGATTAGACGCTGTTCCTCCAGCAGCTGTTGTTGCTTGAGGCGCTCGATCTCTTGCAAGCGTCTTGTTTCAGCAATATCCACTTCCTGAACAACGCTGTAGGTATACTCATCCATCGAGAACGTTAAAGGACGACCAGAACCCATTTCCGTCGCGAATACTTCCCCACTCCACGAATAGTTGCCGAGTAGCTCAGTGTAAGGAATCGTTAACTCTAGTTTGTTACTGTCTGATTCAGCCGAGCCTTGCACATTCAAGACGTGTCCTTGCGGATCTTTGTGCTCAACATAAGCCGCGATAGACCCTGGGGCAATCATGCCTTGTTCACCAGACACGACAACTCGATGCGGCTCAGACTGGGCGCGAGACTGAATGAAGGTCGTTTCCATTGGCGTTGGGTAAACCAACACTTCTTGCTCTTGCGCTCGGAGAAAAATCCCATTGCCTGAGGTAATACGGACACGATACTTGCCTGGGTTACTGGTGATGGGCAAAGCCACGGTAAAGACACCGTCCCCGGCGATTTCATCCAACTCTTGTCCATCGTCCGCAAACTCACCAATTTCCATTGGGATCGGTCTCGCTTCTTTCGCGAGTGACTCTTCATTCTCTACGAACTTAGTAAAGGTGACATTGAGCTTCACTCGGTCAAGGAAGTCTCTTAATACGAGTGGCTTGTCATCTGATGTTAGTCTCGCCGTATACTTTATCGACTCACCTTGATAAAGACGCGCAGGTAAAACATCAGAAGAGAGCTTTAAGTGGGAGATCAGCTTAATCTTGTTTTTTGGCGTCACCTGCCCCACCGCCTGCCACGGGCCCGGCATAGGGTTGTCTATCGAAATAATGTCCATGGATGACTCTTGGTACCAACGAACATTATCTGGGCTTCGCCATGCGTAGTACTTTTTTCCATCCGGCCTGACTAACACCACCGGCTGAGATTCTTTTGCTCGATAGACTACGAAGGTGATCTGCTGGATCGAAGGATCGACTCGAAAACGGTTATCAAGTAAAGACATCGATGATTCTTGCGCAGCCAAACCAACACCGCTCAATAATAGACCGAAAATAACAAACCAAATCCTTAACATCCTATCTCCTACTGACGCCAAAGGCAGCTTCCGCTTTTCTCGACGATATCTAATCTGCTCTGATGTGCATCTAACTCATCGGCCGAAGCACGGATAACCTTTAGCGCTTTACGATCAGCGGCAACGCGTTTTATTGAAGCGCCTCCCACATCACCCTCTCCACTACCTGCGTTAAACTGAAGCGAGGTCTGCCCGCCCGTCATTAACAGATAGACGTCAGCCAAAATCTCCGCATCGAGCAATGCCCCGTGAAGAGTACGGTGCGAGTTATCAATGCCGTAACGGTCACACAATATGTCAAGGTTGTTTCGCTTGCCCGGGAAGATTTTCTTCGCCATGGCAAGGGTATCGGTCACCTTGCAATAGTCATCCGTTTTACCAATAGACGGATCAAGCATCGAGAATTCATGATCCATAAAGCCAGTATCGAAGGGCGCGTTGTGAGCCACCAGCTCAGCGCCTTTGATAAACTCTAAAAATTCAGCGTGAACGTCTTGATACTCTGGCTTATCAAGCAAAAACTCATCGGTAATACCGTGAACTTCTACCGCTTCTGATTGAATTTCACGGTCGGGTTTGATGTAAACGTGGAAGTGACGCCCGGTTAATTTGCGGTTGATTATTTCTACCGCGCCGATTTCAATGATCCGGTGGCCTTGGTAATGAGGCCCCCCTTCGCGGTTCATACCTGTGGTTTCGGTATCGAGTACTACGATGCGATTGTATTTCGAATTGTCGCTGGTATTCATAACAATATGTGTGTCAGACTATGCCAATTATATGCTTTAACCAATAGTATCAAATCATGACGAAACAGGTGGAAATTTTCACAGATGGTTCTTGTTTAGGTAATCCAGGGCCAGGTGGGTATGGCGTCGTACTTCGCTATAAAGATGTCGAAAAAACGCTGGCAAAAGGCTATACCCTCACCACCAATAATCGTATGGAAATGCTGGCAACCATTGTTGCGCTGCAAACTCTCAAAGAGCCTTGTAAGGTGGTCCTAACCACAGACAGCCAATACGTCCGTCAAGGCATTACGCAATGGATCCATAACTGGAAAAAACGCGGTTGGAAAACCGCCGATAAAAAACCAGTTAAAAATGCCGACTTATGGAAAGCGCTCGATACAGAAACTCAACGTCACCAAGTAGAATGGCATTGGGTGAAAGGTCACGCCGGACACAGAGAAAACGAAATGTGTGACGAATTGGCTCGCACGGCGGCGGAAAACCCCACAGAAGAAGATACCGGCTACATTCCTAATTAAGCTAGCGATTGGAAATTTTGTAATTGACGCCAAGCGGCGTCAATTTTCGTTTTAGCTGCCAATGTGGTTTTATCGGTTTAAGCGGGTAAGTCCGCTTTCTTGCAACCACAAAGTACAAACTGCCAAACGGCGACGCCCACTCTCCTAAGCTGTTTTCGAACCACGTCCACATGGTGCGGTACTTTTGCATCGGAAACAGCGCATAACAGTCACACTCTACCACCTGATAATTGAGTACACTCAACCAGTCTGTGATGCGGTTAGGTGTAAACATACGTCCACTCCAAGGAAGGCAATGTTTCCTCCAAGGCATTAAGCTCGCCAACCCAGTAAAACTGATCGGATTAAAGCCCGTAACAATCAGATAACCGTCATCAATCATGACTCGATCGACTTCGCGTAATAACCGGTGCGGATCATTGCTATAGTCAAGTTGATGCGCCATGACAACTGCGTCAAAGCTTTTCTCTAGAAAGGGTAAGTTGTAACCATCCGCAATAACATTATGCAACGGGTTCTGGATATCAAGGTGGACTTGATGTTGAATATTACAGGCAAAGCTGGTTAACTCGCAGCTAAGTCCCCCGAGCTTAAGCAGATGGTAGCCAAAAAGTTTCGGGCACCATTCGTCGATGCGGGTCTGAATTGATTCATGAACCCATTGACCGTTTTTAAGCTGAGACCATGAATGAGGCCATTCAAGCTTTTTATTGCTGTGTGCTGGTTTCATAGATAACCTGCTTCACTCTGGTAACTGGAGAGATAACCATGTTAGATATCAAAAGCATACCTGCGTTTAATGATAATTACATCTGGCTGATTCAAAATAGCGATCAGCGTTGTGCTGTCGTCGACCCAGGTGACGCCAAGCCAGTGCTTGAGTACCTAAAACAGCATGACCTAAGCTTAGAAGCGATCTTAATTACCCACCACCACAACGATCATATCGGTGGAGTGCCCGAGTTAGTCAGACAATACCCCAATATTGACGTGGTAGGCCCAGCGAATGAACCTGTACCAACGCTGACTCATGCTGTAGAAGCAGGCGATCAAATAGAGCTGTTTGACGAAATTTTCCTTGTGTTAGGGTTAGAAGGGCACACCAACGGCCATATTGGCTATGTGGGCGATGGAAAGCTATTTTGCGGCGATGTTCTTTTTTCAGCAGGATGTGGGCGTGTGTTTGAAGGCACTATGGAGCAAATGTACACATCACTGACCAAACTGGCCGCGCTACCCGAAGAAACCGAGGTTTATTGCGCGCATGAATATACCGCAAGCAATGTAGCTTTTGCGCTAGCCGTCGAGCCTGACAATACGCAACTGCAACGATATAGAGACGACGTTAATCGCCTCAGAGCGCAAAATATGCCAACGTTACCAACAACCATTCGTCGCGAAAAGTGGATAAACCCATTCCTAAGAACCGATCAAAAAAGCGTAATACGATCAGTCACCAACCGGACTCAAAAAACCGATCCACTGTCAATTTTTACCGCTTTACGTGAGTGGAAAAACGAATTTTAACGATTTGATGCTTGTCACTGTGACGGACAGGCAAGTATTATCACCAGCCACATAAAAAAAGGGCTGTGTAATGCGAGTAAAGTACAGCTGGGTATTAGCACTTTTATTAGCCGGATGTCAGCTAACCCAGCCAAACAACTCTGAAGATAACGCTTCTTCAGAAACCAATAATCCACCGACGGCTAAACAGACTGAGCCAACCCCGCTACCTGAAGCGAAGCTGACACCCGTTGAGACACCACAGTCTCAAGAAGATGTCTGGCAGCGTATCGCTATGCAACTAGATATGCCAGTACCGGATCATAAGTCCGTCGATTACTATAGAAAGTGGTATCTAAAGCACCCTCATCATTTAAAAACCGTTTCTAAGCGTGCTGAACCGTTTCTCTACTTGATCACCGAACAGATTGAGCAACGCGGCCTGCCACTTGAACTGGCGCTACTGCCTGTTGTTGAAAGCTCCTTTGATGCATTTGCCTACTCTCACGGCAGTGCCGCAGGTTTATGGCAGTTTATCCCTTCCACAGGAAAAATGTTCGGCTTAGAGCAAAACTTCTGGTACGACGGTCGTCGCGATGTCTACAGAGCAACAGATGCGGCTCTCACTTACTTAACCAGATTAAATAAACGTTTTGATGGAGAGTGGACCCACGCTATCGCGGCTTATAACAGCGGTGGTGGACGTGTATCCCGAGCTATCCGTAAAAACAAAAAACTGGGTAAGCCGATTGATTTTTTCTCTTTAGACCTTCCAAAAGAAACCAGTGGCTATGTGCCAAAACTACTGGCGCTGGCAGACATTATTGCCAACCAGAAGAAATATGGTATTGAGATACCAGCCATCGCCAACAAACCAGTAGTGAGCGTTGTTGACCCTAAAGAGCAACTCGACCTTGCCATTGCAGCGAAATACGCTGGCATCTCTGTCAAAGAGCTACAAAGCCTGAATCCGGCTTACAATCAATGGTCAACAGCCCCGAATGGCCCTCATCAACTGCTGCTCCCAAGCCATACTGTTAGCCAGTTTAGTACTCTGGTGGAGAAAAACCGCGGTAAAGGTTTAAAACTGGTTCGTTACAAAGTGAAATCTGGCGACTCACTCAGCGTGTTAGCTAAACGAAACAACACCACCACTAAAGTCATTCAAAGAGCGAATGGACTGAAAGGCCACAATATCCGTGCAGGCCAATACCTATTAATTCCTGTATCGGCAAGAGATGAAAAAGCGTACGAGCTATCGGCAGCAAACCGCCTGGCCAAAACGCAATCCAGAAGCCGAGGAAAATACAAACTGACGCATATCGTTTCTTCGGGTGAAAGCCTTTGGAGTATTGCAAAAGCCAATAAGATCTCTCATCAATCGTTGGCGAAATGGAACGGTATGGGCCCACGCGATACACTGCGTAAAGGCCAAAAGCTGGTTATCTGGAAAAACAGTTCTGATGGCGCGATTATCCGCACCGTTTTCTACAATGTGCGCTCAGGTGACACCATCAGTGGTATCGCCAATAAATTCAAAGTGAAGTCGCGTGATGTCGTCAAATGGAATAACTTGAACAAGTCTAAGTACCTAAAACCAGGGCAAAAACTCAAACTGTATGTGGACGTGACTAAGGTGAGCGTATGACCCCGTCTAGCAACCCGTTAATCATGCTGATCGATATTTTTCGTTCTCCGAGTTCATGCTTTCTCGCCCTATATCAACGCGGCATGTGGGGATGGCAGCCTTATATCTTTTTGATACTCTCGCCTTTCCTGTTTTGGGGCGCCTACTTTGATATCGTCAACTTTGAGTGGTTGAAGAGTGAGTTGTCTGCCCAGCTGGCTACAACCGCGCCTCAACAATTGGAGCTGCTTGATGCAAATACGCTAATGGCGAAAGAAATCATTAGTGATATTTTAAACAGAACGCTGACCATTCTAATGCTGGCTTTTTGGTTCAACTTAGCCACAAAACCGAGCCAACATCAGCACGGTTTTTGGCGATGGTTTGCAGCCAGTGCTGTCATCACCTTCCCAGCCATCATCGGCGACATTGCGAGCTACGTAAGTGTGCTGTTAAAGCATGGGCAAGTGATGGTCTACGCGGCCGATTTAAACAGCTTAAATGGCTTACTTAAGTTGCCACTGACCAGTGAGTGGTCCCAGTTTGCCAGCTCTTTCCCGTTATTGCTGCCTTGGTACATTGTTTTAGGCTATGCGGCAGTGGGAACCTGGACAGAGTTTGAACGAGGACAAGCCTTGGTGATCTCAGCTCTGCCTTGGTTGGTTTACTATGTCATTTGGGCGTTATATATCGTCATCTTTTAGCTTACGGCTTTAATTTAAAGCTGACTAAAATTGGATTGTGATCAGAGGCACTCGAGATGGGTGCCTCTGCTTTTATCAGCTCTAAGCCACGGTAAAAAATGTGGTCTAGTGGTAACCCGGTAATAAACTGTGTGCGGTTGTCTATGTCGTAAGCCGCTTCTAGCAGCCCGACTCGGTCCAGCGCCTTTTTCATAACCTGCAGTCGAGACTCACTCCAACTGTTAAAGTCGCCTGCCACAATAATGGGACCTTCATGACTGAGGAGTTCTTCCACCAGCGTGCTCAATTGACGATGATACTCTTCTGTACCGTAGGTGAAATTAACGGCATGGATATTTACCACAGCCAGCTCTGAACCGTCTGACAACGGGTAGGTCGCGTACAACGCGGATTTAGGCAATCGTAACCAAGGCTCCAATTCCGTATAGGCACAAGCTAAGTTTGGCGTATCCTGCGAGAGATTCAACACCCCCGCCGTCGCATCAAACGCTTTAAAAGCGTCGACCTGGCTGCCAAACCAGCCTTGCTGATCAATCCATTGCTGCAAGTCTGGTGTCATGCTTGCTTCTTGCAGCAATACTAACTGAGCACTTTGACTGAGCTCGGCTAACTCATTTTTCCAGTTATCACGGTTTTGTTTGTAGATATTCCAAACCAGAACATTGATTCGCTGCTCTCTATCTAAAGTTTTCGCTTGGGTATTGTTATAGCACTTCAGCGACAGTTTAACGCCATCACCGGATATTGAAGAGAGTTGCTCATGCTTGGGGACAGTAAAAACAGTTTGATAGCCGATGACAGCTAAGAGAGTAAGAGTGATAACTGTGAGGATTAAATGCTTTTTATTCATGATCTAAAATGCAAAAAAAGAGCCTTGCGGCTCTTTTTATCAGGAGACTTAAATCGCGTCTTCGTCTTCTTCACCAGTACGAATACGCACTACGCGCTCAACATCCGTGATGAAGATTTTACCATCACCGATTTTGCCTGTTTGAGCGGTTTCAACAATGGTGTCAACGCACTGTTCTGCCACGTCGTCGGTAACCACAATCTCTAGCTTCACTTTAGGCAAAAAGTCCACCATATACTCTGCACCACGGTACAACTCGGTATGGCCCTTTTGACGACCGAAGCCTTTCACTTCAGAGACTGTCATACCCGTAATACCTACTTCTGCCAGTGCCTCACGAACATCATCGAGCTTAAATGGCTTTATGATCGCTTCAATCTTTTTCATTGTTCATCCCTTAAACTTTGGCTATATCGGCCATTATCCCATGTTATTTAAGCAATAAAAAGCCCGAGCGATTTAAGCTCAGGCTAAAACTGACTTTAAGTAGTGCTTACTTAAGGCTTGAGTAGTACGCGGCAAGGTTAGCAATATCTGCATCACTTAGCATAGCGGCTTGCGCTTGCATCACAGCAGCCAAACCGCCATTACGCTCTTTGTTTTTGTATGCATTAATTGACGAGACAATGTACTGCTCGTTCTGACCTTTCAGGTTTGGGTAACCTGGGATCACTGCGATACCATCAGCGCCATGACAAGCCGCACACACTGCTGCTTTTGCTTTACCAGCAGCGACGTCACCAGCAGCCATCGCCTGACCGCCAAGAAGGCTCATACCGATTACCATTCCAATAGCGAGTTTTTTCATTGCTCTTCCTTATTATGTCGTAGATCCATTGACCTAGTTATTATGTGCTTTTTATGGGAGAGATTTTTACACAACTTAGGATGACTTGTCCCAGATTAGTTCACAATCTTGGCCTGTAAATTGATGATCAATAAACAAACCTGCGATGGCTACAACCTTCTCCCCACACATCAATATCGGCATGCGACGGCGCTGCCAACTAGGGACACCATACTCTTGAAATAGTTTTTTAAGCTTGCGGCTATGCACTCTGTCCGTCGGGCGGGCACTTAATCCTTCAGGATTAAAGGTCACTCTCAGTTCCCCTTCCACCAACGCCTGCAGCGATAAGCTTCCACTTTCTGAAGACTGAACGGTCAAGCAGCCCAAACTATCTGGTAGTTCAATGCTCTCATCGACCTCAAGTGTTTTTTCCCAACCACTTAAGTCTTCACTCTCGGCAATGGCATACAGCTTATTTGAAAAACGGCGTATCTGCGTACCGGCAAGGTTTAATACTGGGTTGGCATCTTGCTTTGCCTGAGCAACCTCTGCCCAAATTTTGCTAAGGTGGTCTCGACTCGGCATACGAATATTATGCTGTGTTAACCACATACGAATTAGCCTTGCTCGTGACAACTCACTGACAGCGCTCAGCACATCGATATCCAAACCGCCATCCAGTGTTAGTGCTTTTTCCAATTTTTCTTGCAGTAACTCCTCGATCAACATTTCTTGCTCGGCACACAATTGCGCGCTGCGATTGACCGCCTGAGCAAAGTGAGGCCAACGTTGATTAAGTAGCGGAGAGATTTGGTGACGAATAAAGTTGCGGTCAAAACGAACGTCTTGGTTACTTTCGTCTTCTACCCACTGTAAACCCTGCTGGAGCGCGTAGGCTTCTATCTGCGAGCGGCTCACCGTCAGTAGAGGACGCACAATCGTCGCGCTGCCAAATGCCATAGCCTCAGCCATTGCTGACAAGCCTTTAGGGCCACTTCCCCGCTTAAGCGCCAACAAAAAGGTTTCTACTTGATCGTCACTGTGCTGTCCGGTTAACAAAAGATCCCCAGAATTAAGGTGCCCCCCCAAAGCGTTATAGCGGGCTTCACGTGCACACGCTTCAAGACTTTTCCCTTTGGCCTCAACTTGAACGCGCTCCGCAACAAAGTCGATACCCGCCTGTAAAGCCCACGCTTGGCATTGTTGTTGCCAGGTATCTGCGTTGTCACTCAACCCATGGTGAACATATACGGCTTTGCACTCGATGGGGTTTTCCTCACTATAACGAGCTAATAGATCCAGCAAGACCCGTGAATCTACACCACCACTGAAGGCCAATATAATACGAGTTCCTGGTACGTAGTGTCGGTCAAGGATGGTCGAGAAGTTCTGATATAAGTTCATAACATGATGTAAGGAAAAATAGTTGGCTTTAGTCTATACCCAAAAACAAAAAGGCTGAACCTAAGTTCAGCCTTTTCAAATCAATTACGCTGGTGATCAGCAGTAGCCGTAGCTCATCAAACGCTGGTAACGACGTTCTAGAAGCGTTTCGTTATCAAACTGTTCCAGTTCTTCTAGCTGTTTTAGAAGAGTCTCTTTCATGTTGGCTGCCATCTGAACAGGATCGCGATGTGCGCCGCCTAGAGGTTCTTCGATGATTTGGTCAATCAGCTCTAGCTCTTTCAAACGAGGAGCAGTTAGACCCATCGCGTCCGCAGCTTGTGGCGCTTTGTCTGAATCACGCCATAGGATAGAGGCACAACCTTCTGGTGAGATAACAGAGTACGTTGAGTACTGAAGCATGTTTACGTAGTCACCCACACCGATAGCAAGTGCACCACCAGAACCACCTTCACCCACAACGTTACAAATCACAGGTACTTTAAGGCCAGACATCACTTTTAAGTTCTTCGCAATCGCTTCAGACTGACCGCGCTCTTCTGCACCAACACCTGGGTATGCACCCGCGGTATCGATGAACGTAATGATAGGCATGTTAAAGCGCTCAGCCATTTCCATTAGGCGCAATGCTTTACGGTAACCTTCCGGTTTTGGCATACCAAAGTTACGTTTTACTTTTTCTTTTGTTTCTCGACCTTTCTGATGACCAATGATCATCACTGGGCGACCATTCAGACGAGCCATACCACCAACGATCGCTTTGTCGTCAGCATAAGCACGGTCACCCGCTAGCTCTTCAAACTCAGTAAAAGCGTGCTCGATATAATCCAGCGTGTAAGGACGTAGTGGGTGGCGAGCTAGCTGAGCTGTTTCCCAAGCACCAAGATCGCTAAAGGTCTTTTTCTTAAGCTCTAAGCTCTTTTTCTCTAGCTGTTCGATCTCTTTATCCAGATCTACGCCAGAATCACCACCGTGACGAGAGACATCACGAAGTGCTTCAATCTTAGCTTCTAGTTCTGCGATAGGCTTTTCAAATTCTAAAAAGTTCAGGCTCATCTATAGATCCTTTTTGATTCGGTGCTGTCACCGAATTTAGTTAAATTCGAGTTCTACCTGGCCTTTCCCAAGTAGCTGTTTTAAATCATCTAATAATGTGTCGCTTGGCGTTACTCGCCATTCAGTACCTAACGTTAAACGCGCTCGTGCATCGCTACGTTGGTAATATACATGGACAGGAACGGTTCCTGCCCGATGAGGCTCTAGAATTTTACTAAAGCGCTCAAAAAACTGACTGTCGATTTGAGATTCATCAATCGAAACAGATAATCCGCGTGCATACTTTTCGCGTGCGGTGCCGAGATCCATAACCTCGCGCGCGGACATTTTAAGACCACCATTGAAATCATCAAAGCTGACCTGTCCCGAAACCACCAAAATTCTGTCTGTTTCGAGAAGTTCTGCGTATTTATCCAGCGCATCTGAAAACAACATGACTTCCATTCGACCACTTCGGTCATCCAATGTCATGATTCCGATTCGGGTGCCGCGCTTGGTGGTCATGACTCTGGACGCAATCACTAAACCAGCTACTGTCACACTTTGGTCACGTCTGGTTGGTGTGGCGTCTTTTAGTCGACAACTGGTGTACTTACCCAGTTCCTTTAAATAGGCATTAATTGGGTGCCCGGTCAAATAAAGGCCCAGAGTGGAACGCTCGCCTTCCAGCCAAACTTTTTCCGGCCAGGCAGGGACTTTGGTGTATTTATTTTCGACTTCTTCCGGAGCTTCGGTAAGTACACCAAATAAGTCACTTTGGCCAAATGCTTCCGCTTGGTGGTGCTGGCTGGCTGCTTTCACCGCATCATTCAATGACGCCATCATTGCGGCTCGGTGAGGCCCAAGACGGTCAAGTGCCCCTGCATAAATCAGCTTTTCAATCACGCGTTTGTTAACCTTTTTAAGATCAATACGCGCACAGAAGTCAAACAGGTCTTTAAAGTGTCCATCTTTATTGCGAGCTTCTAAGATGGCTTCGATCGGGCCTTCACCTACCCCTTTGATCGCTCCAATACCGTATACAATTGCACCATCTTCATCAACATTGAATCGGTATAAGCCTGAGTTGATGTCTGGCGGCAGCACTTTAAGCTTCATACGAATACATTCATCGACAAGGCCAACAACCTTCTCCGTGTTATCCATATCAGCCGTCATTACCGCTGCCATAAACTCGGCCGGATAATGGGTTTTAAGCCAAAGGGTCTGGTAAGAAACCAGTGCATAGGCTGCCGAGTGAGATTTGTTGAAGCCGTAACCTGCGAATTTTTCTACCAGGTCGAAGATCTTCATCGCCAGTTCGCCGTCGATACCATTCTTCACCGCCCCTTCTTCGAAGGTAGCGCGCTGCTTGGCCATCTCTTCTGGTTTTTTCTTACCCATTGCACGACGCAGCATGTCTGCTCCGCCTAAGGTATAACCGGATAAGACCTGAGCGATCTGCATTACCTGTTCCTGATACAGAATGATGCCGTAGGTAGGGTCTAAGATCTCTTTTAGTGATTCGTGCTGCCACTTTTCATCTGGGTACGATACCGCTTCTCGGCCATGTTTACGGTCGATAAAGTTATCTACCATGCCTGACTGTAGTGGACCAGGGCGGAAAAGTGCCACCAATGCGATGATATCTTCGAAACAGTCCGGCTGAAGACGCTTGATCAGCTCTTTCATACCGCGAGATTCAAGCTGGAATACCGCTGTTGTTTCAGAGTTTTGCAGCAATCGGAATGACGCTTCATCCTCTAGTGGGATTGATTCAATTCGAACTGGCTCTAGCCCTTCACGCTCTAAACGCGGGTTAATAAGCCCCAACGCCCAATCGATAATGGTTAAAGTACGCAAACCCAAGAAGTCAAACTTAACCAAGCCCGCGGTTTCAACGTCATTCTTATCGAATTGTGTTACTGGGAAGTGACCTTCAGCATCGGCGTAAATTGGCGCGAAGTCAGTAATAGTGGTCGGCGAGATCACCACACCACCCGCGTGTTTACCGGCGTTACGTGTACAACCTTCAAGGATGCGGCACATATCGATCAGCTCTTTGACTTCTTCATCTGCCTCGTATAATTCCGGTAGCGCCGGCTCGGCTTTGAAGGCTTTTTCAAGCGTCATGCCTGGATCGGGTGGTACCAGCTTCGAGATACGGTCGACAAAACCAAACGGGTGACCAAGCACACGCCCCACATCACGAATTACCGCTTTGGCGGCCATGGTACCGAATGTGATGATCTGAGATACCGCATCACGACCATACATATCAGCCACGTGATCAATTACTTGGTCACGTTTATCCATACAGAAGTCGACATCGAAATCGGGCATCGAAACGCGTTCTGGGTTCAAGAAACGTTCGAACAGCAGATCATATTCCAGAGGGTCTAAGTCTGTGATTTTCAGTGCGTAGGCCACCAAAGAACCCGCACCCGAACCTCGGCCCGGACCAACCGGAATATCATTATCTTTAGACCACTGGATGAACTCCATTACGATCAGGAAGTAACCTGGGAATCCCATGTTGTTGATTACTTCGAGTTCGATCTTAAGACGGTCATCGTATTCAGGGCGGCGTTTAGCGCGCTCTTCTGCATCTGGGAATAGAAACTCTAATCGATCTTCTAAGCCTTCTTCTGATTTCTTAACCAAGAACTCGGTTTCCTCCATACCTTCAGTTGGGAAGGCTGGAAGGAAATACTCGCCTAAACGGACAGTCACGTTACAACGCTTAGCAATTTCAACACTGTTTTCGAGTGCTTCGGGAATGTCGGCAAACAGTGCACACATTTCCTCTTCACTGCGCAGATATTGCTGAGGGCTGTAGAGTTTTGGACGTCGAGGATCTTCTAAGGTATAGCCGTCGTGAATCGCAACGCGGATTTCATGCGCATCGAAAAAGGACTCATCAAGAATGACCACGTCGTTAGTTGCCACAACAGGCAAGTCAGTCTGTTCCGCCAGTTCAAGCGCGAAGTGCAGGTAGCTTTCTTCATCAGCACGACCTGTCCGCGTGAGCTCTAGATAGAATCGGTCAGGGAAATGTGTTTGATAAAACTCCACACACGATTGAACTGTACCATTGTTCCCCTTAAGTAACGCTCTACCAATCTCTCCGCTTTTTCCACCAGATAGGACGATTAAACCTTCTGATAACTCGGCTAACCATTCTTTATCGATCACTGGCTGATGCTGGATATGACCACGCAAGTAGGCTTTAGAGATCAGTAAAGTCAGGTTCTTATAACCCACATTGTCTGCCGCCAGTACGGTGAGTTTGGTTAACTCATCACCAAACTCTGGCGACTGCATCGCGAAGTCAGCACCAATGATCGGCTTAACGCCACATCCATGCGCCGTTCCATAGAACTTCACCAATCCACACAGGTTAGTAAAATCGGTAAGGGCTACCGCGGGCATACCCATTTCAGCCACTTTCTTAACCAATGGGGGCACTTTGGAGAGGCCATCAACCATAGAAAAGTCACTATGAACTCGAAGGTGGACAAACTTAGGATCTGACATGCTGTGTTCCGCAAATAATGCTTAATCGGAGAGATAATCGAAGTATTTTACGTGATATAAAATCGGAGATATACCCTAATTCACTAGGGTATACTTCCGTCTGGTTTATTCTAGACCAAGTGCGCGCTTTACTGGCTTAAAGCTCTTGCGGTGCTGGTCTATCACACCGTGTTTGTCTATCGCTTCAAAGTGCGCTTTGGTCGGATAGCCCTTGTGTTTAGCAAAGCCAAATTCAGGGTGTAACTTATCCAGCTCTTCCATTTCTTGGTCACGAACCACTTTCGCGATAATCGAGGCTGCGCTGATTTCGGCCACGCGCATATCCCCTTTGACAACCGCTTGCGCATCCATATCAAGTTTTGGAATACGGTTACCGTCAATCAGCGCTAAGTCGGGTTTTATACTTAAACCTTCAATGGCTCTTTGCATCGCCACCATGGTCGCCTGAAGAATATTGAGCTCGTCAATTTCAGTTGGTGAGCAACGACCGATAGACCAAGCCAGCGCTTTTTCTTTTATTTCAGGCAGCAGCGCCAAACGTTTTTTATCTGACAGTTTTTTTGAGTCGTTGAGACCTGCAATAGGATTATGTGGGTCAAGAATCACCGCTGCTGTGACCACATCACCCACTAAAGGGCCGCGCCCCACTTCATCAACACCCGCGACAAATTGGTAACCCAACGGGTATTCAAATGGAGGAAGTTCTTTTTTTTCTTTAGTCATAATTGTTAATAATCTTTGCCTATCAGATTAAGTACGGCTTTGGCTGCTTGCTTATCAGCGTCTTTGCGGATCCAATGATGCATTTCGGTGAATTTCTCGACCATCTGCGCACCTTCATCACCGAGCAAACGTCCCACTTCTGCCGCTAGGTTTTCAACTGTGCACTCTTCTTGAAGGAACTCTTTAACCAACTCTTGATCGGCTAAAATGTTCGGCAGCGATACGTATTTGGTTTTTAGCATCTTACGAGCAAGGTAGGCGGTAAAAGCATTCACTTTATAGCCGACCACCATAGGGCGTTTGATGAGCATGCACTCCAAAGCAACCGTACCAGAAGCGAGCATAACGGCGTCAGACGCTGTGATAACATTGCGCGCCGTATCGTCAACCAGTCTAAAATCCAACTCTGGCGCAAATTCCTGCCACGCCTGCTCGAATTGCTCGCGGCGCTTCTGATTGACTAGTGCCACTACAAAACCAAGATCAGGATGTTGCTGTTTTAGGCGCTTACAAGTTTCGATAAATGGCTGAGAGAGCATTTTTAGTTCACTGCCACGACTACCCGGCAAGACAGCGAGCCATTTTTTATCTTGTTCTAAGCCTAGCAATTCTCGTGCGGGCTGTTTCTCTGACACTAACGGAATGGCATCCGCCAGGGTGTGGCCAATAAACTCACACGGCACCTTATATTGATCATAAAACGCTTTTTCAAATGGCAGAAACGCTAGGACGAGATTGGTTGCCGCCTCTATTTTGAAAATGCGCTTTTGTCTCCAAGCCCAGACTGAGGGACTCACATAGTGAACGGTTTTAATGCCCACTTTTTTGAGGTCGAGTTCTAAACGCAGATTGAAGTCTGGTGCATCTATACCAATAAAAACATCAGGCGGGTTGTCGGTAAAGTACTTAACTAACTCCGCTTTCACTTTGAGTAGCCTAGGCAGCCGACCCAGTACTTCTACGAGGCCCATGACGGCCAGCTCTTCCATGTCAAACAAAGACTGACAGCCTAGCGCGTTCATTTTAGGTCCGCCAATACCGACAAATTCAGCATTAGGGTACTTAGCCTGTATTGCCTTGATAAAGCCTTCACCAAGCATATCACCTGATAACTCTCCAACGACAATACCTACACGTAATGGTTTTTCCATCTCAGCCACTTCAAACTATTGGTATAAAAACACAAAAAGACCGCAACCAAACAGCTGCGATCTTTTTACACAATCACTTAGAGATATTAGCGGATAACGCCACGCTCTGAAGTTTCCACAAAATCAATGAAATGCTTAATGGAAGGCCAGTCTTGAGCCATCTCGTTTAGCACTTCTTTTGCTTCCGCCTGAGTTTTACCTGCGCGGTAGAACTCTTTGTAAGCATTACGCAAAGCACGTAACTCTGCTTTTTCGAAACCATTACGCTGCAAACCAACCAGGTTTAGACCGAACGGTGTCGCGTGGTTACCCTGTGCAAGTACGTACGGCGGTACATCTTTTACTACCGCCGAGCAACCGCCAACATAGCTATACGCGCCCACTTTACAGAATGGGTGGATTGCAGACAGCGCCATAACACCAGCGTGGTCTTCAACCGTAACGTGGCCACCAAGAATGGCGTTGTTACCAATGTGGGTGTGATTCCCAACGATAACATCATGCGCTACGTGCGCATTCACGCACAGCAAGTTATCATCACCAATGACTGTGGTCGCTTTATCTTGAACCGTACCACGATGGATCTGAACCGCTTCGCGGATCACATTGCGATCACCAATAACAACCGTAGTCTCTTCTCCGCCGTACTTTTTATCTTGGTTTTCTTCACCAATAACAGCATGAGGAAAAATACGGTTTTCTTTACCAATGGTTGTGTGACCTTTAATCACCACATGAGACATAACTTCCGTCCCTTCACCTATCTCAATATTTCCTGAGACGTAAGTAAATGGGCCGATGGTCACGTTTGCAGCAATTGTTACATCACCCTCAATCACGGCTGATGGATGAATTTGTGCAGTTTCATGAATCATATTAAAACTCTCGACGAGCACACTTCAGCTCGGCTGAACACACCACTTCGCCGTCAACTTTTGCCACGCCACTAAATGCAGCAATGCCACGACGCTCTTTTAAAAACTCTACTTCGATAACCAGTTGGTCACCAGGAACCACTGGCTTGCGGAATTTTGCACCATCCACACTTGCGAAATAGTAAAGTTCATTTTCTGTAGGTGCACCAAATGATCTGAATGCTAGTAGCCCAGTAGCCTGTGCCATCGCTTCTAAGATCAATACACCTGGAAACACAGGTAGTTGTGGGAAATGACCTGTAAACTGAGGTTCATTCACTGAAACGTTTTTAATCGCCGTTAGGTACTTTTCTTCTTGGTAATCCGTTACGCGATCAATCAGTAAGAATGGGTAGCGATGAGGTAACAGTTCCTGAATTTCAGTGATGTTCATCGTTTTCTTTTCAGTAGTCAAAGTCATATTCCTATGTTGAATGCTAAATATTTTTTCTGGCAGCATTATAGACGAAAAAGACTCGCACTTCGCGAGCCTTTTTCAGCAAAAAACGGAATCAAGATTCTTCTTTCTGCTCAAAGTGCTTTTCAACCGCTTTTAAGCGCTTGTTCATGTCGTCTATACGATGAACGCGCGCCGCAGTTTTACGCCAATCTTTGTTGGTCTGCAGTGGAATTCCTGATGAGTACATACCCTTATCAGTAATACTGCGCATCACCATACTCATACCAGTGATGGTAACGCCATCGACAATATCAATGTGACCATTGATAACAGTAGCCCCACCGATAATACAGTATTTACCGATCTTTGTACTGCCCGCGACAACTGTACCACCAGCCATAGCAGTACCATATCCGATGTGTACGTTATGGGCGATCTGCAGTTGGTTATCAATGATGACATTGTCTTCGATAATCGTATCGTCTAATGCACCTCGATCAACGGTAGTACATGCGCCGATTTCTACGCGATTTCCGATTTTGACCGAACCAAGCTGAGGGATTTTAATCCATTCACCTTTGGCATTCGCGTAACCAAAGCCGTCTGAACCAATAACCGTGTTTGCTTGAATAAGACAATCTGAACCGATGCTTACATCATGGTAAATACTCACGTTAGACCACAGTTTCGTGTTCGAACCGATCTCGGCGTTTTTACCAATAAAGCATCCTGCACCAATTGCCACGTTATCACCCAGTGTCACACCAGACTCAATCACGGCATTTGCACCAATTGAAACGTTTTTACCGATATTGGCGTCAGCTGCAATGACCGCAGATGGCGCTATATCCATCGCTGGCGCGGGTGTTGTGTCTAGAGCTTGGGCGACTTTGGCAAAAGCAACGTACGGGTCGTCGACCACTAAAACATTACCTTTGCAAGCATCGCGCTGCGCTTCTTTCACCATCACAACGGTAGCGTTGCACTCGGCAAGGTGCTTTGCGTATTTAGGATTGGACAGGAAAGTCACATGACCGTCCTGAGCCTTATCCATCGGCGCAACCATGGTGACAGTGGCTGCTGCGTCACCATGTAGCTCCCCCCCGGTGATATTAGCCAATTCGGCTAAAGAAATTGCTTTCATAATCGATTATTTAATTTGTTTGATTACTTTCTCAGAAATATTGTATTCAGGTTTACCATACTGCATCGCCTGAATATCTACGATCATGTCGTAGCCTTCTTTTTCTGCCACTTTTTTAACGGCATCTTGAATTACTTTAAATAGCTTTTGCTTTTCTTGTGCCTCACGACGCGCAGTCGCTTGTTCAAGAGCCTGAGCTTTTACTTTGTACTTGCTATCTAGCTGAGCAATTTCGATACGCAGTTTCTCTACGTCACCTTCGCTCATCAGTTCGCCATCGCGTTTTAGCTTTTCAATTTTCGTCTTAGCTTGCGCCTGGATCGATTTCAGTTCGTCAACTTTGTCTTTAAACTCTTTCTGCATTTTTTGCGATACAACTTCACGCTGAGGAAGAGCTTGGAATACTTGAGCTGTGTTGATGTAGCCTACCTTTTGCGCAGCTTCTGCAGCATTAGCAAAAAGAGATGACGTCATAATAAGAAGGCCAAGACCAGCCGCTTTAATTGTTTTATTCACTTAATTTTCCTCTGTATTAGAAGGTTCTTCCGATGGTGAAAGTGAAGAATTCTTCATCATCACCTTCGTAAATTTCGATTGGTTTCGCAATGGAGAATACTAATGGCCCCATTGGAGACATCCATTGCAATGCCGCACCATAAGATGCGCGGTAATTAGTTGGGTCAGAATAGTCGTAATAGTATCGGTCACTGATACTGTCACTATAAACAAACTCCGTATCCCATACGCTTGCAGCATCGATAAACACACTGGTACGAATCTGACTGCGAACTTCATCCGACGCAAATGGTGTTGGAACAATTAGCTCTAAACTTGCTAACGCTACCGCATTACCACCTACAGCGTCATCCGTCGCTGTGCCACATTCGTACTCGCCACAGATAAACTCACCGCCACCTGCAGGTGTGGTATATACCGCTTTCGGGCCAGCCGAGTTCGAACCAAAACCACGGAGCGTGGTAAAGCCACCCGCGTAGTAGTTTTCATAGAATGGGAACAAGTTATCATTGCCATCCGTTTGGCCATAACCGTTACCGTACCCTAAGCGACCGCGCATTAAGAGGGTAAATTCATGTTTTTTGGTCAAAGGTAAGTACTGACGCACATCGTATTGCAATTTAAAGTACTGCGCATCTGAACTCGGAACCGTCGCTTTCGCAAACGCACGCTGGTAATTACCCGCTGTTGGGAAGTAACCACGGTTCAGGTTGTTGCGTGTCCAAGCAACGTTGACATCGAAATCATTAGTCACGATATCGCCAACCGCTTGGTTAATGCTCTGCGCGAAACGCTGCGCTTGGTCATACGTTGGTACGTTACCGATCTTGTTGTGGGTATAGCCCACACCAAACTCAAAACGGTTTAGTTCGTCAAACGGGAAACCCCAAGTTAAGCTGGTACCATAACTTTCGTTGGTATATTCAACAATGCCCGCTTCTGACGCTTCAAACTCGTTGTAGAAAACTTTTCCGCCAAGACTAACACCATCTAGGTTCCAGTATGGGTCGCGGTAATCAAGGCTGATGTTCTTTTGATAATCGTTCATCATGGCTGTCACACCAACACGATTACCCGTACCAAGGAAGTTGTCCTGCTGTAACCCTACCTGGAAACTTACGCCTGATTCCGTACCATAACCCACACCAAAGTTGATGCTGCCCGAGTTTGCCTCTTTAACGCTGTATACCAAGTCCACTTGGTCTTCGCTACCTGGCACTCGAACGGTTTGTACGTCGACAGTTTCAAAGTAACCTAAACGACTCAAACGATTTTTACCCGTTTCAATCGATTTAGAGTTTAGCCAGCTACCTTCCATTTGACGCATTTCACGACGCAGAACTTCATCTTTCGTTGCATTGTTGCCAACAAAGCGGATATCACGAACATAAATTCGTTTGCCCGCTTCCACATTCACAACCAAAGACACTTCTTGTTTTTCGTCATCAAACTCTGAAATAGTGCGGACTTTAGGGTATGCATAGCCTGCCTCCCCTAACTGTCGCTTCACATTTTCTTCTAAGCTGGTCACCGCTGATCCGTTGTACAACTCACCCATTTCAAAGGTGACCAACTTTTCTAGTTCAGCTTCTCCATTGACCATATCACCGCGGAACTGAACGTCCTTAACGGTATAAGGCTTACCTTCATTTAGTCCGAGCGTAATGTATACACCCTTTTTGTCAGGAGAAATTGAAACTTGTGTCGAATCTATTTTAAATTTTAGGTAACCACGGTCGAGGTAATAGGACTTTAATGCTTCCAAATCACCAGCAAGGACCTGTTTCTGATATTTATCATCAGATAAGAAATTCCACCAAGCCACATCGACATTAAGGTCAAAACGGCCTCTTAAATCATCGTCACTAAAGGCTTCATTGCCGATAAAGTTAATTTGCTGAATTTTGGCCGAAACGCCTTCTGAAAAGACAAACTTAAGGTCCGCTCGATTACGCGGTAAAGGCGTTACTACTGCTTGTACATTGGCATTATATTTACCAACACTGTAGTAAAAGTCCTCTAGCCCCTTTTCGATGTTGGCCAGCGTAGTACGATCCAGAGCTTCACCAACACGAATATCGGATGCTTCCAAGTTTTGTTGAAGCTGCTCTTCTTTGATCGCTTTGTTACCCGAGAACGAGATACTCGAAATGGTTGGACGCTCTTTCACTTGAACAACCAACACCTCGTCCTGACGCATTACTTTAATATCTTCAAAGTTACCTGAAGCATAGAGAGATCGAATGATCTGAGAGATGTCCTGGTTATCAACGGTGTCACCAATACGTACAGGCATTTTTAATAAAGCCGCACCAAGCGTGACACGCTGCAAACCTTCTACTTGAATATCTCGAACAACGAAGTTCTCAGCGCCCGTTGCGCTTACGCTTGTTGCAAGCAACGTGGCAAACAGAATCTTTTTCATCGCCATATTTGTTTTAGTTATTCCTTACTACAACATTTGTCACGTTATAGACGCGCAAAATCATTGAAAATCGCCACTGCCATGAGAGAGAAAATAATTGCACCACCAATGCGGTATCCCATCTCCTGTACTTTTTCAGGAACGGGACGTCTGATTACAGCCTCAATAGCAAAAAACAAAAGATGTCCGCCATCCAACATAGGTAACGGCACAAGGTTTATGATGCCTAAGTTGACGCTAATTAAAGCAAGGAAGCCGAGGAAGTAAACCAGCCCATAATCGGCCGTTGTTCCCGCTCCTTTCGCAATTGAAATTGGTCCACTCAGGTTATTAAGTCCAACATCCCCAACAATCAATTTCTTCAGCATGCTGATCGTCAAACCGATCACTTGGCCCGTTTTTTCAACCGCTTTACCGATAGATTCCATCGGGCCAAATTGCAAATCAAAACGATAGCTCTCAGGCCACTCCGCAACCTCAGGGGCAATTCCAGCAAACCCAACTTCACCTTTGCCTTTTATTTCTCGGCTATCAGGTGTAATTGTTAGCTCTAAACGCTCGCCATTCCTCAATACTTCCAACTGTAATGGCTCATTGGGGTGCTGCTGAATAGATTCAACCACTTGTTGCCATCCGGTGAGTGGTTTACCACCAATCGCCACCAATGTGTCGCCTGCCAGTAATCCCGCTCTTTCACCTGCACTACCTTCGGATATATTGACCAATGTTGTCGATATTTCCGGTGTAAACGGAACAAAGCCAAGTGCTGACATAGCAGACTGCTCTTCTGGGTCAAAGTTCCAGTTTAGTAGGTCAAGTGTGATGGTCTGTTCGATTCCAACTTCATCAGCAGGTGAGACCGTCATCGTTAAGCGCTCGTCACCAATGTGGGAAATCAGTCCCATGTTGACTGATTCCCAATCTGCGGTTTTGACGCCCGAAATTGATTTAAGTTCCATACCCTTTTCTAAACCAGCCTCAGCGGCGATAGAATAAGGCGTAACTTCACCGACAACAGGCTTCACTGCTGGTACACCGATAAGGAATACCAACCAATATGCTACTATGGCAAAAAGAAAATTAAAGATAGGGCCAGCCGCGACGATCGCGCTGCGTTTCCAGAGTGGCTTTTTGTCAAACGCAAACTGCTGTTCAGATTCTGGGACATCATCTACACGGCCGTCGAGCATTTTGACGTAACCGCCTAATGGAATGACAGATACGCTATACTCTGTTCCATCTTTTCCCACTTTACTCCAAATGGATTTACCAAAACCAATAGAGAATTTTTCAACTTTAACACCACAACGGCGTGCAACCCAAAAGTGACCAAACTCATGAACAGCAACTAAAACGCCTAACGCAATGATAAATGAAACAAAGTTCCACAAAATACCTGTCATAACTTACGCTCACTTATAAATGCCGTCGCCAAATCTCTGGCCATTCTATCTAGCTCAAGAATGCTTTCCAAGTCGTTACAATTTGCCTGACTCGAGCCAGCACACACTTTAGACAGAACCGCTTCATTGACTATAGCAATATCTGTAAATGAAAGTTCTCGATTCAGGAATGAATTTACGGCAACTTCATTGGCCGCATTCAGTGCTGTTGTCGCGTGCTGCCCTTCGTAGCAAGCATCTATGGCGAGTTTGAGGCAAGGGTAACGGCTGTAATCTGCTTCTAGGAACGTTAATTCGCCAACCTTGGTAAAATCAAGTGGTGCAACACCCGCACTGATTCGCTGAGGGTAAGATAAGGTCAAAGCGATAGGCGTAGCCATGTCCGGTTCACCCATTTGTGCTAACACAGAGCCATCTTTGTATTGAACCATTGAGTGGATCACTGACTGTGGGTGAATGAGCACCTTTAGTTGTTCTCGAGCGGTATTAAACAACCACTTGGCTTCGATGTACTCCAGTCCTTTATTCATCATAGTGGCGGAGTCCACCGAAATTTTAGGCCCCATTGACCAATTGGGATGCGCGATAGCTTGCTCTGGCGTCACCGTGCTGAGTTCATTAATATCGCTATAACGAAACGGTCCACCAGAACCCGTCAATAAGATGTGCTGTATGCCATGGGCTTCCAAGTCACATTGCCCCAGATTGGTTTGAATCTCACTCGGCAAACACTGGAAAATTGCATTGTGTTCACTGTCTACTGGCATCAGCTCAGCGCCATGCTGTTTCACTGCGTCAATAAACAACTGGCCAGACATAACCAAAGCTTCTTTGTTCGCGAGTAAAACACGTTTACCGGCTTTGACAGCAGCCATCGTTGGTAATAAACCCGCAGCACCAACAATCGCAGCCATCACGGTATCCACTTCATCAGTGGATGAGACTTGGCACATTGCTTCAACACCAGACAGTACTTCTGTGTTGAGCTTCAGTTGACTAAGCTGCTGTTTGAGTTGCAGCGCTGCTGAATCGCATGCCATAACCGCATATTTGGGCTGCCATTTTTGACATAGCTGACGCATTTTCTCGACATTGCTGCCCGCCGCTAAAGCCACTACAGAAAACTGCTCAGGGTTTTGTTCGATAACTTTGAATGTACTGGCACCGATTGAACCAGTCGCACCAAGAATTGTTAACTTACGCATAGCAAGAAACCGATATGTGATTCAGGCAAGCCGAAGCCTGCCTAAAGAGTAAAGTAAAGAAATGCAAAAACAGGAAACGCTGCGGTAAGGCTATCAATACGGTCTAGAACGCCGCCATGTCCAGGGATGATATTGCTGCTGTCTTTGATTCCAGAGACGCGCTTAAACATACTTTCGACTAAGTCACCTAGCACGGAAATAACAACCGTAATCAAAGTAATTACGATCATTGTCAGAGGGTTAGTGAATTCAATATCAAACCAAACTGATGTCCCCCACCCAACAAGAACCGCGGTAATGATCCCACCGACTAAACCTTCAATGGTTTTATTTGGACTAACATTAGGTGCCATTTTTCGCTTACCCAGGCTCTTACCCGCAAAGTAAGCGCCACTATCGGCAGCCCAAACGATAAAACAAACGTACAGTACGAGTTTAGCGCCGTGGTACACATCATTATTGATACCTTCCGCTCGCAATAGCAGTACACTCCAAAAGAAAGGAAGTAATGTCAAAATCCCAAAAGCATGACGTAAGAGTTTTGAGTGTTGCCATAGTGCAGAAGATTTAGGATAAGTAATAGCCAGAGTACTGGCGGCAACCCACCAGAGGCATCCTAGCCCTAAGATCAGATAGTGAGGTTCAAGCACTAAATTTAAACTGCTTGAATCATAAGGAATAAGCGCAAAACTGAATGCACTGACTAAAATCGCTGGGACAAGAGCACTAACTCGCGATTTTGATTCTACAAACTGAGTCCACTCCCAATAACCAATGAGCATAATCGCAGCTATCGCTACGGTAAACATGGGTAAAGAGAGCTCAAAAATTCCTAAGATCACTAACGGAGCAAGGATGAGGGCTGTTATTATTCTTTGTTTCAAACTTGGGGTCCTTTATTCGCTTTCCATCAATGCCTTGATTTGTTCACCAGTACAACCAAATCTTCTTTCACGGTTAACAAACCAAGTCACTGCTTCAATTAAGCTGTTCTCATCGAACTCCGGCCAATAAATTGGCATAAAATACAACTCAGCGTAGGCCATTTGCCACAGCATAAAGTTGCTAATTCGGCACTCACCACTGGTACGAATCATTAAATCAACCTCGGGTAAGTCAGCCATCGTCAAATGCTGAGTAATCAATGTTTCATTGATATCATTTACTTGTAACTCTCCCTGAGCCACCTTTTCCGCCAGCGCTTGGGTCGCTTGTGTGATGTCCCACTTACCACCGTAATTAGCAGCAATATTGATCATCATGCCAGTATTTTCAGCGGTTAACGCTTCGGCTTGCGTAATCTTTTTTCGCAATCGATCATTAAATCGCGATGTATCGCCGATGACCCGCAAACGTAGGTTGTTCTTATGCAGCTTTTTTATCTCTGTTGACAATACCGTGATAAACAGCTCCATCAACACACCGACTTCCTCTTCAGGACGACGCCAGTTTTCACTGCTAAAGGCGAATAAAGTTACCGCTTTAATGCCTAACTTCGCGGCGGTAGAGATGGTTTTTCTTACTGCTGCAACACCGTTTTTATGACCAAAAACACGGGGCTTACCCTGCGCTTTCGCCCAGCGGCCATTGCCATCCATAATGATTGCGATATGTTGAGGGAGTACATCTGGTGAGAGTTGAGAATTTTGCATAAAGGGTTGATAAGTTATCAGCAAAGGACAGAGAGTAGCATAAAAAAACGCTGTACTGCGAGCACAGCGTTTTCTTAAAGCCGAGTGTAAGCGGAATTAAACTTCCATCAACTCTTTTTCTTTAGCAGCAAGAACCTCGTCGATTTTCTTCACTGCAGAATCAGTCAATTTTTGAATCTCGTCTTGTGCTTTACGATCTTCATCTTCAGAGATTTCTTTATCTTTAAGCAGTGCTTTTAGATCACCGTTTGCATCACGGCGAATGTTACGAACGGCAACACGGCCACCTTCTGCTTCGCCACGCACGATTTTCACGAGGTCTTTACGACGCTCTTCTGTTAGGGGAGGTAGAGGAACGCGAATGATAGTACCCGCTGACATTGGGTTTAAACCTAGGTCAGACATCATGATCGCTTTTTCAACTTTCTGAGTTAACTCGCGGTCAAATACGGTAATAGCAAGTGTACGCGCGTCTTCAGCAACCACGTTAGCAACTTGGTTTAAAGGCGTTGGTGCACCGTAGTATTCTACAGAAATGCCAGACAGCAGGCTTGGGTGCGCACGGCCAGTACGAACTTTAGAAAGGTTGTTTTTTAGCGCTTCAACGCTTTTATCCATGCGCTCTTGAGCGTCTTTTTTGATTTCGTTAATCACAATATCACCTTAAATATATAATTCTTCCTGAAGAAAGCCTAATCAGGATTCTTCAAAAGGCAATACCGCAGCATCTATATACCTAACACATGCTGCGGTTGAATTGACTTATTCAGCAGAGCTAATCAATGTGCCTTCTGCTTCACCCATAACCACGCGGCGTAGTGCGCCTGGTTTGTTCATGTTAAATACGCGAATTGGCATTTTGTGGTCACGCGCTAGTGTAAACGCTGCCAAATCCATCACTTTCAGTTCTTTATCAAGAACTTCAGCGTAAGAAAGCTTATCATACAGCTCTGCGTCTGGGTTTGCTACTGGGTCAGCTGTAAATACGCCATCCACTTTTGTTGCTTTTAGTACAACATCCGCTTCGATTTCGATACCACGTAGACATGCCGCTGAGTCTGTTGTGAAGAACGGGTTACCTGTACCAGCCGAGAAGATCACCACACGACCTTGACGAAGTTCACGGATTGCGTCTGCCCAGTTGTAATCGTCACATACACCTTTTAGAGGAATCGCAGACATCACGCGAGCGTTAACGTAAGCACGGTGCAGTGCATCACGCATCGCAAGACCGTTCATCACAGTCGCCAGCATACCCATGTGGTCGCCAACAACGCGGTTCATACCAGCTTCAGCCAGACCTGCACCACGGAATAAGTTACCACCACCGATAACTACACCAACCTGAACGCCTAGTTCAACCAGTTCTTTAACCTCTTGAGCCATACGGTCAAGAACCGCTGGGTCAATACCAAAACCGTCTTCACCTTGAAGAGCTTCACCACTCAGTTTTAACAGAATACGTTGATACGCAGGTTTAGGGTTTGTAGTCATGGACTTTACCTTCCAAAAGAGAGTTTTTTTGATTAACAGTCATGAATAAACACAAGTCACTTGTATCTATTAATCACGGTTAAACAAGCTAGCAGTAGTCGTAAAAAGACCGCAGCCGGAGCTACGGTCTAAACTTTATGCAATCTCTAAGGATTAACCTTTTTGAGCTGCTGCTACTTCTTCAGCGAAGCTCATTTCTTCTTTCTTCTCTATACCTTCACCTACTTCTAGGCGAACGAAAGTAGAAACAGAAGCGCCACGCTCTTTAAGGATTTCACCTACAGATTTCTTAGGTTCCATAACGAACGCTTGACCAGTTAGAGAGATTTCGCCAGTGAATTTCTTCATGCGGCCAACAACCATCTTCTCTGCGATTTCAGCTGGTTTGCCTTCATTCATAGCGATTTCAACTTGAACAGCTTTCTCTTTTTCTACTACGTCAGCAGGTACGTCTTCAGGGTTAACGAACTCTGGCTTAGAAGCAGCTACGTGCATAGCAACGTGCTTAAGAGTTTCTGCGTCGCCTTCACCAGCAACAACTACACCGATTTTCTCACCGTGACGGTAAGAAGCGATTGCAGCGCCTTCAACATACTGTACGCGACGGATGTTGATGTTTTCACCGATCTTAGCAACTAGAGCAACACGCTCTTCTTCGAATTTAGCAACTAGCTCTTCAACAGAAGCTTTAGAAGCTAGAGCGTCTGCTGCTACTTTTTCTGCGAATGCAGTGAAGTTAGCGTCTTTAGCAACGAAGTCAGTTTGGCAGTTAACTTCAAGAAGAACAGCAACGCCGTTTTCTTCTTTAATGATGATTGCGCCTTCAGCAGCTACGTTACCTGCTTTTTTAGCAGCTTTCGCAGCGCCTGACTTACGCATGTTTTCGATTGCTAGTTCGATGTCGCCGTTAGTTTCAACAAGCGCTTTTTTACATTCCATCATGCCTGCGCCAGTGCGTTCGCGCAGTTCTTTAACTAGAGCAGCAGTAACAGCCATTCTCTATTCCTCAGTTGATTCTAGATTTGGTAAAAAACAGGGGCCAATAACAAAGGCCCCTGCTTATAACTATAACTCAGTTTATGCTACAACTTGTTTGCACATAAAACCAAGTGTGACACGGAGCCGCTATTATTCAGCTTCTACGAAACCGTCTTTTTCAGCAGCTGCAGCAACGTCTTTGTTACGACCTTCGCTAACTGCAGAAGCAGCAGCGTTTAGGTATAGCTGTACCGCACGGATTGCGTCGTCGTTACCTGGGATAACGAAGTCAACGCCATCTGGGTTAGAGTTAGTATCAACTACAGCGTAAACTGGGATACCTAGGTTGTTAGCTTCTTTAACTGCGATGTGCTCGTGATCAGCGTCGATTACGAATAGAGCGTCTGGTAGGCCGCCCATATCTTTGATACCACCAAGAGATTTCTCTAGCTTCTCCATTTCGCGAGTACGCATTAGAGCTTCTTTCTTAGTTAGTTTGTCAAAAGTACCGTCTTGAGACTGAGCTTCAAGATCTTTTAGACGCTTGATAGACTGACGAACAGTTTTGTAGTTTGTAAGCATACCGCCTAACCAGCGGTTGTTTACGTAGAACTGGTTGCTTGCGATTGCAGCTTCTTTAACAGCTTCAGATGCAGCGCGCTTAGTACCTACGAAAAGAACTTTACCTTTTTTCTCGCCAACTTTAGCTAGCTCTGCTAGAGCGTCGTTGAACATTGGTACAGTTTTTTCTAGGTTGATGATATGAACTTTGTTACGAGCGCCAAAGATGAACGGCTTCATTTTTGGGTTCCAGTAACGAGTCTGGTGACCGAAGTGAACACCAGCTTTAAGCATATCGCGCATTGATACAGTTGCCATTTTATAATCCTCTATGGGGTTAGGCCTCCACATCCCCCATAATTCCGACTAAGCTTCTGCCCAGCACCCCGGAATATGTGACGGAATGTGTGTGATTTAAAGATATAAGTTTAGTTGGGTGTGAACAATTTCGCCGCTTTGCGATTCGCTTGCGAAGAGAACGGTCCACATTCCGGCGCGCTTTATACCATATTTTTAAGGCATATGGCTAGTAAAAAAACGATTGAAGCATTGCGTTTAAACTGTAAATAGCGCCGTGCGTACTTCCGTTCAGCGCCCCCCAACTCCAGTCACGAATACACTTTCTGATATCTTCCTGTTAGAATGCGCCGCATCGCACTAGAAAGTGCAATTGAACAAAGTAGAGAAAGCCGATGTCAATCAAGATAAAAACAGCTGAAGAAATCGAACGTATGCGCAAAGCGGGTGCTTTAGCCGCTGAAATTCTGGAGATGATTGAACCTTATATCAAAGAAGGGGTAACGACGGATGAACTTAACCAAATCTGTCACGATTACGCTTTAGAGAAAGGGGCTTACTCTGCTCCACTTGATTACCATGGTTTCCCTAAGTCAATCTGTACGTCAATTAACCATATCGTGTGTCACGGCATTCCTGCGTCACAGGACGAAACTGGCAGCAATGGCCAAATGAAGCCGGCAGTATTGAAAAGTGGCGACATTATTAATATCGATATCACGGTTATCGTACCGAATGACGAAAACGCGGATCTATCTGTTCGCCCAGAAGGTTACCATGGCGACACATCGAAAATGTTCTTTGTTGGTGATGTAAGCCCAGCGGACAAACGCCTATGCATGGTTACCCAAGAGGCACTTTATGTTGGCATGCGTAAAGTTAAGCCAGGCGCAACTGTGGGTGATATTGGTAGTGCGATTGAAAAGTACATCAAAGAAAACAACAAAAAGAACCCACGCAATAAGTTTTCCATTGTTAAAGATTTCTGTGGTCACGGCATTGGTAACGAATTCCATGAAGAACCACAAATTGTTCACTACAAAAACAACGACCGTCGCGTTTTAAAAGAAGGCATGTGTTTCACCATTGAGCCAATGATCAATGCTGGTAAATTCGGCGTTAGCGTTGATGCCGAAGATGATTGGACGGTTTACACTGGCGACGGTAAAAAATCAGCTCAGTACGAGCATACCATTGTGGTGACTAAAACTGGTTGTGAAGTATTCACGCTGCGCAGCGACGACACGATTCCTCGTATCATGAACAACGCGTAACCCGTTTTTCCCTAATATCCCCGCTCTGCCGGGGATATTTTATATCTGCCTTCCTCCATCGTTCCTTCTACTCTTGCCACAATACACGGCCAATTAGTTATTTAGCTTAGTACCCTATTTTGATAGATTGAATACCATTAGGATACTTTGCACGGACTGGCTGTATGAGCTTTCAATCTCCTCTGACTTTTGAAAAAGAACAAATCACGATTGGTGAACTAAAACATCAATTAGAGCAATTCGCTGATTATCAAAAGACGGAATTCCTCAATCATCACCCCATCACTGATTTGGTGTTAGGCCGAGCAGAATACATAGACTTGATGCTTAATCGATTGTGGTCTCACTTCGGGTTCTCAGAACTGCCCAATATCAGCCTAGTCGCTGTCGGTGGATACGGCCGCGGAGAGCTGCATCCTTTATCTGATATCGATATCTTAATTATCTCTCGTAAATCTTTACCAGAAAGCTTAGCCGCCAAAGTCAGCGAGTTTATTACCTTGCTATGGGACTTAAAGCTCGAAGTCGGTCACGCTGTTCGCAGTATTGATGAGTGTGCGAGCATTGGTAAAGAAGACTTAACGGTCGCCACCAACCTACAAGAAGCACGTCTGCTATGTGGGTGTGAAGACACCTTTTACCAGCTAAAAATGGTCATTCATTCGGAATCATTTTGGCCAAGCGAAGTTTTTTACAAAGCTAAAGTACAAGAGCAAAGAGAGCGCCATGCTCGCTACCACGATACTACCTACAACCTTGAACCGGATATAAAATCAACGCCGGGCGGTTTACGCGATATTCATACCTTGAGCTGGGTGGCCAGGCGCCACTTTGGTGCCACCTCTTTGTTAGAAATGAGCCACTTTGGTTTTTTAACAGATGCGGAATATCGAGAACTCGTCGAGTGCCAAGATTTTTTGTGGCGGGTTCGCTTTGCGCTGCATATCGAATTAAGGCGTTATGATAACCGACTCACTTTCGCGCATCAGGCCCAAGTAGCTGAAAGCCTCGGTTTTACCGGTGAGGGGAACCGTGGCGTCGAAAAAATGATGAAAGAGTTCTACCGCACCTTACGACGCGTTGCTGAACTCAACAAAATGTTACTAAAACTGTTTGACCAAGCCATTCTGGAAAATGGGGTCGAAAGTGAACCTGAGATCATCAGTGATGATTTTCTGCGCCGTGGCCATCTTATTGAAGCAAGGAAGCCTGCCCTGTTTCAAGCTCGCCCAGAAACCATACTCGACATGTTTTTACACATTGCTAATGACTCGACGATTGAGGGCGTGGCTCCTCCCACCATGCGCCAGCTGCGTACCGCCAGAAGAAGACTCAATAAGTTTCTGCATACTATCCCGGCCGCCAGAGAAAAATTCATTGAACTCTGCCGCCACCCTAATGCACTGCATAGCGCATTTGGGCTCATGCATAATCTTGGCGTACTTGCGGCTTACTTACCACAATGGAGCCAAATTGTCGGCCAAATGCAGTTTGATTTATTCCATGTTTACACGGTGGATGAGCACAGCGTTCGCCTTCTCAAGCACATCAACACTTTCAGCTATGCAAAAAACCACGAAAAGCACCCTATTTGCTGCGAAGTTTACCCAAAAATTCAGAAAAAAGAGCTTCTTATATTAGCTGCTATTTTTCACGACATTGGTAAAGGGCGTGGCGGCGATCATTCTGTTATTGGTGAATCAGAAGCCTATGATTTCTGTATCCAGCATGGTTTTTCCAAGCCAGAAGCCAAACTGGTTTCTTGGCTGGTTCGCAATCACCTATTAATGTCGGTAACCGCGCAGAGACGCGATATTTATGACCCAGATGTGATCACCGAGTTCGCGAAAAAGGTACGTGATGAAGAACGCTTAGAGTACTTGGTGTGCCTGACGGTTGCCGATATTTGTGCGACTAATCCAGAGCTCTGGAACAGCTGGAAACGAACGCTGCTTGCTGAACTATTCTACTCAACTCAAAGAGCGCTACGTCGCGGCTTAGAAAACCCCGTCGATGTTCGGGAGCGAATTCGTCACAACCAACAACTGGCCTCTGCGTTACTGCGCAAAGAAGGCTTTAGTGCGCGAGAGATAGAAGTGCTCTGGCAACGGTTTAAAGCGGACTATTTTCTGCGCCATACTCACAAGCAAATTGCCTGGCATTGCTCTCATCTGCTGCGTCATGAAGATCACTCCAAGCCGCTTATCTTAGTTTCTAAGAAAGCCACTCGTGGTGGCACAGAAATATTTGTCTACAGCAAAGACCAGCACGCCCTATTTGCAACAGTAGTGGCAGAACTCGACCGCCGTAACCTTAATGTTCATGATGCGCAAGTTATGACCAGTAAAGACGGCTACGTACTCGATACTTTCATCATTTTGGACCAGCATGGTGATGTCATTAATGAAAACCGTCATAAAGCAGTGATTAGGCACTTGGTGCATGTTTTACAAGATGGTCGTCCGACAAAGATCAAAACTCGTCGTATGCCACGTAAATTGCAGCATTTTACGGTTAAAACTCAAGTGGACTTCCTGCCAACCAAAAGTAGGAAACGCACGTTAATGGAGTTTGTTGCTTTAGATACGCCTGGATTACTGGCCACTGTCGGCGCAACATTTGCTGATTTAGGCATGCATTTACACGGTGCGAAGATCACCACCATTGGCGAGCGCGCAGAAGATTTATTCATCATCACCAGTAATAATGGTGGGAAATTAACTGAAGATGAAGAGCAACTGCTGAGGCAGCATCTGATCGAAAATGTGGCCAAGCTGGCTCCGTAAGCGATCTTGACCACAAGTTATTGCTCTGCTTGAAAAATCCACTGTCTACAACATTAATAGGCTGCTACATTAACTATTGAACTAATTAATAACTTCGACACAGTTAAAGAGGTAGCCTATGTTTCCACACCTCACTGGTTTAGGCATTCAAGACCCTAAACAGATTGAGCGCTATTCACTTCGCCAAGAAGCGCACAAGGATGTGTTAAAAATCTATTTTCATAAGCAGAAGGGCGAGCTGTTTGCGAAGAGTGTAAAATTCAAATATCCACGCCAAGTAAAAAGTGTACTTGTTGATAGCGGTAGCCACCAGTACAAAGAAGTCACCGAGATCAACCGTAACCTCACTTTGGTTATTGATGAGCTGAATAAAATCACCAAGCCAGAGAAGTTGATAGAAGTGGATGTAAAACAGAAAATCCTGTCAGATTTGCGTCACTTGGAAAAAGTTGTTTCAAGTAAGATTTCAGAGATAGAAGCGGATCTAGAGAAACTCAAGTAACCTCGTTAAAGTATAAAAAAGGCTTCCGTTTGGAAGCCTTTTCAGCGTATTAATATCGCTATAGCCAACCTAAGTACACACCCACTAAATACAGTGACACCCCAGCCATAACACCTGCTACAATATCATCCAGCATGATGCCTAAGCCACCATGAACTCGCTTGTCTAGCCAACCAATCGGCCAAGGTTTTACCATATCGAAGAATCGGAATAAGACAAAGCCAGCCAAAAGCCACTTCCAATCGAAAACGGGCACCCCTAACACGGGCACTACCAACATAGTGATCCAGAAACCGGCAAACTCATCCCAGACGATAGAACCGTGATCATGAACGCCCATATCATCAGAGGTTACTTGGCAGATTTTTATCCCCACCACACAAGATATAAGCACCAGCAGTAAGTACACCATCAGCGGGGTTTGAGCCAGCAAAAGGTACACAGGAACCGCTGCGAGTGTTCCCATGGTTCCGGGGATAATCGGAGATAAACCACTGCCAAACCCCGTAGCCAATAAATGCCAAGGGTTCTTCAGTGAAATTCGAGATAGAGGGTTTGTCATACTACTGCTTAATTATTGGAAATGATCATAGCCACTAAGTGACCAATTGAGCGCTTCACCTTGCGAGTGGATCTCAAAAATACCTTCTGGTCTTATTTGACCGATACAAGTGAATTTTGCCCCACAGTGAGCCAATGCACTTTCAATGGCACCTTGATTTTGCTCAGGTACCGTAAAGCAGAGCTCATACTCTTCACCGCTGGTGAGAGCATACTGTTGTGCTTTTTGTGGATCACCTAAAAACTGGACCAATTCATTCGAAACGGGAAGCTTTGAAACATCAATACTAGCTCCAACCTTTGAACGTTGCAAAATATGCTGAACATCCGAAATCAATCCATCAGAAATATCAATCGCGGAGCTCGCTAATCCAAGCAGGGCTTGGCCAACTAAAACTCGCGGGGTAGATAAATAATGGCGTTGCTCTAATTCACGAGCAAAAGGCTTGCCCTCTCCCTCATCACGATTTAGAACGACCTCAAGCCCAGCTTTACTATCCCCCAAATCGCCCGTGACATATATCCAATCACCGACTTTGGCACCATCACGTCTCAATGCTTTGTCAGGGGCAACTAACCCTTGCACGGTCAACGTCAAACTCAACGGCCCCTTGGTGGTATCACCACCAATTAACTGGATCCCGAAGTAATCGGCCAGCTCAAAAAAGGCGTCGCAGAATGGGGCTAGCCAAGCTTCATCAGGCTTAGGCATGGTAAGAGCAAAAGAGACCCATGCGGGCGTGGCGCCCATAGCCGCCAGATCGCTAATGTTAGAGGCTAACGCTTTATGAGCTACCCATGCAGGGTTAGCCTCTGGAAGAAAGTGGGTGCCTGACACCAAGGTATCCGTACTGATCGCTACAGATAGTCCCTGAGGAACCTGCACAAGCGCACAGTCATCACCCGCTGCCAACAACACATCGCGGCGCTGCTGCTGTCGGCCCACAAAATATTTCTCAATCAGATTAAATTCACCAGCCATCGGGATTCCACTAGATTGTTTTTAATACGGATAACATTGCTTTATGCGCATAACACTAATTAATACGCATAAAAAAGGTCAGCGATTGCTGACCTTTTCATTCTTGATAATCTCTTACTTCTTACGTACGTGAGGTGCCGCTTTATCAAGTACACCGTTCACGAATTTGTGGCTTTCTTCAGCTGCGAATACTTTAGCAAGTTCAATCGCTTCGTTGATAACCACTTTGTAAGGTACGTCTTCACGACGTGTCATTTCATACATAGCAAGACGAAGCAATGCTAGCTCCATCAAATCCAAATCTTGCATCGGACGAGCCGTGTAAGGACGAATCTTGCTATCTAGCTCTGTGTGACTTAGCACAACACCTGTTAGCAGGTCACGGAAGTATGCAACGTCTGTGTCTGGAGCTGCAAGTGCTGGTTCTGCTGCATGATGTTCTTCTTCATCATACTTACCACCAGATAAGAACTGCTCTTCAATAGTGGCAACATTCTCTTTGGTAATTTGCCATGAGTAGATCGCTTGTAAAGCGAATCGACGTGCATTACGACGTGCGGCTGGTTTCACACTGGCCCCCATTAGGAATCAATTTCTGAAAGAACGTTAATCATCTCAAGTGCGCTCAGTGCAGCCTCTGCACCTTTATTACCAGCCTTGGTTCCTGCGCGCTCGATTGCTTGATCAATAGTATCAACAGTCAGTACACCAAATGCTACTGGAAGGCTGTATTCCAGAGAAACTTGTGCAAGACCTTTGTTACATTCACTACAAACATAGTCAAAGTGTGGTGTACCACCACGAATAACTGTACCTAGTGACACGATTGCATCGAACTTACCTGTTTTTGCTACACGCTGAGCAATAAGAGGTAATTCCACTGCACCAGGACAACGAACAACAGTGATGTTTTCTTCGCTAACCTGTCCATGACGCTTTAAAGTATCGATTGCACCAGACAATAGACTTTCGTTAATAAAACTGTTGAAACGAGAAATAACGATAGCAATTTTTGCGTTTGGCGCTGGGAAGCCACCCTCGATCACTTTCATAAGCTTTCCTTTAACTATGTTCATCAAGTGAGAATCGCCGGATTCTAGCATAGTTTTGTGAGCAATATCTAATGGAAATTTGCATTCCTTTTCCCTTTCGCAAAGGATTGAATGCAAAGAGGGCAAAAGCTCTGAAAACCTTTGCCCTCTTGCGATTTCATAAGACTTAGCAACTACTCACTAACATACTCAACGACATTCAGACCGAAGCCACCCAATGCATGGTATTTTTTGTTAGTTGACGATAGCAGACGCATATCATGCACACCAAGATCCGCCAAAATTTGCGAACCAACTCCGACTCGGCGTGATGTGCCTTGCTTCTTAGCAAGCGTTGGGGCTTGGCCTTTATCCTGCGCTTCAAACATTTTGACTCGGTGGATTAGCAGGTCAGTCGACTCTTCATTACCCAGAATAACCAACACGCCACCATCTTGGCCGATTCGCTTCATCGCCTTGTCTAATGTCCAGCTACGTTCAGCATTGCGATCACTACGGAGTAGATCAGTAAAGGTATCTTGCAAATGCACGCGTACAAGCGGCACTTCATTTTCAAGATCGCCTTTGCAAAGCGCATAATGCACTTGGTTGTCGATCGTATCGCGGTAAGTGACCAACTCAAATTCACCAAACTCAGTTGGCAGTTTGCATTCCGCAACGCGTTCAATCGTCGTTTCGGTGTTGTTGCGATATTCAATCAGATCAGCGATGGTACCTAGCTTGATATCGTGTTTGTCTGCAAAGATTTCGAGATCTGGGCGGCGTGCCATAGTGCCATCGTCGTTAAGGATCTCTACAATCACACCTGCTGGCTCCAAACCTGCCAGACGAGCCAAATCACAACCAGCCTCAGTATGACCTGCGCGAGTCAATACACCACCTTCTTGAGCCGCAAGCGGGAAGATATGACCCGGCTGAACAAGATCTGCCGCTTTTGCGTCTTTCGCCACAGCAGCTTGTACCGTGCGAGCGCGGTCTGCCGCTGAAATACCGGTTGTTACGCCTTCAGCCGCTTCAATAGAAACGGTAAAGTTTGTGGTGTATTGCGCATTATTGTCTTGCACCATTGGCGGTAGACCCAACATTTCACAACGCTCTTTCGTCATCGTCAGACAAATCAGTCCGCGGCCGTGAGTCGCCATAAAGTTAATTGCTTCCGGAGTAATATGCTCCGCAGCCATGATTAAATCACCTTCATTTTCTCGATCTTCGTCATCCATCAGGATGACCATTTTTCCAAGGCGAATATCTTCAATGATTTCTTGTGGCGTACTAATTGGCATCTTTTTATTCCTGTCTCAGCTTCTAGCGGCGAATGGTTTATCGAACGCGAGTTTGGCGTTGCTTATGCAAATCCGTTCTGTTGTAAAAATTCCATGGTGATACGAGATTCTGGTTCCTGCTCTTCACGCTGTCCTGTCAGTAATCTCTCCATATAACGTGCAAGCACATCAACTTCTAAGTTCACTTTGCGCCCTACATGAAAATCTGCAATCGTCGTTTCTTCCCCAGTATGAGGAACAATGGTGAGCTTGAAAGCATTCTTACGCAACGCATTGACCGTCAGACTAATACCATCAACGGTGATCGATCCTTTCTCCGCGACATACTTAGACAGCTCTTGTGGCATCGAGACCCAAAACTCAATCGCACGACCCACCATATTTCGTTCAACGATTTCACCCACGCCGTCAACGTGCCCTGAAACAATATGTCCACCGAATCGCGTCGTTGGCAACATGGCTTTCTCTAAGTTAACTTTGTCGCCTGCTTCGTAATCGGCAAAGCCTGTTTTCTTTAACGTTTCGAGCGATAAGTCCGCGGTGTAGCTGGTTGAGCTAAAGTCCACGACGGTAAGGCACACGCCGTTAGTCGCAATACTGTCACCCAACTTTACATCCGACATGTCCAGCTTACCGACTGCCACGGTAACACTGATATCTTCGCCTTTTGGCGTGATGGCAGTCAGTGTTCCGACTGCTTCTACAATACCTGTAAACATAATTACATTTCTTTTTTCAATAGTTTGGCAACGATTCGAATATCCTTGCCCACTTGTCTTACATCTTGAATATCCAGCTCGATCACATCCGCCATAGAGTCAAGACCTAATGCACCGAGTAACCCTCTGCCATCGCTTCCCATAATTTTAGGCGCGAGATACAGGATAAGCTCATCCACCAGCTCGGCTTTGATCAGGCTGCTCGCCAACGTTGCGCCCGCTTCCACCCACAGGTGGTTAACGTTGTACTGACTAGCCAGTTGGGCAAACATCGCCTTTAAGTCAATTTGCTGATCGTGATTTAAAACAGGAGCAATATCACCTTGCTCAGCGATGACGAGCTTATCGCCTTCAGCTTGGAACAGCTTGAGATCGGCAGTTAGTTGCTGCTGGCGATCCAAGATCACTCGAACAGGTTGACGTAAGTCTTGTTGTAAGTAATTGGCTTGTACATGTTGCGGTAAGTCACTCCAGCGAACATTGAGTGACGCGTTATCGTCTATGACTGTCTTACTGGTCGACAGAATAGCGCCACTTTGCGCTCGGTATTTCTGGACGTCTTGACGCGCCTGCGGGGAGGTAATCCACTGGCTTTGCCCATTAGCAAGTGCGGTTTGGCCGTCTAAGCTCGCCGCCATTTTCAACTGCACAAAAGGCATGCCGGTTTTCATTCGCTTGATGAACGCTGGATTTAGAGCGTGTGCATCTTGTTCAAGCAAGCCGACATGCACTTCTATCCCAGCGTCGCGCAGCATTTGGATGCCGCGTCCTGCCACTTGCGGGTTCGGGTCTTGCATGGCACAAATAACTTTCGCAACCTTGGCATTAATCAGGCCTTCCGCGCAGGGAGGTGTGCGTCCGTAGTGAGAGCAAGGCTCTAACGTCACATAGGCGGTTGCACCTGCGGCTTTCTCGCCCGCCATGCGCAACGCATGCACTTCCGCATGGGGTTCGCCTGCACGAAAGTGAAAACCTTCACCCACAATTTCGCCATCGCGAGTGATCACGCAACCCACGTTTGGGTTTGGAGGCGTGGTATAGATGCCACCTTGCGCCAAATGGATAGCACGTGACATCATTTGAAAATCTAGAGAAGTGAATTCAGACATGAGCTGCGTCCGTTAATCTTCCAGCTTAGCGATTTCTTCGCCAAACTCTCGGATATCTTCAAAACTTCGGTACACTGACGCAAATCGAATATACGCCACCTTATCCAGCTCTTTCAGTTGATCCATCACGAGGTTACCAATCATTTCACTTGGTACTTCGCGTTCACCTGTTGCGCGTAGTTGCGATTTAATCATGCTGATCGCAAGCTCTACTGCGTCTGCACTGACCGGACGTTTCTCCAACGCCCTTTGCAAACCGCCGACCATTTTATCTTCATTAAACGGCTCACGGTTGCCATTCGATTTAATCACGCGCGGCATAACCAACTCTGCGGTTTCAAACGTAGTGAAACGTTCGCTACACGCCAGACACTGCCTACGACGACGAACCTGATGACCATCCGCAACCAAACGAGAGTCGATTACTTTAGTATCATTCTCTGAACAAAAAGGACAATGCATATCACCTCCAAAATAATGCCAGTTAGTGTAGCGGAATTCACAAAGCTAGGAAAAGCAAAAGGGGCTCGAATAGCCCCTTTTTAATCAACCTACAGCCCGTTTTGTTAACTACGCGGCAAGTAGTTCGCCTTACCAACCCATTTATAACTGGTTAGCTCTTCCAGCCCCATTGGCCCACGTGCGTGAAGTTTTTGTGTTGATACCGCCACTTCTGCACCTAAACCAAACTGTGCGCCATCGGTAAAACGCGTAGATGCATTTACATAAACCGCCGCAGAGCCCACTGAGTTAATAAACAGTTCTGAGTTTTCTAAACTGTTGGTCATGATGGCATCAGAGTGGCTCGCGTTGTGAACACGCATATGATCAATCGCCTCTTTTACATCGTCGACGATTTTTACGCCCAACGTGTAACTCAGCCACTCTGTGTCAAAATCACCATCAACCGCATCACATAGTTTTTTCGCATTGCCCATCAGCGCCTTGGCTTTTGGCTCGGTAACAAAAGTGACTTGTTCGTTCATGCGTTCCACCAGCATAGGCAAGAACTCGGCTGCCACACTTGCATGTACCAGTAGCGTATCGAGAGAATTGCATGCCGAAGGGCGTTGGACCTTTGCGTTTTCAACTACGTCGATTGATTTTGCTAAGTTAGCACTTTCATCGACAAAGATATGGCTGATACCAAAACCACCAATGATGACTGGGATCGTGCTGTTTTCTTTACACATTTTGTGTAAGCCTGCACCACCACGTGGAATGATCATGTCCACATAGTCATCGAGTTTAAGCAATTGAGAAACCAGCTCGCGATCCGGTTTTTCAATATATTGTACTGAAGCTGCTGGCAACTCTGCCTTCGCCAGTGCCGATTGAATTACGTTAACCAGTTCCATGTTCGAAAAGAACGTCTCTTTTCCGCCACGCAGAATACTCGCGTTACCCGTTTTTAAACACAGTGCAGCAATATCGATGGTCACGTTCGGGCGCGCTTCATAAATCACACCGACAACACCAAGCGGTACGCGGCGACGTGACAGTGACATACCATTTTCAAGCACTTTACTGTCTATCTCACTACCGACAGGATCATTCAGGCCAATAACGTTACGAACATCGTTCGCAATGCCGATTAAGCGTTCTTCGTTTAGCAGTAAGCGGTCAAGCAGAGCATCTGTTAACCCCGCTTCACGGCCTAGTTCAATATCTTTGGCGTTAGCCGCCAGAATTGTCGCTGAATTCGCTTCAAGTTCATCCGCTATAATAGCCAATGCTTTGTTTTTTTGTGCCGTTGATGCGGTAGCAAGCTGGAAAGCTGCATCCTTGGCAGCTTTACCCATAGAAATCAGTTCCACTATAAATCCCTCAATTCTTATTCTTGTATTACGACCATATCGTCACGGTGCAGTACTTCGCTGCCGTAGTCGTAACCTAATATTCCTAAAATATCTTTGCTGTGTTTGCCAATAATCTTGGCCATGTCTTTACTTGAGTAGCTAGAGATCCCGCGGGCAACCAATTTGCCATTGATGTCTGTCACTCGGACAACATCACCACGAGCAAACTCACCACTCACTTTGGTGACACCTTTCGCCAGCAGACTACTGCCATTACCAAAGACGGCTTTTACTGCGCCTTCATCAATCACGATATCACCCGATGTTGCAGGGCCCGCCAGTATCCAACGCTTTCGGTTTTCCAGTGACTCTTCGCACGGCAAGAAACGTGTCCCATGAGGCTCGTTACCCAGTGAATCAAAAATCACGTTAGGTGCACTACCCGCTGCAATAATGACTTCGATCCCCGCTCGGCGCGCAATGTCTGCTGCTTGTAACTTGGTCGCCATTCCGCCAGTACCTAATGTGGTGCCACTGCCGCCTGCGATTTTACGTAGGGTGTCATCAATGGTTTTGACTTCTTTGATGAGCTCTGCATCTGGGTCTTTGCGCGGGTCGGCAGTAAACAGGCCTTTTTGATCAGTCAGCAGCAAGAGCTTGTCTGCGCCGCATAAAATCCCAACCAATGCCGATAGGTTATCGTTATCACCCACTTTGATTTCACTGGTCGCGACCGCGTCGTTTTCATTCACGATTGGAATGATGTCATTTTCAACCAGAGCATTGATCGTATCTCGGGCGTTTAGAAAGCGCTCGCGGTCTTCCAGATCAGCTCGGGTTAACAGCATTTGACCTATCTTAATTCCGTAGATAGCAAACAAGGCTTCCCAAGTTTGAATCAGTTGGCTTTGACCGACGGCAGCAAGCAGCTGTTTACTTGCCATTGAGTTGGGGAGTGCGGGGTAACCTAGGTGCTCACGTCCAGCGGCGATCGCGCCTGACGATACCATAACCACAGCGTGGCCTAGTTTTTTTAGCTCTGCACATTGGCGCGCCAGCTCAACCATATGAGCACGATCAAGCGCTAATGTACCACCAGTTAAGACACTGGTACCTAGTTTAACAACCACAGTTTGAGGCTGTAGTGTTTGTCCGCATTCTTGATTCATTGTCGTTCTGCTATGAATAAAATAAACATGGTTCTATGCCACTTATATGAAACCAACAGTTTTTCTGTTTAGGGGTAAATGGCATCCGGACCTGATGTTTTAGCAATCAAAGACCAAATTCACAAGTAGAAAAGGCGCTGAATCGCGCCTTTTTGATAGAGAAGAAAGATAAGCGGTCAAAATTAGACAAATTCGACAGAATCTTCATGTAAATGAACTTGAAGTCCAAATTCCGTCTGCATCGTTTCGATCAGTTTTTGGTGGAAAGCTTCTTGCGTATGGTTCACGTCTTTAACCACGTTCTGTGGCAATTTTTCGTCCAACCATTCGCCTGTTGTGTCGTATAAACCACTTCTGTAACGCGCTTGATAGCCATTTCCTTGCTGTTCTAGTTCAAGCCACCATCCCCAAAACTCTCTTTTCTCCGGGGACTTTTTGTCGTTTACACAAACGGATAAACAATCGAAAAGATAAGAGCCATCCACGCATTGCGATTCGCGTAAGTAAGGACCAATGGCTCTGAGGGTAGAAAGCAAGCGATAATGAGTTGGACTTTTCGTCGTATCAGACATATGAATCTCCGTATTCATGACTGTATGTATTGTTACAGGTGCACTGTTAACGTTTTATTTCAGTGCACCTTACACTCAGTTTCGTCCAAATTGCTCGTTATGTCACCTAGTTAGCTCATCCTCTAACCACTGAATGGCTAAATCGAGGGATTGCTCATATCCTTGTGTAATTGTCTTAGTGTTGATTTTCTTGGCCTTGCCGTAATCACTGAATAATGCCACAAGTTGGTTATCACTAAATGGGGAAACAGGGTCACCGTCTAAACTCATTGCCAATATTGGCACTCTGGTTTTTCGGCTAGAAAGAATACCCTGAACTTTTAATGACCATGCCATAAGCTGACTGGCCATACTATGGATATCAACCGCGCTTTTACCAAGGCGAGAGGCTAAAACGTCTAAATGCATTTGCGGCATTTTTTTAAGCTTTTCCGGTGAAGCCAGCACGGAATGAATCGGCGCCCCCATAGAAACACAAGCTTTGATCTTATCTTGCTCCATGAAAGACAAACGCACCATAGCATTACCACCAAAGCGGAAACCAATCAGTCCTACTCGGTAATGATCTACCCAAGGAATATTATAAAGCTCATTAAGTACCGCTTGGTGTAAACACGACGTGTCTTCGGTCAAGTTCCAGTAAGTATTAGAACCAACAGATGGCATATCGACGGTTAACATAGCGATGTCTTTCTTCGCTAGGTGGTCTCGGAACAGCGTCCAAAGATCGGTTTGTAAACTGTCCAAGCCCGCGCTAACCATCACAACTGGCTGGGGTTTATCTGTCTTCGTCAAATGAAGGTGAGCGGTAATTTTCTTGTTTTGATACGGAACTTCGATTCGTTTAACAATAAACTTGGTTTTCTTAGCCGCATCAGTGTAAGCAGAATTGGCCAGCACCTGAGCTTGTGTCGCTAAGTTATCATTTTTTAGATGAGGATAACCGGCAATACTAAAGCACAGTGACGCGTTAAAAAGCTCATCGGCTGCCTCTTCGCCTGACAACTTGTCAGAACGCTTCTGGTGAAGCATTCCCAATTTAATCCATTCATAAGTCCAGTTCCCGCTGTGGTAGCCCATCACGGTATCTAGCCATTGATCTTGAGTTCGTGAATGTTTAGAAGAAGCAATTTTAGCAAGAACAGCTTCGATTTCTATCGGATCTAAGCCCTGCCAAGCCCACTGCATACGACGTAAATTGCGATACCATCGGTAGCCTTCTTGCTCACGTTTTTCTTCCAATAACGACTGGCTACTTGGCATATACTGAATCAGTGCTGAAGTCTCTCGCGCTTGCTTGTGTTTAACAAAAAGAGTCTCTGAGAGGTTTTTACTCACTTCTTCGGACATAATCGAACCTAAATAATTGCTGTTGAGACAATAGTAATAAAAAAAATGACCCAATGAAGGGTCATTTATCAAGAAACTGAAACTTAGCTCAGTGAAGCATTATTTTTGCTTGCGATTGATAGGTTCAATGTATTGAATCGCCATATCCCATGGCTGCTCAATCCAAGTTTCCTGAGCAATATCGACAACATAGTCGTCAAGCAAAGCGGCACCTGATGGTTTTGCACAAACCGCAATCAATTTCGCTTTAGGGTATAGATCACGCAGTTTACGCGCAGTATCACCGCTGTCTACAAGGTCTTCAACGATTAAGTACCCTTCACCGTCACCTTCTGGCGCTTTGATTACACTCATGTCGCGTTGATGATCATGGTCGTAGCTAGAGATACAGATGGTATCTACGTAACGAATACCGAGTTCACGCGCCAGAATAGCGCCAGGAACCAAACCACCACGGCTCACTGCCCAAATGCCCTTCCACTGTTCTGCTGGCATCTGTTTTTCTGCTAGTTCACGGCAGTATGTGTGCATTTGGTCCCAAGTGATGACAAATTTCTTGCTCATTATTATTAACCTAAAATCTAAAAATGTGAGGGCCTGTATTACAAGATCGGCTCTAGCAATACAGACCCTTGAAAACCTATTAAGCGACGATGTATTTGATGATAAAGATGGCAGACATTATCCAAACGCTCAGAGAAACACTGCGCCCTTTACCACTAAACAGTTTAATAGCAGCGTACGCGATGAAGCCCAGAGAAATACCTTCTGCAATTGAGAAAGTCAGAGGCATAAGCAGACACGTTACAACAACCGGAGCCGCTTCTGTTAAATCACGCCAGTCGATACTTACCAAGCCAGAAAGCATCAGGATCGCCACATAAAATAACGCTCCCGCGGTCGCATATGCTGGAATCATTCCTGCCAGTGGCGAGAAGAATAGTGCAAGTAAGAACAAAATGCCAACAACCACAGCAGTTAAACCTGTGCGCCCACCAGCAGAAACACCAGAAACACTCTCAATATATGAAGTGGTGTTGGATGTACCTAACAAGGCTCCCACTGAAGTGGCTGTTGAGTCAGCCAGCAGCGCTTTATTCAAGCGAGGAATTTTTCCATCTTCGCCCACAAGCCCTGCTTTTTGCGAAACACCAACCAAAGTGCCCGCCGTATCAAATAAGTCTACGAACAGGAATGCAAACACAACAGAGATCATGCCCACTTCGAATACCGCAGAAAAATCAAGCTGAAGGAAAGTAGGTGCAATGCTTGGTGGTGTAGACATCAAACCGGCCCACTGAACATCACCAAATAGTAGACCTAGCCCCGTAACAGCAAGAATAGCGATCATTACGGCACCTTTAACCCCACGGTGCACCAAGGCAATGGTCAGAAAGAAACCAATTGACGCAAGAACCGCTGGTAAAGATGTAATTGAACCAAGAGAGACAAGTGTTGCTGGGTTATCAGCGACGATACCCGCATTTTTCAGTGCGATAAACGCAAGAAAAAGGCCAATACCCGCAGAAATGCCGGTACGCAGTGAAAGCGGAATCGAGTTGATAATCCATTCGCGAATCTTAAATACGCTGAGCAAGATGAACAGTAAACCTGAACAGAATACCGCAGCTAAAGCCACTTGCCACGTATACCCCATGCCAAGTACAACCGAATAAGTAAAGAAAGCGTTAAGGCCCATACCTGGCGCCTGCGCAATTGGGTAGTTAGCGACAAAACCCATGATGAAACAGCCAATAGCCGCTGCCACACACGTAGCAACAAAGACTGCCCCACGGTCCATACCTGTGTCAGCCAAAATAGCTGGGTTCACAAATATGATGTAGGCCATTGTCAAAAAGGTAGTAACACCTGCGATGATCTCAGTTTTCACGTTAGTGCCGTTTTCACTGAGCTTGAATAGTTTTTCGAACATAATCGAATCCTATAGGGATTGAGGGTAAACGGTTGCGTAATCGATTGGCGGGAATTATAAAGTCATCAAATATCAAATTCCAGACAGATCTGACTCTATAACCAATATTTCTATTAGTAACACGCCATACCCCCACTCACTGTATGACTAGAAATAGTAAAAAACCTTTTTTAATCAGTAAGTAAAAAAGTATTTGAATAAAAACACTAAAAGATGCTTTTTTGCGCCATGTCGTAAACTTTCAGCGAGTAAACGAATTTTTACGGGAGTGTTCGTATGAATTTATGCGAATAATATGCGCAATATATGCTCTGAATGGCAATCGAGGCATTTTATGAAGAGGAATGAGAAGATAAAAAAACGCCACTCAATAATGAGTGGCGGTTGAATCATGTCAGCTAAGCAAGAGCTGTAAATAAATTCCAATATATAGGGGTGAACAAACTGTTCGAGAGTACAAGTTTTGGATTAGTAACCAAAAGTTGTTGGGTATGCAAAGCTGCCAGTATAAACAGAGCTGTTTAGCCAGAACGCTGCACTTGGTAAACCTTTCATAAATATCACCTTCTAAATCAAATAAAACAGATAACAAGTATTGATTTCTCGGTTCCTTGGAGGCGACAAATCGGACTCATCCTTTGAGCATTTTCTCTTCGCTTTCGAAGTTGATACAAATATACCCCAAAGAAATTTAATTACAAGAAAAATAGTGATTAGAATCACAAAAAATTCATAAAGTGACTAAGATCAAATGAGCACTGTAATTTAATTACAGAAATATCATTTTATTGTTTAATTTAACAACAAACACATAAGAACATTGATGAGTATTTGAAATTTTCACTTCATTTAGATTCTGTGATAGCTCCGAAACATTTACTTTCGCCTCGTACTATTCCCCAGAGACGGGTAGTGCTATTCTGTATCCCTCTATTTAATAGGTCAGATTTAGTTTTTTGTTCTGCATTTTATGCTTAACTCCCCCACAAGATCTGGCATTATTCGTTACAAGGAGTCATCCGTGTCTGAATTCCATTCTGAAATCAGCAACTTATCACCTGCCCCGCTTTGGCAATTCTTCGATAAGATCTGTTCTATCCCTCACCCTTCAAAACATGAAGAGGCACTTGCCCAATACATTATTGACTGGGCTAAGCAACAAGGTTTAGACGTTCGCCGCGATCCAACGGGCAATGTTTTCATTAAAAAACCGGCTACGCCGGGTATGGAAAACAAGAAAGGTGTTGTTCTTCAAGCACACATCGATATGGTTCCTCAGAAGAACGAAGATACGGATCACGACTTCACTAAAGATCCTATTCAACCGTACATTGATGGCGAATGGGTCACCGCAAAAGGGACCACTCTGGGTGCAGACAACGGCATTGGTATGTCTTCTTGTCTAGCCGTGTTGGCGTCAAAAGACATCAAACACGGGCCAATTGAGGTTCTGCTAACAATTGATGAAGAAGCTGGCATGACAGGCGCGTTTGGTCTTGAAGCAGGTTGGTTGGAAGGTGAAATCCTTCTGAACACTGACTCAGAGCAAGAAGGCGAAGTCTATATGGGTTGCGCAGGCGGTATCGATGGCGCGATGACATTCAATATCCAACGTGAAGCACTTCCTGCTGGTTACATCACACGTCAGTTGATCCTAAAAGGCTTAAAAGGCGGCCACTCAGGTTGTGACATTCACACAGGCCGAGGTAATGCCAACAAACTGGTTGCACGTTTCTTGGCAGGCCATGCACAAGAGCTAGACCTACGCTTAATTGAATTCCGTGGTGGTAGCCTGCGTAACGCAATCCCTCGTGAAGCCTTTGTCACTGTAGCTATCCCTGCTGAAAATGAAGCGAAGCTTGCTGAACTGTTCGAGTTCTATACTAACCTGATCAGCCAAGAGCTTGGTAAAATCGAAACGAACATTGTGTCTTTCAATGAAGCGATTGAAACTGATGCCAACGTTTTTGCAACCGCGGATCAGCAACGCTTTATCGCAGCATTAAACGCATGCCCTAATGGCGTGATCCGTATGAGCGATGAAATCGAAGGCGTGGTAGAAACATCACTTAACGTGGGTGTGATTACAACCGAAGAAAACCAAGTTAACGTTCTTTGCCTTGTACGCTCGCTGATTGACTCAGGCCGTCAACAAGTCGAAAGCATGCTAACGTCTGTTGCGGAACTCGCCGGTGCCGAGATCGAATTCTCTGGCGCATACCCAGGCTGGAAACCCGATGCAGACTCAGAAATCATGGCAATATTCCGTGATATGTATGAAGGCATTTACGGCCACAAACCAAACATTATGGTGATTCACGCTGGCCTAGAGTGCGGCCTATTCAAAGAACCTTACCCAAATATGGATATGGTTTCGTTTGGTCCGACAATCAAGTTCCCACACTCTCCAGATGAGAAAGTGAAAATCGATACGGTATCGCTTTACTGGGATCAAATGGTTGCGTTACTCGAAGCCATTCCAGAGAAGGCATAACCTTACTCAATCCTTCCAGAGCCAGCATTATTGCTGGCTTTTTTATTACCTGTCCCACAGCACGCCATAAATAAATTTTGTCGTAACGGTGATTTTTTTTCGTTAGTCACCTCTACTTACGGTTGCTACATTCGCCCTCCTTGAGGCTCTGGGACACACTCTCCTTCCGCGGCTTCAAGCCATACTCGTCTATACTTCTACGAGTTATGTTGGCGATGTTCACCTCACTAGAACATCTTGACTCTACTTTTAAATAGTTATTGCTATGAAAGAAAAACTGATTGTTGGGTGGCGTGAAATGCTTAGCCTCCCGAATTTGGGTATCGACAAGATCAAAGCCAAGATTGATACCGGGGCAAGAACGTCCTGCTTACACGCATTTAAAGTGGAAAGCTTTCACAAAGGCGATACGTTGTGGGTTAGGTTTTGGATCCACCCAATTCAGCATAACTCTGAGGTCGAAGTTGTTTGTGAAGCGAAAGTGATGGATGAACGTACGGTACGCGACTCTGGTGGCCATGAAGAGTCACGCTATGTCATCGAATCCGAAGTAAATATCGGCGGCCAACAATGGCCAATAGAGATTACGCTCACGAACAGAGAAAACATGGCTTTTCGCATGCTGCTAGGCCGAACAGCAATGAATAACCGCATTGTCGTTGACCCAGCGGAATCATTTTTAGTCCCTTTCGAGGAAAGTAAATAATGAAGATTGGTATTCTATCTCGTAACGCTAAGCTGTACTCCACACGACGCCTGATTGAAGCGTGCAATGAGCGTGGTCACGAAGTGAAAGTCATCGATGCACTGCGCTGTTATATGAATATCAACTCAGAGAAACCTGAGATTCATTTCAAAGGCGAGCAGCTATCTGACTATAACGCCATTATTCCTCGCATCGGCGCATCGGTAACGTTCTATGGTACAGCTGTGCTGCGTCAATTTGAGATGATGGGCGTTTACCCGGTCAATGAGTCGGTAGCCATTACGCGTTCACGTGACAAACTGCGTTCAATGCAGTTGCTGTCTCGTAAAGGTATTGGTATGCCAATTACTGGATTTGCCAGTAAACCGGACGATGTCAAAGACTTGCTTGATATGGTCGGTGGTGCCCCTGTCGTCATCAAATTGCTTGAAGGTACTCAAGGGATTGGCGTGGTATTAGCAGAAACACGCAAAGCGGCAGAAAGTGTCATTGAAGCTTTCTTAGGGCTGAAAGCCAACATCATGGTACAAGAATACATTAAGGAAGCTGGTGGCGCGGATATCCGCTGCTTCGTGATTGGCGATAAAGTGATTGCAGCAATGAAGCGTCAAGGCGCAGAAGGCGAATTTCGCTCAAACCTACACAGAGGTGGCAGTGCATCGCTCGTGAAAATTACGCCTCAAGAACGCCGCACCGCAGTCGAAGCAGCCAAGGTCATGGGGTTAAATGTGGCGGGCGTGGATCTTCTTCGTTCTGAACGTGGACCTCTGGTCATGGAAGTCAACTCATCTCCGGGCCTTGAAGGGATAGAGCATGCAACGGGCAAAGACATTGCAGGCATGATCGTTGAGTTTATTGAAAAAAATGCAGCCAGTCAGAGGACGAGAACCCGTGGTAAAGGCTAAACGAAATTCTGTGTTTGATTTTCTCGGTGAGTCTATCTCACCGGGAGAGCGAAAAATGATGGAGCTAGAGGCAGCCAAGCTCTACACCCACTCGCCGCTGTCGATTCCGGTGGAGATAGTGAATGGTAGATATGCTGGTCCTGTGCTGATGGTCAATGCAGCCATACATGGTGACGAACTTAACGGTGTCGAGATCGTTAGACACCTGATTAACACCATTGATGCTGATCGACTAAAAGGGACGTTGATTGCGGTTCCGATCGTCAACGTATTTGGCTTTATTCATAAGTCCCGTTACCTACCCGATCGCCGAGATCTTAACCGCTGTTTCCCAGGGAGTGAAAGAGGCTCTTTTGCCTCTAGGATGGCACACACCTTCTTCGATCAAGTCGCAAGGCGGTGTGACTATATTTTGGACTTACATACTGGTGCGATCCATCGGACGAATCTGCCTCAAATCAGAGCAGATTTGAGCAATCCAGAGTCTCTACGCATAGCTCAAGCTTTTGCTACCCCCGTCATTATCGACGCGCCTCTTCGTGATGGCTCGTTACGCAGTGAAGCAGAAAAGCTGGGCATTCCGGTATTGACCTACGAGGCAGGAGAAGCACTACGTTTTGAACCTATCTGCATCAACGCTGGTTTCTTGGGGGTTCAACGCGTGATGCGTGCCATAGGCATGCTACGTGCGAGTCGTAAAAAACTGCCTTCATCCGTGATCGCAAAGTCGACGAGTTGGATGCGTGCAGAAAGCGATGGCATTCTGCGTACCCTAGTGACACTGGGCGATAAAGTTGAGAAAGGGCAAGTACTGGCTTACATCAGTGCCCCGCTCGGACACAGTGAAATAGCCCTGACAGCCCCCAAGAGTGGGATAGTCATTGGCCAACAAACACTGCCGCTGGTTAACGAAGGGGATGCCGTCTTCCACTTAGCTTACTTTAAGGAAGACGACGAGGAAATTGAGCAAGCCGTTGGTGAATTTATTGAAGATGTCTCTGACACAGACAGAGAGCCATTAACAACCGGCCAGATAACCACGCCTTCCATGTAAACAAAAGCCCGCAGATTACGCGGGCTCTTGGTATCTCTACGTGTTTCTTTAGCCGAATGAAGCCCAAATCACAGTGGCAACCAAAATTGGGCAAACAAACTTCACATACGCTGGCCACAGTTTACCGAATAGGCCTAACGTAAATTCAGGGTTACCTTGTTCTAATTCTTTCACTTTAGAGTGACGGTTCCATACCCAACCACCGAACAGACAGAACAGCAGCGCGGCCGTTGGCTGTAAATATTGCGTCGCTACGGTTGCAACCAACCCAAATAAGTTGCCAAAATTGTACACAATAACCACACTGAAAAGCGCAATCAATCCGCCTAACACCCAGCTTGTTGTGCCTCTTTTGGTATTAAAGCGTTCACTCACCAATGCGACTGGACATTCCAACATCGAAATGGAAGACGTTAGCGCGGCGATAGTCAGCAGTAAAAAGAACACAATGGCAAACAGTTGACCCAGCAGACCTAAGCTGTCAAACATAAGCGGTAACACGGTAAAGACCAACGTATCTGAGCTAAGTAGCGAACCGTCTTCGGCATAAATCTGAACACCTTTTTGCATCGCGACAAACATAGCCGGCATCACAACCAAACCAGCGATAAAGGCCACAGCGGTATCAACTAGCGTCACATTCATCGCCATTTTAGGCAGGTTCTCTTTTTTACTTAGGTACGAACCATAAATCAGCATGGAACACCCGCCGATAGTCAGAGAGAAGAACCCCTGCCCCATCGCTGCTAGGATCAACTTACGATCCATGATTTTTTCGAAGTCTGGCACCAAGTAATGCTTCAGCCCTTCCATCGCACCAGATTGAGTCATGATGTACGCGAACAGCAGTGCAAACAGAACAAACAGTGCTGGCATTAAACGAGTTGACCACTTTTCAATCCCCTGTTTGACACCACCCTGAACAATCAGAACGGTCAACACGTAGAAGGTGATCGTGCCAAATAGGTTTCTTTCAACGCTAAAACCTTTAAACCAAGCCGTTGCCGCCTCTAGACCTAAGATGTCGGTAATGGCACCAAGTAAAAAGCAAATCAACCAGCCGCCTACAATGCTATAAAACGCCAAAACAGCACTAGGAACACTTAGGCCAATCCAGCCGACAGCGCCACCCAATCGTTGTCCAATAGGATTAGCGGTTAATGAGCGCATACTATCAACAGGGTTTGCTTGCCCGTGACGACCAATCGCCATTTCAACCACCAGCATAGGGAAAGCGACGACAAGAATCATCACTAGGTATACCAGCAGAAAAGCACCACCACCGTTACTTGCCGCCTGAGTAGGAAAACCCCAGATGTTACCAAGACCGACTGCCGCACCTGCTGCTGCAAGTATAAAACCAAGACGGGAACCAAAATGTTCGCGAGGCTGAGAAGAGGTTTGTTGTGTCATACTACTCACACAGAATATCAATGAACTAGTTAGCTAGTACAATATAGTAATATGCACTATACAACAAGCAAGATCTGGTTAATAACTCGACAACCAGATCAACGAATAGAAATTCAGTTCATAAAATGACGCGTACACTCAAGTTTAATGCTATTGAGGCACTCAAAAAGCGGAGAGAAACAAAGAGAGCGCCTTAAGCGCCCTCTGAACGGTAATTAAATAGTGAAGATTTGGTAGTCTTTCAATTCGGGGATCTTTTGGTGTAATTGCTGTTCTTGTTCAGCCATCTCATCCAAAGAGTCACAGAACTCCTGACCTTGTTTGATGACATCTTCCTCATGCTCCGCTAAACGTTCAGAAATTCGTTCTTTTAGCTCGGCCATAGAGTCGGCCATTTGCGTCAGGTTGAGCCCACCCTCCGCTTTCATCTTTTCCGACATCGCGTTGAAAGCACTAGCAATAAACTCCTCGTTAAACAGCTCACCTGCTTTTTCTAAGTCTTGCGTCCAAGTGTCTGCCATAGAACCAAAGGTTTCTGCCGGCAGGATCAAATCGCCATTTTTGTAGTAGCGAGACTCAACATCGGCGTAAAACGACTTCATCGACTCTTTCACACTATCGAAAGCACCAGGCATATCAAAACTCGTGGCAACATCATCAACGATATTATTGGCAAGGGCTAATCCATCTTGCGCCATCTGCTTAACTTGTGGGATATAGCTGTTTAAACTATCTCGATATTCTGCGATGGCTTGTTTCTGTTCTTGACTGAGAGAAACCATTTCTCCCGCGATAAGAAGGTTATTGTTGGCGTCAACAACCGCGCTTTCTCCACCTTCTTGATAGATTTCGACCGCTTTCCCGTCTAGGTGGATTTCATTTTTTAAATCTACCTTACACTGAGCTGCCAATACAGGGCCAGACAGCAGTAAAGGTAGTGTTAACAGTACTCTATTCATCATTATCTCACCTTGTCTATTTACTCACACCCTATCAGAAAGCCATTTAATAATGTCAGGCTATGGTTTCTATTTCGTAATAGTAGGCGTTTGCGCCAACTTGGTAGCTGACTTCATCACCTAGCTGCTTACCTTTTAACGCTTTACCCAGCGGCGACTCAAAAGTAACCAAGGTAACTAATTTATCATTAAACCGTACTTTCAGGCCACCAGCACAAGGAGCGACAAAAAAAAGCTGATGGTTTTCATCCATATCAACCAACGTTAATAAGCTACCCACCCCCACTTTTTCCGGTTCTGTCGATAAGTGTAATTCGCGGATCAAGCGGATCTCTTGTTCACACTCTTGAACGCGCATTGCCTGACCATGGGCTAAATAAGAAGCTTCGAGTGCCAAAGTATCGTATTTGTGCTCTGGTACGGTTTCTTCATCGGTTGCGGATTCAATTGCTCGCTGCGCCGAGCGGTGCGCAACTTGTCGTTTTTGCTCTAGTACTTCCAGAATTGTTAGGCGCAGTTCCGATTTATTCATACTAAAATCATGTCCCATCGATACAATTCCCCCTAGAATAGATGTCATCGCGCGCAAAGGATACCTGAATAGTTAGTTATGAACAGTACGAATCAAGAGAATCACATATACCAAACGTTACGCTCTGTATTTGGCTTTGATACGCTGCGTGCCGGGCAAGAGCATGTTATTGAAACCGTACTGGCTAACCGCTCATGCGCCGCTATATTCCCTACAGGCTCGGGCAAATCGTTGTGCTACCAATTACCCGCAACGGTACTTCCCCATTTAACCTTGGTTATTTCCCCCTTATTAGCCTTAATGAAGGATCAGTTAGCCTTTCTCAACGGCAAAGGCATTGCTGCCGCTTCTATCGACTCAACGCTTAGCCGCGAAGAAACCCAGCAAGTGATGGAGGGCGTCAAACACGGTAACATCAAGATACTGATGATCTCGGTTGAAAGGCTCAAAAATGAACGCTTTCGCCAATTCATAGCTCAGGTGCCAATTTCAATGATGGTGGTGGATGAAGCGCACTGTATTTCTGAATGGGGGCACAACTTTCGTCCAGACTACCTCAAGCTGCCTCAGTATGTGCGAGAATTCAATATCCCGCAGACGTTGTTGCTTACGGCAACCGCGACGAAAGACGTCATCCAAGATATGCAGGATAAATTTGCGATTCATCAATCCGACGTCGTTATTACAGGTTTTTATCGCCCTAACTTAGACATCAGTGTGATGCCGTGCGAAAGCGAACAAAAGCCCGACGAACTGCTATCACTTATTGCTAAAAACCCAACCGAGCCAACCATTGTTTATGTCACGCTGCAAAGCACAGCCGAAAGCGTTGCCAACGTACAGCAAAAAAGTGGGGTTAACGCCCAAGCCTACCACGCTGGTCTTGCGAATGATCTCAGAGAACAAATCCAGCATGCCTTTATGCAGGGCGAAATTGACTGCATTGTTGCGACCATCGCGTTTGGTATGGGGGTAGATAAATCCGATATTCGCAGGGTTGTTCACTATGATCTGCCTAAATCCATCGAAAACTACGCACAAGAGATTGGTCGAGCAGGTCGAGACGGCAAGCCTTCTCAGTGCATTCTACTCGCCAACAAAGATGGTATTTCCACACTAGAGAACTTTATCTTCGGCGATACCCCTGAGCTGGCAGAAATTCAGCAGATTATTGAGCTTGCCAATCAGTCGTCTCCTCAATGGGAAGTGGTGCTCAGTCGTTTGGCTACCGAGAGTAATATTCGTCAATTACCCCTTAAAACCTTGCTGGTGTACATGGAAATGGCTGGTCACATCGAAGCCCAATACAGCTATTTTGCCGATTACCGTTTTAAGTACATGACTGACAAACCGTCGATTATTGAGCAATTTAGTGGTGAGCGACGAGACTTTATCACTGCGTTGTTTAATTGCTCACCGCAAGCGAAAACATGGTGTCAGGTCGACTTTGATACATTATGGAATCATTTTCACGGTGACAGGCAGCGTGCCATTGCCGCCCTGGACTATTTCCATGAAAAAGGATGGATCGAATTAGAAAGCAAGCTGATGACGGAAGTGTACCGAGTGAAACCGCTTGTTGAGTCAGTGGAGAGTTACAGTAAAAACCTTGAGAAGCTCTATCGCGATAAAGAGCAGAGCGATATTAACCGCATTCATAACCTACTGGCCTTTTTTGAATCAGAACGATGCCTAAGCCATAGACTCGCTGACTACTTTGGTGACGCCAATGCACCCCATACTTGTGGTCATTGCAGTGTATGCCGAGGCAAGATTGCCAAGCTACCGGTGAGGCAGCAGCCAGAAATAGACGAAGAGGCTTTCTCTTCGTGGCTCATCGATCTAGAGAACAAAGCCCCCCACCCACTTTCTGCGCAGTTAAAAAGCAAGTTTCTCTGTGGCATCGCGACACCGATGCTCACAAAACTCAAAGCCCGCTCATTACCTGGATTTGGAAAAATGGAAGCGACTCCTTTTGCTGAAGTATTAAACAAAGTCACAGATCGAGAGGCATTAGAAAAAGCTTAGTTGCCGAGTCTGATCTTCGGGCTTAAGCATGACACTTAAGCCCAACAAACGAATTTCTCGCTCGTTTTGGCGCTTGAGAATATCCCTCAATAGCTGCTTAAAGTACTCTAAATCGAGCTCCGTATGGATATGCTCGATCGTCGTGAGTTGAAAATCAGCAAATTTTACTTTGATCCCTTGTTTGATGATGGCCTTTTCTGGGGAGGCCTTTTCAAGCCGCCTCTCTAGCTCAGGAAACAACTTTTCTTCAATTACCCGCCAGCATTCATCGTAAGTAAAAATATTTTCGCTAAAGGTGCGTTCAACGCCGACTGACTTTCGCTCTCTTTCTACCACCACCTCTCGGGTGTCGATACCATGGCTCTTTTTCCATAATGATGCCCCTAAGCGACCAAATTGAAGCAGTAGCTCGCGGTAGTCACTATTTTTAATATCCGCACCTTTGTAGAAGCCCGCTTGATGCAGTTTTTCTAAGCTTACCTTTCCTACTCCAGGGATCTTGTCCAACGGCAGCTTGTCCACCTCCTCTTGTACGCGCTCGGGAGGGATAACATATTGCCCGTTCGGTTTATTCATATCTGAGGCAACTTTAGCAAGGAACTTTACCGGAGCCACCCCCGCAGACGCCGTCAACTGGAGTTCATTCCAAATATCTCGCCGGATGGCTTCTGCAATCAATGTCGCAGAACCATGACACTGGGTGGACTCGGTCACATCCAAATAGGCTTCATCGAGAGAAAGTGGCTCAATAAGGGAGGTGTAGCGCGAAAAGATCTCACGAATTTGTTGTGATACTTGCTTGTAGACCTGCATTCGACCAGGAACAACCAACAAGTTGGGGCATAACTGTAAAGCACGAGCCGTCGGCATCGCACTCCGAATCCCAAACTTTCTCGCTTCATAATTGCATGTGCTGAGAACGCCACGCTGTTTCTCATGCCCACCAACCGCAAGAGGCCGGCCACGATAACTTGGGTTATCACGCATCTCGACCGCCGCATAAAAGCAGTCCATATCGACATGAATGATTTTCCTTGTTCGCTCAAGCATCGCTTTAACCCAAAAGGCACTGTTTAAAAAAACAGTATAAATCGTTCCATAGACGATGGGAACACACTTTATTCGTCGCTGGCAGCAATAGAGGTTGCTTGTAATTCAATATTATATTTGAGAGAGAATCACGCTTATCAAAAATATCAATTGATTTAATAACAACCAAGCGAATATGGTTATGCACAACAACACATAAAATAACAAGTCAGCGCATAGGGCTAAACAAAATGAACACAAACTCTAAACATCTACTGACATTGTCGTCAGTATTTCTACTTGCTGCATGTAGTGCTCCGGTCAAAGACACGACACCGCTCAATCCAACCACAGTAGTAAAAGCAAAATATTCCATGGAAGGTTTGTATTTACCTGATGGTAAAGGGAATCAAACAGTGTATACGCGCCCATCCATGCGCCATATTCAATCAGACTTTGAGGCAGAAAGCTTTCTCAGTAGCCTCGCTAACTTCGAGCGTAGTGACATATTCAGACTCGATAAAAACTTGCTGTGGGAGTTAAACCACGACGCAGAAACATACCGTGAATGCCCGATTGAAGGCTGTACGAGCTTTAGTTTTACTGACCAATTCACACAAGACGGTGAAGAGTCTGAAGAACCTCAATCTTACGAGGAAATGAACTGCTCGGTTGCACTTAAAAAGAATGAATTTGACGTTAAGCCAACAGGCAAGACGCGCGTCATCTCAGGAATGGAAACCAGCGAATATGCGGTTACTTGGCATGTGGTATTTGAAGACGACAAGAAAAAAGCCGACCAGAATTTACTCCGTTTTAGTGTTTGGACTGCCACACCAAACAGCGATATCAAACAAGCTTGGAAAGTTCACGCAAAGGCAACCGATAACTACCTAGATGCGGTCGGAGACAACAACCCACTGGTACGAATCCTCGGCCGAGATGGCTTCAAGGCAATCAGCTCCTTTGCGGGTGATATAGAGAATACTGATGCAAAATCGACGAACTCAGTGTTTAAAAAGTTAAACACCATTGATGGCTACCCACTCAGCCTGAAGATGGAGTTCTTCCAACAATCTCAAGCTTGCCAAGATGAAAAACAAAAAGCCTCTACGGCGCAACTTGATTTCACCAATGGCGTTGACGGACTAACTGAATCTGCCACAGGGTTAGTCGGCGACTTCTTAAGCAAAAAAGTCGATGACCAAGTGAATGAATGGAAGAAAGACGCACTGATACGCTACGTTTACGAAGTAACGTCAGTATCAGAACAAGGCGTTCGCGACAGCGTGTTTAACATTCCAGCGGATTACCGCTTAACTGACCGTCAGTAGGATTTACAATTCAAAAGCAAGGCGACATAGGCTTGTCGCTTTGCTTTCATTCTACTCACTAACCTCTAGTCCCTCAGCATCACGTCCAGCTGATCGACCAGCTCTGCCCAGTCTGCATCCTCCTCTATGGCTTGCTTAAGAAAAGCCGCTTGAGCGTCTGTCCAAAAACTGGCTTCGTGCAATAGCGTTGAGCCACGGCGCTGCCGATGCTCAAGAATGAACTTATTAATATCTTGTTCTGAGCTGCCTAACCCCAGCTGTTGAAACAATTCAGCCATACCGTGTTGGTGCAGTTCCATAATGTCCTCCACTCTCTATGCTTTTAGGTTTGTTAACATGAGTATAGTTACTTTCATCACAGGGAAAGACCAGAGGGCAAATTAAAGGCAAAAAATAACCCGGACTAAGCCGGGTTAATATAACTACTGATAAGTTCTGCACTATTTACGCAATGCGATCTTTTTCCCAAGCGGCGAGCTTTTCAGCACGGGCAGCTTCACGTGCCTCACGCTTTTTACGCGCATCGCATGGTTCTGGGCAGTTACAGACTTTTTCGATACCGACTGCGCCAAGGCCACCACAACTGCCTTTCACCACTTTTTTCTGAATGATGTAGCCAATTGACATTGCCGCAATCACAGCGATAAAAACACCAAATGTAATTAAAAATGTACTCATAATGACACGCTCACTAAAGTAATTATTGGTTTATAAACGGCTTATAAGCCTCTGACGTCAACTCTTCAAATCCATCGTCAGTTTTAACAATCATTAAAACTGGAATGTTATGCTCTTGTGCGACCTGCATTCCTTTCACTTCACCCAACACCATCAAGCCCGTTGCTAAGCCATCTGCCGTCATGGATGATTTGTCCAATACTGTTACTGATACCACTTTGTGACTGATTGGTTTTCCAGTTTCTGGATTGATGATATGCGAATAGCGGATACCATCACGCTCAAAGTAATTACGGTAATCACCAGAAGTCGCAATCGCCATATCTCCCGGTTCGATAATTTCTTGAATTGCGCGCTCTTCTACTGAGGGCTTCTCAATAGCGATACGCCAAGGTACACCTTCACGGTTTACACCTTTCAGGCGCATTTCACCACCCACTTCAACCATGTAGTTCACCACACCTTGTGATTGGATGTAGTCAGCGACAACATCAACTCCCCAACCTTTGGCAATGGTTGAAAGGTCAACATAAAGGCTTGGAATCTCCTTTTGTAGCAGATTGCCTGAAACCTGAAGGTGCTCTATGCCCGTTTTCGCTCTTCGCTCGGCTAAATCGGCATCTGTCGGAACAATTTCAGGGCGCGCTTCGGGGCCAAAACCCCATAGGTTGACCAGTGGCCCAACAGTCACATCCAAAGCCCCGAGTGTCACTTTGTTAAGACGAATCGCCTCTTTGACGACAGTAGCCGTCTGAGTCGATACCGAAAATGGTTCAGATGTTGAGTGTTGGTTAAAGCGGCTTAACTCTGAATCTTCTCGATAAGTCGACATTTGGTCATTCACTTCTTCCAGTAAGCGATCGACTTCCTTTTGGAGATCATCTGGAGCAGGAATACCTTCACCTGAAATATACTTAATGTTGTAGGTGGTCCCCATCGTCGGGCCAGTGAGATGAATTTGTTCAGCAGGCTTTTCACAACCCGCCAAAATCAATAGAGAAGCAAATGCAACAAGCCACTTTTTCACTTGTTAACTCCTATTGTCGGTAAATGGATATTGAAAATGGCATCTACTATCAGGTGCAATTTTCAATATCGACTGTCGATAGAACTTTAGTTTAAAAAAAGAATGGCTGACTCAATTGAGTCAGCCATAGATTTCAATCACTTAGGAAGATTAACCACCGAAGTCATCTAGAAGGATGTTTTCATCTTCTACACCAAGATCTTTCAGCATGCCAATAACAGCCGCGTTCATCATTGGTGGACCACACATGTAGTATTCACAATCTTCAGGAGCTTCGTGATCCTTCAGGTAGTTTTCGTACAATACGTTGTGGATGAAACCTGTGTAACCATCCCAGTTATCTTCTGGCATTGGATCTGATAGAGCACAGTGCCATACGAAGTTGTCGTTCTCAGCCGCTAGGCCGTCGAAATCTTCTACATAGAACATTTCACGCTTAGAACGCGCACCGTACCAGAAAGACATCTTACGCGTAGAGTTTAGACGTTTAAGTTGGTCAAAGATGTGCGAACGCATTGGCGCCATACCAGCACCACCACCAATGAATACCATTTCAGCATCAGTATCTTTCGCGAAGAACTCACCAAATGGACCTGAAATTGTACACTTGTCGCCTTCTTTAAGAGACCAAATGTACGATGACATGATACCAGGTGGTACGTCAGGATTATTAGGCGGCGGCGTAGCGATACGCACGTTCAGCATAATAATACCTTCTTCTTCTGGGTAGTTAGCCATTGAGTAAGCGCGGATTGTCTCTTCGTTTACTTTAGACTCGTAGCGGAACAGGTTAAATTTGTCCCAGTCTTCGCGGTACTCTTCAGGTACATCGAAGTCAGCGTATTTCACGTGGTGAGCAGGCGCTTCAATCTGGATGTAACCACCAGCACGGAAAGGTACTGATTCGCCATCTGGAATTTGCAGCTTAAGCTCTTTGATGAATGTCGCTTTGTTATCGTTAGAGATAACGCTACATTCCCACTTCTTAACGCCGAAGATTTCTTCAGGAAGTTCGATATCCATGTCAGTTTTCATTGCAACCTGACACGCTAGACGCTCACCTTCACGCGCTTCACCTTTAGTAATGTGGTCAAGCTCGGTTGGTAGAATGTCGCCACCACCTGATTTAATTTTTACGCGACACTGACCACAAGAGCCACCGCCACCACAAGCAGAAGATACGAATACGCCAGCACCAGCTAGAGCACCCAGAAGCTTACCGCCTGGTTGTGTAACGATCGCCAGTGATGGGTCGTCGTTCACAGAAATTGTAATGTCACCTGTTGGTACAAGCTTAGACTTAGCGAAAAGAATCACTAGTACTAGAGCCAGTACGATCAGAGTAAACATCACGACACCAAGAATAATGTCCATTGACTATTCCTTAATTGTTGCGGTTTACCCGACTTACAGTTGAACACCAGAGAAAGACATAAAGCCTAACGCCATAAGACCTACAGAGATAAATGTGATACCAAGACCACGTAGACCTGGAGGTACGTCAGAATACTTCATCTTCTCACGGATACCTGCAAGAGCAACGATGGCTAGCATCCAACCCACACCAGAGCCGAAACCGTAAACAACAGATTCCGCAAAGTTGTAGTCACGTTGTACCATGAAAGATACACCACCGAAGATCGCACAGTTTACTGTGATCAGCGGTAGGAAGATACCAAGCGCGTTGTACAAAGGTGGGAAGAAACGGTCTAGAACCATTTCTAGGATTTGTACAAGTGCTGCGATTACACCGATAAAGGTGATGAAGTTTAGGAAGCTAAGGTCTACACCTTCAACTAACGCGTTCTCTCTCAGAACCAGGTTGTAAACAAGGTTGTTTACCGGTACAGCAATAGTCAATACAACCACTACCGCAACACCAAGACCGAAAGAGGTCTTAACTTTCTTAGATACCGCAAGGAACGTACACATACCTAAGAAGAAAGACAGAGCCATGTTTTCGATGAAAATCGATTTAACTAACAGACTAATGTAATGTTCCATGACGTCCTTACTCCTTCGCTTCTACTTGTTCTGGCTTGAACGTACGAATCGCCCAAATTAGGAAGCCGATTAGGAAGAATGCAGATGGTGCTAGTAGCATCAGACCGTTAGGCTGGTACCAACCACCATTGCTCACTAGAGGTAGTACTTCCATACCAAACAACTTACCGCTGCCCAGTAGTTCACGGAAGAAACCAACAGTGATTAGAACGAAACCGTAACCTAGACCGTTACCGATACCATCGATAAGAGACGGTACTGGCGCAGACTTCATAGCGAATGCTTCAGCACGACCCATTACGATACAGTTAGTAATGATAAGGCCAACGAATACTGATAGCTGTTTAGAAATATCGTATAGGTAAGCTTTCAATACTTGGTCTACCACGATTACTAGAGATGCGATGATCGCCATCTGAACGATGATACGCACGCTGTTAGGAATGTGGTTACGGATTGAAGATACAAAGAAGTTAGACAGTGCAGTTACAAATGTTACCGCCAAAGTCATAACAAACGCTGTTTCTAGTTTAGTTGTTACTGCCAGAGCAGAACATACACCAAGAACCTGCAGCGCGATTGGGTTGTTATCCAATACTGGCGCTAGAATGCTCTTTTTAACGTTTTGTGCACTAGACATTAGTTCAGACCTCCGTCACGAACTTTTGCTAGGAATGGACCAAAGCCCATGTCACCTAACCAGAAGTCAAATGTGTGTTGGACACCATTACTAGTTAGTGTCGCACCTGACAGACCGTCAACACCGTGTTCAGAACCTGCTGGAGCACCACCTTTCACGACTTTAATCGCTGGCTTGTGGTTCTCATCAAACAGTTTTTTGCCTTCCCACTGTGCGCGCCATGATGGGTTTTCAACTTCACCACCAAGTCCAGGAGTTTCACCTTGCTCGTAGTAAGTGATACCAGACACTGTGTTACCGTCTGTTTCAACTGCAACAAACGCGTACATCATTGACCATAGGCCGTTACCGTGAACAGGTAGGATAACTTTTGAAACTGAGTCACCGTCTTTCACAAGGTATACAACACCTTGGTTAGCACGACGTAAGATCTTAGCGTCATCCTCATCAGCTGATAGCTTGATTGACTGTGCTGGATCTTTTGCCGCTTTACGCTGATCAAACGTTGCTGCATTACCTTCAATGAAGTTACCAGTTTCGAAATCGACTAAACGTGGTTCGATGTACTGTGCAAATAGCTCAGGTACTTTTTTACCTTCTGCATCAATGCCAGCTACTTCGACGATTTTCGATTGCTTATCTAGTACAGCGTTCGCTTTTTGTTTGTCGCGTAGACCTACTGCTGCTGTTGATACGATGATTGAACAAACAAGGCTCAACCCGATAACAACACCCAGCGTCTTTTTAATGCTGTCGTTATTACTTGCCATAGCGTGCTTGTCTCCGCTTGATGTTCTTCTCAATAACTAAGTGGTCGAACAGAGGTGCAAACAGGTTCGCGAATAGAATCGCCAGCATCATACCTTCTGGGTATGCTGGGTTAACTACACGGATAAGAACACACATTACACCGATTAGAGCACCGTACCACCACTTACCTTTGTTGGTAAATGAAGCTGATACAGGGTCTGTCGCCATAAAGAACATACCGAATGCAAAACCACCTAGAACTAGGTGCCAGTGCCATGGCATGTTGAACATTGGGTTAGTTTCAGAACCGATAACGTTGAACAACGTTGCAGTTGCAACCATACCGATCAATACACCCGCGATGATGCGCCATGAAGCGATTCGCATGTAAACGATTAACGCCGCACCGATCATCAGAGCCAGTGTTGAAACTTCACCAATAGAGCCAGGGATGTTACCGATGAACGCATCCATCCAAGTGATAGGAGCACCAGTTACAGTGTTAACTAGAGCACCGTTACCACCTTGAGCCCATTGGCTAAGAGCCGTTGCACCAGAGAAGCCATCAGCTGCAGTCCATACTACGTCACCCGAGATTTGTGCTGGGTAAGCGAAGAATAGGAAAGCACGGCCTGCAAGCGCAGGGTTTAGGAAGTTACGACCTGTACCACCAAAGATCTCTTTAGCAACCACAACACCAAAGGTAATACCTAGTGCCGCTTGCCATAGAGGAAGTGTTGGCGGAACGATAAGCGCGAACAAGATAGAAGTAACAAAGAAGCCTTCGTTAACTTCGTGCTTACGCACCATACAGAACAGAACTTCCCAGAAACCACCAACGATAAATACCGTCGCGTAGATAGGTAGGAAGTAAGTCGCACCCAGTAGCATCTTACTGCCAACGCCTGCATCGGCAGCAATGGTGCCACCCAGCATTTCCGTTAACCAGTAGTGCCAGTTACCCGCAACAACTGCTGCTAGTTCACCACCAGCGTGCATGTGAGTAAGTGCAGCGATAGCTTGGCCACCTGCGTTGTACATACCCCAGAACATTGCTGGGAATACCGCAAACCAAACCATAATCATGATGCGTTTTAGGTCAACGCTATCACGAACGTGTGAGCTTTTCTTTGTTACTAGACCTGGCGTGTAGAAAACTGTCGCTACAGCTTCGTACAGGGCAAACCATTTTTCATGTTTACCACCAGGCTCAAAATGATGCTCGATGTCTTCAAGAAACTTTTTAAGAGCCATGAAAATTACCCTTCCTTCTCGATCTTGTCTAAGCATTCACGAAGTAGTTGACCGTACTCGTACTTGCCAGGACAAACAAAGGTACACAATGCTACGTCATCTTCGTCTAGCTCTAGAGCGCCAAGTGCTTGTGCACTGTCAGTGTCGCCTGCGCATAGATCGCGAAGTAGCAGAGTAGGTTCCATATCTAATGGCATTACACGTTCGTAGTTGCCGATTGGAACCATTGAACGGTCACTGCCGTTAGTCGTTGTTGTCATATTGAACAACTGACCTTTGAAGATATGACCAAGGAATGCACGAGTTATAGAGAACTTGTTCTTGCCAGGCATCGCCCAACCAAACAATTCTTTCTCATAGCCTTCGCGCAATACAGAAACCTGTACATGGTAACGGCCTAGGTAGGCGTGAGGACCAGTTGCATGAGTACCTGTCAGTACCGAACCAGAAATCACACGAACTTCACCTGGCATTAACTCGCTGTCCGTAATGTCTTCTAGGCTAGCACCTACAGTTGTACGGATTAGACGAGGGTTATTCACTACTGGGCCAGCCAGAGAGATAACACGATCAGTGTAAAGTTCACCAGTTAGGAACAACTTACCGAACGCAATAACGTCCTGGTAGTTGATGCTCCACGCCACGTTTTCTGCATTTACTGGGTATAGGAAATGCATGTGGGTGCCAGCAAGACCTGCTGGGTGAGGGCCATCAAAAACATGCTCTTCGACATTTGACTGAGAAGAACGTGGAAGACTGGTGCCAGACTTACATACGTAAACCTTGCCATCAGTCAGAGTTGAAAGTACATCTAGGCCAGCAACGAATGCTTCTTGTTGCTCATTGATGATCAACTCCGGCTGCGCCGCTAATGGATTAGTATCCATAGCAGTCACAAAGATTGCCTTAGTTGAAGACTCAATTGCTGGAACCTTGCTGAACGGACGAGTACGTAAAGCGGTCCAAAGACCTGAATCAACAAGCTGAGTTTTCACCGCTTCACGGTCAAGACTTGCTAGTTGAGCAGCTTCGAACTTGTCAAAAGTAACCTGTTCTTCACCTGCCACTTCAATCACTACGGATTGAAGAACACGTTTAGCACCACGGTTAACCTCGATCACTTTACCACTTGCTGGTGAAGTAAATTTAACACCTGGGTTCTTCTTATCTTCAAAAAGAACTTGAGCTTTCTTTACTTCATCACCTACGCGAACATGCATAGTAGGACGCATGCCAACGTACTCTTCGCCAAGCAAGGCGACTTTCTTGATGGTCTTACCATCATTAATCACCTGGGTAGGAGTTCCTGCGATAGGAAGGTCCAAACCCTTCTTTATTGTAATCATACGCACTTGCACTACTTTTATCGGGAAAAAGATTCTTTGATTGCGTAACTTTTAGACACGACACTAGTGTCCGGTTTCGGTGTTGTTTGAAACACCAAAATCGCAACATCCAATTAATAACATCTCAACAAGAACTGTCAGAGATTTATCAGGTGCGATAGTCTAGCATCTTTTGGGAATGGGATGCCATGACCAATGGGGGGGTTAGAGTGGATATTTGGGAGGTTTTGAGTTTAAAAGGTTAAGGAATAGTCATAACTTTGAACCATCGCACAATCGTATTAGTCCTTATATTGACTATGGACAATGTCTATTAATTTTTTGAAACAAAGCTGATTACAACTCATCCTCTCATTAATTTGTTTATACATTGTTAATACAATCAATAGTATCAACAAAAAAAGAGGCAACCATAGCTGCCTCTTCTCATTGGTGTTACTTTGAACCACCCAAACACATTGGGCTATCTGGCGCTGATTCATTTTGCGCTTTCCACTCTTGTGGCGTATATGTGTGCATCGAGAGCGCGTGTATGTGGTCCGCGAGCTCATCAGCCAGCACCTTGTTCACCTCTCGGTGACGAGCAATGAGCCTTAAACCGTCAAACGCTTCACTCACCACAATCACTTTAAAGTGGCTCTCAGAACCCGCTGGCACATTGTGCATGTAGCTCTCGTTGATCACCTTCAAGTGTTCGGGATCAAAGGCATTGTGCAACTTCGTTTCAATCGCTTCTTGCAGCATAGTGTGTCACCATCTATTTTTTTGAACAGCTTTAAAGTACAGATAATAATCTTGTTACTGATAAAGCAAAAGGTTTTAGTTTTCAGTTTGGCTAGCATCTGCGACAATTTAATCCTGTTGTTCAATCGCTAGCACCCCAATTATGAAAAACGAGCTTACTCTCCATGAGCGAACCCTCTCTCTGTATCGATTCCCGAAAAGAAGTTATGAAACTCTCCAAGCATGGGATGCTGGCGATGAGTACCTTATTAACCATGTTGAAGAGTTAGGGTTAGAAGGAAAACGTATTCTGATACTGAACGATCACTTTGGTGCGCTCAGTTGCTGGTTTTCAGAAAAACACGACGTCATCATGATGAGTGACTCTTTCATTGCACACAAAGGCACGCTGTCGAACCTACACCGCAATGAATGCAGCAAAGTTACCTTCGCCACAACCATGGACGACATTCCAGCAGACGTCGACTTGGTTCTGATGCAAATCCCTAAAAGTAATCGCCACTTAACTTGGCAGTTGGCGCAACTGCGCCGTTCACTCTCAGAATCTGTGCCCGTTATCGCGGTAAATAAAGCGAAGGAAATACACACATCAACGCTTAAACTGTTTGAGAAGTACTTGGGCACAACGACGACCTCCCTGGCCCGAAAAAAACACCGCTTGGTTTTTGCACAAGCAGATTGCATCGCTCCTCCTCAGGTAGAGCCATACACCTGCTGGGAAGTCGACAATCACGGCTTCTCGCTGAAAAACCTTGCCAATGTCTATTCCGGTGAAAAACTCGATTTGGGTGCGCGCTTTATCCTAGAACACTTACCTCAAGATCTGGGTGATAAACGCGTGATCGATTTAGGCTGCGGAAACGGCGTACTATCCGTTAAATTAGGGCAACTTAATCCAGGAATACACATCACCTGCGTCGATGAAAGTTTTATGGCAGTTGAATCTGCACGAGAAAACTTAGCTGTAAACCTGCCCGAAGGTTTCAAGTTTGACTGCATTGCAAACAACTGCTTGGACGGCTTCGACAAAGGGTGTGCTGATGTCGTGATCTGCAATCCCCCATTCCACCAGCAACAAGCGATTACTGATCATATTGCTTGGCAAATGTTCTGTGATGCAAAGCATGTTCTTACTCATGGTGGCCAATTATTAGTTATCGGCAACCGTCACCTCGGCTACGATGTAAAACTATCCCGATTATTTGGTAAAAAGAACGTCAGACTGGTCGCTTCCAATGATAAATTTGTTATTTTACAAGCGACTAAATAGTTCACTATCATAACGCCTGTAAATTTAGAGCGACGAACAAAGGAAAATTCAATGAGAAAACTGGTCCTAGCCGCATCCATGGCACTACTCACTGCATGTGCAGCACCGCAGCAAGAGCAGATCAACTTTATGCCACAAGCGGTATTAAGTAGCAGCGACATCGTACGTGACGCCTCTTTCACTCTAACCAGCAAAGATGTCCGTTCAGCCCAATATGTTGCATTGGTTGATAGTGGCCGCTCTCATATTGAGCCAATCCATGCCAAACAGAATGTTCGTATCTCGTTCGAAAATGCGCTGTTAGAACAACTACAATCTCAAGGTTTTCGTAATACAGTAAACAGTGAAAACAGCATAGAACTCGAAGTTCAAGAAATGCTGGTGTCTGTGAAACATTCCGTGATGGAAAACATCATGGATGGCAAAGTGGTCGTTGAAATTACCGCTGAAACGCCACAAGGCAAACTGGTGAAAACGTATACTGGCACGGCAAAGCGCACTGGTGCTCTAAGTGCATCAAACCAAGACATCGAAGTTGTACTTAATGACGTCGTTCAACTGGTGTTGCAGGAAATTTCTAACGATCGTGAACTACAGACTTACATGCAGGAGAGATTTTAATGTGGAAACTCGCAACAGCCTCTCTCGCCTTAGTCAGTAGTCTGGTGTTTGCAGGCCCAAAAGTAGAAGTAGAAACCAACCTAGGTGCCTTTACTCTTGAGCTAAGCCAAGAAAAAGCGCCAGTTACCGTCGCCAACTTTTTGAAATACGTTGAAGATGGTAGCTATGAAGGTACGATTTTCCACCGCGTGATTCCAGGATTCATGGCACAAGGTGGTGGCTTTGATACTGACATGAAGATGAAAGAGACTTACGCGCCAATCAAAAATGAAGCGTCTAATGGCTTAAAGAACCAAACCGCTTCTATTGCGATGGCAAGAACCAGCAACCCGAACTCGGCTACGCGTCAGTTCTTTATCAACTTAACGGATAATAACTTCCTAGACTACGACCAACGTCCGCCGGGTTACGCCGTTTTTGGTCAAGTGACTCAAGGTTTTGATGTTATCCAAGCAATGGCGACCAAGCCGACTCACACTGTTGGCCGCTACGCAGACGTGCCAGTTACCCCTATCATCATTAACAAAGTCACCCTCCAACCTTAATCGCTTTAGGCTCTAGCTTTTGAGCTAGAGCCTTTTTACTGACCAGATACTCAAAAACAAAGGAATCGTGTATGTCATTTGATTCTCCTTCCATGTCCTGGCGAGAAACCATCCGTAGTTATATGGATAAACGCCTGATGTGGGTCTTTATGCTTGGTTGTTCTAGCGGTTTCCCTTGGGTTCTGATCGGTTCAAATATGTCGGGCTGGTTAAAAGATGCCGGCCTTACTCGTGCCGCGATTGGTTACTTTGGTAGTGTGTTTGCTGTCTATGCGATCAACTTTTTATGGGCTCCGCTTGTCGATCGCGTAAAGCTGCCTGTTCTGCATGCCATACTAGGGCAAAGACGAAGCTGGATTTTCCTATGCCAGTCCATAGTGCTTATTTGTACGCTTTTCATCGCAGGCGTTGACCCGGCGAAAAACCTGATGCTGACGTCAATGTTGGCTTTAGGGATTGCCATCTCTTCATCAACACAAGATATTGCTATTGACGCTTTCCGTATTGATAGCTTCCCGAAATCAGAGCCGTCGAAATTACCACAAGCTTCTGCCATGGCCGTTATTGGCTGGTGGACGGGTTACTCCGTTCCTGGCTACCTCGCCTTTATCAATGCCGACTCTGTGGGTTGGAATGGTGTTTACTACGGTATGGCCGCGATCGTCGGGGTATTAATGCTGTTTACTTTACTGGTTGGCGAACCAAAAACTCATCGAGACTCGTTGCAGGCCGAAGCCGAACAACGCCACAGTAAAGTGGTGGGAAACCCTATCTTAGCCTGGATTACCGTGACGGTCATTGAGCCCTTCATCGACTTCTTCAAGAGCAATGGTTTCCGCGTAGCGCTGACTCTGCTGCTGTTCGTTTTCCTATTCAAGATTGGTGAGGCTTTCCTAGGCCGAATGTCGATTACCTTCTACAAAGAAATTGGCTTCTCCAATGAGCAGATTGGCTACTACTCAAAACTGATTGGTTGGGGGCTCACTATCCTATTCACCTTGCTGGGTAGTATGGTCAACGTGAAGTTTGGCATTGTTCGAGGGCTAATGATTGGTGGTATCGCCATGGCATCGAGTAACCTTATGTTCTCTTGGATCGCGCAGGTAGGCCCAAATGAGCAGCTCTTCTTAGCGACACTAGTAGTAGACAACTTTACCTCGGCATTCTCTACCGTTGCCTTTGTCTCATTCTTAACCGTGGTCACTGGACAAGCGTTCTCGGCGACGCAATACGCGCTATTAGCCTCACTGGGCAACTTTGGCCGTACCACTCTCGCGTCATTTTCAGGAGAGTTAGTTGATTACTTGAATGATTGGTCGACGTTCTTTGTGCTCACCGCCCTGATGGTCGTGCCGAGTTTGATCATGCTCTACTCTCTTCGTCACTACTTTACCGATATTCTCGATAGAGCAAGGAAACGTGATACGCAAGAAAGCGCAGAGCAAGAAATGCAAGGTTCGTAAATAAACGCAGATAATAAAAAGGCTTGGTCAACACCAAGCCTTTTTTGTTTTCTTTGTCCTGTTTGTATAAATCGTGCGACTGAATACGATCACAGAAGCAGTTAATAAACCCTCTCCAACCCAGTCACGATCCAAGCCTAAAAACAGTAAATGTGCAGCACCCAATCAATACTCAAGCAATCTCATAGCCGTTATTGACACTTTTTATTTACATAAATTTATTGTGTGACGGCCGTCAAGTTTTATGGGAAATACTACGCAATCGTTACCCCTATCACTTTTTATGCAAAAATATGAAAGTTCCAAAACACTTTTGTTTTTTACTTGTTAACGAGATCCAGATCACTCGTTTTATGTTTTTTTACACTCCATGTCACTTCAAATTGAGATTTTTATCGCTATTATTCGCATCAACAAAGCACGGCAAAGACTGTGCAACAGTGGCTATACGAACACATTTGAACATGAACAAACATAGAGAGTACCACTATGCGTAAATCACTTTTAGCTCTTGGTGTAGTAGCAGCAGTTTCAGCAGTACCAGCACAAGCAGAATATCTTTACGGTTTCGGCAGCATGTATGCCGACTACCAAGTATGGGATCAAGGTTTCGGTAATGACGCTGATAACTTTGGTAACGACATTGATGATCGTAACCAACTTGTTATCGGTATCGAAGGTGGTGCAGGATTTGACTGGGGCCAAATCTACGGCTTTTATGACTACGAAGGCGTTGACCGTGCTGGTGATGACCGTGGCGCGTCAACAAAAGGTACCATTCACTACAACCTAACGGACTCTGGTGTTTCTCTATACGCTCAGGTGTATAACACAGATACCGATAAAGGTTTCCATGAGCAAAACCGTGTTCTAGGTTTGGGCTACACTGGCCTGAAAGGTGACGGTTGGGGCTTCACTCCATTTATCGGCGTACACCAAATCAACAATGGTGAGATCAGCGGTGATAATGGTGGTATGTTCGGTTACGTAGGTTACTACAACTTTGATCTATCTGGCGAAAACTTCACATTCTCAACGTGGAACGAACTAGAATTCGCACGCAACGATGCATACTCAAATGTTCAAAGTACAGATTTTGCTAGTGGTAACGGTTCAGAGAGCTGGGGTCTAAACGGTAGCTTAAACCTACTTTGGAACTTCGATAAAAACTGGTCAACTGGTGTGCTTTACCGCTACACAGTGAACAAACTAGCACGTAAAGATTACCAAGACTTATTGATCTACCGCGTACAATACAACTTCTAATTGTTGTTTCGTAGAGATGACCTATGGCACCTTCGGGTGCCATTTTTATTTGCTTTCTCAATGGATAACCTTATCCTTTGGGCAAATCCATTTTTCTACTTTGACACATGAACATTGTGGTACTCGGCCCTGGGGCTATCGGGTCACTTTGGGCCTATTCATTTTTTCACGCTGGCCACTCCGTATCGTTATGGTCGAGAAGTTCATCGAGCGTACAATCAATTAAAGTTGATGACGGCCCCGAAAACAGCTTCGCCAACCGCCAAGACAGTGATCTCAATAATGCGGATTTACTTTTGGTCACCGTCAAAGCTCCGCAAGTAGAAAATGCCATCACTCCCTTACTTGAACGTATTCATCCTGACTGCATAATTGTATTAATGCACAACGGTATGGGCACAGCTGAACGTATTGCGTCGTTACTTCCCCATAATCCGCTTGTATTAGCCACCACGACGCATGGCGCATATCGCCCGGCACCTTCCCATGTACAGCATACAGGTAAGGGAATCACGCAGTTAGGTGGGTACAATGCCAAGGGGTTGCAATGCCAGTTCCTAGAACAGGTCTTCCACCATGCGCTCCCCAACTCTCGCTGGCACCCAAACATACAAGAAGCACTGTGGCATAAATTAGCCATTAACTGTGCTATCAATCCCTTGACGGCTCTCCATCAAATCACCAATGGAGAACTGGCCGCTGATCTTTACCGTGACATGCTCACCAAAGTGATTAGCGAAGTCGCATTAGTGATGAATGCAGAAGGTATTCCCACTTCGTTGGCTACACTAAAAGAGACGGTTTATACCGTAATTAATGAGACAGCTAAAAACCACTCTTCAATGCAGCAGGACATTTTTTATCAACGTTCAAGTGAGATCGACTTTATCACCGGATACTTACTAGAAAGAGCCAAAGTGCACGATATCGCAGCGCCAAACAACGCTGCCCTTTATGAAAAAATAAAACGAATTGAACAAAGCTGGAAATCATCATGAGTAAAAAAGTATTGGTCCCGATTGCTCCTGGCACTGAAGAAATGGAAGCGATCACTATTATAGATATGATGGTTCGTGCCGGTTATGAAACCATCGTTGCCAGCGCAGATTTCGATGGTAACTTAACCATGAAGGCATCGCGCGGGGTGACGCTAACCGCAGATTGCAAGCTGGTTGATATTGCCGATGATGAGTTTGATGCCGTTATCCTTCCTGGCGGCGTTGTTGGTGCAGAAACATTCCGTGACAGTACAGTGCTAGTTGAAATTGTCCGTCAACAGGCTTACGAGGGAAAGCTCGTGGCGGCGATATGCGCAGCACCTGCACTGGTATTAACCCACCATAACCTTTACCCAAAGGCGCTGATGACTTGTCACCCAAGCTTTCAAGATCATATTGCAGAACAAAACTGGCGAGTTAAGCGCGTCACCTATGACATCAACCACAACTTGTTAACCAGCCAAGGTCCAGGCACAGCACTCGAATTTGCCATGGAGATCATCATCCAACTCTCCGGTAAAAAACATGCTTGGACAGTCGCTGAGCCTATGGTAACGCTCCCTACTCTGCACTACCAAAAATTCGGTGAAGAATAATGTTGGATATCAATCAAGTTACGGCTCAATTTCCGGCACTCAAGCAGAACATCAATGGCCAGCGCTTAGTCTACTTAGATAGCGCTGCAACCACACAAAAGCCCCAGTGTGTTATTGAAGCCATCAGTGATTATTACAGCCAGCAAAACGCCAACGTGCACCGCGGCAGTCACAGCTTAACGGCCAACGCGACCAGCCAGTTTGAATCTGCGCGTCACACCGTAGCAAACTTCATTGGTGCAAAATCAAGTAAAGAAATCATTTGGACTCGAGGTGCCACTGAAGCACTCAACCTGATCGCGCAAACTTACGCGCGCAGCACCTTACAACCGGGTGATGAGATTCTTGTCGGCGAGATGGAACACCACGCGAATATTGTTCCATGGCAAATTGTCGCAGAGCAAACGGGCGCAAAAGTCGTAAAGATCCCAATGACTGTAGATTGCCAACTTGACCTATCTGCGTTTGACACGTTGCTCCCAAGTAAAACGAAAATTGTCGCGGTGGCCCACATCACCAACGTGACTGGAACGCGTCAGCCTATCGAACGTATTATTGAACGGTCTCACCAAGCGGGAGCTGTAGTGGTTGTGGATGGCGCACAGGGTATTGTGCATGAGCCAGTAAACGTCAGCGCATTAGGCGCCGACTTTTACGTCTTTTCAGGGCATAAATTATACGCGCCGGCTGGAATTGGTGTGCTATATGGCAAGCTAGCGTTACTGGAATCGATGCCGCCTTGGCATGGCGGTGGCAAGATGGTCGAAAGGGTTTCTTTTTCTGGGACCACCTACAGTGAACTACCGGGGAAATTTGAGGCTGGCACGCCAAATGTGGCGGGTGCCATTGCACTCGAAACCGCGATTAACTGGTATCGCTCTTTTGAGCAACAGGAAGTAGAACAACATATTCATTCGCTTGTCCACAATACCTATACTCGACTCAGTCAGATTGAAGGCGTTCAAGTTCTCGGCTATCAAAAAGATGCATCGGTGCTCTCTTTCATTATTGAAGGCGTCCACCATCAAGATATCGCGACACTGCTTGATCAGCAGGGCGTTGCGGTTAGAGCTGGACATCACTGTGCGCACCCGTTAATGGACGCATTAAATGTGAAAGGAACCATAAGAGCTTCTTTCGCTATCTATAACACAGCTGAAGATGTCGATCGCCTGATCCAAGCCGTCGAAAAAGCAGTCGATATGCTCTAAATCTTGTTGCTCCTAAATATAAGAAGCGAGCCACTTGGGCTCGCTTCTTTTATATGTACTGGTTACAGCTCATCAAACGCTTCGATTGCTTCAGACAGTTTCTTCACACCGTGGATCTGCATCCCAGGGATCCCGCCTTTTGGCATATTCGCCGCAGGGACGATTGCCTTCTTAAAGCCGTGCTTAAATGCCTCGTTTAAACGCTCTTGACCACTCGGCACCGGGCGAATTTCTCCGGCTAAGCCAACCTCACCAAATACCACCACATCTTTGGGTAATGGTCTGTCTCTAAAGCTCGACAGCAGCGCCATCACCAACGCCAAATCAGCACTGGTCTCCGTTACTTTCACACCACCAACGACGTTGACGAACACATCTTGGTCGGCCATTTGTAGCCCGCCGTGTTTATGTAATACCGCCAAAAGCAACGACAAACGGTTCTGCTCTAACCCCACTGCCACGCGGCGTGGGTTTGCCAGTTGGGAGTAGTCCACCAGCGCCTGAATTTCAACAAGTAGCGGGCGTGTCCCTTCCCATACGACCATGACCGAACTGCCCGAGGTTTCTTCTTCTCCGCGAGATAAAAAGATCGCCGAAGGGTTACTCACCTCTTTCATCCCCTGTCCTGTCATAGCAAACACGCCCAGCTCATTCACTGCACCAAAACGGTTTTTATGACTACGTAAAGTACGGAATCGACTATCAGAGCCACCATCAATCAACACCGAACAGTCAATGATATGCTCCAACACTTTCGGACCGGCCAACGTGCCGTCTTTCGTCACGTGACCGACAATAAATACAGAGACATTATTCTGCTTAGCATATCGCGTTAAAGCCGTCGCAGACTCTCTCACTTGCGCCACACTGCCCGGTGACGATTGCACGTCAGCCACATGCATAACCTGGATCGAGTCGATCACCATGATCTTGGGTTGCTCTTTCTCAGCAATCTGACAAATACGATCGACATTGGTTTCAGACAACATTTTCAGGTTGTCTTTTGGCAAACCAAGGCGGGAGGCACGCATGGCAACTTGCTGTAACGACTCCTCACCCGTCACGTACAGTGTTGGCATTTGAGATGCGAGCAAGCACATGGTTTGCAGCAACAATGTCGACTTACCCGCACCTGGGTTACCACCGATCAGTATGGCTGCCCCAGGCACAACACCGCCACCCAAAACGCGATCAAATTCTTTGAAGCCGCTGGTAAAACGAGGCACTTCCTGAAGATCAATTTCTGCTAATGTTTGAACGGTTGTTTCACCACTGTTACCCGCATAACCTGATAAACGTTCATTCCTCGCCGCCGCAGGAGAAGCTGCTAATCGAACTTCACTGATGGTATTCCACGAACCACAGGCATTACATTGCCCCTGCCATCTTGGAAAGTCTGCCCCACAGTCGTTACACACATATGCTGTTTTCGCTTTTGCCATGTCGCCTCAAGTTATAAATTGTGAAGTTGGATATTGCTTTGCGCCTAATTTTGCTTGATTCGCCGTAACATATCACTAAAGATCTTAATATCAAGGTCGATATATCCGTGTAACTTCAAGATGCCGTACTAAAAACCTTGTCTCAGATATAATTTCGGGACAATGTGAAAACCAAATTTGCGATCAGCTTAACGCTGAAAAATACTGGCGCAGGGTACAAAGGAAGAAGTTACTTAGGTACTAATCCAGCATGGAGCATTAAAACACCCCTTATGCAGCAATCAGAAATTCTCTCATTAGCAGAAAGGCTTATTCCCGCCTATCACTCGAGCGATTTCGATGTCCTACTCAACCAGATGACGAAAGGTGAAGCCCCTTCGGTAAAGCTATTGGTTAAGATGGAACTCAATCGTGTTATGGCGCCGTGCACAAAAAGTGTCGACTTAAGGGGCCGTGTGCAGGGTGAATGCCGGGAGTATGAGCTGGATGGGAGAAAGCACTGGCTCGATGATGTTGCGTTTAATGCTTACCATAAAAATACGCATAAGTTTGGTGGCTATACAGAAGGTGTCTGGGAGGCGCTTTGCAATACTCACAATAACTTCCGCGTAATGAAACAAAAAGGGGTGTCATTAAATAACACCAAAAATGAAGACTCTCATCCCCTTGAAGTTGAAGCGATTAACCTCGGTTACGATCTCAAACGTAAAGAAAACCGTTTTAAAATCTCATCTCAAATCGAATTTAAATTGTCAAACGGGCACCTTGTCCATGCAGTCACCGTTGACTTATCGCCCTCGGGCGCCAAATTCAAAGTGCCGGCAGCCTTCAACTACAAATTAGGGGAAGTCATCAAAGTTCGTTTTGTTGAACTGGCAAAGTCGAGCGATATAGAGGGCATCCTTAGCCCAATCCCTTACCGAATTGTGGGAATAGAAGAGTCATATGAAACAGATGCCGTTAAATATGTACGCTTAGTAAAAGTGGATGACAGCGATACGCTGGCCGAGGTTATAGAACAATGCCTGAAAAGCGATAACCAAAGAGCCAAGCATGATAATCAGGACAAGATACTTCGCGCACGCACCCGCGGGTATGAGCACACTTACTTAAAACACACCAACTGTTTACCTGTCTTTTTTAGTGGCAGCGAACTCAAGCTTGTGTTGATGACGGAACATAACCAGCCGATTTGGCAATACTGGCAAGACGAGCGAAACCAACAAACATTAAGTAACCTTTTCAATTCGCAGCGGATGTCTCATCTCACTACCCCTGGAATGCGGGGCAGTAATAATGTTCTTTACTCATTTACCCATGAGCATCAAAGCAAAATCCATTTTTTCTCGATGATGATGCCTGAAGCGACACGCGAAACTCGTCAGTTATTCTGGCATATCGGCGCCAAAAGAAAGAGTTGGAAAGCATTCCGACTCTCTGTCTTTGAACTATCGAAAGAAGAAAAAGAAGAGCTATCTCATCACTCAACCGAGCTCAATGTCGATCCGAATGCCTTAACACATTGCGGCATCTTGCAAGAGATTGGCGATGATACAAGCAGCCCAGACTACTTACTGACCGACAAACCTAGGCTAGCAAGTAGCGAGCTCAACGGATTCAAACACGACAGGAATCCCCAATACAATCCGACCTGTCTTTATTTTGATGCAAAATCACGTCGTAAAGAGCCCAGATACCAGTTTTCTTCCCCCATTTCGCTCTCTACAGACACGCATCAAACCTTGACTGGACACACTGTGGACTTATCTCAGCATGGTGTCAGTATTCTTCTTTCTGAGTCTAGCTCGCTAAAAGCGGGCGATGCTTGCGAGCTCAATTACAAAGAGCTGCAGCAGTACGATAAGAAAGTCTTGTTGGATGCAGTGCCGTACAAAGTTGTACGCGTGAGCCCAAACGGGAAAAATATCCAGCTCGCCATTGTGGAAGAAAGCTATACACTGCGCACCATTGCATTTTTTGGCCGCTTGATAAGCCATAACCAAGAAAAGCTGGTAGCGAAGAAAGAGCTGTTACCAAGTAATAAACTACTCGAAGGCCTGCACGACATTCTTCTCGACAAGATTGTGTGCACCCCGGTCTACATCGAAAAGAAAGGCGCGAACCTAAGACCGCGAGTTATTGGTATCAATTACCCACTACCTCCCCATGTGGCTCTACTCGCCAAGTTGGGGAACGGTCAAAACTACTCGCTAGAACCCATTTATAAAGGGCGCACTAACACGCTATTAGCCCAGCCGATGAAACGTATAGATGGAGCGCAGCCTCAATACCATGAGCTGTATTTGACGGCAATGAGGTTTGGTAATCGAATTCAATCGATAGAGTCCAAATTAAGCAGCGAGTTCCGTAGTGTCAAAGAGCGCATCGCTTTTATCAAGAAAGCGCAATCGATGGGTGAGTTCTATGCTTTAAGAATTTCAAGTGCGCCTGTGTTCAACGCGATGACAAACTTAATGCAGAAAGACCTTGAGGAACTCAGTCAAATTAGCATGCCGAAAGCGCGTACCTTGGAAAATGAGATCATGGGGATTGTGGGCTACGGTGAGTTAATCGATATCACCGAAGAAGTTCTGATCCGATTAGAGCTAACCCAATAAAACAAAAAAGGCGAACCAAGTTCGCCTTTATTACTGTCTGTGCTTTGTCTACTGCGGGATTGGAGAAAAGCTGACGCGCTTTTTCTTCACTAGCATTGCAGAAAGAATACAAATCACACCGCCTAACCCACTGTAGCGAATAGCCGCTTGAGCTTGTTGTTCCACTTTTGGCTTCGCGTGATAAGCGATCCCTAAGCCTGCTACGCCCATCATCGTTAAGTCATTGGCGCCATCACCCACAGCAATGGTATTGTGAGATTCAATCTCAAACTGCTCGGCTAAGTCTTGCAAGATATCCGCTTTAATTTGCGCATCAACCACTTCACCCAACACTTTGCCCGTCAACTTGCCATCAATGATCTCCAACTTATTGGAGCGGGCGAAATCGAGCTCTAACTGAGCTTTTAAGTGATCGGAAAAATAGGTAAACCCACCCGATGCTATCGCGGTTTTCCAACCAAACTGCTTCAACGTATAAATAAGCTCGGGTAAATCTGGCATCAGCGGCAGTTCATTTCTGACTTCGCTCAAAATGGACTCGTCTGCTCCCTTAAGCTTGCCTACTCGTTGGCGTAAGCTTTGTTCGAAGTCTAGTTCCCCAAGCATCGCGCGCTCGGTCACTTCGGCAACTTCTTCACCCACACCAGCTAGCTTAGCGATCTCATCAATGCACTCGATCTGAATTGCGGTTGAATCCATATCAAAGACCACAACCCCAGGCTTAGTCAGATCCGGTAAGTCTTGCAGTTTCGCGTAATCTAGCTCCAGCGCTTGCAAAATTTGTTCGTGCTCAGGTGTTAAATCACCTTCCATCAAAGCAACTTCGTATTGCCCCACTTTCCAAACTTCCACAACCGCGTTGTAGACACCCGTAAAGAAATCAATATCTTCAAATTGCCCAGCCGATAGAAAAGGCGCGTAAACAATCCAGTTTGCCTTAGCGACATCAAATTGATTCGACAAACGAGTTTCCGGCAAGCGGTTTATCAGCGGAATGTGGCGTCGTATTGATAGTGTGTTTAACCTGTCCATGTATCTAATCCTAAGAAAACCTTGCAACAAGTTACCCTATTGCAATTTGACTACGCAAGTATCAATATGCGTATAGCTAAATAATTTAATCTTTGGGGTCACATGGATTCTTCTCTATTCTCATTTCGAGTCGCGGTCAGAGCCCTTGCCATTCTGGCTCTGATAGCCATGGTGGCTGTCATCGGCGTGAATAGTGTCAAAATTACCAAGGGTAATGAGCAAATCCAGCAAAATCAGCTCAAAACGCTCACTCAAGTGCTGGTTACCCAAGCCGCCCTTTCTGCAGGGGAGCTGCTTTCTACTCAAGATCAAGAGCGCCTACTCAAACTGACCAACCAATTATCAAAAGATCGCTTGGTTTATGATGCGGCTATCTACAATGCCGAAGGTATTCGTTTGGCATCCAGCGATAATGCCTCCACGGTGAGAGAAACTCTGGGGTTAGACACACCATTAGAAACTGCTCGTATCGGCAAACAACAACTTGTCGAACCCGTTTTTCACGATAATGCCGTGATCGGCTTTGTGCGCATTACCTTTGAAACCGGACGCGTGACTGCTTTCTCCGATCACTACTACCGTAAAAGCGATCGCTATATGTACACCATGGTTGGATTGAGTTTTATTGCTGGATTATTGCTGGCGGTTGTCATTCGCAGAAAACCGAAGAAAAAAGGCGAAAACTTATTGCTGAAGGAGATCAGCTAAAAACTCTTCTCCAAACCTACTTAATAAAAAGCCTTGGCAAATGCCAAGGCTTTTTAGTTTATCATCAACACGCTAATGTGATTTATTCGTCATCACCTAGGATCACTGAATCTAACGCGATCAACATCATGTCATTGAACGTAGTCTGACGCTCATCGGAGGTGGTTTGCTCACCTGTTTTAATGTGGTCTGATACGGTACAAATCGTTAGCGCTTTAGCACCATATTCCGCACATACACCGTAGATGCCAGCGGCCTCCATTTCAACACCAACAATGCCGTACTTGTCCATCACATCGAACATTTCTGGGTCTGGCGTGTAGAATAGCTCTGCTGAGAATAGGTTACCGACTTTCACATCAACACCGCGGGCTTTTGCTGCATCTTCAGCGGCGCGAACCATCTTGTAGTCCGCAATTGCTGCAAAGTCATGGCCCTTAAAGCGAATACGGTTCACTTTAGAATCCGTACATGCGCCCATGCCAATCACAACATCACGTACTTTGATATCTTCGCTCACTGCACCGCAGCTACCGACACGAATGATCTTCTTGACGCCAAAGTCTTTAATTAACTCCGTCGCGTAGATTGAACAAGATGGGATACCCATACCGTGGCCCATAACAGAAACCTTACGGCCTTTGTATGTACCAGTGAAACCAAACATATTGCGAACATCACACACCTGTACTACGTCTTCTAGGAAGGTTTCTGCAATGTACTTAGCACGTAGAGGGTCACCCGGCATTAGAACGACGTCTGCAAATGAACCTATTTCAGCGTTAATATGTGGAGTAGCCATGTCTGTATATTCCTTATATCTGAACAAAAAAGTAGAGAGGCACTATGCCTCTCTGCTCATCAATTGGTTATAGAAAGTTCTTACCGTAATCCATTGGAGACGTACCGAAGTAGCTCGCCAAGGTTTGACCGATGTCTGCGAATGTGTCGCGAAGACCTAGTGAACCAGCAGGAACTTTCTGACCGTACACAATCACAGGGATGTGTTCACGAGTATGGTCAGTGCCTTGCCATGTTGGATCACAACCGTGGTCTGCAGTTAGGATAAGTACATCGTCCTCTTCCATTAGCTCTAGCACTTCGTGAATACGGCCATCAAAATATTCAAGCGCAGCTGCGTAACCCGCTACATCGCGGCGGTGGCCGTATGCCGAGTCGAAATCAACGAAGTTAGTGAAGACGATGGTGTTATCACCCGCTTCTTTGATCGCTTCTTTCGTTGCTTCAAATAGCGCTGGAATGCCTGTCGCTTTGGTTTTCTTAGTGATCCCGCAACCTGCATAAATATCTGAGATCTTACCGATGGAATGAACCTGACCGCCCTTCTCATCCACTAGCTTTTGTAAGATAGTCGCTGATGGTGGTTCAACAGACAAATCGCGGCGGTTACCCGTACGCTCAAACTGACCTTTACCCGGGCCAATGAATGGGCGCGCGATAACACGGCCAATGTTGTAATCTTCTAGCTCTTCACGCGCAATTTGGCAAAGCTCAAGTAGACGCTCAAGGCCGAATGTCTCTTCGTGACAAGCGATCTGGAATACAGAGTCCGCTGAGGTATAGAAGATTGGCATGCCAGTCTTCATGTGCTCTTCACCCAGATCATCAAGAACCTGCGTACCAGACGCGTGACAGTTACCTAGGAACCCGTCTAGGCCCGCACGCTCTAGGATGCGATCAGTCAGCTCTTTCGGGAAGCTGTTTGCTTTGTCTGTGAAGTAACCCCAATCAAACAAAACAGGCACACCAGCAATTTCCCAGTGACCAGACGGCGTGTCTTTACCTGAAGATAGCTCAGCGGCGTGGCCGTATGCACCAATGATGTCAACATCTGCATCCAGACCTGGGGCAAACTGACCCGTTGATTCTTTGTGCGCCATCGCCAAACCCAGTTTCGATAGGTTAGGTAGCTTAAGTGCGCCACTACGATCGGCATTATCCGCCAAACCTTTTTCACACTGCTCTGCAATATGACCTAGCGTGTCTGAACCAACGTCACCAAACTTTTCAGCGTCTGCTGTCGCGCCAATACCGAATGAGTCTAGTACTAAAATAAATGCTCTTTTCATTGCTCGTTCCTTAGGCCCACTCGGTAATCATTGGAATGCAGCAGGCCTTTTTTATTACTAATTAAATATCTTCTGCGCGGATCTGGCGGTAGACCTCTGGAGTCGGTGTATATTCACCGCCAATCGTAATGGCATTTTTCAGTGCTTGTGCTGCTTCTTGCCACTGCTCTTCACTGCGCGCGTGAATCATCGCTAGCGGTTTGTCGCTTGATGCTTCTTCGCCCAAACGGATGAAACCATCAAAACCCACTGCGTAATCAATCTTGTCAGTCGCCACTCGACGACCGCCACCCATAGCCACAACAGCCATACCAATGGCACGTGTATCCATCGCGGATACCACACCCGTTTGATCCGCAAAGACGGGCTTGATGATGTCTGCTTTTTCTAGGTAGTTGTCGTAGTTTTCAACAAAGTCTGCCGGGCCGCCGAGGCCTGCCACCATCTTACCGAAGCACTCTGCTGCTTTGCCGTTATCCAGCACGTTCATCAGTTTCGCACGCGCGTCTTCTGTGTTTTCAGCCAGTTTACCTAGCACCAACATTTCTGCGCACGATGCGATAGTCACTTCAAGTAAACGTGGGTTACGGTATTCGCCTGTTAGGAATCGAACCGCTTCGCGTACTTCCACCGCGTTACCGGCTGAAGAAGCCAGTACCTGGTTCATATCAGTCAGGATGGCCGTTGTCTTGGTGCCAGCGCCATTTGCTACGGCAACAATCGACTTCGCCAGCTCTTCAGACGCTTCGTAAGTCGGCATAAACGCACCAGAACCTACTTTTACGTCCATAACCAGTGATTCAAGACCTGCTGCCAGTTTCTTAGACAGAATTGACGCAGTAATCAAAGAGATGTTGTCGACCGTTGCGGTGATATCGCGCGTTGCGTACACACGTTTGTCTGCCGGAGCAAGGTCGCCCGTTTGGCCGATGATTGCGACGCCCGCATCTTTGGTGACATCACCAAATACTTCATTGGTTGGGGTGATGTTGTAGCCCGGAATTGACTCAAGCTTATCAAGCGTACCGCCCGTGTGACCAAGGCCGCGACCTGAGATCATTGGTACAAAACCACCACATGCTGCCACCATAGGGCCAAGCATCAATGAGGTTACGTCACCAACGCCACCAGTTGAGTGTTTATCGACAATCGGACCGCCGAAGTTCTTGTGGCTCCAGTCAATCACCATGCCTGAGTCACGCATTGCACACGTCAGGGCAATACGTTCTGGCATCGTCATTTCGTTGAAAAAGATCGTCATTGCGAATGCAGCGATCTGGCCTTCAGACACGGTATTGTTCGCAACACCTTGAATAAAAAAGTTGATTTCTTCCGCGGTCAGTACTTCGCCGTCGCGTTTTTTACGGATAATTTCTTGTGGTAAATACATTAGAGCCTCCCACACATTATTAGGTGGTTTGTAGAGTAAAAGGTATGTGGCAAGCGAACGCTCACCACATTCAGACTGTTGTAATTAGTACGCGGCTGGATCAGCCGTTTCGTCTGTTACTTCTAATGTATTTAGGAGGTTGGTTAGCAGGCTTGACGCACCGAAACGGTAGTGTCGAGCATCAACCCAGCCATCACCTAAGATTTCGTCTGCCATTGCTAGGTACGCAGCTGCGTCTTCTGCAGTACGTACACCACCAGCAGGTTTGAAACCAACGGTTTCTGCTACGCCCATATCGCGGATGACTTCTAGCATCATGCGTGCGTATTCTGGGGTTGCGTTTACAGGCACTTTACCTGTGGATGTTTTAATAAAGTCTGCGCCCGCTTCGATACAGATTTGCGACGCTTTCTTGATCAATGCTTCTTCTTTCAGTTCACCTGTTTCGATGATCACTTTTAGAAGAATATCGCCACAGGCTTCTTTACATTGCTTAACTAACTCGAAGCCCACTTTCTCATCACCCGCCATTAGGGCGCGGTATGGGAAAACGACGTCTACTTCATCTGCACCGTAAGCCACAGCAGCTTTTGTTTCTGCAACTGCGATTTCGATGTCATCGTTACCGTGTGGGAAATTCGTTACGGTTGCGATGCGAATTTCTGGTGTACCTTGCTCGCGAAGTGTCTTCTTAGCAATAGGAATAAAGCGAGGGTAAATACAAATTGCAGCTGTGTTACCTACTGCTGATTTTGCGTCATGACATAGAGAGATAACTTTCGCATCAGTGTCATCATCATTCAGCGTAGTTAGGTCCATTAGTTTAAGTGCACGTAGTGCTGCTGCTTTTAAATCGCTCATTTCTATCTCCGATCAATATTCAAAAAAGTTACAACCTTGATTCTTTTTAAGGTCGCATTCATTTATGAACGGACTTGGTTCCTTGAAGACTCGGTATATACAGCGAAAAATATACCAATTGCTATCCCTGTCACCGCACAGTACCAGTTTGGTCTATGGCACAACAATCTGCGATTGCGGTGTCTAACGTATATGGGCATAACACCCAAGCAACTTAACGTTGCTGCCAACAGAAATCATACTCCATGTATTGATTAACGCTAGCTAAAAAACTTTTCAATAATCCATTGATAAGCTATGCCACCTAAGTAAACCCCGACAATCCCCATCACACCCGACAAAACAGGCGGAGCAGGTATGGGTAACTTAATGGCAGAAAACAGGACTCCAACGACAAAACCTGCGAGGATTGCGAGGATAACTTCATTCATGAGTTTTACCCTACTTTCTATACATATATACATTATAGATATTTGTCGCAGAACTGTAGTTGCTCATAGAGCGCAAACGGTTTGTATCTCAAAAAAGATCCTGTTCAACGTTTGCGCGGACTTACCTACCGCAAACGTCAAGTCTCTGGTTGTCTGAACCGAGCTCAGACATTGTTTGAGCGCTTAACTTAATCAAAGCTAAACACTCTCCGTTTTCAAGATAGTTAGTGTGAGAACAAGACAACAGGGACTCGCCCCCAGTCACTTAGCTATCGCACTGACTATGCAGAAAACAAAAAAGCCCCGTAGCACAAGAATGTGACTACGGGGCTTTTTAAAGTGGCGTCTATATAATCTTTCTCTTACTTAATTAGAAAGATAGGAAGAAGCCAGCGATTGTCGCCGCCATTAGGTTAGATAGCGTACCCGCACAAACCGCTTTAACACCCATACGAGCGATGTCGTGACGACGGTTTGGCGCTAGACCACCTAGACCACCTAGTAGAATCGCGATAGAAGAAAGGTTTGCGAAACCACATAGAGCGAATGCGATAATTGCTTGAGTCTTCTCAGACATTACTGCACCTGTTGCTGGAACCACTTGTGCAGCGTCACCAACGTAAGGTACGAAGTTTAGGTAAGCTACGAATTCGTTTACTACCAGTTTCTGGCCGATGAATGAACCCGCGAATGTTGCTTCTTCCCATGGCACACCGATTAGGAATGCTAGAGGAGAGAATAGGTAACCTAGTAGAAGTTCTAGAGTTAGCTCCGGCATGCCGAACCAACCACCAAGACCACCTAGAATACCGTTGATAAGTGCGATTAGACCAACAGATGCACCGCCCGCAGCTGCGTCGATAACGTTAGCCGGCTTGTCTTCACCACCGTCGATGTCTTTATCTAGATCTTCATCTGCCGTGTCAGTTTCTGGCTTAATGATCTTAGCGAATAAAAGACCACCTGGTGCCGCCATGAATGATGCCGCAACTAGGTATTCTAGAGGAACACCCATTGCTGCGTAACCAGCTAGTACACCACCAGCAACTGACGCTAGACCACCACACATTACTGCAAATAGCTCAGACTGTGTCATTCTAGGAACAAACGGACGTACCACTAGAGGCGCTTCTGTTTGACCTACGAAAATGTTCGCTGCTGCAGACATAGACTCGGCACGTGATGTACCTAGTGCTTTTTGTAGACCGCCACCAAGAATCTTGATAACCCATTGCATAACACCGATGTAGTAAAGTACAGAGATTAGCGATGAGAAGAAGATTAGCGTTGGAAGTACTTGGAACGCAAAAATGAAACCGATACCGTCAACTGAGAAGTTAACTAGGCTGCCAAATAGGAAACCAGTACCGTCTTTACCGTAGTCGATAACGTTTTGTACACCAGCTGAGAAACCAGCCAGTAGATCACGACCCCATGGCACGTAAAGAACGAAACCACCGATAATAAATTGGATAGCAAAAGCGCCACCCACAGTTCTTAGATTGATAGCTTTGCGGTTATCAGACAGTAGTAATGCTATACCTAGCAAAACTGCCATACCGACTAGGCTCATAAACAGGCTCATAAACAGGCTCATAGTTTATGACTTCCTTATAGGTTATTTGTTTGGCGTGTTACAAAATGGAGCTAAAAAAGCAACCGCAATTATACTCATCCGTCCATCAACAAAGTACTGCCGTGTTCACAGTTTCTAATAAGATCAAACTAACATTCATTCCACATTGTGATACAAATCTCCTTTATATGCATATTAAATCACAGCATCCATACTTCGTTTAGATTCTATTCACAAAGGCCTAGTGCTCGGCTGCTATTATTCCAAACAGCCTGCCCTATCTCACTTTTTGATTCAGGCCTTAGCTCAGCCAGACAATCTAACACCGCTGCCAACATTTTGGGGTGATTGTCTTCCCCTTGGTGACCACTCAACGGCATGTCTGGTGCGTCAGTCTCCAAGACCAACCGCTCTATTGGCAGTTGCGCGATCGCTTGGCGGGTTTTATTTGCTCTTGGGTATGTAATGACACCGCCTACCCCAATATAGAAACCAAGCTCAATGAACTGCTGCGCCTGCTGGTAGCTGCCAGAAAAACCGTGAAGAATACCGCTATACTGAAACCGATACTGCTTCAATAATTGAATGAGTCGATTATGCGTTTTTCGTGCATGCAGGATCAGCGGTTTTTTCGATTGGCTGGCTAATTCAATCTGTCTGATAAACAGCATCTCTTGCAGTCCCATCTCTACATCAATCATTGCATCCAAGCCACACTCGCCCACAGCGACACAATTTGGATCAGAGCCTGACAATAATGTCTCTAGCGATTGCAAATACTGAATGCTGTCACCATCCAGAAAATAAGGGTGAAAGCCCAAAGCATAGTAGATTGATGGATACTGGCTTGAAAGATCGATAACCTTTTGCCAATTTGAAGGTCCAATAGCCGGGATCAGCAGTCGTGTAACGCCGTGCTGATGAGCTTGCTGCAACTGAGATGCAAAGTCGTCACTGAAGGGTTCGAAGTCAAAATGACAGTGGGTATCAAAAAGGCGCATCATTAGCGCGCCTTTGTTTTGTTTTCGTGCGTCGGGTCTTTGCGGTAAGGGACACAGCTTCGTTTATTTTCAGGCGTCAGCCCCATCGATAAACACCAAGCATCATACTTTGCGATTACCTTCTTAAACCAAGTGATCATGCCCTACCCTCCAAGAATTACTGCTCTTCTCGCTTAAACACCAAGTCGGTTGGTGTCGACTCTTCCTCTACAAAGTAATAGCCCGCAATGTCGAAGTTAGTCAAATCTGCAACACTGGATATTCTATTTTCGATGATATAACGAGCCATCATACCGCGCGCTTTTTTCGCGTAGAAACTGATCACTTTGTACTGACCGTTTTTGCAATCTTTAAACACAGGTGTAATCACTTGTGCATCCAAGGCTTTCGGTTTCACCGCTTTAAAATACTCATTGGAAGCTAAGTTGATTAAGACATTATCGCCCTGAGCTGCAAGTGCTTCATTCAGTTTCTCGGTGATCACATTCCCCCAGAATTGATAGAGGTTCTTCCCTTTATCATTCTCTAGTTTAGTACCCATTTCTAAGCGGTAAGGTTGCATCAAGTCGAGAGGTTTCAATAAACCATATAAACCAGAAAGCATGCGCAGGTGCTGCTGGGCGTAATCAAAGTCCTCGTCACTGAGTGTCTGAGCATCTAAGCCAGTATAGACATCCCCTTTGAACGCCAAAATCGCTTGGCGTGAGTTCTCCGTGGTGAACTCTTCACTCCATTCCTGAAAACGGCCGACGTTGAGGTCTGCGATCTTATCACTCACTTTCATCAGGCTGGACACATCTGCAGGGGTTAACTGTCGACAAACCTCAATCAACGCTTTCGAATAATCAATCAATTCAGGCTGAGTGAACTTCTCTGTCGCAAGAGGCGATTCATAATCCAATGTTTTCGCTGGAGACACTACGATTAGCATAACTTTACTCTACTGATTCTATTTTTATTTGACTCTAGGATACAAAAAAAGCCGTGCAATGTCTGCACGGCTTTTTGAATCAAACTGATAGTGAAATGCTATGAGTCTTTCTTGTCTGTATACCAGATACCTTCTTCAAGCTGAGATTTCAGCTCTGGGTAATCGTTAGCATCGAAAGTCGGTACTTTACCTGCGTCTAACTGACGGTTGTAGTCTTTCGCCAGCTTAATCACGATACCTGATAGTAGGATAATCGCTACCAAGTTCACAATCGCCATCAAACCCATAGAAACATCAGCCAGAGCCCAAACGATTGGTAGAGACGCCACCGCACCAAACATCACCATACCAAGAACCACTACTCGGAAGATGCTTAGACCCGCTTTGTGGTTATGCTCCAAGAAGATAAGGTTTGTCTCTGCGTACGAATAGTTTGCAATGATGGATGTGAAAGCGAAGAAGAAGATCGCTACGGCAACGAATACGCCACCCCATTCACCAACCTGAGAGCTCAGTGCGTTCTGAGTTAGCTCAATACCCGTCACTTCACCGTGTGGTACGTATTCACCCGACATTAGGATGATAGCCACTGTTGCAGAACAGATCACAATCGTATCCATGAAGACACCTAGCATTTGCACATAACCTTGTGACGCCGGGTGTGGCGGGTATGGCGTTGCAGATGCTGCTGCGTTAGGTGCAGAACCCATACCAGCTTCATTCGAGAACAGACCGCGTTTGATACCGTTGATCATCGCTTGTGCAATTGCGTAACCTAGACCACCCGCTGCGGCTTCTTGTAGGCCAAACGCACTCTTAAAGATCAGCTCCAGAACTGCAGGCAGTTTTTCAATGTTCACGAACATAACGAACAGAGCTAGGATCAAGTAAGCGAGCGCCATTGCCGGTACAATCATCTCAGCAACACGTGCGATACGCTTGATACCACCGAAGATGACTACCGAAGAAAGAATCACAACACCAACGCCAACATAGGTTTCATTCCAACCAAAAGCGGTGTTCATTGCGCCTGCAATCGAGTTAGCCTGAACGGCATTAAATACCAAACCAAAAGCGATGATTAGGAAGACAGAGAACAGAACCCCCATCCAGCGCATACCTAGGCCTTTCTCCATGTAGTATGCAGGGCCGCCACGGTAGTTACCGTCATCATCTTTGGTTTTGTATAACTGTGCTAGTGTGCTCTCTGCAAATGAGGTTGCCATACCCAACATCGCGATTAGCCACATCCAGAAGATCGCGCCAGGGCCACCCGCAGTTAATGCAACAGCGACACCCGCCATGTTACCAGTACCTACACGCGCAGCTAGACTAGTACAAAGAGCTTGAAAAGAAGAAATACCAGCGCTGTCTGTTTTACGGCTATTTTTAAGAACTGAGAACATGTGGCCAAAGTGGCGGAACTGGATAAAACCCAGTCTTACGGTGAAGTAAATCCCAACACCCACCAACAAGTAAACAAGAATCGAACCCCAAAGCAGGTCGTTCATTAAATTGATTATATCTGTCATAAGAACCTCATATTGAGTTTTCGCTGGCCTCTGCTTCCAAGCCATCCACTTGATTGCAAGCTAAGAGTCAATGAACTTAGCATTTATAGTTTAATTTTCGTGCAACCAAGATTTGTAAAACGCGCCTCATGCTTCCATTTTACGTACCAGCTGATTTTTGACGGGCGGATAATGCAGCGAAGACAAGCAAAAATCAATATGCACCATGTTTTATTTGAAGGTTATTTTTTACTATAAAGTCACCTTAAATTAACACAAAGCTGAACAAAACGACCACAAACACAGAACAAGATCACCAAATTTATACAACAATATCGAGTATTACCCTTCTCAACACTCCTATCACGGAAAAATTGACTCCAAGCCTTGTTATCCAAGGCTTGGCGGGATGCTAGCACCAAAACAAAAAAACATTTCTAAGCTCTGCCGCTGCTGAAGATGAAAACTTATTGCATAACAGCACTTATTGGTGATCTTATAAACAGTCGATTAACAATCAATTTCCGACAATTTAATCGTTACCGTGCAAACACCCGAACAAAAAACCAGCAAAACGGATAAAGATTAGTGTGAGTTACTAGTAAAATTTCCAGAAAACCTTCATGGAATCGTAACAAATGAGAAACGAATCAAAGTTACGCTGCATTGAGAATGGTATTTAAACAATACCCCTTCAAAGAGTAACTATTAACAGAGGTAGCTTATGGACAGCTTAAACTTTGAAGACATTATGGAAATGGAACTACCAAAAACTCGTGGTGTACGCTCAAAACCTGTGAAACGCAAGTGGCGAGAAATTGAGGCGATAAAAGACCGACAACGTCTTCAGCGTGAACTAAAAGAAATGGGCATCGCGTTTGAAGATATTGAAAATATAGATTTCTAATAAAAAAGAGGCGCTTAGCCTCTTTTTTGTTTCTGTCGAACGAACTAAATGCACTCTTGCTCGTTCTGCCTGACTCGCTGAGCCAATTGCTGATACTTTTCAGCGATGGTTTCACCAAAGACAGGATCTTCTTCGTTTTCAGTCCATTGATCCTCAACCGCCTGCCAATCTTTGACGGTAAAAACTTTGGCAATGAGTGGTAATACCGCTCGCTCTTCTAACTCTAGGTGGCTCTTCTGCGAGTTAACGAACTCTTTGAGCTGAGTGAGAAAGATATCTTGTGGCACTACCGCATCATTAAGAATCATATCGACGGTATCTAAGAAAGCATGCGTTTGCTCTGACAGGACTTTATGCTCATTTTCAAGGTTGATGATTTCTTGCTGCTCGCCAAAATGATCCAAATAGTACTGATACAGTATGTCTTCTTTCGGATGGTGAACCCGCTCTGAATGATCCACAAGATAGGTGACTATTTCACGAAGTAACGAGTAATTAATTGGCTCCTCTTGCTCTAGTAAAGCAATCTTCTGTTTCAACACGGCCAACAGTCGAACCATATAACCGTGTTCGCGTCTTATCCTCTCAATCATCATAGCGTTTCTCCTTAACACTCATGTTTTATAAGTGTATATGAGAATATCTCGCTTAGCCTTGGGCCCGCTCAAATTTTAAACAAATGTTCAAAATCAACGTTCTAAGATCGTCGCGGGTAAACACCAGTCGATCGGCGACACTCCTTGGTTAACTAAAAGTTCGTTGGCCTGAGAAAAGTGCTTACAGCCTAAAAAGCCGCGGTGAGCAGACAATGGCGATGGGTGTGGCGCCGTTAAAACATGGTGTTTATTGCGATCGATGAATCGGCCTTTCTTCTGTGCGTGAGCTCCCCATAAAAGAAACACGACACCAGACTGATGTTGGTTGATGGCCTCTATGACTTTATCAGTAAATGTTTCCCAGCCCGTTTTAGCATGGGAATGCGCTTTACCTTGCTCTACGGTTAAAACGGTATTAAGCAGTAAAACCCCCTGCTCGGCCCAATGCTGTAAATAACCGTGTTGTGGTATATCAAAACCGTCTATATCTTGTGCGAGCTCTTTGTACATATTCACCAGTGAAGGCGGCGTTTTCACGCCAGGTAAGACAGAAAAGCAGAGACCATGTGCCTGGTTTGGGCCGTGGTAAGGATCTTGGCCCAATATAACCACTTTAACGTCACCGAACTCAGTAGCACGGAAAGCATTGAATACATCTTGTGCTGGTGGGAAAATCACTTTCCCCGCATTACGCTCCGCGTCCACAAAAGCTAATGTCTGCTGAAAGTAATCTTGTTCTTTCTCCGCACCAATCACATCATGCCAAGTCAGTGATGAGTCCATACTTTGTTCCTTCTACTATTCGTCATTTCAAACGATTGTCTCAAAAAGTAATGAAGGAACAAAGCACTGCGGTGATCAGACGTATTGAACTAATGTTTTTGCGGCGTTCTGTGATGACCTTGACCAGTAACATGTCGATTAGGCACTGGCCGACGCACTGATTTTACCGATGTACTGCTTACGAAAATCTGCTGTGATGAAATAGACATAGTGACACCCTCTAATTATTAAACCCGCTATCTGCGATGAAAAATTGATGCCACTTTTATTACTAGACGCTTTCTTTTATTGCTTCTAGATGAAAACGGCGCAATTGAGCAATTTCATCTTTCCAAATCTCAGGCTCTATCGTCTCTAAGATCAATGGGATACCATCAAATCTCGAATCTTTAGCAATGTATTCAAAACAATCCCAACCGATCTCTCCTTTACCTAAAGCATGGTGTCTATCTACCTTACTGCCAAGTGCAGATTTCGAGTCATTTATGTGCATTGCTCTTAAATAGTGCATTCCAACTACACGATCAAACTCGGCAAATGTGGATTCACATGCTTCAAATGATCCCAAATCATAACCCGCAGCAAATGTGTGGCAGGTGTCAAGACAAACACCGACACGCGCCTTATCTTCGACTTGGTCAATAATTTCAGCAAGATGCTCAAATCGCCACCCAAGGTTCGTGCCTTGACCGGCTGTATTTTCAATCACAGCGATAACGTCAGGAACTGCCTGATGCGCTAAGTTGATGGATTCAGCAATCTTAGTTAAACATTCTTGCTCTGAAATTTTCTTCAAATGACTACCGGGATGAAAGTTCAACAGCGTTAACCCGAGCTGCTGGCAACGCTCCATTTCGTCAATAAACGCGGCACGTGACTTATTCAGCTTTTCTTCCTCTGGCGCACCAAGGTTAATGAGATAAGAATCATGCGGAAGAATGTGCTCACTAGTAAATCCCAGCATGCGACAGTTCGCTTTAAAAGCACTGATGGTTTTCGCTTCCAGTGGTTTAGCAGCCCATTGGCGCTGGTTTTTCGTAAACAGCGCAAATGCATTCGCACCAATTTCTCTTGCTCTGATTGGAGCCTGATCAACACCGCCTGCCGCAGAGACATGCGCCCCAATATATTTGTTTCCGTCAGTCTTTTTTAACATTGTCATTTATTCACTTTGCACTTTCAGTTTAGACAACAAAGAGCCTTGATTTTTGCGTTTCTAGTCACTCTCTGTTGCTACATTTTGTTGTAAATTTACAACAAAATGAAATTTAACTCTTAATACAGAACCTTGATAAAAACCTCAAAACTCTGTTTTCTAATGGTTAGTTGATTTAACTCAACTAAATAACCACTATATATGTAATGTTTTTGGTGGTTATTTGACCTAAATCAAAATTAACCAGCCATTTTTTAGGTATATATAACTCAGCTCGACAAAATTCGAAAATTAACACCAATCAAGCCACATTTGTGGACCAGGAGAAAGTTATGATCCAAGGCATTCAAATCACTCAAGCAGCAAACGACAACCTACTAAACTCTATTTGGCTATTAGATAGCGAAAAAAATGAGGCTCGTTGTGTTGCCGCTACAGCAGGCTATGAAGCCGATCAAGTTGTCGCTATCAGCGAGCTTGGTGAATATGAATCACGTGAAGTAGCAATTGAGACAGCACCAAAGATTGAGGGTGGCCAGCACCTAAACGTTAACGTCCTAAAACGCGAAACGTTGGAAGATGCGGTGGCAAACCCTGAGAAGTACCCTCAGTTGACTATCCGTGTATCTGGCTACGCTGTACGTTTTAACTCACTGACAACTGAGCAACAACGAGACGTTATCGCACGTACTTTCACTGAGTCTCTATAAAACTCAGTCATAATGTTATCAAAAGCGGTGCTCTATGAGCGCCGCTTTTTTGTATCTCAATGTAGCACCCAAAATCCATATCTGATGCATTAGTCGACGAAATCAGGTAGATTGAAGCATCTATTCCTAATACTCATTAATTATGCTATTGGAAGGCATTGAAACGCTTTTGGTTTTAAGTAAAGCGAAAACCATGAGCAGAGCAGGTAGCTTGCTATACATCAGTCAGTCAGCCGTAAGTAAACGGATCGCTAACCTAGAAAAGAAACTGGGGAAAAAGCTGATCGCACCCGAAGGGCGCAATGTGAAGCTCACACCAGATGCTATCAACTTGATCGACAGCATTGGACCGACATTTAATGAACTCCGCGGTTTAATTTACGAACAACAGGCAGTGGAAGAAAATAGCCTTATTAAGTTGGATTGCTCTGAGACTTTAGTGGCCGGGTACTTATCTGAGGTACTGGGCCAATGGTTCAAACATGATCCTTACATCCGATTGTCTACCAACCATACGCCGCGAATTATCGAGCATGTACAGTCCGGCAAAGCGCATATTGGCGTGTGTGCTGGCCACCTGCCAACCCATCACAATTTAACGACCTTTCACCTGCTTGATGAACCATTTAACATCGTCTACTCGCAAAACCTAGCCACACTTCCCGAAGTCATTATCACCAATGATCTCAATAACACCGCAAATACCTACCAACTCGCCATCTTAAATCGACTAAACATCCAGCCGATCATGCAGATGGACTCCTACAGTGCCGCTGCTCAGCTTGCGTTGTCGGGGATCGCCCCTGCTTTGGTCCCCTTATCAGTGATAAAGACGCTAAATATCGATGCGTGTTACTGTCATCATTTTGAACAGCTTAAACCTCTCTATCGCCCGATTCATATCTGTACTCGTCCTTCTTCGCTACGGAACGAAAGAATTAAAACACTGATAGAATCGATTGCTGATGCTGTTCCCATAGTAGCTTCAGCGCCATTAACATAGACATAGTGATCACCAGTGGGCGAATCCACTTTTGCCCTTTAGTCACCACAATTTTTGCACCCGACCTTGCCCCGATAAAGCCACCAGCCGCCATCACTAACCCCACCTCCCAAATAGGGAGTCCTGCGATAACGAAAAATAACAGAGCCGCAATGTTTGAGGTAAAGTTGAGCACTTTCGTACGAGCGGTCGCCTCAACTAACGAGAAATGCGCTAATGCAACAAAACAGACCGTAAAAATAGACCCTGTTCCGGGGCCAAAGAAACCATCATAGAAACCAACACCGCCCCCCACAGTAAAAGCGAACATCATTTCAGATAGCTTTGCCTTTCCTTTCTGCTCTTTCGTTTTGGGCATTAGCAAAAAATAGACAGAAATGGCGACAAGTAACATAGGAATTAGACTGGTAAGAACCCCAGCATCGATATACTGAACGGCCTCGGCACCAATAGCAGAACCAATAAAGGTACAGACAATAGCAAAGCGCATCTGTCTGAGGCTGACGATACCGTTGCGAACGAAATACCAAGTAGCAGAAAAGCTTCCAAATGAACTCTGTAATTTGTTGGTTGCCAATGCTTGTGTAGGTGGAATCCCCACAGCAAGTAGTGCTGGTAGCGTGATTAAACCACCGCCCCCAGCCATAGCATCAATAAACCCCGCAAGCATGGCAACAAAAAATAAGAGAGCAAGAATGTCTAAAGAAAGTTCCATTGCGTTTCAATTAGTTATTATGACTTAGATGAACAAAGTTACCATCAGGTCACGCTTCACGTAAGCGAAAGGTTCGATTACAACCAATTCCTATTTTTCATCAATAGTTATCTTGTTGAAGGAGCCCCCCCTCATTAAAGCACAAAAAAAGCCCGCTCTACTGAGCGGGCAATGAGGTTGTCTGTAAACTCTTATGAGCTTACTGATTTTTATTAATTACGCTTCTTTATCTGCAATTTTAGCGTGTAGCTCTTGAACAGAAGTTACTGATGCACAAGCGTCAGCCGTATGCGCCATACATGTCGCAAACGCAGCGTTAAGTGTCGTTGTGTAGTTCACTTTCTCTGCTAGCGCACCGCGACGAAGAACTTTTGAGTCTTCGATTGCTTGACGACCAGCAGCCGTGTTGACAATGTAGGTGTACTCATTGTTCTTGATGCGGTCAAGGATATGAGGACGACCTTCATGTACCTTGTTGACTAGACGAGGGTTAATGCCCGCTTCACCCAGGATAACCGCCGTGCCGTGTGTTGCATCTAGCTGGTAACCAAGCTTTGTTAGCTTAGACGCTAGGTCAACTACGCGCTGTTTATCGCCTTCACGAACAGACAGTAGTGCACGACCACCTTCAGGGTAAACCTTGCCACAGCCTAGTTCCGCTTTCGCATAAGCTTCAGCGAATGTTGCACCGACACCCATCACTTCACCTGTTGAGCGCATTTCTGGACCTAATAGCGGGTCAACACCTGGGAACTTGTTGAACGGCAGTACCACTTCTTTCACTGAGTAGTAAGGTGGAATAATCTCTTTGGTAAAGCCTTGTGACTCTAGAGATTGGCCTGCCATTACACGCGCAGCAATTTTCGCCAGTGGTGCGCCTGTCGCTTTCGAGACAAACGGAACCGTACGGGCAGCACGAGGGTTTACTTCGATTAGGTAAACGTCGTCGCCTTTCACAGCAAACTGCGTATTCATCAGACCGCGAACACCCAATTCGAACGCCAGCTTCTCAACTTGCTCACGCATCTTGTCTTGGATTTCCTGGCTTAGCGTGTAAGCAGGAAGTGAACATGCTGAGTCACCAGAGTGAACGCCCGCTTGTTCGATGTGCTCCATGATACCGCCGATAACCACACGCTCACCGTCACAGATAGCGTCGATATCGACTTCAGTTGCGTCATCTAGGAAGCGATCCAGCAGGACTGGTGATTCGTTTGACACGCTGACGGCTTCATTGAAGTAGCGACGCAGGTCTTGCTCATCGTAAACAATTTCCATCGCACGACCACCAAGTACATAAGACGGGCGAACCACCAATGGGAAACCAATTTCTTTCGATTTCTCAACCGCTTGTTCCATTGTCGTTACAGTTGCGTTTTCTGGCTGTAGTAGGTCAAGACGCTCTACTGCCGCTTGGAAACGTTCGCGGTCTTCCGCGCGGTCAATCGCATCTGGGCTAGTACCAATGATTGGTACACCAGCGGCTTCAAGTGCGCGAGCCAGTTTCAATGGTGTTTGACCACCGTACTGAACAATCACACCTTTTGGTTTTTCAACGCGCGCGATAGCCAATACATCTTCAAGTGTCACTGGTTCAAAGTACAGACGGTCAGACGTATCGTAGTCGGTTGAAACCGTTTCTGGGTTACAGTTGACCATGATGGTTTCGTAACCATCTTCGCGCAGTGCTAGTGATGCATGAACACAACAGTAGTCGAACTCAATACCTTGACCGATACGGTTAGGACCACCGCCCAGAACCATGATCTTGTCTTTATCGGTCGGCTGCGCTTCACATTCATCATCGTAAGATGAGTACATATAAGCGGTATCAGATGAGAACTCTGCCGCACAGGTATCCACTCGCTTGTACACCGGGTGAATATCGAATTGCTCACGCGCACGACGAATCTCGCTTTCCGCAACACCCAGTAGCTTAGATAGACGAGCATCAGAGAAACCTTTGCGCTTCATCTGGCGAAGCACATCTTTCGTCAGACCTGCGTAACCACCCGCTTTAATCTCCGCTTCTAGTTTCACAATCTCTTCGATTTGAACTAGGAACCAACGGTCGATTTGCGTTAGGTTAAACACACCGTCTACTGACATGCCTGCACGGAATGCATCTGCGATGTACCAAATACGCTCGGCACCCGCTTCTTTTAGCTCGTGGCGAATCGTTGTTAGAGCATCAGGTGCTTCTAGGTCAACCATTTCGTCAAAGCCATTTGCGCCAACTTCTAGACCACGCAGTGCTTTGTGAAGAGATTCTTGTTGGTTACGACCAATTGCCATAACCTCACCAACTGACTTCATCTGTGTTGTCAGACGGTCGTTTGCGCCCGCAAATTTCTCGAAGTTAAAGCGAGGAATCTTAGTTACTACGTAGTCGATTGTTGGTTCGAATGACGCTGGCGTTGCACCACCAGTGATGTCATTTTGTAGCTCGTCTAGAGTAAAGCCAACCGCCAGTTTCGCTGCAATCTTAGCGATTGGGAAACCTGTTGCTTTTGACGCTAGAGCAGAAGAACGAGATACACGTGGGTTCATCTCGATGATAACCATACGGCCATCTTTCGGGTTGATACCAAACTGTACGTTTGAACCACCTGTCTCAACACCGATTTCACGCAGAACCGCTAGCGATGCGTTACGCATTAGCTGGTATTCTTTGTCAGTCAGTGTTTGCGCTGGTGCTACTGTGATTGAGTCACCAGTGTGGATGCCCATTGGGTCGAAGTTCTCAATTGAACATACGATGATACAGTTGTCCGCTTTGTCGCGAACCACTTCCATTTCGTACTCTTTCCAACCGATCAAAGATTCATCGATAAGCAGTTCGTTGGTCGGAGAAAGATCCAGACCACGACGACAGATTTCTTCGAACTCTTCTTTGTTGTACGCGATACCGCCACCCGTACCACCCATGGTGAAAGATGGACGGATGATACAAGGGAAGCCAACCATGTCTAAAACTTGGTAAGCTTCTTCCATGCTCTTCGCTGTGTCTGCGCGAGGACACTCAAGGCCGATAGACTTCATCGCTTTATCAAAGCGAGAACGGTCTTCCGCTTTATCAATCGCGTCAGCCGTTGCACCAATCATTTCTACGCCGAACTCTTCAAGAACGCCGTGTTTCTCTAGATCTAGCGCACAGTTAAGTGCCGTCTGACCACCCATGGTTGGCAGAACTGCGTCAGGACGTTCTTTTTCGATGATCTTGCGTACAACTTCCCACTGAATCGGCTCGATGTAAGTCGCATCTGCCATTTCTGGGTCAGTCATAATCGTTGCTGGGTTAGAGTTAACCAGGATAACTCGGTAGCCTTCTTCGCGAAGAGCTTTACACGCTTGTGCGCCAGAGTAGTCAAACTCACATGCCTGACCGATAACAATCGGACCAGCACCAAGAATTAGAATACTTTGAATGTCAGTACGTTTTGGCATTATCTACTACTCCGAATTAAGCGCTGTGTTTTTTGATTAGTTCGATAAAGTGGTCAAATAGCGGTGCCGCGTCGTGTGGACCTGGGCTCGCTTCAGGGTGACCTTGGAAGCTAAATGCTGGCTTATCTGTGCGGTGAATTCCTTGCAAAGAACCATCAAATAGCGATACGTGAGTGGCACGTAAGTTCTCTGGTAACGTTTCCTCATCCGCTGCAAAACCGTGGTTCTGAGAGGTAATCATCACAACATCGCGGTCTAAGTCTTTAACCGGATGGTTTGCGCCGTGATGACCAAACTTCATCTTCACTGTTTGTGCGCCAGATGCTAACGCTAGGATTTGGTGACCTAGACAGATACCAAAGATAGGTAGACCTTTTTCTAGGAACACTTTGGTCGCTTCAATTGCATAAGTACATGGTTCCGGGTCACCAGGGCCGTTTGATAAGAAAACGCCATCTGGGTTCAGGGCCAGTACTTCTTCTGCTGACGTTTCAGCAGGTACAACAGTCAGGCGGCAGCCGCGGTCAACCAACATTCGTAAGATGTTGCGTTTCGCACCGAAGTCGTATGCAACAACGTGGTACGGCAGCTCGCTGTCGTCTTTCGCCTCTGGAAGTCCACCTTCAAGCGTCCACGAACCTTGTTTCCATTGATACGCTTCTTTTGTTGTAACTTCTTTCGCAAGGTCCATTCCTTTCAAGCCTGGAAAATCTTTTGCTTTCGCTAGTGCCAAAGCTTCGTCAAGGTTATCACCTGCCACGATACAACCGTTTTGCGCACCCTTTTCACGAAGGATTCGAGTGAGCTTACGAGTATCGATATCAGCGATGCCGACAATGTTTTGAGACTTAAGATAATCAGAGAGGGATTGTTCGTTACGGAAGTTAGAAGCGATAAGAGGAAGATCGCGGATCACAAGGCCTTGTGCATGAATGGAAGAGGATTCTTCGTCTTCGGAATTGGTTCCGGTATTACCAATGTGGGGATAAGTAAGAGTGACAATCTGTTGGGAATAGGAAGGATCAGTGAGGATTTCTTGGTACCCCGTCATCGAGGTATTAAAAACGACTTCACCAACGGATGTGCCATCTGCTCCAATGGAAACACCGTGGAACACTGTCCCATCTTCTAGGACTAACAGTGCTGATTTACTCAAGACAACCTCCAGAATAAAGATGCAAAAATAATAAATTAAACTGCAAATTTGCCTTCCTTAGCGCTATAAATAAGCGAAATAGGCATTTTCGACAAATTGGCGGTATTCTAAAGATGGCTGTGACCTGTGTCAACAGAACCGTAAAAATAAATCAGTCATTTAAAGCCATTAACTATAAAAACACCTCTAGATGACTAAAAACACAAGTTTACTATGGCCGACACTCACGATTAATGAAAAAACAATGAAACAACAAACAAAAACAAGTGACACAAATCACACAAAAACATCCAAGACACAAGCAAACGATAAACCAAAAAAGTTTACACTTACTTTTGAGCCATTAAGACAAAAAACAACCACTAACCAATAAAAACAACACCAAAAATAATGAGTTTCCGATGCTAAAATAATAAAGTGCGAATGGAAGGTTATAGCTCTGGTGTCAGAATAAAAAAAACGCCGGGAAATCCCAGCGCATAATTATGTATTTATAAATCATTCAACCCTAACACATCAGTCATGGTGTAAAAGCCCGGTGCTTTTTCCTTAAGCCATACTGCAGCTTTTACCGCGCCATTGGCAAAGGTCATTCTATCTGTCGCTTTATGGGTGATCTCCACTCTTTCACCAATATCTGCAAACATAGCAGTATGCTCGCCGACAATATCTCCGGCACGGATCGTCGCAAAACCAATTTCATCTTTGGTTCGCTCACCTGTAATGCCTTCTCGTGCATACACCGCAACATCACTGAGTTTATTACCCATAGCACCAGCAATTGCTTCTCCCATGCCGATCGCTGTACCTGACGGTGCATCAACTTTATGACGATGATGAGCTTCTACAATTTCGACATCGCAGTAGTCTCCCATCACCTTGGCGGCTTTTTCCAAAAGCTTGAAGACTAAATTGACGCCAACCGAATAATTCGGTGCCATCACAACAGGAACTTCTTCCGCAAACTCATCAATTTGAACGCGCTCTTGCTCAGAAAACCCAGTAGTCCCAATCACAATACTTTTACCGTGTCGTTTACACAGTTCTAGGTTTGCAAGCGTACTTGCTGGAGCGGTAAAGTCGATTATCACGTCAAAACTATCGATTTCTTTCGCAAGATCATCTGTCAGAGCGACTGAAAACTTACCTTCACCACAAAGTTCACCAATATCAACGCCGACTAAAGATGACTCAGGCCTTTCTGAGCCAGCACCTACGTGTGCATTCGGGTTATGATAAGTTGCTTTTACTAAGTTGCGACCCATACGGCCCGCTGCTCCTGCAATTGCAATACGTACCATTGCATTTATCTCCATTCTTCGAATTATTTGGGACTTGGCCCTATATCCAGTTGAATTAAACTAACAGCAATATACCGTTGTGGCTAGCCTCAAGAAAACTCTTTCATGACTCTTTCTAGAATAGGGACGTTAGCTTCAGGGAACGCGTACTCCGAAAGGTTGTCAATTGGAACCCATTTGCCTTGCTGGCCTTCTTTGCCGAAAGGTTCATTTTCAAACTTTGTTACGCAGATAAAATCGAACTTGAGAGACTTGTCTGGATAATCATATTCTAGATGTTCAAACAAGTGTTGGTCTGTGGCTGTGATTCCTATCTCTTCTTCGAGCTCACGAATCATAGCTTGCTCTGTGGTTTCGCCAGACTCAACTTTTCCGCCCGGAAATTCCCAGAAGCCACCTTTATGTTTATCATCCGGTCGTTTGGTGATGAAAATTTCCGACTTGTCTTGGTTAAAAATAATCGCCGCTACAATATGTATACGTTTCATCTTACTTCCTTAATCAATTTCGGCTTAAAAAAAGAGCCGCCGAAGCGACTCTTTAATTTTTCATACTAATTTAAGTTTCTTTTGAATCTTAGGCAATTTTGCCGTGACACTGCTTATACTTTTTACCGCTACCACACGGACAAGGCTCATTTCGACCCACTTTACGCTCGTCACGAACCTCTGGCTGATGAGAGGTTGCAGCCTCGTCACCTTCAGAAAGTGGCGTTTCTGCTGAAGCATGTTGAGCTTGTGCTCTGCGTGCCGCTTCTTCTGCCTGTGCAACACGCTGCGCTTCCATTTTTTCCACTTCTTCTTGCTGCTGAACGCGTACTTTAGAAAGAATGGTAATCACATCAGATTTCAATGCTTCAAGTAAACCTTCAAACAGCTCAAACGATTCACGCTTGTACTCTTGTTTCGGGTTCTTTTGCGCATAGCCGCGTAAATGAATGCCCTGACGCAGGTGATCCATTGCTGCTAAATGCTCTTTCCAAAGAGTGTCTAAGGTTTGAAGCATTACTGACTTTTCAAAGTTTCGAAGCACTTGCTCACCAACAACGGTTTCTTTCTCTTTATAAACAGCAACCGATGTAGCCACAATCTTCTCGCGCAGGGCTTCTTCATACAGCTTATCATCCTCTTCAAGCCACTGCTTCACAGGAGCTTCAAGATCGAAGTCTTTCTTCAGGCGATCTTCAAGGCCTTCAATATCCCACATATCTTCGAGAGATTGTGGTGGAATGTACTCATCGATCACAGCATTTAATACGTCATCGCGGTTTTGCTCGATCATCTCGCTGATATCGTCAACAACCATTAACTCGTCACGCAATTCGTAGACCACTTTACGCTGATCGTTAGCAACATCATCGTACTCAAGTAGCTGCTTACGAATATCAAAGTTACGGCCTTCCACTTTGCGTTGCGCTTTCTCAATTGAGCGAGACAACATCTTCGATTCGATCGCTTCACCTTCTTCCATACCACTCTGGATAAGGCTGGCCATGCGGTCGGAAGTAAAGATGCGTAATAGAGAATCTTCCATCGAGAGGTAGAAACGAGATGAACCCGCATCACCCTGACGACCAGAACGGCCACGTAACTGGTTATCGATACGACGAGACTCGTGGCGCTCAGTACCGATAATGTGTAGACCGCCCGCTTCAAGTACTGCATCGTGGACAACTTTCCACTCCGCTTTAATTTTATCAATTTGCTCTTGGGTTGGGTTTTCCAGCGCTTCAACTTTAGACTGCCAACTACCACCTAACACGATATCGGTACCACGACCAGCCATGTTAGTTGCAATAGTTACCGCCCCCGGCATACCCGCTTCAGCGACAATTTCTGCTTCTTTTTCGTGGAATTTGGCATTCAATACGTTGTGCTTGATCTTCGCTTGTTTAAGCGCATTCGAAAGCAACTCTGACTTCTCGATAGATACCGTACCAACCAACGTCGGCTGACCTTTGGCCACGCGCTCTTTGATGTCTTCGATAATTGCATTGAATTTTTCAACTTCAGTACGATAAACAACATCAGGCATATCGTCACGAATCATCGGTTTATTGGTTGGAACAACAACTGTTTCTAACCCATAAATAGACTGGAATTCAAACGCTTCGGTATCCGCTGTACCCGTCATACCAGACAGTTTGTCATACAGACGGAAGTAGTTTTGGAACGTAATCGATGCCAACGTTTGGTTTTCATTCTGAATCTTCACACCCTCTTTCGCTTCTACAGCTTGGTGTAAACCTTCAGACCAACGACGACCTGGCATAGTACGACCAGTGTGCTCATCAACGATGACGACTTCACCGTCTTCCGTCACAATGTAATCAACGTTTTTCTCAAATAGGACGTGAGCTCGAAGTGCTGCATTGACATGGTGAAGGAGACTTATGTTCGTTGGAGAGTAAAGGGTATCCCCTTCTTCCATCAAACCATTTTTCACCATTAACTCTTCAACAAATTCCTGACCAGTTTCCGTCATGTATACTTGTTTCGACTTCTCATCAATGGTGTAGTGGCCATCACCGCGATACTCTTCTGAATCTTCCTTATCTTGCTGCTTCAAATGAGGAATTAGAGTGTTGATGCGGGTATAAAGGTCTGAACTATCTTCTGCTGGGCCAGAAATAATAAGTGGCGTACGAGCCTCATCGATAAGAATTGAGTCCACTTCATCGACTACAGCAAAGAAGCGTGCGCGCTGTACGCGGTCTTCCGCACGGAACGCCATATTGTCACGCAGATAATCGAAACCAAACTCGTTGTTTGTTCCGTATAGAATATCGGCTTGGTACGCTTCTTTTTTCTCTTGTGGGGGCATGTTTGGTACGTTAACACCAACGGTCATCCCTAAGAATTCGAATAGTGGGCGGTTAGTTTCCGCATCACGTTTTGCCAAGTAGTCGTTCACCGTTACGATATGAACGCCTTTTCCTGGCAGGGCATTTAAATATGCTGGCAGTGTCGCTGTCAGGGTTTTACCTTCACCCGTACGCATTTCTGCTATTTGACCTGCGTTTAGAACCATACCACCAATAAGCTGAACGTCGAAGTGACGCATACCGTAAACTCGTTTCGATGCTTCACGAACCGTAGCAAAAGCTTCTGGAAGTAGTTTATCAAGACTCTCGCCTTGTTCTAGGCGTTCTCGGAATTCAACGGTTTTCGCTTTTAACTCTTCGTCTGAGAGTGCTTCGAAGGCGGGTTCGTAATTATTAATCTCTTTTACAATTTTTCTTAGGCGGCGCAGTGTTCTGTCATTGCGACTGCCAATTACTTTTGTCAGTAGCTTAGCTATCATTTGCTATGAATCTCTCTTTACTCAGATCGGGCCCGATCTACTTTAAATGCCATCAGTCTCTAACAGTTTTTAACTAAGAATACTGAGATAAATCACTTTCCTCAGATATTGTGATGATAACTATAGATTTCAAGGCTTATACCAATTTTGATGGGGCTAGTTTATGAAATTTTACCACTAACAACCAATGACAAGGTCATTTGTTTGAAGCACTCTTTATTTTTAAGCCTAATGTGCTGTAAGTTTATTCGCGTCGCGCTCTATCTTCGTTTCATTCCATTGTCTAAAATAGAGAAGTCTAATCCATTTGAGAATCGCCATGAGAGACCACCGCCCTACCCTCGGAGACGAGATAATCGCTGACTCAAGGTTGTCACAATTACAAAAGCATGCTCAAGAGATCATGATGATCAATAAAGAACTCAAAACGATCTTGCCACGAGGGGCGGAAGATCATTGCCGTGTGGCAAATATTCGCGATGGACAACTCATCATTGAAGTCGCGAGTGCTGGGATAAAAATGAAAATTGACTATGAGCGTCTTTCCATCCTCAATCAACTAAGGTCAAGAGGATTCGCTCGACTTATGGCCGTGAGCGTGCAAATTAACCCTGAACTTTACAAAACTAAAGCTCTCAAGGAAGAAAAGGAAAGTAAAGCTCGTGAGCCTATATCAGAAAATGCCGCGCAATATCTTCAAATGGTTGCTGACGGAGCGTCACCTAAAGTCAAAGCAAGGTTAGAAAGCCTTGCCAAGTTGTCCAAAAAGTAGAATTTATCTATTGGTACTACGGCTGAAATAGATACAAAAAAGCCAGACTTTCGTCTGGCTTTTTCACATATTCAATTTTAGGCAATAACCATATTTGGCTCTGCGAATGCAACTGGTGAAGCTGCGTCTTCTTCGAATGTTACCCATTCCCACGCTTCTTGATCTGCTAATACTGAGCGAAGAAGCTGGTTGTTTAGGCCATGCCCTGACTTGAATGCTCGGAACTCACCAACAATTGGATGACCACACATGTAAAGATCGCCAATCGCATCGAGTACCTTGTGAGTTACAAACTCATTATCAAAGCGGAGACCTTCTTCGTTTAAGATACGGTAATCATCCAGCACGATTGCATTATCGAAGCTGCCACCTAAAACTAGGTTTTGTGATTGCAAGTATTCAATATCACGCATGAAGCCAAAGGTACGAGCACGAGAGATTTCTTTCACAAAACCTTGTGATGAAAAATCAAATACGAGGTGCTGCTCGTCAGACTCAATTGCTGGGTGGTTAAACTCTATCTCGAAATCCATACGGAAACCGTTGTATGGCAGTAGTTCAGCCCACTTATCACCATCTTCAAAACGCACTGGCTTTTTAATGCGGATAAAGCGTTTAAGTGCATTCTGCTCTTCGATACCAGCTTGTTGTAGCAAGAAAACAAACGGGCTAGCACTGCCGTCCATAATAGGAATTTCTGGCGCATCAACTTCAACAATAATGTTGTCGATACCCATACCAGCTAGTGCCGCGTTTAGGTGTTCAACCGTTGAAATACGAATACCTTCGTCGTTCACTAATGCTGTACACAGCATAGTGTCACGGACTGAAGAAGCATCTGCAGGAAAGTCTACTGGTGGGTTAACATCGGTACGACGGTAAACAATACCAGTATTTGCAGCAGCTGGGCGAAGAGTAAGTGTGACTTTACGACCAGAGTGGAGACCCACACCGATTGTTGTCACGATTTCTTTCAGAGTACGTTGTCTGATCATCTGCTAAGCCTCATAAAATGCTACAAATCACGGCCAGTATACTATACCGACCGCGTATCCTACCATAATTTTGAACAGTGTCAAATTACGATAAATGTCTTAATCAGCCTGACGACGTAAGAATGCAGGAATATCTAGATAACCACTTTCTTTATCCGCTTTAGGTGCTGCACTTTGACTTGCACCCGAGCTTGTCGGTGTAGTCGTAGGCTGTTGCGTTACTTGTGGTTTTTCCTGCAAGTTTGGTGCCGGTTTTTCTTCCACTTTACTCGCGCTCGCTTGAGGTGCTGGCGCCGTCTGTGGTTGAGTTTGAGGCTGTGCAACTGGCGCTACTTTCGCTTTGCCACCTGCTACCAAAGTAATGTCAGGCTTTTTCTCGTTACCAATACCCGTTGCAACAACTGTCACACGAATTTCGTCAGCCATATCTGGGTCTAGAGATGTACCGATAACTACAGTTGCGTTATCTGATGCAAATGCTTTAACAGTATTACCTACGGTCTCAAACTCATCCAAACGCATATCTAAACCAGCAGTGATGTTGACAAGCACACCACGAGCACCAGCGAGATCGATATCTTCCAGAAGTGGGCTAGAAATTGCCATTTCTGCTGCTTCTTCTGCGCGGTCTTCGCCTTTTGCTACACCGCTACCCATCATTGCGTGACCCATTTCAGACATCACAGTTCTTACGTCTGCAAAGTCGACGTTGATCATGCCTGGGCGAGTAATAAGTTCAGCAATACCTTGTACCGCATTCTTAAGTACATCATTCGCGCTTGCAAAAGCTTCTAACAAAGTGATGCCGCGACCAAGTACTTTTAGCAACTTCTCGTTAGGAATCGTAATTAAAGAGTCAACTTGCTTAGATAGCTCTTCAATACCCTGCTCAGCAAAGGCTAAACGCTTTTTACCTTCGAAGCTAAATGGCTTAGTTACTACAGCAACGGTTAGAATACCTAGCTCTTTTGCCACTTCTGCAATCACAGGAGCCGCACCTGTACCTGTACCACCGCCCATACCAGCTGCGATAAATACCATATCGGCGCCAGTTAGCTCATCTTTAATTTGATCGCGGTTTTCGAGAGCAGCGTCACGTCCTACTTGAGGATTTGCACCAGCACCTAGGCCTTTTGTGATGTCACCACCAATCTGAATAACGCTGTTTACGCTAGTTTTACGCAGCGCTTGCGCATCCGTGTTGATGCTGATGAATTCCACGCCTTCGATGGATTCACGCACCATGTGTTCAACAGCGTTACCACCGCCGCCACCAACACCAACGACTTTGATTACCGCGTCGTCAGACATTTCCATCATCGGTTCAAACATGTGTTATCTCCGTTTTCCTGCTGCTCAGGTTAAAATTCTTTTTGTATCCAATTACGCAACCGACCAATCAACCCCGTCACTGAAGAGCGAGCAGGCTCGTTGTATTCAGTATCGTCATTAACTTGGCTGTCTTTTGCATAATGAAGTAAACCAACTGCCGTAGAATGATACGGCTCTTTTACATAATCCGTTAGGCCGCTCACCTCTAATGGTTTGCCGACTCTAACTTGGTTGCGGAACACACGCTCCGCACACTCTATCACACCTTCAATTTGAGCCGCACCGCCTGTGAGTACGACTCCTGCAGCTAGGTGATGCTTGATCCCTTCTGCACGCAGTTTATCTTGAACAGTATCGATAGTTTGATTAACCAGTCCCATAAGCTCAGTGTAACGAGGCTCAATGACCTCAGACAGAGTCTGCCTTTGTAAGCTTCTTGAAGGTCGCCCACCTACGCTAGGAACGTTAACCGTATCGTCCTTGCTGACTAACTCACTAAGAGCACAGCCATATTTAACTTTTATCTCTTCTGCATCACTAACGGGGGTACCGAATGCAAATGCGATATCACTCGTTACAGCATTACCCGCATAAGAAAAAACTTCAGTGTGGCGCAGCGCACCGCCTGTCCAAATTGATACGTCCATTGTGCCCGCACCAATATCAACAACGCATACGCCTAGCTCACGTTCATCTTCAGTGATTACGGCATTACTCGCCGCCAAGCCTGAATAAACTAAGTGTTCCACCTTAAGCCCACAGCGCTCAACCGCTTTAATAATGTTTCTTGCCATATCATTGTGGCAAGAAATCAGGTGAACACTAACTTCCATGCGCACACCTGATAAACCTAGTGGATTTTTGATACCTTCTTGGTAATCAATGGTAAATTCCTGCGGGATAACGTGCAAAATGCGTTGCTCGTCACCAATTTTTATCGACTTGGCAGTATGGATTGCTCGATCCATATCTTCTTGAGAAACTTCTTCGTCAGAAATAGTTCCCATGCCTTTTTCAATTCTACTCGCAATATGGCGTCCAGAAATTGAAATATAGACATTGCTAATCTGGCATTCAGCCATTAGCTCTGCTTGGTCTACCGCTCTTTGAACCGACTTTACAACCGATTCTAGGTCATTTACACCACCTTTATCCATCCCGCGGGATGGGCTACTACCGGCACCAATAATATTGATTTGACCATCAGGCAATACCTCGCCTACTAGAGCCGATACGGTCGCAGTGCCTATATCAAGACCAACAATAATGTTGTCATCAGCGGTCTTAGTCATCTGTGTTCTCTTGTTCTAACTCTTGTTCAGGGAACCATCCGATAGAGGCTCCCGTATCATACCTGAGGTCTATATAACTCACCCTTTCAGTTGAGCTACCTAAATTCTTATACAATGTAAAAAAGCGCTCGATTCGCTCTTCTAAAGACTCTTTGCCTAATTCAAGGCGAATCCCATTATCCAGAATGATCTGCCAGGCACGTCTATCATTGAGCACTAAGGAGGTAATCGATAAGTCTAACCCTTCAAAATTGGGCTCGAGATCACGCCAGACCGATAACACCTCATGGTTACTACCCTGAGGGCCATAAAGTTTGACTCGTTCAACTTCGAGCTCACCGATATCGCCATCAAACAATTCACCCGAACTGTTCAATAAAGCGTTACCATTCCAAATTGCTTGCGCTTCATGCTCAGTTAAAAATACTTTGACAGTGTCTGGCCACTGCTTACGTATTGAGGCATGTGACACCCAAGGGATAGATTCAGCTACCTCTTGCAAGACACTTACATCCTGAGACATAAAAGTACCGACGTGGTCTAAGCGCGCAAATGCTTTTTGTACATCATTTGCCGAGACGTAACGCAACTCCCCTTGGAGCGCTATTTTAGACAGGGGAAGACGTTGGTCATCCCACATCCAAGAGACTGTAGAGTATAGGAGTGAGCCAATTAACACTAAAACCGCTAATAAAAAAACACCACCATACGCATGTTCTCTTACTTTTAGGTTAAAAGTTAAACGAGGGCCTTCATTAAAAGCACTTTTAATCAAAGTCCATAGTCCTTGCCGTTAGCTCGTTATTCTATTCCTAATCTCAATTGGTAATAGAGGCAAAAGCACTTACTTTAACCTCCGGATTATACTGGTGAGACCAAAAGTATCAAACATTGAAATTGAGAAATATCCACTTTAAATACAATAAGTGTGCGAATTTACCAAAATCGCAACTTTGCGATTAGGCATTTCTCATCTGGTCGATGTTTAGTTCCAAAGCCGCTAATTGCTTCGCCACTTTACCAACATCACCAGCACCTTGTGTTAGCACCAGATCGCCATCCTGTAAAACGTTGGCAAGAACCGACGGTAACCCCTTGCTATCAGGGACAAAAATCGGATCTAGCTTGCCACGCCCACGAATGGTTCTGCATAGAGCTCGTCCGTCAGCGCCTGGAATCGGCTTCTCACCGGCAGGATACACATCAAGCATGACCAGCACATCAACCTGATCTAATACGTTCGCAAAATCGTCGTAGAGATCTCGCGTTCGGCTATAACGGTGCGGCTGAAAAATCATAACAAGTCGTTTCTCAGCCCAGCCATTTCGCGCCGCTTGGATGGTTACATCCACTTCGGTTGGATGATGACCATAATCATCCACCAGCATAACTTGACCGTTGCCAGTTTCAAATTCGCCCAGGTGGTCGAATCTACGCCCTGTACCTTGAGTTCCAGCCATTGCTCGTAAAATCGCTTCATCTGAAATATCGTCTTCAGTGGCAACCGCAATCGCAGCAGACGCATTCAAAGCGTTGTGTCGACCTGGAATATTCAAGGTAATATCAAGATCAGCTTTACCTTTACGAATCACAGTAAACTTACCTTGCTGACCTTCTTGATGGTAGTTAGCAATTCTCACGTCAGCATCTTCAGAGAAACCATAAGTGATAACCTGACGGCTAATCTTTGGCACTAACTCTCGTACGACTTCATCATCAATACACATGATAGCCTGACCATAAAACGGTAGGTTGTGCAAAAAGTCGATGAAGGTCTGCTTGAGAGTTTCGAAGTCACCACCGTATGTATCCATGTGGTCCGCTTCGATGTTCGTAACAATACTGACCATTGGCTGTAGATGTAGGAACGAGGCATCGCTTTCATCTGCTTCGGCAATAAGAATGCGGCTTGAGCCAAGGCGTGCATTAGTTCCCGCGCTTTTAACCAGACCACCATTAACAAAAGTAGGGTCTAACCCTTCTTCTGAATAAATCTGTGTCACCAATGCCGTGGTGGTGGTTTTGCCATGCGTACCGGCAACTGCTATGCCATGACGAAAACGCATCAGCTCCGCCAGCATTTCTGCACGACGAACCACTGGAATACGAGCCGCGCGTGCCGCTTTAATTTCTGGGTTATTTTCATTAATCGCCGTAGACACGACTACTACGCTTGCTTTCGCAACGTTCTGCTCAGCGTGACCTATAAAAATAGTCGCCCCTTTTTCTGCCAAACGCTGAGTTACTGCATTTTCAGCAATATCCGAACCAGAGATTTGATAACCTTCATTGAGCAGGACTTCGGCAATGCCACTCATTCCCGCTCCACCGATACCAATAAAGTGAATGCATTTAACGCGGCGCATTTCTGGCACCATTGCTCTAATTTGAGCCAAATTTTGTGTATGTTGAACCGTCATTCGTGTTTCTCGTTATTTTGTTAGCGCAATGATAGCGTCCGCAACCACTTGGTCGGCGTCGAGTTTAGCCACAGCTCTTGCTTTACTTGCCATAGCAACAAGCGCTGGACGATCCAAAGCTCGAATTTCATCGACGAGCTTGTCTACTGTCAGCTCTGGTTGCTCTATCATTTTCGCTGCACCACACTCTACAAGGTGATCAGCATTTAACGCTTGCTGTCTGTCTTTGTGCATAAAAGGAATAAAAACGGCGCCCACACCTGCTGCTGACACTTCAGAAACAGTCAAGGCCCCAGAGCGACAAACTAACAGATCCGCCCATTGATATGCTTCTGAAACATCATCAATAAATTCTACCGTGTCTGCCTGATCGACGTTCTTTTCCAAATAGGATTTTTCTACTTCTTGCTGGTTATTTTTGCCAGCTTGGTGACGAATCTCATAGCCGTCACCCAGTTTTGCCATTGCCGCAGGCAAAGTTCTATTCAAGATCTGTGCCCCTTGGCTTCCTCCCATGACCAAAATACGAATTTTTCCATCTCGTTTGGATAATCTTGCTTCGGGTGCTGGGAGGGCAACAACATCCTCACGCACTGGATTCCCGACTACAGGCGCATTAGGAAATGCTCCTGGAAAGGCCTGAAAGACTCTTTTAGCAATTTTTGATAGCCACTGATTGGTCAATCCTGCTACCGCATTTTGTTCATGTAAAACAACAGGGATCCCTAACAGCCAGGCAGCAATCCCGCCAGGGCCACTAACGTAACCGCCCATGCCAAGTACAGCATCTGGTTTCCAACGTTTCATGTGCGCTTTTGCTTGCAAGATAGCGTTGATGATCTGAAATGGTGCCTTAATCAGACGTCCCAGACCTTGACCTCGAAGACCTTTGACTTGAATAAAATCGATGTCGATACCGTGTTTGGGAACTAGATCAGCTTCCATTCTGTCTGCGGTGCCTAGCCAACGAATTTCCCAGCCTTGTTCTTGCAGTTTTTTTGCAACAGCCAAACCAGGAAAAACGTGTCCTCCGGTACCACCAGCCATTACCATCAGTCTTTTATTTTTTTTCATCTGTATCTTTCTTTTCTAGCTCGACCTCTTCAGACAGAAGTCGGCATTCATGATCTATTCGCAATAAAATCGACACCGCGACAGACATAATAATTAAACTTGAACCACCGTAACTAATCAGCGGTAGTGTTAAACCTTTGGTTGGCACCATACCTGCGGCTGCACCGACATTGATCAACGTCTGAAACGCGAACCAAATTCCAATCCCAAAAGATAAGTAGCCACCAAAAAGCTCTCCGCTTTCAAATGCTTTGCGACCAATAAGAATCGCTTTGATAACCAAACTGAATATGAGAACCAAGGCAAGAACAACGCCAACAAATCCGAGCTCTTCTGCTAGAACAGCAAAAACGAAGTCGGTATGAGCTTCTGGTAAGTATTCTAATTTTTGTATTGAGTTACCAAGCCCTTGACCAAACCACTCTCCTCGACCAAAAGCCATGAGCGACTGGGTTAACTGATAACCGCTACCAAATGGATCTTCCCATGGGTCTAAAAACGATGTTACCCGGCGCCAGCGGTATGGTTCAAAATAGATCAATGCTGCAACTGACATAAGGCCAACAACCATTAATGCCAGAAACTGAGTTAACTTTGCCCCGGCAATAAACAGCATACCGAATAACGTCACCAGCATTACCACGACCGTACCCAAGTCAGGCTGGAGAAGCAGCAGCACCGCTAACGTCGCGAATACTATGATCGGTTTGATGAAGCCGCCAAAAAAACTCGACCTCACCTCTTCACTCTTTCTCACCAAATAACCAGACATAAAGATAAACAGTGAGAGCTTTGCCACCTCTGCTGGCTGCAAGTTAAAAAGTCCTAACGGTATCCAACGCGATGCACCATTCACGGATTTACCAGCAACCAGAACAATAAACAGCAGAGCAACAGAAATCAGCAGCAGCCACATACTGTACTGGAACCACTTTTTCAACGGCACCTGTACCACAACAGCCGACACACCTAGAGCCAACAGCAGAAATATCGCATGGCGGAACATAAAGTGAAACGGCTGGTCTGTGAGACGAGAGCTGATCGGGAACGATGCAGACGTCACCATCACTAGGCCTGTTAACATAAGCCCGAGAGAGATCCAAACAAGCTGTCTGTCAAACAGCGCTTCCGGAGAGGCGGTTGTTATCCAGCTTTTCACGCGACCAATAAGGTTCTTTATATGCATAGTTTCCGATAAGCTTAGGCGTAAGTCTGCGCAAGTTTGGTGAACGCATCACCACGAGCCATAAAATTGTTGAACTGATCAAAGCTGGCGCAAGCAGGGGAAAGTAATACCATATCACCTTCAACTAACTTCGGTGACAACCACTCGACGACTTGTGCCATAGTGTCAAAACACTTTGCACTTGAATGAAGTGGCATAAATTGCTCACCATCCTCGCCAAAACAACACAATTGCAAATTAAGGTTAGCAAAAATAGGTGACAGCTCTGAGAAATCAGCGCCCTTGCCTACACCGCCAACAAGCAGGTACAGCCTGCCTTTTAGAGCCAACCCAGACAGCGCCGCCAGAGTGCTGGCAACATTGGTCGCTTTAGAGTCATTGACCCACTTAACGCCTTGATTATCCGCAACAACCTGGCATCGGTGTGTCAGACCGTTGTAAGACTTAAGTGCATTCATCCCAAGCTCTAGATTGACCCCTGCTTCGCTAAGAAGAGCCAAAACCACCAATACATTAGCTACATTGTGTCGACCGACCAAAGTCAGTTCGTCTGTGGCCAATAGCGCTTTACCTTGGCGACAGATGTACTCTCGACCGCCGATAAATGCCACACCAAACTGAGTGGATTTTGTTAGGCTAAATTCAACCAGATTCTTGTTGGACGCATCAGGATAGGTCGCACAATCATCGCCATTAACAATGCAAGACTCGGCATGATCAAAAATACGCAGTTTGGCTTGGCGATAGTCCGCCATTCCTTCATAACGATCCATGTGGTCTTCTGAAAGGTTAAGGAAGGCTGCCGCTTTAAGTTTCAGAGACGAAGTCGTCTCTAGCTGAAAACTGGATAACTCAAGAACGTAGAGATCAGCCTCTTCATTCAACAGCTCTAACGCGGGAACACCGATGTTGCCACCCACTCCCACTTTAAGGCCGCTAGCTTTCGCTACAACGCCTGTAAGGTCGGTAACCGTGCTTTTCCCATTAGAGCCAGTAATAGCGATGACAGGTTTATCTACGTTCCAAGCAAACAGCTCGATATCTCCCACGACAGGAATACCTGCTGCCAAGACTTTCTGAATTTCAGGCGTTGCTAAGGCTATGCCGGGGTTTATCACCACTAAATCAGCGGCGAGTAACCACTCTTGATGCCAACCACCAGAATGCAGCTCTACACCTTCAGGCAACGATTCCTTACCAGGTGGGTTCTTTCGCGTATCGATAACTTTAATCGTTAATTCACTAGGCAATTTTGCCAGGTATTTAACGACAGAGAGCCCGGTAATACCGAGCCCTACAACAACGACACTATGAATATTTTGCCAACGATCCATGGTCATAGATTACTTTTACCTTTAACGTACTTTGAGTGTCGCCAAACCGACCAAAACAAGAACGATAGAAATTATCCAAAAACGGACGATAACTCGTGGTTCCGGCCAACCTTTCAGTTCGTAGTGATGGTGAATTGGTGCCATACGGAAGATGCGTTGGCCCCGCAGTTTGTACGATCCTACCTGTAAAATAACCGACAATGTTTCCATAACAAAAACACCACCCATGATGACAAGAACGAACTCTTGACGGACTAGTACGGCGATCGTACCCAGCGCACCGCCTAAAGCAAGTGAGCCTACATCACCCATAAACACTTGTGCTGGGTAGGTGTTAAACCACAAGAAGCCCAACCCTGCCCCGACAATGGCAGTACACACTACCACCAGTTCTGACGCTTCAGGAACGTAGGGAATATGTAGGTAGTTGGCAAAATTCACGTTACCCGTTGCCCATGCAATCGCAGCAAAGCCCGCCGATACCAACACAGTTGGCATAATTGCCAATCCGTCTAAGCCATCGGTCAAGTTAACTGCGTTACTGGTACCCACAATCACGAAATAAGTCAGCACAATGTACATCAAACCCAGTTGCGGCATGATGTCTTTAAAGAAAGGCACCACCAGCTGTGTTGCTGCCGTATCTTTACCATGCGCGTAAAGCGCAAAAGCAACCACTAGTGCAATCGCTGACTGCCAAAAGTACTTCCAGCGTGCAATAAGGCCATCGGTATTTTTACGCACCACCTTACGGTAGTCATCCACAAAGCCGACAATTCCATAACCCACAAGCACTGCGAGCACTGCCCAAACGTATGGATTAGACAAATCAGTCCACAATAATACCGTGGTCACGATCGCCGTTAAGATCATGATACCGCCCATTGTTGGGGTACCACGTTTACTAAAGTGCGATTCTGGACCTTCGTTACGAACAACCTGGCCAATCTGAAGCATTTGTAAGCGACGAATCATGCGAGGCCCCATCCACAGGGAGATACCTAACGCAGTAAGTACACTGACAATAGCTCGAAATGACAGATATTCGAATAAGCGGAAGAATGAAAAATATGGCTGTAGCAGCTCGGCAAGCCAAATGATCATGAATACATCTCCTTTAAAGCGCCAGCTATCTTACTCATTCCCGCACTATTCGCCCCTTTGACTAATAATGTCTGAGGCTCTTGGTGCAGAGCTAGCTGATGCTTAATAAACTCAATCATACTTTCATGAGTATCAAAGTGCGTACCTTGGCAAACATCACTGATTACTTTTGCATCAGTGCCATAAGTCAGCACGTGTTCAAATTTGAATGGGGCAGCATATTCCCCGACTTGACGGTGAAGTGCAAGACTTTCGTCGCCTAACTCCGCCATATTGCCCAAAATTAACCAACGAACGCCAGCAAAGCCAGTTAACAGATCGGCTGCTGCTTTCATCGCAGGCACACTGGCGTTGTAGCTGTCATCAATCAATTTAATATTTTCTGAAAGGCTTACCGCTTCCACTCGACCCTTCACTTTGCCTAACCTTGCAAGGCCCAGCTGAACCATCTCTATCGTTGCACCTAATTCTAGTGATAACGCTGTCGCTGCCAACGCATTGGCAACATTATGCTGGCCCATAATATTCAGCGTAACCTGACACTCTGTCTGAGGTGTCACGAGAATGAAAGAAGCCTCACCATTGCCATTAACCTCGACGTTGCGAGCAAAGAAGTCGGCTTGATCATTGTGTACAGAGAATGTCTTGATGGTTTTGTCTGCCAACACCTCATCCCAATAATGACCACCATTACTATCTAGGTTAACAATTGCGACTGAGCCTGGCTGTAACCCTTGGTAAATCTCACCTTTGGCTTGCTTAACGCCCTCAATAGAGCCAAAACCTTCTAAATGCGCAGCGGCCACATTGTTAACAAGCGCCACATCTGGCTGAACGAGCTGTGTTGTGTAAGCTATCTCACCGAGATGGTTCGCACCGAGCTCTATCACAGCGAAATCGTCTTCCGGTGTTGAGCGTAACAGCGTCAGCGGCACGCCAATATCATTGTTGAAATTACCCGCAGTAAACAGCACCTGACCTTTTTGCGCCATAATGCTCGCGACCATCTCTTTCACGGTGGTTTTACCACAGCTGCCAGTGATCGCGACGGTTGGAGTTTGGCATAGTTGATGAACAAATTGCCCTAATTGTCCAAGCGCAGCCTTGGTATCTTTAACAAGCAATTGAGGCGTATCAGTATTGATGGATTTACTAACCAATAACGCACTAGCACCCGCTTCAATTGCCTTATCTGCAAAGTCGTGAGCGTCAAACCGCTCTCCAACCAATGCCACAAATAATGAGCCAGAATCAATCGTTCGAGTGTCAGTTGAAACTTTGTCGATCGCAACGTCACTACCAACGAGTTGTGCGTCCAATACCTCAGCAAGCTGAGAAAGCATTAGAGTGATCATAGGTTGGCCTCCAGTAACTGCTGCGCGGATTCTCGATCAGAGTAATGAACCGTTTCTGTTGCAAGTACTTGATAATCTTCGTGACCTTTGCCAGCAAGAAGGATTATGTCGCTTTCGTCACCCTGTGATAAAGCATATTGCAGTGCTTTGTATCGCTCGTGTTCAACCACAGCCAGATTCGGGTAGTTCATACCTGCTAGCATATCTTTTACTATCGCTTGTGGAGATTCACTACGCGGATTGTCATCCGTAAGAATGACCTTATCAGCTAGCCTCTCACCAATTTCTGCCATCATTGGGCGTTTCCCTGCATCGCGGTCACCGCCACAACCGAAAATTGCCCAAAGCTTGCCTTTACAGTGAACACGCAGGGCCTTTAACGCCTTTTCCAACGCGTCAGGAGTATGGGCATAGTCAACCACCACTTTCGCTTTCCCTTCAGATTGAAACAGTTCCATTCGGCCTAATACAGGCTTTAACAGATGAGCACTGTTTACCAGGCTCTCTTTATCTAACCCTAAAGCGAGGAGCGTGGTAAAGGCCACTAGAACATTATTGGCGTTAAACTCACCAATCAACGGTACTGTCAGCGTTCCGTCACCGAAGTGACCAGAGAACGAAAGGGAGATTCCTTGTTCCGAGTACTCTACCTGTGTAGCGAAAACTGCCGGTTCACTGTTGAGCGGCTTCAGTGAGACCGATATTGCGTTGTTAAGCTGAGCAGCCCATTTAGCGCCCACACTATCATCAACATTAATCACCGCAGTTTGACATTCGTGTTCCGTAAACAAAGAGAATTTGGCGCGCTCGTACTCTTCCATGGAGCCATGATAATCGAGGTGATCACGACTCAAATTAGTGAAAACCCCCACGTGGAATGGCAGAGTTTTGACTCTTCCTTGGACCAAACCATGAGATGAGATTTCCATTGCGGTGTATTTAGCACCCAAGCATTCCAAGTCAGAAAGTGTATGCTGGATTTCAATCGCACTACCAGTGGTGTTCACAGCGGGTTTTAACCCGTCGAGGAAACCATTACCTGTCGTACCCATCACAGCAGCTCGTTGTTCCACAAGCCCAAGCCACTGGGCTATCAATTGGGTAATAGTCGTTTTCCCATTCGTGCCAGTGACACCAATCAACTGCATATCATTCAGTGGGTATAGCTGACTGGCTAACGCAGAAAGTTCTAGATTCAAATGTTCAATATAGACAACCGGAGCGCCATTGATAATATCGATAGAAGCGTGAGGATGTGTCTCGTCAGCTTGAGCAATAACAGCGTTTGCTCCAAGCTCAATCGCAGAAGCAATGTAATTACGGCCATCAACAGCGTGACCTTTAATTGCTACAAACGTAACACCTTTAGTGACTTTTCGGCTATCCAGCTCCAAATGAGAGATAGCAAGGTCAGCAGAGTCACTAGCGGTTAAGTCTGCCCATGGCGCGAGTAATGTCGACAGTGTGATATGTTTAGACATAGAGTGTCTCAATTATTTATCTTTAAAACGGTTCTCATCAGGGGCGACATTCATAATTTGTAGCGTCCCTTTTAAAATTTCAGCAAACACAGGGGCTGCGACAGAGCCGCCGTAATAGTTATCGCCCTGCGGCTCATTGACAACCACAACCAGCGCCACACGCGGGTCACTTGCAGGCGCGACCCCAGCGGTATACGCAAAGTACTCGTCTCCATAACCACCAGCGATCGCTTTACGTGATGTACCTGTTTTGGCTGCTATTCGATAACCAGGAACAGCCGCTCTGGTGGCAGTACCGCCTGGCTGTGTCACGGTTTCTAACATTGCCAATACTTTACGAGCGTTTTCACGACCTAACACCTGTTTTGAGAAGTCTTGATCGTTATTTTCAATGATATGAATAGGCTGGTATTTACCTAAGTTACCCAGTGTTGCGTAAGCGTGAGCTAATTGAAGCGGAGTGATAGTCAGACCATAACCGAAAGATAACGTCGCAATTTCAAATTTTGACCAACGACGTCGGTTGGGGAAAATACCCTGCGTTTCACCGACTAGGTTAAGTCCTGAAACCTCACCAAAGCCAACTGAGCTGTACATGCCTAGTAAAGCCTCTAGAGGCATGTCTAGCGCGAGTTTAGCCACACCAATGTTACTCGACTTTTTAAGAATGGTTGTTAAATCGGCTTTGCCCACCTTAGACGTATCTCGTACTCGGCTACCACCAATTCGCATGATGCCGCGCCCCGTATCGATGATAGTATGATCGTCGGCGACACCGTTTTCTAACGCAGCCAACACCACAAAAGGCTTGATAGTCGAGCCGGGTTCAAAGGCATCCGTTATTACTCGGTTACGCATTTTGGCCGACTGTAAATCAGAACGATTGTTTGGGTTGTAAGAAGGCGCGTTGACCATCGCGAGTACTGCCCCGGTTTTCACATCCAGAACGACCGCAGACCCAGATGTCGCGCGGTAGTCGGCGACCGCTTGCTTAATGGCTCTGTAGGCAATGGCTTGGATTCGTTGGTCTACCGTCAATTCCAGTGGCTTACCTTCTTCTCTTTCTTCCAGAGAAATATTCTCGACCACGCGACCATATCGATCTTTACGGATAATACGTTTACCCGCTTCACCAGTTAGCCACTTGTCATAGCTTCTCTCAACACCTTCAAGGCCATGGCCATCAATACCTGTCACACCTACTAAGTGGGCACTAACTTCACCCGCTGGGTAGTAGCGACGAGATTCGGCTTTTAGCCCCACCCCCGCAAGCTTTAGCTCACGGATGTAATGTGCCATCGCGGGACTTACTTGGCGCTGAAGATAAATAAAGCGACGCAACTTATTGGAGTTAATTTTGTCGATCAACTCATCGCGTTTTAACCCTAAGACGTCAGCTAATGCATGCCAACGATCGATATCTTTCAGTCCACCTTGCTTGAAGATAGTGACAGGATCGGCCCACACAGCTTCCACTGGCACACTGACAGCGAGAGGCTCACCATTGCGATCTGAAATGATCCCTCGGGCAGAGTGCAGCGTTTTTGCTCGGACTGAACGCAAATCGCCTTGTTTGATCAGGTTATCTGGCTCAACAATTTGGATATAAGCAATACGACCGACCAGTGCCGCAAATGCCACAAAGACGAAAAATAGCACCAAGTAAAAGCGCCAACGAATCAATGTTTGAGGCTGTTCGCTCTCTGTTTTTTTAACCGGAGTAACTTTTTTTGAGCTCATGGGAGATGAATTATGACTTCTTTGTCGGACTCAGGACGTTTCATTTCAAGGTCCTGTTTAGCTACCGCCTGCACTCGGCTATGTTCAGCCAGCGCGGTTTCTTCGAGAAGTAAATTACGCCATTCATTATCTAACCTTTCACGCTCTACTAATGCTTGATCTTTTTCTGTTACAGCTTGTCGGGTGTGATGAGTAGTAAATACCACACCCATTGCGCTAGAAAAGATCAGTACAAGTAAAACCAGAGGCACTCGACCAACAGTCAAGAGGTCAAGTGCTATAACTTTCGCTAGATTATGGTTCGGCTTACTCATTCGCAATTAAAGTTTTTCGGCAATACGTAATACGGAGCTACGCGATCGAGTATTAACGTCGATCTCTTCTTTCGAAGGCTTAATCGCTTTACCAACAGGTTTGAGGTTTGCGCTACCAAGTGCCTTAATCTGATCTTCCGTTAGAGGAATTCCATGCGGTACTTCTGGTCCTTTACTCTCTTTACGAATAAAACGCTTAACCATACGGTCTTCAAGTGAGTGGAAGCTGATGACAGACAATCGTCCTTCAGGAGCGAGAATGCTTGCCGCACCTTTCAAGGCGATATCAATTTCTTCAAGCTCGCTGTTGATATAAATTCTGAAAGCTTGGAAAGCGCGAGTTGCAGGATGTTTTTTCTCTTTGAAGCTCTTAGGTGCAGCATCTGAAATTAACTTTGCCAACTGACCTGTACGGGTTAACGGCTCATTTTCTTCGTTCTCACGGTACGCAATAATGGCCTTGGCAATACGACGAGCATGTTTGTCTTCACCAAATTCACGAATAACCCAAGTGATGTCGTCAAGATCGGCTTCCATGAGCCACTGAGAAACAGGGATACCGGATGTTGGATCCATACGCATATCCAACGGACCATCTTTCATAAAGCTAAAACCACGTTCGGCATCATCTAGCTGGGGCGAAGACACACCAAGGTCAAGTAGCACGCCATCGACTTGGCCTACCAAATCGTATTCTTGAGCATACTGAGCCATCCCTGAAAAAGGTCCATGAATAATGGTAAAGCGTGGGTCATCAATGGTTTTTGCTTCTGCAATAGCTTGAGGGTCGCGATCAATACTGAACAAGCGGCCATTCTCACCCAACTTCGACAAGATCTGGCGGCTGTGGCCACCTCGGCCGAAAGTACCATCGATGTACGTGCCATTCGGCTTAATCGCTAACCCATCGATTGATTCATGAAGTAATACAGAAATGTGTTTAAAGGCTTCGGTCATAGTACTCTCGTTTCAGCTTCACGGTGCTGGGGTCTTCAGTGTACTGATTTAAGAGGCTATCGCCACCTCAATGCAGTACGAACACGTGATTTTGCGCTAAGTTTAATGCTTACAAAATAAATTAGGTCAATATAAAGCAAAAAACCCATCATAACAGTGAAGTTACGATGGGTTTCGAATAGGTGGAGCCGACACATAAGCCGGGTTCTGTTCCGCTTGCGCGGCGGTAGCCATTCGTCTAGGCCAGCAATCGCTCACTGGCTCGAGCAACCTACCCGCCTCCTTACGCGAGCAACGCAATGTGGAGGCCTATTTGGTCTTGCTTCAGGTGGAGTTTACCCTGCTACGAACTATTGCTAGTCGTCCGGTGCGCTCTTACCGCACCCTTTCACCCTTACCTGTACCCTAGGGGCCATCGGCGGTCTTCTCTCTGCTGCACTTGTCGTGGGCTTGCGCCCCCCAGGCGTTACCTGGCACCTTGCTCTATGAAGCCCGGACTTTCCTCCCCTTTGTCAGTCTCCCGAAGGACATCAACAAAGCAGCGACTACCCAGTCAGCTCCGAGGGCGAATTGTATAGAGATTGATGGTGACTGTCTAGCTAGATCACAAATTCAATGAACGGGGTCGTCTGTTCGCTTACATTTCCACCAAAACTAAGACAACCACCACGGTTTGGTTAATCTAAATTCTCAAGCCCCCACTTATACAGAGCATTTTTCTTCAAATTGTAGATTTCTGCGGCTAAAGCTGCGGCCTTCTTTAGTGGTAACTCTTTCGTCAAAATGGCTACCGTTCTGGTCGCTTCTTCAGGCAACGTTTCTTCAGCTGAAGAACGGAAACCGTGGATGAGAAGTGCCATTTCACCTTTTCTCTGGTTTTCATCTGACTTGACCCATTCAACAAGCTCACCTAATGGCATCCCTTGAATTGTCTCAAATGTTTTCGTCAATTCACGCGCCAGTACCACTTCACGGTCTGGACCAAGAATTTCGAGCATATCCTCCAGTGAATCCACGATACGATGCGGAGATTCATAGAAAACACACGTGCGCTCCACTTTCGCGATCTCAAGAAACTTATCTTTTCGACCTTTACTTTTCGCTGGTAAAAAACCTTCAAAGCTAAAGCGATCTGACGGCAAACCAGAGGCACTTAATGCAGTCACAACAGCACACGCACCCGGCAGAGGGACAACTTTAACGCCTGCCTGACGACATTGAGTCACTAGATGGTACCCTGGGTCACTAATTAATGGTGTTCCGGCATCCGAAACCAACGCAATTGAGTGACCAGCTAAAAGTTTTTCAACCAATACTTGCGCTTTTTGCTGCTCATTATGATCATGTAATGCAAATGTTTTAGTATGAACCCCAAAATGAGACAATAACTTTCCTGTGTGGCGTGTATCTTCTGCAGCGATCATGTCAACATTAGAAAGTACGTCTAGCGCACGTTGAGTGATATCGCCTAAATTGCCAATTGGAGTAGGCACAATGTAGAGAGTTGGGACCTCTGCTGGTAAGGTTTTGTTATCTGTCATTTGTTTACCATCACTTCAACGATTAATATAGACATAATTTTATACGGAATTAATTAAGAACTCATGGCCATGAAAAACCATAAGCGACTCAGTGTAACACGCTTACTCACTCCTGTAGCCCTCGCCGTTGCGTTGTCTGCGTGTACAACCTCACCTTCATCCACTCGCGTTGATATTTCCCTAGACCCAAATCAGCCGGCGCAGAATTATTTGATGCGTGCTGATAGCAGTTCAGGCTCTCAACAGAACGACTGGTTGGTTATGGCTCTGAAAGCGTCAGTCGAAGACGGGGATTTTACTCAAGCAGAACTGCTGATCAAACGTCTAGCACGACAGTCCCTGTCAGACATGCAACAAGCAGAATGGTACCTGGCCAGAGCAGATCTTCTCATCAAACAAAACATGCATGAGAAAGCATTAGCATCACTTAACTTCCGACCAGAGTGGCAACTGCAATATCAGCAGTGGAAAGAATATCACCAGGTACGCGCATCACTGTTTACGAAGAAAGGTGATTTTGTCAGTGCCGCTCAAGAGCTGATCCACGAAAGACAATTTTCTGAACGCTCAGATCAGCAATTTATCTCTGACGGCATTTGGAACAACCTCAACCAATACTCGGCAGAGCAATTACAGTCTTTAACCTCCAAACCGCTAAGTCCTACCCTAGCGGGTTGGGTTGAACTGGCTAGCTTCAACAAATCAATGGCGAAGTCTCTTGGCAATCTACAGTCTGCTTTTGAAAAATGGTTTGCGGCGAACGCTCGTCACCCAGCCGCCATATACACGCCAAAAGCCATATCGGAGCTGCTGAAGCTGGAAATTAAACAGCCAGTCAATACTGCGCTTTTGCTCCCTCTTACCGGGAAATTCTCTAAACAATCTCAGCTGGTCCGTGATGGCTTCATGCTGGAAATGATGAACGATAAAGCACGCGGTAAAAACGAGACATTGACGGTTATTGATACCGATAATATTTCTGTGGCTCAACTAGAAGCGGAACTTATCCAAAACAACATTGACTTTATCGTTGGACCGCTGATCAAAGAGAACATCGAAAAACTTCAGCAAGCGGAAGCGAAGTTTGAAACGCCAGTACCAATGCTTGCGTTAAATATTCCTGAAGATATTAAACCAAGCACTCATACCTGCTACCTTGCACTGTCTCCAGACCAAGAATTTGCAGAAGGTGCGAGATATTTGGCACAAGAAGGCTATCAGTTCCCGCTTATTCTCGCGCCCGAAGGCAGGGTCGGCAATCGTGCCGTTAAAGCGTTCAAAGAAGAGTGGCAAAAACACAGCCCTAATAAAGTCGCGGTGGAATTATTCGGTGAAAAACGCCAACTTCAACGCCATATCAACCAAGTGTTCGGTTTGCAGGAAAGCCAGCAAAATATTTCTCAAATGCGATCCGTACTAAGACGTTCACTGGAAACACAACCTCGCAGCCGACGCGATATTGATGCTGTCTACATTGTAGCGAGTAGCGGTGAACTGACCTTGATTAAACCGTTTATTGAAGTGGCAATAAACCCAGACACCGTCCCACCAAAGTTGTTTGCCAACTCTTATAGTAATAATGGGCGTCGCCTATATGAAGACCTGTCTGATGTGACTTATGGTGATATCCCTTTATTGGTTAATCCTGATGAACAACTAAAAGCCCAGATGGATCAGTTATGGCCAAAAGGCTCTTTCGCAGAAAAGAGACTGCAAGCGCTAGGAATGGACGCTTATCGTCTGATTGATGAACTGCCACAAATGAAAGTTATCCAAGGATATACCGTCCAAGGCCACACTGGCATTTTAAGTATCGACCAAAACTGCGTTGTACAACGTGAACTTAGCTGGACTGAGTTCGAAGCTGCGCAATAAGCGTAGCAAAGGTCAGTATTACGAAGCTGCAGCAGAGAGGCATCTCTCTGCTTGCGGCTTAGAGCTAATTGAGAGAAACTTCCTGACCAAAAGCGGTGAGATTGATCTAGTTATGCGCGACGGTACAGCGATCGTATTTGTCGAAGTTCGCTATCGCAGTAGCCAAGCTTTTGGTCATGCGGCCGAAACCGTCACTTACCGTAAAATGCAAAAATTGCAAAAAGCAGCCAATGTTTGGTTGATGAAGCAAGGCATGTCCATCTATTCAACTGATTTCCGCTTTGATGTCGTTGCGATCCATCAGCAAGGGCAACAAATAGAGTGGATAAAAAATGCAATAACTCAAGGATAATCAATGCTAGACAGCATTAAAGATAGCTTTACAGAAAGTATTCAGATTCAAATTGCCGCAGCGGAGGCTTTGCCTGATGCCATTACTCATGCAGCGCAGGCGATGGTCGCAAGCTTACTCAATGGCAATAAAATTCTTTGTTGTGGTAATGGTGGATCCTCGTCCAACGCCCAACAGTTTGTTTCGTGCTTACTCAACCGATTCGAAACGGAACGCCCTAGCTTACCTGCGATGGCATTAACTGCAGACAATACTACGCTAACCGCTGTTGCTAACGACTATCACTATGAAGAAATCTTTTCCAAGCAAGTCAGAGCATTTGGTCAAGCTGGCGACATTTTGCTAGCGATATCTACCAGCGGTAACAGCAAAAACGTCATTAAAGCAATGGAAGCGGCGGTGACTCGTGACATGACTATCATAGCTTTAACAGGTAAAGACGGCGGCGAAATGGCGGGGCTTCTTGGTGAAAATGATGTCGAAATTCGCATCCCATCTCACAGAACGGCAAGAATTCACGAAGTACATATGGTGACACTCCATTGCTTGTGCGATCTTATTGACCAGGTACTTTTCCCAACACACGAAGATTAACTTATGAGACTATTTAGCGCTTTAGTTCTGGCTATTTTCGCGTTATCTACTACTGGTTGTGCAGGTTTGTTTGTGGCGGGTGCGGCAACAACCGTGAATATGGTTACCGACCCGCGAACAGCCAAAGAGATCTGGCACGATAACAATATCGAATTCGAGATGACGGGGTTAGCGAATAAACCTCCATTCCGAGGTAGCTCACGTGTGACGGCTAGCTCTTACAACGGGACCGTCGTTCTGATTGGTCAAATGACGACAGAGCAATTACGACATGACTTTGAAGTTCAAGCCCGACAAGTAAAAGGGGTTCATACGGTTCACAATCAGCTCAAAGTCAAACAGCCCCTTTCGATGAGTGAGATAAGCCACGATAGCTGGATAACGACCAAGGTAAAGTCTGCGTTACTTGCCAACTCCGAGCTCAGTGACATAAAAGTCAAAGTCATTACAGAAGATAAAGAAGTCTACTTGCTTGGCTATGTATCACGCCATCATGCCGATATTGCAACGGACATTACCCGAAATATCTCTGGCGTAAAACAAGTGATTCGCGCATTTCAATATGGTGAATAGCGGTGTGATACAAAAAAGCAGCGACATTGCCGCTGCTTTTTTATTATTTAACCACTCGAAGACTCGGCCTACCTTTCGGCCTTGGCGCTTCCTCTGCTTCTTCTGGAGCCTCATCCAACTCCTCAGCAGTGGCAACGGATAGAGAAAATTCCTCTTCCTCAATCAGCTCTTCTTCTGATTCACTGAAATACGCCTCTTCAGGTTCAAACATTGTACCAGCACCGTTTTCGCGAGCATAAATAGCCTCTACAGCATATAAAGGGACAATCACTGAGTGCGGGCGGCCACCGAAACGAGCATTAAACGTAACCGCTTCGTTGCCTAACTCTAAATTACCCACCGCTCTAGGCGCTACATTCAGAATTATTTGACCATCCTGAATAAACTCTTCCGGCACCCTAACACCTGGCAACGTAGCCGAAACAACTAGGTGAGGAGTAAGGTCATTGTCCACCAGCCAATCATAAAATGCGCGTAGCATGTATGGTCGGCGTGGTGTCATTTTAGAAATATCCATCTTAGAACGATTAGCGAGTTAAACGCATTTCACGTTCAGCTTCAGTTAAAGAAGCTAGGAATGAATCACGCTCAAATACGCGGTTCATGTACACTTTTAGCTCTTTAGAACCAGGGCCAACTAGCTCAATACCTAACTGAGGCAAACGCCAAAGTAGAGGAGCTAGGTAGCAGTCAATCAAGCTAAACTCTTCACTCATGAAGTATTCGTATTCAGCAAAAACTGGCGCCAACGTCAGCAAGTCATTACGCAGCTTATTACGCGCTGACTCTGCTTCTTCTGCACTGCCTTTTACAACTTTCTCAGCCAGTGTGTACCAGTTTTTCTCGATACGGTAGATCATTAGACGACTATTACCACGAGCAACAGGGTAAACAGGCATCAACGGCGGATGAGGGAATCGCTCATCTAGGTACTCCATGATGATCTTAGAGTCATAAAGCGCTAGCTCACGATCAACTAGAGTTGGTACTGTTTTATATGGGTTTAGTTCAATCAGCTCAGCAGGTAGATTCGCGTCATCCACAAGTTCAACTTCAACGCTTACACCTTTCTCAGCTAGAACAATACGTACCTGATGGCTATACATATCAGATGCACTTGAAAATAGAGTCATCACAGAACGTTTATTGGCAGCTACAGCCATGGAGCCCTCCAGCACACTTACAACGATAAAAACAATGGAGGCTTAGCCTCCATTGTTTAGATTAATAATTGGGAATTAGCACGGCATTATAGCACAATTAATGCACATCACGCCAATACTCTTTCTTCAGCAATACTACGACGATAGTAAAGATAACTAAGAAGCCCATTACCCACCAGCCTAGAGCGTGACGCTCAAGCTTAACTGGGTCACCAGAGTATTCTAGGAAGTTAACCAAATCACGAACAGCATCATCGTACTCTTCGCCATTTAGCTCACCTGTGCCGTCTGACTTAACGCCCACGACAACACGATGCTCTTCACCATTAACCATTTTCGTTTCGTAAACCGGCTTAGGAATACCTTGCAACTCTTCAAGTACATGAGGCATACCAACACTTGGGAATACAATGTTGTTTACGCCAAATGGACGAGACGGGTCTTCATAAAACGAACGAAGGTAAGTGTATAGCCAATCTGCACCACGAACACGAGCAACCAACGTTAGATCTGGAGGTGGAGCACCAAACCATTTCGCTGCTGAGTTCTCAGGAATCGCATTTTCCATCAAATCACCCACTTTTGCTTCTGGGTCGAATATCAGGTTTTCTTTCATCAGCTCAGTTGGGATACCAATGTCACGAGCTACACGCTCGTAACGCTGGTATTGAGCAGAGTGACAACCGAAACAGTAGTTCATGAACAGTTTTGCACCGTTCTGAAGAGACGCCTGATCCGATAAGTCATTGTTTGCCTTATCAAGTGGTACGTTAGCACCTGCTGCCATCGCCAGAGAAGGCAGCATTGCAAATAAAATTACAATCCATTTTTTCATTTGAATGTCACCCTTTCTGGTAGTGGCTTAGTCGCTTCGTTCTTACTGTAGAAGAACAGCAGTACGAAGAACATGAAGTAGGCTAAGCTAAAGATCTGAGCTAATAGCGTGTAAGTTGGCGTCGCTGGAAGCGCACCTAAGATACCTAGCGCAATAAAACTGATCGTAAATTGGATGATATTAAACAAATGGAACTTACTGCGGTAACGGTAAGAACGCACCTTACAGCGGTCTAGCCAAGGCAGTACAAACAGAACCACAATCGACGCGCCCATAGCAATAACACCTAGCAGCTTATCTGGGACTGCACGTAGAATCGCGTAGAACGGAGTGAAATACCATACAGGAGCGATATGCTCAGGTGTTTTCAGAGGGTTCGCCGCTTCAAAGTTAGGTGGCTCAAGGAAGTAACCGCCCATCTCAGGGTTAAAGAACAACACGTAACAGAACAGGAACAAGAACCCTGCTACACCGACCATATCCTTTACAGTACCGTATGGGTGGAAAGGAATAGAGTCAATAATGTCGTATTTCTTCGTGTAGTAGTCATGGAACTTAAACTGAGACTTGTAATCATCGCCCATTTTGCCTTTTGGCAGTTTGGTTTCGATACCGTCTGGGTTGTTTGAGCCCACTTCGTGCAGTGCTAAAACGTGTAGCACAATAAGAAGCAGTAGAACGATCGGCAATGCAATTACGTGTAGTGCGAAGAAGCGGTTCAGAGTCGCGCCAGAGATTACGTAGTCACCACGAATCCACAGTGTCAGGTCATCACCGATAACTGGAATAGCACCAAATAGAGAAATGATTACCTGCGCCCCCCAGTATGACATCTGTCCCCATGGTAGTAGGTAGCCCATGAAGGCTTCAGCCATTAGCACCAAGAAGATCAACATACCGAACAGCCACAGCAATTCACGAGGCTTTTGGTACGAGCCGTAGATAAGGCCACGGAACATGTGCAGATAAACCACAACGAAGAACGCCGATGCCCCAGTTGAGTGCATATAGCGAAGTAGCCAACCATACTCAACATCACGCATGATGTATTCAACTGAAGCGAATGCGCCATCGCCAGACGGCACGTAGTTCATGGTTAGCCAAATACCCGTTAGGATTTGGTTAACCAACACAAGCATCGCTAGAGAGCCAAACAGATACCAGAAGTTAAAGTTCTTTGGCATCGGGTACTCAGAAAGGTGCTTTTTGTACGCATTCATTGCGGGTATGCGCTTTTCTACCCAATCTAGTAGACCTTGCATTATGCCTCCCCTTCTTCGTCAATACCAACGATGATCTTGGTATCACTCAGATACATGTGCTTTGGAACGACTAAGTTTAATGGAGCTGGTACACCCTGGAATACACGGCCAGCCATATCGAACTTAGAGCCGTGACAAGGGCAGAAGAAACCTGATTTAACACCCTGAACTTGCTCACTAAAACTGTCAGGTAAATAGGTCGGTGAACAACCAAGGTGAGTACAGATACCAACCGCAACAAAGTACTCTGGCTTAATTGAACGGTAGGCATTCGTAGCGTAGGCTGGCTGTTGGGCTTCACCAGAAGCTGGGTCACGTAGCTGACCGTCAATTTCTTTTAGTGTCTCCACAACTGATTGTGCACGACGGACAACCCATACAGGCTTACCACGCCACTCGACACGAACCATCTGCCCTTCTTCAAGTTTACTGATATCAACTTCAACAGGGGCACCTGCAGCTTTTGCTTTCTCACTTGGGTTCCAAGATTTAATAAAAGGCACGGCGACAGCAGCAGCTCCAAGACCACCTACAACAGCTGTTGTAGCAGTTAAGAAACGTCTGCGACCGTTATTTAAAGGCGCATTGCTCATCCAAACATTCTCCCATTTGCTCCTTTTGGATTTTTGTTATTCCGCTTAAAGAGCATGGCTAACAAAATACGAATTTAGTTGTATTTATTTGATGGCAAATGATAAATAAAACCCTACTTTTTGACAAGATAAAGCTACCTTTTTGTAACATTTGTGAGGTAAATCGCCTATGAGGTCACAAAAGGGGCATAAGTAAGGGAAAAGTTCGAGAAAACGAGAGATGGGAAGGATTTATTTTGCGTAGAAAAACAAAAAGCCCGGCATGAAGCCGAGCTTTGAACCACAATTTCCAGTAAAAACTGGAAGAGCGGAATTTCCAAAAACTGGAAATTAACGCTTAGAGAACTGTGGACGACGACGTGCTTTACGTAGACCAACTTTCTTACGTTCAACGCAACGAGCGTCACGAGTAACGTAGCCAGCTGCACGTAGCGCAGGACGTAGAGATTCATCGTATTCCATAAGCGCGCGAGTGATACCGTGACGGATAGCACCAGCTTGACCAGAAATACCGCCGCCTTTTACTGTTACGTAAAGGTCTAGCTTCTCAGTTAGTTCAACTAGCTCTAGAGGTTGTTGTACAACCATGCAAGCTGTTGGACGACCGAAGTATTCGTCAAGGTTACGCTTGTTTACTACAATGTTGCCGCTGCCTGGTTTAATAAAAACACGTGCAGCTGAGCTTTTGCGACGGCCAGTGCCGTAGTATTGATTCTCTGCCATTTCCGAAATCCCCAATTAGATGTCTAGTACTTGTGGTTGTTGAGCAACATGGTTGTGCTCAGCGCCTGCGTAAACTTTAAGCTTACGGTACATAGCACGGCCTAGAGGACCACGTGGAAGCATGCCTTTAACTGCAAGCTCAAGAACCATCTCAGGTTTACGATCGATCAGCTTTTCAAAAGTGATAGATTTTAGACCACCTGGGAATTCAGAGTGACGGTAGTACACTTTGTCTTTAGCTTTGTTACCAGTTACAGCAACTTTCTCAGCATTGATAACGATGATGTAGTCACCAGCGTCAACGTGAGGAGTGTATTCAGCTTTATGTTTGCCACGTAGGCGAGATGCAATTTCACTTGCTAGACGGCCAAGAGTTTTACCTTCAGCGTCTACAACGTACCAGTCGCGTTTTACAGTTTCTGGTTTAGCAACGAAAGTTTTCATGCTAATAATAACCCGTTTATTTAAATTTACACTTAAGGAGCATTGCTCCCACTGACTAAGAGTCCAGTCATCACCCCTTCGAGTGGTTGGCACTCTCGACCCGTTATGTCGAAATACCTTCGATAATCAAGGTCTGCAGTAACGGTGGGTCGCAGGATTATAGAGAAGTCAGTTGAAAAAATCACCTTTTTTCCGGTAAAAAATTCAATTTTTTTTCAATGCTCTATTTTAATGCAAAACCTTTAAGCTAAATGTTCTTTAGCGAGGTAATCATGGCTTTGCATTTCGATTAAACGAGATTGACAGCGTTTAAACTCAAATTCTAATTGTCCTGTCGTATAAAGCGCTTCTAAGGCCACCTCTGCAGAGATAATCAACTTAACATTACGCTCGTAGAATTCATCGACTAATGCAATAAATCGGCGAGCCGCATCATCAATTGTTTTGCCCATTTGTTTAACATCGGCTAGTAACACGGTGTGATAAATTCTCGACAATTCAATATAGTCATTCTGGCTCCGCGCAGACTGGCACAACTGGGCAAAGCTGGCATGCAACACGCCCTCTGAAGTTTCGATAACGTCTATCTGACGATGGTTAATCTCGATGACTCTTTCACCGCGTTTACCTTCTCCGATCAATTGTTCGAAATAGTGATGAAGATTGCTGTGGGCTTGCTCGTCGAGTGGGTAATGATAAATCTCGGCCTGCTCTAAGGTTCTTAAGCGGTAGTCAATACCACTATCCACGTTGAGAATAAGGCAGTTACTCTGGATTAATTCTATCGCAGGTAAAAAACGCACTCGTTGTAAACCATTGCGGTACAAGTCTTCCGGGGGGATATTCGAAGTAGCAACCAGTACTACACCGCGTTTAAACAACGCTTGGAAAAGTGTCCCCAGAATCATCGCATCTGTGATATCTGAAACGAAGAACTCATCAAAACAGATGATCTCCGCCTCAGATTTAAACTTGTCTGCCACCAGTTCTAAAGGATCATTGACATCACCTAGCGCATTTAGCTCGTCGTGAACGCGGTACATGAAACGGTGAAAGTGAACACGCATCTTCTTATCAGATGGCAAAGCGTCAAAAAATGTATCCATCAGATAAGTTTTGCCTCGCCCTACTCCTCCCCAGAAATAAAGCCCTTTGGGCGCTGCAGGCAGCGGTGCTTGCGTTTTTTTGCCGAACCAACTTTTCCACCCTTTGGTTGGTTCTTCCACTCTGGGCGTTTGTACATACTGAATGAATTGGTGGTATAAATTATCAAGAGCTTTTACCGCGTGAAGTTGGGCTTCATCTTGCTGGAATCCATGCTCTTTGATGTCTTTCTGATAGATTTCTAACGGCGTCATCGTTTCACGTACCTAAAGAAGAGTTGAAACTGCTATGTAGAGCACATGCATTTCGCTTTATTGGCTGAAGTTCTCATAGTACCATGTCATTTGAACATGTGTAACCAAGCAGTAAAAAACATGTTAAAGAACAACAATAAGGAGCGATTATGCCGTGGATTTATGCCCTCGTTGGTTTAGTTGTTGGTGCCGTTTTGGGTGTCATCATTTCTCGCCTAACGACGCCTGAATATAAAAAGCAAAAGAACATCCAGAAAGAACTGGATACTGCTAAGTTTGAGTTAGAACAACAAAAACAAGATTTAGCCGATCACTTTGCGCAGACAGCAGAGATGCTGGACTCTCTTGGTAAAGAATATACCAAGCTGTACCAACACATGACGAAAACGTCGTCAGATCTATTACCAAATATCCCTGCGCAAGATAACCCATTTAATAAAAAAGTCGTCGAGCAAACACACTCAGAGCAAAGCGAATTGGATCAATCTTTGGACGAAGCACCCAAAGATTATGCTTCGGGCGCAACTGGCCTTTTGAAAGAAGAGAAAAAAGAAATTCTTGAGTCTGACCAAGTGGTCACAGCGAAGGCCTCTTAAATCTCTTCCCGTGTTTAGATGAACTTTACAAAGGTTTTTGAGTCATAACTCTCATTGGCATCTCTTGATTTCTTATTTTTTGTACAAATATTAAATCCAAGATCTTAACCGAATAGGAGTTATCAGATGAAAAAACCTTTGCTTGCATTAACTGTCCTATCACTAAGCTTAAGTTCAATCATCACCCCATTGCCGGCAACGGCAGCCTTACCTTTATCTGTTGGTGGAGAGCAGCTTCCAAGCCTTGCTCCAATGCTTGAGAAAGTAACCCCAGCCGTCGTCAGCATTTCTGTTGAAGGCACTCAGGTCTCTAGACACCAAATCCCCGATCAATTTCGTTTTTTCTTCGGTCCTGATTTCCCAACCGAGCAATTACAGGAACGCCCCTTCAGAGGTCTTGGTTCCGGCGTTATTGTCGATGCCAAAAAAGGCTACATCGTGACAAACTACCATGTGATTAATGGCGCAGAAAAAATTCGCGTCAAACTTCATGATGGCCGCGAGCATGATGCAGAACTGGTTGGTGGTGACCAAATGTCGGATGTGGCATTACTTAAGTTAGATAAAGCGAGAAATCTGACTGAGATAAAAATCGCCGACTCAGACAAATTACGTGTCGGTGACTTTGCTGTCGCGATTGGCAATCCTTTCGGGCTTGGACAAACGGTTACCTCAGGAATCGTTTCTGCCCTTGGACGTAGTGGACTGAACATAGAAAATTTCGAAAACTTTATCCAAACTGATGCGGCGATTAACAGCGGTAACTCTGGTGGTGCACTAGTCAACCTCAACGGCGAACTTATCGGTATCAACACCGCAATCTTAGGGCCTAATGGGGGTAACGTCGGTATTGGATTCGCTATCCCATCCAACATGATGACAAACCTCACTCACCAGATCTTAGAATTTGGTGAAGTAAAACGCGGTATGCTGGGTGTTCAAGGTGGCGAGATTACCTCTGAACTGGCAGAAGCATTAGGCTATGAGTCAAGTAAAGGCGCATTCGTCAGCCAAGTCGTGCCAGACAGCGCAGCCGATAAAGCTGGCCTTGAAGCTGGCGATGTCATTGTCTCTGTCAACGGCAAAGACATTCACTCATTCAGCGAATTACGTGCGAAAGTAGCAACTCTTGGAGCGGGCAAAGAAATTACGCTCGGCATTGTACGTGACGGCAAGTCCAAAACTTTCGATGTCACCCTAGGAGAGCAACAAAGTGTCAAGGCACCGGCAGAGAAACTGCATGAAGGTTTATCTGGTGCCACTTTGACCAATACGACCTCAAAAGACGCGGTTCAAGGGGTCAAAGTTGCCTCTGTAGAAAAAGGTTCTAACGCAGAAGCCTACCAACTGGAAGAAGGTGACATCATTATTGGCGTTAACCGCAAAAGGATTAAAAACTTGGCGCAATTCCGTAAAGTCGTGGAAAAGCAGACTAGAGTGCTGGCGTTAAACATCCAACGTGGCGAGCGCACGCTCTACCTGGTGATACGCTAATCCGCTAGTGATTCATTAGTGAAAAAACACAATATCCTTCCTAAAGGACAGCTGGTGAACCAGCTGTCCTTTTATTATTATCCCATCTAGTGATATTCTTCAGTCACTTACATCTATTATTTTTATGAGGAAAGTATGCTGCAATTCATGTTGCGCTCTGTAGTTTTGGGGCTGATCAGTGCTGTCATTTTACTGCTCGCTATCCCATCGCTACGCACCAATATTCTTCCTCCCTCCACATCTTCGGAAACGGAAAACCGAGGCCCGCAACAAATTTCTTTTAATTATGCGGTGCGTAATGCCGCGCCCGCTGTCGTGAATATTTACAGCCGAAAATACACCGAGAATGATCGCTCAAAACTGCAGGTTCAAGGGCTAGGTTCTGGAGTGATTGTCAGTGAAAGAGGCTACATCATTACTAACTACCACGTTGTCGCGCAAGCGGATCAGATTGTTGTCGCGTTACAAGATGGTCGGGTTGCTGCCGCACAATTGGTAGGCAAAGATCGTCGTACGGATATTGCGGTTTTACGTGTAGAAGGTTCTAACCTGCCCGTTATCCCGCTCAATCCAAACTATACACCAAACGTTGGCGACGTTGTTTTGGCGATTGGTAACCCATATAACTTGGGCCAAACCACCACATTTGGCATTATTTCAGCTACTGGTCGCTCTTCTATCAGCTTAGATGGTCGCCAGGCGTTTATCCAAACCGATGCCGCCATCAATGAAGGCAACTCTGGCGGCGCATTGGTCAACACCCGCGGCGAGCTTGTGGGTATCAATACCGCTTCATTCCAACAAGCGACTGAGCTGGAAACCTACGGTATTTCATTTGCAATTCCCTACCAGTTAGCCAATAAGATCATGGGGAAAATTATTGCTGATGGGCGTGTCATACGTGGCTATATCGGCATTGATGGTAAAGATATCAAGTCTGTGACTTCTCGCCTACTCGGCAGCGAGCATGCAGGCGGCATCATCGTGCTCGGTATTGATCCCAATGGCCCTGCTGCTGACGCTGGCTTTCAAGTCCAAGATATTATTCTAACCATAGATGGTAAGAAGATTAACGGCCGTCAGAGCGTGATGGATCTCGTTACTGACCTTCGCCCAGGTACTACAGTAGATATTGATATTCTACGCCAAGGGCAAGAGAAAACGCTGAATGTCACTGTATCAGAGGATACCCGCTAGTTTACCGAACGAGACAAGCATATGTTTTGATCGTCACATCATAAAAAAATCCCATGCTGTGCATGGGATTTTTCATTTACTCTTCAGTGCTAGTGTTCATCGCACTTTCTATTTCAATTTTCGTCACTCTCTGCAAGCCACGAGGCAGTAACCCACCACGGCGTCCACGCTCTCCGCGATAATTATCAAGGTCACTTGGTTTCAACCCGAGCTTCCTCTTACCGGCGTAAAGTGTCAACGTTGCACCATTAGGAACAGCAATAAGGTGTGAAAGCACTTCTTCACGCTCTTTGGCTTTGGCAGCAGGGATATTAATGATCTTATTCCCTTTCCCTTTCGCTAACTGCGGTAGATCTTTAATCGGGAACAGTAACATTCTACCTTGATTAGTGATCGCCACAATTTCATCGGAGTCTATGTCCGAAATCGCATCTGGCGTCATCACTTCCGCATTTGCAGGCAAGGTGACCAAAGCTTTACCACTGCGGTTTTTAGACAGCAAATCGCTACCTTTACACACGAAACCGTAACCTGCGTCAGAACCAACTAGCCAAAGTTGTTCATCTTCACCCATAATGACCTGGCGAACGCTGCTACCAGCCGTAATATTGAGACGACCAGTGATAGGCTCACCTTGACTTCGTGCCGATGGCAATGAGTGTGATTCTAACGAATAACTACGCCCATCACTGCCGAGGAACACCGCCTGCTGGTTACTCTTACCACGAGCATGGGCAAGGTATTCATCACCAGACTTGTAGTTAAGCCCTTGAGCATCAACATCATGCCCTTTGGCGTGACGAATCCAACCTTTCTCTGACAGCACAACCGTGATTGGCTCACTAGGAATAAGATCTCGCTCGGTGAGCGCTTTTGCTTCCGCACGTTCAACAAGTGGTGAACGGCGATCATCACCATACTTCTCTGCGTCTGCTTTGATTTCTTTCTTCAGTAGTGTGTTAAGACGGCGCTCAGATCCAAGCAATTGCTCAAGTTTCTCACGTTCTTTTTCAAGCTCATCCTGCTCACCGCGCAGCTTCATCTCTTCCAGTTTCGCTAGGTGACGAAGTTTGGTATCCAGAATCGCATCAGCTTGAATATCCGTGATGCCAAAACGCGCCATCAGCACCGCTTTAGGATCATCTTCAGTACGGATAATTTCAATCACTTCGTCTAGGTTTAAGTAAGCAACTAATAAACCTTCTAAGATATGCAGACGCGCCAGAACTTTGTCTAAGCGGTGCTGCAAACGACGACGAACAGTAGCGCGGCGGAACTCAATCCATTCAGACAGGATCTGTACCAAGCCTTTAACCTGAGGGCGGTTATCAAGGCCAATCATGTTCAAGTTTACGCGGTAGTTCTTTTCTAGATCCGTGGATGCGAACAAGTGATTCATCAACTGGTCACAATCGACACGGTTTGAACGCGGTACGATCACAATGCGCGTTGGGTTTTCATGATCCGATTCATCGCGAAGATCATCGACCATTGGCAGTTTCTTCGCGCGCATTTGATTTGCGATCTGCTCAAGCAATTTCGCGCCAGACACTTGGTGTGGCAGAGCTGTAATGACTAGGTCTGAGCCCTCTTTATGCCATACCGCGCGCATTTTAATGCTGCCTCTGCCGGTACGGTAGATTTTTTCCAAATCCGCTTTTGGCGAAATGATCTCAGCTTCGGTCGGGTAATCCGGACCTTTAACAAAGTTCATTACATCCGCCAGTTCCGCTTTCGGGCTATCGATAAGATGAATCGCGGCCTCAGCCACTTCACGAACGTTGTGCGGCGGAATATCGGTCGCCATACCAACAGCAATACCCGTCACACCATTCAGCAGAATATGTGGCAAACGTGCTGGCAACATTTGTGGCTCTTTCATCGTGCCATCAAAATTAGGCTGCCATTCAACTGTGCCCTGACCTAGCTCGCCGAGAAGTACTTCGGCAAACTTAGACAATTTTGCTTCGGTATAACGCATCGCCGCAAATGATTTCGGGTCATCGGGAGCACCCCAGTTACCCTGACCATCCACCAGCGGATAACGGTAAGAAAACGGCTGAGCCATCAGTACCATGGCTTCGTAACACGCCGAGTCACCGTGGGGGTGATATTTACCTAACACGTCACCAACCGTACGGGCTGATTTCTTATATTTCGCGGCTGCCGACAGACCAAGCTCCGACATCGCGTAAATGATACGTCGCTGAACCGGTTTTAAACCGTCGCCGATGTACGGCAATGCTCGGTCCATGATGACGTACATTGAGTAATTTAGATAAGCGTCTTCAGTGAACTTGCGCATCGGCAATTGTTCAACGCCATCGTATGTAATTTCTGTGGACATCCGTTAAACCTCTGCCAAATCACCGTTGTTCTGTAGCCAGGCTCGGCGGTCATCCGCACGTTTCTTACCTAGCAGCATATCCATCATTTCCATCGTCGATTCAGTATCATCAATAGTCAGCTGAACTAAGCGACGAGTATTCGGATCCATGGTGGTTTCACGCAGCTGAAGTGGGTTCATCTCACCCAGACCTTTGAATCGCTGCACGTTGATTTTGGCTTTTTTCTTCGAAAGACGCTCTAAAATGCCTTCTTTTTCATCATCGTCCAGTGCGTAGAACACTTCTTTACCACAGTCGATACGATACAAAGGAGGCATAGCAACATAGATATGCCCTGCTTCAACTAAGGTTTTAAAATGACGAGTGAACAGTGCACACAATAGAGTCGCGATGTGCAGACCATCCGAGTCCGCATCGGCTAGGATACAAATTTTGCCGTAACGGAGCCCGTCTAAGTTATCGCTGTCTGGGTCAATCCCCAGAGCAACCGAAATATCATGCACTTCTTGTGACGCCAGCACTTGGTCTGCCGAGACTTCCCACGTGTTCAGGATTTTACCGCGCAGTGGCATCACTGCTTGGAATTCGCGGTCACGTGCTTGCTTGGCAGAACCGCCAGCCGAGTCACCCTCGACGAAGAAAATTTCAGTACGGTTTAAATCTTGTACCGAGCAATCTGTCAGCTTACCGGGCAATGCAGGACCTGAGGCAACCTTCTTACGCACGACCTTTTTGCTCGCACGCATACGGCGATGAGCGTTCGCAATGCACACTTCCGCTAGTTGCTCGGCCAACTGAGGTTTCTCGTTGAGCCATAAACTGAATGCGTCTTTCACTACACCTGACACAAACGCTGCCGTTTGACGCGAAGAAAGGCGTTCTTTGGTTTGCCCTGCAAACTGCGGATCTTGCATTTTCACCGATAGCACATAAGAACAACGGTCGAAAATATCGTCCCCGGTCAGCTTAACACCACGAGGAAGCAGGTTACGGAATTCACAAAACTCTCGCATGGCATCCAGCAAGCCTTGCCGTAGTCCGTTCACGTGCGTACCACCTTGCTTAGTTGGTACGAGGTTAACGTAACTTTCGGTGATCATTTCGCCGCCTTCTGGCTGCCAGATCACTGCCCAATTCGCCATTTCAATATCGGCAACAAATTCACCAATGTATGGCTGCTCCGGCAATACTGGGTAACCTTTCACCCCTTCTGCGAGGTAGTCTTTTAGGCCGTCTTCGTAGTACCACTTGTGCTCTTCGTTATTTACTTTGTCACTGAAGACAATTTCCAGCCCCGGACAAAGCACCGCTTTCGCACGTAAGTTATTCACTAAGCGAATGGACGAAAATTTAAAGCTGTCGAAGTATTTACTGTCAGGCCAGAAATGTACTGCTGTACCTGTATTGCGGTGGCCACAAGTACCTGTCACTTTTAGATCAGTAACGGTAACGCCATTTTCAAATGCAATTTCATGCACCTGACCTTCACGTTTGACCGTCACTTCAACACGTTTCGATAGCGCGTTTACTACCGATATACCAACACCGTGTAAACCACCTGAGAACTTATAGTTGTCGTTAGAGAACTTACCACCAGCGTGCAGCTTGGTCATGATAAGTTCGACACCTGAAATACCTTTTTCAGGGTGAATATCAACTGGCATGCCTCGACCATCATCGATAACTTCTAGAGATTGGTCGGCATGGAGAATGACTTTGATCTTCTTAGCATGCCCTGCGAGAGCCTCATCCACCGAGTTATCAATAACTTCTTGCGCTAAGTGGTTTGGTCGCTCTGTTTCGGTATACATGCCAGGACGATGTCGTACTGGGTCGAGACCTTCAAGAACCGAGAGGTCTTTCGCATTATATTGTTCAGTCATAATACGGATATCGTTATAAAGAATAAAAAGAGTACTTGACCAGCTATTAATGAAGCTCACTAATAATTTACAAGTGCCAGAAACGATCAATTTATGACCGGATAAAGCCGCTCAAGTTTAAGTGGAACATAGTCTGGAAGAGACATAATGATGTCAAGCGAGTTACGCAAGTAACCCGCAAATTTATGACTTTTCCCTCAACGAAGATTAGAGTTCGAGGAATTCGATAATTTGCGATGGATATCGTTCAAATTCAATAAAGCTGTGGTCACCGCCTTTCTCAACAGTCTGCTTTGAGCCTGAGAATTTTTCTACCGCTTGACGATAATCGAGTACTTCGTCGTCTTCTTGTTGCAATAACCAAAAGTCGATTGGTTGCTTTATTTCAGAAGTATCTAGCGCAATAAGCTCATCGATATGCTTATGCTCTAGAAGATAAGTTTCATCTGTGTATGGGTTCACCTGCTCGCCAAGATAATCAACGAGTAGTTCATAAGGTTTCACTGCTGGGTTAACCACTACGGCTTTAAAACCAAATTGATGATTTAACCACAGTGACATGTAACCGCCTAAAGAGCTACCCACTAAGCCGATTTTGTAATCTTGCTTATATTGTTCAACTATCTCAGCCAAATGCTGGGCAGCGAGTTGAGGAAAACAAGGAAGCTTTGGCACCACGACTTTAATGTCAGGTCTATACTGTTCACAATACTCCCTCATCACATTTGCTTTATGTGACAGTGGTGAACTGTTAAAGCCATGAATATAAAGAAGTAGTGATGGTTTCATAGTAATCCTAGTAATACCAGTTGCCGTTTAGTAGCCCGCGGAATTGAAGTCTGGCTGAAAACTTCCCTGAGGTAAACGCTTAACGGTCGTATTCAAACTGCCATCTGCTTTGAGCTCTAACTCACGCCAGCCTGGAGCAAGTGTATCCAGAGCAAAATCATCTGAGTCCGGTTTGAACTGAATGCACGTGGACGGCGTTGCCATTACACGCACTTTGTGACGAGTCACGTTCATATCTTGGTGAACATGCCCGCATAACACAGCATTAACGTTGTCGTATTTATCAACCACTTGCCAAAAGTCATGCGAGTCTTTCAGAGTATGCTGATCCAACCATGCGCTGCCGACCAAAATAGGATGGTGGTGCAACAGTATTAGCGTGTGACGCTCAGCATTCTCAGCTAACTTTTCTTCCAACAAAGCGAGTTGCTGATCACTTAATCGTCCGTGAGGGACACCCACAACTTGGGAGTCTAGCATGATCATCTGCCAGTGTTCACCCAACAAAGCGTGTTCTACTTGTTGGATTTGCTGTGAAGGCATTACCGACGACATATTCGGCTTATAATCATGGTTACCAGGAAGCCAAAAGCAAGGCTTTTGCAGTGGAATGATACCTTTCTCAAAGCGCTGATAAGACACTTCACTATGATCTTGTGAAATGTCACCAGTTGCTAAGACAGCATCATATGAGCATGCTTGTTTTATGATCGCATCAACAACAGCTTGAAAGCTATCGCATGTATTTACACTCAACAAGCTGCCATCTGTTGCTTCAAACAGATGAGTATCTGTAATTTGGAGCAGCTTTATACTGCCATCTGATGAGCTGGAAGTTACTTTCAAAATTACAAACCTAAATATTGATCGGTGTCCGGCTAATACCGTGCCGTAGACAAAAAGTTAACCAATCGCCCAAAAAACGGTTCAGTTGTACTTTTTCGTCTTGTTGAACCATTTTGTCATTTGGGTAATCGTAGCGTGCATCGACGCGTTTTAAATGATCACATGCACAAACTTCTGCAACGCGAGCATCGTGGTAGAGCCTGACAGACATTCTGGGCAATGGAAACACCGGAATATCATCACTTTGACAGATATCGACCAAAGTTGTGTACTTTGTGACTTCGCCCACTTGAATTTGATACGTCATACTAGCGGCTTGGTAGCAGCGAACATCACCGACGCTCGCATTACCTGGAATGAGAGCGTTCAGTTTTGCATAGTTCGTTTCATACGTGCGCATCAAGTCTGCTAAATCAACATGATACGGCTTTTTTTCTGCTACTTTTGCCATTCGCTTCTTAAACGTTGGTGGTTTAACTCCAACCATTGTAGAGCAATGATCGAAGCACCGTTTTCAAATGTACCGTCGACAACCCATTGGTAAGCTTGTTCGCGGCTCACGACATGAACCCGGATATCTTCACCTTCATAGTCTAAACCATGAACACCATGTGCGGTGGAAGCATCTACCTTACCAACAAAAACATCGAGTTTTTCCGAGCAACCACCCGAAGACGGATAGTAGGATGTCACTTTTTCAAGATCGGCTACATTTATTCCCGCTTCTTCGACGGCTTCACGACGTACGACGTCTTCTGCTGACTCCCCTTCATCGATAATACCGGCCACAATTTCCAGCTGCCAAGGGTGGGCATGTTCAAGCGCCCCGACACGGATTTGCTCAACAATCACAACCTGGTCTGTCACCGGGTCATAAGGCAGTAGAGCCGCTGCATGGCCACGGTCAAACATCTCTCGATCAATGGGTTGGCTCCAACCGCCTTCAAACAACCTGTGTTTGAAACGGTATTTCACCATGCGGAAAAAACCCTTAAATAATGTTTCTTTCGAGACAATTTCTACATCCTGAGGGGTAAACTCGCTGTCTCTTTTGTCAGATAGTTGCATTTGGCACCTCACTGAATGAATCATATAGTTTACTCAGACAGAACCTTTACTTCCAAGGACATGGCTCAACTTTTTATATAATTTTTATATTCTGAGTTAAATAAACAGATTATTTTATTGCACAACCGGTCAGTTAAGTGTAAAAATTTGCAAAGTTTTGCATGAATTAACATCACTTTGAGTTAAACTCGTGAACAGTCACCGTTTTCATATATTGGCAGGAAAAGAACCCATGAAGAAACTGCTTCCACTATTTATTAGTGCTGCACTAGGTAGCATGAGCAGCGCAGCTTATGCGGATACTCTGGCAGACATTTACAATCAAGCGAAAGAAAATGACCCGACGCTTTTAAGTGCTGCCGCGCAACGTGATGCAGCCTTCGAAGCAGTCAACTCGAGCCGAGCTACTTTGCTGCCTCAAATTTCATTAAACGCAGGTTACAGCCTAAACCGTAGCGATATTGATCCAAGAGACAGCGACAAGTTCACCGCTGGGGTTAACTTCTCACAAGAACTGTACAAACGTTCAAGCTGGGTCACACTTGATATTTCAGAAAAGAGTGCTCGTCAGCAAGATGCCGCTTATGCCGCTGCTCAACAATCATTGATCTTACGCGTATCTCAAGCTTACTTTGAAGTCCTTCGCGCGAAAGACAACCTAGTGTTTGTTCGTGCGGAAAAAGCCGCGGTTGCTCGCCAACTGGAACAAACCAAACAACGTTTTGAAGTTGGGTTATCCGCAATCACTGACGTACATGACGCACAAGCGCAATACGATTCAGTATTGGCAGACGAAGTCCTAGCGCGTAACGAACTAAATAATAGTTACGAAGGCCTGCGTGAGATTACGGGTCAACAGCACTCTAATCTTGATGTGTTAGATACTCGACGCTTCGCTGCTAGCAAACCGAAAACACCGGTAGAGCAACTAATTGGAGATGCTCAGGAAAAAAACCTTAACCTACTGTCTGCACGCATTGCGCAAGACGTAGCAAAAGATCAAATTTCCCTAGCAAGTTCAGGCCACCTGCCATCACTGACTTTGGATGGCGGTTACAACTATACAGACGAAAGCAATGACAACAGCAGCCCATATGATGCGTCTGACTTTAGCGTTGGCCTAAACCTAGCGGTACCTTTGTACACTGGCGGCAACATTACGTCACAAACCAAACAAGCCGAGTACAGTTACGTAGCAGCAAGCCAGAACCTAGAAGCGGCTTATCGTAATGTGGTTAAAGATGTTCGTGCCTTCAATAACAACATCAGCGCATCGATTGGCGCTCTGCGTGCTTATGAGCAAACAGTAGTCTCTGCGCGCTCAGCATTGGAAGCAACCGAAGCAGGCTTTGATGTTGGTACTCGTACAATTGTGGATGTATTAGACTCAACTCGTCGTCTATACGATGCCAATAAGAATCTCTCAAACGCACGCTATGACTACATCCTAAGCGTTCTACAACTGCGTCAAGCCGTGGGTACGTTAAGCGAGCAAGATATTCTAGATATCAACGCTGGTTTAAAAGCTGCGAAATAACCTTATAGGTTAAGTAAAATAGATAAAAGAAAGGCTTGCCGATTGGCAAGCCTTTTTATTTCAATGGATCAGCGGCTTAATAGACAAACTGTACTTTCACGTCCCGCTCAGCGAGCGTGGCAGTTTGTGTACTGGATTCTATCTCAAGGAAAACATCAACCGGGTAGTCTGGATTGATTTCAAACTGCCATATAAATGCCACTTCCCACTTATTCTGGTTATGGTTACGCAGTTCAAGTAGCTCACCGTCTATAGTCCAATCCATCTCTCCTTGTCGAATCATTACACGCTTGACGTCCATATCCACTGGTAATATTTGTTCCGATTCCAAATACAATGACCCATGTAAGGCTCGGTCTTGCACTTCACCGATTGTGGGCATCATATTGATCCAAAGGTGGCTATTGAGTGCGACTTGCGCCTGCTCTATCACCATTCGATGGGAAGCTTTTTCAGTGACCATATCACTAGAACAAGCACTGAGGCCAAAGACCGCTAACCCTAACAACACACATTTATTCATCGCGCTACCTTTGAGCTAACCACTCTTTCAATACTTTAATATCATGCTGATATTCGTTTCTCATCTCTTCGACCCAGTCATCGATATTTTCCCACCATGCGGGTAAATCTGGTGATTGCGCTTTTTGAGCCACACTCTGGATGTGTTTAAGCCCAACAGAACCCGCTGCACCTTTGATTTTATGCGCTTCTGAAACAATGCCCTCTTGGTGCTTCGCTACCATGTTGGAATCCAACACATTGATATATTCCGGCATCATCTCTTCAAACATTTGGATGCTGTCTAATACGGGCTGAGGTCCAACAATATCGACATACGACTCAAGCATGTCTAGATCCAGTAAATGCGCGTAGCTGTCATTACTGTCAGTTGTTTCAACCTCTTTCTCCACAGGTTGAACAGGCAGGCTCGCCCCCCCTTGGGCAAATTTAGCAATAACATTCTGCACGTCAGTCACTGACAATGGTTTGCTGATCGCGTCATCCATGCCTTTCTCTAAATACTCTGTTTTATTTTTGAGTACATTTGCCGTTAATGCCACCAAAGGAGGCAAATCTCTGTAAGTTTTTCTGAAGAACTCCGCGACATCAAAGCCTGTCATATCCGGCAGTTGGATATCTAGGAACACCAAGTCATACAGTTCTGGGTCGAACATTTCGATCGCTTCTTCACCTGTCATCGCCACCGACACTTCATGCCCCATACTTTCCAGCAAAGAGCGTGCAACGGTGATGTTGAGCTCAATATCTTCTACCATAAAAATATTAAGCTCAGGTTGCTGCTGAGGTTCCACTTGCTGTGATTCTTCAGCCTCCGCTAAAGGCACTCGAATCGTGACGGTAAACGTGCTACCAAAACCTTCCTCACTGGCAACGGTAATGTCTCCATCCATCATATTGATCAGTTGTTTTGATACGGAAAGCCCGATGCCTGTACCGACCGCGTGAAGGTTGTCTTTGCCCGATTTCACTTGGTAGTACATAGCAAAGATTTTATCTAATTCTGACTCGGGAATGCCGATACCACTGTCTTCCACTTCGATGGTAATGTTCGCAAGCGCATCTTCCACATCCGCACTGACAGACATGACCACACCGCCTTCCTTAGTAAACTTCATCGCATTGCTGATCAAATTCCACAGCACTTGACGCAGGCGCGTCGCGTCAACTTCTATCGCTGAAGGCAAATCACTTAATCGCTCCAGATCAAAGCGCAGGCCTTTTTGTGATGCCATCAGAGCCGCAATACTTTCTACCTCACCGACGAATTGCTCGAAGTTCAGTACCGATGGGTACAACTCCAGTTTACGGCGGTCAAATTTATCCATATCGATGATGTCATTAAAGATGTTGCCAAGCGTGATCGCACTGACGTTAATGGTCTGCATATGGTGGCGCTGTTCTTCACTGAGCGGCGTATCCAGCAACATTCGGCTTAAGCCCACAATGCCATTAAGTGGGGTTCGTAGCTCATGGCTAATGGTAGAAATAAAGGTCGTTTTATCGCGACTGGCTTTTTCGAGTGATTCTTCATGGCGTTTACGCTCAGTAATATCACGACCGAAGCCAACTAAGCCAAGGTGGCGACCATCTTTACTGTAGAAAGGTACTTTGCGCAGTTCAAAGTAATTTCGACGTCCGTCTGGGTACTCAAGCCACTGCTCGTAAGTCAGGGTTTGGTTGTCTGCAAATACTTTTTGGTCGGTATCAACAATTTGCTGAGCCACTTCTTTGCTGTAAACATCCCAAGGAGTTAACCCCACCAGCTGATTTTCGTTTTTACCGGTCAGCTCTTCCATTGCGCGGTTACAGCCAGAAAACACCCCCTCGGCGTTGCGGTAGTAAATCAAGTCCGGCGAAGCATCAATGAAGGAGCGAAGTAGCGCCGTTCTTTCGGCCAATTCCACTTGAGTACGTTCACGCTGATACACCTCATTCTCAAGGTCTTTCATCGCTTCTTCTCTAGCGGATTCCGCCTTAATACGCTCTTCAATCTCTTGATTCAGCTTGATAATATTTTTTTGCAGTTGTTGATTTAGTTCCTGATCTCGCGAACGCATATCTTTGAGCTTAGACACCAACTTGGTTAAACGCTGGCGAGATTCTTCAAGCTGATCGACCACTACAGACAAGAAATAAACCGCCCAAGGAGTGATCAACAGACCAAAGAAAACCGAACGGACAATATCAATATCATCAACATGCCCGGTCAACACCAATGTCACGCCGACCTGAACGACAACAGCAAGTGCAACCAAAGCTAATGCAAGTAAAATGGAGAAACGTAAAATACCCAGTTTAACTAGGAGGTCGACATAATATTGGGCAAGATTTTTGATCGGCTTCATGAAGCGCTCCGTGCGATAACAAAAGAATGTAGCGATCTGAAGAAGTAATGACTGAAATGGTGTTCTGCTAAGCCAAAGTCAGTAAAGAGAATTTAAGCTGTACTCACATAAAATACATAAGAAGGCAGTACATAGTCTCAGCTTAGCAACGCTAGCGGGTTAGATTGTACAACTACTTACACAGATACAGGCCAATGTTACCCGTTTTATCTACCCACGGCTAAAAGAATCCTATGCCATTAGAATGGTAATTGTTGGATGTGTGATATGTATATATTTGACGATAACAATGGCCTGATGATTGTTGAATATGTAACCTGTTAAACGCAGAAGATGCAGTCTTTATCAACGCGCTTTGAGCACTGGCTTTTTATATACAAACGGTTTGCCTGAGAGCGAGCCTTGCGCACCTTCTAGGTTAAGTGACTTTCCGATCTCTGTCATCGCTAACCAGCGGTTTTCACACCACAGAGGAGCCAGCAAAGTGGGCCTTCTCGCCGCTGAAGAAACTCGGTGATAAACCACTTCCGGTGGAGTCATACGAATAAGCTCACTGGCTATTGTGACATAGTCATCCAAAGTTGGCGCTTCTAACCGACCCGCTTTCCACGCTTTGGCCATCGTGCTGCCTTCAACGATGTGCAGCCCATGCAGCTTGATTCCGTCGGTCCCCACAGCAAGCACTTTATGCATTGTTTCCACGTTATCATTGCGGCTTTCTTTTGGTAATCCTACGATCAAATGCGTACAAACTTTGATCCCCAGAGCTCGGGCTTTCTTGGTAATTTCAGCATAGCACTCAAAATCATGGCCACGATTAATACGCTTCAGCGTCTGATTATTTGCGGTTTGTAGACCCAACTCTAGCCAAATCTCATACCCCTTATTCACATACTCAGAAAGTAAATCTAAGACTGAATCAGGCACACAATCTGGGCGTGTTCCAACGCATAAACCAACAATATCGGCCGCTTTTAACGCCTCTTCATACATATTTTTCAGGACCTGTACTTCCGCATAAGTACTCGTGTATGCCTGAAAATACGCTAGATAACGCTTTGCTCGATGGATTTCTCCAGCACGATCTTTCAACTGCTCATGAATGCTTTTGATCTGCGCTTCTTCGTCAGCAAATGAGGCAACATTGCAAAATGTGCATCCCCCTCGCCCGATAGTTCCATCACGGTTAGGGCAGCTAAATCCGCCATGTAAGGTTAGCTTGTGTACTTTTTCACCGTAGCGACGTTGAAGGTCCTGACCGATTGTGTTCACCAGCTCATGTAACTGCATGCTAACCCCTAAAGTGCGAGAATGAATATCATTGCGATCATTGTAATAAAATTACAATACTGAAAATATAGGATGGAGAAATGTAGCGGTTTCAAACAACTGCAATGTTATGCGAAGTCAATAAACATGCATAAAATCCGTGCCTCAAGCACTATGTTAATCAAAAGTTAAACATATTAATCAATTTATAACCCAAAAAATGTGGGCGACAGAACGAATTTTGATTGCATTCAAAGCTGACAAGATTGTAGGATACTTTCAGATTTTAGTGTTTTTTGTGTATTTAATTACACATGCAATGACTAAAACTTCGGTGATAATCCCACCCCACCTATATAAATCACTGCATAGTGATACAAAAAAAACGGATATCACCAAGGATTGTTTATCTCGCAATATTTTTCCTGCGAGAGGCGGAATGGACTCAAAGTCGCCAACCTAGGATGACTTCGAATCATAAAAATAAAGGACAGGTCGTAAAACTGGTTTCGACTGGTATTTGCGCGCCTATTGAACTGGAAGGATGTATCTATGGTAGATAGAGAGCAAAAAGCCCAAGGTCTTTATACTCCTGAGCTGGAGCACGACGCTTGTGGTATCGGTTTTGTTGCTCACCTTAAAAACCGTAAATCGCATGACGTTGTGACTCAAGCACTCGATATGCTAGCACGCATGGAACACCGTGGCGGTCAAGGTTGTGACCCATGCAGCGGTGACGGTGCGGGTATCTTGTTGCAAAAACCACACGAATTTCTTTTGGAAGAAGCGGTAAAGCTAGGCATTAAACTGCCTTCTTTCGAAAAATACGGTGTTGGTGTTGTACTGTTTCCTAAGGACGAGCATAAGCGTGCTCAGTGCCGCGATATTTTGGAACGCAACGCTAAACGCCTTGATTTAGAAGTACTGGGTTATCGTGTACTTCCAACCGACAACTCGATGATCGGTTCTGATCCGTTAAGCACTGAACCTCAATTTGAGCACGTATTTATCTCTGGTGGGCCAAGCACAACACCAGAAGAACTTGAGCGTAAACTTTACGTTTTGCGTAACTACACAGTTCGTGTTTGCCTTGAAAGCGTGTCAAACATTGGTGATGATTTTTACATCAACTCAATGTCTTACAAGACGTTGGTGTACAAAGGTCAGCTAACCACAGAGCAGGTACCTCAATACTTCCTAGATTTACAGAACCCTACGATGGTGACAGCATTGGCGCTGGTGCACTCTCGTTTTTCTACCAACACCTTCCCTAAATGGCGTCTGGCGCAGCCTTTCCGTTACATTGCTCACAACGGCGAAATCAACACGGTGCGCGGTAACTTGAACTGGATGAAAGCGCGCGAAGCCATCATTCAGTCTGACTTGTTTACCCAAGCCGAGATCGACATGCTACTGCCGATCTGTCAGGAAGGCAGCTCGGATTCATCCAACTTCGATATGGCGCTGGAACTCCTCGTTCTTTCTGGCCGTACTCTGCCACATGCTCTGATGATGATGATCCCAGAAGCATGGCAAGAAAACAAAAACATGGATCCTACACGTCGCGCGTTCTATCAATACCACGCGAATATCATGGAACCATGGGATGGTCCGGCTTCAGTTTGTTTCACTGACGGTGTTCAGGTGGGTGCAACCCTTGACCGTAATGGTCTACGTCCTTCACGCTACACAGTGACCAAAGATGACTTCCTAGTGATGGCTTCTGAGTCAGGTGTTGTCGAAATTGCCCCTGAAAATGTTGAATTCCGTGGTCGCTTGCAGCCAGGTCGTATCTTTGTCGCCGACCTTGAACAAGGCCGAATCATTTCCGATGAAGAAGTCAAAGACACCATTGCTACCGCTCAACCCTATGAAAAATGGGTGAAAGAAAATCTACTGAGCCTAAGCAAACTTCCAGAAGCCGATAACACTCACGCACAGCCAACGCCTGAGCGTTTACTTCACCGTCAGCAAGCGTTTGGTATCAGCACAGAAGAAGTGAATGAAATCATCGTTCCTATGTCGAATGATGGTAAAGAACCACTTTCTGCAATGGGTGCTGACTGGCCACTGGCTGTGCTTTCACACCAATCACAACATCTATCTAACTACTTTAAACAGTTGTTTGCCCAGGTAACCAACCCGCCAATCGACCCAATTCGGGAACGTATGGTAATGTCTCTGAACACTTACCTAGGTAAAGATCAGAACCTATTATCTGAGTCTCCGGCTCACTGTCGCAAGGTAGAGCTTGAGTCGCCTGTCATCTCAAACGCTGAGTTAGAAAAATTACGTGCTATTGATAACGAGCACCTGCAAGCGAAAACATTGGATATTGTTTTCCAAGCCAGTGAAGAAGAAGGCAAGCTAGAACGCGCGCTAAAACGTATTTGCCAATACGCTGAAGACGCAGTCGTTGACGGTTACTCAATCATCGTACTAACAGACCGTGCGGTGAACTCAAACCATGCTGCCATTCCAGCGATGCTAGCCGTTGGCGCTGTCCACCACCACCTGATCCGCAAAGGCCTGCGTGCCAAGTGTGGCATTGTGGTTGAAACCGGTGACGCGCGAGAAACACACCACTTCGCTACCTTGTTCGGCTATGGTGCAAACGCAGTCAACCCATACTTAGTGACAGAAACACTGGTCGATTTGCAACGTCGCAAGAAGCTCGATCCTGAAGCATCACTAGATACGCTATTCGACAACTACCGTAAAGCGGTAAACGGCGGCCTATTGAAGATCTTCTCTAAGATGGGGATTTCGACACTTCAGTCTTACCACGGCGCACAAATCTTTGAAGCTCTAGGTATCAATAAGTCGGTGGTGGAGAAGTACTTCACCGGTACGGTTTCTCGTATTCAAGGTCTCACGCTTGACGATATCGCCAAAGAAGTGCTCGTTCGTCACCGCGTAGGCTACCCACAACGTGAAATCCCAATCCAAATGCTGGATGTGGGTGGTGTTTACCAATGGAAACAACGTGGTGAGAAACACCTATTCAACCCAGAAACCATTTCTCTACTGCAAGAGTCTACGCGTAACAAGAACTACGATCAGTTCAAGCAATACGCGACGGCGGTAGACAAACAAGGTGACAACGCAGTCACCCTGCGTAGCCAACTTGAGTTTATTAAGAACCCAGCAGGCTCCATCTCTATCGACGAAGTCGAGCCAATTGAAAGCATCGTCAAACGCTTCGCGACGGGTGCAATGTCATTCGGTTCGATCTCTTACGAGGCACACTCAACACTGGCTGTTGCGATGAACCGCCTAGGCGCGAAATCGAACTCTGGTGAAGGTGGTGAAGACCCAATGCGTTTCGAGCGCAAAGAAAACGGCGACTGGGAACGTTCTGCTATTAAACAGGTTGCTTCAGGTCGTTTTGGCGTCACCTCTTACTACCTAACCAACGCGGAAGAGCTACAAATCAAGATGGCTCAGGGCGCGAAACCAGGTGAAGGTGGTCAGCTACCTGGCGATAAAGTCGATGACTGGATCGGTGCAACGCGTCACTCAACTCCGGGCGTCGGTCTTATCTCGCCACCGCCACACCACGATATCTACTCAATCGAAGACTTGGCTCAGCTGATCTACGACTTGAAGAACGCCAACCGTGCTGGTCGCGTAAACGTGAAACTGGTGTCGGAAGCAGGCGTAGGTACTATCGCTTCTGGTGTTGCGAAAGCAAAAGCAGACGTTGTACTGATCGCAGGTTTCGATGGCGGTACAGGTGCATCGCCAATGTCTTCAATCCGCCATACTGGTCTTCCTTGGGAGCTTGGCTTGGCAGAAACACACCAAACGCTACTCAAGAACGGTCTGCGTAACCGTATCGTGGTTCAGGCGGATGGTCAGATGAAGACACCTCGTGACCTTGCAGTAGCAACACTACTAGGTGCAGAAGAATGGGGCGTAGCAACCGCAGCATTAGTGGTTGAAGGTTGTATAATGATGCGTAAGTGTCATAAGAACACCTGCCCTGTTGGTATCGCAACTCAGAACAAGACTCTTCGCGAGCGCTTTGATGGCCGCGTAGAAGACGTCGTAACCTTCTTCCAGTACATGGCGCAAGGTCTGCGTGAAATCATGGCTGAACTTGGCTTCCGCACTATCGATGAGATGGTCGGTCAAGGCCAGAAACTGAAAGTTCGCCAAGACGTTTCTCATTGGAAATACAAGAACCTCGATCTGTCTCCTGTGCTTCATGTTGAACAGCCTCGTGAGTCAGACGGTATCCATAACCAAACGCAACAGAACCACAACCTAGAATCTGTGCTTGACCGTAAACTGATTCAAGCAGCTATCCCTGCACTCGAGAAAGGCGAAGCGGTCAATGCTGAGTTCCCTATCGTCAACACGGACCGCTCTGCGGGTACCATGCTGTCGAACGAAATCTCGAAAGTGTACAAAGACCAAGGTCTCCCTCAACCAATGAATGTGAAGTTCAACGGGTCTGCGGGTCAGTCATTCGGTGCATTCCTGGCCAAGGGCGTGAAATTCGAAGTGGAAGGCGATGCGAACGACTACTGGGGTAAAGGTCTGTCTGGCGGTACTTTGGTGTTATACCCAGATGCGAAATCAAGCATTGTCGCAGAAGACAACATCGTGGTCGGTAACGTGTGTTTCTACGGTGCGACTTCGGGTGAGTCTTTCATTCGCGGTATGGCGGGTGAACGTTTCTGTGTTCGTAACTCAGGCGCGAAAGTGGTTGTAGAAGGCGTTGGTGACCACGGTTGTGAGTACATGACTGGCGGTGCAGCCATCATCCTAGGTTCAACTGGTCGTAACTTCGCTGCTGGCATGAGTGGCGGTGTCGCTTACGTTTGGGATAAATCAGGCGACTTCGAGTCGAAGCTGAACCCAGAGTTGGTTGACCTTGACCCAATCGAACAAGAAGACAGAGATCTACTACTTGATATGCTGACTAAGCATGTCGAATTCACAGGAAGTGAAGTTGCTCAATCGTTCCTTGATAACTTTGAAGCAAGCTTGCAAAGCATGGTGAAAGTCATGCCTCGCGACTACAAAGCCGTACTTCAAAAACGCAAGGCAGAAGCAGCGCAACAACAAGAAGCGGAGGCAGTGTAATGGGTAAGCCTACTGGATTTTTAGAGCATGGTCGTGAATTACCGCAAAAGATCGACCCATCAGAGCGTATTAAGAACAACAAAGAGTTCGTTCTAAACGACGAATTTGGCGACAAGATCAATACACAAGCCTCTCGCTGTATGGACTGTGGCGTGCCGTTTTGCCATAACGGCTGCCCGATCGGTAACATCATCCCGGAATTCAACGACGCGGTTTACCGTGATAGCTGGGAAGAAGCGTGGAATATTCTTAGTACAACCAATAACTTCCCTGAGTTTACTGGTCGTGTATGCCCTGCTCCATGTGAAAGCGCGTGTGTTTTGGGCATCAACCAAGACCCAATCACCATCTGTAACATCGAGAAAACTATCGTCGAAACGGCGTATCGTGAAGGATACGCTAAGCCAAAAACACCACGATCTCGCACCGGTAAAACGGTGGCGATCATCGGTTCTGGCCCAGCTGGCCTCGCCGCTGCTGAGCAGCTAAACAGCGCAGGTCATAGCGTAACAGTATTCGAGCGTGACGAGAAAGTTGGTGGTCTACTGCGTTTTGGTATTCCAGACTTCAAACTAAGCATGGAAGTGATCGACCGTAAGATTAACTTAATGGCAGAAGCAGGCGTTGAGTTCAAAGTAAACCAGCACATCGGTGTTGACGTCAATGCTCAACAACTACGTCAAGAGTTCGATGTGGTTCTACTGACTGGTGGCTCAACGGTTCCACGTGACTTACCAGTTCCTGGTCGTGAACTAAAAGGCGTTCACTTCGCGATGGAATTCCTAGGGCAAAACAACCGCCGTGCAAACGATATGGACCTGAAGGGTGAAGAAGTTCACGCGGCGGGCAAACATGTTGTGGTGATCGGTGGTGGTGATACTGGTTCTGACTGTGTGGGTACATCTAACCGTCATGGAGCAGCAAGCATCACTCAGGTTGAAATCATGCCGATTCCACCAGAGAAACGCCCTGCTAATATGCCTTGGCCACAGTACCCGATGATTCTGCGTACTTCGACTTCTCATGAAGAAGGCGTCGATCGCCACTGGAACATCCTGACTAAAGAGTTCATCGGCAATGACAAAGGCGAAGTCACAGGTCTACGTCTTGCAGACATCGTCTGGGAAGACGCAAAACCAGGTGAGCGCCCAAGTTTTAAAGAAGTCGAAGGCAGCGAGCGCGTGATCCCATGTGATATGGCGTTTCTGGCCATGGGCTTCCTACACCCAGAACCAACGGGCGTATTAGCTCAGCTAGATATTACTTTGGATGATCGCGGTAACGTAGCAACACAAGACTTCCAAACTAACCAAGCAGGTGTATTTGCTGCGGGTGATATGCGCACTGGTCAATCTTTGGTCGTACGCTGTATCAATGAAGGCCGCGAATGTGCTCGAGCTGTGGATGAATATCTAATGGGTAATACCAATCTAGAAGCAAAAGCTGACTCTCTTATGCTATCAGCTTAATAGTGTTACCACCCAGGCTCTAATGACCTTCAATGATTCTGGGTGATAACCGATTAATAATCATTCCTTCCAAACTTTTATATTTGGCCAGCACAATGTGCTGGCCTTTTTTATTTCTTCGGGATTCAATTGTTGCAAAAGTGTAACAATTGAAAACCTATCCTTCTGATTTAAAACAACTTTTCTAGTGCATTAAGTGGTAAACCCCACATTGGCGCGATTATTCACCAAAAACTTGACCTTTTTCATAATAAGCTATACGTTGTGAAGTCGATGAAAATGATTTTGTCTAATTTTGTAAAACTATAACAAAACATTTTCTGCATCATTATGCAGAATTTAACAATTTGAAAACATAGTTAGTCATACATACCAACCCTTTTGATGTTGGTAGTACTGTCTGGAAGACAGCGAAGCAAAGGGAGAATTGCAATGGCTCTTTATGATCCAAGTCTTGAGAAAGACAACTGTGGATTTGGTTTGATTGCACACATGGAAGGTGAACCAAGTCACAAGCTGGTTCGTACAGCAATTTCAGCACTCGATCGCATGACTCACCGAGGTGGTATCGCCGCCGATGGTAAAACAGGTGATGGTTGTGGTCTGCTACTACAAAAGCCCGACTCTTATCTACGCCTTATCGCCGAAGAAAATGGGTTCAACCTAGGCAAACAATATGCCGTAGGTATGATTTTCTTTAGCCCCGATCCCGTTAAGGCGCAATCAGCCAAAGATATTATTAATAAAGAGCTAGCTCAAGAAACCCTCACGGTAGCAGGTTGGCGAGACGTCCCTACCAATTCCGCGGTACTTGGTCCTATCGCTTTAAACTCTTTACCCAATATCCAACAAGTTTTTATTTCCGCTCCAGCAGGCTGGCGAGAGCGAGACATTGAACGCCGTCTGTATATTGCTCGTCGCCGTATCGAGAAACAGATTACCGAAGACAGTGATTTCTATATCTGTAGCCTATCAACTCAGGTTATGGTCTATAAAGGGCTCTGCATGCCAGCAGACTTGCCGCGTTTCTATCTAGACCTTGCAGATTTGCGCATGGAATCTGCTATCTGTTTGTTCCACCAGCGCTTTTCAACCAACACACAACCTCGCTGGCCTCTCGCACAGCCATTCCGCTACTTGGCACACAACGGTGAAATCAACACTATCGAGGGTAACCGTAAGTGGGCACGAGCACGTGCCTATAAGTTTTCATCACCGCTATTACCAGACTTGCAAACAGCGGCGCCATTCGTTAATGAAACGGGCTCAGACTCCTCAAGCCTAGACAATATGCTGGATGTTTTCCTCGCGGGTGGTATGGATATCTTCCGTGCGATGCGTATGTTAGTCCCGCCTGCATGGCAAAATCACCCAGATATGGACGCCGACTTACGCGCGTTTTATGACTTTAACTCTAAGCACATGGAACCATGGGATGGTCCAGCAGGTATCGTTTTATCTGATGGTCGTTATGCGGCCTGTAACTTAGACCGCAATGGCCTTCGCCCGGCACGTTATGTCATCACCAAAGATAAGCTGATCACCCTCGCCTCTGAAGTGGGCATTTGGGACTACGCACCTGATGAAGTGGCCGAGAAAGGCCGAGTTGGCCCTGGCGAGCTGCTGGTCGTAGATACACGCCGAGGCAAGTTATGGCAATCCAGTGAGATTGATAACGATCTCAAAGGCCGCCACCCGTACCGTGAATGGATGGAAAATAACGTCCATAAACTCACGTCATTTAAAGACCTTCCTGATGATCAGGTAGGCGAACGTACTTTCGAAAACGATCTGCTCAGTACCTATCAAAAGCAGTTTGCGATGACGAATGAAGAAGTCGATCAAGTGCTGCGTGTACTCGGTGATATGGGGCAAGAGGCAGTAGGCTCGATGGGCGATGACACGCCGATGGCCGTGCTCTCATCCAAAGAACGCTTGGTGACTGACTACTTCCGCCAGAAGTTCGCTCAGGTAACCAACCCACCCATCGATCCACTGCGTGAAAAGCATGTCATGTCGTTAGCGACAAGTATCGGCCAGGAGATGAATGTCTTTTGCGAAACGGATGGCCACGCACACCGAGTGACGTTCGACTCGCCTGTTCTGCTTTATTCTGATATGCAGCAGTTATTAGAACTGGCGGATGCACACTACCGTAATACCATTCTCGACATTAACTATGACCCGAATGAAAAAGATCTAGCACAAGCGATTAATGATCTCTGTGACCAAGCCACTCAGGTGGTGCGCGAAGGCACTGTACTGGTCGTGCTTTCAGACCGCGCATTGGTCAAAGGCAAATTACCGATCCCAGCAGCGATGGCCGTTGGTGCGGTGCAGACTCGTCTGATCGAAGAGAACTTGCGTTGTGATGCCAACATCATTGTCGAAACAGCCACAGCCCGCGACCCACACCAGTTTGCAGTGTTACTTGGTTTTGGTGCTACTGCGGTATACCCGTATTTAGCATATGAAGCACTGAGCAAACTCATCGATGATGGCGCGCTAGATAAAACCTATCGTGAAGTGATGCAGAACTATCAGTACGGCATCAATAAGGGTCTGTACAAGATCATGTCCAAGATGGGCATTTCAACGGTGGCGTCTTATCGCTGCTCACAACTTTTTGAAGCAGTCGGCCTAAGCCAAGATGTGGTGGATGTCTGTTTCAGCGGTGTCGCGACGCGTATTCAAGGGGCAAACTTCGACGATTTCCAGCAAGACTTATTTAACCTTTCACGCAAAGCATGGGCAAAACGTAAGTCTATCGAGCACGGGGGATTGCTGAAATACGTACACGGTGGTGAATACCATGCCTACAACCCCGATGTTGTCGGCACACTTCAAACCGCTGTCAAATCTGGTGAAAACTCCGATTACAAGAGCTTTGCTGAACAAGTGAACCATCGCCCTATCGCAATGCTACGCGATATGATGACGCTAAAAAAATCAGACAAGCCACTACCACTAGAGAAAATTGAGCCGACCACAGATCTGTTCAAACGCTTTGATTCGGCAGCGATGTCGATTGGTGCCTTGAGCCCAGAAGCTCACGAAGCACTGGCGATGGCGATGAACCAGTTAGGTGGTTACTCGAATTCTGGTGAAGGCGGTGAAGACCCTCGCCGATTTGGCACTAATCGTAATTCCCGTATCAAACAGATCGCATCTGGACGTTTTGGGGTGACGCCTCACTACTTAACCAATGCAGACGTTCTGCAAATCAAAGTGGCACAAGGTGCTAAACCAGGTGAAGGCGGTCAGCTTCCAGGGCACAAAGTGACGGCTGAGATCGCTAAGCTGCGTTACTCGGTACAGGGCGTAACGCTTATATCCCCACCTCCTCACCATGATATTTACTCGATCGAAGACTTGGCCCAGCTCATTTTCGATTTGAAACAGGTTAACCCAAATGCCTTAGTTTCCGTCAAACTGGTATCGGAACCAGGTGTGGGCACCATCGCTACAGGAGTAGCCAAAGCATACGCCGACTTAATTACGATTTCGGGTTATGACGGTGGTACCGCCGCCAGCCCACTAACTTCAGTGAAATACGCGGGTTGTCCGTGGGAGCTTGGTCTGGCTGAAACGCAGCAAGCATTAGTAGCTAATGGCCTGCGCCATAAGATTCGTCTGCAAGTTGATGGCGGGTTGAAAACAGGCTTGGACGTTGTAAAAGCGGCGATCCTTGGTGCAGAAAGCTTTGGTTTTGGTACCGCTCCGATGGTCGCGATGGGGTGTAAATTCTTACGAATTTGTCACTTAAATAACTGTGCAACAGGCGTGGCGACACAAGATGAAACGCTACGTAAAGAGTACTTCAAAGGACTGCCAGAAATGGTCGTCAACTACTTCACAGGCCTTGCAGAAGAAGTGCGCGAACTGCTTGCTGAGTTAGGGGTAGAGAAGCTAACAGATTTGATTGGTCGTACCGATCTGCTTGAAGCCGTGGAAGGCATCACAGCCAAACAATCTAAGCTTGATCTGTCGAATATTTTAGAGGCCCCAGTTTCTCCTGAAGGACACCCACTCTTCTGGACGCAGCCAAACACGCCATTCGATAAAGCAGAGCTCAACCAGAAGATCGTCGATGATGCTCTAGCCAGTGTGGAAGCCAATCAATCCGCCAACTTATTCTATAACGTCATCAATACCGATCGCTCTGTTGGTGCCCGCTTATCCGGTGAAATTGCCAAGCGTTACGGCAACCAAGGTATGGCAGCATCGCCGATCAAAATCCACCTTGACGGCACTGCTGGCCAATCATTTGGCGTATGGAACGCAGGTGGTGTGGAGCTTTACTTGACTGGTGATGCTAACGACTATGTCGGCAAAGGCATGGCTGGCGGTAAGATCGCGATCAAGCCTCACTTAGGCACCGCATTTAAATGCCACGAAGCCACCATCATTGGTAACACCTGTTTGTACGGCGCAACTGGCGGTAAGTTATTTGCAGCAGGTACAGCCGGTGAGCGTTTTGGTGTACGTAACTCAGGTACCATAGCCGTGATTGAAGGCGCTGGTGATAACGCCTGTGAATACATGACAGGTGGTATTGTGGCTATTCTAGGCGCCACTGGGGTGAACTTTGGTGCCGGTATGACTGGCGGCTTTGCCTACGTGTTGGATCAAAATGAAGACTTCCAAGGCCGAGTAAACAACGAGTCAGTCGAGGCTATTTCACTCTCAGACTTGTATATCCACCAAGAGCACCTGCGCGGTCTCATCGCAGAGCACCTTGAAGAAACGGGCTCATCGCACGCAGAGAATATTTTAGCGAACTTTGACGAATGGATTCCGAAGTTCTATCTAGTGAAACCACAAGCAGCGGACCTCAACACCCTGCTGGGTCACCAAAGTCGTAGCGCAGCAGAACTACGCGTTCAAGCACAGTAAATCATGGAGGATGTCTGAATCATGAGCCAGAACGTATACCAATTTATCGACGTACAACGTGTAGATCCTGCGAAGAAACCCATTAAAATTCGTAAGATTGAGTTCGTTGAAATCTATGAACCTTTTACTAAACAGCAAGCAACCGCTCAGGCGGATCGCTGTTTGGACTGCGGCAACCCGTACTGTGAGTGGAAATGCCCCGTACACAACTATATTCCACAGTGGTTAAAACTCGCCAATGAAGGGCGGATTATTGAGGCTGCCGAGCTATCTCACCAAACCAACAGTCTGCCTGAAGTATGCGGCCGAGTTTGCCCACAAGACAGGTTGTGCGAAGGGTCGTGTACCTTAAACGATGACTTTGGCGCGGTAACCATCGGTAATATTGAAAAATATATCACCGATAAAGCTTTTGAAATGGGCTGGAAACCAGACATGTCAAAAGTAGAATGGACAGACAAAAAAGTCGCCATCATCGGTGCCGGCCCAGCAGGTCTTGCCGCTGCCGATATTTTAGTTCGAAATGGCGTGAAACCTATCGTATTTGACCGCTACCCTGAAATTGGCGGCCTACTGACATTCGGTATCCCCTCTTTCAAGCTAGAAAAAGGCGTAATGGAAAACCGCCGCCGCGTTTTCAGTGAAATGGGCGTTGAATTCCGCATGAATGTCGAGGTCGGTAAAGATGTGCCAATGCAGCAGCTGATCGATGATTATGATGCCGTTTTTCTTGGCGTCGGCACTTATAAATACATGCGCGCAGGGCTAGACAATGAGGATGCAGAAGGTGTTTATGATGCCTTACCATTCTTGGTATCCAATACCTACAAAGTGATGGAACTGGAAGATAACCAACCTTTCCTCAATATGGCTGGTAAGAAAGTTGTCGTACTGGGTGGTGGCGATACCGCGATGGATTGTGTGCGTACCTCCATTCGTCAAGGCGCGTCTAACGTAATTTGTGCTTACCGCCGTGATGAAGCGAATATGCCTGGTTCTCGCCGCGAAGTGAAAAACGCAAAAGAAGAAGGTGTGAACTTTATGTTTAACCTTCAACCTCTTGGGGTCGAAGTCAATGCTTCTGGTCATGTAACGGGCGTTAAGGTAGTGAAAACCGCGCTGGGTGAGCCTGATGAAGCAGGCCGTCGTCGCCCTGAACCTGTTCCAGGTAGCGAACACGTGTTAGACGCAGATGCGGTGATCATGGCGTTTGGATTCCAGCCACATAAAATGGAATGGCTTGAACCTTACGGTGTAGAGTTGGATCAGTGGGGGCGTATCCAAGCTCCTTCTGAGCAAGACTTTATGTTCCAGACCAGTAACAAAAAAATCTTTGCTGGTGGCGATGCGGTTCGAGGCTCTGACTTGGTTGTGACTGCTATTGATGAAGGGCGCAAAGCTGCAGAAGGGATACTTGATTACCTTGATGTGTAAAACATAACGTTTTGATTTATAGCTAAAGGTTGGTGTGCAAGCGCCAACCTTTTTATTTACTTAGCGCTTTACGTTTCAGCATATAATTAAAGAAAACAAGATAAGGCCACCGAACATGAACAAAGCTGCTCTCCTCTCTCTATCAGTACTTACTTTAACCGCTTGCAGCCAAGGAGTATCGACCATGACAGACCGTAGTATGCAACCCTGTGGAGACAAACCCAATTGCGTATCAACGCTAGATAATCGCGAGAAATTCAAACTTGTCCCCTACGAGCTCACGGCTGACGTCAATATTGATCAAATTGAAAGCGCCGCACTTCAATTGCCAGGCGCCAAGACTGCGTTCAAAGAAGACAAATATCTACGTATTGAGTGCACTTCTAGAATCATGCGATTTGTTGACGACCTAGAGCTACGAATCGACAGCGGGAAACTTATCGTGCGCTCTGAATCACGGGTCGGATATTCTGATTTTGGAGTTAACCGTAAGCGTGCAAACCAGTTAAGGAAGCTGCTGGAAGCAGAGGGTTTAATTAAATAACTCAGAAATAAAAAAACCGAAGCCAAGGCTTCGGTTTTACTATTGAGGCGTTAGTTGGTGTTAGTCACGAAATACCACAAGTCGCTTAGGTGCGATCTTACCGTCATCGTTCATTTCACCGACCCCGATAAACAGCTTCTCTTCACCCATCGTTAGGCGAACGGGTCCTTCTGTTGGCGCACCAAATACCTGTACTGGCTGACCATGCTGAACCATGTTTGCAAGATCAGGGATCAGATTTACCTCTGGCAGATCTTCCACCGCGGTATCCATAGGCATCAGAAGCGGATCAAGAAGCTCACGTGGCGCTTTCTCTTCACGATGCGCTTGCTCAAGCAGCTCGTTGAGTTGTTCCAGAGTCACCATTTTTTCATATGGGTACTTAGCAACCGCCGTACGACGCAACATAGTTACGTGCGCACCACAGCCCAGCATCTCACCTAAATCGTCAACAATCGTGCGGATGTAAGTGCCTTTTGAGCAATGCACTTCCATCTCCACTTCATCGCCTTCAAAGCGGTGTAGAACGATTTCGTAAACAGTGATTTTGCGCGATTCACGCGGTACTTCAATACCTTGTCGAGCGTACTCATAAAGTGGCTTACCCTGGTATTTCAGCGCCGAAAACATTGATGGGATTTGATCCGATTCACCGCGGAACTTATCGATGCACGCTTCTAACTTAGCCAGATCCACGTCAACTGGACGCGTTTCTACCACCTCACCGTCGGAGTCCGACGTGTTAGTACGTTCGCCTAGCTTAGCGATCACTCGGTAGCGCTTATCTGAATCAAGCAAAAACTGAGAGAATTTGGTCGCTTCACCCAAGCAAATTGGCAGCATGCCCGTTGCTAACGGATCAAGTGCGCCGGTATGGCCGGCTTTTTCAGCAAAGTAAATTCGCTTCACTTTTTGCAATGCGTCGTTAGATGAAATCCCGGTTGGTTTATCCAGCAGGATCACACCATCGATAGGACGACCTTTACGACGGCGAGCCATTATTCCTCGTCCTCACGACCAGAATCTTTTTGCTTCTGTTTGTCTGTCTGTACAACTTCAGTCACAAGGTTAGACATACGCATACCTTCAACGAGTGTGTTGTCGTAGTAGAAGCGAATTTCTGGCGTTAGGCGTAGACGAATACGCTTACCTAGCATCATACGGATGTGCACTTCGTGCTCACGTAATGCTTCAAGGCACGACTCAGGCGTTTGTTCACCGACACAAAGGAAAGTGACGAATACTTTAGCGTAGGCTAGATCACGAGAAACCTCTACGTCCGAGATCGTTACCATACCTAGACGTGAATCACGAACTTCACGTTGCAGGATCATCGCCAATTCTTTTTGCAGCTGCTGAGAAACGCGCTGCGTGCGGCTAAATTCTTTTGACATATCTTTTCTCACAAATAGAAAGAATGGGGGGATGGTCAACCCAGCCCCCCCATGGTGTATTCAACAACCAATTACCACTTAATCTTTATCAGACATCGTGAGTAATTTTAGTCAATTAGTCCAGTGTACGTTTGATTTCCACTGTTTCGAAGACTTCGATTTGGTCACCAACGCGAACATCGTTGTAGTTCTTAACGCCGATACCACATTCGTAGCCGTTCTTAACTTCTTGAACATCATCTTTAAAGCGACGTAGTGACTCAAGTTCACCTTCGTAGATAACAACGTTTTCACGTAGAACGCGGATTGGGTTGTTACGCTTAATCAGACCTTCAGTAACCATACAACCAGCGATTGCGCCCAGTTTCGGTGACTTAAATACGTCACGAACTTCAGCAAGACCAATGATCTCTTGCTTGAATTCTGGAGCAAGCATACCGCCCATCGCTTGTTTCACTTCGTCGATTAGCTGGTAGATGATTGAGTAGTAACGTAGATCAACACTTGCAGCTTCAATTGCGCGGCGAGCAGATGCATCAGCACGAACGTTAAAGCCAAGGATGATTGCGTTAGATGCTTCAGCAAGTACTGCATCAGTCTCTGTGATACCACCAACACCAGAACCAACGATGTTCACTTTAACTTCATCAGTCGATAGTTTCAGTAGTGAATCTGCAATCGCTTCTACAGAACCTTGTACGTCTGCTTTCAGTACTACGTTCAGTTCAGCAACTTCACCTGCAGCCATGTTCGAGAACATGTTCTCCAGTTTAGATTTCTGCTGACGAGCCAGTTTCACTTCGCGGAACTTACCAGCACGGTAGTTAGCAACTTCACGCGCTTTACGCTCATCACGTACTACTGTTGCTTCATCACCTGAAGAAGGCACACCAGAAAGACCTAAAATCTCTACTGGGATAGATGGGCCTGCTTGAGTGATCTCTTGACCTAATTCATCGCGCATTGCACGAACACGGCCATACTCTTGACCACAAAGAACGATATCGCCTTTGTTTAGCGTACCTGATTGAACTAGGACAGTTGCCACAGGACCACGACCTTTATCAAGACGAGATTCCACAACTACACCTGACGCCATACCATCAGCAACCGCTGTTAGCTCAAGTACTTCTGATTGAAGCAAGATAGCTTCTAGAAGACCTTCGATGTTAGTACCTTGTTTTGCAGAGATGTGAACAAACATGTTCTCACCGCCCCACTCTTCAGGGATTACATCGTATTGAGCCAGCTCGTTCTTAACGTTATCTGGGTTCGCATCTTCTTTATCGATCTTGTTCACAGCAACGATCAGAGGCACACCAGCCGCTTTCGCGTGCTGAATTGCTTCTTTTGTTTGAGGCATAACGCCATCGTCAGCAGCAACAACAAGAACAACGATATCTGTCGCTTGAGCACCACGAGCACGCATAGCAGTAAACGCCGCGTGTCCAGGAGTATCAAGGAACGTGATCATGCCGTTGTCAGTTTCAACGTGGTATGCACCAATGTGCTGTGTAATACCACCAGCTTCGCCAGATGCAACGTGCGTACGACGAATGTAGTCAAGTGTCGATGTTTTACCATGGTCAACGTGACCCATGATAGTCACTACTGGCGCACGAGGAGTCGCTACTGAGTCGCTATCACGATCGCTAAGTACTGCTTCTTCTAGCTCGTTCTCTTTACGAATAATCACCTTGTGACCCATCTCCTCAGCGATTAGCTGAGCAGTTTCTTGGTCGATCACTTGGTTAATAGTTGCCATTGCACCCATCTTCATCATCGCTTTGATAATTTCAGTGGCTTTAACGGACATCTTGTTCGCAAGTTCAGAAACTACGATAGTTTCACCGATAACAACATCAGATTTAGCGACCGTTGCTGTCTTATCGAAAGCTTGTTGCATTGAAGATGGTTTAGCTAGCTTGCCTTTACGACCTCTGCCACCACGCTGGTTGCGACCACCGCGGTTTTGATCGTTTTTAGCAGCAGCTTTCTTCTTCTTACGACGACCACCTTCTTCACGACGATCTGCTTCATCTTCGGCTTCACGTGCGTATTGTGAAGTCGTTACATGGTAATCTGTATCTTCCATATCACCCTTTTTCTCTTCTGCAGCAGACCAACGCTCTTTATTCTTCTCAGCCAATTCGCGCGCTTCTTCAAGCTTGCGCTGACTTTCCTCTTCAGCTTTACGTTTAGCTTCTTCTTCCTGACGACGTTTAAGCTCGTCGGCCTCTTTTTGCGCTGCTTCTTGCTTTGATTTTTCTTCAGCTTCACGCTTTGTATCTTTTACATTGCGTTTAGCCTTCTCGTCTGCGTCACGTTTTGCTTTTTCTTCAGCTTCACGTTTCGCTTTTTCTTCAGCTTCACGTTTTGCCGCTTCTTCAGCTTCACGTTTGGCTGCTTCTTCAGCTTCACGTTTGGCTGCTTCTTCAGCTTCGCGTTTGGCCGCTTCTTCAGCTTCACGTTTGGCTGCTTCTTCAGCTTCGCGTTTGGCTTCGTCTTCGATTGCACTGCGCTTCACGTAGGTACGTTTCTTGCGCACTTCAACCTGAACATTCTTACTCTTGCCGCCACCAGCATTTACACTCAGTGTACTGCGAGTTTTACGTTGCAGAGTCAAGCGAGTAGGCGCGGCGTCACCTGAGTTATCGCCGTGCTCTTTCTTAAGATGCGTCAGCAATTGCTGTTTTTCATCTTCTGTAATCTGATCGTTGCTCGCTTTTTTCATGCCAGCATCAGCAAGTTGTTCAACTAAGCGGTCCACTGGTGTTCCAATTTCTTCACTTAATGCTTTTACAGTCATTTGTGTCATGCCGCTTCCTCCTTGCTGAAAAATTATTCGTCGTCGCCGAACCAACAGATGTTGCGAGCTGCCATGATAAGTTCACCTGCACGCTCTTCGGTTAGACCTTCAATGCCTTCTAGGTCATCAATACCTTGGTCAGCCAAATCTTCTAGTGTTGCTACACCTTTCGCTGCCAATTTGAATGCCATTTCACGCTCAAGACCTTCAAGTCCTAATAGATCTTCAGCTGGCTCTACACCTTCAAAAGACTCTTCTTTAGCAAGAGCAATTGTGGTTAGAGCTTCTTTCGCACGGCTACGTAGCTCTTCGATAATGTCTTCATCAAGACCATCAACTTCAAGCAACTCGTTAACCGGTACGTATGCAACTTCTTCAAGAGTAGAGAAACCTTCTTCAACTAACAGTTGAGCGAAGTCTTCTTCGATATCTAGGTACTTCATGAAGTTTTCGATAGAAGCTTGTGATTCTTCAGCGTGTTTCTTCTGAAGATCCGCAACCGTCATTACGTTCAGTTCCCAACCAGTCAGTTGAGACGCTAGACGTACGTTCTGACCGTTACGACCGATAGCTTGCGCTAGGTTGTCTGCTTCAACTGCGATGTCCATTGCGTGCGCATCTTCATCAACGATGATAGAAGCAACATCTGCAGGTGCCATTGCATTGATAACAAATTGCGCTGGGTTATCGTCCCAAAGAACGATATCGATACGCTCACCACCTAACTCACCAGATACTGCTTGTACACGTGCACCACGCATACCAACACACGCACCTACAGGGTCGATACGCTTGTCGTTTGTCTTCACTGCAATTTTAGCGCGAGAACCTGGATCACGTGCAGCACCTTTAAGCTCGATGATCTCTTCAGCGATCTCTGGCACTTCGACACGGAATAGTTCAGCTAGCATTTCAGGCTTAGAGCGAGTAATGAACAGCTGGAAGCCACGAGCTTCTGGCGCAACGCGGTACAGAAGACCACGTACACGGTCACCCGGACGGAAGTTTTCACGTGGAAGTTGGTCGTCGCGTAGGATTACCGCTTCTGCGTTGTTACCTAGGTCTAGTACCACTGTGTCACGGTTAACTTTCTTAACCACACCTGTCACTAGTTCACCTTCATTATCGATGAACTGTTCTACAATTTGCGCGCGCTCAGCTTCACGTACTTTTTGTACAATAACTTGCTTCGCTGTTTGCGTCGTAATACGGTCAAATGTTACAGATTCGATTTCATCTTCAATGTAATCACCTAACTCGATTGAGTCATCGTCGTAGCGAGCTGCTTCAATAGAGATCTCTTTGGTTGGATGCTCTACTTCTTCTACCACTAACCAGCGACGGAAAGTTTCGAATTCGCCCGTTTTACGATCGATTTCTACACGCACATCGATTTCAATTTCGTGCTTTTTCTTAGTAGATGTAGCCAGCGCGATTTCTAGTGCTTCAAAGATTCGCTCACGAGGCACCGCTTTCTCGTTCGATACCGCTTCCGCTACCGCTAAAATTTCTTTACTCATTTTAAATAGCCTCTAAGACTCTGCTTAAAACTTAGGGATTAGGTTAGCTTTTGAAATGTTGCTCAGAGCAAACTCTTCTTGGTTACCATCAACAGTAACTGTCACTGTCTCACCTTCAACAGAGTGGATAGTACCCTTCCACTTGCGACGGTTGCCAACAGCCATTTTCAAAACGATGCTTACCTCGTGACCAATAAATTGTTCATAGTGTGCTGCTTTGAAAAGTGGTCTTTCTAAACCTGGAGAAGACACTTCTAGGTTGTAAGCCACAGTGATTGGATCTTCAACGTCCATGACAGCACTAACCTGATGGCTAACTTCTGCACAGTCATCGACTGTGATGCCATTTTCGTGGTCAATATAGATACGTAGCGTTGAATGTTCGCCTGCGCGAATAAATTCTAATCCAACTAACTCATAACCTGAGGCCGCTACTGGAGCTTCAAGCATTTCAGTAAGTTGTCTTTCTAAACCAGTCATTTAAACCACCCCAGAAACAAAAAAAGGGCTCAGAGCCCAATTTAAATTCCAAGCATTCTCTAAATTTCTCCGTAACGAAATTTAGATAACAAAAAACCCCGATAGTCGGGGTTTTTTGTTGCTGGACCCTGATGTGTTAAGTAATCAAGCTTACTTAACTCACAGTGCTAGCACTGCGCAAACTTGTCCACATCCTAAAGGATTGGTTGCGGGGGCCGGATTTGAACCGACGACCTTCGGGTTATGAGCCCGACGAGCTACCAAGCTGCTCCACCCCGCGTCCGACTTGTTGAGCATTATAAGCGCTCCACAAGGTATTTTACAAGTTTGTAAATCAATGGTGCCGAGAGAGGGACTCGAACCCTCACACCTAAGGCACTAGCACCTCATGCTAGCGTGTCTACCAATTTCACCATCTCGGCACAGCTAAATCTTTAGCTTATTGAGGAATTTCACTGCTCTCTTGAGCTGGAACTTCACTCACTACGTTTTCAGCCTGTTCGATAACCTGACCTTGAGTCGGGTCAACCCACTGAGATTCAGTTTTATGAGTTGACATGTTACCAAGTACTAAGCTAAGAACGAAAAATACTGTTGCAAAAACTGCAGTCATTCGGGTTAGGAAATTACCTGAGCCGCCTGCGCCAAACACTGTGTTTGATGCGCCTGCACCGAATGAGGCTCCCATATCTGCGCCTTTACCTTGTTGAATCAACACTAGGCCGATTACACCAATCGCTGCCAACAGGTAAATCACAAGTAGAACTGTAAACATTATTTCCACCTATGTTCCAAATTGTTGAGCCAGCGCCGCTCGAAATTGCATTTCAGAACAAGGCTAGCGACCTCCTTTTCGAAGGCGGAGCAATACTAGCGAAACACGTGGGCGCTGACAAGAGATAATTTACAAAAAAACATTCCCGACGCATCAAGCGGTCAAAAAAGGGACAAAAGATAACATTTACCTCATAGTCCTAGATAAACTAGAAATGCTCACTGGCGATAAGTACCGATAAAATAAAGTAAACACGCCTTTAGGCCAATACTATCCCAATTAGAGTTTTAAAAACTCGGGGCAGTATTCAATCACTCCATTTCTACCTTCAAACTCACCTGAACGAAGTTCGATTACCTGAAAAGCGCCTTTCGGCACATCCCACTGGCACTGCATATTGTATTGCTCACCGGGCACGAATCCAAAACGCCCATAGTAAGCCGGATCACCTAAAACAACACAGGCTGGATAACCCAGTTCAAGAAGTGATGAAAATGCCTCTTCAACCAGCTGTTTAGCAATACCCTGGCCACGGTATTCCTCTTTAACCGCCAAAGGAGCTAACCCTTGCCAGTTATAATCTTCACCCTTTAACGTGACAGGACTAAACATGACGTGGCCAATAATTTCTCCATCATCTGTCGATGCTACCAATGACAGGGTGCGATGGCCGTTTTCTCTTAACTGCATCACCAATTTCGCTTCTGCGTCTGTTTCAAACGCCGATTTCAGCAATTGATCAACCGTTAGGATATCAGCCGGAGCTTCAGTTCGAATAAGCATTAATTACCTCACTTTGTGTTGTTGGCGATTGTAAGCCTTTATGCACAAAGTCGGCTAGTTGATTTAACAAAGTTTGTAACGGTTGTGGCAATGATTCAAGATCAACACTATCCATTAGGTTCTTAACCTCTAGACCAAGCTCGGTATCACCTTCAATTGACAATCGACGTTGAAAAAACAAAGTATCTGGATCTTCTTTACGCCCAGCGATTAAAACAAGATCATTTAAGTTACCACTGAACGAAACGTCTTCTTTTATAGGGCAATCAGCAACGACCAGCTTGTCAGCTTCATAGCTAATATACCAACTCAGCTCCATATCTGTGACTGACACTTTTAACCACTTGCCTTCAAGGAAGTCAAAATCACCATCTTCTAGGGCTTCTTTAAAGACCATTTTAAGCCCTTCCAGCAAGGCTTTTTTTTGTACAGATTGAGGTAATAAGTGGACTGGAGATCGCAAAATTGATGCGGCATTCTGAACTACTTGGGTGCGAATCTTGTTAATCACGCGAATTATCCGTTACTTTGTTAACTGTAATTAGCCATAATAGTGGATGTTCAAACGCCGATTCCTGTTATTTGTCAAAGAATCAGCGTTCACTGACTATGTCTTTCATATCGAATTAATTCTCACTATATTATTATATTGTGAATATCTCGCTCTTAGGAAAATCGGTAACACCTTGATGCTATCGCCACAATTACATCACTGGTTTTCAAAAATAACGGCACATAGCCCGTTTTTTTTCGCCATTCTCGATTGCCAGCATAACTATGCTTTGGCGAACGGGCGTTATTGCGATATATCCGGCCTTCCTCCTGAAGAGCTAGTGGGCATGAATGATGCCCAGATCCTTGGTGAACAGTTCTACACCCATCTCAAGCCATATTATGAGCGAGCTTTTCGTGGTGAATCTCTTGAATCAGAAATCACGCTGGATGGCATCGATTTAGAAACCAGCCTGCATATCTGCTTATCTCCATTTGAACAAGAGAATGGGATAACGCATATCCTATTTCATGCAATAGACACTTCAGAGAAGAGCATTCTGATTCGCTCTTTAGAAGAATCTGAAGGTAAGTTTTCGACTCTGACCAATTTGCTCCCCGACGGGTTACTATTGGTAGAAGATGATTCCATTATCTCTGCTAACCCGGCCGCTATCCGTTTGCTTGGGTTTGACGCAATTCAAGACCTTTTAGGCGAAAGCCTGTCTCGACTGTTTGTTGATGAAAAGACCAAAACCGTCTTTTCTAAAGCACTGGGCTCAACTTTAGGTGAAGCGCCATTAATCTGTTCAACTGGACCACGTTGTGGCTTTGAACGACGTGTCCAACTAAACGCGGATAACACAACCCTATTTGGCAGTAATTCACAGTTAGTTCTGATCCAAGACGCAGAATCGACACCAAAGCAATTCTCTAGCAAGTTACAGGAAGATGCTCACACCGATGCACTCACAGGGCTGTACAACCGCAGTGGATTCACTAAGCGTTTGGAACAACTCATTAGCAATGAAACTCCCCTGCTGTTGTTGTACTTAGATATCGATAATTTTAAAAACATTAATGACTCTTTAGGCCACCATATTGGTGACAAAGTCATTAAAGAGGTCTCTTCTCGTCTTAAGCGTCTTTTACCTCGTCAAGCGGTACTCGGGCATTTAGGAGGAGATGAGTTCGGTATTATCCTACCTGAGCCAGAAAACCATCGAATGGCAGAAGTGCTGTCTGAACGTATTATCTCGCTGATCAACCAGCCCTTCGATTTGCACCATTTTAGTAAACGCCTTGCGTGCTCTATTGGTAGCGTCATGTATCCGGGTGACGGTAACGACGCGCGAATTCTGCTGCAAAACGCCGACACGGCCATGTACGAAGCCAAAGACCGAGGTCGAAATCGTCTTATCAAGTTTAATGATCAGATGAACAAAGAAGCCCGCATGCGCTTGTGGCTTGAAATAGAGCTGCAAAAAGCCCTACAACAGAATGGCTTGGATGTTTGGTACCAACCGAAAGTGAATGCGCGTGATTTTAGCATTAACGGCGCCGAGGCACTGATCCGCTGGAAACACCCAGTGGAAGGCTACATTAGCCCTGCAGCCTTTATTCCCGTTGCAGAACGCGCTGGTTTAATCGAGCACTTAGGGCGCGTGGTTATGCGCGAGGTATTTAACACCGTTAAACGCTGGAAGCAGCAAGGCATTCTACCTGGCCGCGTGGCGATCAACTTATCTCCAGAGCAGTTTGGTAACCCTAAGCTGATTGACTTTATGGAGAAGCTACTTCGAACCACGGAGTTGGACCCGAGCTGCATTACCTTTGAGCTGACCGAAAGCGCTGTGATGAGCGATAGCGAACATACGCTGCAAATGCTTAATGCTATTAAGAAATTGGGCTTCGCCCTGTCGATTGATGATTTTGGTACAGGCTACTCTTCGCTCTCTTATCTGGCTCGCTTCCCTATCGATGAGTTAAAGATTGACCGTGCCTTCATTACTGAACTAGACACCCTACCGAAACAAGTGACCGTAATTGAAAACATCATTAACCTAGGTAAATCTCTAAACTTAACCGTCGTAGCAGAAGGAGTCGAGACTCAACAGCAAGCCACCTTGCTATCCAACCTAAACTGCAACTCCATTCAAGGCTTCCATTTTTATCGCCCTCAACCTAAACAAGAGGTCGAAGAACTGTTTGCGCAAAATCGCCGCCACAAAAACTAACCCCAAGTAAGTATTTCACTTAGAAACTCACTTAAACCTGCCTTATATCAAGTTCGCCGTTCATATATCTTCATAAAATGCGAACCACTTTGAAGAGACAGTCTGGTAAAGAGCAATGGAACTCCTATGCCCAGCAGGAAACTTACCTGCCCTAAAAACCGCCATTGATTGTGGTGCTGACGCGGTCTATATCGGATTTAAAGATGACACCAACGCACGCCACTTTGCTGGTTTGAACTTCACCGGCAAAAAGTTAGAAAAAGCGGTTCAGTACACGCACGACCATGATAAAAAAATACACGTTGCACTCAATACGTTTGCTCACCCAGATGGGTTTGAGCGTTGGACTGACGCGGTAGATCGCGCCGCCGATCATGGTGTCGATGCATTAATTGTGTCTGATATTGCAGTGTTGGAATATGCATCACGCAAACATCCAAATTTGGAGTTGCACCTGTCTGTCCAAGCCTCTGCAACCAACGTCCCTGCGATCGATTTTTATAAGAACAACTTCAATGTAGAACGAGTGGTATTGCCACGAGTCCTGTCGATTCATCAGGTTAAGCAGTTATCGCGCAACATCACTAGCGATGTCGAACTGGAAGTCTTCGCTTTTGGTAGCCTGTGTATCATGTCTGAAGGTCGCTGCTACCTCTCTTCCTACATGACGGGTGAATCGCCAAATACTGTCGGCGCCTGCTCCCCTGCGAAATACGTTCGCTGGCAAGAAACAGAGCAAGGGCTAGAATCTCGTCTAAATAACATCCTAATCGATCGTTACTCTGAGGGCGAAAACGCGGGGTACCCGACCTTGTGTAAAGGCCGCTTTACTGCAGATCTTGAAGAGCAAACCAAGGCTTACCACGCGTTAGAAGAACCAACGAGCCTAAACACATTGTCTATGCTGCCGGAACTCTTTGCTGCCAATGTGGCATCAGTAAAAATCGAAGGTCGACAGCGCAGCCCTGCTTATGTTGAACAAGTGACGCGTACTTGGCGAGCTGCCATTGATCGTTACCAGGCCAACCCGGAAGCGTATCAAGTTGATGCGGCTTGGAACGCGACACTAGCGAACGTCTCGGAAGGTACTCAAACCACATTAGGCGCGTACCATCGAAAATGGCAGTAGAGGTTAAAATGGAAAACAACATGAAATACGCACTAGGCCCACTACTCTACTTTTGGCCAAAGCAAAACGTCGAAGATTTTTACAATCAGGCCAAAACAAGTTCGGCAGATATTGTCTACCTTGGGGAAAGTGTTTGCTCCAAGCGTCGTGAGCTAAAGCCTGCGCATTGGTTTGATATCGCCAAAGAGCTGAGCGCGACAGGCAAACAAGTCGTGCTGTCAACCATGGCGCTATTAGAAGCACCAAGTGAAGTTAACGTTATGAAGAAGTACATTGATAACGGCGACTTTGCGATTGAAGCGAACGATGTATCCGCGATTCAGCTCGCCTCAGAAAAGAAAGTGCCGTTTGTCGTTGGGCCCGCCGTCAACACATATAACGCACACACCCTGAACTTGTTCCTTAAACAAGGCATGATTCGCTGGTGTATGCCTGTGGAATTATCACGCGATTGGCTGAGTAAAGTATTAACTCAATGCGACGAGATAGGTATCAAAGGTCAATTTGAAGTAGAAGTCTTTAGCCACGGCTACCTTCCTCTCGCCTACTCCGCACGTTGCTTTACCGCTCGAGCAGAAAATAAAGCGAAAGATGACTGTGAGACCTGCTGCATTAAGTACCCTACAGGTATTCAAGTAAGTAGCCAGGAAGGTCAAGAGGTCTTTAACCTTAACGGTATCCAAACCCAATCTGGTTACTGCTATAACTTGATCAACGATTTGCCAACCATGAAAGGCTTGGTCGATGTCGTGCGCTTAAGCCCACTCGGTGTGGAAACTTTTTCTGATCTGGATAACTTCCGTGCTAATGAATTTGGACAAAAACCGCTACCGATAACCAGTCGACAGTGTAATGGCTACTGGCATCAACTTGCTGGTCTAGAAGTCAAAAACATTTAAACAAAAACCAGAAAGGGCTCATTGAGCCCTTTCTTATATGTGAATTTAAACCATCACATGATCTAAAGATTGCTTTTGATATCGCTTCACGTCTTTCAAGAGCATAATGACCACTACCACACTTAATGCGATGTTCGACAACGGATACGCCAACCAAATACCCGTCACGCCGTATAATTTAGGCATAATATAAAGAAATGGCAGTTGCACTAACATGTTCCCAACTGTCACAAACATCGCCTTGCTGCCTCGGTTAATGGCTTGATAGTAAGCCGCGGCAACCACTAAAAAACCATCCAAGGCCAAGGCAAACAAATGGAGCTGTATTCCTGTCACTGTGTAATCAATCAATGCGCTACTCTGTGAGTTAAATACCGAAACAAAGCGGTATGGGAATAAGTTCAGCACTACGACAAACCCGATACCCAATAAAATAGAGCTTAGCATCGCGATCTTGAGCAATTTCTTTGTATTATCTAACCGCTTTGCTCCGTGGTTGTAACTGACCAACGGCTGCATACCATTCGCAATCCCTTCAGCAGCAAGATAATAAACCGTGACGATATAACCCAAAATTGCATAGGCACCGATCATTAGCTGATTACCGTACTCGGCGAATAGGCCGTTGTGTAACGCTACCATGACCGAACCATAGGCATACATAAAAAAGCTCGAAACACCAATAGTAAAAATCTGTGGGATGGCAGAAAGCTGGAAGCGTGTTTCTCGACGTGTTAAACGTAAATTGGCCCTAGCCGAGAAAAAATACGACACGCCGAGTAGCGTTACGATCATCTGAGCAACGCCCGTTGCAATCGCGGCCCCTGTCAGCTCCCACTCAAGCCAGGCGATAAACACGTAATCCAGAACGATGTTGATCACAGCTCCCAGCATCATCAGCATGGTTGCCAATTTAGGGCTTTCATCGTTTCGCAGCAGAAACGGCATCGCAATGGAGCCAAGGGTGAACACACAAGCACCAATCAAGATATGTAAATATTGGAGTCCCAACTCGAATACTCGGCCTTCAGCTCCTTGCCAGATCAAAAAGTCTTGAGCGAAAAACCATAGGACCAAAGCCACTATAGGGGTCAGGAGACAGAGTAAAAGTAAACCAGTCGCCAATACCTGTTTGGCACCTTCCCGGTCTTTTTCTCCCTGTTTAATTGAGGTTAATGCCCCTGTCCCAACCCCAACTAACATCCCGATGCCAAGAATGGCTCCAATCACTGGCCAAGCAACATTAATACCCGCTAATCCATCGGCCCCTACATATCGTCCAATGAAAATACCATCAACAATCTGATATAAGCCATTGACGAGCATCGCTGCGACAGTCGGAATGGTATAGCGCCAAAACTGCTTATAAATAGATATTTGCATCTTTCCCACCAAAGGTTAGCTAGGCTAACCAAATAGTTAAAATTAGTTTTTAAGAGATTTTTCCAATAGGTAAGCAAGCTGATTCGCTTCTTCACAAGAAAGCTTTTGCTTCATTGTGTCAGCAATCGATTTATATACGACTTGTTCTAATGACAAGTCCTGAATCACTTGAGCTGTCAGCATCACACGCTTAGAGCGCCCATCTTCATGGCATGCTACGCGCTGGACTAATCCTTTCTTCTTTAGTCTCGCCACCATATTGGAAGCGGAAGGCTTAGTAACCTTCATTTCTTCTGCGAGATCCGTAATCCGGATCCCTTTAGGGTAATCTTGAATTACCCTCAAATAATCAAATTCATTAAAGCTCAGTGAGGAAAGAGGGTCTTCTTTCGCATACACACGCCATGCTTTGGCGCAAAATCGCTCTAACTCGATCAGATTCGTCTCTAGAGTCATACCATACCATTTTAATTAGCTTGACTAACTATTCTAATCAAAGCCTATAATTTGGCAATAAAAAACCACCGTGATTGACGGTGGTTTTTAAAATAGTAGGAAAGCGCTTAATTCGTTGAGGCGTGCTTTTCAGCCAATTTCGCCTTGGCGATCCTCTCTTCTTGAACTTGGGTGTAAATCCGAGTCAACTCCAAGAACGAATAACGATGTTCCACATACTCATAAACGTTAAAAGAAATCGCCAGCTTATACAGTGAAACTGCGCTAGCGAAGTCTCCACTACTTTGGTAACGCTTACCTAGATAGAAATACGCTTCCGTTAGGCGTTGAGCCAACAATGTGTTGTCTGGCGTTGACTGAAGAATTACGCTAAACGCCTGCTCTTCAGACATTTCTCCCAAGGTTATGGCGACCAGTACCCAGCCCCACTCGTCTGTGCGAGATTGGTAACTCGCAAGCAGTTCGCCTTTGGCCTGAGCCGGATCCACTTCCAACTTAATTAAGTACATCCATAATGCACGAAATGGATCAGAAGGGTCTTCATCATAGTGCTTTTGGATGTCTTCTAGCGCCAAGTTCAGCCTGTCACCATAATACAAAGCAATAGCACGGTTTCGTTCAGCGTACGAGTTAGCCGGATCTAACTCTAGTGTTGAGCCAAATGCGTCATAGGCGGCGTCAAAGTCACCCACTTGGGTAAAATGCATACCTAGCAAATTAAAAAGATGTGGCTGTAGCGGATTGATCGCTAAAGATTGTTTATAGTCCATACGAGCTAAGTCACGCAGACCAACGCTGTCGTAATAACTACCACGTTCATAATACATCTTAGCGCGAACTTCATTTGAAAGATCTGGTCGCAGCAATAATTGACTCAAACGAGCAATTTGCACTTCTTGCTGAACACTAGCCTGCAAAGGAACAGCCATGGGTGGGTATAACCACTCTGCATTTTCGTTTGCATTGGAAGCACAGCCAGCGGTCGTCAATACAGCTACTAGACTAAGCGTCGAAGTTTTTAACCATTTCACAATTCGGTACTCCTGTTGCTAAGTTTAGCTTAGCATCATCCGCATAAAAAAAGGGAGCGTTACGCTCCCTTTATATCATGCTTTTTGCTAAATAAGCTAATTCGCTTTATTCAGCATCTGCTGCTGGCTTTTCGCTAGCGGCTTCTTCCGTTTTTTCTACCGCTTCTTTCATGCTTAGACGCACGCGGCCTTGGCGGTCAATCTCAAGTACTTTAACTTGAACTTCTTGACCTTCAGTTAGGTAGTCAGACACTTTCTCTACGCGTTTGTCTGCGATTTGAGAAATGTGTACTAGACCATCTTTGCCTGGAAGAACAGTAACGAATGCACCAAAGTCAGCTAGACGCGCAACTTTACCTGTGTAGATACGGCCAACTTCAACTTCAGCAGTGATCTCTTCAATACGACGGATTGCTTCTTTCGCAGCAGTGCCTTCAGTTGCAGCGATCTTGATTGTGCCGTCGTCTTCGATTTCGATAGTTGTACCTGTCTCTTCAGTTAGAGCACGGATAACTGCACCACCTTTACCGATAACGTCTTTGATCTTCTCAGCGCTGATCTTCATAGTATGGATACGCGGAGCGAACTCAGAGATATCTTCGCGAGCACCAGAGATAGCTTCATCCATTACAGATAGGATGTGCTTGCGTGCGCCTTGAGCTTGGTTAAGCGCAATTTGCATGATCTCTTTAGTGATACCTTCGATCTTGATGTCCATTTGAAGTGCGGTAATACCAGTGTTAGTACCTGCTACTTTAAAGTCCATGTCACCTAGGTGGTCTTCGTCACCAAGGATGTCAGAAAGAACAACGAAATCATCGCCTTCTTTCACAAGACCCATTGCGATACCCGCAACAGAAGACTTGATTGGCACACCAGCATCCATAAGAGCTAGAGACGTACCACATACAGAAGCCATTGAAGATGAACCGTTAGATTCAGTGATTTCCGATACTACACGTACTGTGTATGGGAACTCGTCCACAGATGGCATTACTGCCGCAATACCGCGCTTAGCCAATTTGCCGTGACCGATTTCACGACGCTTAGGAGAACCTACAAAACCAGTCTCACCTACACAGTATGGAGGGAAGTTGTAGTGCAGTAGGAAGTGATCTTTACGCTCACCCGTTAGTTCATCGATGATTTGAGCATCACGCTGCGTACCTAGAGTCGCAGTTACGATCGCCTGAGTTTCACCACGAGTGAATAGTGCAGAACCGTGTGTACGAGGAAGAATACCTGTACGTACGTCTAGCGCACGAACCATGTCTTTCTCACGACCATCGATACGTGGGTTACCAGCGATGATGCGGCTACGTACAACGTTCTTCTCTAGAGAGCCAAGCATCTTCTTGATTTCTTGCTCGTCTTGCTCTTCGTCTTCTGCAAGAATCGCAGCAACAACGTCAGACTTGATCGAGCCAACTTGCTCGTAACGCGCCATCTTCTCAGTGATTTGGTACGCTTCAGTTAGACGCGCTTCAGCAAGATCTGCGATTTTCGCTTTAAGTTCAGCATTTACTGCTGGTGCTTCCCATTCCCAAGCTGGAGTAGCAACTTCAGCTTTGAACTCGTTGATAGCAGAAATAACGACTTGCTGTTGGTCGTGACCGTATACAACCGCCGCTAGCATTTCTTCTTCTGTTAGGTTGTCCGCTTCAGACTCAACCATTAGAACCGCTGATTCTGTACCTGCAACCACTAGGTCAAGCTTAGATGCTTCTAGTTCAGTTTGGCTTGGGTTAAGAACAAGTTGACCGTCGATGTGACCAACACGTGCCGCACCGATAGGACCGTTGAATGGGATACCAGAAATAGCAAGTGCCGCAGAAGTACCAATCATTGTTGGGATATCTGGCTGTACATCTGGGTTAACAGACACAACTGTTGCGATAACTTGAACTTCGTTTTTGAATGCGTCTGGGAAAAGTGGACGAATCGGGCGGTCGATTAGACGAGCCGTTAGCGTTTCACCTTCAGAAGGACGACCTTCACGCTTGAAGAAACCACCTGGGATTTTACCTGCTGCGTAAGTACGCTCTTGGTAGTTTACTGTTAGAGGGAAGAAATCTTGACCCGGTACAGCTTCTTTTTTACCAACTACAGAAACGAATACTGCTGTATCGTCCATAGTGACCATAACTGCTGCTGTAGCTTGACGTGCAATAACGCCAGTTTCTAGGGTAACTGTGTGGTTACCGTACTGGAACGTTTTAACAACTGGTTTTTCGAACATTGTTATTCCTTGTTTCTAAGCTCCCTAAAACAAGCGAGAGATTAGAGTGTGTTAATTAACACTCAAGGCATTACGAATCGCGACTAGTGAAAAGAAACTTCGCTAAATTTCTTTTTAATAGTCGCGACCTTTTGGTCGACGAGGTTGACTGTAATGCAATGAGTTTTTTTTAATGAAAACCCCAAGAATTGGGATTTAGTCGTGCGTAGTATAACGGGAAGATAGGCATTTGGCTAAATTTAGCCAACAAAAAAGGGGCATAAAGCCCCTTTTTAGACAAACTGCTATGCAGTCGCTGATTAGCGACGTAGGCCTAGACGTTTGATTAGGTCTTGGTAGCGAGCTAGGTTTTTACCTTTTAGGTAATCTAGAAGCTTACGACGACGAGAAACCATACGTAGAAGACCACGACGGCTGTGGTGATCGCCTTTGTGTGCTTTGAAGTGACCTTGTAGGTGGTTGATAGAAGCTGTAAGTAGAGCTACTTGAACTTCTGGTGAACCAGTGTCGCCTTCGCCTTGTGCGTATTCTGCAACGATTGCTGCTTTAGTTTCTGCATTCAGAGACATAATTCTCTCCTAATAAGAGTAGGTTTAAAGTTGTAGCAGCCAATCTCTGATTCAGCCACTACGCGAAGCGCGGATTATATGGGATGTATAGGGCTTAAGCAATAGGTATTTTCTAGGAACTTATTTGATTTCTGGTACACTTAGCGACCTAAATTATATACCTAATTGAACATACAGGATTCACTATGAAAATCGGCATCATCGGTGCAATGGAACAAGAAGTTTCCATCCTTAAACAAGCTATTGAAAACTGTCAGACAGTCACCAAAGCAGGCTGTACTTTCTTCTCTGGTCAACTTAACGGTGTAGATGTTGTTCTGCTTCAATCAGGTATTGGTAAAGTCGCCGCCGCGATTGGTACGACGATTCTGCTTGATGAATACCAACCCGATGTTGTGATCAACACAGGTTCAGCAGGCGGCTTCGATTCTAGCTTGAACCTGGGTGACGTAGTGATTTCCACTGAAGTCCGTCACCACGATGCGGACGTGACCGCATTTGGCTACGAAATGGGACAAATGGCGCAACAACCAGCAGCGTTCATCGCAGACGCAAAACTTATGGATGTGGCAGAAAAAGCACTCGAGCAAATGGAAGATAAACACGCGGTACGTGGCCTAATCTGTACCGGCGATGCTTTTGTATGTACCGCAGAGCGCCAAGCATTTATCCGCACGCACTTCCCATCCGTTATTGCGGTAGAAATGGAAGCCTCAGCGATTGCGCAAACTTGTCACCAGTTCAACGTACCGTTTGTTGTCGTACGCGCTATTTCTGACGTTGCTGACAAAGAATCTCCAATGAGCTTTGAAGAGTTCTTGCCGCTTGCAGCGAAAAGCTCTTCAGAAATGGTCTTCAAAATGGTTGAGCTATTGAAATAAGCTGAACATACATCATGGAAGATCTGTTCAACCAACTCTATTCAAACGGCGCACTCCTAACTTTATGGGGTGCGCTGTTATGTCACTTTTTACTTCCTTTTCCACGCGAAGCACACCCAGCCATGCTTTGGCGGCAGTTTGCAAAACTGTTAGCTGACAAGGTCAATAATAATACCAGCTATTCACAGAGCCTACTCTCCGGCACGCTCGCGTTTTTGCTGATGATGCTACCGCTACTGGCGGTACTCATCGCATTAAAGCCGTTAGTTTGGCAGCCGCAGCTTTTCGAGCTAGCTTTCCTGCTCCTAGCGATTGACTGGCGTAACACGGATAAATTTACGGCTCAGTTTATTGCAGCGCTCGCTCGTGAAGACAAACAGCAAGCCAAGCTCTTACTGCAACCTATCGTTAATCGCTCAACGGAATCACTCTCCCCGCTCGGTCTTGGCAAAGCAGGGGCCGAAACACTGATCATGTCGTACGGACGAAACGTGATTGCCGTTCTCTTTTGGTTCGCTATTGGTGGGGGCACCGCGGCTTTCGCCTATCGCATGGCTGTGGAATTAGCACGAGCTTGGTCTCCTTCTCGTGAGCGCTTTTCGCCATTTGGTTTACCAGCTACACGATTGGTTGCCACGCTGGAGATTATTCCGCTCAGACTGTTCGCGATAATGGTTGCTGTAGGCCACAAAACGCATGTCGTATTCTCGCTAATCAAACAGCAAGCCAGTTCATGGCCACTGCCCGGACCTTCCTGGTTACTGGTCGCAGTGGGGGCAAAACTTGAGTTATCTCTTGGTGGACCGGCCATCTACGAAGGGAAAAAAGCGGTCAGAGCCAAGCTCGGCGGACGCATTGCACCTTCGGCATTGCACCTCGCGCAGGTTCAAAAGCTGTTAGCGTGGCGCATATTAGCTTGGATCCTAATCCAAAGCCTCATTATGGCTGCGATCTATCAAGGAATATAGATGAGAAAACTGTTTTACCTATTGGCGGCACTCTTGCCATGCAGTGCGATATCTAAACCCGCCGAGCGTATTGTTAGCTTGGCACCACATGCGACCGAAATTGCTTTTGCCGCAGGTTTAGGCGATAAACTTGTGGCGGTCAGTGAGCACAGTGACTATCCACCCGCGGCAACCCAAATAGAGAAAGTCGCCAATTACCAAGGAATAAAAATAGAGCGTATCATCGCTCTTCAGCCCGACTTGATTTTGGCGTGGCCTTCAGGGAACCCGGCCAGAGAGATAGAGAAACTAAAGCAATTTGGCCTCAATATTTACTACTCTCATTCGAGTTCCTTAAATGATATTGCGGCGAATATTGAACGGCTCAGTCAGTACGCAGACGACCCTAGTGTGGGGGAAAGCTCAGCAAAGAAATTTAGACAGTCACTGCAAGCGCTCAAAGCAAAATACCATACTGAGATTCCAGTCCGTTATTTCTATCAGTTGAGTGAGCAGCCAATCATCACCGTGGCACAAAATAATTGGCCAAGTGAAGTATTCAGCTTTTGTGGCGGCGTCAATATATTTGAGCAGAGTTCGGCTCCCTACCCTCAAGTGAGCGCAGAGCAAGTCATTGTTAAACAGCCCGAAGTTATTTTTACCTCAGAACACGCGATAAAAAACGGCAACATGTGGCAAGACTGGTCAGAGCAACTTTCAGCGGTTAAAGATGGATATATCTGGCAGCTTAATTCTGACTGGCTCAACCGGCCCACACCAAGAACCCTGCTTGCAATAGAACAAGTGTGCAACCATTTAGAAACAGTTAGACAAAACCGTTAACGATTGAGTACATTAGCTCGAACACCTTTGTAAGTGTTCTATTTATTAATTTTGTATGAGATTTTAGCAACATGGACTCAATGCTGCTCTATAGCATAGACCTATTTGGGACTGCAATTTTCGCCATTTCTGGGGTTCTGCTGGCGGGCAGGCTAAAGATGGATCCATTTGGGGTTGCCGTTTTAGGCAGCGTGACGGCAATTGGTGGGGGAACCATCCGCGATATGGCGCTCGGTGCTACTCCTGTATTTTGGATAACAGACACCAATTATCTTTGGGTGATACTGCTCACCTGTCTCGCCACTATGGTCATCATCAGACGACCAAAACGTCTGCCATGGTGGATTCTTCCTGTGTGTGATGCGATTGGGCTCGCTGTCTTTGTTGGCATCGGCGTAGACAAAGCGATGTCTTATCAAGACTCCGCACTGGTTGCGATCATCATGGGCGTGATTACAGGCTGCGGGGGTGGCATTATTCGCGATGTCCTCGCTCGCGAAGTTCCAATGGTTCTTAGAAGTGAGGTGTACGCCACCGCATGTATTATAGGTGGCGTATTCCAGACAACCGCGTTGTCGATTGGCCAAGATAGCAACACCGCTTTTTTAGCGGGTATATTTGCGACCTTACTGATTCGATTAGGAGCAATACGTTGGCACTTGTCTTTGCCTACCTTCGCTATCAATCGATAGGAAAAAATACCAAAAATCAAAAAATGGTCGCATGAGCGACCTTTTTTAATATGGGAACAACTTATTTCTGAACACGACGTAAAACTTCTTTTAGCGCGTCGAAGTTATTATCCAAATCTTCAGAAAGCAAATCCATTACTGCATGTTTCGCCAGTGGTGCTGGCAAATCGATGTCAGATTCTAAGATCTCATCCACCACTTCTTTGAACTTGGCTGGGTGAGCGGTACACAAGAACAGACCAGTCTCACCTTCTTGCAGTTGCTCTTCAAGTACGCGATACGCAATCGCACCATGTGGTTCGCATAGGTAACCTTGATCGTAAAGTGCTTTGACTGATTCAGCGCTTTGCGCGTCCGTTACCGCCCCTTTACCTAGAGTTTCTAGGCCCCACTCTTTGACGCGGCATAGCTCTTCAATACGCGGCCAGTTGTTTGGTTGGCTAACATCCATTGCGTTTGATGTTGTTGCGACGGTTGGTTTTGGATCCCACTGACCCGTTTCCAGATAACGTGGCACAGTGTCATTCGCGTTCGTTGCAGCGATAAAGCGCTTAATCGGCAGACCGAGAGCTTTTGCCAGTAGGCCCGCCGTCAGGTTGCCAAAGTTGCCACTTGGTACCGAGATGACGAGATTCTCACGCTCTGCTTTGCTCATTTGAGAAGCTGCTTCAAAGTAGTAGCAGATCTGCGCCATCAAACGGCTGATGTTGATTGAGTTTGCCGAGTTCAGACCGATCTCTTCACGCAGTGCCGCATCGTCAAATGCTTGCTTAACTAACGCCTGACATGCATCGAAATCGCCGTCGATCGCGACAGTGTGAATGTTCTTGCCAAGTGTACAGAACAGTTTTTCTTGCAGCGGGCTGATCTTGCCTTTCGGGTATAGGATAACAACGTTAATGTCTTCCATACCGTAAAAAGCGTGCGCAACAGCAGCACCAGTATCGCCTGAAGTCGCTGTCAAAATAGTGATTTTGCCACCGTCAGAAACTGCCGCTAAAGATTGAGCCATAAAACGGCCACCAAAATCTTTGAATGCTAACGTTGGGCCGTGGAACAGCTCTAACGCGTAAACGCCGTCTTTCACTTTATTAATTGGTGCAGGGAACTGGAACGCCGCATCAACCATTGAGTTGACTTTGTCTTCAGCCAGCTCGTCACCGATCAGTGCAGACAAGATCTTGGTGCTACGGGACACAAAATCTTCTGCTAGCAGCGCATCGATATCTTCAAACTTAGGCAATTCCGATGGGAAAAATAGGCCTTGGTTACGACCTAACCCTTGGCGAACGGCTTGGCCAAAGGAAACTTGTTCATCATTTTCTTTTATATTGTAAAGCTTCATAGCTCACTTCCTGTAACGATCGAGCCCTGTTTATCTAGACGACAAACGTGGACAAATCCTTCTTCATTTTGTACGTAATTTTCTTCTAACCAGCGAGCAACTCGCTCTGCAACGTCTTTTTCTTTGCAAATGCTAAATAGTGTCGGGCCACTACCAGAGATCCCTGTCGCTAATGCACCTGCTGTCGCTGCGTATTTTCGAGCCTCAGCAAAGCCAGGAAGCAGTTTCTCACGATATGGTTCTGCGATCACGTCTTTGATCATTTTGGCTGCAAGCTCTGGTTGCCCAGAATGGCAAGCGTGAATAAAGCCCGCTAAATGACGACCGTGTGCGATCACATCCTGTCGGCGATATTGAGATGGTAAAATCTCACGCGCTTCCGCCGTCGAGACTTTGATGCCCGGATAAGCCATTACCCAGTACCAATCATCAAAACACGGCACTTCCTGGCTAATAATACCTAACTCTTCAAGCATTAACTGCAAGCCACCAAGATAGCAAGGCGCGACATTATCGTAGTGAATACCACCGGAAATTTTGCCTTCCATTTCGCCCATGAGGGCTAACAGTTCCATTTCATTAAGAGGCTGACCATGGAAACGGTTTAGTGCATCAAGAGCCGCAACAATCGAGCATGCACTGGAGCCTAAACCAGAACCAATGGGCATGTTTTTTTCGAGCGTGACTTCCACCGGTAACAGTACGACACCTTTTTTGTCTAACTCACGCGCAAACACCTGCCAGCAATCGTAAACGATGTTCTCTTTTGGGTTATCCGGCAACTTAGAGACAAAGCTACCCGCAGTTTTAAGATCAAACGGAGCATTGCCTGATTTCACCAACACGCGATCGCCTAATAAGGTGCCATCCATTGGGGACACTGCCGCCCCCAATACATCAAAACCTACACTGACATTTCCGATTGACGCTGGGGCATAAACCACCACATCCATACCACTACTCATTCTGCTTATACCCCTAATTTCCAACCTAATGTACGCATCACATCTGAGAACACACCTGCTGCCGTTACCTCTGTACCTGCACCATAGCCACGCAATACAAGCGGGATTGGCTGGTAGTATCGGCTGTAGAAGGCTAACGCGTTTTCACCGTCTTTAATCTTAAACATTGGATCGTTCTCATCCACTGCCGCTATGCTCACACGGCACTGACCTTCAGAGATTTCACCAACATAACGCAATACTTTACCTTCTTCTGCCGCTTTAGCTGACTGCTCTTTAAAGTAAGCATCGGCTTCAGGAAGGCGAGCCATAAACTCGTCAACACTTCCAGAGTCATCAAAACCTGGTGGCAGAGCTTGATCAACGATCACGTCTTCCAGTTCCAAATTCATGCCAGCCTCGCGAGCCAAGATTAGAAGCTTACGCGCCACATCCATACCCGACAGATCATCACGAGGATCCGGTTCAGTGAAGCCATTTTCTTTGGCAATATTGGTCGCTTCGCTCAGCGTCATTCCTTCATCCAGCTTGCCGAAGATGTAAGAGAGTGAGCCCGAAAGAATACCGCTGAATCGCTCAAGCTCATCGCCGGCTGAGATCAGGTTCTGTAGGTTTTCGATAACTGGTAGGCCTGCACCAACCGTTGTTTCGTACATAAGTTTACGACGAGAGCTTCGTGCCACATCACGCAATTGGTGATAGTACGCCATGCTCGCTGTATTCGCTTTCTTGTTTGGTGTGACGACGTGGAAACCCGCGGCAAGGAAGTCGGCATATTGGTTGGCAATCGCTTCACTGGAAGTACAATCCACCAGCACTGGGTTAATGATGTGGTTGCGTTGTACTAACGAGATCAAACGCGCCAGGCTAAATTCTTCTGTCGCATCTTTCATGCGGTCACGCCAATGCTCTAGCGGTAAACCTTGGCTATCCAGCAACAATCCTTTGCTGTTTGCTAAACCACATACGCGTAACACAATGCCTTTTTCAGCCAATTTCACTTGTTGGCGCTCAATTTGGTCGATCAGCTCACCGCCAACGCCGCCCACACCAACAACAAAGACATCAAGGAAGTGTTTCGAGTTAAAGAGGTTTTCGTGACATGCTTTGATCGCCTCAGAAATTTTATCTTCTGGGATCACAGCTGAAATCGCTCGCTCTGACGATCCTTGCGCAATTGCCACAATGTTCACGTTAACTTGTGCCAAAGAAAGGAAGAATTGCGAAGCCACGCCGCGAGATGTACGCATACCGTCACCGACAAGCGTAACGATGGCAACATCATCAATAAATTCAACAGGCTCAAGCAAGCCATCTTTCAGCTCAAGTTCGAAGGTATCACTCAGCGCTTGTTCAGCCAGAGCCTTATCCTGAGATTCGATACAAAAACTGATGCTGTATTCAGAAGATGATTGCGTGATGAGGACAATGGAGGCACCCGCCGCAGACATCGCGCCAAATACGCGACTTGCCATACCCACCATACCTTTCATACCCGGGCCAGAGACGTTCACCATTGTCAGGTCACTCAGGGTAGTGATGCCTTTGATAGCGAGGTTATCTTCACCAGTATCTTGGCCGATCAACGTACCTGCGCCTTGTGGGTTAAAGCTGTTTTTGATCAAACAAGGAATGTGGAACTGAGCAATCGGGGCGATGGTTTTTGGATGCAGAACCGATGCACCAAAGTAGGAGAGCTCCATCGCTTCTTGGTAGCTTAAGGATTTCAGTAGGCGCGCATCATCAACCAAACGCGGATCGCAGTTGTAAACGCCATCAACGTCTGTCCAGATTTCACAGCAATCTGCACGTAAACACGCGGCAAGAACCGCAGCTGAATAATCGGAACCATTGCGGCCCAACGTCACCAATTCACCTTTTTCATTACCCGCAGTAAAGCCAGGCATGATATTAACGTGGCCTTTAGGAAGCGGCTTATGGCGGAAGTTTTGCGTTGAAATATCAACATCAACCATCGCTTCCAAGTGTTCACCACGAGCAAATAGGTATTCGATAGGGTCAATTAGGCTCGCTGGCTGGCCTTTCGCTTCGAGTACCGCTTTCATTAGCTGAATAGAAACACGCTCACCTTTGCTAATAATGCGTGCGTTGACATTATCTGGGCACATACCTAGCAGATTGATACCGTGTACAAACTGGCGAAGTTGAGAAAGAGAGGTTTTTACCTGATGATCATAGCCAGTGCTATTTAGCTCTGGCAGTACTTGCTTAATATCTTGAAATAAATCGCGGAACGAGTCTTCCAACTCTGCGATTTGTAGTTCTGCATCACCCGTTTTTAATGCTGCATCAATAACAGCAACCAGTTTATTGGTCGTTTTTCCTGGGGCTGATAGCACAACGGCTACTTCTTCCTGTTGAGCATTATTAGCGATGATATCTGCCGCTCTTAAAAAGCGATCTGCGTCAGCTAACGATGAGCCTCCAAACTTTAAAACTCGCATCCCTTCCTCCAAATATTTATAAATAGGTACAAAAAAAGGCCTGTATCTTGTTGGATACAGGCCTTTTTTGTGAATTTCTTTCGCTTAGCAGCCTGCCCCAACATGTGTGATGTCGGTAATAATAATGGTTGTGGTCATTACGGTTAGGCTGTGATTGAGCATGAGTAAAAATCTAATACGCTTATGTGTTTGCTTACCCATACGTTTAACCTATTTCTTGAGCAGGAGTCAATTAAAACTTTCAAAAAGTTAACCTAGCAAGGTATGACATACCTCCATAAATAAAAGAAATACAGAACGGTATAACACGCTAGAAGGTGAATGAATCACGGATTACGACATAAAAACTCCCCACCCAAAAGTTTTATGCTTTAATTAACCCTATAGTGCATAAAATAATCATAAGGAACAGTGGATGAAAAGATATCTTTGCCTTTCAACAGTGTTATTCGCTGGTTCCTTATGCGCGACAGAGCTTCCGAAGCTCCCTTCCCAAAAGCTAACTTCTCCGCACAAAGTGTTTCTTTCAAGCGAGAATGACCAACGAGATTTCGATACTTGGAAAGTGGATGGCGGGTACGCATACAGCGTATTCGACAATCTTGATGTTTACGTGGGTGCACGCGTCAACAATAGCGCTAAAGCCAATGAAACCGGGCTATTGAGCAGAGTCAGCTACCAAATAACACCAAGAGTTTCACTGGCAAGTACATTGCACTCTTACAGCTCAGAAACCGTGGATGAAAAGAAAGAACCCGCCTTGTCTGCGGAGGTTTCCAGCCGCGTAAGGTTGACTGAAAATTTAGATTTACATGCCACTCTTGACTACCAAGAGTGGCAACAGGAAGTCGAATTTGGATTAGGCTTTCGCTTTTAATTCCACTCCAACTTTTCAGTAGACATTAACACCCCGTTCCAATCTGCGTAAATGTAATCACCCGGCTGAATCATCTGGTTGTGGATGGTCAGCGTGACATTCACATCACCGACACCACGTTTTTCAGTTTTAAACGGGTTAGTGCCCAAAGCTTTCACACCCAAATCCATTTCGGCCATTGCTACTGCATCTCGAATAGCCCCGTTGACTATCACCCCTTCCCAATTATTGTCTATGGCTAAAATGGCCAATTGATCACCTAACAAGGCTTTTTGACAAGAGCCATGACCGTCAACAACCAACACTTTTCCGGTTCCATCTTGGCTCAACACTTCTCGTACTTTTGAATTATCGTGATAGCACCGTATTGTGACTATCTCGCCAAAAAATGCACTCTTGTGACCAAAGTTAAGCAAAGGCAGAGCAACAAGGGTGACCTTATCCGCATGCTTATCACAAATATCTGGTGTTATATCTTTCATTATTCCTCCATGAGATAGTAAGTAATCCTTTATCTACAACGAATTCGCCAATCCCCCAGAGCTAATTTGGTATTGTCTTCAAGACATGAAATGAGATACAGCATTTCACCTTCAACAAAATAAATCGCATTTTGACCAAACTTACGCGCGAGCCAAATAGCGTGGGATTCGCTCATTTCAACTGCAAAACTTTCTTCAACCCAGGAAAATGTTTTGTCTCCGACTAAGACTTCAACACTGTAATTATGGTTGATTTCCTGACTTAACTGCTGATTTTTTCTTTTATTTTCGTCTTTGGGCAGTAAATGGCTTGATGGGTTCCAAGCCGTGATGATAGCAAAAGAATCACATGAATATTCATCACTAAAACGAAAGTATGGGTCTGAGTAAGCAGCCCAGAGTTGAGAATCAATGTTCATATAAATTGCAGTTTTACATTTACTTAGTACTATTAATATTTGTTACATTCTAACTCTTGATATAAATCAACAAAGTGATTGGAATTAAAAGTTCTACGTTGTTAGCATGCTGTTAACATTATAAAATCCGCTTCAAAGACTAATGGAGTGGTTGAGGAATCGGAACCTCACGCAGGATACACAGTAAAATCCAAGGACGGCGGGCAATCAAAGAAGTGAAATATTATGTTCTTTGGTTTATTATCAACATCACATTACCCGTATGTTATGTTTTTGCCTAAAATTTATTCCATTAGCACATTTTTTTCACAAGTTTAGGTACCGCCAATGCAAACCCCGCACATTCTTATTGTCGAAGATGAGCAAGTAACTCGTAACACTCTTAAGAGTATTTTTGAAGCAGAGGGATACGCTGTTTTTGAGGCCAGTGACGGTGAAGAGATGCACCAGGTTCTGTCCGACAACCAAGTAAACTTGGTCATTATGGACATCAACCTTCCAGGTAAAAACGGCCTGCTGTTGGCTCGCGAGCTTCGCGAACAAGCAAACGTGGCGCTGATGTTCTTGACTGGTCGTGACAATGAAGTTGATAAGATCCTAGGTCTTGAAATCGGTGCAGATGATTACATCACTAAACCGTTTAACCCGCGCGAGCTGACTATCCGTGCTCGCAACCTACTGAACCGCTCGATGAGCACTAACGCTGTCACGGAAGAAAAACGCAGCGTAGAAAAATATGAGTTCAATGGTTGGGTGCTGGATATCAACAGTCGTTCTTTGGTAAGCCCAAGTGGTGACAGCTACAAGCTGCCACGTTCTGAGTTCCGTGCACTGCTTCACTTCTGTGAAAACCCAGGCAAGATTCAAACTCGTGCAGACCTGCTGAAGAAAATGACAGGTCGTGAGCTTAAGCCACATGATCGCACTGTAGACGTAACCATTCGTCGCATTCGTAAGCACTTTGAATCTGTATCTGGTACACCAGAGATCATTGCAACGATTCACGGCGAAGGTTACCGCTTCTGTGGTGATCTAGAAGACTAATCTTCTTCTACTCGTTCATAGCAAATGGAGCCAACTGGCTCCATTTTTTGTTTTCGGCATATACAAAAAACGCCCACAAGCGTGGACGTTTTGAATGTTTAAAGGGCATTCTTTACCCTTTACCACCTTTAATGGCATCAATGATTTCAGTTGTTGAGCAACCATCTTCGAAGTTCAGCACTTTGACCTCACCACCATTCGCGATCACTTCTTTTCCACCAGCAATTTCTTCTGGTTGGTAGTCACCACCTTTCACTAATAAGTCTGGCAGCACTTCTGAAATTAAGCGTTGTGGCGTATCTTCCCCGAAAGGAACAACCCAATCTACCGCTCCTAAGCCCTCAAGTACCGCCATACGGCGATCTGTTGGGTTAACTGGACGACCAGGTCCTTTCAAGCGCTTAACTGACTCATCAGTGTTTACAGCAACAATCAGACGGTCACCCAATTCAGCAGCATGATTTAAGTAAGACACATGCCCTGCGTGAAGAATGTCGAAACAACCGTTGGTCATGACCACTTTCTCACCTTTCGATTGCGCTTTCTTCACCGCTTCAATCAGTTCTTTTTCTGTGATCACACCAAAGTCTGTGTCTTGGCTTCCATGAACGGCTTCTGCAAGTTCGATGGTCGACACGGTTGAAGTACCGAGCTTACCAACCACCACGCCTGCGGCTGCATTTGCCAACGCACACGCTTCGTCCATTGGTTTGCCCGCCGCTACCGATGAAGCAAGCACTGATATAACCGTATCACCAGCACCTGTTACGTCGTACACTTCTTTGGCTTGAGTTGGCAAATGGAATGGCTTCTGGTTGCGGCGAAGTAACGTCATACCGTGTTCACTACGTGTTACCAGTAGCGCTTCAAAATCATACTCTTCGATCAGTTGATGGCCTTTTTCTACCAGATCTTGATCAGATTTGACTTTCCCCACCACCATTTCAAACTCAGACATGTTTGGTGTTAGCAGCGTAGCTCCGCGGTAGCGTTCAAAATCAGCGCCTTTTGGGTCAATAAAAACTGGCACATTGGCAGCACGCGCTTTCTGGATGAACTGTTGAACGTGTTCTAGTGCACCTTTCGCGTAATCAGAAAGCACCACGGCTTTCACTTTTGGCAGTGCCTGCTCCATGCGCTCTAGGATCAGAGCTGGTTCAATATTCTCGAATTTATCTTCAAAGTCGAGGCGGATCAGTTGCTGACCGCGGCTCATTACACGCAACTTCGTGATAGTCGGGTAGTTAGGCAGACCAACAAAATTACACTTAACGTTGAGCGCAGTCAGTGTTTCATTCAATGCTTTAGCTGGTTCATCGATCCCTGTTAAACCTACGATATGAGCTTGTCCACCCAGCGAGGCGATGTTCATCGCAACGTTAGCAGCTCCACCTGGGCGCTCTTCGTTGTTTTCTACTTTTACTACAGGCACTGGTGCTTCTGGTGAGATTCGCCCTGTTGGTCCATACCAATAGCGATCTAACATTACATCACCAATAATCAATACACCGGAATCCTTGTAGTTAGGTAGGATTGGTTTCATCGTCGATCTCCACAATTAAATCTGGCCAGAGTTTAGCACAGCGTTTTTCTGCCCTAAACCCTTTGCTGCGCTGCGAACAATGCAACGCGGCGTTCATTTTCTATTCGCTAAATTAGCCTAGCCACTCGTTCCACAGTTGGATCACAAGTTCACGCTCAGCCGCAAACTTATCAGCAGCCACATCCGCATCAAGATTGAGTAGATTACGGTGATGGATTTGGTTTCGCATTGCGGTATAAGCATGAGTAATTGCCATCGCTTGGCCTTCGTCCATCACTCCTTGTGCAATCATTGATTCAAAGATGCGGACATTGTCGCTCCAACGGGTGAGTTTTGGTTTTTCATGGCTATAACGTAGCACTAAATACTGCGCTAAAAACTCCACATCCGTAATGCCACCAGGGTCTTGCTTTAGCATAAAACGCCCTGTTTTTTTACCGCCGAGGTGGTCACGCATTTTGATTCGCATCTCAACCACATCTTTCTTGAGCTTATCTCCATCTCTTTCAAGAGCGAGTACCTCGTGGCGCGTTTTCGCAAAACTGTGTTGTAGCGGCTCATCGCCATAAATCATGCGAGCTCGGACTAATGCCTGGTGCTCCCACGTCCAAGCCTCGTTATGTTGGTATTCATCAAACGCTTCAGCAGGGCTTACCAATAACCCCGACGCACCTGAAGGACGTAAGCGAGTATCCGCTTCGTATAGAATGCCCGATGCTGTTCTGGTCGAGAAAATATGGATGATGCGCTGGGCCAGTCTCAAATAAAACTGTCGTCCGTCGATTTCTTTTTTACCATCCGTGTATGCGTGCACTGGGCAGTCGTGCATAAAGACGATATCCAGATCAGAGTTGTAACCCAGCTCCCAGCCACCAACCTTGCCGTAACCAATCACCGCGAAGCCTTTCCCCTCACGATCTTTGAGGTGAGTCGGCTCCCCGTATTTTTCAGCCATTTGTAACCAGGCTTGGTGAACGACAGATTCAACAATAGCTTCAGCAAGATAGGTTAAGTGATCACTCACTTTCTTCACTGGAAGTACGCCCGCGATATCTGCGGCGGCAATTCTGAGGATACAAATCTGCTTGAACTGACGCAACGCTTCCATTTGCTGCTCCATATCGTCTTCGGGGATACGCGCTAAAAAGTCACGTAATTCGGTACGATAGCTTTCCAGCGGGACTGGATTGTATAGCTGCTGAGGGTCGATGAGCTCATCAAGCAAAATAGGATAGCGGCCCAACTGTTCAGAAATCATTGGGCTCGCTGTACATAAGCGTACTAATTGAGTCAGCGCGGCAGCATGCTCGTCCAGTAACTCCAGGTAAGTGGTTCGGGTGACGATTTTTTGTAACAGATGTAACACGCGCGATAAGCCGAATTCCGCCTCTGGGTGTGCATAAATGGCTGCAAACACTTTAGGCATCAGCCTATTCAATACTTCGCGCCCTCGCGGGCCAAGGGTCTTTTTCGCCAAGTCCTTTTTAAACTGAAGAATGGTATTCGCCATGACCTGAGGTTCCTGCACGCCGATATCTTGGCTCAGCACGTTCTCGATCACTTCCGGATTTTCTATCATGTCCCACAATTCATGGAAGTGGCTGGCGACATCGGAAGATTCTTCTTCCTCATCGCCAATCAGGTTCGTAAATACCTGATGCACTGCGGCCATATGATGGCGCACATCGCCCATCAACTCATCCCAACTGCTATACCCCATCGCTATCGCCAGTTGCAATTGCTCGGTATCACTGTCTGGCAATGTTTGAGTCTGCTTGTCGGCCATCGCTTGCAAAAGGTTTTCAAGGCGACGTAAGAACTTGTACGCGTCTCGCAAATGGCCAGCCCCACCCGCTTCCAGTAGCTCCAATTCTTCGATGGCATCTAACGTATGCAACAGACCTCGGTGACGCAGACTCGGCTCACGGCCACCACGGATTAACTGGAATACTTGGGCGATAAACTCGATTTCGCGAATGCCCCCTGCCCCGAGCTTAATATTGTTACTCAAACCCCGACGACGTACTTCACTGCTGATCATCGACTTCATACGGCGCAAAGACTGGATGGCGCTGAAGTCAATGTAACGACGAAACACAAACGGGCGAAGCATTTTGCGCAGCTCTTGATATTGAGGATACATTTCGCTGCCCATCACCCGTGCTTTGATCATCGCGTAGCGCTCCCAGTCGCGCCCTTGCTCTTGATAATAGTCTTCAAGCGCGGCATAGCTCATCACCAGAGGGCCACTGTCTCCGAATGGACGTAAACGCATGTCAACGCGATAGCAAAAACCATCGAATGTTTGCTGATCGAGTGCTTTAATGATCCGCTGACCTAATCGGGTAAAGAATTGGGCATTTGCGATGCTCTGGCGTGCGCCTTGCGTCTCACCATTTTCAGGGTAGGTAAAAATAAGGTCGATATCCGATGAGAAGTTAAGCTCCCCTCCACCCAGTTTGCCCATCCCCATGATCAGCATTGGTTGCGCTTCGCCTTCTGCGTTACACGGTGTGCCCCATAGTTCACAACATGCTTTGTATTGCCATTGATAGGTTTCGAAAATCATCGCTTCGGCAAGCTGAGAGATATGCTCTAGGCTCTCTTCTAAGCTCCACGTTCCTGTAAAATCACGCCAGGCGATATAGACCATTTCACGATTGCGGAATTGTCTGAGCACTCGATGCCCTTGAAGCTCATCACTGCAGCCAGCCAGTAACGTGGCCAACCTTTCTCGGTATGAATGACAGCGAGACGACTCTTCCAACATGTCAGGAAATGCTTGCAACAGATGCTCATCAGTCTGAAAGGTATCGGTGATGAACTGGCTTAAGCCTGCTACGTAAACGAGCTTTGCACGCAGCGTTTCTGGCCAGTTGGCCACAATGTCAGATTGGTTTAGCGGTTCGAGTGCGGCTTGAGAAATAGGGATGAGGCTTTCTGGCAGTTGCATGTATCTTCCTTGTGTAAAAATACCAATCTGGATAACGATTTAAATGGTAATGGACTAGTTATATATCAAAACTGGCCTAATAAAAAACGCCCACTATCACTAGTGGGCGTTTGTTCATGATTCTCTGGCCTTGTTAGACTTTAAACGAGGTGATCTTCTTATCCAGTTCTTCCGCGTTTTGCTGCATAATTTCTGATGTTTCGAGCAGTTCCGACACCACAGTTACCGACGCTTCCACCAGCTCTCGAACGTTAGTGAGGTTCTGGCTCATTTCTTCTGCAACACTGCTCTGCTGGCCTGCCGCCGTCGCTATCTGGAAGTTCATGTCATTGATTTGTTTGACTTGACCAACAATGCCATCCAGTTCACTTCCCGCATTGGTCACCAACTCCACACCTTCCGCGGCTTCCACCACGCTTTTTTCCATCAGATCAACCGCAGAAGTCGCACTGGACTGCAGTTGGGTGATCATGTCTTGGATTTCTACTGTCGCTTGTTGAGTACGCTGCGCCAGGTTACGTACTTCGTCAGCAACCACGGCAAAGCCTCGACCAGCTTCCCCAGCGCGTGCCGCTTCAATCGCCGCATTTAATGCAAGCAGGTTAGTCTGCTCTGAAATGCCTTGAATGGTGCCAACCACGCTACCGATCGCTTCAACGCTTTCTTCGACCTCATTCACGGCTTGCGCCGAAGCCGCGATGTCTTGCGACAAATCACTAATTTTAGACACAGTGCCCTGAACGAAACGCTGACCTGTTTCTGCTTGCCCCGAAGCATTTTCAGTCAGAGATGAAGCGCTCTGCGCATGTTCCGCGACCGTTTGAACCGTTGAGCTCATCTCACTCATTGCGGTAGCAAGCTGATCAATTTCATTAAACTCTTCTTGTGCAGACTCTTTGGTTTCTGACATGCTCAGTGTCATTACCTCAGTCAACCCAGACAACTCTTGCGATGAACTGACCTGAAGCTTTATCATATCTTGCAATTGCATACGCGTTTTTTCTAACTCTCGCGCTACATCACCATATTCGTCTTTGCAGTCCATTTGAATTTGGACAGAAAGGTCTTTTTCAGCCATTAATTTAATGGAGTCACTCAAATATTGCGTCTGGCGTAGCATGATTCGTGCAGCAAACAGTAGCAGCACAACAAACACCACAATCATAATGGCGGTTTGCCATACCACTTGAACAATGTAGGCATCATAATGCTGCTGCGCAACCGCTAGGTTATTGGTTGCCGCGAGCAGGGATTCATAAAACGTATTCGCGTCCCACAGCTGTTTTGAAATGATCAGCACGGTACTGAATACCATCAGCAACACCATTTTGGGAACTAGACGAATATCCGTAATTACACGTTCCCATGGCTTAAATGCCATTTTGGTCATTGTTCGTTCTCCACTAAGTTTTATATATTGTTTAATTCTGATTCAAAATATGAACACGAATTCGCTCTTATTTTGCCGTTACAGCAGTATTCATTATTTATTTCGAGCCTCGTATGAAAAAAGATGATATCAAATACGATACAAAGCCGATGAGCTTGTTGTCACTAATCTTGTCATTTATGGCACTATTTGTGATTTCTGGCTTACTGTTTTTCCCATTACAACCAGAGTCGCGTCAAGTTCTTATCGGCTTAGACTTTATTATCTGTAGTGTTTTTATCCTACAACTGATGATTGACCTCATTCGCTCGCCCGACAGAGTTGAGTTTCTTAAACGCCACTGGATCGATTTCCTTGCCAGTATCCCAATGATTGAGCCCCTGCGCTTCGCTCGTTTGTTTCATATTTTAAGGGTAATTCTGGTCATTCGCTCTAGCCGATTTATGTTTAGGCAGCTTACCAGCAATCGCCGAGAGACAACACTGGCGTCCATTTTGTTGCTGTTGGTTGTTTTGCTCACCATCGGCGCAAGTATGATGCTGTTCATCGAAGGCAAAGCACCGGAAGCTAATATCCAAACCGGAGGGGATGCGTTGTGGTGGGCGTTAGTGACAATTTCTACCGTGGGCTACGGCGACCACTATCCCGTAACGGATGGCGGTAAAACTCTGGCTGCCGCACTCATTATTTGCGGTGTCGGCTTATTTGGTATGATTTCAGGTTTGATCACATCATTTCTTACTTCACCGACCACCACACAAACAAAACGCTCCGAAAACAAAGAGCGATTGCTTTTAGAGGCAGTACAAAAGCAAGACCAAATCCTAAAGCGACTGGATGAACTCGAGGCGCAACTAGAAAAACAAAAACATTCTTAAATTGGATCAAAAAAGGGAGCAGTGATGCTCCCTCAGTACTTAATCGCGCCAGTATGGCTCAGCTTCAATACAGATGATTCTGGTTTGCTCCATCGCATGAAGAATGGAGCTTTCCTGACGAATCAGCCAACGTTCTAGTTGCTCTTTTTCTTCGCCTTCAAGCTTCTCCACTTGTTTATGCAAGGTTTTTAGCTTGATTAAATCATCAATGCCGTGCAACAAATCACTCCAAGGCATTCGAAAACTTCTGCGTTCTTCCGCATCATACAAGCTGGCAAAGCTGACACCAGTGTATAAATTACGCATCAATCGATACTGCTGCTCAATGTAGTCTTGTCCTGTAAGGCTACGTTCAGGCGGAAAGGCTTCCATTAAATCAGCCCAAGTACGGTCCAACTGCTGCACAGAAAAATGTTCGATGTTTAGCGCCATTTTCTCACGTGACTTATCATCCAAGAAAGGCTGCCAACCGCGTGTCAGGATCCAGCGGCTCAAATCAAGCAATAAGCCGGTATAGCGGGCAGAGTGAAGCTGCTCTAAGATTTCTTCCCTAGGTGGCAGCATTTCTTGCTCTAGCTTCAGTTCCGCGACTAGGAATTTGCGCGCATCCAGTTTTCTCAGAGCGTGGCCTTTATCTTCGAGTAAGTCTTCTAAATAGTCGTACTCTTTTAACCATTCTAGACTCTGCTCTAGCCACTTCAATTCTTGACGTAGAATCGCACTCGCACGACGAGGGACGATGCCACCATACACGGTCAAAATTTGGCGAATAAAGCTCACTGAGTTTTTTATCTCATGCAGAGCGTCGATGGACTCTCTTTCTGAGTAAATTTGCTCATGGTAATGCCAATGAGACAGCGCATGCTCTAAGGAGTAGATCAAACAGGACTCAACAGTGTCATTTTTATCGGTCTCCACCAAAGCCATTTCTTTGATGTCATCCCCTTCATAACCCATCGCTAAGCGATAACCTTTTGCCGCTTTGCTTAAGTTACCTAAACGCATACCGCCAGAATCCGAGAAATCGCGAGCCAAAGTGAATAACGCGTCTGTCTGGCCTGACTTTAATTCCAGCTCCACCTCGCAAATAGGGTCTTCTTTGTCTCCGGCTTCTACTTTTCCCTGATCGAATGCCACTTCAATCTGACTGCCATCCGGCATACTGATCAGCCATTGCTCGCGCGTAAAGTTAGTAGAGAAAAGCGGGCTCAACTCTTGTTGAAGCGTCGCAACGTCTTTGCCATTCGGCCAAATATCACCTGGATGCAGGGTTAAGTCTGGAATATTGCTGTTGTGCTCAGCGTTATATTCCGGACGTTGATGAAGCCCAGCTACGACGCGTCCTGCAGTTTTGACAGTTTGAACAAAAACATCATCAAATCGACGAATACGCAAGCCAATGTCATGCTGGCGTAACCAATTATCAGGAGTATCGAAATACGTGTTCCCTAGCTCTCGACAACTGTGCTGAAGTACTTTTGATTGAGCAATTTTTTCTCTTAAAGTATCTGAAAATTCAGGAGAAACAAAAAACTTCAGTTCTATCTCGGTTTCCATAGTTATACCTTTCGAAGCAGATAGAAACAGGATATTGCCAATCTTCTTACACGGCAAGGAAGAAATATCGTTGGATTGATGATCTAAAACAGTTTTAATGAGTGATTTAATGCGTTACCATGCGCGCCTTTATAGCCATCGTTCAACATTTCGCCGTAGATTGGTGTATGTTATTTTTAGGTTATATTAATTAGGTTGAATGACCATGCCAGTAAATACAATTATGGGGTTATTTGCAAAGTCCCCTATCAAGCCTTTGCAACGCCACGTTGTGTGTGTGAATGAGTGTTGCTCGCATCTCATTAACTTCTTTGAAGTAAGCTCAAAGGGGGATTGGGAAAAAGCATCTGAAATTCGCGCACAGATTTCTCACCTAGAGAAAGAAGCCGACGTGTTAAAGCGCGAAATTCGTCTAAAACTTCCTCGTGGTTTGTTTATGCCTGTAGACCGTAGCGATATGCTAGAGCTACTTACACAGCAAGACAAACTTGCAAACCTCGCAAAAGATATTGCTGGTCGTGTTTACGGCCGTCAATTAGTCATCCCAGAGCCACTTCAAGAAAACTTTATTGCGTACGTTAAGCGTTGCCTTGACGCTGCCAATCAAGCGCAAAATGTTATCAACGAGCTCGATGAGTTATTGGAAACTGGATTTAAAGGCCGTGAAGTAACACTTGTGGCTGAAATGATCCACCAATTGGATGTTATCGAAGACGACACCGATGCGATGCAAATCCAACTTCGTCAACAATTGATGGAGCTTGAACAGGATATGAATCCTATCGATGTTATGTTCCTTTACAAAATTTTAGAGTGGGTAGGTGGCATTGCTGATCAAGCGCAACGTGTAGGTGCGCGCCTTGAGTTAATGTTGTCTCGCTCATAAATCATAAGTTAACCAAATAACGAAGAGCATTTTATAAGCACTCCCCCTGTTAGGCGATAAATAACCAAAGCGCCGAAGGGGCTTTGTCGTGCCTAATTTGCTCCGCTTGTTATCAACAACTAGGTATTACGATGGATATCCTTGCGAACTACGGCACTGTCCTGATTATTGTTGCAGCCCTTTTTGGCTTCCTGATGGCGATTGGTATTGGCGCGAATGACGTGGCCAATGCGATGGGTACATCTGTGGGTTCTAAAGCGCTAACCGTAAAACAAGCTATCATCATTGCGATGATTTTTGAATTTGCGGGGGCCTACCTTGCAGGCGGTGAAGTAACCGATACTATCCGTAAAGGCGTTATTGAAACGTCACTTTTTGCATCTCAGCCTGACGTCCTTGTCTATGGCATGATGTCAGCTCTTCTAGCTGCAGGCACTTGGCTGCTGCTAGCGTCTTACATGGGCTGGCCTGTTTCTACTACTCACTCAATCATCGGCGCCATCATCGGTTTTGCTTGTGTATCGGTTGGTACTGAAGCGGTCGACTGGGGCAGTGTTCAAGGTATTGTGGGTAGCTGGATCATTACTCCGATTATTTCAGGCTTCTTCGCTTACATCATCTTTGTCAGCGCGCAACGTCTAATCTTCGATACAGAAAAACCGCTCTTTAATGCAAAGCGTTTTGTTCCTGTTTACATGTTTATTACCACGATGGTAATTGCACTAGTTACGATCAAAAAAGGCCTTAAGCACGTTGGTCTTCACCTAAGCGATGGTGAAGCTTGGATGTGGGCGGCTATCGTTTCTTCTATCGTTATGGTTGGTGGTTACCTGTACATCCAGAAGAAGTTTGCTAGCCGCGAGGACGACCATGGGTTTGCTGGTGTAGAAGGCATCTTCAGCGTACTGATGGTTATCACTGCTTGTGCGATGGCATTCGCGCACGGTTCAAACGATGTTGCAAATGCGATTGGTCCACTATCTGCGGTTGTTTCAACAGTAGAGCACATGGGTGAAATCACAGCGAAAAGCTCGATTGCATGGTGGATTCTTCCACTAGGCGGCTTGGGTATTGTCGTTGGTCTTGCCACACTGGGTCATAAAGTAATGGCAACCGTTGGTACCGGTATTACTGAGCTAACGCCAAGCCGCGGCTTTGCTGCTCAGTTGGCAACAGCGTGTACCGTGGTGCTTGCGTCGGGTACTGGCCTGCCAATTTCTACCACACAAACACTCGTGGGTGCGGTTCTTGGTGTTGGTTTTGCTCGCGGTATTGCAGCACTGAACCTTGGCGTTGTGCGCAACATCGTGGCTTCTTGGGTAGTCACACTGCCAGCAGGTGCACTGCTAGCGGTTGTGTTCTTCTACGCAATTCAGGCCTCTTTTGCTTCATAGATTCGTCAGTACAGTGTAAACGCACTGTCATTATTGACTCAAAAACGCATAAAGGGAGGCTAAGCCTCCCTTCTTTGTTGCAGTCACTCTTGAAAATTTTTACTATTTGGCACTAGCGAAATATAGACACAAAACTGTTAAAGGATTTACCGTGAAAAGACTGCTTTGCTTGGTCTTAGCATCTCTGGTAGTGGTACCAGCTGCATTTGCTAAAGATCGATACATTGCTGATAAGTTATTTACTTACATGCACTCAGGACCTAGTAATCAATACCGTATTATCGGCAGCATCGATGCTGGCGATAAGGTCACTCTTATCTCTACCAATAAGGACTCTGGTTACAGCCAAATTCAAGATAACCGAGGCCGTAAAGGTTGGGTAGAAAGCCGCTTTGTAACCAGCGAAGAGAGCATGGCTCTGCGCTTGCCAAAAATGGAGCAAGAGCTGGCTGAAACAAAAGAAAAGCTGGCAAACGCTAGAGCGATCTCAGACAAAGAAAAAGCAGGCTTAGTGGATTCTCTAGAAATTCGTAATCGCCAGATTTCTGAAATGGAAGAAAGCTATAGCGACATGAGCCAACAGCTTTCTACAGCTCAAGAAGAAGTTCGTAACCTAAGAGCGAAACTAGATACTCAAAAAGACGATCTGCTACTGAAATACTTTATGTATGGGGGTGGTGTCGCTGGCTTTGGTTTGCTGTTTGGTTTACTACTGCCTCATATTATTCCGCGTAAACGCCGCTCGCCATCTGGCTGGGCCTAACGATACGCTATATAAGGAAAGGTCGCTCAACGCGACCTTTCTTTTTGTCCTTTGCTTTAAACTACCACTACCCTTTCCAGTCATACAATGCGGGCACTTCTATTTTCTCTCCACTGAAACTTATTAAGCAGTTGTGCTGCTCAATTTTGTCCAATTTAATTGCACTTGTAACCCAATCGCCCTCTTTGTATTCATGACCATTTATCTTCACCCATCGCTTGGCTGGATTGCTGGAATAAACGTGCGTTTCGAAGTTCATCGCTGGCAACTTGCCATACCAACGATCAGCATGAGTCGATAGATTGGAAACTTTAACGGGTGCAGTGTCCTTAGATGATGGGCTCTCACTACCTAGAACAGATTGCACATGCAGCGCTAATTCAGGCGAAAGTTGCGACAAATCGAGATCACCAAGTAGAGGATCTTGTTCGACGGCTTTCTTCTTCGGTGCTGGTTTTCGGGCAACAGGCTCAGCTGCCGCTGGAGGCTCATTGTACACCGGGGCCAACAGCTCGTACGTCGCCTGCAATTGACCAAAGACTGGATACGGCACCACTTCATACGAGAAAGGGACTTCCAGCACTATTGGTTCTTGCTGTGACGAGGTTTGCCAAGCAAGCAACTTTTCCTCAAATAGCTGGTAGCTACGAATCGCACCAACTAAAAGAGCAGGAACAATGATTAGCCCCACCACCAGCCACTTGCTTGTTTTTTCTTCCCTGACCTGAACTTGAGCCATGGAATTCGAAGGTGAAAACGACGCCGCTCGGTAATTTTGCTCAGATAGCTCTAATGCTTTCATCACTCTAGACATCAGCTTTCCTCCTTATTGATACTTAAAGATGGCGCGTCAATCTGTGCCACTTCTTCCAACCGCTGTAGAGTTTTACGCCCTGCGATTCCATCTGCGGCTAAACCTTGCCAACGCTGAAATGTAATAACCTTTTCCTTAAGCACCTGATCATAAACGTCGCCTTTACCTAAAGGCTTACCTAGCACTTGAGATAAGCGTTTATCAAGCAAGGCAACGGCTTTACCACGCATCCCCAGCTTCATCGTTTGATTCCAATAACGTCGTGAGATTTTGTGATACTCTCCACCCCAAAGTTGCTCAAGTTTATCGAGCGATAACTCGACGTTCTTTCCCGCCATCAATAGCTGAGCTTTATCATCATTCAGCTTGTATAACACCGCAAAGCTTTCCAAATTATCACGTTCAAGCGTCAGCAAAACGGGGACATTGGCCGCTCTTAATTCTTGAATATCCCCTCGAACACGATCACAACTGAATGCCCCCTCGTTTTCCTGCAAACAGAGCTTATCTAACATGGAAGGTTGAAAGCCCCACACGCGGTAGAGGTCCCCCATTCCTTGCTCGAAATCTTTTGCGCGTTCAATTTGCATTGCTAAAGCACTAGGAAAAACCTCTCGCTCAATCAGTTCCGCTTCCTGCTGGGGATAGTACTCGTTCCCCCAACGGTCGATCGTCGGCTCCAACAAACTAGGGGTATAAAAATAGCTGGCCACGGCTAAAATCGTACCGAGCGCCCCGGCCCCAATGTAAGTCAGATAAGCTGGAGTAGCAGGCTTCGGATCAGCCTGCTGCTGTAAGGAAGGCTGGAAACTCATCACCTCGTTGCAAGCATCTTGTACTGTTGAATACTGAGGTGTCTTTTCACCCAGGCTGTAAGCGAACTTTAAAGCCGAATCGCACACCAGGTTAATTAACCGAGGAATACCTAACGTCCTATTTGCGATAAGCTTTAAAGACTTCGCGTTGAACAGGTTTTTATCCCCACCCGCGAGCTCTAGTCGGTGGCGAATGTAGTTGGCCGTTTCTGCACTATCAAGAGGAAGCAAATGATAACGCCCAGTAATTCGCTGTGCTAACTGCCTGAGCTGAGGCATTTGTAACTTGAGTTGCAATTCAGGCTGACCAATAAGCAGCACTTTTAGCAACTTTTGACTTTCCGTCTCTAGGTTGGTGAGTAGCCTGAGTTGTTCAAGTACCTCTGCTGATAAATGCTGAGCTTCATCAATAACAAGCAGAGTTTGAGTACCGTTGGCGTGATTACCGAGCAGAAAGTGATGGATCACTTGGTTCAACTGCTTGAGGGAAGACTCTGGTTGATAATCTAAACCAAACTCATCGCAAATCGCTTCCAATAACTCGAGGTTGGAAAAAGTCGGGTTGAGTATAAGACCAGCATGCACACTGTGATCCAACCCATTGAGCATGGCACGGGCAACCGTTGTTTTTCCAGTGCCGACTTCACCGGTCAGCATGGCAAACCCGCCGCCTTCACCAAGCCCGGCGGTTAGGCGAAGAATCGCTTCTTTGTGCCTTTGGCTTTGATAGAGAAAACGAGAGTTAGGAACAATCGAAAATGGCAGTTCTGAAAATCCAAAATATTGCTTATACATGCATCTCGTCTCTGGGAATTTAGTGATAAGGAAAGTACCATTACCTACAATAATAACCAATTATTAAGTACATAATTGAGAGTGTGTTTAGTGCATAGATACCTTGTTGGAGGCGCAGTTCGCGATCAACTGCTAAAAATTGATGTTTATGACAGGGATTGGGTGGTCGTCGGCGCTACACCCGAACAACTCATCCAACAGGGATATGTTGCGGTGGGTAAGGAGTTCCCTGTGTTTCTCCATCCGTCTACCAAAGAAGAGCATGCATTAGCAAGAACCGAAAGAAAAGTCGGTGCTGGCTATACCGGCTTTGAATGCTACTTTGCTCCTGACGTGACGCTTGAAGAAGATTTGCTACGCCGCGATCTGACGATCAATGCCATGGCACAAGATCCTGACGGCAACATTATCGATCCTTTTAACGGCCAGAGAGATCTGCATGATCGTATATTGCGCCACGTTTCTGACGCTTTTATTGAAGACCCATTGCGCGTGCTTCGCGTCGCTCGATTTGCCGCCAAATTAGCTCACTTAGGTTTCACTATCGCAGATGAAACGCTAGACCTCATGCGAAGCATTGCTCAATCTGGAGAGCTCGATCACCTAACTCCCGAGCGCGTATGGCAAGAATGGCAAAAATCCCTTTCTACACAAGACCCGCAAGTATTCATTGATGTCCTGAAACAATGTGATGCGTTGAAGATTGTACTACCGGAACTCGACCGACTGTTTGGTGTTCCTCAGCCTGAACAATGGCACCCTGAAATCGATACAGGTCAACATACACTCTTAGTCGCCAAACAAGCCGCTTTACTAAGTAACTCGTTACCTGTGAGGTTTGCCGCTCAGGTGCATGACTTAGGCAAAGGGATCACCCCAGAAAAAGAGTGGCCAAGCCATAAAATGCACTGCCATACAGGATTAAAACTCATTCGGGCTCTATGCGAACGCGTGAGAGTTCCCAATGAGTATCGTGATTTGGCCTTGATGGTATGCGAGCAACACTCAAACATTCATCGCGCAGCCGAGCTTCGCGCAGAAACAAAACTCAAGATCCTCAATAAGTTCGACGTATGGCGTAAACCGGATCGTTTAAACGATATCTTACTCTGTTGTATGGCCGATAGCCGTGGACGAGCGGGATATGACGATATCGATTACCCTCAAAAAGACATCTTTGAAGCTGCCTACCAAGCCGCTCTGAGTGTCAATGTACAAGACATCATCAAAGATGGCTTTAAGGGCGCGGCGATTCGTGAAGAAATGGAAAAGAGAAGAGTTCAGGCGATAGCAGACGCTTAAAAAGCCGCACTACACGTCAAAGACGTACGCTCACCGAGAACTTCCTCCAACATACAAAAACGCCCCGCAGAAGCGAGGCGCTTTCAAAGCTTAAGCTAATAATTCACTAAGTTTAAAACCTAGGGGAATTATTGACCTTTAATTTCTTTAAGACCGCTTTCTTGTCATGTAGCGGAGCACGCTCACCGAGAACTTCCTCCACATACAAAAACGCCCCGAAAAACGAGGCGTTTTCAAAGCTTAAGCTAATAATTCACTAAGTTTAAAACCTAGGGAAATTATTGACCTTTAACTTCTTTAAGACCGTTGTAAGGAGCACGCTCACCTAGAGCTTCCTCGATACGGATTAGCTGGTTGTACTTAGCAACACGGTCAGAACGGCTCATAGAACCAGTCTTGATTTGACCTGCAGCTGTACCTACCGCTAGGTCAGCGATAGTTGCGTCTTCAGTTTCGCCAGAACGGTGAGAGATTACTGCTGTGTAACCTGCGTCTTTAGCCATCTTGATTGCAGCTAGAGTCTCAGTTAGAGAACCGATTTGGTTGAACTTGATAAGGATAGAGTTAGCAACGCCTTTCTCGATACCTTCCGCTAGGATCTTAGTGTTAGTAACGAACAGGTCGTCACCTACTAGCTGGATCTTACCGCCTAGAAGTTCAGTCTGGTGCTTGAAGCCATCCCAGTCAGACTCGTCTAGACCGTCTTCGATAGATACGATTGGGTACTCTTCAACTAGGCCAGCTAGGTAGTGGTTGAACTCTTCAGAAGAGAATACTTTACCTTCGCCTTTCATGTTGTAGTTGCCAGCTTCTTTGTCGAAGAACTCAGATGCAGCACAGTCCATAGCTAGAGTAACGTCTTTACCTAGCTCGTAACCAGCAAGCTCTACCGCTTCTTTGATTGCAGCTAGTGCAGCAGCGTTAGATTCTAGGTTAGGAGCGAAACCACCTTCGTCACCAACTGCAGTGCTCATGCCTTTCGCTTTAAGAACTTTAGCTAGGTTGTGGAATACTTCAGCACCGATACGTAGACCTTCTTTAAGAGTCTTAGCACCAACTGGTTGGATCATGAACTCTTGGATGTCAACGTTGTTGTCTGCGTGCTCACCACCGTTGATGATGTTCATCATTGGTAGAGGCATAGAGAATTGACCTGGAGTGCCGTTTAGCTCAGCGATGTGCTCGTATAGAGGCATGCCTTTAGCCGCTGCAGCAGCTTTAGCGTTTGCTAGAGAAACAGCTAGGATAGCGTTCGCACCGAATTTAGATTTGTTTTCAGTAGCGTCTAGGTCGATCATTACTGCGTCGATTGCAGCTTGGTCTTTCGCATCTTTACCAACTAGCGCTTCTGCGATTGCACCGTTAACTGCTTCAACAGCTTTAAGAACACCTTTACCTAGGAAACGTGCTTTGTCGCCATCACGTAGCTCAAGAGCTTCACGTGAACCAGTTGATGCACCTGATGGAGCAGCAGCCATACCTACGAAACCGCCTTCTAGGTGTACTTCAGCTTCTACAGTTGGGTTACCACGTGAGTCGATGATTTCACGACCTAGAACTTTAACGATCTTAGACATTAATGTTTCCTCTCGTTCAAATATAAATGTCAAACTTAAAAGGCAGCGGCACAACCTTCGCCACTGCCCATATCCTTTTTACTTCTCGAATTCACCGCGTGAGTACTGGCCAGCAGCCTTCACGAACCCTGCGAATAGTGGATGACCATCGCGAGGTGTCGAAGTGAATTCAGGGTGGAACTGAGCCGCAACAAACCATGGGTGTGCTGGGTTTTCAATCATTTCCACTAGCTTCTTGTCCGCAGACAGACCAGATACTTTCAGGCCAGCTTTTTCAATTTGCGGACGAAGCACGTTATTCACTTCGTAACGGTGACGGTGACGCTCATGAATCGTTGCGCTACCGTATAGTTCACGAGCTTTAGTCCCTTTCTCTAGGTGACATAGCTGAGAACCTAGACGCATAGTACCGCCAAGGTCAGACTTCTCAGTACGTTCTTCAACGTTACCAGTTTCGTCCACCCACTCTGTGATCAAACCTACCACAGGGTACTTGCTCTCTTTGTTAAATTCTGTTGAATGTGCACCTTCCATACCCGCGACGTTGCGCGCGTATTCAATCAGTGCTACTTGCATACCTAGACAGATACCAAGGTAAGGGATGTTGTTTTCACGAGCGTATTTCGCTGCAAAAATCTTACCTTCAATACCACGATCACCGAAGCCACCAGGAACAAGAATAGCATCTAGGCCAGCAAACATTTCTTCGCCTTTTGATTCAACGTCTTGAGAATCAACATACTTGATGTTCACACTTAGACGGTTCTTAAGGCCAGCGTGCTTAAGCGCTTCGTTTACTGATTTGTATGCGTCTGGTAGCTCAATGTACTTACCAACCATACCAATCGTTACTTCACCTGTTGGGTTCGCTTCTTCATAGATAACTTGTTCCCATTCAGATAGATCGGCTTCAGGTGCAGTAATGCCAAAGCGTGCACACACAAGATCATCAAGGCCTTGCGCTCTAATAAGCTGAGGGATCTTGTAGATAGAGTCCACATCCTTCATTGAGATTACTGCTTTTTCTGGAACATTACAGAAAAGTGCAATCTTCTTACGCTCGTTCGCAGGAATAATGCGATCGCTACGACAAACTAGGATATCTGGCTGGATACCGATAGAAAGAAGCTCTTTTACAGAGTGCTGAGTTGGCTTAGTTTTTACTTCACCTGCTGCTGCTAGGTAAGGAACTAAAGTCAGGTGCATAAACATCGCGCGATCGCGACCTAGCTCAACCGCTAGCTGACGGATTGCTTCCATAAATGGTAGCGATTCGATATCACCAACTGTGCCACCGATTTCAACGATAGCAACGTCTTGACCTTCAGCACCAGCGATTACGCGGTCTTTGATCGAGTTAGTGATATGAGGGATAACCTGAATAGTCGCACCTAGGTAATCACCACGGCGCTCTTTGCGCAGTACGTCGGCGTAAACACGACCCGCTGTAAAGTTGTTGCGCTTAGTCATCTTGGTGCGAATGAATCGCTCGTAGTGACCAAGGTCTAGGTCAGTTTCTGCGCCGTCTTCCGTAACGAATACTTCACCGTGTTGAGTTGGGCTCATTGTGCCTGGGTCAACGTTGATGTATGGGTCAAGCTTCATGATAGTCACTTTAAGACCACGAGCTTCTAGAATCGCTGCAAGAGATGCTGCTGCAATACCTTTACCTAGAGAGGATACAACCCCGCCAGTAACAAAAATGTAATTTGTCGTCATGTTTAACCTGAAATTGGTTGAATGAGGGAAATGGATTTTCATCTGGACGGGAGAAAAATATACCAGAAGACCCTAACCGCCACAACGTGAAATCTATCACACTGCCTTTTTTAATTTTTTGCTTCAAATCAAAGTGCACAAAGAGAGCATGAATAGAGCCAGGTTGTTCTGAGTCACATTTGCCTCATATTATACATTTTGCCTATTTTTGAACCAGATTCACTCTTCGCGCTTCACTTGGTTCCAATATTCATCAAGCTCTTCTAACGAGCAGTTTGTTAATTCTCTTCCAGACAGCGACACTTTCGATTCGACCTGTCTGAAACGCTTGGCAAACTTCAGGTTTGCTTTGGCCAAAGCAACTTCAGGATCTTTACCTAAATGACGTGCCAAATTCACCGTCGCAAACAGCAAATCTCCAAGCTCTAATTCGACTTTACTCTCATCAGGGCAAACTTGAAGCGCCTCTTCCATCACTTCATCAACTTCTTCCTGCACCTTTCCAACTACCGGGCCAAGAGAGTCCCAGTCAAAGCCATATTTGGCGCACTTCTTCTGGATCTTTGTGGCACGAGAAAGTGCAGGTAGAGAGTTTGATATTGAGTCTAGAATACTTTCTTCTTTTTTGCCTGCCTCGGCTTTCTCTTTGGCTTTTTCTGCCTCCCAGTTGGCGTGAATTTGCTCGTCATTATCAAATTCAATGTCTGAGAAAACATGCGGGTGGCGGCGAGTCAGCTTTTCATTGACGGCTTCAACAACCTCTGAAAAATCAAACAGTTCTTGTTCTTTGGCCAGTTGACTGTAGAAGATCACCTGAAACAGTAAGTCCCCAAGCTCTTCTTTGAGATTCGGCCAATCGCGATTTTGGATCGCATCAACGACTTCATAAGTTTCTTCTATCGTATGCGGAACAATGGTGTCAAAGCTCTGCTTTAAATCCCAAGGGCAACCACCTTCAGGGTCACGTAGCTTAGTCATTATTTCTTCAAGCTGTTCAATTGGATGGCTCATGTTACTTTGCTCCTTTAAGCAAAAAGGCGAGCAGTAAAACCACTCACCTTTTGAATTTATTTCGTTATCTCAACTCTAAATAGCCAACGTTGTAGCTCAGCGATAACGCCGACAAGAGTGTTAGCCTAGGCGTTTCACCGACACCACATCTTTAATTTGTTCGACACGGTTATTAATGCGATTCAATACCTCGATATTCGTCAATTCCAAATCAAAGTCCATAATCGCCAACTGCTTGCGATAGTCCATACGACTCTTCATGCTGGTCACTTTGATTTTCTCATTGGCAAACAAAGTAGTGATGTCTTTTAACAGGCCACCACGCTCCATCGCTTCCACTCGAACAGTCAGAATATAAGAACCCACAAAGCCACTGCCCCATACGGTATCAATGATACGCTCAGGCGCATGGTGGCGAAGTTCTTCCAACTGCTCACAGTCTGCACGGTGCACTGAAATACCGCGCCCTTGCGTAATATAACCGCAGATCTCATCACCAGGGATAGGCTGACAACAGCGCGCTAGGTGTGTCATCAGGTTATCGACCCCTTCAACGACAACCGCGTCTTTTTTCGGACGGCTCTGCGCTGGTGCTTTGTGTACGGCGCCTTGCAGCTTCTCAAGTGCTTGCTTGTCTTCTTCTTCCGCCGTTGGCTTGTTCACTAAAGCGTTAATGTGGTTGATGATCTGGTTAATACGCAAATCACCGCTCCCAACCCCCACATACAGCTCATCAGCCGTATTAACATTGAAACGCTTAAGTGCGTATTGCTCTGCGTCTTTTAGCGTAGCGCCAATTTTCGTCAATTCGACTTCAAGAATTTCACGCCCGGCTTCAAGGTTTTTCTCGCGCGACTGCTTACGGAACCAAGCATTAATTTTCGCTCGTGCCCGGCCTGAGTGAACAAAGCCTAATGATGGGTTTAGCCAATCACGAGACGGGTTAGGCTCTTTGGAGGTGATGATCTCTACCTGATCGCCCATTTGCAGTTTGTGAGTAAACGGTACGATACGCCCCGCAACTTTGGCTCCAATACAACGGTGCCCCACTTCAGAATGAATATGGTAAGCAAAGTCGAGTGGCGTTGCGCCCATTGGCAAGTCAACCACATCACCACGTGGAGTAAAGGCGTAAACGCGATCATCAAACACTTGGCTACGAACTTCATCCAACATTTCACCAGAGTCGGACATCTCTTCTTGCCAATCAAGTAGCTTACGTAGCCAGGTAATTTTCTCATCATAACCGCTTCGACCAGCGCCACCTTCTTTGTATTTCCAGTGTGCCGCCACACCCAACTCCGAGTCTTCGTGCATTTGCTTGGTACGGATTTGGATTTCGATGGTTTTGCCTTCTGGGCCCAGAATGACAGTATGAATAGATTGATAACCGTTCGGTTTCGGATTCGCTACGTAGTCATCAAATTCACTAGGAAGGTGTTTGTATTTGGTATGAACGGCACCAAGAGCGGCGTAACAGTCTTGCAGTTTATCAGCGATGACTCGCACCGCGCGCACATCAAACAGCTCATCAAACGCGAGGCCTTTCTTCTGCATTTTGCGCCAAATGCTGTAAATATGTTTAGGGCGGCCACTGACCTCGGCGTTAATGCCTGACTCTTTCATCTCTTTCGATAAGTCATCAACAAAGTCTTTGATGTACTTTTCACGCACAATACGGCGCTCGGAAAGTTGCTTAGCGATCTGTTTGTAGGTTTCTGGCTGCTGATAACGGAAAGCGTAGTCTTCGATTTCCCACTTCAACTGACCGATACCCAAGCGGTTTGCTAGTGGCGCATAAATGTTGGCACATTCTTTCGCTGCCGCGCGACGTACTTCATCCGGTGCCTGCTTCACTTCAATCAGGTTACAGATTCGTTCCGCCAGCTTGATGATCACACAGCGGAAGTCATCGACCATCGCCAGCAACATACGGCGAACATTGTCCACTTGCGCAGAAGCCGCACTGCCTTCCATGGTGATGTTAAGTTGACCAAGCGCCGCCATTTCTTCAACACCATCAATCAGCTTGATGGTTTCTTTGCCGAAGTCTTCTTCAAATTGCTCTCGAGGATAGGCGTTGGCAGACACCAACGGAAATAGCATCGCCGCAACCAAAGTGGCTTTATCCATAGAAAGAGTGATTAAAATTTCAATCATCTCGCGGCCGCGCCACAGCAACAGCGAGCCTTGTTCGTTATCTTTTAAAATGGTTTCGCAGTGGAGGTACACCTCTTTGAGGCGCGCCGATACCTTAGCATCTTGATTTAGGCTAGCTATCCATTTATCTAGCTCAAACTGTTCATCTTGATTCAAATGTGCGCTTCTAACCGCAACCATCTTTTTCGTCCTAGTTCTTTATTTTTATCTTTTGCTTATCTCAGTAAGACTTACGCTTAAGAGATAAGTTTAATCCTTAACAAAAAGTGCCATCGATTCTAGATGGCTGGTATGTGGGAACATGTCCAACATACCTAATTTCTGCAATTGATAACCTTGGTTCAGTAAGCTTTGCGAGTCTCTGGCTAGGGTAGCAGGATTGCAGGAAACATAAACGACTCGCGTTGCACCTAGCTCAGAAAGTTGCTCTACAACCCCACTTGCACCAGCTCGTGCAGGATCGAGTAATACTTTATCAAATTTTTCGTTTCCCCAAGACTGACCAGAAAAATCTTCTTCGAGGTTGGCTTGGTAAAAGTGCGCGTTATCCAGTTTATTGAGCTTGGCATTGTCCGTGGCTTTTTTCACCATGGCGTCAATGCCTTCCACACCAACAACACTTTTTACTTGCTTGGCGATAGGTAAACTAAAGTTACCCAAACCGCAGAAAAGATCTAATACGCGATCGCTGTCAGCCAGCTCTAACCAGTCCATCGCTTGGTTAACCATACTTTCATTCACCTGCTGGTTAACTTGGATAAAGTTATTGGGTTCAAATGGAATTGTCACCCCAGCTTCTAGGTAATGCCCTTGTGGCCCTTCGACTAAATCTAGCTGATCACTTTGTGGCATTAAATACAGTGAAGCTTGGTTGGCTTTAGCAAACTCGACCAGAGCACGCTGGTCTTTGTCTTTAAGAGCTTTCGAGTGACGCAAAACAATTATTCGCGTGTTATCACCTTTGACCAGCTCAACGTGGCCTAAACACTCTTGATGAGAGAAACCTTTAAACAACTGGTACAACGGCGAGATCAGTTCATCTAACTCTGGCGTTAGAACCGGGCAATGCGCAACAGTAACGATCTCTTTGCTTTGCTTTTTACGAAAGCCAAACTGGAGTTGTTTGCTCTTTTTATCGATGTGCAAGCTGATGCGAGCTCGGCGACGATAGCCCTGCTCTGCTCCAATAATTGGTGCATCTAGCTGAGCGGTTTGCCCGGCAAATTTGGTCATCAATTGGCTAAGCGTCTGCTGTTTGTATTCGCGTTGATGCTCAATGCCAAGGTGCTGCATATTACACCCACCGCACTCCTGGTAGTAAGGACAAAACGGTTCGATACGCTGCTGGCTCGGCGTTTGGACCTTAATCAGATTCGCACGCGAGAACTTGCTTTTGCTTTCGGTGAGCTGCACCAATACCTGCTCACCAGGTAAGGCACCTTCAATGAACATTGGCTTTTTACTCTGATAGGCGATGCCCGCGCCATGATGATCCAGTTTTTCAACCTTTACGGATTGATGCTTAGTGTTAAGTTGAGTTTTCTTCTTCGGTTGGAAAAAGCGCGCCATGCTCTGTGCCTATTTTGTTTGTGCTTAAGTGCCAGTATTTGCTGTTCAGGTTCCACCTTTTGTGCCTGAATCATTGTCTGGGACGACCGAGTTGATTATGCTTAACCATTCGACAGTCTCAGCTTATATTGCGACTATTTTCCCATATCCACACCACGATGTTTAGACAATAATGACAAGATATGGCTTACGTGCCCGCGTTATTACCCTTACCCTCGCGCCAACGTTAATTATCGGATTACTTTTAAGTGCGTTTTTCTCTTTTAACCGTTACCACGATTTAGAGACGCAAGTGGTTAATTCTGGTCTGAATATCGTTGAACCTTTGGCGATTGCGAGTGAAGAGGGCTTAAAAAAGAATAGTCGAGAATCGGTACGCCGCATCATCAGTTATGCGCACCGTAAAAATTCTAAATTTGTTCGCAGTATCGCGGTGTTTGATTACAACCACGAACTGTTCGTCACCTCCAACTTTCATCCTAATTTTGAATCCTTAACATTCCCCAAAAATGAGCCGATTCCATTGTTAGTCAGCGCGGCTCAACAGGAAAACACACTGATCCTGCGTGCGCCAGTCATTCCGGAGTCGGGGCTTATTGCAACTTCCGAGGGGCAAGATAACACCCCAGCCCTCGGTTATATTGCCGTTGAACTCGATCTATCATCGCTGCGCTTGCAACAATATCAGGAAGTCTTTTCAGCAGTATTGGTTCTGTTTGTCGGCTTAGGTCTGGCGGGCGTATTTGCGTATCGCTTGATGTATGACGTAACACGGCCGATCTCGCATATGAAGAACATGGTCGATAGGATTCGTCGCGGCCACTTAGATGTTCGTATCGAGGGAAAAATGCACGGCGAACTGGATTCGTTGAAAAACGGTATCAACGCCATGGCCGTTTCGCTGTCTGAATACCATGTTGAGATGCAGCACAGTATTGACCAGGCAACCTCTGACCTACGGGAAACCTTAGAGCAGCTCGAAATTCAGAACGTTGAATTGGATATCGCCAAAAAGCGTGCGCAAGAAGCCGCGCGGGTAAAATCTGAATTTTTAGCCAATATGTCGCACGAGTTACGTACACCATTGAACGGCGTGATTGGCTTTACCCGTCAGATGTTGAAAACGCAGCTCACCAATAGCCAGATGGATTATCTGCAAACTATCGAAAAGTCTGCCAAGAACTTACTCAACATCATCAATGACATTCTCGACTTCTCGAAACTGGAAGCCGGTAAGCTGGCGCTAGAAAATATCCCGTTTGACTTCCAGGAGTCGCTAGAGGAAGTGGTGAGCCTGCAAGCCACCAGCGCGCACGAGAAAGGGCTCGAGCTGACCCTGAAGATCGATCCTAAAATCCCGCCGGGCTTGGTGGGTGACTCACTGCGTATTCAGCAAGTACTCACCAACCTAGTCGGGAACTCGATTAAATTTACCGAACGCGGCAACATCGACATCAGCGTCGAGCTACGTTCGCAAAAAGAGGATATGGTCGAGCTACAGTTTATGGTACGAGATACGGGTATCGGCATTTCCGAGCGCCAACAAGCGCAGCTTTTCCAAGCGTTTAGTCAGGCAGACGCCAGCATCTCTCGCCGCTATGGGGGAACTGGTCTAGGCTTGGTTATCACCCAAAAACTGGTCAGCCAAATGGGTGGTGAAATTAGTCTAACCAGTCGCCTGCACCAAGGTTCAACGTTCTGGTTTACGTTGCGTCTCCACGCGACAGATATGCCAGTGTCGGAAATCATCGATACGCAAAGCTTGATGCAAAGAACCCTGCTATTAGTCGAGCCAAATATGCAAGCCGCGTCGATCACGCAGCAAATTCTGGCTCAGGAAGGTTTGGTTGTGACCTATCGCTCTTCGTTACCGGAAGAGGTCGAAAGTTTCGATTATGTGCTCCTCAACCTTGCACCAAACCAAGAGCATGACATTGACAATGTAGAGCCTAAAGTCGAACAAGCGCTTCGCTGCTCACCGCATGTGGTGGTGGGAACACCAAGTACCACGTTGGCCCTGTCGGATCACCTGATTCAGAAGTATCAGATCCACTGCATTACTAAGCCGTTGTCACGTAAGCGTCTGCTACAAACGTTATCTGCCAACCAAGACCACTTACCTGCGTTGCCAGTTGTCGTACAGCAGAGCGAAACGCTGCCTCTGACTGTCATGGCGGTCGATGACAACCCAGCAAACTTAAAATTGATCAGTGCGCTACTGCAAGAGCGGGTCGAAAAAGTCATCACTTGCACCAACGGTTTAGATGCCGTCAAACAAGCGCAATCCCAGCTCTTTGATATCATCTTAATGGATATCCAAATGCCGCATATGGACGGTGTTACTGCCTGCGAAGAGATCAAAAAGACGGAATTAAACGCGCATACCCCTGTTATTGCTGTTACTGCTCATGCCATGAGTGGCGAGAGAGACAGGCTGCTTAATGCAGGGATGGATGACTACCTGACCAAGCCCATTGAGGAACATGTGCTGCAACAAGTGCTGGTTCACTGGAGTCCTCATACGGATGCAGAAACCATCGAGAAAATCGCACCATCTTATATCGAGCAAGACGATGACAAAGTGCCGGCGCCAGCTTCACCGATTCAGAAAAATATCAGTATTGACTGGGACGCAGCACTGAAGCAATCCGCCAATAAAGCCGATTTAGCCACAGATATGCTCAAAATGCTGGTCGATTACATTCCGGAAGTGGAAGAAGTAGTCGAGCAGGCGCTTGAACAAGAAGATTTTTCTCGTGATGAGCTTATCCATGTGATTCACAAACTTCATGGCAGCAGCTCTTACTGTGGAGTGCCTATTCTAAAAAGCTTATGCGCGACACTAGAGCAATCTTTACGCTCTGGTGCCAGCATTGAAGATATTGAGCCGGAAATGTTTGAGCTACAAGACGAGATGACCAAAGTGATCGCCACGGCCAAACTCTATTTGTAGTAACGCTATTACGTAGTTTCAACAAAAAAGGAGAGCAAACCATGGTTCGCTCTCTTTTTCGTCTTAGCCACAAGAATATTTAGAGGTATGTGAGAGTCTTGACGTTACTCTCAGGTTGATAAAACTGGTAATCATTTTTGCTTGCCTGCTTAACCGCATACATCGCTTGATCTGCTTGGTGTACCAATTTTTCGATATCCACTTCTTGAGCAGGAACAACCGAAATGCCCACACTACAGCCTATGCGACAAGTATGGTTTTGATAGTAAAAGGGCATGTTCCCTAAGACCACTGCCTCAGAAGCCAACTCTTCGAGCAAATCCTTATCATTGTTTTGCAACGCGAGGTAAATAACAAACTCATCCCCACCGATACGGCCAACGACACCGGGTAGACGGCTCTGCTCTTGTAACTCAGAGAAACGCGTCGCGATATCTTTTAATACTTGGTCCCCCGCTGCGTGACCATACTGGTCATTAACCTCTTTAAAGCCGTCTAAATCGACCAAAAGTAACGCAATATACTGGTTTGATGCCGACACTTGCTCTATATACTTTTCACAACCCAGTCGGTTTTTTAAACCGGTCAGTACGTCCTGTTCAGCCAAGTTTCGGTAATATTGTTCCCAATGTTCCAATTGCGATCTTAAGCCACGCTCGCGCTCTATCGCACGACGTGAGTTATTGATAAAGGTATTCACGCTGTGCACAACTACACCCAGTTCATTGTCTTTATTTTTGGTTTCAATGGGGATTAACTGAGTATGCTCGGGCGTCGCCGATTTTAGTGCATTCGATAAGTTGGTCAGTGGTTTACCCACGATACGTTCAAATATCCACACTAATGCAATCACCGTAACCAAAAACTGCCCGACAGTGAACGCCACTTGCTTTAACACCATCGACAACGCTTTTCGCTGTAACGCCGAATGATTATTGTGGATATACAAGGTAGCGAAGGGCTCGCCATCCGTTGGCGTGTACAAACGGTATTGATTCGAATGCTGCCAGAGTAATTTTTCGTCTTGGAGCAAGCGATTTGAAGAGAATAAAATACCATCATCGCTTTCCAGCCTGACTGCATCAATCTCTTCATGCAGCAATAATGACGAGATCACCTCGTCAGCGATCTCTTCGTTATTGACGTAAAGTGCTATCGCGGCGGAATTCGATAATGACAACACCAGTTTTCGCTCAAGCTCCTGATGATTTTTATCAGCTTGGGAAAAGCCCATTGGTATCATTATCATTAATATACAAACGATGTATAACATCACCAAACCAGAAACTATCTTGAGTAGCCTGCCTGATAACGACTTCAGTTTTGGTTTATTCATTTATATGTAATACCACTCTGATTCCAGAGTTATTGGGTGGTTTTTCTAGCATATAACCTATTGCTTGTGGGTTTTGTTTGAGCTTTTCGACCAGCTGAACGCGAGATGCAATGCCTTCTGGAGCTCGCATACGCCCAGAAAACTTAAGCTTAGCCCAATACGCATTAACTTGGCTGATTCGCATGTGAGTCGTACTTTCAAAAAAGCGACGCCTTTCCTCTCCAGCGCGATCTAATACCTGGTCGATATAGAGCTCCCCAATACTCTTTCTGCGCCCTAAATAAACATCTGCAATATCTTCAATATCGACACTTTGGATTGGGCTATTCTGGTGCACCACGATATAAATATCAGCACAGGCAACATTGGCAACAAACAACAATAGAAGGCTTAAATACTTCATAAGGCCCCCTAAAAAATAAAATTCATGTTAAGGGTGTAGACTTGTGCGTCACGAGATTTATCGATCCCTTCCCCCGATGTTGCCCACAGCCCATAACCATAGGGATCAATCTCTACATGATCCATTTGCGCTTTTAATGCCAGATTAGGCAACAGATCCCACCTAACGCCAACGGAATAGGTAGACTGGTCTATACGAATAGAATCAATGCCGAGCAGCGCACCTTGTTGTAATTGAGCCAAAGCGGGGTTTAATGCCCCCCAATCACTGCTTGAGTTATAACGGGAGTTAGATTGTTTAACACGACCATACATCGCATAAGGCGTTATGTTGTCAAATGCTCGGCCTAACAATGCATAACCACCCACGCCTTGGGGAATGGATTCTTGATCCGCGGAAATTTTAAAAATCTCCGACTCAAAACACCATCGACCATCAAAGTAACTTGCAGCGGCTTGCAGATAATTGACTGGCTCATTATTCACGGTTAGGTAGTCATACACCTGCTGTGCATCAGCGCTAATACCGGGAACGCCTAAATCGGCCACCCCTTTAACTTGCGCGTGTAAGGATGCAAGTAGCTCATCGTGCTCCACGCTTAAACCGCCCACCTGAGCATACGACAACTGCCACTGCCACTCATCCTGATCCAATGCCAGTGATAAGCTCAGCACGTCATCCAATTTGGTTCGGTAGCCTTGATTAGCCGCCGCGAGCTCGCCGGTTTGCTTGTTTTGGCCATATTCAACAGTGGCACTCCAGTTAAAATTAGGGTTGTTTGAAAAGTAACTGACCCCTACCCCATCAAGATTGTTAAAAGACACACTGCCATATAACTCTTGAGGAGGACGAACCCATAAGTGGGCATAGTCAATATGACGACTATCGGCTGCAGCATAAGCACTGATCCCAATGCGGCCAGCACGAAAGCTCCAGTTGGCGCTCGGTGTATAACGGACAAAAGCAAGCTCGGTAATATCTTCCAGATCGTAATCGACGCTATTGTTAAGAAGCACCTGTGCCGTGGCAGACCATTGCCTGTTGAATGTAGCGTCGACTTGCAAACCCAGATTGGAATCACTCATGAAGGTGCCGTCATCATCAGGGTCGGCAGTTTGAGTGTTATCTCTGAGGTAGGCGATGTTATCTTCACTCTCATAGGTATAGCCCAGAGTGCCGAAGCCGGACACCGACCATTGAGCAGCTTGGCTATAAGTACTAGAAGCGAGAAGAGTCACGAAAAGAACACTGCGCGCAAACGAAATCGTATTATTTTTCGGCATAGACCTTAGTCCTTTGCAAATACGTTATTATTTTTAGTTTTATTTATTGCATGTTACTTGTACTAGCAGATATATCATTAATTGCTAACATGCAATACACCTAACACCAAAGTATGAAATTAGACATAAAAAAAGCGACTATACGTCGCTTATTGTTCCAGGATTACTGTCGCCATTGCATAGTGCCGCTCGTCGGATATCGACAAATGAATATGTCGTACCCGTTTGCTTTGCGCGATTTCAAGCGCTTTGTTGGACAGGGTCAGTATAGGAGCGCCATAGTCATCGTTGGAAATCGAAAAGTCATGAAATGTCACCCCCAACGCGATTCCGGTACCTAACGCTTTTGACGCTGCTTCCTTGGCAGCAAAGCGTTTGGCTAAAAACCGTCCCTGCTGCTTAAGACGATGAAACTTTTCTAGCTCATCTTCCGTTAAAATGCGACGAGCGAAGGCTTCACCCGTTCGAGCGAGTGCTTTCTCTACCCGCTCGATCTCAGCAATATCGGTCCCTAATCCAACAATAGCCATCGTCGTTACTTACGCGCTTCAACCATAAGTGCTTTCATATCAGCAACGGCTTTACCTAGACCATCAAATACGGCTCGGCCAATGATTGAGTGACCAATGTTCAGCTCATAAATTTCAGGAATAGCCGCAATTGCTGCCACGTTGTGGTATGTCAGACCATGACCCGCGTTAACCGTAATACCAAGATCAGCAGCATAGCTTGCCCCGGCAGAAACTTTCTTAAGCTCGTTTTGTTGCTCCGCCTCGGTTTCTGCATCGGCGTAATGGCCTGTATGTAACTCAATAAACGGTGCGCCACACTCTTTCGCTGCGTTAATTTGTTCTCGGTCTGCGTCGATGAATAGAGAAACTTTAATGCCAGCTTCGGTCAGTTTTTGCGTCGCCGCTTTTATTTTTTCTAGCTGGCCAGCTACGTCCAAACCACCTTCTGTGGTGAGCTCTTCACGTTTTTCAGGCACCAAACAAACATATTCAGGCTGCGTCTTTAGCGCGATTTCAACCATCTCGTCTGTCACTGCCATTTCTAGATTCATACGAGTCTGAAGCGTTTCACGAAGAATGCGAACATCTCGGTCCAAAATATGACGACGGTCTTCACGTAGGTGAATCGTAATACCATCCGCGCCGGCACGCTCGGCAATTTCAGCTGCGTGTACAGGGTCTGGGTATTTTGTGCCACGTGCGTTACGTAAAGTCGCGATATGATCGATGTTAACACCTAGGTAAATTGAGCTCATTTTCCAATACTCCGTGCTCTGGGAACCATAGACAAAAATAGTTCCCTGCTTTTTAAGGGTTTGCCGCCAAGATACGGCTTTAAGGCTATGCGTGTAAAGCGTTTTGCCGCTTTAAGTTGTTCTTTTGTGGTAAACCTACGTTCGCTGATAGCAATCAACTCGTTGCCCAAAAACGTCAGGTTATCTCTGCGAACCGAGGCAATAAATCCTTTTTGCTCTCGATAGCGATAAGTCATCTCTGGGTCAATAGGTTCGCCCGTTCCGGCACAATGAAGAAAGTCCACTCCGTATCCCATCGCCGACAGCATTGCGAGTTCAAAACGGCGAAGTGCTGGTTCCGGATTATCCGCCTGGGCAAGTTCTGTCAATGCATGCAGGTAATCATGAAAAAGCGCTGGCATGGCAACTTCTGCCACTAGGACTCGACCAACCAGTTCATTGATATACATGGCAGAATAAAGGTTGATCCCCATGAGCGGCAAGCCAAGGCTAATCGGTTCGGCTTGCCTCAGCGTTTTCATTGAGCCATTACCCGACCACTTTAGCAATAAAGGCGTAAAAGGTTGTAATGCACCTTTCAAATTTGAGCGCTTGCTTCTCGCCCCTTTCGACATCAGTGTAATGCGGCCGTATTCCTCGCTGAACACGTCGAGGATTAAGCTCGATTCGCTATAAGGGCGACGATGTAAAACAAAACAACGCTGTAAGCCTTCAGAAGACATAGAATGTGCCAGAAAAATGTTACTAAAAAAATAAGGAGCCACTTGGCTCCTTATTTCGTGTGATGAGGAGCGAAGCTAACTGCCCCGCATTCCTTATAAATCGTCAATGTAACCAAGAGAGCGAAGAGCACGCTCATCATCAGCCCAGCCAGATTTCACCTTCACCCAAGTTTCCAGGTAAACCTTGCGACCAAATAACTCTTCCATATCGAGACGCGCTTCGCGACCAATAGTTTTGATCTTCTCACCGCCTTTACCAATCACCATTTTCTTCTGGCCATTGCGTTCAACTAAGATCAACGCGTTAATGTGGAAACCATCCGTTTCTGGGTTGTAGTCAAAGCGCTCGATCTCAACAGTTACCGAATAAGGCAGTTCTTCACCAGTAAAACGCATCAGTTTTTCACGGACAATCTCTGACGCCATAAAACGTTGTGAGCGGTCTGTTACATACTCTTCTGGAAAGTGGTGCGTCGCTTTGGGCAGATGCTCGCGCACGTGCTTGCGCAGTACATCAATGTTCTTACCATGTTTCGCTGAAATCGGCACAACATCAACAAAGTCCATCTTCTTCGACATGTCCATCATGTGTAACATGACTTCATTACGGTCTTGGACATTATCAACTTTGTTCACACACAGCACGACTGGGAAATTCGACTTTTGAAGCTTAGTCAGTACCATTTCGTCATCATTTGTCCAGTGAGTACCATCAACAAGGAAAAATACCAAGTTAACATCACTCAATGATGAGTTCGCCGCACGGTTCATCAAGCGGTTGATCGCGCGTTTCTCTTCAATATGCAAGCCTGGGGTATCCACGTAAATCGCTTGGTAATCCCCTTCGGTGTCGACCCCCATAATACGGTGACGAGTCGTCTGTGGTTTACGAGATGTAATCGAAATTTTCTGCCCCAGAATACGGTTCAGAAGGGTCGATTTGCCGACGTTTGGGCGACCTACAATCGCGACAAAGCCACAATGCTGGTTCTCAGGTGAGCTCGCTGGCTCATTGCTTGATGAGAAAAACGCATCGATATCAAATTCATTGTTGTCTGTTGAATCAGCCATTGGTTAATTGCTCCAGTGCTATTTCCGCAGCCGCTTGTTCTGCCTTGCGGCGGCTGGTGCCTTTACCAATTACAGGATCTCCGATACCTGCAACTTCACACGCCACAGTAAATTCCTGGTTGTGTGCTTCACCTTTAATATTAGTCACTGTATAAACAGGCAGTGGCTTTCTTCGGCCTTGCAGGAACTCTTGAAGACGCGTTTTCGGGTCTTTCTGAGAAACACCTGGTTGAATTGCTTCAAGACGCTGCTTGTACCAGCTAAGAATAATGCCACGAACCATTTCAATATCACTATCTAGATAGATAGCGCCAATGATGGCTTCAACTGCGTCGGCAAGAATAGAGTCACGACGGAAACCGCCACTCTTCAACTCACCTGGACCTAATTTTAAGTGATCTCCTAGTTCGAATTCTCGACCTAGCTCCGCCAATGTATTACCACGCACCAACGTTGCGCGCATGCGGCTCATATCCCCTTCATTTACTTTAGGGAAGCGATGATAAAGATCGTCAGCAATGACAAAACTTAAAATTGAATCGCCCAGAAACTCAAGACGCTCATTGTGTTTACCGTTAGCGCTGCGATGAGTCAGCGCTAAGTTGATTAGCTCAGCATCATTAAACTGATAGCCGAGCTTTTTTTCTAATTTTGCGATAGGAGAATTCATGCTCTCTCGATTTATTTAGTTAATACCACCGATGCGGTTGAAACGCACACCAGTTGGGATCCAAGAAGGTAGAACACTGTTAGCATCACGCTCAAACTCGAAGCTTATCCAGATGCCTACTGCTTTTCCTACCAAGTTTGCCTCTGGTACAAAGCCCCAGTAACGGCTATCTGCACTGTTGTCACGGTTATCACCCATCACAAAGTACTGACCATCTGGTACAACCCACTCGTTCACTCCGCTACGAGGATGATACGCTTGAACGCGATCACGACGCAGTGGGTTGACTAGGATTTGGTGGCCAACTTCACCCAATTTTTCATCCATCTGAATCAATGAAATGCCATCCTGAGGAAACGGGCTCTGTTCTACATTAGATAATTCTACCGGTTGGCAAACGCTCTCGCCCGCCGATTGAATACAAATTTCTTTACTGCTGTTGTAACGAACCGTATCACCTGGCAAACCGACGACACGCTTGATGTAATCAATGTTTGGCTGAGGTGGGTATTTAAACACCACAATATCGCCACGCTCTGGCTCACCAGTTTCCACCAGCTGAGTACGCCACACTGGGTCTTTTAGGCCATAAGCGTATTTCTCAACCAGAATAAAATCCCCGACCAATAATGTTGGCATCATCGAGCCAGATGGAATTTGAAACGGTTCGTAAATAAAAGAGCGCAGCACCAACACGGCAGCAATCACAGGAAAGATAGAAACACTGTTCTCAATCCACCATGGCTGTCTTTTCACTTTCTCTAGCGTAGCTGCATCAAGACCTGTTGTTTGAGCTTCTACTTCAGCAATCTGAACTTTGCGTTTTTTCGCAAAAACCAATTTCTCTAAAGCCCATACGATTCCCGTAACAAGTGTGACGATAACGAGGATCAGTGAAAATGTGTTCGCCATTGACTTCCCTTATCTTAAAAATACGAAAGTGAAAGAGCCGAAACCCTTTCACTTAAATGATGTTATTATTGAGCAACACTCAACAAATTAATCTTTACCAACGTGCAGAATCGCAAGGAACGCTTCTTGAGGCAGTTCTACGTTACCGATCTGCTTCATACGCTTCTTACCTTCTTTCTGTTTCTTCAGAAGTTTCTTCTTACGGCTCACGTCACCACCGTAACATTTCGCGATAACGTTCTTACGTAACTGTTTAACCGTAGAACGCGCGATGATGTGGTTACCAATCGCTGCCTGAATCGCAATATCAAACATCTGGCGAGGGATGAACTCTTTCATCTTCTCTACCAACTGGCGACCACGAGACTGAGATTGGTCTTTGTGTGTGATCATCGCTAGCGCGTCAACCGTATCACCGTTCAGAAGTACATCAACGCGAACCATGTTGGACGCTTCAAAGCGTTGGAAGTTGTAATCCAGAGACGCATAACCACGTGATGTCGACTTCAGACGGTCAAAGAAGTCCAGTACTACCTCTGCCATCGGAATATCGTAAGTCACAGCTACTTGGTTACCGTGATAAACCATATCCACCTGAGTACCACGTTTTTCAACACACAACGTGATAACGTTACCTAGGTATTCTGAAGGTACTAAGATATTACAGCGAGCAATCGGTTCACGAATCTCTTCGATATCATTGACGGCTGGCAACTTCGCCGGGCTGTCCACGTACAGCAACTCACCATCCGTTTGTTCCACTTCGTAGACTACCGTTGGTGCCGTCGTAATTAGATCTAGATCGTATTCACGCTCTAGACGCTCTTGGATGATTTCCATGTGCAGCATACCAAGGAAACCACAGCGGAAACCAAAACCAAGTGCTGCCGAGTTCTCTGGCTCATAAAATAATGATGCGTCGTTCAGACTTAGCTTACCTAACGCATCACGGAAGTTTTCATAGTCATCTGAAGAAACAGGGAACAAACCAGCATATACTTGTGGTTTTACTTTCTGGAAGCCTGGTAGCGGTTCTTCACAACCATTTTTTGCCAGCGTCAGTGTATCACCTACTGGTGCGCCAAGAATGTCTTTAATACCACACACAACCCAGCCTACTTCGCCGGTATTTAGCTCTGTAGTATCAATTTGTTTTGGTGTGAAGATACCTAAACGATCGACGCCCCAAACCTGACCAGTGCTCATCACCTTGATCTTGTCATTTTTCTTCAGTACGCCGTTTTTGATACGCACTAGAGAAACAACACCTAGGTAGTTATCAAACCAAGAGTCGATAATCAGAGCTTGAAGAGGTGCTTCTGGATCGCCTTCTGGTGCTGGAATTGCAGAAACAATGTTCTCTAGAACATCGTCGACACCGATACCCGTTTTCGCGGAGCATCGCGTCGCTTCCATCGCGTCGATACCGACAATTTCTTCAATTTCTTCTGCTACGCGTTCTGGATCCGCAGCCGGAAGGTCAATCTTATTCAGGATTGGCACAACCTCTAGATCCATTTCAATCGCGGTATAACAGTTAGCTAGAGTTTGAGCTTCTACGCCCTGACCCGCGTCAACCACCAGCAGTGCACCTTCACATGCTGCCAGAGAGCGAGAAACTTCATAGGCGAAGTCTACGTGTCCAGGAGTATCGATGAAGTTGAGCTGATAAGTTTCACCATCTTTTGCGGTGTAGTCTAATGTCACACTCTGAGATTTGATGGTGATACCACGTTCGCGCTCTAGGTCCATTGAGTCAAGAACCTGAGCTGCCATTTCACGGTCGCTTAAGCCACCACAAACTTGGATCAAACGGTCAGATAGGGTCGACTTACCATGGTCGATGTGGGCGATAATCGAAAAGTTACGAATGTGCTTCATGATTTGGTGTGACTAAACTCTTTTAAAATAAGGAAAAAAACATACCCACAATGACATAACATGGGTACAGAAAAGCCGTCGTTTGACGGCATTTCAATCAAGTTGGCAGATTCTACCCAATTTCTAGGCACTACGCACTAGCTAATTGGTTCTCCCAAGATGCGCAGCAAGGTTACTTGCCTTGATGAGAGGTCCTCAAATTTAACCGCTAAGACTTTGGCTAAATATATCCCTGCTGCTACAAATATAGCAGAGCATAGAATGACAAGCCCTTCACCGCCCCCTAACCAAGGAACTAGAGCCCACTGGGCCAACGTTGCTCCGATGATAAGGGCAAACAGAGGAATGAGATACACAACTGCTGCCGACTGAAGCAAGCTCTTTTCGGGCAAGCCAATTTCAACCACCTGCCCTTTTTTTACCGCTTTAGACGTCACCAAGTGCCAATGCAAAGATTTACTGCCTACTGCTTTGGAAACAATACCAGTGCCACAGCTTTTCTGAGAAGAGCAGCTATTGCAGCTGGTTTGCTGCTCACAGTTCAACTCAACCTCAAAACCTGCCGCACTCTCTTTGACGTCTGAAACCGTCGCCAATGCCGTCATCATCGGGTTGTACTCACTGTTTGAGAAATCACCACAGACTGTGCAATACGTTTGGCTGTTGCAGGCGGAATATCACCAATCACAGATATTTCTAGATCGCCAGAAACCAAACTGTGCAGTGTTCGTCTGCCTTGTCGAATCAACTGACCTTTGAGCGATAAATTATCGCTGTCCGCCACGTACACAGAAAAGTTAAATAATCCATCACTGTACATTTGGCTTTCGACCATGCGCTCCGTATTCGCCATACGATAACGGTTTAGCTCTTTCGCTTCAAAGCCATTAGGAATCCAATTCACTCGCCAATACGACTCCGTTACCTGCCCTTTAGGCAAAGACAGAACTTGCGGTAATTTGACATCGTTTAGTGCACTTAGAATATCCACCACTTGGTCACTAACGCTGTAGGAAATCGTTCTAAACTGCTCTAACACTTCACCATCGCGGTCGATCAAATCTGCTCGCAATGGCAGCTTGTTCTTCTCGTCAACCCAAACAACGTAGGAATAACGCAAACCGTCTTTGGGCACTACGCGTAAGACCTGACAAGCTGACCCAGCTTCACGAGCTCGGCCAAGCGGAATGAAGTCGTAGTATTCACTGAGATAATCGACATCAGCGTTTAGGAACGGAATAATCGGAGCGACCATGCTGCCAGATTCAATCGTAAATGGCTCAATACCCGGCTCGATATAACTGACTTCAGTCCCACGTCGAATGACCTCACGAATAGGGCCACTCAAATACACCAGGTGCTCTAACTGCTGCTCCTCCAACACCGCGTGTCGGTATAGCAAAGGTTCGATGCTATTCTTTTCAATTAAGATATAAGACAGCTCAAAGTTGAGACGCTGACTGGCTCCGTTCATTTGATGCAACAAAGCCTCTGCAGCGGGTTTATCTGCAAAGGCCGGAGGCATATTTAAACTGAGCAGTGTCAGCGCACTGATCAGGAGTTTCTTCATTCAACTACCGTTTCTGGATGTTCATTATGTCCAGTACTACTTTCACTGTTTAAACGCAGTTGTAGTTCATAATCTTGAAGCATCGCATTAATTCGATGACGCTGCTCTTGCACGTTAGCATTATTCTGGTTTTGATGTTCCAGAGATTCGCGAGTCAGGCTTACTGGTTCTGCGCTACCAGCAAAAGGAACGGTCTGTAGCACTGGAAGCTGATTAGATTCCGGCGCCGCAGGGTTACTGCCACCATATTGCTGCACACCGAGTATTACAACCAGAGAGACGCAAGCGGCGACCGCGACCTGTCCAAACTGTGTTAGCCAAGCAGGCAATTGACGACGGGCTTGCGCTGGCGTCGGCTGAGACTCCACTCTCGACTCCAAGTCAACCACTGACCGTTGTGAGCCAATTGCCGAATGAGCAGGTTCATTTTCGAGCGCCAAGGCGACACTTTCAGCAATATTCCACTCCGGTTTTTCCGGCGCATCACCTCGCATTACGTCACCAATCAAGTGGTAACTTTTCCAAGCTTGCTGGCTATCTTGATCGTGTTCCAGCTCATTAATTAAAGCTTTGTCGATCAACTCTCCATCCATGAGTGCTGAAAGTTTCTCTTTGTCAGCCATTATTTTCACCATAAATGTTGCTGGTATTAGCGTTGTAAAAGAGGTTGTATTTTCTTCTCAACCGCTTCACGTGCTCGGAAGATACGCGAGCGTACCGTTCCGACTGGGCAATCCATTACTGCCGCAATTTCTTCGTAGCTTAAGCCATCCAGCTCTCGCAGTGTCATTGCAGTTTTTAAATCATCAGGCAGTGCTTCAATCGCACTGAAAACTACGTGTTTCAATTCTTTGGACAACGTTAAGTTCTCAGGGTTCGAAATTTCTTTTAACGCACTACCCGTTTCGTAATATTCAGCTTCTTCAGTGTCTACATCCTGCGCTGGAGGCCTACGCCCCTGTGCCACAATGTAGTTCTTAGCAGTATTAACCGCGATACGATACAACCAGGTGTAAAAGGCACTTTCACCTCGAAAATTAGGAATTGCTCGATACGCTTTAATAAATGCTTCTTGTGCTACGTCTGGCACATCGCCGGGGTTATTGACGTAGCGAGAGATAAGGTTACAAACCTTGTTTTGATATCGCATTACCAATAGATTAAATGCTTGCTTATCTCCATTCTGAACTCGCTCAACTAATACTTGATCGGTCAGCTGCTCGTTCATTCGAGCGGGTACTCCTATTGTTCTTCGCTACATACCTTGTCAGATATGAGCATTAATTATGCAAAATGTAGTATTGACACCACTGCTTACTTGAGCACTATTGTGACCTAGCAAAAAATATAAAGTTCAAACTTTCTTTACACTTAATTTTAGCAAGTAGTTGAATAAATACCTTCTGATTCGAATTGTGAGGACGTAGGTCAACAAAAGCAATGTTATTTACAAAGAATTGCATGTGAGCAAGTGCTATTATAGTGAGCTGACTCTGAAATATTCAGGGCCATATTTGCCATAGGCAAAGTGGTTAAGAGTGGGATAGCTCTTGGTTCGACGCACCTAATCACCCTTAATTTAGGGCTGCTGCGTGCATCGAGATAATTTAACTCGGGAATTTAAAAGTTTTATGAACGCAAACCGTGAACATCAATGTGATGTGTTAGTGGTAGGTAGTGGCGCTGCAGGGCTATCGTTGGCGTTACGTGTAGCAGAATACGGCAAAGTCATTGTATTGAGCAAAGGCCCTCGCAACGAAGGGGCTACTTACTATGCTCAAGGCGGTATCGCCGCAGTCTTTGACGAATCAGACAGTATCGAGTCTCATGTCCAAGATACACTGATTGCCGGGGGCGGCATTTGCGAAAAAGAAACCGTTGAGTTTATAGCTCAGAATGCGAAAAAATGCGTTCAGTGGCTTATTGATGGTGGCGTACCTTTTGACCGTGAAGAAGATGATAATGACGAAGAGCCGCGTTATCACCTAACCCGCGAAGGTGGTCACAGTCACCGCCGCATTCTTCACGCTGCTGATGCGACAGGCATGGCAATGCAAACCTCATTGCAAGATAACGCACACAACCATCCAAACATCACCGTATTAGAGCGTCACAACGCGCTGGATCTGATTACTGAAGACAAAGTAACAGCAGGTGGTGACAGCAAGAAAGTGGTCGGGGCTTATATTTGGAACCGTAACGAAGAGCACGTTGAAACCGTGCGCACTAAGTTTGTGGTTCTTGCAACTGGCGGTGCCTCAAAAGTTTACCAATATACTTCAAACCCAGACGTTTCTTCTGGTGACGGTATTGCGATCGCTTGGCGTGCAGGTTGTCGTGTGGCAAACCTTGAATTTAACCAGTTCCATCCAACGTGTCTGTTCCACCCTGAAGCCAGAAATTTCTTGCTGACTGAAGCACTCCGTGGTGAAGGGGCTTATCTGCGCCGACCAGACGGCAGCCGATTTATGCCGGACTTTGACGAGCGTGGAGAACTGGCACCTCGTGACGTTGTTGCACGCGCGATCGACTTTGAAATGAAGCGTTTAGGTGCGGATTGCATGTACTTAGACATCAGCCATAAACCAGCGGACTTCATCGAGAAACACTTCCCGACGATTAATATGCGTTTACTCGACCTTGGCATTGATATGACTAAGGAGCCAATCCCAATCGTACCAGCCGCTCACTATACATGTGGCGGTGTGATGGTTGACTTCAAAGGACAAACAGACCTTTCTCAGTTGTATGCTATCGGCGAAGTAAGTTACACCGGACTTCACGGTGCAAACCGCATGGCTTCTAACTCGCTGTTAGAGTGCGTGGTATACGCGTGGGCGGCATCAAAAGACATCCTCAGCAAACTAAAAGATGCCGAACTGCCGCCTAGCCTGCCTGCATGGGATGAAAGCCAAGTTAGCTGTTCAGATGAAGAAGTCGTCATCCACCATAACTGGCATGAGTTACGCTTATTCATGTGGGATTACATGGGTATTGTGCGCACTGATAAACGCTTAGAACGTGCGCTACGCCGTATTCAGTTATTGCAACAAGAGACACACGAGTATTACAGCAATTTCCGTGTATCTAACAACTTACTTGAGCTGCGTAACTTGCTTCAGGTTGCCGAACTCATGGTTCGTTGTGCTATGGAGCGTAAAGAGAGTCGTGGTTTACATTACACGCTCGATTATCCAGAACCGGCAGAAAACAGTGGCCCAACTATCCTGGTTCCGGAACAACTGAAATAGAACATACCAATAGATAACAAAGGGAGCTCAGAGCTCCCTTTTTAACCATACAATCAGGTGACGGTACATCGCTTCATCGACACTATCTCGCCACAACATAAATCGACGTCCATCCTTTAGAATAAAAAGCAAACCCACTTTATCGATTAAGAACACCACTTTTTTCAGCAAAAACGGTTGTTGAAGATATTCATGCTGCCCCGAACGATAAAAAGCGGCTTCACCTGCTAGATCTGGAACCCAAAAGCCACGTTCATGAAATATCTGATAGCAGAAAGAGATGAATACAAAAGAGGGGGCAAGAGGAAAATTAGATAGGATAATGACAGAACAGGCCAACACGAGTAAGACGATATTGGCCTGTTGGGATAAATACGACGGTGTCGCTAAGAACCTAACGCACTTTGCTGAGGTTGTGAGCAACAATCTTATCTACCATGGCAGCATGCCCTAAGTTTTCACTACGGCCATGACCCATAATCCAAGTAAACAGATCTGGATCGTCACACTCCAGCAGAGAAACAAAGTCGCGCTGTTCGTTTTCTTGTAGTTCATCAAAACACTCTTCAAAGAAAGGCATGATCACTACATCGAGCTCCAACATTCCTCGACGGCACGCCCATTTAATACGCGCTTTTTCTTCCGTGGTGTACATTCTACTTCCTCACCTTTCCGGTTGTTTTCCGCGAGTGTACCAATCAAAGCCTATGACAACTAGTAACTCAGTCACACAACGGGTGATAGCAGTTAAGATAAGTGGATGAACCTATAATTATTAGAGAAGAAGCCTCGCTAAATGCCTACTACACCAAAGGTTGTTTCATAGGGCCATTCGGATTTAACATAGCAATATTAAACATAAAGCAGGTAACTATCATGGATTGGCAAAACAAATTTGCGCCCCTTTCACTTTCTACGACTGATGCTCTACCTGAGCTAGCCCTAACTCACCTTACCTCATGGGGTGCGATTAATATGGTTGGCGACGACAAAAAGTCCTACTTAAGCGGACAAGTGACATGTGACGTCGTGGCATTGGATGCTGGCGCTTCAACATTGGGCGCGCACTGTGATGCGAAAGGAAAAGTATGGAGCGTATTTCGCCTGTTCCATCACAATGATGGCTACGCTATGTTTCAAGCCAAACCTGTCATTCCCGTTGAGCTAACCGAATTAAAGAAATACGCTATTTTTTCGAAAGTTGAGATCACAGAAAGCAATGAGGTGGCACTGGGTCTGATCGGCGCTAAGGCAAAGGCCTTTGTCGACCAACTATCGGATAGCCAAGAAGATGTTCGTCCTATCACAGGCGGTACGGCCGTTAAAATTGATGCGCAGCGTTGGTTACTACTCGTGAACGAAGACAGCGCGATGCAACTTATTGATAACGTTGAAGCTCAGTTGATTGAAGAATCACTATGGACTCGATTAGATATCGAGGCAGGTCTGCCAACCTTAACCGCAGCACAACAAAATGAACATATTCCACAGGCATTGAACCTTCAAGGCCTAGGTGGCATAAGCTTTACCAAAGGTTGCTATACGGGCCAAGAGACCGTCGCGAGAGCAAAATACCGTGGCATGAATAAACGTGCGATGTGTATTGTCTCAGGGCCATCGGAACAGACACCTGCAGTGGATACCGACCTGGAACGTGCGGTAGGAGATAATTGGCGCGGCGCTGGCAAACTGCTGGCCAGTTACCAATTTAGCGATAGCCACGCTATCGGGCTCGTTGTACTCCCTAATAATTTAGACACGGACACCCAGTTCCGCCTAAAAGATGCACCAGACTCTGTGTGGGAAATGGCGCCACTCCCATACTCTCTCGATGATGAATAATACTTTTGAAACCAAGATCACGCGTTACCTAGCAGAGCAGCAGGTGAGTTTTCGCTTGCTGCTTCATGAAACGCCTGCCGTCACTATCGAAGACGCCGCCAAACAACGTGGTATTCGTACGAGCCAAATGGTTAAGTCGATTGTACTACGAGACATGGGCAACCTATATGCGCTTGCTTGTGCGCCCGGTGACCAATCGGTCGACCCTAAAAAAGTACGAGCCCTACTTGAATGCAGGCGTATGACTTGTGTTGATTTGAATCTGGTACCGGAATTAACAGGTTACCAAATAGGCACTGTCACCCCATTGCTGCTCAAAACCCCAATGTCAGTCATATTTGATCATAAGATTTTGCTTGAAGACGAAGTAACGATCAGCAGCGGATCTAATATGGCTGGAATAGCAATGAAACCAGAAGATCTCGTCAAACTCTGTGATCCAGTTTTTGCTGATATTTGTCGTGAATAGACACCCAATATCTCGGATATAGATCACTAGTTTGCATCAGTTAGTGATCCATTCCACACTTAATGATCATTTACCAGTAAATTATTATTCATATTAAAAGCATATATAGTCACGAGTGTATTTTTGCTTTATGCTGGTTTTGTTGGTTAAAGTTCGTGCAAGAATAAACTCTTGCGGTAAGGCTAGAAGGCACTTTAGTAGTGGTTTCAGCCCAGAGCTTTAGCGACAACAAAAAAGTGAATCCACTGATTGTTTCAGGACATCCACTTTTTGTGTAATGCATCTGTGACTATTCGCCCGCACTGAGCGGGCTTTTTTTTGCAAAAAAATCACCCTTCTTGAACATGCCTTTACAACTTCTTCGACTATTCTTAAAACTGTCATATTGCTCTGGCTTAATGTGCGCTGAGTTGAATGAGGACAAAGTTTCAACGCCAGAACATAATTGAGGCAGTTGTCACACTAAAGTGGATATTTATCCGCACATTTGCCCACAACAACACAAATATCTAATTAATTCAAAAATACTGCATATTCCTCCAAGGCTATCACACATTTTCAGGAGGGATATTTGTATAATCTGCAGTGCTCGATAACCATAAGGATCTATATATGAGACTGTTTAAGCGCTATACACCAGGTATGATTGCTAAACACGTAAGTCGATTATTTAAGGGAAGAATTTATATTTACGGTGTTGGTAAATTTGAGTTTGATAATGGGAAACTGATACTGCCAGAGAGAGCAGAGAAAAGGCACTTTAGAGCAGTAAAAGAAGTTAACCAAGAAATCATGAAACTGCGCTGTGCATACGCTTAGTATTCTATACTACAGATTAAAAAGGGTTGGCATTTGCCAACCCTTTGTCACTTTAATTGAGCGATAACTTTCGCGTTTTTGCTAGGCCTGGGAGCTCCCCTTTTAGTCCTAACGCACGCTTCATTATCTCATCTTTTGCTCCCGGCAATTGACCCACCAGGCTCATACCCAATCCGCGTACCAGCTTTTTAGCCGGATTATTGCCCGAGAACAGATCCTTAAAACCTTGCATTGCTGCAATCATCTTAGCAGCTTCAGCCTTACGCCAACGCTCATACCCTCGCAGATTGCGTTTTGTACCAATATCTTCACCTTGATGCCATAACGCCATGATCTCTTGCGCTAAGCTGGCTGCATCTAACAAACCAAGGTTAACGCCTTGGCCAGCAAGTGGGTGAATGGTATGGGCAGCGTCACCCACTAACGCAACGCGTTCGACAACAAAGTCGCGGGCGTAACGCATTTTCAATGGGAAAGCAAAGCGCTCCCCTACCACCTCACATAACCCTAATCGCGCATCAAACTCGGCAGTCAGCGATTTATCAAATTCGATTGATGACATCGACACCAGCTTTTCGGCACGCGAAGGTTCCGTAGACCAAACAATCGAGCTCATATGGCTTTCTCCCATCGGAAGAAATGCCAGCGGACCTTGAGGCGTAAATACCTGACGAGCCACCCCATGATGAGCTTCTGCGGTGCGAATGTTTGCCACCACGGCACTATGGCCATAGTCCCAATGCGTTAAAGGTATATCCTGCTGCTTACGAACCCAAGAGTTTGCGCCATCAGCACCCACCACCAGTTTTGCCGTTAGGGCCTGCCCATTATCTAAAGAGAGCCAGGCTTCACTTTCACCAATCGCCAGACTTGTGCACTTCACCGGCATAAATAATGACACATTCGACTGCTGTTTAACTTGGTCTAGCAACGCTAGTTGAATCACTCTGTTTTCAACAATATGTCCAAGATCCGGTTGCGCCAGCTTTTGTGCATCAAACTCAATACGTGCGAAACTGTCTTGCTCCCACACTTCCATTGCAGAGTAAGGCGCAGCGCGGCGCTGAACGATGCCTTGCCAAGCACCTAAATTACGCAAAATATTTTCGCTGGAACGGCTTAAAGCAGAAACGCGGACATCTGGCAACTCAGCCAAATCACCTTTAGGCTCTTGGCTTTCAATAACAGCGATACGCAGGTCTGTACCTTTAAATGCAGAGGCCAGAGCCAGTCCAACCATGCCACCACCCACGATGGCAATATCTACGCTTTGCATCATCTAATTCTTTTCCTTATATAAGCTGCTATCTAGCGACTAAGCCTAGTGTTCGAGCTAAAAGTGGCGCTTTCAGTACTGACAGATTATCCATCGCAGCCAAACCTAAGTTGCGACCAACGCGCATGGTCAGATAATCATTTGAAAAAATATGCACAAGGGAAGAAGTCAGAGAGATAGTTGCTTCTCGATCTGATTCTCGACGACCTTTAAACTGGTTCAGAACCTGGTACGCTCCTGGATCGCCCGCCGATACCGCAATTTGCTCGGCAAGTGTCGCCACATCACGAATACCCAAGTTAAAACCTTGTCCCGCAATCGGGTGAAGCGTTTGCGCAGCATTACCTACAATGGCAAAACGGTGAGAGATATTCTGCTTGCGATAGCGAAGCGTCAGCGGATAACTTGAACGTTGGCCGACTTGCTTCATTAACCCCAGTCGCCAGCCAAACGCATCCTGAAGTTTAGCGAGAAAGGCATCATCCTCTAGCGCCATGACCGCTCTCGCCTCTTCGGGCTTCAAACACCAAACTAGCGACATTCGCCCTTCACTCATTGGAAGCAAAGCAACGGGACCAGACTCGGTAAAGCGTTCAAATGCCCGCCCCGCAGGATCTTGTTGCGTTTTGATGTTTGCAATAACGGCTATTTGCTCAAAATCGTGCTCAACAAGCTCTAATCCCACTTGTTCACAGCAAGTAGAAATCGCGCCATCAGCCGCCACTAACAGTTTCCCGCGAGCCACTTCACCGTTATCCAGAGTAATGGTCACTTCACTTAGTGAACGTTCAACCTTTTTCACTGACGCAGGACACAACAATTCGATGTGCTCATCTTGCTCCACTCGGGAGTGATAAATCCTACCCACATCGGCAAGCTCAACCACGTAACCCAGCGCGTCCACGCCCACTTCTTCGGTAGTGATATCCGTCATCCCTGCGTGGGAACGATCAGATACATGAATATGCCGAATGGGCGTCGCCACCTCAGCAATCTCATCCCAAAGTGTCAGCTTTTTTAGAGTATTGACGGTGCCATAAGAAAGCGCAATAGAGCGCGAATCAAAGCCTGGATGTGCTTGATGGTCGGCCTTGAATGGTTCCACCACCGCAATTGAAAGAGGCTTATCAGACAGTTTATTGATAGCAAGCGCTAGGGTCATCCCCGCCATCGCGCCACCAGCAATCACAACATCAAACTGCTTCATGAAATTACCTGATTAGTGAATAGTCGGAGCCTTTTGTTCTACAGGTTTTTGGCCAAACTCTGCATGAATAGTCAAGACACAAGCTTTTACATGTTCAACAACCTGCTCAAGCAGCTGTGCCTGCTCTTCCATGTCATCATCTTCATCAATGCCCAGCTTAGAAATTTCTTCTAAATCCGCGAGAGCTTCTTTGACATCCTTAGAGGCTTTTTTCAGCTCGGCGTTTACTAAGCCTAAACCTGAAATAAAATGGTTAACCCACTCCGCAAGGCCATCCGCCATATCAAACAGACTCGCGCTTGCTTCTGCGTCCGGTAGGAGGATATCGATATCCATACCCGATCCCGTTAGGTCGCTAATGGTTGCATCCAATGTTTTTTCTGCAAGTTTCAGGACTTGCATCGGCCATCCCATACCATCATTAGTGTAATCAAACACCATAGGTTGCCAGCTTTTATCTGTAAGACTTAAACCACCACTTAACATGCCAGCCAATAGACCATGCAGCTCTGAAGGGTTTACGGCAATACCTGCTGATTGCAGCTCGCTCGCCAGTGTCAGGTAATCAGGAAGATGGGATTCACTCATGAAGAGACCTAAAAATTTGTAAATAAAGTCAATCGTACCACTTACCAAAGAATGCGGAAACGAGCGATTCAGTAATTATGAGTAGCTTTTACACAAATTGTCCAATTACTGTGTTATTACCACAGAGTTGAATGTGAAAAGCTTGAATCTTAACAGTGCTTTTTCTATAGTTTCCCCCTCGGTGACAAACTGCAGAGTCACCCCTAGTAACGCGTACAGAGTTGATATGAGTAGTCAAGCGGTTGAAGTAGAAATTTTAGGAAAGATAACACGAGTAAACTGCCCAGCAGGACAAGAAGAGTCTTTGCTGAGAGCGGCTGATCGCCTGAATGATAGCCTAGAAGACATGGCCACTAAGACAAAAATCACCAACGAAGTTCAATTACTCATGTTTGTTGCACTTAACTTTTGTCATGAGCTAGAGAGCCGTGATAGTGTTAAGGAAGAGCAACAAAGCGCGTTAACAGAGCGAATGGAACTGCTCTCAGCATCCCTAGGTGATGCATTAAGTAAAGTGAAGCCAGGACAGCAGTAGCCTTTACAGCAAAAACAAGAATTTACCCTGGAGTGTGCGTGAGGGGATTACGTCCCTGAGCCGATAAGCAATACCTAAGGGTTAGTACTTGATAGCTATTGAGCAAGCTCGGCTTGAACCGAGAAGCCTACGGTTATCTCTGCTGATCCGCCTTGAACCAGCTGGTTCAAGGGTCAATAATCTCCAACGGCACTCTGGGGTATTCCCTCGATACCCTTTAACAGAATGGGTATTTTCATGACTCTCTCTCGTCAAGATTTTCGCAAGCAAATCCGTCACCAACGTAATCAACTCAGTAATGAAGCCCAATATCAGGCGAGTATAGACATTGTCACGCAATTCTCGACACTCACTGAATTAGCGAGCGCTAAAAATATTGCTCTATATCTTTCTGCTGACGGTGAGTTAATCACTACCCCACTTATCGAGTGGTTATGGCGTCAGGGTAAAAAAACCTACTTACCGGTTATTCATCCATTCTCCAAAGGACACCTTCTGTTTCTCCATTACGATCACAACACTCCTATGGTGTTCAATCGTTACTATATTGCAGAACCCAAACTGGATAAGACACAAATTATCCCCGCTCAGCAACTCGATCTGATCTGTACTCCGCTTGTCGGCTTTGACTCTACAGGTCATCGCCTAGGTATGGGAGGCGGCTACTACGATCGTACTCTCGAACCTTGGTTTAAGACAGGCCATGGCCCCAAACCGATAGGACTTGCCCATGACTGCCAACACGTTAATAAACTGCCCATAGAATCTTGGGATATTCCATTACCTAAAATAGTGACGCCAAGCCAGATCTGGGATTGGGAATAACGCCTGAATGATCATATAATCGCGCCGCAAACGTTAATATAACCGCATTTAGGAGATGGGCATGACTCAAGATGAGATGAAGAAAGAGGCTGGTTGGGCAGCGCTTAAGTATGTTGAGAAAGACAGCATTGTTGGTGTCGGTACTGGCTCGACAGTGAATCACTTCATCGATGCACTAGGTACTATCAAAGATGATATTAAAGGTGCGGTTTCAAGCTCAGAAGCATCAACCGAAAAGCTAAAAGGCTTGGGGATCGAGGTTTTCGACTGCAACGAAGTCGCTAAATTGGATGTGTACGTTGATGGCGCAGATGAAATCAACGCAACACGCGACATGATCAAAGGCGGCGGTGCTGCTCTTACTCGTGAAAAGATCGTTGCCGCTATCTCTGATAAGTTCATTTGTATTGTTGATGATACCAAAGCTGTCGATGTTCTTGGCCAATTCCCACTTCCTGTTGAAGTCATTCCAATGGCTCGCTCTTACGTAGCACGTGAGCTAGTTAAACTGGGTGGTGACCCGGCATACCGTGAAGGTGTCATTACTGACAACGGCAATGTGATTTTGGATGTCTATGGTCTAAAGATTACTGATCCAAAAGCACTGGAAGACAAAATCAATGCATTTGCTGGTGTCGTGACTGTGGGTTTGTTTGCTCACCGTGGCGCAGATGTGGTTATCACAGGTACTCCTGAAGGCGCAAAAATCGAAGAATAATTAACTGGATTCCAGTTAGTTCATGACAAATGGCACCAGTTGGTGCCATTTCCTTTCTCCCCTATAAAAATTATTGCTTATTCCGTAATTTTCTTACCCAAACCGTCTTTTTTTTGTTAACTTAGAATACAGAAGACGCCAAGGAAAACGTTTGCGTCACGCATAAGCCTACGAAAACGTTATCCATTTACAATGTGCGCCAGTTAAGCCCCAATTTTCCATTTTAAGGATGAAGATAATGGCCAGAGTTTCACTGGAAAAAGACAAAATTAAGATCCTCCTTTTAGAAGGTCTACACCCATCTTCTGTAGAAGTGCTGCAAGCCGCTGGTTACACCAACATCGAATACCACAAAGGTTCCTTACCTGAGGACGAGCTGCTGGAAGCAGTGAAAGATGCGCATTTTATTGGTATTCGCTCGCGCACCAACTTATCCCAAGAAGTCATCAATGCAGCAGAGAAACTGGTTGCGATCGGTTGCTTCTGTATCGGCACCAACCAAGTTGACCTCAATGCTGCTGCAGTTCGCGGTATTCCTGTCTTCAACGCACCGTTCTCAAACACGCGCAGTGTTGCTGAGCTTGTACTTGGTCAGATCTTGCTACTCCTTCGCGGTATTCCAGAGAAAAACGCACTGGCTCACCGTGGTATTTGGAAGAAGAGTGCCGAGAATTCCTATGAAGCACGCGGCAAACGCTTAGGTATCATTGGTTACGGACACATCGGTACTCAGTTAGGTATTATCGCTGAAAACCTCGGTATGCGTGTTTACTACTACGATATCGAGAATAAGCTATCACTTGGTAACGCGACGCAAGTCCACACCATGACCGAGCTATTGAACAAATGTGATGTTATTTCTCTGCACGTTCCTGAAACGCCAGAAACAAAAGACATGATGGGTGCAGAAGAATTTGCACGCATGAAGCCAGGTTCTATCTTCATTAACGCCGCTCGTGGCACCGTTGTCGATATCGAAGCGCTTTGTCACTCGCTTGAATCTGGTCACCTAGCTGGCGCTGCAATTGACGTATTCCCAGTTGAACCAAAGACCAACGCCGACTCATTTGAGTCTCCACTAACTAAGTTTGATAACGTGATTCTGACTCCACACGTTGGTGGCTCAACTCAAGAAGCACAAGAGAACATCGGTGTAGAAGTGGCGGGCAAGCTGGCTAAATACTCAGACAACGGTTCAACGCTATCAAGTGTGAACTTCCCTGAGGTATCTCTACCAGAACATCGTGAATGCTCACGCCTGCTTCATATTCACAAAAACCGCCCTGGTATCCTAACGCAAATCAATACCATCTTTGCGGAAGATGGTATCAACATTGCGGGTCAGTACCTGCAAACCAGCGCGGATATCGGTTACGTAGTAATTGATGTGGAAGCGAACCGCTCTGAAGAAGCACTAGCAAAACTGAAGAAGATCGAAGGCACTATTCGCGCACGTATTCTTCACTAAGCACAAGACGCCATACAAAAAAACCACCGTCTAACGGTGGTTTTTTATTGCCTTCGATTTAACGAAACACGTTTTATGGCTTAAGTGCTCGCTCTCCACGGGCGATCCCCACCACGCCACTACGCGCCACTTCGATCACTTCCGTTACTTCCGAAATAGCCTGAATAAAAGCATCCAGTTTTTCACTGGTCCCAGCAAGCTGAACAGTATACTGCGATGCCGTCACATCCACGATTTGGCCACGGAAAATATCAGCCGTACGCTTTACTTCTGCGCGTGCAAACCCACTGGCTTTGACTTTCACCATCATCAGTTCACGTTCAATATGTTCGTATTCCGTCACTTCCTGAACTTTTAGAATATCAATCAGCTTGTTGAGCTGCTTTTGAATCTGTTCAAGCTGCATATCGTCCGAAATTGTGGTCAAGTTCAAACGCGATAACGTTGCATCGTCGGTTGGCGATACGGTCAGAGATTCAATGTTGTAACCACGTTGTGAGAACAGGCCAACAACACGAGACAAAGCACCAGGTTGGTTTTCCATCAATAGCGAAATAATGTGTCTCATATTAAGTTCTCTCCGTTTTGCTTAGCCACATCTTATCCATACCCTCGCCTTTGATCTGCATTGGGTACACGTGCTCAGTTTCATCTACGTTGATATCCACAAACACCAAGCGATCTTTCATCTCTAGTGCTTGTTTCAGGCCAGACTCAAGTTGATCAGGCGTTTCAATACGGATACCAACATGGCCGTAAGCTTCTGCGATCGCAGCAAAATCAGGAACAGAACTCATATACGAGTTAGAGTGGCGACCTTGGTAAATAATGTCTTGCCACTGTTTTACCATACCAAGGAAACGGTTGTTTAAGTTGATGATCTTGACAGGGATATCGTACTGCATTGCCGTCGATAGCTCCTGAATATTCATCTGGATACTGCCATCGCCTGTCACCACCACCACTTCTTCGTTTGGTTTGGCGAATTTTACGCCCATGCCGGCTGGTAAACCAAAGCCCATCGTGCCTAAACCACCCGAGTTGATCCAACGGCGAGATTTGGCAAATGGGTAGTAAAGCGCAGCAAACATCTGGTGCTGGCCCACATCCGACGCAACGTACGCTTCACCATTGGTCAGCTTGTGCAGCGTTTGGATCACTTGCTGAGGTTTAATACGCTCTGGAGAGGTTTCGTAAGACAAACACTGGCGATCACGCCACACTTGGATGTCATCCCACCAGCTTTCTAGTGCTTGGGTATCATTGATCGCGCCCTGCTCTTCAAGCAAAGTCACCATGCTTTGCAGGACTTTGTCTGCCGAACCAACAATTGGCAGATCCGCCTTCACGTTTTTCGAGATCGAAGAAGGATCAATATCGATGTGCATGACTTTCGCATTTGGGCAGTATTTCTCAAGGTTATTGGTCGTACGATCATCAAAACGTACCCCAACACCAAAAATCAGATCCGCATTGTGCATCGCCATATTGGCTTCGTAGGTACCGTGCATACCCAGCATGCCTAGCGAGTTTTTATGCGTGCCAGGGAATGCGCCCAACCCCATCAAGGTGCTCACAACCGGTAAATTCAAATCTTCAGCAAGCTTAAGTAAGTGATCATCGGCTTGAGAGATCACCGCACCGCCACCGACATACAAGACTGGCTTTTTCGCTTCTAGCAGCGCTTTAAGGCCTTTTTTGATCTGGCCTTTATGACCTGACGTGGTTGGCTTGTAAGAACGCATTGAAATGCTTTCAGGATATTCGTAAGGCAGTTTGATCTGCGGGTTCATCACGTCTTTGGGCAGGTCAATGACAACAGGACCTGGTCGGCCAGTTGTCGCGATGTAGAAAGCTTTTTTAACGGTTTCTGGAATGTCTTCTGCTTTCTTAACAAGAAAACTGTGTTTTACCACCGGGCGAGACACGCCGACAATATCGCACTCTTGGAATGCATCATTACCGATAAGGCTGTTAGGCACGTTGCCGGAAATCACAATCATTGGGATAGAGTCCATGTATGCCGTCGCAATACCCGTAATGGTATTGGTCGCACCTGGACCAGAACAAACAAGCACTACACCCGGTTTACCCGTTGCTCGCGCATAGCCATCGGCCATGTGAGTCGCGGCTTGCTCGTGTCGTACTAAAACGTGTTTGATGTTTTCTGTTTTTGCGTGCAGCGCATCGTAGATATCTAACACGGAACCACCTGGGTATCCGAAGATCTGTTCAACGCCTTCTTCGATCAGAGATTGCACCACCATCTCTGCGCCGGACAACATTGCTGCCATATTTTTCTCCTTACCAGTATTCCAATTAATAAGGTCAACTAATTGGTCTGGTTTTACATAGTCTAGGGCTTATTCGTAGCCTAATTCGAAATAATTCCAGTTTTCGGCTATGTCTTGCTTCGCGATAACAAAAAGCAAGGTAACGAAACAAATGTAACGTTTTATTATCAAGCGGTCTAATGCGATATTCATCGCAATTTAAACAAGATGCTGCTTATTAAACCAATGAGAGAAAAGAGAACTACACAATAAACAATAGCCAGACTAATTCCTGATCTTTAGCCAAAAATTCAGAAGATAATATTACACAACAGAACATCAACACCGAGGATAAAGCCAGCTTGAATAGTCGGAGCCCGACATAAAAAATCCCCCAGCCAATGCTAAATTGAGCTGGGGGATTTTTAAACAAACCGAAAATTAACCGCTGGAAAAGCTACTTTTTATCGCCTTTCTCAGTGTACATTTCTTCGATTTCGTCCTGATATTTATCGTTAATGACTTTGCGACGTAATTTCTGAGTCGGCGTTAACTCACCTTCATCCATCGAAAAAGCTTTTGGTAATAACTTGAACTTTTTAACCTGCTCGAATTTCGCGAGCTCTTTCTGCAGTTCATTCACTCGCGTTTCGAGCATTTCTACCACTTCATTGTGCTTAATAAGCTCTACACGGTCATGGTATTTGATGTTGAGCTCTTTGGCATACTCTTCAAGGCTGTCGAAACACGGTACGATCAACGCAGACACAAACTTACGCGTATCCGCAATAATGGCGATTTGCTCAATAAAGTGATCTTTACCAATCGCGCCTTCGATCATTTGCGGTGCAATGTACTTACCGCCCGATGTTTTCATCAACTCTTTGATACGATCGGTAATAAACAGGTTGCCGTTTTCGTCAATATGACCCGCATCACCAGTTTTCAAAAAGCCGTGCTCGTCGAATGTTTTCGCCGTTTCTTCTGGCATTTTGTAGTAACCACGCATCACCATCGGTCCACGAACCAGAATCTCGTTGTTGGGCCCGATCTTCACCTTTGCACCCGGCATCGACATACCGATCGAGTCTGGGTCAAAGCACTGATCGTCCCAACATGAAATGGTCGCTGTGGTTTCCGTCATGCCGTAGCCAAGCTTCACATTTATCCCGATCGCATGAAAGAAGCGGCCTATGGTTTCATCCAGCTTTGCGCCGCCACATGGCATGAAGTTAATGTTTCCCCCAAGCAATGCACGTAATTTAGATAAAACCAGTTTATCGGCGAGGTTATGTGCCTTCTGCAAAGCAAAAGAAGGGGTGCGCCCTTCCTGATGACAGACCGACATCTTGGCGCCCATGTTGACAGCCCAAGTAAACATCACTTTGCGCATGAAAGGGGCTTTGGCAACTTTTTCATGGATGGCAGAGAAGATTTTCTCGTAGAAACGCGGTACTGCACACATCACGGTAGGGCGTACTTCGCTCAATGCATCACGTACTTGCATGGTATCTTGCAGGTAACAGTTCGTCGCACCTTTGTACAAGACGTAAAATGACCAAGCACGCTCAAATACGTGCGATAGAGGCAAGAAACACAGCGAAACATCGTCTTGAGATAGGCTTAAACGCTTATCGTGCCCTTCTAGCTGAGCTCCAATGTTAGCGTAATCAAGCATGACGCCTTTCGGTTGTCCCGTCGTACCCGAGGTGTAAATCAAAGTCAGTAGATCATCGAAATTCGCATCGGCAAGACGTTGCTCAAACTCCTGTTTATCGTCCGCTTTTCCTTTTGCAACGAACTGATCCCAGCTCATCACAAATTCATGTTCACCAACGTCAATATCGTCTGACATAGCCACAATCAGCTCTAGCTGTTCACATGTGTCGAAGATACTGATGGCCGCATCAAACTGTGGCTGCTCACCAACAAACAAAACTTTCACATCGGCATTTTGTAAAATATAAGCAGACTGAGCGGCTGTATTGGTTGGGTAAATAGGTACCGTTACCGCACGCAGTTGCAGCGCGGCAAAGTCAGCCACGGTCCATTGCGGCATGTTGTTGGAGAAAATCCCTATTTTATCCTGAACTCGTAACCCATGAGCCAGTAAAGCAAGCGACAAAGCATCCACTTGCTGACCAAACTGCTTCCAACTGATGCCGTTCCACATATTGCTAACTTTGTGTTTAAGCGCAATACGATCACCGCCTTTAGCAATCTGTTCGCGAATTTTTTTTACGATATGAAAATCTAAGTTGGTCATCTTTTCTACCTTTAGCTTACACCTGTAAGCTTTTGAGCGCACAAGTGTACATTTCAGGTGCTAAAAGGCAACTGACGCTTATCAAAGTTATCAATTAAATGGTAAAAAACCTTGAATGGCACTCGCACACTCAAGGCTTTTAAACTCATTAATCCGTATTTTCTAAGAAATAGCGACCACTTCACCGCAAGTCAACATAAGGCAATCGCGCAGCCAAATGTGGCCTTTGTCTTTTTCATTCGATTCATGCCAACTCAAATAACCACTGATTTTTCCGTTTTCAAATGGGAATTCAAGTACCTGAAGTTGGTCTTTATTCACCGCGTTTTCCACCATCCAACGCGGTGCGATCGTCACCAGTTCAGACTGACCAACCACGTATAACAAGTTACTTAAGCTGCTTCCTTCATAATCGGCCGACACATCCAACTCTCGATAAGCTTGCTCTGAGAAACTGCGTTGACCATGAGCACGAGAAAGCTTCGCATGACGCTCTAACAATAGCTGATCAGCAGTCACACTCTCTTGAATTCTTGGGTGAGATTTCGAAGCTACGACCACCAACTCATCTTTGAAGATTTCGGTACTGGAGAACCCAGCTCCGTCAAAACGTGCATAATCAATCACAAAGTCGATTTCTTGATAACGCATACGCTCTGCAAGTTGACGATCAAACTCCGCATCGAGGTGAAGCTGAACATTTGGCGCTTGCTCATAGACACTCGACATAATCTTCGGTGCAAAACGCATATCACACGGGCTGCAGATCGCCAATTTAAACAAACGCGTCGATGTTTCCGGATAAAAAATCGAGCTTGGTAATTCATTACGAATTAACTGCAACGCCTGACGAACAGGACCAAACAGCTGGCGTGCACGTTGGGTTGGTTGAATACCTCGCCCCTGACGCATAAACAACTCATCATTAAACATGACTTTTAAGCGAGCGACGGCATTACTGACTGCCGGTTGAGACATGCCCAGGTTGTGTGCAGCTCGGGTAATATTTTGCTCTTGCATTACAGCATCAAAGACAGTGAGAAGGTTTAAATCCACTCCGCGTAAAGTGCTTTCCATACGGTAGTTGGTCACAGTCCCAACAGACTCTTTTTTATCGGTCATTGCTCAGCCTCATCAATAGGTAATGCCATTTGCTAAATGTAGCGTTCAGGAATAAAAACCTATGTGGTTATATTTATCTGCTGGATACCTCCCAGCGAGCCAACAATATCCGCGAATCAATAACTCCAAAGCAACTGGATTGATAATTAATCAGTATTTTTTATCTAAGCCAATAGATAAATATTAATAATCAATGAGATAGAAATTATCTAAAAATTTATAAATGCAGAGGTAACCGACTGAAAAAAAAGAAAAGTGAGGCAATATAAGCAAAGTAAAAGTAATAAATTCCCATTAGTTAAGAAAATACCACAAGCAAACCCCATAAAGGCTAACGTATAGGTTAGCCTTCTGATTGAGTAAGAAGTCAGCTAAATATTGGTAACGTAACTTGGGAAGTCAACTTTATCCCACAAGTGGGTGGTGAGCTCGGATTGATTATCCCAATCCCCTTTGAGTATCCAGTCGACGATCGACTGGGCGACATCTGGGTAATTCACGCTCTCAGCTTGAGCTTCATCCAACCAACAGCGAAGTATAGACGCATCCAGCACATCCATCCCCGTCGCCAAGCCGAGGTCTTCCAATGTCGCGACGTTACTCATTTGTTCGAACTGCCCAGCCAATGGCTTGAGCAGCAACTTCTTGCCAAGGGTTAACGCTTCCGATGGTAACTCAAACCCGCCGTTCGCAATCACGCCACTACAACGATGTAAATGGAACTGAAAACCATCAAAGCTCAACGGTCTAAATTCTACGTTTTCGACCACATCCGGCTCGATCACTTCCGGGTGATAACAGATAAAACGGTGACGGGTGAACCGAAACAGCAGATCCGAAATGTCATTCATGTTTTCAAATGGTAAATACACCAAAACAAAGTCTTCGTTTTCTTTCTGGGTTTCTGGCGTGTGAACAATTGGAGGCAAAATTGGTTGATCAAAATGATACCAATGGAGACCGATGCGGTGCTGGGCAGGTGCAAAATGCTCAATGATCTTTTTGTCTAACCAACTGGCGCCTCTGAGCGGCACAGAATAACGAAACGCATTTTGATGGCTAATACTGATCGATGGGATAGCTTGCTTTTTTGCTGCCCAAGCGGAGACGGGTTCAAAGTCGTTAAGAACCAGATCATAGCCACTTAAGTCCAGCTCACTTACCTCTTTAATGAAGTGGAAGATATTGTTGCTCAAGCTGGTTTTCAGGTAGCTCACTTGGCCGTTATGAGTGACAAACGTTAACCCGCGACGAGTCTGATATTCACCAAACTCTTCCATCGAAAAATATTTCTCTTTCTCTCGACCAGAAAACAAAAAGTCGGCTTCCACACCACTATTTTTTAGCGCACGACACATCGCTCTGGCGCGAGCAATATGACCATTCCCTGTTCCTTGCACACCGTACAATATTTTCATTCATTCACCTCAGACAAGGATTGCTAATGCCAGTTGAGCACAACCGATGCCTAGCAAAGCGCCTAAAACCACATCTGTTAAAAAATGGACACCCAGTAAAATTCTGGATGCTCCTATCAATATCGCCCATACAAAGGTGAAAGTGTCTAAACTCGGATAAAAATAACTCGTTAACGTCGCCATCAAAAATGCCGCAGCAGTATGCCCAGAAGGTAAGCTGTAACGATCTGATGGCGTGACAAAAGAAGTGACAAGCTCTGATAACTCTTCAGGTCTACGGCGTTTAAACAGGTTTTTCGCGGTCCAATAAATAGGCAGTTCGATGCTAAAAGCCAGTAACCCTACCAAAAGAAACATCAATCCATGCTCGCCATGTAACCACCAAGCAAGCCCTCCAAATACAAGATAAAGGTGACCATCTCCTGTATGAGATATTGCTTTGCTCAGTCTAGATACTGGGTGAGAAAAACGGTGTCGTAGACAAAATAGTGAAAAAGCCAAATCCAGTTTGGCAATTGGTTCGATAGAACGCATTACCCACTCCCAACTCGGTCGATTTGGCTTCAATGTAAAAGATAACAATGACAAATCAGTGACGCTTTAAGGGTATTAAGATGACACCGTGGATAAACGTCAAAAGGGGCAATCAGCCCCCTTGGTAAATTTTCTCTGCCGTATTGTTTAGAACTCGTAAATACCGCCCAAAACCCACTGACTCCGGTCTTCCTTGCTACGGTCAAACCAAGACTGCTGCGCCTCGGTGTACACTTTGGCATCCTGAGTAATACGATACTCAGCCCCTGCCGTCAGTGCATTTTCAAAACCAGCGGAGAGATCATTGGTGCCACGTATCGTTTCTACCGTTAGGTACGCGTGGACGGGAGAAAAAAGCTGCACTTTACCACTCACACCTAAGGTGTACGCCGATGCCGATGCGCGACTGTCTTTCAAAGTATAATGCCCAAGCGTAGCACCTAATCGCCACAGGTTCCCCTCGCCGAGCTTTCCGGTTTTGACGCCCGTGGTCGCGACACTGATTGCTTTCGCGTCCTGCTGGTAGTGAGTGATTTGTGACGCTACGCGAACTTGGACGTTGTGCGCATCTCGCTTATAACGCACACCAAGCCCCAGCCCATTTTCAATCTCACGTTCATTCACTTTGAACGATTCACCACCAGCACGCAAACGTGCACGCTTGTCTAAGTCGCGATTGCCGTTGAGCTGGGCTTCTACTCGAAAGTCTTGCCAATCAAGTCGGTAGCTGAAGGTACTTTCGTTGCGCTTGTTATTCATTTCATCTCGCGTGTAGTGTGCGACCCCACCAAGCTTATTGGTAAAATCGTAGTTATCGAGATTATGGATCAACGCCTCCTGCTTACCCCAAGCGATTTGACCAAGGTCCGTTTTTGCCCCGATGCGCGCCAACCTTAACGAAAGCACGTCTTCTTTGTTCGAGTGATTGATATGGCTACCAACTTCGACAAGAGCACGCAAGCTGAGATCAGGGGTGAGATCATATTTCCCTTTTAAGCCAGCACGGCTTGAATCATCTTTCAATTTCGTCGCGGGTGATCGGTGCTGTTGATAATGCAAGACCGCTTTTAGCTTACCGTAGGCTTCAAGCTCAGAGAGATCATTTTCATACACGGTTATATCAGCCAATGAAGCCTGACTAACCAGAATAAGCGGAGAAAAAATGCAGAGAAAAGAGTGGCGTTTCATAGTGTTCCCAAAAGTATTGATCTAATGGGAACAAGATAAAACAGCTTAGCTGACAAGAAGCTGAGTAGGATTGTAAGCCTCCTGTCAGCTCACTTATGGGCGTTTAACCGTATTTAGAACGAGCGGCCGTCGGTTCGATATACCACGTTTCTTTTTGCTTGCGGCACGCGGTATACACTCCCTGCTGTGTGCTTCCAAGCTTTGAAAAGAAATATTGGAATTGGCGGCACGTAAAGATACCAGTGATTTTTTTATTCACCTTTTGTCTATTCGCACCAGCGTCTGGTTGAATGAGGTATTTCGGCGTTGTTAAAGGATTGGGCTGAGTCGATAACAGATCGCGGTAAGAAATGTTGGACGCCACATATTTGCTGTGCACATACCCTTTAATGACTCCATTTTGAGTCACTAAATACCAAGGTTTCTCAGAGACTTTGGCAATAACATTAAAAACATCCCCTCTGCTAAGTGCCCCAAGTTTCGCCCCCGACGCCGAAGGTCGGTGGCGAATATTTAGCGTGGTGGTTGCGCGATACGGTACATCCATAAACTCAAAGTCCTGTTGCTCATCGACCTGAGCAACAGATTGTCGCTGAACGTCGATAGCAAGCCACTCGGTTGGTTCTAACTCTATCACCCACCTTGCCGCCGTCCGCCTGTCTTTGCCTTTTAATCGGGTACTGTTCTGGTTTTCTAGCCCTTGAACAAGTTGCTTCAACATCTTGTCGCGCTCTTGCTGGCTGAAAAACAAATCAATGTCATCACTAATACGTTGTACTTTTCGCGCGTGGGAGAGCATCACTTCATTGGAAATGGCCTCAATCTTTGATCCTTGCAGTAGCTGGCAACCGCTTAAAGCAAAACAAGATAACAATAGCGCCTGAGATTTAAACTGCATCGTTTATTCCTCCTGGCAGTTCCAAATACACTTTTGCCCCTCCCAACTTTGATAATTCAACACCGACGTTCCCCCCGTAGAGCATCACGACATCCTGTACGATATTGAGCCCCAGCCCCGACCCTTCCGTTGTCTCGTCTAAACGACGTCCTGGTTTAAATACATGCTCGCGCTTGGCTTCGGGGATCCCCACGCCATCATCCTCTATAGCAATCGAAATGCGCTTATCTTTCAGCTCAACATTGACTTGAACTCGGTTTCTCGCCCACTTACAGGCATTGTCAATGACATTACCAAGTACTTCTTCTAAGTCATGCTGGTCGCCACGAAAATAGATCCCTGCATGGCAACGAAAACCCAGCTGTAACTGTTTTTGCTTATACAAGAGTTCCATAGAAAAGAGGATGTCACTAACGCTTTCAGATACATTGGTTTGCGCCGCCAACTGATTCATCGAGCCTGCCAATCTTGCCCGCGCTAGATGTGTTTGCGCGTTTTGAGCTAATCTGTTGAGCTGTTCACTCATCACGCTCGCCGAGCTATCACTGAGGTTTTCCATCTCGTGCCTAAGTACTGAAATCGGATTTTTCAACGCATGAGCCAGGTTGGCCGCCTGCAAACGAGAACGTTCAAGAATCGCCGTATTGTGAGCGAGTAAGAGGTTGATCTCCTCACCAAAGTTCTGTAGTTCCTGCGGTAAATCTGCGTCGATTTCTGTCTTTTCTCCACGACGTATCGCAGCAATATTATCTTCTAGCTGTTTTACCGGTCTGAGCACTTGGCGAACTTGATTCCAAATCGAAACCATCACTGCAAGTACTAAGATCAATAGAACAAAAAACAATAACTGGCCAAACGCATATACATCTTTTGTAATGTCGTTCACTGGCCCCGAGACCACAAACTGCAAGTGCATGTCCTCCCGTGAGAATTCCACGGTTTGGATCCCCATTCTGAGTTCTTGTACTGGCCCCATTATTTCGATGTGATGGAAATTATATCCTTCATCATGCTCCACCAGCGGGAGAGGTTGCTCACTGTAAAGCGAGTCCGACTGGAATAGCACTTGGTTGTTGTGATCTATCACTTGCCAATACCACCCGGACAAAGGCTGGCTAAACACAGGGTTACTGGATGAAGAGCCCATAATCACCTGACCACCTGAACGAACCTCAACAGCAGCCACCATGTCATAAAGCTGATTGCGTAAAACGTCATCAAAGCGCTGCTCAATATGTTGTTCAAACATGTACATCAGCAGCGCACCCACATTAAGTATCGCGAGCAAATACCACCCAACACCAGTTCGAATAACGCGACGAAGCAACGAGTTCCTTTTTGTCAAATTCACACTAGCCACGCTCATGCAACTGATACCCTTGACCTCGGCGAGTTTGAATATGTTGTGTCCCCATTTTTTTTCGTACGCGGTTAACCAGCACTTCAATAACATTGGAATTATGCTCATAATCCATTTGATAAAGGTGCTCGGTGAGCGTGGCTTTAGAAATCACTTCACCTGGGCGGTTGATCAAATACGAAACCAATCGATACTCCAATGAGGTTAAATCAAGGTGTACACCCGATAGCGATACACGCTGAGAAGTAGAGTCCAGCTCAAGCTCTCCACAGGTCAAGATGGTACTTGCGTGACCATTTGAGCGCCGGACGAGGGCTTCCACACGCGCAAGCAACTCCTCCATTTCGAAAGGTTTGACTAAATAGTCATCCGCACCCGTTCTCAGGCCTGTGACTTTTTCTCTCCACGTATCGCGCGCGGTAAGAATAATGACAGGCATCTTATTCCCAGCTCTCCTCCACTCGGTTAATACACTTAAACCATCTTTGCCTGGGAGGCCCAAGTCTAAAATGGCAATATCATATTCCTCTGTATCTCCCTGAAACCAAGCCTCGTTGCCATCATGGGTTAAATCGACTGCGAACCCATGGCTACTTAGTGCGCGGGATATTTGCTCCGCGGCTTGAACGTTATCTTCAACTACTAGTGCTCTCATCCTAAGATCTCAACTGACTAATCATCATCGTCGTCATTATCATCGTCGTCATCGTCATCCCGCGAAGAAGAGCGACCTCCGCCAGACGAAGAGTCCGATTTATCACGATCATTGTTATTTAAAATGGGTTTAGGCTTATACAGCTCTTTGTACGTGACGGCATCGTAATAACGATTTATCACCCTGCCGTGCGCATCCAATATCTTCAGTTCAAAGACGGGTTTGCATTCCTTATTTATCGCCGAAGCTTTCAGTAACGTATCTCCTCGTTGATGTGCATTTTTTTTCACCTCTTTCATAAACTTAAAAAAGGTGGCTGCCGATGGTTTATCACTGCAACTAGCCTGTGCCATGCCTGAAAACAGCAACAGCACACTACATAGCCATACAAACAAGAGAGAATAAATTCGACGCAAGTGACAACCTTTGGGGCAGAAAAACTCAGGATAAAAATAGCATTAGAAACCTTACGATCACCTTACAAACCCTATCAGCTTTCCGTCAGCACAACCGTCTTAGAATGTAATCGTTCAAACAAACCGCACATTAAAAAAGGAAACAAATCATGAACATGACAACTTCTAAGACACGTCTTCTGGCCGCCAAACAATCCTTTGTTACTCGCCGAGTCACCAAAGAATCGATGGAGAACCTCATTGAAGATTTAAGTTACACACCAAGAGCAGGCGATCTTATCTTGGCTAAAGTCAGTTTGATTGGGCACCACACTCGTACTGAACGAGTAGACGGACGTAAGGCAAAGCTGTTTGAAGGGGATGAAGTGATTTTGGCCTATGGCAACCGTTATGCTCCCGACCAGTTTGAAGCCGTAATCCCTGAAGATTTGTCGCCATGTCATATGGTAGCTGCTGGGGGGATTGCGGCAAAAGCACTGTCTTGGCACGCTAAAATTGAGTTTCCTACTGAAATTACGCCGATAGGGTTAGTTGCCGATAAAAATGGCAAGGTCATTAACCTTTCAGACTATTCTGTACCTAAAGCTCTTTCGGTACCAAACGTGCCAAATGTCACCGTAGTCGGAACGTCAATGAACGCGGGCAAAACCACGACTGCGGCGCACATTATTCACGGTTTAACCAAAGCGGGTTATAAAGTGGGTGCAATGAAAGTGACTGGCACTGGCGCGGGCGGTGACTTATGGCTAATGCAAGATGCTGGCGCAATATGTGCCGTAGATTTTACCGATGCTGGATTTCCTACCTCGTTCAAAGTGGATCAGGCAGAGCTAATGAATATTGTGAAAAAGCTCTCCCAAACCCTTATCAACCAAGGCTGTGATGCCATCGTGGTAGAAATCGCAGACGGTGTCTATCAGCAGGAAACTCGCGCCCTTCTGCAAGACCCAGAATACAAATCACAGTTTAACAACGTGGTGTTTACGGCCAGAGAATCATTAGGCGCGACGTCAGGGGCGCTTTGGTTAAAGAGCGAGGGTTACCATGTTCCCGCCATTAGCGGCATGATCTGCTGCTCACCACTTGCGGCGCGTGAAGCCGCCACTCAAGTACAGCTTCCAATCCTGGATCTTGAAGATCTCGTTAACGCCGATACCGCTAAATCACTCCTATCAACTTGCCAAACTTTTAGCGCGACAGCATGAAATTAGTTCCAATATTTTCTGGTAGCCGCCAATACTGGCTTCTGACTCTTATTGGTGTCGGGGTCAGTATTGCTATCGCCAACATTACCGGTGTGCTGCTATTGAAAACGCTTTGGCAATCGAGCTCGTTTACTCATCTTGTATTCGGGTTCGTGGCTATCGGTATTTTGGTGTTTGCTCTTTCCGTGCTAGAAGCATACTGCGCGGAGAGGTTAGGGCAAAATTATGTTAAAGCGATTCGTTGCCAGCTATACCAAGGGCTCGTCGGAGCACCAAGCTACTTAGCCCCCAAACGCGTCGGGGTCGTCATGAGCCGAATGATTACCGACAGTAATCAGATAAAAAATTGGGCATCGATTGGGATACCAAAGCTGACCATCCATTCGATTTCAGCTATAGGGTTAACTGTCTTTTTGTGCCTACACTGGGGAAAAATCGGATGGTTGGCTACGGGTTTTAGCATTATTTACCTATTGTCTATGGCGACCTTAACTCCAAAAATGTATCAAATTGCACTGGAAATCCGTCGAGATCGCGGAAGATTGAGTGGTTTTTTGGGTGAAAGCATTATCGCCAGCCAAACCGTTAACCAGTTCAATTTACTCAACCGAGAAACCAGACGCTTGGCTCGTCACAACGATAGGCTAGCAAATAGCTCAGTAACACAAGCATTTTTGACTGCGGCTTCGAAGCATTTCAGCCATCTCATCTCGCAAGTGATGACTCTCTGTGTACTGGTGCTGTTCTTATGGGAAAATACCCTCCCCAACCAAGAGTTAGCAGTGGTAATGCTCACTCTTGGGCTGCTTTTTAACTCGCTCAAACAGCTCAATACCAGCTGGGTTTACGCCATCACGTTTTATGCCGCCAAGCTTCGCCTTGAATTGGCACTCAATAACGCAGCGCCAAGAAAACCAGCCAAAGAAACCAAACTCACCTCCAAGTACAGCCATGCTATTCAGCTAAAAAGAGTCCAGCTAACGGAAGATTCTGCACCAATCAGTCAGTCTATAGCTCCTGGCTCTGCTATCCATATCCCAATCAGTGAGCCATCTGAACGATTGGTTGAGATTCTCTCTAAGCATCAGTTGCCTATTTCTGGCCGAGTCACAGTTTCGGGGCGAAGACTAGACTGGCTTTCTAGGCAAAGTGTAAACAAAAGCATAATCACACTTAGCCGAGCGAGCTACCTACTTAGGGGCACTATGAAATCTAACTTGAGAGTATCAGAAGAGAACCTGAACTTTTTGCACTCTCTTTTAGCGCATTTTGAATTATCAGAAGAACATCTCAACGAAACAATTAGTGAGCTAGGACGCAACCTGCCCTCATTACAGTATGCTCGATTACTCGTGATACAAGCCCTACTTCGACAGCCTGGGTTACTTATTATTTCTCATCCCGATATCTGCGCAAACTCAGAGCTGATGGATAAAGTGTTAATTTGGCAAGAGAAGGTCCGATTTACTTTACTGGTTGTCGGTCATGTATCCAGCCATCTTTCGGAAAGGCTACAAGACATTGATATAAAAGAACTAAAGTCAATAAAAACTGAACATACTGAACCTGGCTTTTTCACGGCGATGGAAAAAAAGTAGCCCTTTTCTGTTTTTACGGTTGACGCGCCAGAGAGAGTGCGGTACTAATTTGTTAACTCGAATTTGTGGTTTATTTAACACCGATATAGGTTTCTATAACAATGACAACTCATTTTTCTATTCTGCTGAGCCTCCTCCTTATCGTGACATCATCGCGCGGGTAGGCTGTGGAAGAAAAATAACCACAAACAAGATTTCCTAAAACCCGCATCCGATGCGGGTTTTTTTATATCTAAATACCGGAAGTAAACGATTAACTGATGCAGATTGCATCAAAAATCAAATAAGGAAGCACACATGAACGATCAGGTCATTATTTTCGACACCACATTGCGTGATGGCGAACAAGCGTTGTCAGCAAGCTTGACGGTTAAAGAGAAACTGCAAATTGCCTATGCGCTTGAAAGGCTCGGCGTTGATGTGATCGAGGCGGGATTCCCTATCTCTTCTCCAGGTGATTTCGAGTCCGTACAAACCATCGCAAAAAACATTAAAAACAGCCGAATTTGTGCTCTTTCGCGTGCCGTTGCGAAAGACATCGATGCCGCCGCCGAAGCCCTAAAAGTGGCCGATCAGTTCCGTATCCACACCTTCTTGGCGACTTCCACCATCCACGTAGAAGACAAACTGCGCCGTAGTTACGACGACGTAGTCGACATGGCGGTAAAAGCAGTAAAGCATGCGCGTAACTACACCGATGATGTTGAGTTCTCTTGTGAAGATGCTGGCCGTACACCAATCGACAACCTATGTCGTATGGTCGAAGCGGCGATTAATGCGGGTGCAACCACAGTCAACATTCCAGATACCGTTGGCTACACCGTACCAAGTGAATTTGGCGGTATTATCCAAACACTATTTAACCGTGTCCCGAACATCGATAAAGCGATTATCTCGGTTCACTGCCACGATGACTTGGGTATGTCGGTAGCCAACTCTATCGCCGCAGTCCAGGCAGGTGCACGCCAGATCGAAGGCACGATCAATGGTATCGGAGAACGTGCCGGCAACTGCTCTCTAGAAGAAATCGCGATGATCATCAAGACTCGCCAAGAGTTTTTGGGCGTTCATACCGGCCTTAAACATGACGAGATCCACCGCACCAGTAAGCTGGTGAGCCAACTATGTAATATGCCGATCCAAAGCAACAAAGCGATCGTCGGCGCGAACGCCTTTAGCCACTCTTCAGGTATCCACCAAGATGGGATGTTGAAGAACAAAAACACTTACGAAATCATGACGCCTGAGTCGATTGGCCTTAAGAACCAAGCGCTAAACCTAACTAGCCGTTCGGGCCGCGCCGCGGTGAAGAGCCACATGGACGCGATGGGTTATAAAGAGGAAGAATACAACCTAGACGCATTGTACGCCGACTTCTTGAAACTGGCGGATCGTAAAGGGCAAGTGTTCGACTACGACCTAGAAGCATTGATGCACTTCTCTAACCTTCGTGAAGAAGACGACTTCTACAAATTGAACTACCTAAGCGTTCAATCAGGTAGCGTGATGGCAACAACCAGCATCAAGATTCAATGTGGTGACGAAGAGAAGTGTGAAGCAGCGGTTGGCAATGGTCCTGTTGATGCACTTTACCAATGTATCTATCGCGTGACAGGTTATGATATTGTGTTGGATAAGTTTGACCTAACCGCAAAAGGTGAAGGTGAAGACGGTCTTGGCCAAGCAGATATTATCGCGAACTATAAAGGCCGTAAGTACCATGGTACTGGGGTTTCTACCGATATTGTCGAGGCGTCAGGTCAAGCACTACTGCACGTGATCAACAGCATCCATCGTGCCGACCAGATTGCCGAGATCAAACAAAAGAAAATCGCAACAGTATAGACAGACTCCAGGGACGTGAGTCGTCCCTAGTCATCTAAATAATTAGAATTAAAGGACTAACATGACAGACAAATCCTATAAGATTGCCGTTCTTCCAGGTGACGGCATTGGCCCAGAAGTAATGGAACAAGCACATAAAGTGCTGGATGCGATTCAAACTAAACACGGTATCTCGTTCGAGCGCGACCAACACGATGTTGGTGGTATCGCGATTGATAACCATGGTTGTCCGTTGCCAGAGAGTACAGTTAAAGCGTGTGAAGAATCTGACGCGGTACTATTCGGCTCGGTAGGCGGCCCAAAATGGGAACACCTTCCACCTAATGATCAACCTGAACGCGGTGCACTACTTCCATTACGCAAACACTTCCAACTGTTTTGTAATCTACGCCCGGCTCAAATCCATCAAGGCTTAGAAGCATTCTCTCCTCTACGCGCAGATATTTCTGAGCGTGGTTTTGACATCGTTGTGGTTCGTGAGCTAACCGGTGGCATCTATTTCGGCCAACCAAAAGGTCGTGAAGGCGAAGGTGCCAACGAGAAAGCGTTTGATACTGAGGTTTATCACCGTTTTGAAATCGAACGCATCGCGAAAATCGCTTTCGAATCCGCTCGTCTACGCAGCAAGAAAGTGTGCTCTATCGACAAAGCGAATGTTCTACAAAGCTCTATTCTATGGCGCGAAGTGGTTGAAGAGATCGCGAAAGGTTACCCAGATGTTGAGCTATCTCATATGTACATCGACAACGCGACCATGCAGCTAATCAAAGATCCTGCTCAGTTTGACGTGATGCTTTGTTCAAACATCTTCGGTGACATCATTTCTGATGAATGTGCGATGATCACTGGCTCCATGGGCATGCTACCTTCCGCAAGCCTTAACGAAAGCAAGTTCGGTCTATACGAACCAGCAGGCGGCAGTGCACCAGACATCGCAGGTAAAAACATCGCTAACCCGGTGGCGCAAATCCTATCAGCAGCACTGATGTTACGTTATAGCCTAGGCGAAGAAGCGGCAGCGCAAGATATCGAAGCAGCGGTATCCAAAGCACTTTCAGCAGGTGAGTTGACGGCTGACCTAGCCGGAGATAAGCCAGCACTATCGACGTCAGAGATGGGCGATAAGATCGCTGAGTACATCTTGAACTCGTAATACAGACCAAATTCATAATAAATACAAACCCTCGCTCTGTGCGATACAAACCAATGGCTTAACTCTCAGTCATTGGTGCTAGAACGCCGCAAACACCGTTTTAGTGATAAGGACGACGAGGAAAGGAAGCAATCATGGGCAAAACACTATACGAAAAAGTCTACGACGCACACGTTGCCGTAGCAGCCGAAGGGGAAAACCCGATCCTATATATCGACCGCCACTTAGTGCATGAGGTGACCTCGCCTCAGGCGTTCGATGGTCTGCGCGAAAAAGGGCGTAAAGTCCGTCAGGTGAACAAGACGTTTGCCACGATGGACCACAACGTATCGACCACCACTAAAGATATTAATGCCTCTGGTGAAATGGCGCGTATCCAAATGGAAACGCTGTCTAAGAACTGTGAAGAGTTTGGCGTTACCCTTTACGACATCAATCACAAATACCAAGGCATCGTCCACGTTATGGGTCCTGAGCTAGGGATCACCCTTCCTGGTATGACCATCGTTTGTGGTGATTCACATACTGCGACTCATGGTGCCTTCGGCTCACTGGCTTTCGGTATCGGTACGTCTGAAGTTGAGCACGTATTGGCAACTCAAACGCTAAAACAAGCTCGTGCAAAAACCATGAAGATCGAAGTCAAAGGCAAAGTGGCTCCGGGAATTACCGCCAAAGACATCGTACTAGCGATCATTGGTGAAACTACGGCGGCTGGCGGTACCGGTTACGTGGTTGAGTTCTGTGGTGAAGCCATCCGCGATCTTTCAATGGAAGGTCGTATGACGGTATGTAACATGGCGATCGAATTAGGTGCTAAAGCAGGTTTAATCGCACCGGATGAAACAACGTTCGAATACATCAAAGACCGTAAGTTCTCACCAAAAGGCTCTGACTTTGATGCAGCCGTAGAGTACTGGAAAACACTAAAAACAGACGATGACGCTGAATTTGATGCGGTTGTAACATTGAACGCAGCGGACATTAAACCGCAGGTCACTTGGGGGACTAACCCAGGTCAGGTAATTTCAGTCGATGCTCCGATTCCTTCTCCAGAAAGCTTTGCCGATCCCGTAGAAA
>NZ_BCUD01000002.1 GCF_001591105.1 Vibrio nereis NBRC 15637 | reverse complement strand
CTGACGAGTCAGGCGATCTGACCTGACTCACCCTTGCCTCATTCCAAGTTTGCGCGACAGAGCGCTAATAAATCCTCTCCAGAAATAGCCCAAATTGTACTAATGATATGCCGCGCAATAAAGATATGTGAAATCTCCCAAAAGCGGACAAAGCCGGTCTTACGGCTCAGTAATTTTAGTCCGCATGGTGTTATGCAAACTCAGTGGAAAATATATTTCACGGAAGGATACAATAAGCGACAGTTAGTAACCTAGCTCTTTGAACTCCAGTTATCAAAGTGACGCGATTAAATGTTCGCAGCCAACTGAGTGACTTTTTTGTGCCATTGTTCAATATCCTTCTCTTTGGAAGAGATCACTGGCCCAAAATAGGTAGTTCGTTTGTTTTTGATACCAGAAAAATCCAATACCGTTTTCTTTAGGTGCTTGTAGATAACGTTGCCTTGGACATACTTGTACCAAAATACAGGGGTATCAAGCATTACAATAATTTCTGAGGTTTTCCCGTTTAGCAGCTTTTTAGGAATTGCCTTTCCTTCCTCATACTGAAAAGCAAATCCAGGAAGTAAAGTTCTATCGAGTAGCCCTTTGAACTTTGCGGGTACTGTTCCCCACCAAACAGGAGAGAGAATAACGACATGATCGGCCCAAGTGATCTGGTCTTGTACGTTCACTAAATCTGGCTCCAGCTCTTGGGTTGCGTTATACCCTTCATGTAAATCTAACTCAAAATCTAAATCCCCAACATGAATGACTTTGACTTCATGTTTGCTACCAACGGTCTCACGATATTTGTCTGCTAAAGACTTAGTTAAGCTATCCGTTTTAGGGTTGGCATTAATCACAAGTACATTTTTCATGGATTACTCTCTCACATCACAATACTTATTGGGTCAATCGACCCAATAAGTGCAATGCTAATGATTAAAAACTGGCCTGTCAATAAACTTGTGGGTCAATTGACCCATGAGTAGCTACTGATATAATTTGAGTTTCCGTCATGGACTTCGATATGGGGATATACATTTGAACAGTCGTAGTATTGAAACAAGAAACCAGATTATGGAGTCGGCTTTAGCTATCTTGAAAACCTCCGGTGTAGAAGGACTTAGCATGAGAAAGGTAGCTTCAACGGCAGGTAAGAGCCTTAACAATGTCCAACATCATTTCAAGAATAAAGACACGCTTTTGAATTACTTAGCGGATTTTTACTTGGCTCAATGCTATGAAGGAGTTGAACAATATACCCCAAGCAAAGATGTCAGCGATCCAAAACAAGGGCTTTATGAGTTTGTCCTGTTCATATTAGGGCAAGCTGAACACATTAGTGATACATGCCTTGTCTTTAGAGAGCTTTGGGCTGTCTCTACTCGAAATAAAGAACTTGAGGATAAACTCAATCAATTCTACGCATCTTCCGTAGATAGGGCCTGTGCACTTTGGGAAGGTTACGGCAGAGCCAATGCTGAAAAAGCAGCGTCATTGCTTCTGCCTTATATTGAAGGCTACTCTATTCAACACAAAGCATTGCCTATTGATAAAGAAAAGATCGCTGAATTACTCTCAGAAACGCTTTACGCCCTGCTGACTCAGCCAGTAAATGATTAATTCCTGAGTTCAGCTGCTAAGTACCCCTTATCCAAAATTAAGTTACTCTATTAGCTCGCACTTTCTTGAAATATGCTCTGGATCAATACGCAAACCACACCTTAAAGATAGGTATTTACGCATTCCACAAGGTTTTATGAAGGTCGAAGTAGGGTTTAAGGCAGATGTGTTTTAGGGATGAACGAGAGCATGAATACTTTTTAGCAAGTCCTGCATAAAGTGAGAACGCTACCACAAATAGCAGGTGGCAGGTTCTGTCATTTAAAAGCAAAGAGCCACGCGTAGTTACCTATGCATGGCTCTTTTCTATTTTTCCGAGTTCGTTAACTGAATTAACGACGAAAATGACGATTACGTGACGAGCGCTCTTTATGCGCAGAGGCCGCTTTAGCTTGTGACTTCAAGATTGAGTCAACCGTCAGTTCCATTGGTTCTTTCGGCTTCAGACCATGTGGGAACGTACGAGCTCGCGGAGACAGATCATACTCTTCGCTAGAAGCACGAGGCATACGCTTAAAGCGGTATAGGTAGAAGTTCTCTAGCTTTTCTCTCGCCCACTCCGTTTTCTTCAAATATTTCACACTGCTCGCAACCGATGGGTTGGTATGAAAGCAGTTAAAACGCATAGCTGTATCGAGAATGTCCCAGCCATAGAAATCCACCAGTTCTTGCAGCATTGTTTCTAACTTAAGACCGTGTAATGGATTATTTTGTTGTAATTCAATTCTTTGTTCATCAGTCATCATAACGAGTTCCTAAGTATCTAACTAACCGAGATAGTGGGTTGTGTGGTTTCCGCTCTAAACAAGACTGTCGCACTTTGTCCTGAAGATAGGAAGGGAGCGGATTCTAGCAGAGTTAGTCTGCTTTCCCTAATTTGGTAACAGGCGATCGCAATGCCGCACACCGCGCATTGATTCTCAACCCACGAGTAACAACGGGGACAATTCTTAAGCAAGCTTTGCAAAAAACCATTGAAGCCAACCTCGATTATATGTCTCCGATCGTTGATAAAGGCTAAAACTTGTTTTTGTCCACTTTGGTGCTCATCTTAAACAGATAGCAAAGGTTTCATGTTTTTTGAAATAGTCATTTATGTTATGAATGGGCTATTCAATAAGCAACTTATTGAGTCTGTTAATCTTATCAACAAATGGAGGCTATGATGGCTTTTAAAACACCTCCTGTAACCACCACAGAAAATGACGACGTGCGACATGTTGGATTTGAGATCGAATTTACCGGTCTAACCATAGGAAACGTCACACAAATATTGAAAGATGTATTCGGTGGTGAACTCGAAAGAAAATCTGCTGTTGAGTACATTTTGCAGACACCCGAATACGGCAAATTCAAAGTCGAATTAGACTGGGAGTTTCTTAAGAGCACCGCTTTAGATGCAAAAATCAACGATGATGGTCATGAGTGGGTGGATTTTTTACATCAAATCGCGCTATCTGTTGTCCCAGTAGAAATTGTCTCTCCGCCATTCCCGTTAGATAAGCTAGAACAGTTAGATAAGCTTATCCCTGCTCTACGCAATGCAGGTGCTAAAGGCACAGATGACTCCGTCGTGGCTGCTTTTGGTGTTCATATTAACCCTGAACTTCCATCGCTTGATGTTCAGACTGTTCATCGTTATTTGCAAGCATTTGGGCTATTACAGTGGTGGCTCAATGAGGCGCATGACGTTAATTTAGCGAGAAAAATCAGCCCATACATCCAGCTATATTCTGAAGAGTACGTCGAACTACTTCTCGACAAAACGTATCAGGATATGAGTGATTTGATTGACGATTACCTTGTTCATAACCCAAGCCGGAACCGCGCCTTGGATATGCTTCCGTTATTTGCCTTTATTGATCAACAGAGAGTGCATAACACTGTGTCTGACAGCAAAGTAAACCAAAGGCCGACATTTCATTACCGCCTGCCAGATTGTCTGATTGAAAATACGCATTGGAGCTTCGCAACCTCTTGGAATATATGGCACTTAGTCGAAGTTTTAGCGGCTGATCCTACGGCACTGAACTTTTTATCTCGTCGTTTTAGACAACTGTCTCTGCCGCTGATTGGTGTAAAACGCAATGATTGGGTGAAGGAAGTCAACCTATGGATAAAAAACCGAGAATTGGGGTAACGGGCAATCATCGTAGTTGGTCACCATCTTGGTGGTGCACAAAACTGGCGCTTATCTTAGTGGGCGCAAAGCCTGAGAGAATCAGTGTGAAACACCGTTGGTCGGGGAACTCGCTCGATGGTGTCATTATCGGCGGTGGTGATGATATTGACCCTGAACACTATGGCGGAGAAGCAAGTGAACGAGACGAGTTCGATCCAAAACGCGATCAACTAGAGATAGAGTGGATCAAGTGGGCACTAGAAAATCATGTGCCTATTTTGGGGATTTGTCGTGGTGCACAACTGGTTAATGTCGTACTCGGTGGCAACTTACATGCGGATATCTCAAATTTACGCAAACAGACGTATAACCGCCCAGGGCTTCTGCCAACCAAGCAGGTTTTTGTCGATAGAGACTCCGATCTATTTACGTTATGCGGCAAACCTAAGTTACGAGTCAATAGCCTGCATCATCAAGCGATTAAAGATGTTGGCAGAGGATTACGCGTTGTAGGACGAGATCTGGATAGCTTCATTCAAGCGATAGAAAGTACAGAGAATAAACCCATTTACGGCGTGCAATGGCATCCTGAATATCTGTTTTATTTACCGAGTCAGTTTAAATTATTTCGCTGGTTGGCGCGGTTATGCCGCTAGTTACCCTTACCGAAAAGTTGGCTCATTTACTTACCCAAAAGGGCTGTCTTAGTGATTAGTCAGCCGTATTAGATCGGACTTAAAGGCGAACCAAGTGGCTCGCCTTGAGCGATTAATCATGGATGAGTTGAATCTGTCTACGTGCAATCATACCGAGCCCAGTGGTAAACTGCGCTTCTATTTTATTTAGTGTTTAAAAGGTAGTGTGATGAACCCGATTATTGCGATGTTGAAAGAGAATAATATCAGTGACCAACAGATCAGCGAACTTTTCGAAGTGCTGACACAAAACCCTCTTGCGGCAATGGCAACAATCAGCCAACTGGGGTTACCTCAAGACAAACTGCAACTATTGATGGGCCAAGTCATGCAAAACCCTGCTTTGATTAAAGAAGCGGTTGAAGAGCTAGGACTTGATTTCTCGAAGGTCGAAGCAGCCAAAGAGCAACTGCAGAAGTAATCACCTTTATATGTCACAAAAAGGTCGTCTGGTGGGGAGCCGCTTGACGACCTTTTTTCATGTCTTAAAAACACGCATTCCCCCCTTATAACGCGCATCTGCTTACTTTGAACTACGATCATAGCTCAGGCTGCTCTTTGTAAGCAGTAGGAGCAGATTCGTTTAAAACACTAAATAGCTACGCTAAGTAAAATTGTTGAGTATGGACGCTTTGAACGCTGTACATATTGCTTTTCTGGATGTTCACGCGCTCATGCAAAACATGTGAGGCAACTCGTATGAAAAGCTTAGAACAAACAAAAATAGACGGCTTCAAAAATCAATTTGGTGGCGAAGTCATTCTGCCCACCGACCCATCCTATAATGAAGTTCGCCAGATTTGGAACGCGATGATCGACCGCAAACCCAGCATTATTTCCCGCTGTACGTCCACCGATGATGTGGTAGAAGCCGTCAACTTTGCGCGCGATAATGGCCTACTCGTCTCCGTTCGTGGCGGAGGGCATAACATCGCGGGTAACGCCATGTGTGACGATGGCATCGTGATCGATCTCTCGCTCTTAAAGCAAGTCACCATTGACCCAGACACTCAACGAGCCACAGTCGAGCCCGGTTGCACATTGGGCGATGTCGACGCTGCAACACAACAGCACGCCCTGGCACTTCCAGTTGGCATCAACTCTACCACTGGTATTACGGGCCTGACACTGGGCGGTGGGTTTGGTTGGTTAACCCGAAAGTACGGCATGACGGTAGACAGTCTTTTATCGGCTAATGTCGTCACGGCTGACGGGCGACAACTGCGCGCCAGCGCCACCGAGAACCCCGATCTATTCTGGGGGCTACGCGGCGGCGGCGGGAACTTTGGCATTGTCACCCAGTTCGAATTCCAGCTTCACCCTGTCGGACCCGATGTATTGAGTGGGCTGATGGTCTTTCCGTTTGAGCAAGCCAAGTCCATCATCACCCAATTCGCCACTTTTACCGAAACCGCTCCGGATGAGCTAAGTGTTTGGATGGTTTCTCGACAAGCACCACCACTGCCTTTTTTGCCCGAAGAGGTGCACGGCAAAGAAGTGGTGGTTTTGGCGATCTGTTATGTCGGTGACCCGTCTGAAGGTGAAAAGCTGATTGAGCCATTAAGAGCATTTGGTGACGTACACGGTGAACATATTGGCGTGCAACCGTTCGCAGCTTGGCAGCAAGCCTTTGACCCACTACTTACCCCTGGGGCTCGCAATTACTGGAAGTCACATAACTTCACTCACCTTAGTGAAGGGGTTATTGACGCGGCAATCGAATACGCAGGCCAACTTCCTTCATCGCAATGTGAAATTTTTATCGCTTCACTTGGTGGAGCGGCTGCACGACCTGCGCCAGAGTCGATGGCCTATTCAAGTCGAGACGCCAATTACGTACTCAACGTACACGGACGCTGGGATACAGAGGACGAAGACGAACGTTGCATTGCTTGGGCGCGTGAGTTTTTCGCTAAAACAAAACCTTACGCGAGTGGCGGCGCGTACATCAACTTTTTAACCCATGATGAATCAGACCGTACAGAGTCAGCCTATGGGCCAACCTTTACTCGTTTGCAAGAGATTAAGAGGAAGTTCGACCCAATGAACTTTTTCCGGATGAACCAAAACATTAAACCGCTCTAATGCCAATCTCTCGGCTCCAAATTCATCTTTGGAGCTGGGTGTTAGTGAAACCCATTATGTAGCCTGAAGGTTCATTGCTCAGATCGATTATCGCGGTTTATAGGCAGAAGCCCTGAATAACGGACTCCGGACAACTGCGCCATTTCTCGGTTCCATGTCGCCAGATCATTGGGGTTAAATTGATTCAAGTCGTGGTGGCCGCATGCCCTTGCCATCACCTGCATTAGCTCAGTAGATGCCTCAAAAAAATTCTTCAACTGGTTAGAGGCCTTTTCCACATTCAACCGTTGGCGTAAATCTTCTCTCTGCGTCGCGATACCCGCCGGACAGTTGTTGGTATTGCAGATTCTAGCCGCCACACAACCGATCGATTGCATCGCGCTGTTAGCAATAGCGACGCCATCCGCCCCCAAAGCGAGCGCTTTTACAAAATCCATCGGTACGCGTAAACCACCTGTAATGATAAATGTCACGTCGCCGCTCGCGCCGATTTTATTAAGGTACGCTCTTGCTCGCGCTAAGGCCGGAATAGTCGGTACACTGATATGATCTCTAAACATACTTGGTGCCGAACCTGTTCCGCCCCCACGCCCATCCAGAATGATGTAATCGGCACTCGCATCGACCGCAAATTGAATATCCTCCTCGATGTGATTGGCACTGAGCTTGAAGCCTATAGGAATCCCCCCAGTGATTTTTCGTACGTGATCGGCAAACTTTTTAAAGTCTTCCACTGTGTGCAAATCTTCAAATGTGGGCGGAGAAACCGCAGGCGTACCCGCTTGTAAACCGCGCACTTTCGCAATTTTTCCGACATTCTTAGCGGCAGGTAAATGGCCGCCAGTACCCGTTTTCGCACCCTGACCACCTTTAAAGTGGAAAGCTTGTACCTGTTTTAATTTCGTTTCGTCATAGCCAAATTTCGCACTGGCGAGTTCATAAAAATAATGCGAATTCGCGGCTTGTTCTTCAGGCAACATTCCCCCTTCACCAGAACATATCCCCGTCCCGGCCAATTCCGCGCCTTTCGCCAGCGCCACCTTTGCTTCTTCCGACAGTGCACCAAAACTCATGTCTGACACAAACAAGGGGATGTTTAGCTTTAACGGTTTTTTCGCCTTGGGGCCGATAACCAGCTCCGTTTTGACAGGCACATTTTCAAGCAAAGGCTGAGTGGCCATCTGCGCCACCATGATTTGTATATCGTCCCAGTGAGGTAAAGAATGTCTAGGTACGCCCATCGCCGTCATTGGGCCATGACTGCCCAGTTTGCTCAGCCCTTCTCTGGCCAGTTGATGGATAAATTCAACCGTAGGTTCTTCTTTCGTTGCTGCGGCGGTTGGCATACCTTGTACGGATTGAACCTCGACTCCTGGCCCTTCTTGGCCAACCTGATCATCTGAAAACTGTTTATGCGTTCCATCGCAATAAGGAGGGTTCTTGGTATGTTTACAACGGCAAAGGTAGGCGTCCCCGTTTTCTTCGGCGACAAAGCGTTGCGGTTTAAAGCCTGTGCCTTTATGAGAACCGTCGCAGTAAGGCTGGTTACTTGAGTGACCACAAACGCAAAAATAGTATTCTTGACCCTTCGTTTGCTCGACTTTTATCGGCTTATTGGCCGCGATCACCGGTTTACTCATACATACCACCTTCCTGTTATGCCCTAAGCACTGCATCCTGCTCTTTTAAGAGTAAAGGTGATGTCTGTCGTCATTTCAATCTAACCAGTCGCGTTTTTTTGACTAAGCTTTTTATATAACAACCAGCAAGTTAGAGGCCTTGATGAAAAAACAGCTGCAAGTCGTTGTTACTGGCGGTCCAGGAGGCGGAAAAACCACTGCTCTGGATCTGTTCCGCAGAGAGCTATGCCATAAAATTGCGGTTGTCCCCGAAGCCGCCACAGTTCTTTTTTCCAGCGGAATTACGCGTTCAGACAACAAGCAAATAATAAAAATGGTGCAAAAAACCATTTTTCAACTGCAGAAAAACTTAGAAGATATCCATAAAGTGCAGTATCCAGATCGGTTACTTGTCTGTGACCGAGGATCACTGGATGGCCTCGCTTACTGGCCTGGTAAAGAAGACGAATTTTTTAAAGCGGTGAATTCTAGCTTTGAGAAAGAGATCGCTCGTTATGACGCGGTGATTTTCTTTGAGTCCGCCGCCGCCAGTGGGCAAGACATCAGCAGCAATAACCCCATTAGAAAAGAATCATCCCCACAAGCCGCTAAACTGGACAAAAAACTGCAAAAAATCTGGTCTAGGCACCCTCACTTTTATTTCGTTGGCAGTTCTGAATCCTTCGTACGGAAAATTACGTTTGGAATTATGACGCTAGAAAACGTGATCAATCGCTGCAATGGCTCATAACACGCTGCCTATGAGGCAAGAGACGCTAGCCGCTCAAAATTTCACAAGTCGGATTTCTCGATTGGGACAGCCACCCACCTGAAATTCACACCATTCCATACAGTGCTAGACTTGAAGTGTTTAGCTACGGATAGGGAGACAAGGTAATGAACTATACACATATATTGGTGGCGATTGATTTATCTCCGTCAAGCCAAGCTGTTATTGATAAAGCGGTTGCGCTAGCCAAAAGCAATAAATGCAAGCTTTCTTTTGTCTACGTGGAGGCAGACAGCGTAGTGCTAGCACCAAAAGAAAAGTTGTCATTGGAGAATGACCTAAAAGAGTTAGCAGGAAAAGTCGACTATCCCGTCACCGAATTTTTGGCCGTTGTCGGCGACTTACACGTCAAACTGTCAGGATTAGTCAAAGAAATGGGAGTCGACCTCGTAGTCTGCGGTCATCACCACAAATTGCTCAGCAGGCTGTTCTCATCTGTACCTAAAGTAGCCAATGCTGTTGATGCCGACTTGTTAGTCGTTTATCTCGATGAGTAATGGCTGTTACATAATCTGCATTACTGCCTTCTACGCCGAGTAACCGAGTAGGTGTAAACGAAACCATATGCAATAGGCTTGATTTTCATTGTGCAATCTGTATATTAGCAATTTCTTATTTAGCCTTTACTTATGGTAATGTTATGAAGTCATATTCTGAAATTCTAAAAGATCAAAATACTCTTGGAAAAGGGTACAAAAAACAGAGCCCGGAAACCTTATCGGCATTCCTACATCTTCATCAAGCGGCGATGGCTCCGGGTGAAGTTGATCTGAAAACAAAAGAAATGATTGCACTTGGGATCGGAATCGCCGCTCGATGTGACGGCTGTATTGCTGCTCATGTGTATGCCGCATTAAAAGCAGGTGCAAGCAAACAAGAGCTGGTTGAGGTGATTAACGTCGCTGTTCTTATGGGAGGAGGACCGTCCTTCACTTACGGCACACAAGCACTTGGTGCAATTGAAGAGTTTGAAGCTGCCAATGCCTAACAAACAGGCAATGCCCCGTTAGACTAAACGGGGCATAAAAACCTTACTCTTAAAGTCACTGACTATTTAAAATCACTGGCAATCCGGTTCTGCTTTCTCGTCTAACAGCCAAGAGACCCAACGTCTTTTGGCGTTTAGAGCAAACCCCTCTTCGAGACTGATTCCGTTGATTATATAACCATCGATTCCTACGCCTTGGTCAGTTTGAGTAACGTTCCACTCGTCACTTCGAATAGGTTGGCCGTTTAAAATCGCATTACTCAACTTTTGGCTTGTGATGGCAATCTTTACCCCACCCACATGCTTGATGCCCAAACGGCTATCTTCGCTGTATTGACCAATAGCAACAGATACGGTTAGCGAGCAAGACTGCCCTTGCCCATTTAGGCCGACATAATAACCATCTCCTACACGACCTTTTAGCCACAATAACTGGCCTTGAGTCATCTGATGCACGGTTAAAATGCCTTTGATATTTGGCTCAGAGATCTGTCCAAAAGCAGCACTGCTGCTAGACACAGATAACACTAAACAAGACGATAATAGCGTTGCAAAGGTAGGTGTTTTCATCGTAACGCTCCTTGCTGTAATTGCTCGTCTTGACTAGCCAATGCCAGCAGATAAATAAGCCAAAAAGGACCAATGACTGGGACCACAAAAACCCAGCCCCACCAGCCAGATCGCCCTGAGTCATGCAGTCGACGAACAATAATCGCGACCATTGGGATAAAACTCACCACGCCGTAAATCAGATCTCCCCAGCCAAATTGGGGAAAGGAAATATCCACGGCAATAAACAGCACAGTGACAACAAAGTGCAAAAGAAAAAACAGCCAGAACTCTTTTCTTGTCGAGCGCCCGGTAAAATCAAAATAGCGTTGCCACGCCGATACATAAGCCAGTAAATAAAAAGGCATAAAATCATTCCTCTCGTTGGTTAAGACAAGAGTTATTTTGGTCAATCGCCTACTAAAAAACGTCCTCAAACCCGTTTTAGGACGTTCTAAAACCCGTATTGGTTCTCCATCCCCTTCCATAAACGAGTTTATGCAACTATGGTATTAGCTCGATAACGCGCCTGTTTGAGCAACCTGGAAACCTGTATGCTGTCTATTCCTATTCCCTTTGTGGTCTCTTTATTACTGGTATTATTGGCCATTAACCTGCATCTTCGTTTCGCCGAACAGGCCAAAAGCTCATGCCTATTTTTGGCAGTATGTGCAATAACAACGTCGATAGTTGGTCTACGCTGGACCTTGAATTGGCCCATACTTCACTACGTGCAACCAGTGATGGCGTCATTAATTCCGGTGTTCGCCTGGCACTTTTTTACTAAAGCCAATTCGAATCGCAACACCTTCAATAAACTGCACATAATCGCGCCGCTGCTGGTTTTTTTAGCGTTGATTTCCCAGTCATTTTGGCGCGCGCCGATGGATGAACTCATTACGCTCATTTATCTTGGTTACGGCATCGCACTCATTAGCAGATCCACGAAAGATGAACTGTTAATTAACGTGTCATTTAGCCATTGGGAGGGAGTAAAAAAAGCGGAAACCGTGGCAGGTTGGATGCTGCTTTTCTCTGCGATGATAGACACCGCCATGTCACTTGATTTCGCGCTCACTGGTGGACAATATTCGCTCTACATCCTGACCATCGGGCATCTGTTTTTACTGCCGATCTTATCCATCGCTGTGGTCACGGTTGGGGTTTACACTCAGCAGCAAACCAAAGCTGTCCCAGCAGAAGGACCAAACACAGACATAGCCGATGAAGCACTCCATAACCCGGGAATGTCCAACGAAAATGCCCAACACATATTGGCGGCACTGCACGAGTTGATGACCGATAAACACACCTACCTCGACCCGGATCTCACTTTGTCCAAGTTATCGCGTAAGCTCACCATTCCCGCGAAGCAGATCTCGATGGCTGTGAACTTGATACATAAAAAGAACATTTCTAAGCTCATCAACGAATATCGTATTAAACATGCTCAGCAATTGATTGCGACCACTGACGATAGCATCACGCAAATATTGATGAATTCAGGGTTTCAAACCAAATCAAATTTCAATCGTGAATTTTCAAGAGTCGTGGGAACAACGCCCAGCGAATACCGCAAACAGCGCAGTAAGGCACACCCCATTTAACGTTAACACGCTTTCTCACTCACCAAGAAATGCAGTGGTATTACAACTCGCTTAGTCCCTAGGTTTCTGTACAATCAATAAGCAAGTAGCCACGGTTATTGCAGGTAGAAGGGCTTCTATCTCACCTTGGCCACTTTCCTTGTTTGGAGAAACACCATGACGAAAGGTCTGACTATTCGAGCACTTGAACGCTCCGATCTGCGTTTTATCCATGACCTCAACAACAACCGCAATATCATGACTTACTGGTTCGAAGAGCCTTATGAATCTTATGATGAGCTGGAAGAACTCTACCAAAAACATATCCACGACGATGCCGAGCGTCGTTTTGTAGTCGAAAATGAAAACAAAGAACTGATAGGCCTGGTGGAGCTGATCGAAATCAACTACATCCATCGCAGTGCCGAGTTCCAGATCATTATTGCACCGGATCATCAAGGTAGGGGTTACGCCAAAGAAGTTGTGCACCGCGCATTGGAGTACTCTTTTTCCATTCTCAATCTACACAAAATCTACTTGTTGGTTTCAGTGGAAAATGAAAAAGCCATTCACCTCTACAAGCAGTGTGGCTTTATTGAAGAAGGACATTTGGTGGGAGAGTTTTTTATCAACGGGAGCTACCGTGACGTCAAACGCATGTACATCTTACAACCCCAATACTGGCAAAGCTTTCCGCCAGAAAACCGAACTCAATGAGCGACTGAAAACTCAAACCAAAATATCTTAAGTCAAAATTTATTTAGACGTCATAATAATTTCACGATGGATCACGATTATAAATGCAACCATTTGAGATAAATTACAGACATTTGAATCAAATTGTGATCTTTGTTACACTTCCGCCGCAACTTAAACTTTAGAGCTCAAATTAATTGGAGGCGGTTTTGTTGTCTTTCTCAGTAGAGAAAGGCGTTTAGATAAAACGTAGAAATTGTATTTATGGATAATGCATTAAAAAAATATAGTATCGAAACGACCGACTATCAGGTTGGACAAGACAATGTTCAAAAGTGGGGATTCGATATTCACAATCCTGTTTTTGGGATTAGCGCAGGCCTTGTTCTGCTTTGCCTTGTTTCTCTTCTCATTCTTGACCCGGCTACCGCAAGAGACGCATTAAACGGACTTAGAAATGGCATCATCGAAGACTTTGACGTCTTCTTTATGTGGTCAACCAACTTCTTTTTATTCTTCGCTGTCGCACTACTGTTCTCGCCTTTAGGTAAGATCCGAATTGGTGGTAAAGACGCGGTTTCTGAACACTCAACTATTTCTTGGTTATCGATGCTGTTTGCCGCTGGTATGGGTATCGGACTTCTTTTCTGGAGTGTCGCAGAGCCAACCGCATACTTTACTGACTGGTGGGGGATGCCGCTGAATGCAGAACCTTACAGTGAAGAAGCCAAATCACTGGCAATGGGTGCGACGCTATTCCACTGGGGAATCCACGGTTGGGGTATTTACGCGATTGTCGCCTTGTCGCTCGCATTCTTTGCTTACAACAAAGGGCTGCCACTTTCTCTGCGCGCAGCGTTCTACCCGATTTTTGGTGACCGCGCATGGGGCTGGTTAGGCCACGTGATTGATATCTTGGCAGTACTTTCAACCTTGTTTGGTCTGGCGACATCACTGGGTTTAGGTGCGCAACAGGCAACCAGTGGTATTAACCATGTCTTTGGCCTTGAAGGTGGTATTGGCACTCAGATGATCGTGATTACATTTGTCACCTTTATCGCTGTGCTGTCCGTTGTTCGTGGTATTGATGGTGGTGTCAAACTGCTGAGTAACGTCAACATGGTTGTCGCGTTTGCGCTACTGATCTTCGTGACTTACATCAGCCTAGACACCGCGCTGCTATCACTATGGGACACCACTCTGGCATACGCGCAAAACATTATCCCACTGAGTAACCCTCACGGACGTGAAGACACCACTTGGATGCACGGTTGGACAGTCTTCTATTGGGCTTGGTGGATCTCTTGGTCACCATTCGTTGGTATGTTCATCGCGCGAGTATCAAAAGGCCGTACAGTACGTGAGTTCCTATTCGCTGTGATTGTGATCCCTACTGCCGTTACGTTGATCTGGATGTCAGTATTTGGTGGTATCGCGCTAGATCAGGTTGTGAACAAAGTGGGTGAATTAGGTGCCAATGGCCTGACAGACATCTCGCTAACGCTGTTCCACGTTTATGATGCGCTGCCTTACAGTTCAGTGATTTCGATTCTGTCTATCATGCTGATCTTGGTGTTCTTTATCACCTCGTCAGACTCAGGCTCACTGGTTATCGACAGTATTACCGCGGGCGGTAAAATTGATGCGCCTGTACCACAACGTATTTTCTGGGCATGTGTTGAAGGAGCAATCGCAGCGGTCATGCTGTGGATTGGTGGTAAAGAAGCGCTGCAAGCACTGCAATCCGGTGTTGTCGCAACGGCGCTACCGTTTACCTTTGTCTTGTTGCTGATGTGTGTCAGCTTGGTGAAAGGGCTTCGCTCTGAATTACCGGCTTACCAAAACTAATCTAAAGCACCATTGACGTACAAACACCGAACGAACTCGTTCGGTGTTTTTTTTTGCGCCATTATCTAGCGTAAAACATAAACGAGCGCATCGAGACAGAGCCCAAATCAATGCCCTCTGCCAGAGTGATCATGTCGTCTCGCTCATCTGACGCACCAGCAATGGTTAACGCTGGCGAGTAATGCTCCAGTGTCGGGTTAGACATCTTCATCAAGCTGCCCATCGCATTCATATCGGCCAACGCAGCAAAATTACGCTCATGCAATTGATTGGCAAAGTAAGCATCAAACTCCTGCGCCCAATCATGAGCTTGGCCATCAAACCTCAACTGACGCAAGTTATGCACGATATTCCCCGACCCTAAGATCAACACGCCGCGATCTCTAAGATCTGACAACACTTTACCCATCGCCAAATGCCACTGCATATCACGTGTCACATCAACGGACAGCTGAAATACTGGCACATCAGCGTTTGGATACATCGCCTGCAATAACGCCCAAGCACCATGATCCAACCCCCAAGCATCGTCGGTATGGGTGTGGAATTCACCTAGCATGCTTGCCACTTCTCCAGCCAGCTTAGGCTCACCTTGAGCAGGGTATTGCTGCTGATAAAGCGCATCCGGAAAACCGTAAAAATCGTGGATCGTGCGCGGGTTTTCAGACACATCCACCAGCGTTGAACCCGACGTCATCCAGTGCGCAGACACCACTAAAATCGCTTTTGGTCTGGGTAGCGTTTGGCCCAGTTCAGACCACATTGTGCGATAGTCATTGTCTTCAATAATGTTCATTGGCGAGCCATGACCAAGAAAAACCAACGGCATGCGCGCTGATAACGGCAAACGCTCTTTCAATTGTTGTAAAGCAGACAAACTCATACTCGATTCCTTAGTTTATGGCTGCATCACCATTAGCTTTGATTGAGCTAACCGCGACGGCACATTTTGTATATGGATAGTTCGTATGTGAAGAGTATGTGCTCGCTCACTATTCAACACAATGTGGATTATATAGAATCATATTGAACAAAATGTTCTCAATGGAGCAAAAGAGATGGACTTAATTGACGGCTTAAAAGCGTTTGTTGCCACCGCGCAAACCGGTTCGTTTACCGAAGCAGCTGAACGATTGGGCATTTCCAACCGGCTGACATCAAAATACGTCGCCCAATTAGAAGAGAAACTTGGCGCTCGATTACTGCAGCGCACCACCCGCCAAGTCAGCCTGACCACTGCCGGACAAGAGCTGCTCTCCCGTGCGCCCGTTTTGCTGAATCAGCTCGACGATATGTTGGTGCTGGTTTCGGAAGAATCCAAAGGCTTAACCGGAACGCTGCGAATCTCGGCGCCAGTGACGTTTGGTGAAGTGCATTTGCAAGATATGCTAAGACGCTTTAGCACGCTCCACCCCGATATTTCACTCGATTTGCGCTTAACGGACCAATACGTTGATCTCGCCTCCGACGGTTTTGACCTTGCCTTTCGTGTCGGTATGCCGATGGTTTCCTCACTGAAAGCCCGTAAACTGGGAGAGCTTAAAAGTCACTTGGTCGCTTCGCCGGAATACCTCAAACGTTGTGGCGAACCTAAGCACCCCAATGAACTCGAAGGTCACGATTTTGTTATCGATACCAACCGCCAACAGCACAACAAATGGTCGTTTAAGCGTGGCAATCAAGAATTTGTTTTCTCACCAAGCAAAAAGCTGATGGTGAACAGTGCGCGGATCGTCAGAGATTGGACGCTGGCAGGTTGTGGTATTGCGTTATGTCCAGATTTTGTTATCCAAGATGAACTCAAAAGTGGTCAGTTGATCGTCTTATTGGATCAATACCAACTTGAGTCACGAACCATTTACGCCACTTACCTTTCTGGTCACGAAATACCACGCAAAGTACGCGCGTTAATAGACTTCGCGGTCGAAGATTTCCAACGACACTCGGCAAGCTAGTCAGACAACAGAAAAGCGCTAAAAACGTGCGTCAAACTCCGCCTAACCTCGTTCATATCACTGACTTAACTACCGAATATTTATACAATAATCGCTCATATAAGTAGTGAAGAAATTTTGTATGGAAAACGTACTTTCAAAGGAATGGAAATCAGTCAAATACGTGCTAACCGATGTTGACGACACGCTCACTTGGCACGGCAAGCTACCACCAGAAACGCTGCTCGCGTTAGACAAACTCCAGCAACACGATATTCAAGTTATCGCCGTCACCGGGGCATGCGCGGGTTGGTGCGATCACATCGCGCAGCTTTGGCCAGTCAATGCGGTATTGGGCGAGAATGGCGCGTTTATCATGGAGAAAGGCGCTTCTGGATTAACACTCAAGTCCAGTGTCGACCTAGCATTTATGCGCCAGCAGCAAGAGAAGCTCAAAACGTCTGTCGAATCAATTCTAGAACACTACCCCGACGTCGACCTGACACTGGATCAAGCCTATCGCCTGTGTGAAGTAGCGATAGATATTGGCCAAAATCGTGCGCCACTGGCGAGCGATATCGTCCGAGCCATTATCAGCCAAATCCACGAGTTGGGCGCGCACGCCACCGCCAGTTCAATCCATATTAACGCTTGGTACGGCGAGCATTCAAAGAAACATACCTCTCTTAGCTATCTGGCGGAGAAAGGCTTATCGGAGCAGCAAATACTGACGCAATGTTGCTACGTTGGTGACTCGCTCAACGATCAACAAATGTTTGAGACACTGCCGCTAACCATCGGGGTAAAGAACATTGAGAACTATTGGCAACAGTTGCAACACAAGCCTTCACTGGTGACGACTCAGCCTGGCGGCTATGGTTTTGCAGAGTTTGTTGAGCAGCTTATCGCCCTTAAGCACGGCGAATAAGATCAACGTTGCCGAGCCCAAAATAATAATTCCCGACTACGATGGAACTCGCAGTCGGGAATAACAGAACTTAACCTAAGGACTCTAGAAAGGAAAAGTTCCGATTCTTAAAACGTTTTAAATAAGCTTTTTACGGATATGTACCACTAGCGCTTCAGCAACGATCACCACAGCAAAAATGCTGAAGAGTACCATCGACACTTTCTGCCACTCGAACAGGTTTTGCGCATCGTTAAGCACCACGCCGATACCACCCGCGCCCACCAGTCCTAATACCGCCGACTCACGTACGTTGATGTCCCAGCGGAACAACACAATCGAGTAAAACGCTGGCATGATTTGTGGCCAATAACCTTTGAGTAAAATACTCATCGGTGACGCACCCGTGGCACGTAACGCTTCGATGGTACCCATGTTGGCCTCGGCGATGGCTTCTGCAAGCAGCTTGCCGACAAAGCCGACACTGCGCACCGCGATAGCCATGATCCCCGCCAATACACCCGGTCCAAACAAGGCGATAAACAGCAGCGCCCAAACCAGTGAGTTAACCGAGCGTGATGACACCAAGAAGAACTGCGCAATCCAGTTAAGTGTCTTGTTCGGGGTAATATTGGGGGCATTCAGCAATGCCAAAGGAATCGCAAACACCAATGTAAACAACGTCCCTAGCGTCGCGATGTGTAAAGTTTCTATTAGGGCTGCGTGAATGGTTTCTGGGTAAAAGCCATACTCCATCGGCACCATGCGCTGGAACATATCCGCAAACTGGGCTGGCGCGTCATAGAGGAATTCAGGAATGACCTCCACCGTTTGCCAAGACCATACGATCGCAGACACCATGCACAAGTACACCGCGTAGCGAGCCATGCGCTCACTAAAGGTAAATCGCTGCCATTCTCTATCAATTGAAGCCGTCGTCATCAGAAGATTCTCCTTACTACATTAGACAAAAACTCCCCGACCAGAATCAGCGCGATAATGGTGATCAAAATCGCCGCAACGAAGTCGTAGTCGAAACGTTGGAAAGCCGAAAACAAAGTACCGCCCAAACCACCAGCCCCTACAATACCGACCATGGTTGAGTTACGCAGGTTGGAATCGAGCTGGTAGCTGGCAAAACCGATAAAACGGGTAAACACCTGTGGCATCACCGCATATAAGATCACGCTGACAAAACTTGCGCCAGTGGCGCGAATTGCCTCTACCGGTTTGAATGAGATCTCTTCAATCGCCTCGGCAAACAACTTGGCAATAAAACCAATCGACGCAAAAATCAGCGTTAAAATACCCGCTAAAGCACCAAAGCCGACCGCTTTCACGAACAGAATCGCGATAATGACCGGATGGAACGAACGACATAAAGCGATAAAGCCGCGTACTGGCGTCGAGACGATCGCTGGCATCATGTTTCTCGCTGCAAGCAAACCCAAGAACAGTGAAATGACAATACCGAAAAAGCTCGAAATAATCGCGATTTGTAAGCTTTCCGCTAAACCACCCAACAACAAACTGGTTCGTGAAAAATCAGGCGGGAACATCCTAGCCAGTAAGCGCTCACTCTCGCCAATACCTATGACTAAACGGTCAAACGTCAAACCTAGAGTCGAGACACTGTAAAACAAATACGCGATCACCGCGGCAATCCCAACTCGAGTTACCCATGAGGCTTTAAACGGGTTTTCTACTTTGCCATCGGCAGTTAATCCAGCCATGATTCACCCCCGTAGATGATCTTGAGATCGTCTTCTGTAATGCCTTCCGGACCGCCGTCGTAATGGACCTTACCGTTACACATACCAATAATGCGGGTGGCAAAACGCTTAGCCAGATTCACATCGTGGATGTTGACTAGAACCGGGATCTGCTTCTGCTCGGCGAAGGTTTCCATCAGCTCCATGATCTCCACCGCGGTTTTCGGGTCGAGTGACGAAGTCGGTTCATCCGCCAACAGAATATACGGGTCTTGCATCACTGCACGGGCGATACCGACACGCTGTCTTTGACCACCAGACAGGCTGTCTGCACGCTGGTTGGCAAAGTCTTGCAGGCCAACAAACTCTAGCAGTTCAAAAGCTTTTTTCAGGTCTTGCTGCGAGTAATTTCTGCGCCATGCATTCCAGGCACTCATATAACCCAAACGACCGCTGAGTACGTTTTCGATCACCGTTAAACGCTCAACTAAGTTGTACTCTTGGAAAACCATACCAATGTGGCGACGCTGTTTACGTAGCGCCTGACCTTGCAGTTTTGTCAGGTCTTCGCCTTCAAAAATAATCTCTCCGCCGCTTGGGTCATTCAGACGGTTAATGCAACGCAGTAAAGTACTCTTACCCGTACCTGAAGGGCCAATGATGGCGATAATACCCGGCTTATCAATATTGATATCAATGCCTTTAAGGATTGGCTTGCCTGCCACGTACTCATGAAATAGGTTGTTGATCTTTATTCCGTCATAGCTTGCTACGGCCATACAACTGTTCCTTGTAATAAATTTGGGGTGTACAGTGCCCTACTCGTTAGAGCACTGTACGAATTGACGTTGAAAGTGAAGTTGGAGTTACTGACTTTTCGCTTGCTTAGCGAGCTCTGCGGCTTTCTTCTTCGCGCGCTTAGCGGCATCTTTCTCAGCCAGCTTTTTTAGACCAGCTTTGGTGTAAGCCGTGCCCGTAGCGTGCGCGATATCGCGAATGACAGACCAGTCTTCTTTGTAGGTAATTGGCGAGAAGCGGTCCGCGCCTTTAAATGCTGCGCTCATTTCTGGTGTGAAACGGTAGCTAAAGAACGCTTCGTTGATCTTATCGACCAGCTCAGGTTTTAGGTTGTACGCGTAACCAAACGCTGAGGTTGGGAAACGTGGGCTACGGTAGATGATTTTCAGCTCTTCACCGTCAACACGGCCCGCTGCGACCATACGGTCATACACATCTGATGCGACTGGCGCTGCATCGTAGTCACCGTTGTAAACGCCAAGGATCGATTGGTCGTGTTTGCCTGAGTACAGTACTTTGTAGTCTTCGTCCGGGACTAGGCCGTGAGCAGGGAATAGGGCACGAGGGGCAAGGTTGCCAGAGTTGGATGACGCAGAAGTGTGGGCAACACGTTTCCCTTTTAGGTCCGCCATGGATTCAATACCACTGTCTTTACGCACGATAGTGATCAGGTTGTAGCCTTGGAAGCCTTTCTCATCGCCTTTTACTGCGATAGGCACATAACCCGCTAAGTTAACCGCGTAACCCGTTGGACCCGTTGAGAAACCCGCCACATGCAAACGGCCAGAACGCATCGCTTCTACCTGAGCTGAGTTTGAGTGCACGGTATAGTAAATGACTTTTTTACCCGTAATTTTACTTAGATGGGCTTGGAAGTCGGCAAACGCGTCTTTGTAGAGCGCAGGATCTTCCACTGGCGTGTAGGTAAACACTAGGGTACTTGGGTCGATCCATTCGGCTGAATCTTTTGGTGAATCCGCGACTAAGTCATTGTTGTCGTCGCAGTAGCGTTCATCCAGAACACCACGATTCTCACAGTCATTAGCCAGTACAACTGAAGGCAGCAGCAAAGAGCCAGCGATTAACAATCCTTTTACACTGTTTTTCATATTAGAACCTTACATTCACGTTATTGTATTATTCATTTTCTCTATTGCAGATGCTGTGCCATTTTTAATTTTCATTAAAATCAATAACTTAAAAACAACATCAATAAGTACATTTAAGTTTGGGTCATTTATGTCCTGCTCAATTTTATTGGTTTGGGTCATTTGTGTCCTGCATAAAAAAGGGCCTTTCGGCCCTCTAGTCATCACATTTTATCAGACTTATATGTCCATGCAGTTCGCGTAGTAAGTGACGGTGGATGGCCAGTCACTGAACACGCCCAGTACACCAACATCTTGAGCTAGCACATCAAGCACTTTCATCATGTCGCCGTCTTGGTCAATTTGCTCGCTCACGCTTTGGTAGTACCAACCACCGCCTTGCGCCAGCGGGCCAGAACGCTCAAGCGTCCACGCGATAATGTCTAAGTCCGCTTGTTTCGCCAGCTTAGCGTATTCTGATGGGACAATACTCTTGCTGTTGTCCAGGGCAAGCAGCGCGTATAGCGGTGGCGCAATAATGTTTACGCCCGCGTCAGACAGCGCTTTCATGTTGTCCAGCGTCGCAACGAAACCTTCTTGCTCATACATACGGTCATCGAGATACACCGCTTGTTTGCCAAATGCAGGCGTTTTGTTGACCCAGTACTTCACATCATCCAGATTGAAAGACTGCACATAGGCATCTTTCGCACTAAAGCCCGCTTGCTTCAGCTCATCCACCAGCTTCTGCGCGTACATCTCTTGGCTAAAGCCGTTGAAAGGCATCTCTACCGCAGCCGCTTTCAGTTCTGGCGTCACTTTTACGCCGTACTTCTTAAATAACTCCGCACTTTCTGCGTGGGTCATCAACGTACCCGTTTGCGAATACAGATCGGTACGCCAGCTCGGTGTACCTTGCATGAACTCTTCAACGCTGGTTGCTTTCGGATTGCCGCCGTCCATCTTACCTTTTAACGTTTTAAATTCCGCTAAAGTGAAGTCAGAGGTACGACACTCTACTTGTGCATCTTCGCCTGTCGCCGGGTTTGCTGGTTTGAATGGCACGGTACACTTTTTGGCAAGCTCAGGATGCGCCAATACATCGGTAGTGGTGTGTAGGTCACTTTGTGAGTGGCGACAGACAAGCTGTTTGTCTTTGGTAAACGTCACGTCACACTCCAACACGCCAGCCCCCATCGCAATCGCCGCTAAGTATGACTCTTTGGTGTGCTCAGGGAATTGCATCGCTGCGCCGCGGTGGCCGATAGAAAAATCTGTACGGTGAAAAGGACCGGCACTGCAGCTTTGAAGTTTCGTTTTTAGCTCTCCGTCTTCCATATCGTTGACCAGGTACAGTGGTCGTGGTCCGACTTGAGCTGGCTCGTTCCCTGCCATTGCCAATGAGCTGACACCTAATAATAGAGCAATACTACCCATAAAGATTTGCTTCATCGGTTTCTCCTTCTAGCAAAATTGATTGTTAATTTGTGATTGCTCCATCAACCAAAACACGGTTGCGTTTAGATTTGATAACAACGCTGGGTATTTTATTTCTGTCACAGAGCAACCACTCAATTAGCAGACTCCATGCCAAAAAAAATAACCAATACTTTCAATAATATAAATGCGCACACTTGCAACTTCACGATGATTGGGTCATTTGTGTCTTAAGGTTGATTTTGCTGCGTAGTTTCCCGATTGGGCTTAAAACTCTCTTTATCCAGTTGGTGCTTTTTCATTTTGCGGTACAGGGTTTTGCGCGGTAAGTTCAAACGCAGTGACACCTCGTTGATGTTGCCCGCCATTTCAATCAGCGCTTCGGTCAGTACATTGCGTTCGTACTGTTCCATTTGCTGCTCGAACGCAAAAGGCTGCTGCGATGAATAACTTTCTTCACCCGATGTTGCTGGGGTTTGCAGATCAAAGCCATCGCCAACGATACCGAGCACAAAACGCTCAGCCACATTACGCAATTCACGCACATTTCCTGGCCAATCGTGGCGGCACAACTGCTGGATTTGCTCAGCGTACAAACTGGACGGACGGGTTTTGTATTTTTGACTCGCTTGCACCACAAAGTGCCTAAACAGAGCTTGGATATCTTCTTTACGCTGTCTCAATGGTGGCAGATTCAGGCTGGCGATGTTTAGTCGATAAAACAGGTCGGCGCGGAACTCCCCACTCTCGCTCAACTTCGCTAAGTCCGCTTTACTCGCCGCAACAACGACAATATCAACGGGAATCAAAGTATTCCCGCCGACACGTTCAATCACCCGCTCTTGGATCACACGCAGCAGCTTGATTTGTACCGCAATGGGCATACTTTCGATTTCATCGAGAAACAACGTGCCGCCGTGCGCTTGCTCAATTTTGCCGATGCGTTTTTTGTTTGCACTGGTAAAGGAGCCCGCTTCGTGGCCGAACAACTCACTCTCAATAATGCTCTCGGTCATACCGCCACAGTTAATGGCAACAAACGGTTTGTCTCTGCGTTCGCTGTACTGATGAAGCGCGCGTGCAATCACTTCTTTACCCGTGCCCGTTTCACCATTGATGATGGTATCGACACCCGTACGCGATAGCGCAAGCACCTGACTGCGGATCCGCTCCATCGCTTGCGATTCGCCAATCACGACCGATTCAATCGGCAGGTCCTCGGCGTCATTGAGATCCCGCTGCGCCTGAATATGTTCAATCGCTAAGTTGAGCTTTTCGATCACTTCGTCGCTGTCGAGCGGCTTTTCGATAAAGTCGAATGCGCCCTGCTTCATCGCTTCTATCGCCATCGGGATATCACCGTGACCGCTCATCAGGATCACTTCACAACCTGGCGCGCGATTTTGCACCGCATCCAGCAGCATTAGGCCATCCATTTCTGGCATTCTCACATCGCACAACACGACGTTTTTTGCGCTTGGCGACAGACATTTAAGTCCTTGTTTGGGGTCAGTAAAGTAAGTGACGTTAAAACCCTCTAGTTCCAGCATTTCACTCACCGCTTCAACTACATCCACTTCATCGTCTATCAGCGTGACGTGCTTTTCCATGTTCATGAGTTCTCGCCTTGTTTTAGTTGTACTTTAAACTCTGTACCTTGTTCCGGATTTGATGACACCTTAATCGAGCCACCAAAATCTTTAATGATGTTAAACGCGATCGACAGTCCGAGCCCAAGCCCTTTGCCGACTTCTTTGCGGGTGTAAAACGGGTCAAAGATATGCGGAAGATCGTCTTCGGCGATTCCTTTGCCGTTGTCGTTCACCGAAATCGTAATATCGTTCAACTGGCGTTCGATACATACCAGGATCAACGGATTGTCTTTGTCGCTCACTGCATCTACCGCGTTGCTCAACAGGTTCACCAGCACTTGCTCAAGTCGAATCGCGTTCGCGCGTACCATCTCGTTTTGAGTAATACGGCATTCAAGTTGGATCGGAACCTCTCGGTTAGCAAACAATTCAATGGCATCACTGACCACGGGCAATACTCGCGTAGCCGAAACTTTGCCGTCGCTTTTGCGCGAAAACGCTTTCAAGTGATGGGTTAATGCCGCCACCTTTTCTAACAACTGCTCGATCTTTTGCAGATTGATCACAGCTTTGTCAGTACGTTGCTGTTCGAGCCATTTCTGCGCGCTCCTGACGTGGCTGTTGACCGCGGTGAGCGGCTGGTTTATCTCGTGGGTGATGCCAACGCTCAGTTGGCCAAGCGCCGCGAGCTTACCCGCTTGCACCAACTCATCTTGAGTGACACGTAAACGCTCTTCAGCCAGTCGGCGCTCTTCGACTTCTGCTTCCAGCTTTTGGTTGGTCTGCTTGACCACTTTCGCCGTGGCTTGGAACACTTGCAGCGACTTGGCCATTTGCGTCACTTCATCGTTACCTTTTACGGCGATTTTGGTATCAAGGTGACCAGTTGAAATCGCAAACATGTCGTCTTTCAATTGCAGCAAACGCTCAAGAATGTTCTTACGTACGTAGAACCAAGCAATCGCGGCTGCCGCGAGCAAGCTAAACAACGACAACGCGAGCGAGAGTGTACGGTTGGATGCTAATGAGTGCTGCGCCCTGACGATAGAGGCATCAATTTCCAGATTCACTTTCGAGGTATTGCCTTCAATTTGGATCGAAAGCTGGTTGAGATACTCGCGGCTATTTTGCAGGAAGTACTCTTGTTGATAATGATGTTCCAAGGCTTGGTTTTTTAGCTGATAAAGTTTACTGGAACGAGACGCTAGGGTGTAAATCACCGCCAGCTTTTCATCCAACTCTGGGCGCTGCTCCGACACGCCACTCGCCTGCCACAACCCACGCCACTCACGTCCTACTTGCTCAAGGCGGTAGCTGGTGTAATCCAACTCGTTAAAACTGCTATCGTTGTATAGCTTTTCCACTAAGCCGAGCTGGTAGTACAGCAGTGCTTTCAACTGGCTGTATTGTATTTTCTCTTTCTGCTCAGAGGGTAATAGGTCTAGCTCATCACTCACTTGTTGCAGCAGAGGATAAAAACCTTCAAGCAGGTTTCTTAACTCTTGGTTGAGCTGGCGAGACTCTTCTCCGCTTTGATACAACAAGCTTAAGCTATTGCTCACCTGAGCGATGATGTCTTTGAAGTAAGCGTAGTATTCCGGAAAGCTGCCCATAATCTCGGTCATCTGTTGGATGTTGCTTTCGATACTCTGGATGGCTTGGCGACGCTCTAGGTTAGAGTCCGCTTCAGTTAAGGTAGACGAGTCGGTGATCACCAAACGCACCATGTCATTCAGTCGCGCGGCTTGCTCTAAAGCAGGAATATCTTTCTCTTTTAGCTCTACCAGCGCTTGGTCGAGCCGATTAAAAGTGAAGGTTGAAAACAGCGCCAGCAACAGAGTGGTCATCGACAGGATTGCCAGCGCGAGACCAAGGCGTAACTCGATGCCCTTCCATCTCAGCCAGCGGTTGTGCTGCGAGAAGATCGACGCATTGGCGTGGTTCATTGGGTGGCGAGTCATCTGATTCACAATACAATCTCATTTTGCTCAGTACTGCACGTTGTCTACCTGTTTTAGATAGATAGGTACAAAATAGGAGTTATTAACAAATACAATAAAACATCATTACAATTTATTAATAAAGATGACAATGCGAGTTTTGTGCATCAGATGCATAGAACGTTGTTAAACTAGTACATTAATCAAACATATCCACCTGTCCACTTTTCTGCTTATCTGATAAAGACTTACCGAAACAAAGGGTATGCAGCACTGCTTTAAATTTGCTCAACGCCGACCGAGATAATGTTGTATCATATCGTTCCACCTTGTTAATGATTTCGCTCACATGCCTTCTACATTTGCTTCTGGGATCCCGGTTGGGGTCAGATACATGCTTTTATCTGCTTTAGGTTTTGCCCTAATGTCAGCGTGCGTTAAGTACGTGAGTACGTACGGCATTCCTGTTTTTGAGATTGTTGCCGCTAGGGCATTGGTCTCGCTGATCCTTAGCTATCTGGATGTAAAACGAAAACGCATCTCACTTTGGGGAAACAACAAACCACTGCTTTTCTTACGAGGCGCGGTAGGAACCGTGGCCCTGATGTGCGTTTACTATTCAGTGACAACGCTTCCACTGGCAGAAGCAACGATTCTCCAGTATGTCCATCCGGTATTTACCGCTCTGCTGGGTTTGCTCTTTTTGAAAGAGCGCGTGCAAGCGCCAACCCTCGCGTGTATCGCACTGTGTTTGCTTGGGCTATTAGTGATGGTGCAACCTGCTCTAAACGGTAACCAAATGACCGAACTTCCACTGCTGAGTATTGCTGCCGCGCTATTGGGCGCTTTAGGCAGTTCAATCGCGTATGTAGTTGTTCGAAAGCTGAGCCAAACTGAAGACAGCTCGGTGATCATCTTCTACTTCCCACTGGTCGCCCTTCCCATTTCTGTGATGCTGATTTGGGATAATTTCGTCTGGCCGAGCCTGTTCCTAACGATGATGCTGGTACTAGTTGGGATCTTTACCCAAGTCGGCCAATATGGATTAACCAAAGCGATGCAAACTCAAGCTGCGGGTCAAGCGTCGGCATACTCTTACGTACAGATCGTCTTTTCAGCGTTGATTGGTTTATGGCTATTTAACGAAATCCCATCCATCTGGACTTACATCGGTGGTTCATTGATTGTTACTGGCGCATTAATTAACGTATTCGGTAGACAAGTTTTCCAACGTGCTAAAGCCCACTAATGTGGGCTATGACCTTAGCAACTGCATTCGGCGGCTTTTACGCCATTTGGGGATAATGACACAACACACATTAGCACCGATAATCAAGGCCAAGCCAAGTATTTGAAACGAGTTGTAGCTTTCGTCAAAGAACATCAGTTGCCATATCGCAGTAAAGATTAAGTTGGTGAAAATGAGCGGCGCAAGCTGAGAGCCAGACTCCGCCAACCTGTATGCTTTAGAGCGAAACACTTGAGTGTTGATGATCAACAACGCCAATACCCCCATCGTCATTGCAAGTACCAACATGCTACTTTCAGACGTATCGTACAAGGTGATATTTTGCGTTACATTCACGCCTACAAAAGGCAGTATCACAACAACCGCAAATAAGAATGTCCAAAGGTTGATTTCAAAGGCATTGAGTCGACTCTGACTGATGCGATACAAGCTCAGTTGAGAACCCGCATTAAATAGCCCAGCCGCTAACCCCACCAACAACTCAGCTCTTATCTCTATACCAGATACATCCCCAGCCAAAAGGGTGACCCCGATAAAAGTGACGACTAACCCCACTAAATTCATACGGCTTAAGTTGACCGAAAACATTAGCTTTTCTAACAATGGAATAAACAAAGGTCCCGTACTGAACAGTACCACGCTCTCGACAAGGCTTAAGTGCATCAGCGCGTATATAAAACACACCTGACAAACTGCTATACATACTGCTCTAACCCAAAGCGCTAACATCTCTTTACGACTTGGGAGTATGATCTTATGGCGAAACAGGAAAATAAAAATGAACATTGCTGGAACGGCAAATCTCAGCAAGCTCAGGAACGTTGCATCTAAGTGCTGACTAAGATACTTGGAAAACAGCCCAGTGAGTGACAAACTGAACGTTGAAGACAACATAAATAAAATTGGGTACAACTGGTTTGGCATAACTCCTCCCTTGATACCGCTAAGTTTAGGAGCGCCACACACCAAATAAAAACGATTAATATTTACACATTAAGTTAGAAAAACTTACAGATGAAAAAACTCGCGCCTCTAAAATCTATTTACTCGTTTGTCGCTGTGGCAGAAACAGGCAGCATGACAGATGCCGCCCACCAACTTAACGTTAGTCATTCTGCGGTAAGTCAGGCGGTGAAATCTCTTGAGCACCAATTGGGTCAGCCGCTATTTCAAAGAGTTGGCCGCAATGTGGTACTTAACGCGGCAGGCCGAAAATACTACAAGCAGGTCGCGCCTGCACTGGAACAAATTGTAGAGGCCACGCAGCAACTGATCAGCGATCAACAGAGCCATCGGCTGACGCTTAATATGGTCAACTCGCTGGCCATGCATTGGTGGATCCCACGTGTTCATCGCTTTAATCAGTTCGCGCCACAATTGGATATTCGAATCTCTACCCTGACCGGAAGCTTTGTGATGGAAAACGAAGGGGTGGATGTGGCAATTATTCATGGAAAACCTGACGAATGGCAAGACTACTATTGTGAGCGTCTGGCAGAGGATGAACTCGTTATGGTCGCAAGCCCCGAGTTAGTCAATGACACCACCACGCCTGAGCAGTTACTCGCTCAATTCCCGGCTATTTTTGCCGCCAATGACCGACGCAGATATGACTGGCAGGTTTGGTGCGAAAGCCACGCCCTTTCTGTGCCAGACAGTGCCAATAATTTAAGCTTCTCGGCCTCGATTCAAGCCGTTCAAGCGACCATACAACGGTTAGGAGTCTTTGTGACGCATCGGCAATTTGTCAAAGATGACGTCAATCATGGGCTCTTGGTCGAAGTAGGTGAGCCAATCCCCAACCCTTACCAAGACTTTTACTTTGCCTGTCAAAGAGACAAGTTAAAGAATGAACACGTGCTGACTCTGCGCAGCTGGCTACGAAGTGAGTTTACAAACGCGTAGCGCAGAATTTATCCATTTCAATTGGTGAGCAAGAATCCCATTACCTATACTCAGATGTGGACCTCATACAGAAGGAGACTTGTATGACTATCTCTCACCGACTCGATCACTATATGAACGAGCATAATATTCCGTTTCAAATAGTGCATCACAGCCATAGCAACAGTTCTTTGCAAAGTGGCGTGTCTGCTGGCGTTCCATTGCTGAATTTGGCAAAAGGTGTTGTGCTTGAGGATCACGAAGGGCGACATATTATGGCGGTTCTGCCTGCCAATAATAAGATCAGCTTATCGCGACTGGATGATGAATTTAGCGCTTCTTACCATTTGGTTAAAGAGCGCCACATCTACCAAATGTTCACCGACTGTGACCGCGGCGCCGTCCCACCTGTGGGTAGCCCTTACCATATGGCAACGGTATGTGATGAAATGCTCACCCACCTTGACCATGTTTACCTCGAAGCGGGAGACCATGAAACCTTGATTAAGTTGGATCAAGATGCCTTTTTAGCGCTGATCAATCCAATTAGAATTTTGCGTTTCAGCAGCCAGATCTTTCATTAACAATAAAAGGCTTTTATCCATATGGTGGTAAAAGCCTTCATTCCTCAACACGCTTGAGCACCCCACTTTTATCAAGCCGATACCGAGCAAAATCCTCAGCTAAGAAAAGAGCCCCACTGTACACGCTCTGTGCTTCTTGTCTGATCTGCTCAATGGAGTTAATGGCCTGAGGGTGGGTCTGATATCTGGAGCTGAAATGGGTCAGAACCAGATTCGGAATGCCAACACCACTCGCAAACCTCGCTACCAGCTCACCATAGCTATGGCCATATTCCTTAGCCTTCGATGCCAATTCTTTGCTATAGGTCGACTCGTGAACAAGCACATGGCAGTGTTTGCTCAGGCTTTTTAATTTATCGGGCTCACTGTTGTCACCGGCAATGATCACTTTTCTTGGCTCGTGAGCTCTGTAAGTGAAGACTTCACTTTTTAGCACGTTATCGCCAAATGGCACCTCATCTTCCTTCACTAGCCTGCCCCAAATCGGCCCTCTCGGTATATTGTGTTCAGCCAGTTTGTCAAAATCGAGATAACGCTGGATCTGTGATTCTGTAAAGCGGTAAGCAAAAGAAGGAACTCGGTGGGTCAACGCCGTCACATCGATAGTGAATTGCCCTAGCGTGACTTCCTGCATGGTTTCTGTCGCTATAAACTCGACGGGGTATGGCAAATACAACCCCGTGAGTCTTTGCGTGGCTTCAAGCCACTCTTTTACGCCCTGAGGAGCAATGATGGTTAACGGCTCAGTCCGGTGATTCATTGCTGCACTGGCAAGTAACCCAGGTAAGCCGTAACAATGATCGCCATGGAGGTGAGTAATCAAAATCGCGCGTAGATTGTTCACCGTCAGCGACGTATGGAGCAGTTGGTGCTGAGTGGCCTCGCCACAGTCAACCAAAAACCAGCCCTTACCCTGGCTCTCTTGTAGCGCGACGGCCGAAACATTGCGAGTTTTGGTCGGTACACCTAAAGATGTCCCCAAAAAATAAAGCTCCATATTCTCCCTTACATCACACATCAATGCGGAGCGACTCGCCCCGCCGTTGTTTAAGCTATTTAAAGTTAAGCACAGCTTTCATCTGCACAAACTCACGGTTTGATTACTTAATCTTACGTACATTCGTCGCCGCTAGCCATAAAGCCGCTGCCAGCTGGAACACAAAACACAGTACAAATAGAGGCTCAACACCAAAAGCAGAGGTGATGTATCCAGAACCCGCCAACCCAAAAGGCATAAGCAGCTTAAACAAAGAACCGGTTATACCTGCTACGCGGCCTAAGTGCGCTTCACTAAACGCCTCTTGCCTGTAACTCCAGATACAAATACTGCTGTACAACCCAACGGCCGAAATCCACAAGAATGAGAAGATTAGGCTCAATGTTCCAGGGATAAGGACGGGAACGATAAACCCTAGAGCTTCCAACGTAATTGCAACAATTAATAAGCGCCCTAGCCCCATTTTACTTCGCACTTTGTCCGCACTAAATGAGCCCAATAAGCCACCAATTCCTGAAGCCGCGATCAGGTAGCTGACCTCCACTGCACTGAAATTCAGTTCCGCTTTAGCAAAATAAATCGCCTGAATCCAAAACACCGCGCCCGTAGTATTGATCACCATGACGGCCAGCGTGATCGTCCACATGTTTGATTCATCTCGGAGAATATTCCAGCCTTCTTTTAAGGCACGAAACACACTCTGCGGCTTACCAACCTGTGCAGGTTCAAACTCCAACCTTTCTAACTGCCAATAAGCGAGAAGTAATAGCCCCATAACAGCTAAGAACACATTGTGGATAGCAGAGAGCAACATTAGCGCGCCAGATAACACAGGCCCCACCGTTTCCATAAAACTGCTCAGTGCACTCATTCTCGCGACCGCTGTATTTTGCACTTCGTGTGGTAACACACTCTTCATCATCGACATTCGAGCATTGTGATAGCCGTAGTTAAACATCATCATCAAAAACGCGGCCGGAAACAGTACCCACAGTGGTTCATTGATGGTCTCTACGGCCAGATAAGACGCGGTGACCATAGCGACTTGGCCAAGCAGCATCCACTGCGACCAACGTTTCTTATTGACTCTATCAACCCATACGCCAATAAACATCGCGAGCAAGAGGTTGGGCAGAAACTCAACCGCGCGCATCCAGCCCATCACCTCTGAAGACTGAGTCAGTTCATACACCAATAAAGGTAAAGCGAGGTTGTATATTTGCGCACTAAACGCAACAAAGAAGGCGCTGGAAAACAAAATAACAAACGGCTTATTTCGCCATATCGAAGTTTGTGGCTGACTTAACGTATCCATGTTCTTTTCCTTTTCTAATGAACGTTTTTATCTATTATCGAGAACAAAAGATGAAGAAAAATAGAAAACAAGAAACGAGATTTCACCTTTATGCGATATTGGAAAGCACTGGCCTTTTGCCAACATAAGCTTTGTCTTCACCAATGGAGAAATGTTTCTCTGGATGAGTTCAGTTCAGCACTCGAGTGCACTCGAAGAAATACTCAATTAGTCATCAAGCGACTGGTAAAAGAAGAGGTTCTAGATTGGCGTTCTGGCGTAGGCCGAGGCAATCTGCCCAGTGCAAGGCTGTTAAAAAATGTGGCAGAAAGAGTCGAGCGACAAGCGAATAGACTTATAGAAAACGGCCAAATAGAACACGCTTTATCGTTGATAGGTGATGACGAGAAAGACCGCTTTCTTAGTGACTACCTGTCACAGTACCAATCCACACCACAGACAAAAGACGTACTAAAAATCCCTTTTTACCGCGCAACTCATGACCTAGATCCTATCGGGATAAACCGTCGAACAGAGCACCATATTGCCAACTACCTTTATTCAACATTACTCAAAGCCGATGACAGCTCTGCGGGTTTTAGCGGCGATCTGGCTCACGCTTGGCGTTTAGAAGAACATGCACTCTCAATTACTCTTCGCAAAGGGCTAAAATTTCACGACGGCACGCCACTTTATGCTCAAGACGTTCATAATCACTTCCAGCGCTTAATGGCCTCCCCCTATATTTCCAAAGCACTGTATCAATTTATCGACGAGATCGAGGTTGATGGGCTTTATAAAATAAAATTTGTGAGTCATTCGATGCCCATGTTACTGCCAAAACTACTCGCTCACGGCGCGATGGGGATCACCAAACAAGTTGGCGATACGATTTTTGGCTGTGGCCCTTTTGTGCTCTCAGAACAAAATGAATGGCGCACGTTACTGACCGTAAATACCACCTACCACGGCCATCGTCCTTGGATAGACGGCATCGAAATTTGGAACATGGGTGATAAAGCAAAAGACTTCGAGTTAAACAGTCATGTGGTACACGGTAGCCATTTACGCCCTGCACAGAAAGCACAGTTCACATCATGCCAACAGTGGGAGCGAGGCTGTGTGCACGCCATGCTTAACCCGCTACGCCACCCATGGATGAAAGAATACACTCATAGGGCAGCACTCCAAGACTTGTTGCTGTCGATGGGAAAACCAACAGGTGACCAATGTGAAGAAGTGGCGCGCGCGACGGGAATGGTGTCTGAGCCAAACGCAATTCCCAAAGCGGACCTCTTTCATATTGCCAGCGCCTTAGAACGATTACCCAAGCCAACACCACGGTTAACCATCATGACTTATCAGTTGGGAACCCACATAGAAACCGCGAAGTTAGCAGTAACATCGCTCACCCAATTAGGCATTGACTGCATCCTAGAAGTGTTGGAATACCCGGAGTTTAACCACATCGATACCCTATCGCGGGCCGACATTATTATCACTGGTGAAGTCTTTTCTGAAGACACTGAAATGTCTTGGTTGGGTTGGCTTTTATGCACAAACTCTAACGAAGCGTGTTTAAGCCCAGAGAATAAAACTTGGCTGCTAACAGAAATTGTTAAGGTGATGCACAGAGCAGATAATAAACGGAGGCTAGATGAGTTTGATAAACTGGAAAAACAACTCATTGCGAAAGGCATTTATCAGCCGCTATTCCATGTAAAGCAAGATCTTAATATTTCTAACCATATTTCAGCCCCTGAATTGCTGGCGAATGGCTGGATAGACTTCAGTAATATCACGATGTAAATCGACTACACCATGTGCTTTCTATAAAGTCGCATCTCCTCGCTGCCGGGGTGATACTCTTCGATCAATTCTTCGAGAACGCCACGCGCTTTTAAACGCTGAAAACTTTCTTTGAGTGCTTTGATCACCTCGGGTGAGGTCTTTTTACCCGTTACAAGCCAGAGTTCTTTGGAAAGCTCCTCGACTTTCATGACTTCGACAAAATCACTCGGTGAAAAACCGTATTGTTCCAAACGATAGTGGTAACTAGCTTGGACAAGTGGCGCAAAATCGACGCGATTTGCATGCAGCAGTTTTATCGCCTGCCTCCCATAACTGACCGGAATAACATCAATTTTACCGTTGCGTTTCAGCAACCCATCAAAGGCACTCTCTGGCTGTGAAGCAACACAATACCCCTGTAAATCCGACAACCTGTTTAACGCGACATTAGGCCCCGATTTATGGCGATAAATGGCAATATCATAAGGAGAAACCTCACCTATCCAAGCATACTGGTTTTCACGCTGTTTGGTCCGCGAGACAGAAAAGAAAAGCACATTACTTTGACGCTGAGTGGTTCGAATGGCACGTTTCCAGGGCACGAAATGCACATCTTCTATTTCCATCGGAAGGGTTTTAGAAGCATCAGCAACAACGGCTTCAACAAATTTAACCACATAGCCTTCGGGCTTACCCTGAAGCTCGACTTGAAGAGGAGGGAAATCTTGGGTGTAAAGATCAAGTTTTATAGGAGCGGCAAAACACCCACTGATCGCGAATGTACCCCACAAACCCACTAGGATTCGTTTAAAACCACACTTAAAACTCTGCACATTAAAATTCTTAATAAAATAAGAGGATGATTAGAAATACTATTATCAGTAATTACAACTCGATACCAATGCTGCAAAAAATACGAATTTAAACTGGAACCCAGTTAAAATTTATCCGCCATTGTAATCAAGGAAAACTCAGTTGCATATTGCAATGATCACAATGTTAACAATTTATAATGGTAGCTCTATTAACATCATCCAGTCACCGTCAAAGGTTTCATGCCAACGATAGTCGAGCCTCATGCGAGGGTGCCCCGAATTTCGTTGACCGAACCCTAAGCTAAACTGCAAACCATGACTCAAGATCCAATCTTCTGTTTCCATGTAGTCCAATTGTTTCTCTAGCTCTTGTGGCACCCATATGCCGATACCAAGATAATTCGATGCTAAGGCTTGGGTGACGATTGGATTCGTTTCACTCTTGAGCACCCAGTCAGACCAGTAATCAGCATCATAATCTGACGTTTGAGGGGTAAAAGCGTATTCGGCATTGGATTTCTCAGCATCATATTCGATGCCGTCAACAAGAGAGAAGCAGACACTTTCAGGGGAATGAAACAAAATAGATTCGTTGGCTGAGTCTGGAGAATATAACTCACACGCGAATAAAAAAGTTGGAAACAGTGCCAGCAAGGGCGTCAATTTCTTACCAATCATTCCAACGAACCTCTATATCACCTAATAATATTCTTTGTCGGCTAAAAGTCGCCAAACTTTAGGTGTTGTTAAGTGGGAGACATCACATTTCGTCTGTAATGCATTCCTTACATCGGTACTGCGTACACAGACTTTTTCTGGGCATGCCATGACGGCCCAACGTTTGAGGATTTCCTCGGAACGATAAAACTTTGAAAAGTTGAGCAGGTTGTCTGGCCCCATAACAAACGTTAGCTCACTATTGATGAATTTTGCATCTAAAGCTTGTAAAACAGCAAAAGTTGTCACACTTTCTCCAGGGTTATACAGCTCTTCCTCGATGGTCGAACGCTCTACATTGCCTAAATCTAAATCTTCGATGAATGCATCCACCAGCTCACAACGTGTCTCGTAGTCGAGCATTTCCTTCCCCCACGCATGAGCAATGCTGGGCAGTAGCAGTACTTTATCGAAATGAGACAGTGAGTCGATCACGCTCTTATGGCCTAGTGTTGGCGGGTTAAACGCACTGCCAAAAACCGCAATTTTTTTCATTTTTTTCCTTATATTGGGTTGAAAACTGTGATCGCAGTTTTCTAATCGATTCATTTAGGTATCATGTGAAGCTGTCGCTTTACGATATTAGCCTTCACTTTATCAGAAAGGGAATATCTTAAGGCAACCTGAATTTTAAACTACATTGCTTGCAGGAAGGAAACATAATGGAACAGTTGATTCGCGACGAGATGCATGTTCTGCCATCTATTGACCCTCAATTTGAAATCACACGTCGTGTCGACTTCATCAAACGCAAACTTTTAGAGTCAGGCTGTAAAGCTCTGGTTCTAGGTATCAGTGGCGGTGTTGACTCAACCACGTGTGGTCGTCTTGCGCAGTTGGCTGTAGACCAACTTAATGAAGAGAACGATGGCGGGTACCAATTCATCGCTGTTCGCCTTCCTTACGGAGAGCAAAAAGATGAAGACGAAGCCCAGCTAGCGATTCGCTTTATCCAGCCAACGCACTCTGTTTCTGTAAACATCATGCAAGGTGTGGATGGTATTCACGCGGCAACCAATACTGCTTTAGAAGGCACAGGCCTGATCCCGCAAGATGCTGCAAAAGTGGATTTTGTAAAAGGGAACGTGAAAGCTCGTGCTCGTATGATGGCCCAATACGAAATCGCAGGCTACGTGGGTGGCTTAGTGATTGGTACCGACCACTCGGCAGAGAACATCACCGGCTTTTACACAAAATTTGGCGATGGAGCGTGTGACCTTGCACCTTTATTTGGTTTGAACAAACGTCAAGTTCGCCAGCTTGCCGAAACACTAGGCGCACCAGAACTACTGGTGAAGAAAGTTCCGACAGCCGATCTCGAAGAGTTGACGCCGCAAAAAGCCGATGAAGAAGCACTTAACCTGACTTATGACCAAATTGACGACTTCTTGGAAGGCAAACCTGTTGCACCAGAAGTCATCGAACGTTTGGTACGCATCTACACAATCACACAGCACAAACGTCAGCCAATCCCAACGATTTACGATTAATTTCTGAATCGTAAGGCTCGTGTGCTTTTCGCGCACGAGCCTTCAAATTAACACCGTCAAAAAAGCCCCAAAAAACCTTAGAAAGTAGCCAAACAAAACCTGTAACGTACTGCTAAGCTGCACAAAACTAACAATTTAGTTAGTAAATTCCCTAGCTAGTTCCACTGATTTTCACTAGAATACTCGATTAGGATCTAATTCCTCCTCCTATATTTTCGGTTCAGACCGCACTTATTGTGCCGTCCGAAGTTCTGGCGTTTTCGATAATTAATTAAGTGTTTTATATATGGATCAAGATAAGTTTACTAATATTTATCGTTTGCCGACGGCCATTCAAATTCGAATCGGCACATGGCAACAAACGTTTAATGGTACTTCTGATCTGGTGATGCATCAGGCAATAAATGTTCGCAACAAACAATATAAAAAACGAGATTATCTACCTACTGGCTGGTGTGTAAAACCATTCGATAAAGATGATGTGTCTATTACCCATCACGGTAAGTACATTCAAACGGCCATGCGCACGATGATAGACAGAAAAGTCTCATACAAGCGTATCTATTTGTCACGCCTGCCATTGGAACAAGCAGAGCCAGCTCTGATCGCCTTTAAAAAAGAGTGGATTTCAAAACATAACCACGTGGCACGCATCTACAACCAAATAAAGAAAAAGCAGTTTATGCGTTTAGCAATGGATGAATTAGATACGCTCTACCCCGCATTAGAAAAAGCCGAGTTTGACCGCACCTTATGGAATAAACTGGTGTATTCCGAATTGGGCAACCCAAAAAAATTCGACAACCCTTACTTTGTAAAAAAAGCCAAGGTTTAAAGGAGATTATTACGCTGTAATCCGCGCTTCACACTGGTACACATTTTACCAAAGCGTCTGATTTCATCGAATTGCGGCGTAATACCTCTGTCCATAGCGGATTCCCAATAACTCAGTTCATCGTCAACCATTTCGAGTAACTTCTTTGGGCATCCCGTACAATTGCCTTTAGTACCACAGATAAATGTTTCGGGTTCGTAGAGAGGGAGTGTGGACTTGACTTGTTCGATGATGGATCGCATTGCGGTTATACGATCAGGTTTAATTTGCGCGCTCATAAAACAACTTAATAGTAAGCAGCCAATAAAGAACGCCAAATTATAGGTATTGGCAGCTAAAAGCCAATACCTATATGGAGTAAAAAGTTGAGTTCAACGCTATGCGCTACAACCGATTAGTAGTACTCAATCCCTTCGCCTTGCTTAATCAATGTACCCGCTTCATTGCAGATCACTTTATCCAGCTCAAATAGGGAACCGATTGCAGCATCTCCTCGGCCTGACTCGACAAATTTGCACACTGCATCCACTTTTGGTCCCATAGAACCTGCAGGGAATGAGAACTCAGACAACCCTTTTGGTGTTGCGACTTTCATCTCTGCCTGATCCGCTTTTCCGTAGTTACGGTAAATTGAGCCATCCGTTAAAATCACAAATAAATCTGCATCAATCTTTTCTGCTAGCAATTCTGCCGTTAAGTCTTTATCGATCACACACTCAACGCCCACACTGCGCCCTTTTTCCATGCAAACTGGTACGCCACCACCACCGCACGCAATCACAACATTGCCCGCTTGAAGCAACGTTTCTACTTGAGGCACTTCGACGATGTCTTTAGGCATAGGTGAAGGAACAACACGGCGGTAGTATTCACCATCAGCTTTAAACACTTTGTCGCTGGCTGCCATTAACTCTTCCGCTTGTCCTTGCGTGTACACCGGGCCAACAAACTTAGTAGGATTAGCAAATGCTGGGTCCTCTTTGCTCACTTGAGTTTGGGTAACTAACGTCGCGATGTTTAAGCTTGATTCACAATTTTTCAGCTCTTGTTGCAACATGTAACCTACCATTCCACACGTTTCAGAGCCTAAGACATCCATAGGGTAAGGAGTCGTTTCCGGAGAATATTCCTGATAAGCCGCGTTTTGTTCCATTAGCAAGCCGACTTGAGGGCCGTTACCATGAACAATGACGACTTCATGATGCTTAGCAATAGCCGCAATACTTTCTGCTGCTTTTTGAATGTTATCTCTTTGATTTTCTGCAGTTAAAGCCTGGCCACGAGCCAAAAGTGCATTACCACCTAATGCTAATACGATACGCATAAAACTATCCTCCAAAATATGGGATAAAAAATTAATCAAGTTATGATCTAGTATTTGTTGGCCTCAAGATTAAAGAATTACGGATATTAAAATCGTGATTCAAATCTCTTTAAATCACCATGAATAAACGGGGATAAATTTTCGCAACTTTTCGATACTGAATATTATTCCAATAACTCGTGATGGATTTATTCATATCATTATTAAATAACCGACTTCGATGAATAGTTAGTTTGTCGTATTTCACATCCTCAAATGAAAATTTGTTTATCTTCTTAAACTCCATCACAAAATATTTTGTTTTTAAATAAAATCAGCAATAATTATCCAGAAAGTATTCTGCATGGATGGCATCATGAATAACAACATAACCCCACAAGACGTATTGTCCTTTTGGTTTGAAGAGTTGGCCCCAAAAGATTGGTTTGAAGCGAATGACGCCCTGGATAAAACGATAACCGAACGTTTTGGTGAGCTACTGAAAAGCGCTGAAAAATCAGAACTTTTTACATGGAGAGCCACACCTCACGGGAGGCTGGCAGAGATCATCATTCTCGATCAGTTTTCTAGAAACGTTTACCGCAATACAGCAAAAGCGTACTCACAAGATCCACTCGCGTTAGCGCTTGCTCAAGAAACGATTCTGCTTGAAATGGATGAGCAGTTGACCAATGCAGAAAAAGGCTTTCTTTATATGCCTTTTATGCACAGCGAGTCGAATATTATTCATGAAAGAGCGGTTGAGCTTTTTAGTACTCCTGGTTTAGAGAATAATTATGACTTTGAAATAAAGCATAAGATAATTATTGAGCGTTTCGGTCGTTATCCTCATAGGAATGAAATATTAGGCAGGGAAAGTACTCCGGAAGAAGTAGAATTTCTCAAACAACCCGGCTCTAGCTTTTAAGCCCAATAAAAATAAAGGAGATATTTTGAAAATAGCTATTTTGGATGATTATCAGGACCAAGTTCGTACACTTTCCTGTTTTTCAATGCTCAACGGCCATGACATAACCGTCTTCAACGACACACTCAGTGACTTAGACGCTCTGGCTGAACGCCTTAAGCCCTTCGATATTCTCGTCCTTATCCGAGAAAGAAGCACGATAACAGAGCGGTTGCTAGCCAGATTACCGAACCTGAAGCTGATTAGCCAAACAGGGAAAATCAGCAATCACATTAATTTAGATGATTGCACGACACATAATGTTGCCGTCGCAGAAGGCGTCGGTTCGCCAGTCGCGCCTTCGGAACTCGCTTGGGCGCTTATCATGGCGTCTATGAGGCATATTCCCGCTTATATCGAGCAGTTCAAGCAAGGTCACTGGCAGCAATCAGGCCAGCTAGGGCTTGGGTCGACACTGAGTGGCCGCACTTTCGGAATTTGGGGATATGGAAAGATAGGCCAACAGCTCGCGCGATACGCTCAAGCCTTCAATATGAAGGTGCTAGTATGGGGAAGTGAACAATCGCGTGACAAAGCCATTCGCCACGGTTATCAAGCAGCAGAAAACAAGTCCGACTTTTTCAGTCAGTGTGACATTATCTCGCTTAACTTACGTTTAAACAGCGCAACGCGACATATTGTTACGAAGCAAGATTTAGACTTAATGAAGCCTGATTCACTCCTGGTCAATATCAGCCGCGCTGAACTCGTTGAGCCTGGCGCTTTGTACCAAACGCTCGTTGAGTCTCCGTCAAAAAGAGCCGCAGTCGATGTCTATGAGGAAGAGCCCACCAATGTAGACAACCAACCGCTTTTGACATTGCCGAATGTGGTGGCGACTCCGCACCTTGGCTATGTGGAACGCAATAGTTATGAGCTTTATTTCCAGTGGGCGTTAGAGAATGTACTCCACTACCTCAATGCTCAACCACACAACATTGCTAACCCACAAGTGCTCGAACAATCCACATTAGTATCATAACGCGACAAACGCTTCTTATACTTATCTTTGGGTATAGGAAGCCCTCTCCTTATCGAGCCAAAATGAGCCTAGCGAAGCCTAATTTGCTAGGTCATCCATTGATTTTGTAAAATCATTTCACACCAAACCATCAGCTTAAGTTATTAATAAATAGCACTTTAAAGCTCAGTAGCAACAAATTATAAACACACCGTTAAAAACAAACGATAATGCAATTGAGAATTGATATTATTTGTATTTTAAGCAATAATCCTAATCCAATTTTTACTAAGACTGAGTTGTGAGGACAGAGTGAATCTGAAGCGATATTGCGTAGCAGGCGGCGTATCTTTAGCGGTACATGCCGCATTCCTGTTTGTCGCACATGAGCCAAAAGTGTTTGCTATGCCCACGGGGAATCAATCTACTTCTGTTTCAATTAATTTTACTGCGCAGCCAACGCCTAAAGCCGTGGAAACACCTCCGGTTGAACAGCCTGTCGAAAAGCCTGTTGAGCCGCCGCCGGTAAAAAAAGAAGTCATCAAACAGGAAAAACCAGCGAAGCCAAAGCCGGTTAAAAAGAAACCGAAACCCGTTAAAAAGAAAAAGCCGGTGAAGAAGAAGGAGCAACCTAAAGTTACTCCTAAGAAAGTCGTCGAAAAGCCGAAACCAAAACCCACTCCTCAAGAGAAGCCGGCAGAAAAGAAACAGACTGAGCCAGAAAAACAGACCAAAGATCCTAAACCCGCGGCGTCTAGCCAGGGAGCGACTGCGCAGCCTGTCCTGGTGCAAAAGCCGTCATTCTTGACCAAGCCAACACCACCGACTTATCCGCGCTTAGCGAGGAAGCGAGGGCTTGAAGGCGTAGCCGTTTACGAAGTGTGGCTTGATAAGAACGGCAAACAGGTAAAGCAAGTTCTTAAGACCTCTTCCGGAACGAGAATTCTGGATAAAGCGGCACTAGATGCTATTAAAAAGTGGAAGTTTTCTCCACACATCGTTGGTGGGAAACGTACGGCCCACCGAGTTCAAATTCCTATACGTTTTAAGTTGGATAGATAATGGAACAATTACAGAACATTCAAGATAACCTTGGCTTAATGGCTTGGCCGTTAATTATTTGCTCGGCTTTAACCGTGATGATTGTCGCAGAGAGACTGTTTCAAGTTGTCATCAGTTTAGGGGTTGGTAAACGGGCGATCCGTGCAGAGCTGGATAATATCTCTCCAACGGATACAGCTGAAATAGAACGTCTTGCGGATAAACTGTCGCCTCGCCGCCCTCTTTTATACAAAGGTGTGGCGATGTTGCTGGCTCATCACTCGTTTTCTAAAACGCTAAGAGAAGATGCCGCTGGTATGTGGTTGCAGGAAAAACGCCACCAGCTTAACTCGGGACTAAGACTGCTGACCCTGATTGGTGTATTAAGTCCTTTGATCGGACTTTTAGGTACCGTACTGGGTTTGATCGAGATGTTTAAAGGGGTAGCGGCTTCTACTGGTAACATCACACCTAACGATCTCGCAGATGGCCTTGGCCTAGCGATGCGCACTACCGCAGCTGGCCTACTGATCGCTCTACCCGCGATTGCTGGCGCACAACTGCTTGGCCTTTGGGCAGACAAGGTAATGGCTAAATTAGAACACACGCTTAACTACGTAAACCTGTGGTTAGAAGGCATTAGCGTTCAACACGTAGCCTTAAATGGTAAAAAGAAAGTAGAAACCCCAGTTGAGGCCGCAGCATGATCAGGGCAAAAGAGCCAGACAACCGCTTTGGGTTAACCCCCGATTTAACGCCATTGCTCGACATCATCTTCATCGTGATGGTGTTTCTCATGCTGACTGCGGCGGTTAAATTGGAGTCGTTAGAAGTTGACTTACCCACCACAGACTCTCAAGCCGTTTCGGACGTGGATACTAAGTCGATCACGGTCAACATTCTTGCTTCAGAGCCTCATTGGGCTATCGATAGCAAAGAATACATTGACTGGGAAAACTTCACACTTGCCTTACTTGAGCAGCACAAGTCGGATGCGAAACCAATTGTGATTGGGGCAGACAAAACCGCCGATGTGCAGCATCTGGTTAAGTTGCTCGCTTTTCTGCAAGAGAATGGCATTCAAGCGACTCAGCTACTCACGGAAGAGTCTTCCGAGTAACCAGTTAGGTAACATAGTAAATCACGTTAATAGGGGGCCGAATCAGCCCCCTATTTGTTTTTTGAAACGCATTACAGCAGACGACGTCTTAATCCTGCCTTTTCTAATATGCGTGCTGAGATTTCTTCAACAGAAAGGGAAGAGGTATTGATATACGGAATCGCCTCTCGTCTGAATAACGCTTCGACACTCGCCAGCTCCGTCAAGCACTGCTCTGTACTGGCATAATCGCTGCCAGCCAAACGGTTTTCTCGAATTTCGGTCAAACGCTCCGGATTAATCGTCAAACCGAACAGCTTGTGTCGATGTATTTCAAACTCAGGAAGTAAGCGTAAACGCTTAATGTCTTCTTCGATAAATGGATAGTTCACCACGCGCAGACCAAACTGCATCGCCATATAGAGACTGGTTGGGGTTTTACCGCTACGAGAGACGCCAAGTAGTATGATGTCGGCCTGCTCAAGCCCTTTCAGGGTGATGCCGTCGTCGTGCGCAAGGGTGTATTCAATCGCGGCAATACGGTCAAAATAGGTATCAGAGTCTTTGCCTACACTGCGCGAACGCTGCAATTTTGGAGTTGGGTCCATCTTAGTATCGTCTTGTACTTTCTGTACGATACTTTCCAGCACATCATAACAATGAGCTGGTGCATCAAGGAGCATATTCTTAAGTTCTGGAATAACTATAGAGAAAAAAACCAAAGGCTTGACACCGTTCACACGATTCGACGCTTCAATTTGTTTTAATAGCTCCTCAAGTTTGTCCTCGCTTTCCACAAAAGGGAAAGTCTTTTCATTAGCTTTGAACGAAAATTGACCTAGAACAACATGTCCTAAAGTCTCACATGTTATGGCCGTTCCGTCAGAAACATAGAATACATCACGACTTTGACTATCAATTTGCATATTTTATTTAAACTTTCAAATTCTTTTGAGTAGGATAAACACCATAATATCGATAACGAACATAGGCTGACAGTTACGTCCCCCACAGCTTTTAAAATTTTTAACAATTTTTTTGAGCTTTAGCGTAATCGTTTGCCTTTTAGAATCCCTACAAAGCTGCAATGTTTCGGAGATAGACATGCAAAACAATACCCTCTGGTTCAATGGCCTATCCATGGAAGATGTCGACAAAGTCGGCGGTAAAAACGCTTCACTTGGTGAAATGGTGTCTAACCTTTCAAACGCTGGTGTTTCAGTGCCAAATGGCTTTGCGACAACCTCTTATGCTTTTAATCAATTCTTGGATTACGAAGGCTTAGATGATCGCATTCACCAACTGCTTGATGAACTAGATGTTGAAGACGTAGATGCACTGCGTAAGACAGGTGCCACTATCCGTCAATGGGTTTTAGAAGCGCCTTTCCCTGCTGATCTAGAGCAAGACATCCGTAACAACTACCATGAGCTTATTGAAGGTAACACTGAGCTTTCTGTTGCGGTTCGTTCTTCTGCAACGGCTGAAGACTTGCCAGACGCATCATTTGCGGGCCAGCAAGAAACTTTCCTAAATGTGAAAGGTATCGACGCTGTTCTTGAAGCAACTAAGCATGTGTATGCTTCTCTGTTTAACGATCGCGCTATCTCTTACCGTGTGCACCAGGGTTTCGACCACCGAGGCATTTCTCTGTCTGCTGGTATTCAGCGCATGGTTCGCTCAGACAAAGCATCATCAGGTGTTATGTTCACTCTGGATACAGAGTCAGGCTTCGACCAAGTTGTGTTCATCACATCTGCTTGGGGTCTAGGTGAAATGGTTGTGCAAGGTGCAGTGAACCCAGACGAGTTCTACGTACACAAACCGCTACTTGAAGCAGGCCAAAACGCTATCGTTAAGAAAACGTTTGGTTCTAAGCTAACTAAGATGATCTACTCAACCAACCAAGAGATTGGTAAGCAAGTGGATATCGTTGATACTTCAGATGCAGAGCGCAACGAGTTCTCTCTAAATGATGAAGAGATCAAAGAGCTAGCAAAACAAGCGATGATCATCGAGAAGCACTACCAACGTCCAATGGATATTGAGTGGGCAAAAGACGGTATCGACGGCAAGCTGTACATCGTACAGGCTCGTCCTGAAACGGTTTGTTCTCAAAACGATCAAAACGTTATCGAACGCTACGAACTGAACAACAAAGCAGACGTTCTAGTTGAAGGCCGTGCTATCGGTCAGCGTATCGGCAGCGGTAAAGTACGCCTAGTGGATTCTCTGGACCAAATGTCTCTGGTTCAAGAGGGTGATGTACTGGTAACAGACATGACAGACCCAGATTGGGAACCTGTAATGAAGAAAGCATCCGCTATCGTTACTAACCGTGGTGGTCGTACTTGTCACGCAGCAATCATTGCTCGTGAACTTGGTATCCCAGCTATCGTTGGTTGTGGTAATGCAACAGCCAGCCTTACAGACGGTACTACGGTCACTGTCTCTTGTGCGGAAGGTGAAACAGGCTACGTTTACCAAGGTGAGTTAGATTTTGAAGTGAAGCGTTCATCGGTTGATGAATTGCCACTACTATCAACCAAAGTAATGATGAACGTGGGCAACCCAGACCGCGCGTTTGATTTCGCTCAGATTCCAAATGAAGGTGTTGGCCTTGCTCGACTAGAATTCATCATCAACAAGATGATTGGTATTCACCCGAAAGCACTGCTTAACTTTGATGCTCAAAGTGAAGAACTTAAAGCAGAAATCACGCAGCGTATCCGTGGTTACAAAGATCCAGTTGATTTCTACGTAAGCAAGCTGACTGAAGGTGTTGCAACTATCGCAGCAGCATTCTGGCCGAAACGCGTTATCGTTCGTTTGTCTGACTTCAAATCAAACGAATACAGCAACCTAGTGGGTGGCCAAGGCTATGAACCGCACGAAGAAAACCCAATGCTAGGTTTCCGTGGTGCTTCACGTTACATCTCTCCTGTGTTTGAAGACTGTTTTGAACTAGAGACTCGCGCAATCAAACGCGTACGTAACGAAATGGGTCTGAAGAACGTAGAAATCATGATCCCATTTGTTCGCACACCAAGCGAAGCAGCATCCGTTATTGATTTGCTTGCTAAGTTTGACCTGCGCCGTGGTGATGAAGGTCTGAAAGTCATCATGATGTGCGAACTGCCTTCAAACGCAGTACTGGCTGACGAGTTCTTGAAGTACTTCGACGGCTTCTCTATCGGCTCGAACGATATGACTCAGCTAACACTTGGTTTGGACCGTGATTCTGGTGACGTTGCTCACCTATTCGATGAGCGTAACCCAGCAGTGAAAGTGATGCTGAAAATGGCGATTGATGCCGCGACTAAAGCTGGCAAATACGTAGGTATTTGTGGCCAAGGCCCATCAGACCACGACGACTTAGCGGAATGGTTAATGGAGCAAGGTATTAGCTCTGTTTCTCTGAACCCAGATACAGTGATTGATACGTGGCTAAAACTTGGTCAAGTAGAGAAGTAATTACCAGTAAAAGTAATTAATTATTGTCTCGTCCTAAAATAATAAAGGCGGCTCAATGAGCCGCCTTTTTGTGTCCGTTGTATTATGCCAACGTTAGAACTTGTAACCGCCACCGATCATAAAGACCCAAGGGTCGATTTCGACGTCTGTTTTAACCTCAGTAACTCCGACTTTGTAGGTTGCTTCTGTATCGATATCGGCATACCAAACTGACGCATTCACAAACCAGTCATCATTGAGCATGTAGTCTACGCCCGCATTCGCTGCTAAACCCCAAGAATCATCGAGTTTCAGGTCACTCAGACCATTGGCTTTAGCATGACTGTTAAAGCCTTCATCAAAGAACATTGTGTAGTTGATACCCGCACCAACATATGGACGCAGCTTGCTTTCTGCCTGACCAAAGTAGTATTGAACCATAAAGGTTGGTGGTAGATGTTTGGTATCTGCGATATCACCCAGATTGCCAAGTTCAGTAGAAATATTATGCGAGAATGGTGTTGCTGCTAACACTTCAAAGCTGATGTTGTCAGTGAACATGTAACCCACTGTCAAACCTAGCTGAGTATCTGAATCCACTTCCAGCTCTTTGTCTGTACCTGGGATCTTATCGCTGCTGTCATTTGGCACTACAGACGCTAATCCTGCGCGTACAATAAAATCACCTTCTTTGTGAGCAAAGGCATTACCTGAAGCCAGAAGAGCTAGAACCGCAACACTGCATAATGTTTTTTTCATTGTAATTTCCTTACGTAGGGCTTTGTAATTAATGAACTATCAAGTCATTTTTATTTTGCGAGCAAGGTAGCACACAATAACCCCACACTTTTGATGGAAATCAATTTATGCAATTTAGTCATTATTCAATTACATTTACATCGACTTGATCACTATCTTGTGAAACTTTAATGACATTTATGTAATGCAACTTTTGCGTACATCACGTACAAAAAAAGCTCCCGCAGGAGCTTTAATATTCAAACTTAGTTTTAGCCAGCCGTTGTCTCGTTGCTTTGGCGTGCGAGCAAGGCTTCCTGTTGCTTAATCATTCGATCAAGCTCATCTCTACGCGCCTTAAATGCCGCCATTTGATCCTTAGGTACTGAGTTTGCCATCGGGATATTGGCTCGCATAGCATTCACTGGTCGGCCACGGTCGATGAGTTCGTAGTGAATATGAGGACCTGTCACTCGCCCTGTTGACCCTGACAGACCCACACGCTGACCACGTGACACTTTCTGACCTTTACGGACAAGAATCTTACTTAGGTGCAAATAACGCGTTTTATAGCGGTTACCGTGCTCAACAACCACATACTTACCCGCATAAGGGTGGTTACGAGTGAGTATCACGACACCATCACCAGTCGATACGATTGGCGTTCCGGTCGGCGTCGCCCAATCCGTTCCGTTATGAGGCGCAACACGGCCAGTCACTGGGTGTTTACGCGTCGGGTTAAAGTTGGAGCTCAAGCGATAATTACCCAAAATAGGTTTACGTTGGAACGCGCGTTCCAGGCTTTCGCCACTGTAATCGTAGTATTGACCGTCGGTATGAAGGTAGGCGGTTAACTCTCTGCCTCGGTTCACAATTCGAATCGCTTGCAGTTCTTCATTCCCGGTGAATACACCATTGACCGTCTGGCGTGATTGAACCACTTCAAATTTGTCACCCGCTCTTAAATCCCGAGAGAAATTAACTTTCTCTTTGAGCAGAGTAACTATCTGACTCACCTGCTTGGCCCCTAGCCCGAGTGAGTATGCAGACTGAGAGAAGCTGCCTTGAATCGAGCCAACTAAGGCGCGAGATCCCCACTCACCTGGAATTTTGATGTCTTCAAACGCGAAAGCACCATCGTCTAAACGGGTATACACCGCACTCTCAACCAAACTAAACACAAGCTCCATTTTTTGTAGCTTGCCTTGTTGCTCCGCTTTCCAAAAGCGTAACTTGTTTCCTGGCTTTAGTGTGTCTAACGCCAGGTAGTTGAGATCCGTTGCCATCACACTCATTAATTCGCTATAGCCAAATCCCAGCTGATCAAAGATAGAACTTAGATTATCTCCTGACTGAATGGTGTATTCGTAGTCAGGCACATCTACATGCGATAGTTCGGTTTGCATAATATCGGAGACAATCTCCGATTCAGGAATAGACAAGTCGATAGTACGAGTGAGAGGGCGGTTATTATTGACTGATGAAAGTGCCACTGCAGCCAATACAGGCAGGCTTATCAGCGACCACTTTTTGAAACTTGAAAGCTCATTTAGGCGACTCATTACTGTTGTTTTAGCGCGCACAGCTTTACCCTTTGTACTAAAAGAAAGCGCTAAGAGTACGAATTTCTGGAAGATTTGTCACCTTTCTAATGTAAAAGTTAGATCAACAAGAGGTGCGAATTCGCACCTCTTTTAGACAAAAAAATAACCGAATTATTGATAAGTGCTGACTAAGCCATTGTCTTCACCAAACACATTAGGCTTGAAGGTATCGGCTTGAGGATCGTTCACCCACTTTTTGTCATCAACCAAGTAACGGAACTCAAACTGGCCATCTTTTGGTAAGCGTGTTTTAAATCGGTAAGATTTTGTCCTGGCAACTTTCTTCATCTCTGTTGGCTGCCAATCTAGAAAGTCAGCAACAATAGCAACGGATTTCTCCGCTTCGGAAGCCGGTAGTTCAAACGTCACCTCCACTTCATCTTTTGTTTTAAAGTATCGTTTATTAATCATGGTCTCTTCCCTAAACAGCAATTAACTTTCGAACAGTTCAAACAATAAGCAAGGTTTGGTGCTTTTACAACCGTATTTTTATTCAATCAAACTCACAACTCCTGAGCTCGACAGCTTAAATTCTTGCGTCTTTCTCAAATTTGGCTCTTGGGCCATCGCTTGGTTATCGCCATGAACAAAAAAGTCGACATAAAGGTGCTCACCACTTTGCGAAAGTGACTCCAACTGAATACGATCACCAAGTAAATGGCTTTCTTTCCTCACCATACGTTTTAATCTTGTATCGTAATGAAAACGAGACAGGTAGTAGAACACGCCACTCCCTTGATTAGAGACACTCATGACCGACACATAATCCGTATCGCTAAGTGTCAGCATCCACTTGGTAAAGATGGTGATAGTGCCTCGCTCCACCCCATCATCGTATTTTCCTGTGACCTGTTCAGCTTGTTCATTGTACGTATCAATAAAACTGAAGGCATGGCTATCGGGCACTTCTATCGTCCAAGGGTTTGGCGTCGAGATAGAAAACACCGCTTTTAGGATCTCATCTTGTTTCTGCTGGGTGCTGGGAAATTTTGCTAATATTTCTTCATCACTCATACTAAAGCGATACAAACCGGCAGCAACGACGACAATAAGAAGCAAAATAGGGATGAGCAGTATCAAAGGTACTGGCAGTAAACGTTTTTTCATTTTATCTCTCAACAACGATATAAGTGAGTAATGTTACATTACTCATCACTAACATTTGACCAATTCAGCTCTGCTGTCCTAAAAATAGTGACATAGGCTCTATATCTTCTCTCTTCTTGTTCGATTAGGAGTTCAGGTGAAGTCAAAAATGAAAGTAAGAACAGCGGAATGTAGTTGTGGTCAAGTGAAGTTGATATGCCGTGGCGACCCTGAACGCACAGCGATATGCCATTGCTTTGAGTGCCAGAAACGAACTGGGAGTGTTTTTGGAGTGCAAGCAAGGTTCGATCAAAGCCAAATCTCCTATAGTGGTGATATGAATGAATATTCCCGTATTACGGAGTCAGGCAATGAGGTAACTTACTTTTTTTGTCCATGCTGCAGCACCACCATGTTAATGCGCCTTAGCGCACTGCCTAATACTCTTGTTGTTCCTGTGGGTGTGTTCAACCAACAAGACCTGCCAATACCTAGCTTCTCGGTATACGAAGAAAGGATGCACACTTGGGTGAAATTTGACTGCCAAGTGGAACGTAATCCTTAATTGCGTAAGATCAATTTGTTTCATAGATTTGACGTGTCTAGTTACAGGCTCTAGCGGTATAATCCCTCTCTTCATACTGAGGAGCTAATTTTGATTTCTAAATTACCAAAGTGGGTAGAGTACGGAGCTTTTCTACTCGCATTACTTGCCGGCGTCGTGAACGCCATTGGTTTACTTGGCTTCCAGCACCAAGCTGTCTCTCACGTATCCGGCACTTTCACCTTACTAGGAACACAAATAGAAGCATTGGACCAACAGGCCATTCACCTGTTTATGGTAGTTCTCAGCTTTATGCTGGGGGCCGTATTAAGTGGTACGTTTATAGAAGGCACGGCATTAAAACTCGGCAGACGCTACGGTGTTGCACTCTGCATGGAAAGCGGCCTGCTGTACATTGCTTATTTATTGCTTTTAGACGGTGAGCTGTCCGGTCAATACTTCGCTTCCGCCGCTTGCGGTTTGCAAAACGCAATGATCACCACCTTCAGCGGCGCAGTTGTCAGGACCACACACATGACGGGCATCATAACCGACTTTGGCATTATGATCGGCGCTCGACTACGCGGCAAAGATTTCGATTTCCGCAAAGCAAAGCTCTTTCTCTTTATCCTTTGTGGTTTTCTCTCTGGTGGGATCATTGGCGGTAAACTCTTTGCGCTGCATGGGCTGTCAGCTCTTTTAATGCCTATATTCTTCGCGTTAACGATGGCATTTTCATACTGGTTTTACTTATATGTGTCTAGTGACAGACGTATCAACCAAGATCACAAATAAAACAAAAAACCAAATTAATTAACAAAATTACTACAAACATCTAGTAGAATCTCTTTGTATCGAACTAATCGTTGAATATTTAGCGATGTTTAATGAATAGTATTGCAAAGGAATTCAAAAGGCATTACTCTCCATCTATATGACGAAATATGGATGTTTAGTGAATATATATGCCACCTTGGATCGGCATACTATTGACTAGTAGTAACATGAGAAATCTAATGTCAAATAATACGCAAACACTCACACAGCCAAAAGCTAAGGGCAACTTTTGGATGTTCTTAATCCCATCATTAGTGGGACTGTTCCTATTCATGGCTCCGATCAGCTACCAGGGTGATATCACGATTCCTGTTGCGGTCTTAGCTAAATCTGTTCAATCTACATTTGGCGATTACTTAGTCGGTGTAGTCTCTGCGATCATCGCGTTCATGGCAGCCGCTTCTGTGCTGTTCCGTTTTGCTAAACCTGCATTTATTGCTAACAACTCATTTTTAAATGGCTTATTCAGTCCATCCCCTATTTGGTTAGCCGTGCGAGTCATCGGCGGCATTGCCGTTGTTATGACCTACTTCCAGGTTGGTCCGCAGCAGGTATGGGAAGAGAACACGGGTGGCTTGGTGCTAGAAGGCTTACTGCCTACACTGTTTTCTGTTTTCATTTTTGCAGGTCTACTGCTTCCACTGCTAATGAACTTTGGCTTGCTTGAACTGGTTGGTACGCTACTGTGTAAAGTGATGCGCCCTGTGTTTAACTTGCCAGGACGTAGTGCGATTGACTGTATTGCTTCATGGCTAGGTGACGGCTCGGTAGGTATTCTTTTAACCAGCAAACAGTATGAAGAGAAGTTTTACACGCAACGTGAAGCGGCTGTAGTTGGTACAACATTCTCGGCTGTATCTATCACATTTAGTTTAGTGGTTATCGCTCAAGTCGAGCTAGAACACCTATTCCTTCCGTTCTACGGCGCGGTTTGTCTTGCGGGTATCGTGGCAGCAATCATTATTCCTCGCTTACCACCACTGAGCACAAAGAAAAATACATTTATTGATGGCACTAAACCAAGTGAAGACGCAGATGCGGTTCCTGAAGGTCACACAAGCCTGTCTTGGGGCATGGAGCTAGCACTTGAGAAAGCCAGCAAAGTGAAGTCTTTAAAAGATGTATTTAGCGAAGGTGTTCAAAACGCTATCGACATGGTGTTTGGTGTGCTACCAGTGGTAATGGGTTTAGGTACACTTGCTCTAATCGTGGCTGAGTACACGCCCGTATTTAGCATCTTAGGCCAACCATTTATCCCATTCCTAGAGCTACTACAAATTCCAGAAGCGGCAGCAGCATCAGAAACAATTGTGGTTGGCTTTGCGGATATGTTTATTCCAGCGATTCTGGCAGCGTCAATCGACAGTGAAATGACACGCTTTGTTATCGCTGCAATGTCTGTCACTCAGCTGATCTACATGTCAGAAGTTGGTGCTTTACTATTAGGTAGCCGCATTCCAGTCAACATTTTTGAATTGTTCGTGATTTTCATTCTAAGAACACTAATCACACTGCCAGTGATTGCAGGTGTTGCTCACCTAATCTTCTGATTGAGCACTTAAGTCCTTAATAAAGCCCCTTAATTGGGGCTTTATTTTTATCACAAGAACACCCCTTCCCCCAAAAGGTCAGGCCTTAGGCTGTATTCGGACCAGACAAAAAACATCTCACCACAAAAACATTGCGTGTATACTTATCAATATAATTATAAATAACTGCACAGCAATTCATCCGGAGGGACTATGGTGAAGCGACTTAGTGCACTTTTGCTAATGGTGAGCTTTCAAGCTGTTAGTTCTCAGCTCATTATTCGGATGGAAGATCAAAGCGCCGTAGTTCTGACTGATCACGAGATTAGCACTCAATTCGAATCAACCACATTTGAAACACAACTTCCTTGGTTTGAAAACAGAAAATCATTCACTGGTATAAAAGTGACTGACTTAGTTGAGTTTTACCAACTTACCGATGTGGGTTCAATTTCGTTTCTAGGCCTTAACGATTACATGTCGACATCTCAAATCAACGATATTAGACGCTATCAACCCATCATTGCTTACGAAATAGAACACGAAAAAATTAAAGTAAGAAATAAGGGGCCCTACTGGCTCATCTTTGATCTCGAAAAGTACCCAGAGATTGACGATATTTCTTTCCATTCACAAATGGTCTGGCAGATCAAAGAGATAACTTTCCATAAAGCCGATGATGCAACTCAGCCATAAACGCGCAAAACTATCGCCTATGCTATGCAGAGCAAAAGTTCTGCTCTTGGTGATGTCTGCGATTTTAATTTTCGCCAACCTATTTCTACTCTCGTCGACAAGAGATCTAACTCGTTCATATTCTGAGCAAAAAAGCCAAGGTACTTGGTTTCTTTTTCAACTCACGAAAGAGTTCTCAGAGCTCACGGCCATCTCACAATACTCGAGAGAAAACCCAGATTATACTGAGCAAGTCAAACTGAAATATGAGCTGACGTGGAGCCGATTTGATTTGCTGCTCAACAATCGAGAAGCGGATACCTTTGCCTCTTTACCCGGTACGCGACCTTTTTTTCAGTCCATGTTCAATGACTTTAAAATGGTCGAACCGCGCCTAGACCTTATCGACAACGAGTTCTACGCTAGAGAGGTATCCAATAAGCTGTCTAAAATCTATTGGTCGATGATTCAGTATGTGAACACTAACTTTAGAGTGAACAGTCCCTTGTTCCAAGAACAGCTAGATACGGCAAAACTGCTCAATAAGATACAATTTACCTTGCTTTTATTGCTCTGCTTTTGCGCGGGTCTGGCAGGATTTATTATTCATCAAGAAGCGAAATACCACCGCCAGCTTTCCTTAACCGACACTCTAACGAAAGTGAAAAGTCGACTGGCTATGTTTAATGAGCTAAACAAGCAGATCGAAGAACAGAACGAGTTCTACTTGTTCTTGCTGGACTTAAATGGCTTTAAACGGATTAATGATGAATATGGCCACCAAGCGGGCGACAAAGCACTGACGCAAGTCGCTACTCGTTTATCCAAGCTGGGAATGCCTTGCTATCGAATTGGCGGAGATGAGTTCGCACTCATGGCTCACAACCGCGATCTGGATGCGTCTTGGCAACAAATCGAAGCGTGTTTTAAGTCAGAGGTAAATGTTGGTCATCAAAAAACAGCAAAGCTCTCGACGAGTATCGGTGTAGCGCGTTTTCCCACCGATGCAGACCAACTGACACAGTTAATTTCTATCGCAGACGCAAATATGTATAAGATGAAATTTGCCAATCAGAACAAAAGTCTCGTCGTATAACGGCTCATGGCGTCCTGCAACCTCATCTGTCGCGAATAAAAAAAGCCCCTCATAGAGAGGGGCAAAAATACCATCGCTTATTGTTATAGTGATAATACCAGTAAAAATTGTTGTCGGTTTGGTTTAACCAAAGTCACCGTTAACATAACCTTTAGTACGGTCATCTTGTGGTGCGCTGAAAATCGCCTGAGTTTCATCGTGCTCAACCAGTTCACCCATCAAGAAAAACGCGGTGCGGTCAGAGATACGACGAGCCTGCTGCATAGAGTGCGTCACAATCACGATGGTGTAGTCTTTCTTCAACTCTTCCATCAACTCTTCGATTTTGTGCGTCGCAATTGGGTCTAGTGCTGAAGTCGGTTCATCCATCAGGATCACATCTGGCTCCATCGCAATCGTACGTGCGATACACAAACGTTGCTGTTGACCACCAGACAAACCAAACGCGTGTGACTTAAGGCGATCTTTTACTTCATCCCAAAGTGCCGCACCACGCAGTGAACGTTCAACCACTTCATCAATATGCTTTTTGTCTTTAATACCCTGAGCACGTAGGCCATATGCCACGTTTTCATAGATGCTCATTGGGAACGGGTTTGGCTTTTGGAATACCATACCTACTTTAATTCTTAGATCCGCCACATCGATGTTGCCGTAGATGTTTTCACCATCCATGTTCAATTGACCTGTGATCTTCACACCTTCGATAAGGTCATTCATGCGGTTCAGGCAACGAAGAAGGGTCGACTTACCACAACCTGACGGGCCAATCAGAGCAGTCACTTGGCGAGTTGGAATCGGCAAGTTAATTGATTTCAGTGCTTGGTTTTCACCGTAAAACAGATCTAGGTTTTCAATATCAAATTTGTTCATGTTCTTAATCTCTATAATCTTAAATTCAAGTAATTCTGTTTTAGCTATTAGTACGTCTAGTACGTCGCGGTATTAAAGCGGCTGGCAATCAGCTTGGTTACCATGTTGATCAGCAGTACAACGACGATCAGTACCGTTGCCGTACCGTAAGCCTGATTCCACTCTTCAACGGTGAATAGCTCGGTAGTTAGCTTGTACAAGTGAACCGTTAACGTACGACCAGAGTCCATTAAAGAGTCTGGAATACGCGCCACCATGCCTGCCGTCAGGAACACAGGAGCCGATTCACCAATCACACGACCAATACTAAGAATGACCGAAGTTAAGATACCTGGCATTGCACTTGGCAAGATTAAGCGCCAGATGGTATAGATTTTCGACGCGCCCAAACCGTAAGAACCTTCACGGTATGTTTGTGGCACCGCCATTAATGCTTCTTCTGTTGTACGGATGATAACAGGAAGAATCAGAATACTTAGAGTCAGTGCACCTGAAAGAATCGAGAAGCCCAATCCAAGTATTGCTACAAAGAAAGTCATACCGAATAGACCGAAGATGATCGACGGGATACCCGCCAAAGACTCAGTACAAAAACGAATAACTTTCACTAATCGGCTACCTACTTTCGCATATTCTGTCAGGTAGATAGCGGTCATAATGCCTAGTGGTGCCGCTACTGCAATAGAAGCAACCACCATATAAATAGTCGCGACAATCATTGGGAAGATACCGTGCTCTTCGCCTGTACGTGTGTAATTGTCGGTAATGAAGTTCCAATCAACGTGTTGCAAGCCGTTGGATAAGATGTACCAGATAATCCAGAACAAGAAGCCGACAGTTAAACCAGCGGCAGCCCAAATAAAGCCGTTTAGAATCTTATCTTTTAATTCACGAGATTGTTTTAGTTTTGCGCGATCCATATTCGTCACCTTTCCTTTACTTACTTCGCTTTTTCGCGATTAAGGTAAAGTAATGCCGCGTTCAGCATCATAATAAACACCAAGAGTACAACACCTGTTGCGTACAGCGCGTTTGCGTGTACACCACTCGCGTAGGACATCTCAATAGCGATGTTAGCCGTCAGCGTTCGTGCTGAGTCCAGAATACCTTGTGGCATTGCTGGTGCGTTACCCATCACCATGATGATCGCCATGGTTTCACCCAACGCTCGGCCAATACCTAAGATAACGCCCGTCATAATGCCTGAACGCGCCGCCGGTACGAGCAGCTTAAAGATGGTGTAGATTTTAGATGCACCTAGTGCCAAAGAACCTTCTTTGTAAGCACGAGGGACAGCACGGATAGAGGTCTCGGATACGGTAATTACCGTTGGTAGAATCATCACACCCAGAACAATAATCCCGGCCAAAATGGTGTTACCCGCAGGTACATCAAAAATGTTTTGGATGAGAGGAACGATGATAACAAGGCCAAAGAATCCGTACACCACCGATGGAATACCCGCCAGTAGTTCAACCGCTGGGCGAATCACATCCGCTACGCGTTTTGGGGCTATCTCAGCGATAAAAATCGCCGTCAGCACGCCCACAGGCACACCGACAATAACGGCACCAAATGTAGATACAATGGATGCAACTATCATGGTTGCGACACCATACAGTGCTGGTGGCAGCCAGTTTTGTCCTAAAACGATGCCGCTCACACCCACTTCTGCAAAAGCAGGGATAGATTCTCTGACAATGAAGTAAGCAATAATAGACAGAGAAACAATGCCGATTACTGCACTAGTAAGGAATAAGCCATGGAAGATGCGCTCTTTCCAATCCACTCGTTTTTTCGTACGCAAACGCGGCTTAGAAACTCGAGTTGCTTCAGCTTCACTATTCATAAGCTTTTCACTATTTGTTGCGATGGTCATAAGGCTCTTACCGATCTACCGAGTTCATCACTCGTTAGGAAGTTAAGAAAAGGCTCAGCCCAAAAGCAGGCTGAGCAAGTAAGGGATTTGAAATAAATTAGTTAACTGAGATGTAGCCTTTCTTATCAACGATAGCTTGCGCTTCGTCAGTTAGCATCCAGTCTAGGAATTTTTGAGTTTCAGCAGATGGTTGGCCTTTCTTGTAAAGTACTAGGAAAGGACGCGCTACTTTGTAAGAACCGTTTTTAACGTTGTCTACTTTTGCATCTACACCGTCAATCGCTAGCGCGTGAACTGTGTTATCAACCGTACCTAGTGAAATGTAGCCGATTGCGTATGGGTTTGAAGCCACCATCGTTTTCAGAGCGCCGTTACCGTTCGCAACTTGAGCACGTTGAGAGATAGCCGATACTTTCTTACCAGAGATTTTCATTTTTAGAGACATGATGTCTTCAAATGCGCCACGAGTACCAGAAGCGGTATCACGAGTAATCGCTACGATTGGCTTATCTGCACCACCAACGTCTTTCCAGTTTGTGATTTCGCCTTTGTAGATTGCAGACACTTGGTCAGCAGTCAGACCTTTTAGGTCGTTCTTAGGGTTAACAACAACAGCGATACCATCACGTGCTACTACTTCTTCGATAAGAGCTGGCTCTTTTTCAGACTCTTTTAGGTTACGAGAAGACATACCTAGATCTGCCGAACCGTTTTTAGCCGCTTTAACACCCGCTGAAGAACCTGGGCCTTGTACTTCGATAAATACGTCAGAATTCTTCTTCATGTATGTTTCAGAGAAAACTTCCATCAGTGGAGTTACGCTGCTAGAGCCCACTGCAGAGATAGTTTCTTTAGCAGAAACTGGAGTCACTGCCATTGCGCCTAGAAGTGCGATTGCACCGATAACTGTCTTTTTCATCACAATATCCTTAATTGGCTTTGTTGCCGTTGTGTTTCACTTGAACGGTGCTCACTTTAGGGGGCGAATATGACAGTTGTGTTTCACTTAGTTGAAGCCTGTATGACACATATCGTCACTTACTTTTTACGCAACTAGCCTCTTATTGGTTGACGCCTCGAACAATGGCACTTCAGTTCCCATCACTGACAAGCAGCGCAACAGGTAACATAAGGCAATGAAATATAAACATTTTTACAACTTAAAGAGTTTTAAGAATTGCGAGCCAGACCAAGTTTATCGACGTTGAATTATCCCGCTTAAAACTTAGAATCAACCACTCTATTGACAATAATAACAATTTTAATTTATTACTTTTTTATGAAGAGGAAACTCTATGCGCCAACTATTGAGTGGCTTATCGATTAAACTTCAGGTGGTTGTCCCTGTCGTATTTACATTACTCCTTTTAGTCGCAGGGATAAGCTACAGCACCACTACCCTGAAACATGTTTTCAATCAGGTCAGTCTCTCTACTGAAGGGGTGATCACTCACAAAGATGATCTCACCAAAATCATCGACAACACGTACGGGATGCGCATCAAAGCCATTTACAGCTTATTTCGTGCTGAAGACGTCAAGCAGCTTGCTGAGACACTTCAACAAAAGCAAGCCGTCAGCTTTAAGCTATTAGACTCCTTGGACACAGTTCCAGAGCTTAGCGCCGAAGTCGAAGCACTGCGAGTCGCGATGAACGACTACGTCAACTACTCTATTCACACCATGGCCCCGCTACTGACTCAAAAGCACTCAACTCACACACTCACCGCAGATTTCGACAACCAATATACCCAAGCTGCCTCACTGTATAGAGACAAAGGCGACACGATGACCAACGCCATCGACGAGTTGTCAGTCAAGCTCAATGAGCTGGCACTCATCGAAATAGACCAAAACCAGCAAAACCACTCGCAAGTGATGTTCAATACCATCTTAGGGCTGATAGTGGTTCTAGTTATGGCTGTCGCGATAAGCTGGGGACTGGCTGGCATCATCGTAAAACCGATCAAAGCCATGCAAAGCGCCATGAAAGAGCTCGCAGCGGGCAATCTGAAGGTTAAAGTAGCGGAAGAAGGTGACAACGAAATTACCGCCTTGGCCCGAGATTTCAACACCACTATCGATCAGTTACGTAAAACCGTCGACTCTCTGGTTCGTATCAGTGTTGACGTCGCGTCCGCTTCGACGGAACTTGCGGCTGTGATGACTCAGTCTAGCGCGAACTCTGATCAAGAAAGAAACGAAGTCGAGCAAGTCGCGTCCGCCATCAACCAAATGGAAAGCACCGCATCTGAGGTAACGCAAAACGCAAACCAAGCTGATTCGGCTTCAACTCAAGCCAATGAACTTGCCCGTGAAAGCTTAAGCATTTTTGAACAAAATACGCGTGCGAGTGAGCAGATGGCGCAGAAACTAACGGAGGCAGCTGGCGTTGTCACATTGCTTAAAGCGCAATCAGAGAAAATAGGCAACGTAATAGAAGTGATAGAAGGGATCTCCGAACAAACCAACCTTCTCGCGCTCAATGCAGCGATTGAAGCGGCTCGCGCTGGAGAAAGTGGTCGCGGTTTTGCTGTGGTTGCAGATGAAGTACGCATGCTAGCAGCACGCACCCAGCAGTCTACACAGGAAATCCAAGCCATTATTGAAGAACTACAGCAGCACTCTGGCAGTGCAAACGAAAGCATGAATGCGAGCTTAGACATGCTCGCCAAGAATCAAGAACAGGCGAATCGTGTCAGTGACGCATTAAACAACATTAGCGGTACCATCTCTGAACTTAACACCATTAATGCACAAGTGGCTGTTGCGTCGGAAGAGCAAGGACAAGTGACGACAGACGTAAATAGCAACCTCAGCAATATTTATGAACTGGTTAGCCAAAATGTCACGGGGATCACCCAGGCGGCAGCAGCCAGCCATGAACTGTCGAATTTGGCAGAGAACCAAAAACAGCAATTAGGATTTTTTAAAGTGTAAATGAACAAGGGGTTGCGCAATGCAACCCCTTAATGTTTCTACTCATCGTCAGCTTTCGGCGCGACTTTTTTCTTCGGAATAAAGACCGAGTCACCCACAGCCACATTCTGATAGAAGGCTTTATCGCGTTTGACTGGTTTCTTCGCCACTTTCTTCGCCTGTGGTTTAGCGGTTTTTGTTGTCTTAGACTTACCACGAAAATCAGGTTTACGTGGTTTCAAGCCTTTGAATTTGCCTTTCAAACCTTCAAGTTCAGAGAAAGCAAGATCTTGCTGCAAGTAGGCTTCGACACGTTTAAAACTATCCCAGTCTTTAGGACCAACCAGCGAAACCGCATCACCTTTATTACCAGCACGGCCCGTTCGACCAACACGGTGAACGTATTCTTCAGTATGTTTTGGCATATCGAAGTTGATAACATGAGTGACGTTGGCAATATCTAAACCGCGCGAAGCAACGTCTGTTGTCACGAGGATCTTAAATACCCCACGCTCAAACTGACTCATGATGGTGTTGCGCTGTGTCTGGTTGAGGTTGCCACTCAGTGCGATGGCTTTCAGTTTACGCTCGTTTAATTTTTCCGTTAAGCGATCGGTATCAGCACGAGTCGCCGTGAAAATGATCAGCTGCTTGTAATCGGCCTCATCTAACACACGGTCCAGAATCGCTTCTTTATGATCTAGGTGGTCACACAAGTAAAACTTCTGGGTAATGTCTTTGTGTTCTTCATTAGATACACCAACCGCAATACGCTTAGGCGCATCGAGCATTTCAAACGCAATGTCATTAACTTCTGCGTGATCCAGCGTTGCCGAGAACATCAGCGTTTGTCGACGACGGTGTTTTGCCGCTTTATGAATACGACGAAGTTCAGGCGCAAAACCCAGATCTAACATACGGTCTGCTTCGTCCAAAATCAGAGTTTCTAGACCATCGAGAAACATTGAGCGATGCTCCAAGTGATCCGCTAAACGGCCTGGAGTTGCCACAATAAATTTAGGGTAACGACGCAGAGCTTTAACCTGATCATTGAAGTTCTCACCACCGACGATCAAGGTTGCGTCGTATGATAAACCACCAAGCATCGTGCGAAGCTCACCATACACCTGTTTTGCAAGCTCGCGAGTTGGTGCAAGAATCAATGCTCGTGGATCTTTTGCAGAGAATGCCTTGTTCTTTAGCGACTTATGTAACATAGGTAGAACAAAAGCTAGCGTTTTACCAGAACCTGTCTTTGATGACGCCAACAGATCTTTACCAGCAATCACAACTGGGATTGCTTTTTGTTGGATCTCTGTCGCTTTTTTAAAGTCGAAGTGCTTTAGGTTCTTTAGTAAGCGATTGTCTAAGCCTAAATCTTTGAAGTGCAAGGTATTCTCCATCTTTATTACACCGTCCCCAAAAGGCCACTATTCGCCATTCAGGACATGAAAATTTAATTAACAGCGTATGATACCCATATTTGCCCAAAGTGGATAGTGATCACAGAAAATAATGCTTGTTCTCATTTTTAAGCCGAGTTTTTTCAGCACTGATGCTTGCAATTTAGATTCTCTCCTGTGAGACATTGCTCAATTAATTAGATAATTACCTAAATTCTTGGGTTTTTTTGACTTTGTTGACCTTTTGGTAAAGTAAATTAGCAACTACACTGAACGAGTTACTATACGATCATAATGTATAGAACCACGTTAAGCACAATTGATACTTACCCAAATCAAGGAGTTCGATTATGAACAAAATGTTGATCGCAGCTGCAACGTCATCTGTACTTCTACTAGCTGGTTGTGCATCTGGTCCAGACGAAGCAACAACAGCAAAAATGGACGAACTGAGCAACCAAGTTAGCCAGCTAAGCCAAGACGTGCAATCTCTACAATCTGACGTTCGTCGTTCTACAGACGCAGCGATGTCAGCTCAAGAAGAAGCAGCACGCGCAAACGAGCGCATCGACAACATTGCTCAGTCTTACACTAAGTAATTATGTCTTTCTAAAAGAAAGGGCCTGCAATTGCAGGCCCTTTCTTTTTATCGCTATTCTTATGAATCGTATCACCACTTGGGTCCGACGACTTCAACTGGCAAACCATTTTGCGCGGCTATCGCAGCCTTCACCTTAGAATCCGAATAACCAAATTCATCCAGCCACCAGCTCAACTCCAGCGGAACAGTCAGCTCTTTCTTGGTACCATCACTTCTTGTTAACGGCTCATGAGCTTCAATAAACACACTTCGATCCGGTTCAAGTGTCACTTTGATGGGTTCATCAATAACTTGAACTTTGTCACCGCGATTTACGTTGGGAAACAACCACTCAATGTCTTTCGGCTCCATGCGAATGCAGCCAGCGCTCACTCGCAAACCAATCCCGAAATCTTTGTTGGTACCATGGATAAGATACTCGCCATTACCGTAAGCCAAGCGAAGTGCAAATTCACCCAGCGGGTTATCTGGCCCGGCAGGAACCACGGCAGGTAACTCGATGCCTTTGGCTAAGTATTCCCTGCGTATTGATACAGGTGGTGTCCAGGTAGGGTTAGGTCGCTTTTGGCTGATGGAGGTTTCCATAATCGGCGTATCTCGACCGATACGGCCAATACCAACAGGGAATATATGAACTACATCGGCATCTTTCGGAAAGTAGTAGAGGCGTAACTCAGCGAGATTGATCACCACGCCTTCTCGCTCAACATTCGGCAAGATGATTTCTGTAGGAATGGTTAACATGTAATCCGCTTCAGGCAAAAACGGATCAACCCCTTTATTCGCGGCCATTAAAGCGAGAAAACCCACATCATACTGTTTGGCAATTTCTGCGATGGTCTCGCCCTGAACCACCTTATGGTACTGTATGCGCCCAACAATATTGCTGCCTTCCGGCGGTAGTTGGTAACTCGCAGCAAACACATTGCAAGTTACCAAGCAGCCGAGAGCAATGAGTTTACGAAGCATTCATAGCGTCCTTAGCATTTTTGTAATTTGCCAAGGTTATCTCTCTTTGCGCCTTATGATCAACAATTGGCGCTGAATATGACAACGCGTTGACATTACTATATTTCCAAGGCTGATGAATGTGCTTATCTGGAACCGAGGCTAGCTCTGGAATCCAATATCGAACAAAGTCCCCCTTAGGATCAAACCGCTCCCCTTGTGTCGTAGGATTGAAGATCCGAAAGTAAGGCTGACCATCGCAACCGGTTGATGCACACCACTGCCAGCCACCATTATTGGATGCGTAGTCTCCATCGATCAACTTACTCATAAAGTAGGCCTCACCAACCCGCCAATCGACTTGCAGATCTTTAATCAAGAAGCTGGCAACAATCATTCTCAAACGATTGTGCATCCAACCCGTTTGATTCAACTGCTTCATCGCGGCATCGACAATAGGGTAGCCTGTCTTCCCTTCTTTCCAAGCTTTGATTCGCTTCTCATCGCCTTGCCAAACCAGCGCCTGGCCCCAAGGCAGAAAGCTTTTCCCCATGCTCAACTTGGGTTCAAAGTAAGTGAGATGCTGATAAAACTCTCGCCAAATCAGTTCACTTTGCCAAGTTTCCCGACCTAAACTCAATGGTAATGACTGCTGATACAGAACTCTCGCCATGCACTGCCTTACCGATAGTGCACCGATCGTAAGATAAGGCGACAGACCACTTGTACCATCTACCGCAGGAAAGTCTCGTTCCTCTTTGTAGCGTTCAACCATTTCATCGTTAAACGCTCTGAGCCTATCGTAAATGGCTTTTGTTTCGACTGGATAACGTTCACTCGAAACACGCGGGTAACTGAACGGACTGTCGGCGGTAAGCACGTGGCCTTCATACTCGCCTAGATCCGCTTTACACGCTAGCTGGGCTGCTTTTTTTGGGTGAACAGGAAATTGCGACAACTTGCTGAGATACGCCTTTTTAAACGGCGTAAACACTTTGAAATACGCGCCTTGCTTATTGACCACGCTTCCTGGTGGGAAAATGCATTTGTCGTCAAATCGGTGCAGCGTTTTATCTAGCGAGTTTAAACGTCGATCCAAATAATCGTCGCGCCGGGTTTCATTCAGCTCGTACTCTTTGTTAATAAATACGCCTTCAGATTTAAGCGCTTGCGCCAATTCGACCACTTTATCGGCGCTCTCTGTAAACGTATCCACTTCGAAATAAAGCAGAGGAATATGTAAAGCCGCGAGATCTTTTTGCAGCTCAAACAAACGGCGGTAAATGAAATCGGCCTGAATCGGCGCCAGATCATGTTCTTGCCAAGTTAGAGGAGTGGCAATATACACAGCCACCACTGGATTATTGCCTTTGGCAGCTTCAAGTAACGCGCTGTTATCATCGACGCGTAAGTCACGTCGCAGCCATACAATATTCATTATTAGCTCCTCGTAAGCTCAAGCACCTCAGAAAGGGTGACCTGACCTGAATAGGATTCAGTCAATTGCTCAATGGCCAATTTCTGAGCTTCAGTGACCGGTTTAGGGCTGTAGAAGGCAACCGAGTTATAAATGGCTGACAAGTCCAAATCGTTCAAACCAGAGACATCTTCGACATCGTCCATTAGCGTGATATGCCACCCATTTTGGGAAAGCTGAGCAGCCCAAAGACGACTGGCAACATCGCGATTATGGGTATAGCTGACTAGTAAGCACTTACCTGCTCTGGCGGCTTTGTTTTCTGACTCAATGATCGATTCTAAACGCGCAATCAATAAGCTTTTAAACAAGCTGTCTTGCAAAATTCGCTGGTTTCTTTTCACCAATGAAATCGCCTTAAACACAGGTTGAATAAACTGTTGTTCAACCACATCAAGCGGGTACTCTTTTAGTACTGTATTGATGATTGACTCGACTTTGGATCGGCGAAGCGAAGATAACGCCTCCAAAATCACGTCCACATCCTCAAGCTGCTCAGATTGGGTAACCTGCGTGTCATCCAACGTCGTTTCTGTTTCTAAAAGGCTTTTTACTTTACCGATAGATACGCCTTTGCTCAGCCAACTCTGAATCACCTTGATGCGTTCAATATCCTCTTCTCGATATAAACGGTGCCCCTTGTCCGTTCTCTGAGGCTGAATCAAGTTATAGCGTCGTTGCCACGCCCTTAAAGTAACGGGCTTTACACCCGTTATTTCCGAAACTTCTCTAATTGCGTACAGCTTCTTATCACAACCCATAACGTAAACGTAACTCCTGTGGATGAGGTTCTAAAAATTTTTGTTGCTCGAGATATTCGTCAGGGTGCGTCGCTAAATAGTGCTTAATCAGCGTTAACGGCGCGAGTAAAGGAAGCACACCGACACGATAGTCATCGATGACATTTCTCAACTCGGCTTTCTCTTTTTTATCTAAATAGCGCTTAAAGTACCCTTGAATATGCATCAGAACATTGGTGTTATTTTTGCGGCTCGCTCTGTGCGACATGGCTTGCATCAGCCCTTTACGATACAAGTCATAGAAATGTTCAATCTCGTAATCTTTGATATTCGCAACAAGTCTGCCTAGCTCTCTGTACGAACTAGGGTGATGCGCCATCAGCGTCAACTTATAACGCGAGTGGAAAGCGACAATATTACCCCGGGTAATGTCATTGCCCACATTTTGGTAAAAATCATGCAGGGTAAAGACTCGGGTGATAAAGTTCTCTTTCAACACTGGGTCGTTTAACCTGCCGTCTTCTTCAACTGGCAACCATGGCATTTGCTGCATCAACTCATTGGTGTATAGGCCCACTCCGGTATTATCTGACCCATTTTTCTTGTACACCTTTACGCGTTCCATGCCACACGTTGGAGATTTAGCGCACACAATGTAACCACACAATTGGGCGTCGGAGAGTTCCGCGACTTTGTCTTTTGAGTAATCCAACATGGCGCTGGTGTGATCTTTGGTCGGATCCTTGGTTTCCACCAGCGCAATCCGTTCTTCATTCGACATTAAGCGTATCGTTGGCCTTGGAACTGGCATCCCCATACCGACCTCTGGACAGACAGAGACGAAATCGAAGTACGGCGACAGCTCTTTGGTTACAAATTTGCTGATTTTATGCCCTGAATCAAAGCGTACGTTTTCTCCCAATACACAGGAGCTAATGCCAATTTTAATCTCAGTGTTCATATTAAACTCCGTTTCGTCCAGCCGGTTATACAAAAATAATCCATGTATAAGTTTTAGCACATAGGCAGGTTATACAAAAGTATTTTTTGTACAAATAAAGGTGAGCACACAAATAATGTAAACCATAACCACAGGCAATCGATTGTCCGAATCGATTGCCTTACAAGTTTCAACAAAAAACGTTATCAACGATCAATTTAGCCGTGCAATGGCGTAGTTTTGTGACATACTTCTCATGGAGGAGTCGCTTTGCTAGCTAGTATTGCCTCAACAGATTTATGAGAATCAACAAAATTAGTAATCAGCCCCCACTGATCCGCTAGTAAACTTGGAGTAACAACTATGGCAACCCCACATATTAACGCTCAACCGGGTGATTTCGCAGAAACTGTACTAATGCCAGGCGACCCGCTACGCGCTAAGTTCATTGCAGAAACATACCTAGAAGATGTAAAACAAGTTTGTGATGTACGTAACATGTTTGGCTTCACTGGCACTTACAAAGGCCAACGCATTTCTGTAATGGGCCACGGTATGGGTATCCCATCAGCTTGTATCTACGTTCACGAGCTAATCGCGGAATACGGCGTGAAAAACGTGATTCGTATCGGTAGCTGTGGTGCAGTACGTGACGACGTAAACCTGATGGACGTTGTGATCGGTATGGGCGCATCAACAGACTCTAAAGTAAACCGTATTCGCTTTAGCAACCACGATTTCGCAGCAATCGCAGACTACGGTCTACTAGAAACGGCTGTAAACCAAGCGCGCGCTCAAGAAGTTCCTGTAAAAGTAGGTAACGTATTCTCTGCAGACCTATTCTACACGCCAGAAGCTGACATCTTCGAGAAGATGGAAAAACTAGGCATCTTAGGTGTAGACATGGAAGCGGCTGGTATCTACGGCGTTGCTGCTGACCTAGGTGCAAAAGCACTGACAATCCTAACGGTTTCTGACCACATCATCCGTGGCGAGAAACTAAGCTCTGAAGATCGTCAAAAATCATTCAACGACATGATGAACGTTGCACTTGAAACAGCAATCAACATCTAATTTCGTCATATCCTGCTGCCAGGCATCCCTGGCAGCCCTAATACCCCGAGGGGGAGAATCGTGACATCTGGCGAATTGCCAAGGGAAGCTGACGGGTTACAGCTCAACTTTTGTAAAACATTGGCGTGTGACAACTTTGGATTGAGTGATGCACATCGTTACGTTGTGCAGCATGCTAACCCCAAGCGACCTGCGATGGTTTGTCGGGAATGTGGTGCTTTCCCCCCCTTACTTAACAATCGGGAAGTTCTCAATGAGCTTCACCGCTTAAGGCATCTCCACAGTGATGGGCTGCCTGCATGTCGCAATAGCGACTGTGCCAACTTTGGCTTGTCCGTACACACTCACAAACATCTTTACCATGCATTTGGCTTTAGCGGCGATCGCCAACGCTATCGTTGTAAAAACTGCCACTCCACGTTTGTGGATAAATGGTCCGGTGCCAATAAAAAACTGCACTTTCAAGAAAACCTGCTTGGCTTGCTCTTTATGGGCTACTCGGTTCGGGAAATCTGCCGCAAGCTAGAGATCAACCCAAAGACGTTTTACGATCATCTTGATCACATCGCCAGTCGATGCCGGCGCAAACTTTCCACCTTCGATGCCCGCTGGGTCAACCACGCTAACCACTATGAACTGGCTTCACACTTCGCGCCGCTACAACCTAAAAGTAATAATGGCGTACTGTGGATAGCGACCGGAGAAGCACAAAGCGGATACATTCTTTGCCAACACGTCAATTATTCTGCTCACGAAGAACCAGTTGGTCATGTCGATCATGACCCGTACCAGTTCCCAGCGCGATTTGTGTCGCGTGAACATTCATCTGAGGCAAACATGCCGGTGCCAGAACCATCACCGGACTTAAAAACGCGCATCGACCAAAAGTATCAAACGATTCTGGCAAGAGGAAACGTTGAAGATCCAATGGGCAACCTTTCCGTCTTTAACTATCCATCCAAAGGTGCTTTGATTCGTCCTCCCTACACGTCTTACGCGCATTTCATGCATGTTCTCGACATGTGTCAGGAGCAGGCGCAAGTCTCTATCTACTTACCGCAAGATCCTGTTTTGCGCTCTGCGGCATTGAGTGTTTGTCTGCCACGTATCAAGGCGAAAACCGTAGATTTGATGTATGTAGAAGAAGATAACGACTGGGCGCTGTCCAAAGACATCGACAAAATTGATATCGTTCATATGGGTTGGTGGCGTGATAGATGGGCCATCGCGTCAATTAATGGCCACGCTAAAGGCATCTGCTACTTAGCAGGCGAACACAATCAGCCCGAGTATTGGCTCAATCAGGCTTCTATTCAAAAATCCGCTTTCTATCAGCAGAGGTTCCAAAACCTGTTTGAAAGCTTTATTAACGAACCTCGGCGTAAGCTTCGTCCCGGTGGCCTGCTGCCACTACTTGATATTTTCCGCGCATGGCATAACTTATGTTATCAAGACAAGGATGGGCAAACAGCCGCGCAGCGCTTGGGGCTCACTCAGTCGCCACTGACACTACGAGATATCCTTTCATAGACAAGTATGTGACGAAAGCCCGTAAATGGCTGGTGTTTTCATGCTTTTTGTAGTGTTCGGCGCATTGCTATTCTTATAATGCGCGCTCACCAAAAGCATTATCGCGGTAAGGGGTTGATTCATTGGATAAAAGCCAACAGCTATTAGAATTAGAGATAGAGCAACTCAAATCTCGTGCAGATTCAGAGCCAAATAGCGTTTTCGTGGCAGCCGAGCAGTGTGCTACTCGCTCAGCACAAATCCACTATCCCGAAGGTGAAATCCATAGTTTGGTCATCATGTCCCAGTGTTTGTGGAACAACATGGATTACCGCAAAGGCCTGAAGCTCGTTAAAGAGGCTTACACTAAGCTCAATACGCTGGATACCGATGACTTTTTACCTGAAATCCTTCACCTACACGCCCAGCATTATTGGGGGCAAGCGAAGTATTATTCCGCGCAACAATTTTGGATTAACGCCCTAGAGCAATCTGCCCTTGTGGGCGAAACGAAAATTCAAATAGAAGCATTAATCGGCCTTGGGAATATTTGGCGAATTACCCACGATTATGAACTGGCCAAAAGCACCCACGAACTCGCGGCGATTGTCGCCAACCATAATCGAATTAATGGATTAGAAGGGAAAGCGCGCATTCTACTGGCGTGGGATCACTATTTGCTTGGCAATTTTGTCGACATGCTTTCTATTCTCGATGGCGCAGCCGAAGTACTCAAAGATCATCACGATTCTACCTGGCAAGCCGAAATATGGGACTTCCGCGGCCTAGCCTTACTCGGGTTAGAAAGAATTGAAGATGCTGACGAAGCAACCCGAAAAGCCCACTCTATTGCGGTCAAACATGATTTAGTGTGGATGAAAGCCCACTCTTATATCAGCCGAGCGCGCTTAGAGCGACTAAGAAAAAATCCTCAAAAAGCCACCGAGCTGTTAAAAAATGCAGAGCAGTCTGCGCTCGCTTTCGACAATGGCGAACTCCTTTCACAAATTTGTTATCAGCAGTCTCTGGTTGCTGAAGAGTGCAACGACAGCCACGCTGCACTACTCGCGTTTAAAAAGTACCGTCAGCATTCCACAAACATGCTGCGCGACCAAACCACAAAAGTGAGCAGTGACAAAGCGCGAACCTCGAAACGCCAGATGGAGCAACGAGCGCGGAAATTGATCAACCGTATCCGTGCCCAGCATGAGTTTGATTCAGATAAACAACTTTCTAAGCTGGTGTCTGAGATCTACTGGTGGGAGCAACTGATCCTGTTTAAAACCGAACTTAAAGATTCCAATCATTCGGTGATTGTCATCCAACACCCAGATCCTGCCTACCTGGATGTGTGTGTTGAACTGACTCATGCGCTTTGCAACCAAAGCGACATACTCACACGATTAAGCAAAGATCGGTTAGGTCTGCTTCTGGCCGATAAAGGCGAAGCGGCTAAAAATGTCTACCATGTGTTATCCGGTATGATTGACAGTTACCCGTGGCAACGTAGAGGATTACAACAATCTCTGCCGAAAGTGAGTTTTCAAGATATTCTCTCTTTCCCATTTACCCTAGAACAACTTGAAGAAGCACAGCAGGACGAAAATAATGGAAGCGCTACTCAATAAAATTTCCGACTCAGGATTAGATGCTTCCGCTGTTTCAGGCCAGGAGGCATTATCGTTCTGGGATTATGTTCGTCACAACATTGCAGCGTCCCCACAAGAAGAAGCGCAATGCTTAATCATCAGCGCAAAATACCACTGCGAACTAAAACAATCTCAAGCCAGTATTGACGAGCTTAGACAAGCGCTGAACCTGCTCTCTTTGCCCGATGATGCCAAATTGATCCTGGAAATCAAAAACAGTATGGCTGAAAAGCTGGTTGAAAGCGGTGACTTCAGCCACGCATTAAGCGAGTTCATCAACTCATGCAACATCTCGGTTGAGCACAGTTTTATCGATGAGTATGCTTTTTCGGTTCTTGGTATGGGGAACTTATGTGATACCTATGGTGATCATAGCCGCGCGCTGCGGTACTACCAAAAGCTAGACAGTATTGACCATGCCATTACGAGCCGCTCCTTAAGGTTGCGTTACAAACTTAATAAACTCGCCTGTTATATTGATTTAAAGCGCCTAACAGCGGCGAAAAGCCTGATCAGCGAATGCGAAGAACTCAGTATTCTTGTTAGCGATAAAACTCTGGCCGCTCAAATCTCGCTATATCGCGCAAAAATACATCGCCTTGAAAGAAACCTAGACTTAGCGATGCGCTCGCTTAGTAGCATTCAATACACCTCAGGCAATATACACTCTCTTTGGCTATCCAATATGATCCGAATGGAGCTGGCTTGCTGCTTAAATGAGTTAAGTAAACCTCATTGGGCAAAATGGTTGCTTGAGGCAGCAGATAAAAAAATTCAGAAGTACGGCTCACCCACCTTAAAACTGAAGGTCTGCGATACGCTCGCCACCATGTGTGAGCAGCAGTCGTCTTATCAAGAAGCATTGACGTATCAGAAAAGGGCGTATGAGCTAGAACAGCGTTTAATCAAGCAAATCCCGATTGGCGAGTTGGGTGCCAATCAATTAAGGCGCTTATCCCGCTTTGAACCTCAGCTGAAACTCATTCTGTCAGAGATCGAAAACAAAGAGCTGAAAGAAACAACCGAAAGTCAAAAGCACGCGGTAGCGAAACTGCAACAAGACGTATTCACCGATCCGCTAACCAAGCTTCATAACCGTCGCTGGTTAGATGCCAAATTAAAAGATCTGCTGCTGCACGAAACCCCTTTCTCGCTCATGGTGATTGATATTGACCATTTCAAATCAATCAACGACGAATTAAGCCACTTGGTTGGTGATAAAGCTATTGTAAATGTGTCTGCTGAACTCGCGTCTTACTTCAACTTTCACGGTGCTTCCTGTGTGCGATTTGGTGGAGAGGAGTTCCTCGTCATCCTTGAGGATACTGAGTTAGACCAAACTGAACAACATGCGGAAACATTCAGAGAACGGATCTACCAGTTCAATTGGCAAGAGATCCTTGGCGAGCGAGGATTAACAATCAGCATCGGTATCACACTGCATCGCGATGGTGAAAATACGCAACGTACTTTTTATCGAGCAGATAAAGCGTTGTACCGCGCCAAAGCCAACGGCCGCAATCAGGTGTGCTCGGAATAACTCTCCAATATTGGCGAGATCTAGGCATCACTTTCACATCAAATTCATCATTGATATATAAGAATTACGTATAGATAGGCATCTAATCTATTGTTTTCTATCTATACTTTATATCTTGGTTTCATCAAGTCACTCCGCTCACTTTCGAAACACAGGATATAAGTATGTTTCTAGATTACTTCGCTCTGGGTCTGCTGGTTTTTGTCACGTTGGTTATCTTCTACGGTATCATTGCTATCCACGATATCCCCTATGAAATCGCTAAAAGCCGCGAACACCCTCATCAAGATGCTATCCACTATGCTGGCTGGGTAAGCCTATTTACTTTTCACGCCTTATGGCCATTTCTTTGGATATGGGCCACGTTGTGGCGAAAGGAACGGGGTTGGGGCTTCCAAAAACTGCAAGCGGAACAACATGATATCCACCACCGTGTCGATGCACTGATCGATCAAGTGACACAGCTTCAAGAGGAAGTGAAAACATTAAAACAACAAAAATCGCCTAAGCCTCAAGCGAATGACACAGCTCACAACGGGGAGGATAACTGATGGATCTACTGTTAATCATGACGTATACGGCCATCTGTATCGCCATTTTCAAGATTTTTAAAATTCCTCTCAACAAATGGACGGTTCCGACCGCCGTGCTAGGTGGCATTGTTCTTATTGGTACATTGATTCTGTTGATGAACTACAACCACCCTTTCACCCAACTGGGTAACCAAGTGTTCTCTTCTACCCCCATCGTATCTGGCGTACGAGGACGAGTAATTGAGGTGCCAGTTAAACCCAACCAACCACTCAAGAAAGACGATGTTTTATTTAGAATAGACCCTATTCCTTACGAAGCCGAAGTTGCAAAAATTAAAGCGCAAATTAAGGAAGCGAGCCAAGGTGCGTTGGGGTTAGAGTCAGAGTTACAGGCTGCCAGCGCGCAGGAGTCGCAAGCCACTGCGGAACGAGACAAAGCGAAGCGAGAGTTCGACCGCTATCAACGGGGCTACAACAAAGGCGCGTTTACCGAGCAACAACTCGACACCAGAAGACAAGCTTACAAAGCATCGCAAGCCGCGTTGGAGGCAGCAAAAGCGCGTGTCGAACTGGCACAGTTGGCATTGAATTCAGAAATAGGCGGTGAGAATACGGCCGTCGCCCGCTTATTAGCAGAGTTACGCCAAGCGGAATTCAATCTGGAGCAGACCGTGGTGCGTGCGCCAACTGAAGGCTTCGCGACTCAGTTGGCACTAAGGCCTGGTGTCATGGCAGTCCCACTCCCCCTCGCTCCAGTGATGACCTTTGTTCATACTGAAGAGATCCTTTACACCGCTGCTTTTAGGCAGAACTCACTGCAACGCCTAAAGCCGGGCTTTGAAGCCGAATTTCTGTTCCGAGCCATCCCTGGTAAAGTCTTTAAAGGTGAAGTGGTTGAAGTGCTTCCAGCCATTGGCGAAAGCCAGTTTCAGGCAAGAGGCGCTCTGGTAGGCACAGAGGCGCTCAGGACAAGTGGTCGCGTGTTTGTCACATTAAAAATTACTGACGATATATCAGAGTACCGTTTGCCGCTGGGGACCGCGGTTGAAGTGGCGGTTTATTCAGATAAGTTCAGCCACGTGTCGATTATGCGCAAGGTACTCATTCGGATGAAGAGCTGGCAAAACTACCTTTACCTCGATCACTAGAAGCTTAGCCATTAGAAGACTGACAGTGCCCTCCCACATGGAGGGCATTTTTAATCCCACCCGCGTCGCTTCCATGAGCATAGCGAGGCTCACTTAGGGTCATCGGTTAACCCCATCGTAACAAGTCACCTAAGCAAGGCAAATCGCGTTTGAATGGACAATATCACGGACCAATCCGCCCAGTTTCTCACTTCATTTGGCTAACAATATAGATCAACGTCCCATTATTGAAATTTACAATACTGACCATTACATATTTATTTGAATTCAATCTCATAAAATCACAGGATTTGTCGATAGCTTTAGGCAGTCATAAACGCCTTATAGGACTCAATTGCGAGCAAGACGCGCACATAGGATGTAGATATGAAAGAAGTTGATTTTCGAACGATCGACAAATTGTTTATTAAAATGTCGATCAACGATAAATTTTGGGTCATTTTAACTCTGTTTTTGGTCACCATTACGTTTCTAGCTGGAGGGCGCTATACCTCTACCATGGATAACGCTCACCTTGCTGCCATTCATGCAGCAGAGTCCAGACTAGAGGGCATGCTGATAACTGGAGACAGAGCAAGCCTTGAATCACTGCGTGACATTTCAGTGGTGGCAGGCGAGCAGGAATCACGTATCGAAAATGGGATAGTGACCGTATTCCAAAGATCGTCCGATGGCACTGCTTATCAACTGTCGCACAATGCCCAAACAAAGCTGGACACCATTCAGACTCAAGCTCGAACTACCTTTTTACTCAGTTATCTTTGGGCATTACCCTTTGCACTATTCTGTTACTGGGTGGCGACTTTTATTGGCGGCGCTTTGTGGGTGTTGTACACAACGACACTGCGTATTGGAGAGGGCGATTTAACCTCCCGCTTAGGCTTTCACCCTGGTCGTGATGAATTTGGCACCATCGGCTGCGCGCTAGACAAAGCAATGGATACACTGAGTGAACTGGTCATTAACGTTAAGCAAAATACGCAAACCTTAACCGAGACGTCAGCCTCTTTTGAAGCCGAGATGAAACAGAGTGAATCACAAGTGCGTAATCAGTACGCTTCATTGGACTCTGTCGCAACAGCCATGGAAGAAATGACCGCGTCTGCGAAAGAAGTGTCTGGCATTTCTCAGCAGGCAACCCAGCAGACTGAGAACGACTCTCTTCATATTGAAGGCAGCCACAAGCATGTTCAGTCCGCGATTAAAGAGATCGACACCCTGTCGCAATATATCGCGCAAACCTCAAGCTCAGTCACTAGTTTGAATGAAAACACCACGCAAATTAATGAAGTGATCACCACCATCAATGCCATCTCAGAGCAAACCAACCTTCTGGCACTGAATGCGGCCATCGAAGCCGCGCGTGCTGGCGAACAAGGTCGGGGCTTTGCGGTAGTGGCGGATGAAGTTCGAACGCTGGCAAGCCGCACTCAATCGGCGACCGTAGAAATTCAAGCTATGATAGAGAAGTTGCAAACCGAGAGCCAAAACATTGCCTCTATCACTTCCAAAACGGTCTCTCAAGCACAAACAAGCAGTGATTTGGTGGCAGATATTGGACAGGATATTCAGTCTATTGCCGATTCCGCCCGAGCGCTCACCGACATGAGTATTCAGATATCGACATCAGCGGAGGAACAGAGCGCTGTGGCGAACGACATCGCCACCGAACTGACCGATATTCGTAGCCAGTCTAATGCACTGAAAGCGGTAACGGAGCAATCTTCTTCCGGGATTGCAGAATTAACCCTAGCGGCAAAATCGCTGTCTGAGTTACTTAAGCAGTACCGCACTCAATAGCCACCAGCCAACGTACGAACGTTATGATTACCAGTAACGTTCGTACAAAATATTGCCGCCTGTTGCGCGGCGATATTTTTCTAATCCCATCTCTGTCAGCATACGAATCGTTTCTTTAATCATATCCGGATTGCCACATAACATCGCAAAACTGTCATCGGCATTGAGCGCAACACCCGCGTGTTGCTGAAGGCTTTCCTGCTGCAGAAGCTGAGGTATCCGACCGCGCAATGCGCCATCCACTGGTTCTCGAGACACAATCGGAACGTACTTCAACCTACCATCGTATTGCTGGATAAGGTGTTCAATAAGGTATTGGTAAACCAGTTCACGCTCATGTCGAACGGCATGCACCAACACGACGTGCTCGCTGCTCGGGCGAAAGTTAATGTCATCCAGCAATGATAAGAACGGCCCAACCCCTGTCCCTGTCGAGAGTAGCCACAGGCTTTTAGTCTCTTTAGGGATGCTTCGAAATACGAGATCACCATAGGCTTTCTCGCCAACATAGATTTCATCGCCTTCTTTGAGGCTTTGTAACCGAGGAGACAGTACGCCATCAGGGTGAGCAATAATGAGGAATTCCAGCATGTCTGTGCTGTTTAATGGGGCGTTAACAATAGAATAAGGACGGCTGACGAATTCGCCGTTTTCGTCCGAGAGCGCAAGCTTGATATACTGCCCGGCTTCAAAGTTTACAGCCGCGCCTGTCACTCTCAAGCTAAAGACATCTGAAGTCCAGTCAATACGACGGTCAACACTAGCAATAGTAAAGCCTTTAGGTACAGCCATCTCAGATCCTCCAACTTTTCATCAGTCTAAACGTTACGCTTACTGATTGATTATGTAAAATCCCTTATCAGCCAAACCAATGAGTATCACATTTTTTTAACATAATGGTACTTTTAAGTCGTTGAAACTGTTTTCTCTATTCAGTAATAATTGCGATATACTGCGCCCTTTCTACTTAACCTGACTTATTAGTAATGAATAAGAGCCTACTGACTAATATCATCGCCCTTGCCCTTTTGGCAGGAGGCTACCAAACAGACAATCAAATTGCTTTCTATGCTGGCCTGTTCGCGTTTTCTGGCGCGATTACCAACTGGTTGGCCATCCACATGTTGTTTGAAAAGGTTCCTGGTTTATATGGCTCAGGTGTTATTCCTGCACGTTTTGAAGAATTTAAACGAGCAATTAAAAACCTGATGATGGAGCAGTTCTTCACTCAGGAAAACATCGACCGATTCTTAAACCAAGAAATGTCGAGCGGCAAAACGTTAGAGTTAGGCCCAGTGATCGACAAAGTGGACTTCAACCCAACATTCGATTCATTAGTGGATGTTCTTGCTGCTTCCTCATTTGGCGGAATGCTGGAAATGTTTGGCGGTACTCAAGCCCTTCAGCCGTTAAAACAGCCCTTTGTTGAGAAAATGAAGGAGTCAATGGAGGAGATAAGCCAGAGTGACAACGTCAAACAAGCACTGAAAGAACAGCTAGAATCCCCTGCAATGATGAGCGAAATCGAGTCAAACATTGAAGCGATCATCGACCAGCGACTGAATGAACTGACCCCTCAGCTTGTAAAAGAAATGGTGCAAAAAATGATTAAACAGCACCTAGGCTGGCTAGTTGTATGGGGCGGTGTCTTTGGTGGTTTAATTGGCGTTGTATCATCATTCATCGCCTAATTCACAGCACTGTGTTGATCAAAAGGGAAGCTTCGGCTTCCCTTTTATATTGGAATTCAGAACGTTTTCAACTAAACATCCGCTCATTACCACATCAACTTCATGCATTAAATTGTCAAACATTGATCAGGAGAGCGAGACGATTAAATTAAATCGGCGTTTACGCCAAAGCTGGTTTTGTGCTCTTCAATCACGACTTCGCTGCGGGTTTGAATAACACCAGGCAGGGTTCCAAGTTTCGAAGACATAAAATTTTGGTAGGCTTTCATATCTTTAACGCGCACTTTGATCATGGTGTCGAAGTCACCAGATAAAGAATAGCACTCTTCAATTTCGGGCATGTCTTCAACAGCCTGAGCGAACTTCTCAAAGATAGAGAAACTGGTTTGGTCTAAACGAATATGAATAAAAACCTGAACATCTAAGCCCAGCTTTTCTGGATTAAGTTCAGCGTGATAGCCTTTGATGTAGCCTTCTTTCTCAAGGCGTTTCACTCTATCTGAGCACGGAGAGGTGGTTAAGTTAACCTGCTTGGCCAACTCAACAATAGGCAGCCGACCCTTAAGGTTTAGAGTTCTGAGAATTTCACGATCGATTCTGTCTAAATCCATTTAACGCTCTTACGATTAATATTCGGTTTTCCGCTAATCATAATCCAAAAGCCCTAGATACACCTAGTGCCAAAGCTAAGCAAATTTAGATTTTTATCGAAGTGTTATTAAGCAATTTCGGCATCAGAGAAAGAGTTTGTACTTACTAACTCTGACTGAGTATTGCAAACGCGACAAAAACACTGTTTTTCCATTTTCATGTAGTGCGCGCCTTGAAAGAGAGTTGAAAAGAAGCAGGCCATGCTTTTTACCATTGAATGATGTTCTTCTTCGCATCGCTTCATCACAACCTTGTGTGCAGTGATTTTATCGCAGCAATGGCAGTACACCTGTGGCATCTTATCTCTCCCTAAAATTGATGTGGTCTTTTTAATTGACACATTTGTAAGCGTTTGGTTCACAAGCCTCAAACTTTAGTTAAGTATTTGTGACATAGTTCCAAATTACAGAGCAGAAAAATAAAAAGCCCCCGGACCTTTCAGTCTCGGGGGCAAGTAACGTGTTTAATATAAAGCGTTTAGTCCAGTTCAGCTAAGTGCTTTTTGTAAGTCACATGTTGAGCTTTTACGCTTTCTTCCGGCTCGCCTGTCAGTAGGCTTACTGAAATGATAGCGATTGTTGAAAAGATGATTCCAGGTACGATTTCGTAAACATCGAACCAACCACCAGAAAGCTGTTTCCAAACCACGATAGTTACGCCACCAATAATGATACCTGCTAGCGCACCGTTACGGTTCATACGAGACCAGTACAAGCTAAGAATTAGAGCCGGGCCAAATGCCGCACCAAAACCAGCCCATGCGTAAGATACTAGACCTAGTACTGAGCTATCTGGCGTCATCGCTAGAATCAACGCAACAATAGAGATTGCAATTACTGCGATACGACCAACCATTACGATTTCTTCTGAGCTTGCGTCTTTCTTAAACACTTGCTTGTAGAAGTCTTCTGCTAGTGCCGAAGACGATACAAGTAGTTGTGAATCCGCTGTACTCATGATTGCAGCCAGAATCGCAGCAAGAAGAACACCAGCTACAACAGGGTGGAACATCGCGTTCACAAGTAGCATGAAGATCTTTTCGCCATCATCAACAGACACACCAGAGTTAGTCACGTAAATCAGACCAACCACACCCACAAGCAGAGCACCTGCCATAGAGAACGCAGTCCAAAGTACAGCGATATGACGTGCTGTTTTTAGGTCTTTATTTGAACGAGCCGCTTTAAAACGCGCAAGAATGTGTGGCTGACCGAAGTAACCTAGACCCCATGCAGCCAATGAAATGATGGCAATGGCAGATAACGGTTCACCTTTTGAATCATTCCAAAGTGTCAGCAGTTCTGGGTTGATGTTATGAAGTTGGTTAGACACATCGCTGAACCCACCTTCCATCGCAACAACAGGGACAATCATCAATGCTGCCGCCATTAGTAGGCCCTGAACCAAATCAGTCCACGATACCGCTAAGAAGCCACCAAATAGCGTGTAAGATACCACACACACCGTGCCGATAATTACCGCCGTTGTGTAGTCCAAGCCAAATACTGTTTCAAACAATTTACCGCCTGCTACCAAACCTGAGCTCGTGTAGAAAAGGAAAAATAGAAGAATGAAGAAAGCAGAAATTACCTGAATCAGTTTTGAGTTGTCGTTAAAACGACGAGATAGGTATTCTGGCAGTGTTAGCGAGTCTGTCGTAATACTGTATGTACGCAGACGTTTCGCGTTAATCAGCCAGTTCAGCCAAGTACCTACCAGTAGACCACCAGCTAGCCAAAATGCTTCAATACCTGCTGCGAATGCATAGCCCGGAAGACCAAGTAGCAGCCAGCCACTCATGTCTGATGCACCTGCTGATAGTGCTGCAGGCCAAGGGCCAAGCGAACGACCACCCAAGAAGTAATCTGATGAGTTTTTCGTTCGTTGATACGCAATAACGCCGATTGCAAGCATCATAATTAGATACGCAATAAACGTGGTAGTAATAGCAAAGCTATTTTCCATGTGTTATGTCCTCTTTTTTAAAATATACCTTCCCTCATGTCCTCACCTGTAATAAGACTAGTGTTGGTGAGGACACGTCCCAATTCAATTGGAAAAAGAGAGGGTTAGTGGGCTTCGCTTCCCAGTTCTAGCAAGGTCGCGTTACCACCCACTGCTGTGATATTTATTGTTCTTGTTCGCTCAGTGATAAAGCGAAGAGAAAGATGTGGATCATGCGCTACAGGGGTAGCAGCAAAATCCGTTTCCGAAACAAGGCTTACAATCGCACCTTCTCGTTTCGCTAACTGACGGTTGATGTTTCGCTCAACCTCAGTAGTCCCTACGTAACCTACGCTACGTACGTCTGACTCCAGCAATTGCTGATAAGCATCCAAAGGAGCAAACTGTAGCAAGTTCATAGGCAATGAAGACTGCATATAGGCAGTTTCTAGTTGGCGGCTGAAATCAGCGTCATCACTACAGAATACGACGCTGTTTCCAGCAATAAGAGCAGCGGTAACTTGTGCTAATGCTGCCTTTTGAGCCGGCTCTGACATATCACCTTGGATAATCAAAGCCACACCACGACCCGCGGTGTAAAGTTCATTCGTTTCCCCTGTCGGACCTACCAATTGGTGCGATTCAGCCAATAGTGCTGAAGCTCGCTCAAGATGGTAAGACACAACAGCGCCTAACGAAGGTTGTGCTTTTTGCAAAGCCTTTTTGAAAGCAACTAAGCACTCACTTTTTGCTTCAAAACTTGTCAAATTCCAGTTTTCCCATGCCGAAAATGCATCAGAAAAACGAGTTACTTGATGAACCATAATATTTCTCCTCGCCTACGGATTAAGAAAACTGAGTTTGAGTAAAGCGGAATAGGTAGTGTGGACCACCAGCCTTCGGACCCGTACCAGACAAGCCCTGACCACCAAACGGCTGAACACCTACTACCGCACCAACTTGGTCACGGTTGATGTAGCAGTTACCTACTCGCGCGTGTTTTTCAATCCAGCGATAAGTCGTTTCGTTACGGCTGTGAATACCCATAGTTAGACCAAAACCAGTGTTATTGATTTGATCAACAATCTGGTGCAACTCACTCGCTTTGAAGCGAACAATATGCAGGATAGGGCCAAACTGTTCTTCTTTCAGGCAAGAGATATCGCGAATTTCAAACGCGCTCGGCGCAACGAAATCACCATATTGATGCTCTTCACCAAGTTTAAGTTCTGCGACTTTTTTCTCTGTCGCTGTCATGTGCTCAATGTGCTTAACCAATTTCGCTTTGGCTGTGCCATCAATCACAGGACCAACATCCGTTGAGTGTAAGTAAGGCTTACCCACTTGCAGCTCTTCCATTGCACCTTGAATTAGAGCAATGATGCGATCTGCAACGTCTTCTTGAACGTACAGTACACGCAATGCACTACAACGCTGACCGGCAGAAGCAAAGGCTGAGCGGATAACGTCACGTACTACCTGTTCAGGAAGTGCCGTACTGTCCACAATCATCGCGTTTTGACCGCCAGTTTCCGCAATAAATGGAACAGGCGCAGCATCACGCGCTGCTAATGTTTGGTTAATACGTTGTGCCGTCGCTGTTGAGCCTGTAAACGCCACACCAGCAATTGCTGAGTGAGAGGTCAACGCTGAACCAATCTCTGCACCGCGGCCAGGTAGAAGTTGAATGGTGCCAGCAGGGAAGCCCGCTTCATTCATTAGCTCTACTGCACGTGCTGCGATTAGGCTGGTTTGTTCAGCTGGTTTAGCAACAACGGTGTTGCCCGCAACCAATGCTGCTGTTACTTGGCCAAGGAAGATAGCCAGAGGGAAGTTCCAAGGGCTGATACAAACGAACACACCACGACCTTTACGAGTCACAATGCGAGCTTTGCCATCAAAGCCGTTGACTGCCAACTCACCTAGCGCATCAACCTGTTTTGCGTAGTAACGACAGAAGTCGACAGCTTCACGAACTTCATCGATGCTGTCGTGAATTGTCTTACCCGCTTCTTGGTGACAAATCGCAACAAGCTCCGCTAGGTTTTCTTCTAGCAGGTCTGCCAATTTGTCTAGCTTCTCGCCGCGCTCTGCTGAGTCAGTCGCTTGCCAAGCAGCAAATGCGCTTTGCGCACCTTCGATAGCTTCGGAAACATGATCAAGAGTGGCAAACGCTACCTGACCAACTTGGATACGGCGGTCGTAAGGTGCTTTTACATCTTCTACATTGATGTTTTCCTTGATCATGCTTTCGGCATAAGATTTACCGTTGATAACAGGTGCAGCAACCCATTGTTTCTCCATGAAGCTTTCAACTTGCGCTTCAAATGGCTTCGCTTCGCTGTCAATATCTACGTTTACGCCAATCGCAGCTTTACGCTCTGGGAAAACAGCCGGAGGCAGAGGAATGCTGGTGTTGTTCAACGTATCGTAGGCATTCAACATATCTACTGGGTGTTGAGTCAATGAGTCAACCGGGCAACGGGCATCAACTAGACGGTGAACAAAAGAGCTGTTCGCGCCGTTTTCTAGCAGACGACGTACTAGGTATGGCAGCAAGTCTTTGTGGCTACCCACTGGCGCGTAGATACGTACCGATTGCTTATGAGTGTCCATCACATGGTTGTACAGCGAATCGCCCATACCATGTAAGCGTTGGAATTCGTAATCTTTGTGCTGTGCCATGACAGCGATAGACGTAACAGTTTGAGCGTTGTGGCTCGCAAACTGCGGGAAGATGTTACCACGCACGTTTTCACTCAGTAGGAAACGTGCACACGCTAGGTAAGCAACGTCTGTCGCTTCTTTACGCGTGTAAACTGGGTAGTTGTCGTAACCTGCTTGTTGTGACCATTTGATTTCGCTATCCCAGTAAGCGCCTTTCACTAGGCGAAGTGGGATTAGGTCACCTTGCTCTTTTGCCAGGCCATTTAGCCATACAAGAACTGGTAGTGCACGTTTAGAGTACGCCTGAACAACCAAGCCAAACTTACCCCAACCTTTTACTAGGTCGCTGCGGTATACCTTTTCAAACAGCTTCAGGGAAAGCTCTAGGCGATCGGCTTCTTCCGCATCAATAGTGATGGCAACATCCAGCTCAACGGCACGACGAAGAAGTTGTTGCAGAGTATCGTACAGCTCAGTTAGAACGCGCTCTTCGTTTGCTACTTCATAACGAGGGTGCAAAGCAGAAAGTTTGATAGAAACTGACGGCGCTGGGCTGGTGTCTTGACCAGAAGTGTCACGACCAACCGCTTCGATTGCCATCAAGTAATCTTTGAAGTACTTGTTCGCATCGGCGGTGGTTAGCGCCGCTTCGCCTAGCATGTCATAAGAGTAAGTGAACCCTTTGTCTCGCATTGTGCGGCCGTTTTTCTGCGCTTCAGCAATGCTGCGGCCCAGAACGAATTGGTGACCCATCACCTTCATTGCTTGGTGCATTGCCTGGCGGATAACTGGCTCAGACATTTTGTTAACTAAGCGGTTAACAGCACTAACAGGGCTTTGAGTCTCTGACTCTGATAGACCAACGACTTTACCAGTCAGCATTAGGCCCCATGTTGACGCGTTAACAAACACAGAATCTGAACTTTTCAGGTGAGATTTCCAGTCAGCTACGCTTAGCTTATCGCGGATAAGAGCATCTGCCGTTGCTGCATCTGGGATACGCATTAGCGCTTCAGCCAGACACATCAACAAAATACCTTCCTGAGTATCAAGACTGTATTCAAGCAATAAAGCATCGATCATCTGAATCGATTTTTTATCCGCTCGGATAGCTTTGATCAGTTCAGTGGTTTTGTCCGTAATTTGTGCCTTCTCAGCATCAGTCGGCGTCGCCAAAGGTAGTAATTGGTTCAGCCATTGTGATTCATCCACCATATAAAGTGGAGAGATCAGTGACCAAAGGTTATCAAGCGGCTGCTCAACAAACTCGGTTTTCAACACATCAGTTGCTGTAAACATGCGTTTTCCTCAATCTCATACCTGAAAGAAAAGTGATCAGGTTTTTTACAATGGCATGCAGTGTATTTTGAGCTTGAGTTGATTACTTGTCAAAAACTCCGAGCTTTTTGCCAAAAACTCCGATTATTAACAAAACAAACACAGAGTCACACGTAAAAAGGCAAAATATTGTATGGTTTTGTTTTCACATTTAACCAACTTGTTTCTTATACTGAGAAGGTGAAATACCTTGGAGACGAGAAAACGTGTGCGTAAAAATGCTCTGGCCAGAAAATCCGGTTAGCTCCGCCACCTGCCCCAAAGACAAATGACCTTGTGCAATAAGTTGTTTCGCCATATCGATACGTTTTCCGAGTACATATTGATGAGGCGTAATGCCCATTTGCTCTTTGAACAGATTGTGGAATTGACTTTCACCAAGGAAAACACTGCCCGCCAATTGGGCAACAGAGATCTTTTGGCTTAAGTGCTGTTCGATGTATCGGTCGATAGCTTCCAAATCAAATCGCGACTCTTTACGAAGCGTTGCGAACTCAGACATATGGCGTTGTAGCAACGCAATCACCGTGTCATTGCACGCTCGGCTGAGCAGTTGGTCTTCCGGGTTGGATTGCATCTCAGACACCAGCATACGAATCAGTTTTTGGATCTGTCCATCCAGCTGAAAGTACGTATCACGTTGGTTGATCTCATTGAGCTTTTGTAACATCAAAGGATCGTCGTCAGATGGCGCTGGGAGGTTTAACACCAGAATGTCCGACTGGCCAACCACACCACCAAAAGCATGGTCGGTTTTAGAAGTTACCACACACCCTTGACCTGGCCCGACTAAGTTTCCGTACCCACTGACTTCAAACTCTGCCTGACCTTTTAAGCCAATAACAATTTGCGTGTAGCTATGATCATGACAATCCATGTATGAGGGCAAAGTGATCAGCTCAGCAGGTCTTGGTAGTAAAAGCTGAGAAGAATCGGAATTTGTTGGGGACTTGGAAGGAAGATTCATTGTAACCCACCCGTTAGGATTGTATTCAAGAGGCGATGGTATAACAAAAGTATAGATTATCGAAACACTCAGTTTCTATTGACTGCCTATCTGGTGCTCTCCAAAAATGATGCATTGACTTGTTTCAATAAACAACATGATCAATCTTCCGGAAGAATGATCAAGTACATTCTATTTACGGCCTATGTCACTTCTATTCTTTCTGTACTTTTCTGGCATGTAAGCTGGTGTAATGTCAGTATTAAAACCCAAAAAAGCAACATATATTCAATAAGTTAAAAACATACTCACTCTACATAGACTCATTCTATTCGTAGTAAAACATGTCTGCGAAAGTGAGCTCACCAGTGAAATTGTCAAACCCTTAGCGCTTTCAAACATTAAGAGAACTGAACGATGATCAAGGATATCCTTGATCATACTTTCGTATATTTCATCACTCGCGGACATAAAAAAACGCCGCATATTGCGACGTTAATCTATCTTGATGGCGTGTTGTTATGGCGCTAAGCGATCAATATGCCAATCTTTCTCTTCTTTAGAGAAAAGGAAGCGGTCATGCAGTCGGTGCTCCCCACCCTGCCAAAACTCTATTGACGTTGGGCGAATGCGAAAACCACCCCAAAAGCTCGGTACTGGAATTTCACCTTTCTCGAATTTTTGCTTGAGCTCTAAGAACTTGCCTTCTAAAACCCCGCGTGCAGAAATACGGCTGCTCTGTTTACTGGCGATTGCCGCTAATTGGCTCTCTTTTGGTCGAGAAGAAAAGTACTTCATGTTTTCAACCATCGACAATTTCTCTGCAACACCGGTAATATGAACCTGACGTTCTAGAGGGTGCCAAGGAAAGTGAAGACTTACTTTCGAGTTCACTTCAATCTGCTGGGCTTTACGGCTGCCAAGGTTGGTATAAAAGACAAAGCCATCTTGATCGACATGCTTAAGGAGAACAATGCGTTGAAAAGGTTGCCCGGTATTATCGACGGTTGCCACTGTCATCGCGGTCGGGTCGGTAAGTTTTGCTTCCACCGCTTGTTTCAGCCAAAAATCGAATTGAGCAATAGGATCAGCAAGCAAATCTTTTCTTCTCAATCCACCTTTTGTATATTCTCGGCGAATATCTTCAAGTTCCATCTTTTGTCCTCGCAATTTTTTTGCTGATTGTGCGCCCAAATATCAAAGAACTCAAGCATAAGCCTCACTACAAAAGCTACACTCAAACTGTTAATTGCACCGTTTCGTGATGTTTGCAGCTTCGAAACGCGATTCTCACAGCAATTTCTTAACTTTTTAAGTTTGCAGTAATAAAATCAATTAAATAACTCAAATCTACAAGGATCACCAATGAGTAAGAGCAGTTATAACAAACTTACTCCGAGCGAGTTGGAGTATGTCGATGATAAAACGGCAGCTTTACTATTAAATACACCAAACAATGCACGAATTATGCTTTGGGTCATGGTGATCTTTTTTGTTCTTGCGGGGGTCTGGGCCTCATGGGCTCAAATAGACAAAGTCACCGTTGGGCAAGGAAAAGTGGTTCCATCTTCACAAATACAAATTGTGCAAAACCTTGAAGGTGGCTTGGTTAAAGAGATCCTCATTCGTGAAGGTCAACAAGTCGAAAAAGGCCAACAGCTCTTGCTCATTGATGACACGCGTTTCCGCTCAGATTTTCGTGAAAGAGAGCAGCAAGTCGCCAACTTACAAGCCAGCGTATTGCAGCTTTCAGCGTCCATCAGCAGCGTGATAATCAATGAAAAACTCGATGGCAATAATTGGCAAGACAGCGTTAAGTTAAATTCTGAACAACTCAAGTTCCCAGACGAGTTCAGAAAAGAGAACCCAGAGCTGGTTAGCCGCCAACGAGCAGAATATCGCCAAAACCTAAACGAGCTGAGAAACCAACTCTCACTGACGGATCAGCAAGTCAAGCAAAAGCAGCAAGACTTAATCGAAATTAAAGCGCGTGTCCGTAACCTTCGCGCCAGCTATAGCTACGCTCGTAAAGAGCTCGAGATCACTAGGCCTCTTGCCGATGAAGGCGTAGTACCAAGAATTGAGCTGCTAAAACTGCAAAGACAAGTCAACGATACGCGCAGAGAACTCACCTCAAGCGAACTTAAAATCCCCGTTTTAGAGTCCGCGATCCGCGAAACCATGTTGAATCGAATCGACGTGGCTCAGAAGTTTCTCTCGGAGCAACAAGAGAAACTAAACCTAGCGGAAGACAAGCTTTCTGCAATGACGGAATCCGCCGTCGGCCTAGAAGACCGTGTAAACAGAACCATCGTCACCTCCCCTGTTACCGGCACCGTGAAAACACTGAACATCAATACCGTCGGCGGTGTTATTCAGCCCGGTATGGATATTGTTGAAATCGTACCGAGCGAAGACACCTTGTTAGTGGAGGCAAAAATTGCTCCGCAAGATATCGCTTTTTTGCGCCCAGACTTACCTGCTGTGGTGAAGTTTACCGCCTATGACTTTACTAAGTACGGCGGACTTGAAGGCGTTCTGGAACACATTAGTGCCGATACCACCACAGACGAAGAAGGAAATAGCTTCTATTTAGTCCGAGTCCGGACAAAAGAGACTGGCCTCAGCAAAGATGATTCTCTGCCTATTATTCCAGGCATGACAGCCTCTGTAGACATCATCACGGGCAAACGTACGGTCATGGAATATTTGCTAAGACCAATATTAAGCGCCAGAAATAACGCACTTAAGGAGTAAGCATACCGCCATGTATCTATTTTCACCGACTAAATATCAACCAATAGTGACCAAATGAGATCTCTCCTTGCAGTTTTACTGCTGTTTGCTGGCTCAACCGCGTCTCTTGCTCTTAATACTCAAGAGCAACGTTGGATTGATGCTGTGCGACAAACTTATGGAGATAGAGCAGGAAGGCGCGTGGAAACATGGCGACAGAAAATGTCTGACTACGCGTCTTTGAATGATCGTGAGAAGTTAACAAGGGTCAACGACTTCTTCAATCAGCTCTATTTCGTTGACGACGACCAGCTCTGGGGACAAAAAGATTACTGGGCGACCCCACTTGAGTTCTTGGGTAGCAACGCAGGTGACTGTGAAGATTTCACCATCGCCAAGTACTTCTCACTGCTGGAGCTGGGTGTCTCAGATAAGAAACTTCGACTGGTGTATGTTAAAGCCATTGATCTAAATCAATTTCATATGGTCTTGGCATACTATTCAACACCAAGCTCAGAACCAATACTGCTTGATAACATCAACCCAGAGATAAAATTGGCCTCGCAAAGACGGGACTTACTGCCTATCTACAGCTTTAACGGTCAAAACCTTTGGTTAATGAAATCAAAGCAAGGGCAATTGGCTGGGAAATCATCAAGGTTAAGCCTTTGGAATGATCTCCGCGCCCGTGAAAAATCACTCAAACTAAACAAACCAATAATCAATTTTGATGAGTAGGCAATATGACATTATATAAACAACTTGTCGCAGGGATGATTGCTGTTTTCTTGATGTTACTGATCTCGGTCTTTATCATCGAGTTTAACACCACTCGCGATAACTTAGTTCAGCAACAACGTTCTGAAGTTAACAACACCATTAACACTGTTGGGCTGGCACTCGCCCCATACTTAGAAGCCAAAGACCATGTTGCCGTGGAGTCTGTAATCAATGCCCTGTTTGATGGCAGCAGCTACTCTATTGTTCGGCTAATCTTCCTGGATACTGAAGAAGAGATCCTTCGTACCTACCCTGTTCAAGCGATTGACGTTCCAGACTGGTTTGTCAGCTTAAACCTATTTGAGAAAATTCATGACCGAAGAGTCGTCACAAGCGGCTGGATGCAGTTAGCCGAAGTTGAAATTGTTAGCCATACTGGGGACGCCTACACCCAGTTATGGTCGGCGTTTGAACGTTTAGTTATTGCTTTCAGCATTATCTTACTCATTGGTTTGTTCTCTATCTCATTCATTCTTCGTCGAGCGCTACGTCCTCTGCAACTTATCGTCAAAAAGATGGAACAAGTTGCGAAAAACCAGTTTGGTGACCCTCTTCCTAGACCAGCGACACAAGACCTTATCTATGTCGTCGATGGCATTAATAGTATGTCTTCCCAGCTAGAAAAATCCTTTAAAGCACAGGCCAAGGAAGCTCAGCAACTTCGCGAGCGTGCGTATATCGACCCTGTATCTGGCCTTGGTAACAGGGCCTACTACATGAGTCAGCTAAACAGCTGGCTTAATGAAAGCGGTATGGGTGGCGTTGCAATACTCGAAGCAAGCTTTATCAAAGAGCTTTACGAAGACAAAGGCTATGAAGCGGGTGATGGCATGATACGAGAGCTCGCCGATCATCTGAAAGTATCGCTAACATCCCCTGATCTGACCTTAGCGCGAATTTCCACAGAGGAGTTCGGTTTGATCCTTCCTAATATGGATACATCAGAGCTGAAACTTATCGCGGACAGCATCATTACTTTTGTTCAAGACATCAACGCAGATCCAACTGGAATGGCGACGCCGAATTTTGCCTTGGGTCTTGTGCATAATGAATCTAGAAAGGACTCAAGCGAGATTCTAACCATGTTGGACAACGCCCTAGCAAGCGCGAAGTCGAACCCAGAGCAATCCTACGGTTATGTGTCGTCAGCAAGTAGCTCAACATTGATGGGTAAACAGCAATGGAAGCACCTGGTAGAAGAAGCGATTAATAATGATTGGGTTAATTTTAGATTCCAAGCAGCAAATAACTCCTGGGGCCAAGCCTATCATCGCGAGGTGTTCTCTGCGATTGAAAAAGATGGCGAGCGATTCAGCGCCAATCAATACCTCTATGCACTTGAACAACTGGGCGTCAGCCATGTGTTCGATGAATACGTAATCGAGTCAATGGTGAACCGCCTTAAAGCAGAGAGTGTTTCTGAACCTATCGCCATCAACATTGCACAGAGCAGTATCTCTCAGCCAAGCTTTATTCGTTGGGTAACACAATTCCTGAATAAAAATAAAGACGTTGCTGAACTGCTGCATTTTGAAATTCCTGAAAACTGCTTTATCAACGCACCTCACCATACGGCGCTATTTTGTAACGCGGTACGTTCCGCTGGCGCAGATTTTGGTGTTGATAATTATGGCCGAAATTTCCAGTCTCTGGACTACATCAACGAATTCCGCCCAGCGTATGTTAAGTTGGATTATCTCTACACACACCACTTGGACGACGAGAAACAGAAATTCACATTAACGTCAATTTCTAGAACGGCTCATAACTTAGGCATTAAGACTATTGCGTCCCGTGTAGAAACCCAGACTCAGCTTGATTTCTTATCTGAGCACTTTATTGAAGTCTTCCAAGGCTTCATCGTAGATAAATAATGACTAAAAGGCATAGCATGCAGGATCCGCTATTAAACTCCCTTATCTACGTTAGCCGCTACTACGGGTTAGCTAATTCACCAGAAGCACTCATTAACGGCTTGCCACTGACGGATGGCAAGCTCACGCCATTCTTATTTCCGCGCTCCGCAGAGCGTGCCGGGTTAGTTGCCAAAGAAAACCGAGCCGACTTAAGCTCGATTTCGCAATTAGTCCTTCCCGTTGTTCTGATTTTAAAAGAGGGTGACGCGTGTGTTTTAAACAGCATTAATAAGGACAGCGGCGAGGTCGAGATTGTCACGGGCGACACAGGGCTTGTACCAATATCAATCACCAAGGATGAATTGGAAGAACAATACTCTGGTCGCTACTTTCTGGTTAAGAAGCAGTTTCGTTACGATGAACGTTCACCAGAAATTCTTAAGACCAAAAAAGGCCACTGGTTTTGGAGTACCATTTGGCAATCAAAACGCATCTACCGCGATGTGCTTATTGCCTCAGTACTGATCAACTTGTTCGCCATCGCGGCTCCCATGTTCACGCGCTTGGTATACGATAAAGTCGTGCCCAACCTCGCGTTCGAAACCTTGTGGGTCCTCGCCAGCGGTGTTTTCGTTATCTTCTTTTTTGACTTGTCGTTGAAGTTACTCAGAAGTTACTTTATTGATGTGGCTGGTAAGAAGTCAGATATTCTCATTTCTTCGAAGCTATTTAGTAAAGTGATGGGGATTCGCATGGAGGCCAAGCCACCTTCGGTTGGTGCGTTTGCTCGCCATTTGCAAGAGTTCGAATCGATTCGCGAGTTCTTCACTTCGGCAACGATCAGCTCACTGATTGACCTACCTTTTGCGCTGATGTTCCTACTGCTCATTTGGCTGATGGCAGGCAATCTTGTGTTGGTACCGATTGTCGGCGTGTTAATTCTAGTGATCTACTCGCTGCTGATCCAAGGGCCTTTACGTCATACCATTGAAGAAGGTTCTCGCCTTGCTTCACAAAAGTACGCAAACTTAATCGAGAGTTTGGCTGGGCTTGAAACGGTGAAACTGTTTGGCGCACAAAGTCAATTTCAGTTCCGCTGGGAAGAAGCGGTTGCCCATATGGCAAACTGGAACATCAAGAGCCGTCGTATCACGGATGGCATCCAAAATACCGCTGGCTTTGTCCAGCAGGCATCCAATGTCGGGATGATCATTCTGGGTGTTTACCTTATCGCAGAAGGCGAGCTCACCATGGGTGGGTTAATTGCGGCGACCATGTTAAGCGGACGAGCAATCAGCCCGATGGTGCAACTCTCTCTACTCTCGACTCGTTATAATCAGGCTAAATCGTCGATGACCATCATTGAACAAGTGATGTCCATGCCTGATGAACAAGAAGAAGGAAAACGCTACATTCACCGACCAATCGTGCACGGTAAAATTGAGCTAGATAAAGTGACGTTCCACTATCCGGATTCGCCAGTGGCTTCGATTCGGGATTTGAGCCTGACGATTAACCCAGGTGAAAAAGTGGCGATCATCGGCCGTATTGGTTCGGGTAAAACCACGCTGGAGCGTTTGATCATGGGCTTGTACCAACCCACCGAAGGGCATATCCGAATCGATGATACCGATATTCAGCAACTTCATCATATTGATATCAGAAGGAATATTGGTTGCGTTCCACAAGACAGCCAACTGTTTTACGGCTCAGTGCGAGATAACATTACGTTAGGGCGACCTCTTGCGGATGACCGTGATGTTATGGATGCCGCAAACCGCGCCGGTGTGACCGTGTTTACTCAACAAGATCCGGCCGGTCTTGAACGCCAAGTGGGTGAAGGTGGTCTGCTACTTTCTGGCGGTCAACGTCAAGCCGTTGCGATTGCTCGCGCACTGCTGGGCCGTCCACCAGTTCTGCTTTTGGATGAACCAACCAGTGCCATGGATAACCGTTCTGAAATGCACATCAAACATCAGCTTGCTCAATTGAAACCGAGTGAGACATTGATTCTGATTACGCACAAAACATCGATGCTTGATGTTGTTGACCGTGTGATTGTAATGGAAAAAGGCTGTGTCATTGCCGATGGCCCTAAAGCTGAAGTGCTGAATAATCTTAAACAAGGCAAAGTCAAAGCGGTCAATTAAACTCGCTCAGTGCGTTTGAATTGGCATATCACTGACTCGTAGCAACGCGGCCCTGTTTAGAAAACAGTGATAAATAAGAAAAGCCATTCAGGTTAACCCTGAATGGCTTTGTTTTTATCTCAGTGTTGAATCAATCGAGAGATTAGTTAGTCGAGCAGTTTGCTGCGCCAACTTCTTTCCACACACCCCACTGACCAGACTTAGTTGGATCGTCGTTGCGTGTCCACCATTTTGCTTCCCAAACCTTACCGGCCCAAGAAACTTGGTCTCCACCTGTGTAAACCGTACCCGCTTCCCACAGATCGCCACACACTTCACCACCGCCGTTTGTCACTTTCTCAGCGACAACGACTGTTGCAGACGTTGTTGACGTTGCTTGGCCATCACTTACTGTTACAGCAAACGTCAGTGACGTATCTTGGGTGTATTCTGGAGCAACAAAACTCACTGTCGCGCCATCTACTGTCGCATTGATACCAGCTGGCACGTTCCACTCAAACGTTAACGTGTCGTTATCGGCATCTGATGATACAGACGCATCCACCACTACCACATCACCAGCTTGCGCTGTTGCAGGTGCAGTAATTGCTGCGACTGGAGCCTTGTTGACCGGTGTAGTGACATCTTTAGGATTCACAGTCACTGTCACCATATCTGATGCGGTTGCACCTTGGTTATCGGTTACTGTCAACTTGAAGACAAGCTGTTCTGCTTGTGACACTTGAGGAGCATCAAAGCTCGCGGCAGCACTCGTAGAAGCGGATACTGTCACAGGAGTTCCTGAAACCTGCGTCCACTGGTAACCAGCAATAGAGCCATCAGTGTCTTTTGAAGCACCGCCGTCCAACGTTACTGCCGCTGGACCAACAACCGTTAGGTCTGCGCCTGCATTTGCACTAGGTGCACGGTTAACAGGGGTTGTTGTACCACCCGCTAGACCTTCATGCATGGCGTTGAGGATGTCACCGTTGTCTGCATCGATTTCCCACGAGAATAGACCCGCTAGGCCAAGAGAACGGGCGTACGCACCTTTCGCTTTAACCGAACGATCATCATCAAACGTGATTAGCTCACCAGTTGTGCGGTTCCACACCCAAGGTGCTTCAGCTTGCGCATCATAGCCATATTCAAAACCGTTGATGCCTTGGTGGCTTGCACCGAGCATGTTGGCTTTAATGCCTTTGTAGTCGATAACGCCCGCTTCCCAGATACCTTGCGCTGATGTACCTTTCAGTTTACCTGTCGCAGTACCTGTCATTGGATCGGTAGGATCGGTCAGTGTGCTTGGCATCACACCTTCCCAACCACGGCCATACATGGCTGTACCAAGAACCAGTTTGTTCGCCGGAACACCTTGTGCTAGAAGCAACTGGATACCGTTATCTGCTGTGTAAGCAGGGCCTGTAAATGGCTTGCCGTTAGCGTCAACACCTGTGCCATCACACTGGCCTGGTGCCATAAAGCTACCACAGTAAAGCGCAGTTTGGTGACCAGGTACATTGTTCCAACCACCGTAGAAGTCGTAAGTCATCGCGAAGATGTAGTCCATATGTTGGACAGCTTCACCATAGTTCACGTCTTCAATCTTGTCGTGACCAACACCGATTGCAGATGTTAGCTCGTAAGTACGGCCAGTTTCTGCTTCAAGCTTATCAAGCATCGCACGCAATTCACGCATCAATGCGATGTAAGCTGGGCCATCGTTCACTGGATCGCCTAGGTTGGCATTTTCACCGCCGCCACCAGGGAATTCCCAGTCAATATCCACACCGTCGTAGAACTTCCAAGTTTTTAGGAAGCGCTCAACAGAGGCAACAAAAGTGTCTCGGTTCGCTTTGGTGGTGAAATCGAAGAATGGGTCTGATAGCGTCCAACCACCGATAGATGGGATGATTTTTAGGTCAGGATTACGCTGTTTCAATGCCATGAGCATTGCGTAGTTACCTTTAATCGGCGTGCTGTATTCGTGACCAGCTTGCGGGAAGCTCTTCTGGAATGCTGCCCACGGGTCGTGGATAACCACTTCGTAGTCATTCACACCATTACATGCCGTTTGCAGGGCGTTAAAGCTGTTACCACCAACCGATTTCAAAGATTCATTTGGACCACAGATTGGAATGAAACCGTATAGAACGTGCGTTAAGTTGTCCGCTGGCATGTTATCAACCGTATATTTACGGTCGTAGATGCCCCACTCAACAAAGTAAGTACCAACGACAGTGTTAGGATCTGTGTTGAATGTTTTGTTGTTTGGATCAACGTTCATCTTAAGTGGCGGCAGGTGAGAGCCATCAGTATCAGCAATCACGATTTCAGCAGGGCTACTGGTACTACAACCTGTCGCATCACACGCTTCAATCGTCATTTCATAGCGACCACCTTTACCATAGGTAAAGTTAGCGGCTGTCTGGCTCCCCGTAATTGGGCCAGTTGCTACTTCTACGCCATCGAACAAAATTCGGTAGGTATCGCCAGTTGAACCACTCCACTGGTTAAACTTAACTGTGATTCTTGCCTCGTCAAAATATTGCACCATCTGGTTATAACCAGCAGTGGTTTCCATTGCGAGTTCTATTTTAGAGAACTGCAGATTGTTCGAGCCATATACATCAACGCTTGGAGCTGCTGGTGCTGCGATTGCAGCTCCGGACAACGCCATTGCAATACTTGCGGCACATAAGGTAATACGATTCATATCTAATCTCTTATTCCTTGAAGTTTACTCTGCATCAGAGTGTGGTCTGTTCATCAACATCAAATGAAGAACATCAACCACAGTATTAAGAGACTGATTACTAGATAGAAACAATAAAAAATGCTTTACGAGTCAAGACCAAAAATCACATTCTTTATGACATCTTGTTGCACGACAAGTCTGATATTGAGTCAAGAATCAATCTATTTCTAGGCTCAAAAGAAATAGACATTCATTAGGCTTATTTTGAGTTTAACAAGAAGAAAATAGCGATATGGACCGAAAAAAGCCCCACTTCCAAGAAATGAGGCTAACAAATATCATGATATACAGTAGGTCGTTAGGATCTACTTAGAGCGAAACCGTGCGGTAAAGTGGCGGAGAACGGGTGGTTCATATTCAAATGAGAGCCCCTTAAGTTCGCTAGCACGTTCTTTTAGCGCGATAATCGCATCCGCAATGTAATCCATATGATCGTTGGTATACACACGGCGTGGAATGGTTAAGCGCATTAATTCCAACTCAGAAGCTTTCTGTTCACCCGTGTCAGGATCTCGCCCTAACAACAGTGAGCCAATCTCTACCGCGCGAATGCCCGCTTCAAGATAAAGCGCGTTACATAGCACCTGCGCTGGAAACTCATCGGCAGGAATGTGTGGCAGAATCTTGGCTGCATCAACAAACACGGCGTGGCCACCCGTCGGGTACTGGATCGGGATTCCCCCTTCACGCAATCGTTCACCCAAATATTGAACTTGGCTGATGCGGTAATGCAGGTAATCTTCATCCGCGGCTTCGTAAAGACCTCGCGCCAACGCTTCCATATCACGCCCAGCCATACCACCGTAAGTCACGAAACCTTCCATGGGTACACAGAGTGTCTGTACCGCTTGGAACAGCTCTTTATGATCACGAATACAACACATACCACCGATATTGACCATAGGGTCTTTTTTCGCCGACATCGTCAACATATCACCGTATTGATACATCTCACGGATGATCTCTAGAATAGACGTATCCTGGTAGCCTTCTTCACGCTGCTTGATAAAGTACGCGTTCTCACAGTACCGGGCTGAATCAATCACAACCGGGATGTCATACTTCGTGGCAATTTCATACACTGCACGCATATTTTCCATGGAGACAGGCTGACCACCCGAGCTGTTACACGTAACAGTCGTGATAATGGCACAGATATTTTTTGCACCGTGCTCCTCAATTGTTTCAACCAGTTTTGGCAGGTCAAAATTACCTTTCCAGTCGTACGGCGTTGTGGTGTCGAAAGCGTGCTTGTCGACGACATTGATAGCCTTACCACCGTTCAGCTCGATATGCCCAGCTGTCGTATCAAAATGATAGTTGGAGATGAACACGGGCTCTGTCCCGCCACGCACCGTTTTCATACGCTCGATCAACGCTGGAAACAGAATTTGCTCTGCACCACGACCTTGGTGAGCTGGCACCGTCAATTTATAGCCAAAGAAATGCTCAACCGCGTTACATAAGTTGTAATAGTTTCGGCTACCAGCATAAGACTCATCGCCGAGCATCAAACCCGCCCACTGATTATCACTCATGGCTCCGGTTCCAGAGTCCGTCAGCAAATCGATGTACACGTCGTCACTTCTCAATAAAAATGGATTCAGCCCAGCTTCATTGAGCGCTTCAACGCGATCCTGATACGTGGTCATTTTGATTGGTTCAACCATTTTGATGCGAAAAGGTTCTGGGATACGTTTCATGTTAATTTCCTATAGATGTGTTTATTCCTGCACGGCTATGCACAGAAGTAATATTTCAAGTTAAAAGCTTGCTGGGCAAGACAGCCCAAAAGGAAATTAAAGGGAGTGAGATTCTTTGCTTTGAAGCGATAAGCAATAGTCTAAGTTAAACCATGACGACAACACAAAACGGCTGTCGCGCATCCATATGCATTTCATAGCGTTATCCTTATCATTGGTATTAGACATGCCATCAATATAGTGACAAATATTCACCGTTACCGTGAAATGTAGCTCAATTTTTTGATTAAATTTGACCAGAAGAAATAGTATTAATCGTCACTATGACGGTAAAATCAATTGTATTGAGAGTGGTTTCATAGCCTACAACTCAAGTTGCTCTGCAAAGTCAATACACACTGAAAAAGGCACACAATATGCGACTAAACAACTTACCCATTGCTGTCATGATGATAGCTCTAAGTGGCTCGGCGACCGCTCAGGTCACACTCGATATTCCAGATACGGTAGAGATACTTATCGCCAATGGTGAGACTCCTAAGCTAGAAGGTGGGTTATTTGATGCCGAAAAAACCCTGACACTCCCAGATGGGGAAAACCAGATCCTATTTCGCTACAAGCCTTACTTTCATCAGGGTAACGAACGCATTATTGTTGAAAGCCAGCCAATCATTGCGACATTCCATGCCAGCAACAGTGAGCTTACTCTAGACCTGCCTAAATATCGAAACCAACGCGATGCCAAGCGAGAACTACCAAGCGCAACGTATAAAATGCTTGACGGTAGCAATGCACCTTTAGAGCTGAGCTACGATCGGCTAATCAAGGAAGGCATGCAGATCGGTCGCAACTACCAGCAAGAACTTGAAAAGTACAACCAAGAAGGCGGTGTCGCAGCGATGACTAATGCCGCAACTGGGCAACATAAAACGCCATTCTCAACCCAGTCAGAAGCAAGCACTGCAGAAGAAATGCTGCATTTTTGGTATGGCAAAGCGGACGCTGAAACAAAAGCGCGCTTTAAACAGTTTGTAAAAGAGAATTAAGCCTGTGCTGGCTGGTGGCATTACCCAGCCAGCTTTACTCCCCACCATGCCAACCCAGTTACAGCAGCATATATCTACTAACCCGCTTATACCTGCAATGGATTGACCATAAGCACAGAATCTCATGCTGCTCATGTATTTATAAGTCCTTAATGCTAGGATAACCCTTTCGAGTTATTGAGATATTATCGTGTCCTCGCCAGTAAAACTGTTACTGATCGCTTTGGCATTAACTGCCGGTTTTTTTGCCGACGATCTGTATGAAAGATTCCAAGACCAACTTAGTCGCACATCACTTAGCGATTACTGCCTTTTGTCTACCACCGCTTGTATTCAGGATGACATAAAAGTCACGATAGACCGAGATGTCAGCCAGCCACTTATTCCTACTCAGATGTCGGTTGAATGGCCGAAAACTGAAGCCAATGAGCTATTCCTGAAAATGGAAGGTCATGAGATGGAAATGGGAACCGTCATTTTCAAACTTCAGAAAAACAAACAAGGTCTGTTTATCGGTGAAGTCATCTTGCCCGTTTGCACAACGGATGCGATGACTTGGGTCGGTGAGCTTTCTGATGGTCAACAAACGATGAAGACATCTCTAAGGATGGAAAGATGAGTAAAAACTGGTCACTAATTTTAGTGGTAGCGTTCGTATTGGGATTTGGTGTAAAGACTTTCCTAGACTCTGAGCCAGCAGCCACGGATTCGCAAACGCAGCAAACCATACTATTTGGTCAAGATAACCAACCCGTGGATATTTTCGATCCGAATGACTCACGCGTGCGTGTGGTTTACTTCGGTTTCACACGCTGTCCAGATGTTTGCCCAACATCCTTAGCTATGCTTGCTGGTGCGTTAAATCAAACGGATGAACAAACCAAATCGCAATTTCGTCCTATGTTTATTTCTCTCGACCCTGAGCGTGATGCCGCCGCTGACTCGTACAAGTATGCGCAATACTTCCATCCGATGATTGAAGGATTATCAGCACCTTTAGAGATCACGACACCTCTTGCGCATAGCTACGGCGTGATCTTCCGTAAAACAGAGCTTGAGAACTCAGAACTCAAATACACACTCGACCACAGCTCTTATTTTTACTTTCTGAAGCCCGACGGCACGCTCATCACGAAAGTGCCACATACGCTAACACCAGCACCACTTGTGGAAGCATTCAAAAAAATAACAATCGAAGGGAATTAACGATGAAACTAAAAACGATCTTACTGGCTACTTTGGCACTTAGCCCATTGGCACAGGCGAATACCGATATTATGACTCACCACGCTTACGCCCGTGCCACGCCACCGAGTGCAGCCACCAGCGCGGTGTTTGCCGAGCTTGTCAACAACAGCAAAGAGGATCGCTTTATTGTCTCTGCTCGTACCGATGCAGCAGGCAAGGTTGAACTTCATGATGTAATTAAAGAAGGCGACATAATGAAAATGCGCCAAATTGAGCAAATCAAAGTCTCTGCCAACAGTACCACGATTCTAAAACCCGGCAGTTTGCACATCATGCTGTTTGAGCTGAAAAAGCCACTGGTTGAAGGTGAAAAAATTGAAGTTGAGATCGCCTTTGCGAACGGAGAAAAACAAACGTTCAACGCACCGATCAAAAAAGTGATGAGTGGTATGAAACACCATTAATAACAGTCAGTAAACCACTATAGAAAGGGGCATTATGCTCCTTTTTTATTGCGTACAATGAGATAAATACCATACAAAAAATCACCTCTTTGCCCGACCTTTAATTTTTCCTGCTAATTAAAAATTAATTCTAGACACATTGTTTCAAGGCGCTAGTATGTTTCGCTCAGTTTTAATAGCTGAAGTCACTATAATTCAATATAACTATTCACTGCAGGGATAACTATGCAACACAACTCGTTTATTGCCCGTTTTGCGCGCGGCAATCTGGTTTTGCAAATCCTAGCCGGCATCATACTTGGTGTTGGTTTAGCGACTATTGCACCAGACTACGCCAAAAGCGCAGGTATACTTGGTAGCCTTTTTGTTGGCGCACTGAAAGCTGTCGCTCCTGTTTTGGTTTTCATTCTGGTTGCCGCATCGATTGCGAATCAAAAGAAAAACCAACACACTTACATGCGTCCTATCGTAGTTCTTTACCTTTTGGGTACGTTTGCAGCAGCGCTAACCGCTGTAGTACTTAGCTTCCTATTTCCGACTACGTTAACACTGGCATCAGGTGCAGAGGGTGCAACCCCACCGCAGGGTATTGCAGAAATCATCCACACGCTGCTGTTTAAACTGGTAGATAACCCTGTTAACGCACTAATGAGCGCTAACTACATCGGTATTTTAGCTTGGGCGATTGGTCTAGGTTTAGCTCTACACCACGCATCGGGTACGACTAAATCTGTATTTGAAGACCTAAGCCACGGCGTGTCTCAGATCGTACGCTTTATCATCCGCCTTGCGCCATTTGGTATCTTTGGTCTTGTCTCTTCAACGCTGGCGACAACAGGCTTTGAAGCATTAGCTGGCTATGCACAACTATTAGCGGTACTACTTGGTTCAATGGCAATCATTGCTTTGGTTGTAAACCCAATCATTGTACTCGTGAAAACGGGCCAGAACCCTTACCCTCTGGTACTGCAATGTCTACGTGAAAGTGGTGTAACTGCATTCTTTACTCGCTCAAGCGCAGCAAACATTCCTGTGAACATGGCTCTGTGTGAAAAGCTGAAGTTGGATGAAGATACTTACTCAGTATCAATCCCTCTAGGCGCGACTATCAACATGGGCGGCGCAGCAATCACAATCACAACACTGACACTGGCTGCTGTTCATACAATGGGTATTGAGGTTGACCTATTGACTGCTCTACTACTAAGCATTGTTGCTGCTGTCTCTGCATGTGGTGCTTCTGGTGTGGCAGGTGGTTCACTGCTTCTGATCCCACTCGCATGTGGTCTGTTTGGTATTCCGAACGAAATCGCAATGCAGGTGGTTGCTGTTGGCTTCATCATTGGTGTGATCCAAGACTCAGCGGAAACCGCGCTAAACAGCTCGACAGACGTGATTTTCACAGCAGCGGTATGTAAAGCGAAGCATAAGCAAGAACAAGCCTAAGTAGATTGTATTTGTTAGTAAAACGGCCTCACAATGTGAGGCCGTTTTTTTATCTACTGAAATCACCCAGACGGGCGCGTTTATCTCTAAGAGAACTGGCGAAAGTCCAACCTTTCCGGTTTTTCTTCTGGCTCCGTGGCCGTTTCGCTTAAATGCTCGTTAAGGTCTAACAGCTCATCGCCTTGCACCGAAACCGCCTGAATGTCATCACTTTCCTCAACGAAATCGACTTCTTCCAGTGGAACATTGCGCTTATACAGCTTATTTAGCGCTTTAATGATTGAATGTTTCCCCACTCTATTTTCACGGATTTTCTTCAATATCGGTCTTGTTAAACCTTGCAAGCCAACCACCGTATCCACACCGATATTCATTGTGACTTTATCTCTGAGTACCTTAGCAGGTGCATAACCAAGCTGACTGGCCAAAAAGAGCCAAATATACGCAATAGCATTGCCGTTAGGGCGGTAGTCAATCCATGCCTCTCCTGCCATATACATCGCCTGTACGTAACCTTTTTCTGCCGCCCGCTCTATCCAATAACACCCTTTTTCATGATTGGCTGGAACACCCAATCCTTTAAGGTAGCTCATACCCAACTTCATGCGCCCTTCATTGCTCTTCAGGTGCGCAGCTTTGCGGAAATACTCAAAGGACAGCGCAGGATCTGGATTTGGGTTATTTTCAGAAATCCACCAGTCCCCAAGGAAAACGAGGGACTCGATATGATTATGATTGGCCGCAGACTCCAGCACAGCAATCGCTTTTACTTGGTCGGGCTCAACGCCTCGACCATAAAAGAGCGCGGTACCCATTTCATACTTGTGATCCAAGCTACCTTCAACGGCCGCGATACACGTTTGCCAAAATTTAGATTGTTCACGCAGCACCATATCTTGAGTCATTTTGTTGCTGATACGAATAATGCCGTACATGCCCGTCACGTTGTCTAATTTAGCCGCTTTGGTATACCAATACAGAGCTTCCTTGGGCTTGTTTTTTTCCGCCAACTTAGCGAGAAACAAAATCGAAGGGATATCATTATTTTCTGCTTTGAACACGCGCTCTTCGTGCTCTTGCTTGCGGTTCTTTTCCATCGCTTTTCGATAGGCTTTTTCGCGCTCGCGACGCTCCTGCTCTAAACGCTTTTTTCGCACAGACAGCGCTAACATCCACAGAGACATGGCAAGCAGAAGAAGCCCTACAATCCCTATCGCGATCCCAATAATATTCATTCAGTATTCTTTCTTATGGCTAAGCTTGTCTTTTATCGGCAGACAGCCCAAATAATTGAGTCCTACTCCCCTATTAAACAACATTAATAATGCGTTAACTTTGCCAAAACCCCCGTTTCCAATGTGTTTCGCCATTCTTGAGCCCTTTTTCCTGTTGTCATAAAAAATTAACGACGAAAATTAATGAGCATTTTGCATACAAATCAAAGTGTCATTTACGTAGAAAACAGGGTGTGATTATGCAATTTTTCGCGCAGACTTAAAATATCCATCAAATTTTGACCAAAAACGATGGAAGAAACAAAACACTTATTTTATAATGCGAATTAATGTTTCAGAACATCATACAATTTTAATAGTAGGGGCATACAATGAGACTCATCCCATTAAAGCAAGCAGCACAAGTAGGTAAGTGGGCAGCCGCTCACATTGTTAAGCGTATTAATGATTTCAAGCCAACTGCTGAGCGTCCATTTGTTTTAGGTTTGCCAACCGGTGGCACTCCACTAGCCACATACAAAGCACTGATTGAGCTTTACCAAGCTGGTGAAGTGAGCTTTAAAAATGTCGTGACATTTAACATGGATGAGTACATTGGCATCCCTGCGGATCACCCTGAATCGTACCGCTCGTTCATGTACAACAACTTCTTCAACCATATCGACATTCAAGAAGAGAACATCAACCTTCTTGACGGTAACGCGAAAGATAACGAAGTCGAGTGCAAACGCTACGAAGATAAGATCAAATCTTACGGCAAGATCAACCTATTCATGGGTGGTGTGGGTAACGATGGTCATATCGCGTTTAACGAGCCAGCGTCTTCGCTCTCTTCACGCACTCGAATCAAGACGCTCACTGAAGATACTCGTATCGCGAACTCACGTTTCTTCGATGGCGATATTAACCAAGTTCCAAAATACGCTTTAACGATTGGTGTTGGCACGCTGCTTGATGCAGAAGAAGTGATGATCCTAGTCACCGGCCACAATAAAGCTCTCGCACTTGAAGCGGCGGTAGAAGGATGTGTAAACCACTTGTGGACAGTCTCAGCGCTACAACTTCACCCTAAAGCAGTGATTGTGTGTGACGAGCCGGCAACACAAGAACTGAAAGTAAAAACCGTTAAGTACTTTACAGAACTAGAAGCGAAGAACATTATCGGCTTCTAGCTTCGGTTCTGATTGACGCTTTCCATATATAAAGATCCGAGTGTTACGTAGCGATAACACTCGGATTTTTTAAGCGTATTAACTACTGCCTTGTACTTAGGCTACTCTTCAGGAAACTCGCCTCTTTTCCCGTGATTATCGCCACTTGCATGCCAATGTTCATTGGGGTCAAACGCTTCATCACAGAGATCGATGGTGTAGCCCATTTCCTGTATTTCTTTAATGGTGAGGTTATCCGCCAGTTTGGTGACTTCCCCTCTTTCATTGCGCAATTCCATATACCCTCCTGCTGGCCAATTCAGAGAAACATCCACCTAAAAGTATAGATAACATTCCACAAATCGTTACGTTAGCAACATCGCCACTCAGAATTAGTCCCGCCCACGTATGTAGCTAAACGTTTACATAGTTAGGGTTCTTGCTTAGTCGGCGCCAACGCGATTTCTCGTACACACACATTTTGCGGCTGGTTGTACGCAAACTCGACTGCGCGCGCAATGTCGTCTGCTGCTAACACACCACCCATTTCATGCTTCCACTCGTTGTAGCCGTCTTTAATCTCTTGTGAACTTGTGTGTGATAGAAGCTCCGTTTCTACGGCACCCGGAGCAATGGTCGTGACTCGAACATTCGATGACGCCACTTCTTCTCTTACATTTTCTGAAATTGCATGAAGCGCAAACTTGGTCCCACAATACGCCGCATGACTAGGAAAGGTCTTCTTCCCCGCGATGGAACTAATGTTAATGATTGTGCCGCTATTTCTTTCCATCATTGACGCTAGGACAACTTGCATGCCATTTAGAACACCGAGCACATTCACATCAAACATTCGCTTCCACTCTTGAGCGTCTTGACTCTCAATTTGGCCAAGGAGCATCGCGCCTGCATTATTAACCAAAGCATCGACAGGCCCATACATCGCTTGCGCTTTATCGACAGCGGCAGAAAAACTTGCCATATCTGTCACATCCACTTGCTCACATAATGTGTTGGGCAAATTCAGTGCTTTCAGGCGTTCGATACGACGTGCTAAAAGCAATAAAGGGTGGCCCGCTTCGCTCAATCTGCGCGCTATAGCTTCTCCAATACCGGAACTCGCGCCTGTCACAACAATCAGTTTCTTCATTTTGATTCCTCTGTCATCTTCAATGTCGTGACACCATGTTAGACAAACATACTTTGTTGATATACATCACCCTGGTTGAAACACTGTTGTCTCAGTGCAACAATAAAAATACTGTACCGATTGGATTCTCCCATGCTAAGTAACATTAACCTCGCTGATATTCGCTCATTTGTTTTAATTATACAGCTAGGAAACTTCACTAAAGCCGCCGAGGCGCTTAATGTCTCCCGTTCTCATGTTTCACGTCAGATCTCCCAACTGGAAGCCCAAATGGGGGTGACGTTACTGCTTAGAACGACTCGAACATTAAAGCTGACTGACGCGGGAAAAGTATTCTTTCAGCGATGTGAACAAGCCTTGAATGATATTGATCAAGCCCTTCTTGCAGCGGTAGACAATGTTGACCAGATACGCGGACTAATCAAAGTCAATAGCGTTGGTGGTTACCTAGGTGAAGAAATCATCGCCCCAATAGCCACTGAGTTTATGAAACAGCACCCCAATGTCGCGATTCAATTGGAGTTCAGTAGCCACCGTGTAGACCTCGTCGAAGAGCAGTTTGATATCGCGTTTCGCATGGGGAAACTGGAAGATTCGGGCTTCATTGCGCGAAAGTTAATCGAAGTAAAAATGGGAACATTGGCTAGCCCTGACTACCTAGCAAACAAGCCCAAAATAACGCACCCTAAAGAACTTGTGCATCATCAATGCTTGACTGGTTCAGTAAAAAAATGGAACTTCATGAACGCTGAAAGCGGTCAACACGTTGAAATACCGCTTACAGGACATTTACAGTGTAAAAACGGTCGCGTACTGGTCAAAGGCGCACTTCATGGCAACGGTATCATCCGTGTACCTCATATCTACTGTCTCAATGAGCTTGAAAAGGGGGAACTGGTCGAAGTATTTGATGATTGGAAAGTCCCGAGTGTCGACTTTTCTGTTCTTTACCATCGGGACCAATACCAACCTAAACGTCTCAAGCTATTTATAGAATTTGTCACCCATTATTTTGAGCATAAGTTAACGAATAAAGAGTTTACTCAGTAATCGTGTTGCCCAATTTCGGTAACGAAGCAATAAGCGGCTTCGCGGGAGCCAGTTGGGAGAGGTTAACACCGTCTTAGCCTTTGAAAAGGTAAGAAAACCCTCTTTGCCGTGGTAATGGCCTAACCCAGAATCCCCAATGCCGCCAAAGGGCGCATCATCTGCCGCCACATGAAGAATGGTGTCGTTAATCGCCACACCGCCACTGTGGGTGTGTTCTACGACTTGGCGCTGCAGCACCTTATCGTTTGAAATCAGATAAAGTGCGAGTGGCCTAGGTTTTTGATTAATGTACGCAAACACATCGCTCAAGCTCTTGTAACCGAAGACGGGCAAAATGGGCCCAAAGATTTCCTCTTGGGTCACTCTCATCTCTTCGGTTACACCGCTAATCAAGTGAGGAAGCATACGACGCCCTTCCACATCCACACCTTCAATGGCATGAACCTTAGCACCATGTTGTTTCGCGTCTTCCAGCAACGCTTTTAAGCGGCTAAATTGCGCATCATTAATTATCTGAGTGACTGAGTCCGCCCCTCCACCTTTTAGGTAGATGGCTTTATAACGCTGTAAATAAAGCTGAATAAAGGCTTGCTCTTTCCCTTGTGGCACCAACACATAATCGGGTGCCACACAAATCTGACCGGAGTTGACCGACTTACCCAACATAACTGCATCCACGGCGTGTTTTAGATCCACCTCGTTATCCACAATCACCGGAGATTTTCCGCCAAGCTCTAAAGTGACGGGAGTGAGATTTTTTGCTGCAGCTTGAGCCACTAATCGTCCAACTGGGGTCGAACCTGTAAATATAAGGTGATCAAAAGGCAGCTCAGAAAAACAACGGGCGATCTGCACATCTCCCTCAACGGCATAAACGCGCTGCTCTACGGCTGAAAACACCATTCGCAGCACCTGATTCGTCTTAGGCGTATATTCACTTAGCTTCACCATCACTCGGTTTCCTGCGGCAATCGCAGTTACGATAGGAGCAACGCTCAGGAGTATCGGGAAGTTCCAGGGAACAATCACTCCCACGACCCCAAGAGGTTGATACTCGACTCGGACTTGGGAAGGAAAAAGCATTAAACCAGACTCTCTTCGACTGGACTTCATCCACTTTTTGAGGTGCTTAATGGTGTAATTGATGTGTGATATCGCGGGTAACAAATCGCCCAGCGTAGTGTCAAATTGGCTGCGATAGCCGTAGTCCGCATTTAGCGCCTCCACCAGCGCCTTTTGCTGTTCAATCAACGCCCCTTTTAGCTGTTTGAGAGCTTCGAGACGCGTCTGGTAATCTGGGCAAGGTTGAGAAACAAAACCAGATCTTACTTCTGAAAATAATCGCTCAAGATCGTATTCCGATTCTATGTGCTCATTTTGCCAACGCTGCAACTCGACGACTTTTTCCATCTTTTTAGCCAACTTTTCGATAGATTTACCGATCATATTAGCCATTAAATATAACGATGTCTTGCGCACTGTACCGAGAAAGTCGGATGTATCACTGAACATCTAGTTGAATGAAAATAGAGGTAAGAAAAGCACTGATCGGTATGTTCGCGGGGGTGTTGGAGCATAAACCCAACCAGTGCTTTAGGTGTGTCTATCGACTTAGTCATAGTGTCACCAAAAGAGGACAAGTAAAACTGATTGGATTTATATTCCTTGTTCCTAGTTTTGACTACAAGCCATAATATCCTGTCTAGATAACTTGAAATAACGCTAAATAAGGAACAGTATTTGAGTAGTTATTCCTGATTAAAGAGAATGCTGTGTCTGATTTAACGCTTTTGAGATATTACTCCCGTCTTTCCGAGTTAGGTACAGGGGAAGAAATTAAGACGTCGTTACCGACGGTGGCCGAAACACTGATCACCAGTGCCCGACACGCCCGAAACTTGCTCGGTGATATGCAAAAACTAGGCTGGTTAGAGTGGATACCAAAAGTTGGGCGTAACCAGCGTTCCACTTTGCTTCTTAAATACTCATTGAAAGAGCTTAAAACTCAGTTGGCAGCAATAAGGGTCCGAGCAGGTCAATATGAAAAAGCCCTGTCGATTCTTGAACATGACCAAACAGCATTCAGTCAGTTGCTGTACAGCACGTCTGGCGCATCGATGCGAGAAGGTCGGCTCCATATTCAGTTAACCTACAAACGTCCGTTCGAGCGACTGGTGCCACATCAGTTACATCGTTCTAGTGAGCGCTATTTGATGCGTCAGATCTACTGTTGCCTAGTGGGTAGTCGCGCGGATGGTCAATTGGAGCCCCAGCTTGCGCACCACTGGCATTATGATGAACAAGCCTTTGAGTGGACCTTTTATCTCAGGCCTGCACTCACTTTTCATAATGGTACGACGATTGACGCTGAGTGCATCGCAAGTTTGTTTGGTAAGCTAAAATCACTGCCACATTATCAAAATGAACTGGCCCACTTAGTTGAAGTGTTTGCACCGCAAAGCAACAAGGTTGTCTTCCAACTTTCAAAACCCGATCTTGGTTTCGGTGGGCTCATTTCTGGTGTGAAGTATGGCATTCAACCCGCAAGCCAAGTTAACCAAGCAGGCCACACTTTGGTCATCGGTAGCGGCCCTTTCACTGTCACTGAACATTCCAACAGCAAGCTTTGTTTGCAAGCTTTTGACCGCTACTACGCCTGCCGAGCCTTAACGGATCAGGTCACCATCTGGCAGTTTGATGAAACAGAGACGATTGAACAACAGATAAAAACAAACCAGCCAGAAGCGCAAAGCTCGGGTTGCAATTATTATTTGTCTCGCTCTGCTGCGGTAAAGAAAGACAATGACGCGCAAAAATCAAAAATCGAAGACGGGTGCATGTTTACGCTGTTCAACCAAAACGCTGAATACGCACTCGACTACGCTCAATGTCGCTATTTATCGTCGGTGATCACCCCGACACAGGTATTTGAACAACTCCAAAAGAGTCATACACTCTTTGGTTGCGTGCTTGCCCATAACCTGCTGCCTGGCTGGCACAAAGTCTTGCGCCCTGAGGCAGACAAAGTGCCACTGCCCCCGCAATTATCGATCGCCGTTTATGACTATAGCGCCTTAAAGTACTGCGCTCTTGCCATTCAAACGATTCTCGAAGCCTTAGGCATTGATGTAACCGTCAATACCTACTCGTTCAGAGAGTTGAGTCAAAAAGCAACCGACGGGAACCTCACCGAGTCGCTCGTCATTACCAACATCAATTTGGATGATAACCGCCACGCTTCTGCGTTTAACAGCCTGTACCATAACCCGGTATTGCAAAGCTGCATCGGCGAAAACGCACAACAATGGCTCACTCAGTCACTCAATCAACTTCGCTCAGAAACGCACTTGCATGATTATTTACATGCTCTTGAGCCCATCGCCGCAGCGTTGATCAACCAATATTGGCTAGTTCCTCTGTTTCATCACCAACAAACTTTGCGCTTTCATGGAGTACTGAAAGATGTCGCGCTCACCAACTGGGGCTGGCCTGATATTCGCAACGTTTGGTCAACGGATTAAATGAAGGCCCAAAATGCTATCTCAAGCCGAGTTGATGAAAATCACTTGAGTCACTAGCAAACTCATGTAACGTAACCAACCTAGTTCTAATCCAATGCCTAAGGCTCAGAGTTAAATTCGCGACTATGCCAAATTGTGATATCAAATTTATTGCCGCTGATATGGACGGCACTCTTCTCGATGAGAACAGCCAACTGAATCCAGAGTTTTTCGATGTATACCAACAGCTAACAGAAAAAGGCATCATTTTTTCTGCTGCGTCAGGCCGCCAGTATTACAGCCTGATAGAGACCTTCGCTCCGGTAAAAGACGACATGATGTTCATTGCCGAAAATGGCACCTTGGTGATGCATAAAGGTGAAGAGCTCTACAGTTGTGCGATCGAAAAAGCGTCGATTACCGCCATTATCGAGCATGCTCGTGCCATCGAAGGGGCGCAAATTGTCCTATGCGGTAAAAAATCAGCGTATATCGAAACACAAGATCCAACCGCGCTGAAAGAGTTCTCAAAGTACTATCACCGCTGCCAGTATGTTGAAGACTTGTTGAGTATTGACGATGATTTTATCAAAGTGGCCATTTGCCATTTTGGCGGCACTGAAGAGCTCGTTTATCCAACATTCAATCAAGCCTTTGGGGAGTCACACCAAGTCGTCGTGAGCGCAAAAATTTGGCTAGATGTGATGAATGCGACTGCATCGAAAGGTGCCGCAATTGAGCATTTGCAGCAATCTTTAGGGTTTAGCTTCGAACAAACCATGAGTTTTGGCGATTACTTGAATGACATGGAGATGCTAAAAGCGAGTGGTCATTCCTATGCTATGGAAAACGCCCACCCCACCGTAAAGCAAACCGCCCGTTTCTCTGCTCCAAGTAACACAGAGTCTGGCGTATTAACGGTTATCAAACAGAAACTGCTCTAAAAATCTGAATTCAACGTAAATATAAGCCGCTTGCAATAACGAAAAGCTGGCGGCTTATACACTTGGCTCACCCTTCTCTTCTCTTTTCTTCATAAGAAACAAGACTCTGTGCATCTAATTCTTCCATATAAATTTGTTTAGTATTGAAAACATTGATTCTGCGCATTGGTCGATAAAAAATCGTCTTTTTAGTGGCACGTAAAGTTGCATTGCGTCGACAATGCCACTAGGATGTCGCCCTCTCTGAGCAAGTCATCACCGACATTTGAAGAAAATGGTAGCGTTCTCACGCTAATTAGACACATTTCGAATCACCATTTTCTGCTCACCTTTATTCCCAAGGCGACATGGCACCCAAGTCTGTTTACACACTTTTGGCCGTGGGATTTTATGATCTTTTAAAACTATTTTGAGAACAACACATTAACTGGAGGAACAATGCCACAAGGTTTAATGCTAACTGATCTGGCCATTGCAGGCTCATTACTGATCATCGCGAAAATACTTCGCGTTCATCTTCCTCTGTTACAACGGATGTACATCCCTTCTGCGGTATTGGCAGGGATTATCGGTTTGGTTTTTGGACCAGCCGTTTTGGGCGTTTTGCCATGGACTGATACATTTACTGCCAATGCAGGCCTTCTGACTGCCGCGCTTTTTTCTGCTTTAGGTTTAGCGACGGATCTGCCTTCACCAAAACTGGTGGCACAACGTGCAGGCTCTTTATGGGCATTTAACCAGATCGCGTCTGTTTCGCAGTGGTTATTCGCAGCAATGTTTGGCTTGGCGCTGACTACCTTTATTTGGCCAGACATTAACCCTGGCTTAGGGGTCACACTTTCTGCTGGCTTCATGGGCGGCCATGGTTCAGCAACGGTAGTGGGTGATATCTTCACGTCACTGGGCTGGGAAGACGGTTTTACCCTTGGCCTAACTTTTGCGACGGTCGGTATTTTTATCTCGATTTCTGTTGGTATGCTGATTCTACAATTGGCGCTGAAAATGGGATGGATAAAATCATTTACCACGTTTGAAAGCATGAGCGAATACGAACGTAAAGGCCTTGTAGAGCCAAGCGAACAGCAGCCAGTAATGAAAGATACCATGTCTTCTTTGTCGGTTGATTCGTTCGCGGTACACGCTGGTTTGGTTGTCGTGGTCACTGCGTTTTCTTATGTCGCGGCCAACTACCTTTCTTCATTCCATGACAAGGTGCAAATTCCGACCTTCGTCACGGGTTTCTTAGGCGGTATGTTTGTACGTATCATCGCTAAACAAACCAAAGCTAATGATTACCTGTGTGACGGCGCATTTAAACATGCCGCTGGGATCAGTACCGATTACCTGATTATTTTCGGTATTTCTGCCATTAAGATTACAGTCTTGGCGCAGTACCTTGCACCTATGATTGCACTGGCAATTGGTGGTGTCTGCTTTACTTTGTGGCTTATCTTCTGGGTAGCACCACGCATCATGGGTGACGACTGGTTTGAGAAAGGCATTTTCTCTTGGGGCTGGTTAACCGGAACGGTAGCGATGGGTATCGCGTTATTGCGCATAGTCGATCCGAAAATGCGCAGCAAGGTTCTGGATGACTACGCGATCGCGTATGTTCCAGGGTCAATCACCGACATTTTCATTATTTCACTGATGCCGATCGCGATGTACAACGGGCTTCACTGGCAAGCATTAGGCGTTGGCTTAGGCTACATTGCCGTGGTACTGCTAATTTGGCGCTTCGTGTTCAATCGCGTTGGTAAAGCCGCCACCAACAACTAGTCAAAATAAAAAAGCCCGGGTTATCCGGGCTTTTTCGTCATTGCACTCTACTTCAGCTTGTAGAACACCGTTGCCAAAGGCGGCAAACTAACCTGTAGCGATTGAGGTAGACCTTCACTCTTTTTCTTTTCTGTCTTCGCGGTCATTTTCACTGCATACCCGCTGCCGTGGTACTTGTTGTCATCCGTATTTAACAACAATTCGTACGTGCCAGCGTTTGGTACACCAAGACGGAATTTATCGTGCGGTACAGGGGTGAAATTGGTGATCACTAAGATGCGCTCGCCACTCTCACTAATACGCTCATGCGCTAGAATTGAAGCTTCTGCTGAATCTTGCAATCTCCATTCAAAACCCGCGGGGTCGCAGTCTTGATCATGCAGTGCAACTTCCGAACGGTAAAGATTGTTCAAATCACGCGTAAGTGACTGAACCCCTTGGTGGCGTTCGAACTCTAACAAGAACCATTGCAGTTGATCATCGTGATTCCATTCCGCAGTCTGGCCAATTTCCGCGCCCATAAAGTTGAGCTTTTTACCCGGCTGCGCGTACATGTAACCCAAGTACGCACGTAGATTCGCGGTTTGCTGCCATTCATCGCCCGGCATCTTATTGTGAATAGAACCTTTCCCATACACCACTTCGTCGTGCGACAGCGACAGCACGTAGTTTTCACTGTGTGCGTAAACTAACGGGAAGGTGATGGTATCGTGATGGTATTTACGGTGAACCGGATCTTCTTTGATGTATGACAGTGAGTCATGCATCCAGCCCATGTTCCATTTGAAGCCAAAGCCTAGGCCACCCATAAATGTCGGCGCCGAAACACCAGGGAACGCGGTGGATTCTTCGGCTATCGTCATAGCATTCGGGAAGTATTTGTACACTTCCTCGTTCATCCATTTCAGCGTCGCGATCGCATCGTAGTTTTCATTACCGCCATCGACGTTTGGAATCCATTGGTCATGGCTGCGCGAGTAGTCTAGGTAGATCATCGAAGCCACCGCATCCACGCGAATGCCGTCAATGTGGAATTGCTCAAACCAGTACAGCGCGTTAGACACCAAGAAACGGCGCACGTGCTCGCGACCGACATCGTATATGTAAGAATTCCAATCTTGATGCCAGCCACGGCGTGGGTCTGGATCGTGGAACAGCGGTGTTCCATCAAAGTTGGCTAAGCCATGGTCGTCAGATGGGAAATGCGCAGGCACCCAGTCTAGCACCACACCAATGCCCGCTTGGTGGCATTGGTCAACGAAGTATTTAAAATCGTCCGGTGAACCATAACGGCTGGTTGGCGCGAAAAGGCCGACTGGCTGATAACCCCATGAACCATAAAATGGGTGTTCTGATACTGGCATTAATTCGACGTGGGTGTAGCCCATGTCCACCAGATAAGGGATTAATTGCTGAGCGAGTTCGCGATAGTTGAGGAAGTCGCCATTCTCATTACGACGCCATGAGCCCGCGTGCAGCTCGTAAAAAGAGAGTGCTTCTTTGCGTTTTTGCGTCACTGGGCGGCTTTGCCACGACTTATCTTGCCACTGATAGCGGCTGTGATCGTAAGTGACTGATGCAAAAGAGGGATATTGCTCAGCATATGCGCCCCAAGGGTCAGCTTTGTGCGGTAAACCCTCTCCATCTGGGCCTTTTAGTTCAAATTTATACTGGCTGCCTTCTGGAAGGTTAGGAATAAAGATCCCCCAAATGCCATAGTCTAAACGCTGCATTGGTGTGCGGCGACCATCCCACTGGTTGAAATCACCGACCACGCTGCACGCAGATGCATGTGGCGCATAAACCAAGAAACGCGTACCAGAAACGGCTTTGCCATCGCGCTCAAGCGTAATGAACTGCGCGCCCATGTGCTTGTACATTTCTTTCGGTGTATGGAGGTCGTCGTATTCGGCGTAGATAGTGTGGTACTGGTATGGATCATCCAGCAGTTGCTCTGTGCCATTCCAATCCACAGCGAGGCTGTAGTGAGTAAAATGAAGGTTTTGCTCTTGCTTTAGCACAAATCCTGATTCCGACTCGCGCTCAAGTTTGATTCGTTCTTTTCCCTCAATGATGAGAGAAACATTGTCGGCACCTGGCATCCAGACACGAAGGGCAACCCCTTGTTTCGGGTCAAGATACGGTCCTAAAAATGAAAATGGATCAGCAAACGAAGCATTTGAAAGTTGGTTGTATGCCCGTGTTTTTTTATCAATGACTGCGGTTTTCAAGTGTTACTCTCCCTAACCTAACTTTCCGTTTAGACTTTTAGTAAAAAAGCCCGCTATTTGTACGGGCTTTTAATTGCTGTTCAAAAGTGTACTGAATTAAGTACTGACATAGAGTGATTTAATCGAAAATTTCTATGTAAATACATGGCTAATACGCTATTTGCTTACCTTTGCACGAACTTCTGTTAGTTTCTGCGCAACTCGGTTAACCGCTTCTTGTGCAAAGATTTCATCCAGATTCATCGACAATTTACGACGCCAGTTGGGATACTCATCCACGGTACCTGGAATGTTGACGGGTTTATCCATCTCAAGCCAGTCTTCTAACTGGACACTCAACAGCGTTGAAGAGCCCGCGGCAACATGAAGTTGCAACGCTTCTGCAAGGTAAGAGTCCATTGGCACGTACTGCGCGTCACGGCCCACCCCTTCAGGCAGATAACCATGCCATGCCACTGAGTCCAAAATGCCTTGCTTGCACTCCAGACGATCAGCAAACAGACCTTTTAGCTGCTTTTCATCTGGGTACAGGCCTAGCTCTTGACCCATTTTTAAGTCATCACAGTGCCAGAAACCACGAAGTGTTGGCATATCGTGCGTACAAAGCGCCGACATAGACTGTTCTGCATAGTGTTCCGGTGAGATAAAGCCACCGTCTTCTTCTGATGTTTCGAAGAAGAACACTTTGTACGAATGAACACCCGCGTCACGAAGAATTTCAACGATTTCATCGGGTACAGTACCTAAGTCTTCACCAATCACACTACATTGATGACGATGAGATTCAAGCGCTAGAATCGCAAGCATATCTTCCACAGGGTAGTAGATGTACGCCCCACTTGTTGCGTCTTCACCTTTTGGAATCCACCATAGGCGTAGAAGGCCCAGTACGTGGTCAATACGTAACGCACCACAATGCTTCATGTTGGCACGCAGCAGCTTGACGTAAGCATCGTAACTAGTTGCTTGCAGTACTTGCGGGTTAAGCGGAGGTAAACCCCAGTTTTGACCAAGCGGACCAAGAATATCTGGCGGTGCACCGATGCTGGCGTCAAGGATCAAGTTGCCCTCGTCCGCCCAAGTTTCTGCGCCCGAATCTGCCACGCCTACCGCAAGGTCACGGTATAGGCCAACAGCCATGCCTTTTTCTTCTGCTAAGGCTTGGGCTTCTTTGATTTGTGTATCCGCAACCCATTGTAAGTACATGTATAAGTGCACTTGATCTTTGTGTTGGGTAATAAACTTCTGCACCGCTGTACTATCGAAGCAGCGGTATTGCTCAGGGAATACAGGCCAGCCCCAAACACTGCTGTCTTTGGCATGTAAGTCTGCATGCAATGCATCAAACGCCGCTTGGTGAAGTAAGCTGTCGCCACCTTGCTCTACAAAATCAAGGAAGGCTTGCGCACGCTCACTGTTTTTGTCTAGATGGCGTTTTTTGAATTCATCAAACAACATTGGCAGTACGCTAAGCTTGAGATCAGCGACTTCCGTGTAGTTTACCCAGTGCGATTCACGGGCTTTTTGCAAACGCTGCTGGAACTCCGCACTACCAACTTTTTGCTGCGCTTCCACACTCAACGCAAACTCAGGAACAGAGCTGACATCGATGTAGAGGATGTTGAGCCAACGGCGTGAAGATGGGCTGTATGGGCTCGCACCTTCAGGGTTGGCAGGGAACAATGAATGAATTGGGTTGAGACCGACAAAGTCACCACCACGAGAAGCAATATCAGCCACCAGCTGTTTTAAATCACCGAAGTCCCCCATGCCCCAGTTATGCTGAGTACGTAGCGTGTAAAGTTGCACGCTCGGGCCCCACATTTTTTTACCTTGTTCAATTTGACCTTGTTTGTAACACGCTTTAGGCGTCACTATCAGTGTCATTTCATAAGGCGATTTACGACGCTTACGGGTTACTGTTAGCTTGTGGTAACCCCAAGCTAAATCACCCGGTAGCGCAAACACTAGAGGGCCACCCTCTTTACGCTCATCGCGTACAATTTGAGATTGAAGATAGCCTTCAAGTACCTCTCCTTGCTCGGTATCCAGTCGCCAGTTGAATTCGCTTTCACGAGCGCTTGCACCAAGGTTTAGCGCAATTTCAACGGGCTCACCATCGCGGATCACAAGTACAGGCTCTAGCACCTCTTTCTTGTGTTTTTTCTCCGCCGATTGCAGAAGAGTTTCATCATTTTTTGTATCGTAGCCTAGTGACGCTAGCAAGCGACGAATGGTTTCGTCTTCAACTTTAGCTTCATCTCCCCAAGCGCTAACGTAGCTGTCGGCAATTCTTGCCATTTCAGCGACTTGTTTTAATGCGTTTTGTTCTTTCATCGCTCTCTCCGAAGGATAACTGTCCTTCAAAATGTAGGGTGTAAATTATTAGAGCCAAGGCATGACGCCTTGGCTTTTATTGGCTGAAATTAGCGCTTAACTGCTTCTAATTTCCAAATATTGTTCACGTAGTCGCGAATGGAACGGTCTGAGCTGAATTTACCCACCAGCGCGGTATTCAGAATCGCTTTTTGTGCCCAACCCGCTTGATCTCGGTACTGCTGGTCCATGTCTTCGTGCGCTTTCACGTAAGACGCAAAGTCAGCAAGACATAGGTATGGGTCACCACCGTCGAGCAAGCTGTCGTAAGTTGCACGAAGCTTACCTGGTTCGCCCGGTGTAAACTCGTCACCCAGTAGTAGGTCTAGAGACGCTTTCAGAAGTGGATCGGCATGGTAGTAATCAAATGGGTTGTAGCCTTGAGCAAGCGTCGCTTCTACACCATCCACTTCCAAACCAAAGATGTAGATGTTCTCATCACCCACTTCTTCGCGGATCTCAACGTTTGCACCGTCCATCGTACCGATGGTTAGCGCGCCGTTTAGCGCCATCTTCATGTTACCAGTACCTGACGCTTCTTTACCTGCGGTAGAGATTTGCTCTGATACGTCCGCCGCTGGGATGATGATCTCAGCCATGCTTACGCGGTAATCTGGGATGAAGACCACTTTCAGCTTGTTGCCAATGCGAGGATCGTTGTTCACCTTGTCTGCGATCTTGTTGATTGCGTAGATGATCTCTTTCGCTAGGTGGTAACCTGGTGCCGCTTTCGCCGCGAAGAACACCACGCGAGGCGCCATATCAAAATCAGGATCGTTCAGCAGACGGTGGTACAAAGACAAAATGTGCAGCATGTTCAGATGCTGGCGTTTGTACTCGTGCAGACGTTTGATCTGTACATCGAAGATCGCATTGGTATCGAGCTCGATACCCATGTTTTCTTGTACCCAATCAGCCAAGCGCTGTTTGTTTTGCTTCTTCACCGCCATGAACTCTTTCTGGAACTTCGCGTCATCCGCGTATTTCGCGATTTGCTCTAGCTGTTCCAGTTTCGCAGGCCATTCAGTCCCTACTTTCGAGGTGATCAATTTAGACAAACCCGGGTTACAGAACTTCAACCAACGACGTGGCGTAATGCCATTCGTTACATTATGCAGACGCGTCGGGTACAGCTCGTGGAACTCTGGGAATAGGTCGCGTTTCACTAACTCAGAGTGAAGTGCTGCTACGCCGTTGACCGCGTAAGAGCCGATAACACATAGGTTAGCCATGCGCACCATGCGGTGGAAACCTTCTTCGATGATTGACAATTTCTGCTGCTTAGCCACATCACCTGGCCACTTTTTGCGAACTTCTTGTAGGAACAAGTAGTTGATATGGTAGATAATTTCCATATGACGCGGCAGTAGGCGTTGAATCAATGACTCGCTCCACGTTTCTAGTGCTTCTGGCAGTAGGGTGTGGTTGGTGTAAGCGAATGTTTTTGAGCAGATGTCCCACGCTTCATCCCAACCTAGGCCTTTCTCATCGATCAGAATGCGCATAAGTTCAGGAATCGCGATGGTTGGGTGCGTATCGTTTAACTGAATAGTTTCGTACTTAGGTAGCGATGCCAACGTGTGACCCGCTTGTTCGTGACGACGCAGAATGTCACGTACCGATGCCGCGCTGTGGAAGTACTGCTGCATTAGACGCAGAGTCTTACCTTTTTCGTGGTTATCGTTCGGGTAAAGTACTTTGGTGATGTTGCCCGCGTCGATCAGCGAGTGCTGCGCTTCAAAGTAATTACCGTTGTTAAAGCTTTCTAGCGAGAATGGGGCAATCGCCTGACATTCCCACAAACGCAGTGGGTAAACCGTGTCTGACTCGTAGCCGACAATTGGCAGATCCCACGGCATCGCTTTTACTGTCATGCCCGGAACCCAACGACGCTTCTCTTTACCGTTCTCTTGGTATACTTCAACGTGACCGTAGAAGCCGATCTCTTGCGCAAGTTCTGGACGAGCAATTTCCCACGGGTAGCCTTCCACACAACGCCATGCATCCGGTGCTTCTTGCTGGTGACCTTCTTTGAAAGACTGCTTAAATAGGCCGTATTCATAGTGCAGACCATAGCCTACCGTTGGGAATTCTTGCGCAGCCAAAGAGTCCATAAAGCAAGCTGCTAAACGGCCTAGACCGCCGTTACCAAGTGATGGGTCACGCTCTTCTTCAAGCAGATCCGTCAGGTTTTGGCCTAGTTCTTCCATCGCTTCAGTAATTTGCTCGTACAGGCCCATGCTGATCAAGTTGTTACCTGTTAAACGGCCGATAAGAAACTCTAAAGACAAGTAGTTCACGCTTTTTGCGTCATGGATTTTGCTATCTTGCTCTGTTTCGATCATATCGAACGTTGTTAGCTCCGCTAGCGCACGACCCATTGCCAGATACCAAGCTCGGCTATCAGCATTTTCTTCTGTTTTTGCGTAGGTCGCAGTGAGGTGTTTTTTCACGCTTTCTTGGAACGAAGCTTTATCAAAATTTTTCTGTTGCGTAGGTTTCATTAGAGAAATCTCACTTATTGGTTTTAATCCATCTGAGACATATCGTGCATTGGCACGACAACCAAAACATCCTCCTACCCTGCGGGCATATTAGGAGGAGAAGTCAGGGCGTAGAAGGCGTACAACCAGACGCTCAGTGATCTAACTCTCATTAAACTTGCCATTGGCACTAAGCGCTGGTGACTAAGATCACACCGCAAACGAAATCACCCTACTTCTGGTGTATGAAACTTAGATGTACTTAAAAACAACCAATCGATGAATATGTATACTCGATCACACTAAGATTTCTCCCATTTCCCATTTTTCATCATTATTGGTGCAAGAGAGGTCTTAAGTCGCACTTCCAAAAAGATCAAAAGGTGATAAAAATCACAAAAAAGAGGCGTAGATGAAAGCAAAGTGTGAATTACACAAGAAACTCGCCGTTGATCAATAACTGTAGTGACGGTTCTCAAGTAACATCCTCGACAACTGGTTCTTATTGACCAAAATTCCAACAACAACGCTCTACTTTAACCAATATAAAGAGCGGTTCAGAACAGGGATAAGAAGATGTGGATTCCTTCGAAACTAACCCGTCCGGGACGTTTACACAACGCGATTGTTCGTCCGAGAGTTCTTGATTTATTACAACAAGCTCCGTGCTATAAACTGGTTCTATTTCGCTCCCCAGCAGGCTACGGCAAAACCACCATGGCTTCTCAATGGCTGGCAGATAAAGTCAATGTTGGTTGGTACAGCATCGATGAAAGTGATAATGACTCCTTCCGTTTTATGAACTACCTGCTTCAGGCATTGAACAAAGCCACCAACAATGCTTGTCCAAATGCACAGAAGCTAGCCGAAAAGCGCCAATTCTCATCTCTTCACACCCTTTTTGGCGAAGTTTTCTCCGAGATGTCTGCTTTTCATCAAGAGTGTTATTTGGTGTTAGACGATTATCACCTCATCAGTGATGAAGAAATCCATGAAGCCATGCGCTTTTTCCTCAAGCACATGCCTGACAACCTGACGCTTGTCGTTACCAGCCGCGCCGCGCCACCACTTGGCACAGCAAACTTGCGCGTACGCGATCTGATGATAGAAATCGGCAATGATATGCTGGCGTTTGATACCGAAGAAACCACGCGTTTCTTTAACCAACGCGTCGCCGATGGCATCGACGATACAACAGCCACGGACTTAAGAAACTACGTAGAAGGCTGGCCTTCAGCGCTGCAACTTATTGCCTTGCAAGCACAGCATCAGCACAAGACGCTCGCTCAATCTGCTGAGTCTTTCTCTCACTTTAATCATGCGCATTTGTGGGACTACCTGGTTGAGGAAGTTTTTGATCTGCTGGATTCCGAAACACGCCGATTCTTATTGCAATGTTCGGTGCTGGATCACTTTAACGATGCACTCGTTTCTGCATTAACCGAACGCGATGACGCGCTAAGTATGATCGAGTCTCTCAACCGTTTTGGTCTGTTTATCCACCCATTGGAAGGGGAGCAAAACTGGTATCGCTTCCACAATCTGTTTGCAGAGTTTCTCACCCACGAGCGTTTTGCACGCATCCCCCAGCAAGAAACCACTCTGCATCAGAAAGCCGCACAAGCTTGGTTGAAACTCTCTTCGCCGCATCAGGCCCTTCGTCATGCACAAAAAGCGAAGAACAGCCAGCTAACAGCCGACATTATCGGCCAATATGGCTGGAAAATGTTCAACTCTGGAGAGCTACAAACGCTGGAAAAAGCGATCGAAACTTTAACTCCGGAACAGCTCTACAGTGAACCTAAGCTGTGTATGCTTCAGGCTTGGTTGGCACAAAGCCAGCACCGTTACAACGATGTGGGTGATCTACTTTCCAAAGCGGACGAGCAAATGAGCGCCTTTAACGTGGTATTAAGCACCAAAGAGCAAGGCGAGTTCAATGCACTGCGTGCGCAGGTCGCGATCAACCAAAATGAGCCGGAAAAAGCGCTCGAGTTGGCCGAATTGTCACTGAGTCAACTGGACAGTACCGTCTACCGCAGCCGTATAGTGGCAACGTCGGTGGTGGGCGAAGTGAACCACGTACTCGGCCATTTAAGCCGCGCCTTACCTATGATGCAGCAGACCGAAAAACTGGCTCGTCAGTATCAGGTCTACCACCAAGCGCTTTGGGCCATGCTGCAACAAAGTGAAATACTGATCGCACAGGGCTATGTTCAGGCCGCTTATGAAGTTCAGGACAACGCCTTTAAACTGATTGAAGAGCAACAGCTACAGCAAGTTCCCTTGCATGAGTTTTTGCTCCGTGTGCGGGCTCAAATATTGTGGTGTTGGAACAGATTAGACGAAGCAGAAGAATGCGCATACAAAGGACTGGATGTATTAGGTCGCCACAGCCCAAGTAAGCACTTACATAGCTACTCAATGCTGGCGCGTATTGCGGTAGGCCGCGGCGAGCTAGACAAAGCGGGTAAGTTCATCGAACAAATCGTCCACTTGCAGAAGCAGTCTGTCTACCATGTAGACTGGACGGCCAATGCGTCGTTGTCATTGATTCTATTCTGGCAAGCGCGCGGGGATCTTGAGTCAATTCAGCAATGGCTAGAAACAACGGTCAGGCCGAAACAAGCGTGTAACCATTTTACGCAATTGCAGTGGCGCAACATCGCTAGAGCTCAAATCAACCTTGGTTTGTATGAAGACGCAATCAATACGCTGAGCTTCATGCAACAGCAAGCCAATGAAAACCATTTGCTGACCGATCTGAACCGCAACCTGATTGTCGAAACCGCGCTCGCTGTCTCCATGCAGGACGACGAAAAAGCACGTCAGTGCCTTAGACAAGCACTTGAGCTGACCAACCAAACTGGCATGCTGGGTAACTTTTTGGTTGACGGTGCCAAGATTGGGCCTGTGCTGGAAAAACTCAATCACAAAAACGAGTTGGGTGATTTAGAGCGCCACCGCGCCCAACAATTACTGAAAGAGATTTCAACCACTCAGCGCAGTCGTTCGGTCCACTTCGATGAAGATTTTGTCGAGAAATTGGTCAATCACCCCAACATTCCAGAGCTCGTTCGCACCAGCCCACTCACTCAACGTGAATGGCAAGTTTTAGGCTTGATCTACTCCGGCTTTAGCAATGAACAAATCGCTCAGGAACTGGATGTGGCGGGTACCACGATCAAAACGCACATTCGTAACCTTTACCAAAAGCTGAATATTGCCAACCGAAAAGAAGCGGTGAAAACCGCCGAAAACCTATTGCAACTAATGGGTTACTAACCTTAATCACTAATAAGCGCAGCGATTTCTCGCTGCGCTTTTTTGTCTCTAGAATTCGACCGCACTCAGAATCCGTCTCAGGTAAAAAACCGCTACATATTCATCATTGCACTCATAGTAATTGATGCGACAATGAACAATATCTTGAGTATAAAGGATTTTAGTCAATGGCTTGGTTTAAGAAAAGTACGCTTGCGATAGCGCTGATCACCCCTCTCTCCCCTGTGAGCTTAAGTTATGCAGAGGTGGGGGATACTCCCGTCATTGGCGGTATTTTTAACTCCTCAGAAATTCTGAAAAACCAAATCACCTCATCACTTACCTATTCCACTCGCTTTGCGCGCGATATGACGCTGTTCACCATCGGTGGAATGACCCTAGAGGCGTATCTTCTAACTTTACCATTAGACGCCAAAACCAAAGCCAAAGTCATGGGACAGTTGGCCGATCCCACTTACGCCATTCCACTGGGTTACTTCCTGTACCAGTTTTATGACAGATACACAGGCATCAACGATGATGATCAGTTCAAAACCTATTTAAAAACGGTTTATGACGCTCAAGCGCTGAAAGGATTCGAGCACACGCTTTTTTCACTGGAAGACACACAACCACACAAGGTAAGTCAGCACAGTAAAGATCAGGCTCACCAAGAAGGGCTAAAAGTCGATAGCGAATTTATGGCGTCGATGGTGACGGTTTACGACGCACTTTTTCAAGTGGGTGAATGGCAGGATATGGATCGTCTGCCTGAACATTACACATACCTAACTAAAAGCGACAATGATCTGGCGCTGGTAAGAAAGATTCAACCGATCGTCGTCGGGATCTTGGAACAAACAGTTACCAGCATGGATGACGGCGATATGAAAAGTGCGGTAACGGCCATTATCCAAGATCATCAGCCTGAATTCGCCAACAAAACCAATAACAAAGCTCAAGCCATTACCATCAGCTTAATCGATTTTGTGCGTTTGAATGTTCTAAAAGCGTATCGCCAATTTGTGTACACCGATGAAAGACAAGAAAAACTGAACACCTGGCTGCAAAGTACCTTCGACTCTTCCCCTCAACGGGTCATCGAGTTTCTGCGCTCACAGCAAGAGCGACGTTTTGCCGTACAAATTACCGTTGATGGGTTACAACAAGGTTTGATGGAAGGCTTAGTGGATCCAGATAAGCCGTTTGTGAAGAAAGCTTACCAAGAGCACACTCGCCAACTCTCGGCTGAACCTACCTTTGAGCACTCACAGCCAGAACATGTTCAAGATACGCGCTTTTTACAGGTACTGTCCGAGCAAGTGTATAAAGATCCTCACTACCTGCCGTTTTTTAAACGTCTGTACAGTGAAAACCTAAACTCGATCGCGCGTGTTGGGGTGTCGTCGACTCCAACCATCAGCGTGCGAAACTTGCCGATCATTAAAACAGGCGCAAAAGTGTCTGGCGAATTTGGCACGGGCATTCCCAATTTTCATTTTGTCGATCGCCATGAAGACCGAGCTTATTACTTCTTTGGCAACGACGCTCTGCAACTCGATCGACTGATGCAAGCCAACCAAGTGCAAACCATGTTTGACCGTTTGACTCACTTGAAGACGCTCAACTGCAATGCGCAATACGATTGGAACGCGCAAACCAGTTACGACGCACTGGTTAACTTAGGCGCAGGAGAAGCCTTGCGTGATTTTGGTGAAAAACGCTGTTTACGAGAATTGAATGAGCGCGCAGACGTCGAGCAAGCACTCACCAAACAGCGCCAATCACTGATCGATAATATTGAGAGTTACCAATCGATCCCGGTGTGGGACATTTACACTCGGGTTACGCGCAAATGGAAAATTGAGCAAGATCTGCGTACCTTTTCAGAACTCGATGGTAAAGGAATGCCCGATTACACCTTGATCTATAACCCTTGGCCGGATCACTTTGCGCACTTTGTTGGCCCGTTCAGCGATGAGATCATTATGCCGACCGGTGAATTAAACCGACTGGATTACTGGATTGGTCAGATCGAAAAAAGCTATCAACGTGCTGGTGTGTATAGCAATACGCTGTTTGGAATGGCGGGGGATCATGGCTTATCTCCGGTTTACCATACTCTCAACCCTGAAAAAGCGGTTTTTTCGCCACTTGAGAAACAACTGGGCTACCCGCTGATCGTGAAGAAAATTTCGTCTGATGAAGGTGAAGGCCCTAAGATCACAAACGCACTTAACTACCCAAGTAATAAAGGCATTGATGTGGTGGTAGCCTCTACTGCGGGTGGTAACTTTATGCTCGACATGTTTAACTCCGCCCAAGGTTGGGATACTCAACCTACCTATGAAGAATTAACACGTTGGACACCGACTCACGCGAAGACAGGCAGCACCGTCGATATCATTGATAAAACACTGCATTACTTGGACGATAGCTTAGACTACATGGCGGTTCGCAACCGTACGTGTGATGAATCCAACTGCGAGGTGCGTTTAATCGCTAATCGTGCAGGCAAGCGCTACGACGAAGTCATCATCAAAAATGACGATCGCTATTTTTATCACTCCCTGAATGACAATGTATTATTGTTAGGAATGCAAACACTTAACCAGTATCTTCCGGCTCCAACTGAGCAGGAATTCGAAAAGTTTGGGCAACTGGTCAATCAGTGTATTCATCAAGCAAAGCAGTCTCAGCCAACCACTTGGTGTACCAGTGCCCAGTGGCGAGAGCTGTCACGCTTTACCCCAAGACCGGATGCTGTGGTGGAGCTGGCCAAACTGTACGCTGAAGATCGCGCGGGAAGCATTAATCTCTTCCCTAAAGACGGGGTTGGCTACAATACCAAAGTGCCAGGGCGCCATGCAGGAGAAAGCTACCTGGAAAAAGATGCTTTTATCGGATTCTGGGGTAAACCTATCGGCGATAGCCCAAACGCACTGAGTATTGAAGCAAATGGCTCGTTAGCGCCCACCTTGTATGAGTATTTGACTGGCGAGCCTGCGTGGGCAGGAGAAAATGGCTGGGGCTACCCTTCACTGTTGGATAAGTTAGATATCCGCTAACTCTCCTAACTTAGAGAGGCTGATATAGAAAAAGCGCCAATCGGCGCTTTTTAACTCTTGTGACGACAGCGATTAAAACTGCTTTGGTGCAAAACCTGTCATCACATCTAAACGAAGTTCTTTGCCCAATTTCGTCATTGGGTGAACAATCACCAGACCGCGTACCGATTTTTTTAGCTTACCTAGGTCGGCTTGCTCCGCTTTGGTGATCTCACGTGAGAACGGCATATCTAAAAGGCTTTTACGCTCTTTGTTCATGTCGTACTTTTGCTTACCTTGAAGCGAGTTGATTTTCTTTTCTAGCTTGTCGGCTTCGTCGGTAAAGCGTGTCACCAGTTCCTGATCACCACGTCCTTTCGCTGCATCCAGCTTACGTTTCGTGGTATCTAGGCGATTATGAAGTTGCTGAAGTTCTTGCTTTAGGCTCATAGGTACAGTCTCTAATGAATTCTGAAAGGCGGCGAGTTTAGCACAAGCCTACCTGACACCCTAGTGTTAATCATCGTGATCAATTCTAGCATTCCGGCCTGTTGAACCACATAATTAAACTGGTACAGAAACATAAAATTCACTCGCACAATTCGTGACTCTAAATGGAGAGCATCTATGCCAAATTTAACCATTTTCTACGATGGCACTTGCCCGATCTGCGCGCGAGAAATGCAGGCATTAAAACAACACGATAAAGATAATCTGATCAAGCTGGTGGATATATACTCAGACGAATTTTCCCTCTACCCACACATCGACGCTAACAAAGCATCAACCATTCTTCATGCACTCGACCAAGACCAAAAGCTATTACTTGGTTTAGATGTCACTCATCAAGCGTGGCAGTTGGCTGGAAAAGGATGGCTATATGCGCCACTGCGCTGGCCGGGCATAAAACTCTTGGCAGATTGGTGTTACATAAAATTCGCTAACAACCGTTACACCATTTCAAAGTGGCTGACGGGTAGACGAAAATGCGACAACGGCCAGTGTTTTAAGAAAAACTAGACTAAAGTCTAAGATCTCCACTTTTATTAACCTCACAACACTCACAGTCATACTACATTTTAATCGTTACTCTAATATCTAAACTTTAGGTCTAGATACCTTCTGCCAAATAGACAAAAAACAATTCATATCTGATCGCTGTGACGGACTATGAAAATAATAAAAAAAGGATTTCTGTATGAGTCTAACCATCAAAAGTCGCCTGTACATCTTGGCACTGATTCCGCTGCTAGTCGTCACTCTCGGCACCCTCAGCTACACCTACATCAAAACAACCGAGCTCAATCAACAACAAATCGAAGCTACCCGCTCCAATATGATGGATATGAAAAAAGCGGAGCTAAAAAACTATATCCAGATGGCTGAATCTTCTATCTCTCCTTTCCTCGCAAGAGGCGCCTCCTTTGAAGAAGCACTACCAACATTGCAAGCACTTGAATACGGTCAATCAGGCTATATATTTGGCTACGACTCGAAAGGAGTACGTAAAGTCACAGGCTCGAATCTAGACGGGGTAGGCAAAAATTTTTGGGACTTACAAGATAAAAAGGGCCACTACTTTATCCAAGATCTGATCCGAAATGCCAAAACGGGCGAGTTCACAACTTACTATTTTCCGAAACTGGGCGGAACCGAAACCCTGCCTAAGCTGAGTTACTCCATATTCATTCCTGAATGGGATGTAATGTTGGGCACAGGTTTCTATACCGATGATATTGATGCTGTTGTTGAGCAAATGGAAGCCACAACCACAAGCGCATTACATAAGACACTTTCCGCCATTGTGATGTTTTATATGTTGATTGCAGCCGCTGTTTTTGCTTTTGCTGTCATGGTCAACAGAACCATCATGAAACCAATTAAGTTGCTGGATACATCAATCCGTTCATTCGCCAGCGGTGAAGCGGATCTTACCGCAAGAATGGATGACTTTAACGCACCAGAATTCTCTGAGCTAAGCCGCAGCTTCAACGCGTTTGTCGCTAGCCTGCAATCCATTATCAGCAGCGTCAGTACCGTCGGTCATCAAGTCGTTGCGGAAACAAACAGCATGTCAGCGCGAGCTGCACAAGTGGATGAAATTGCATCTGGTCAGAGAGAAGAGACCGAACAAGTTGCAACCGCAATGACAGAGCTCACCACCACAGCGACCGAGATTTCAAATAACGCCAGCCAAGCAGCGCAATCGGCCAAAACCGCCGATGACAATGCAAAAGATGCGCAGAATGTTGTGAACTCAGCGGCGCAATCTGTGGAAGCGCTAGCGCAGGAAGTGACTCAAGCAAGTGATGTTATTTCTCGTCTGGAAGGTGATGTACAAAACATCGCGGTGTCTTTGGGGGTTATCCAAGATATTGCGGAGCAAACCAACCTGCTTGCTCTCAATGCTGCAATCGAAGCAGCCCGCGCAGGCGAACAAGGCAGAGGCTTTGCCGTTGTCGCCGATGAAGTGCGTAAGTTGGCGAGCCGTACCCAAGACAGTACGGGTGAAATCCACGCTATGATTGAACAGCTAAAAGCCGCATCAGACGCTGCGGTCAAAGCGATGGATTCGAGCCAAAATCTGAGTGCAACAACGGTTCAAGAAGCCAACACCGCCGCTCAGGCACTGGTGAAAATTCAAGAGTCTATCGGTACTATCATGGATATGAACGCACTCATTGCCACCGCGACAGAAGAGCAGAGTATCGTCGGGCAAGAAATATCCCAGCGTGTAGTGGTGATATCAGATCAAAGCGCACAATCAGCCAAGCTGGCTAACGAAAACCGCTCGGGTAGCCAAGAGCTCAACCACAAAGCAACTGAATTGTACGATCTTGTCGACCGATTTACGGTGTAAATTGCTCAGCCGAAAAATAAAAAAGCCCGCATTTCCGCGGGCTTTTTTGTAAATACCAGAATTAACTGACGAGCAACCAAACACCAACTCCCATCATTAAGGTACCAGCGATTCGGTTCATCAAGCGAACATTTTGAGAGTGTCCTAACACGCGTTTCAACCCTTTCCCACCTGTCGCATACAGCGTCATACACAAAAATTCAAAACAGAGAATGATGCTAACAAGAATCACAAGCTGAGGCGCCAAAGCGACACTCTGATCAATGAATGGGGGAAGCAAAGAGATCATAAATGCCCAACCTTTCGGGTTGGCAATCGCGGTAACAAAGCCTTGCACCACTAGGTCCCAATCACTTTGTGGGGCTTGAGTTGCCTCTTCCATGTTGATCGCTAACTTGCCGCGTGAACGCCACATCTGCACGCCAAGATAAAATAGGTAACTGCCCCCTATCAACTTAAGCGCAACAAATAGCCAAGGGTAATTAAGCATCACCGCGGCAATGCCAAGTACAGCGGCAACGGCGACTAAGCCTACCCCTACTAACTCCCCCGCCATCATCCACAATGTACGTTTATAACCGACACTCATGCCCAACGTCAGTGCGAGTGTCATACACATACCAGGCGTAATGGAAACAAAGAAAAAGGTTGGAATAAACATTCCCAGCAATGCGGTATTCATCGGATAGTGTTCTTTATGGTTCGTTATTGACTAACGAATCACATTATCACGATTTATCTAAATGTGGAGTGAAATATAAGCCATCTAGGCTATGCAACCTGAACCTGGCTGAATACCCTCGATCAAAAAAGCAGAAACACGTTGTTTCTGCCTTTCTCTGCTGTTGATCTAATTCGCGGCTTGGGTGATCTTGATGTGAAGATCGTCTTTCATTGCCGCCCGATCCTGTTTCATTTTTAGCATTTCTTCATCACTGACTGGCGAGTCTCGCAATTCGAGTTTCCGGATCTCCTGGTCTAAAAGATCGTATTGCTTCATATCGGCAAGAAATGCTTCGTCCGATTGAGACAGTGCTGTGATCGTATCTTTGTATTCTGGAAATTCACTTAACAGAGAATGATCTTCACCTAACATAGTAACCCCTTTTGTCGCTCTTAGTGGAACATAAATAGATGGTTATGTGACCAATTCTAGCACTTTAAAACGTATTTACATGAGATCCATGTCTAACCACAAGGGGACAACAACCGAAACAACGCGGTCAAACATCCACACTTTTTATCCACGTAAAAATTCAAAGTTACACAACGGCCAAGTAACGATGTAGAAAACGTATCCGCATTGAGGTAGCATTGCCGACCTTTTTTCATGTGTAGGAGTGAATATGTTTATTGGATTTGACTATGGTACGGCCAACTGTTCTGTAGCAAAAATGGTGGAAGGAGAGCCAACACTCCTCAAACTAGAAGGTGACAGTACCTATATCCCGTCAACATTGGCAGCCCCAACGCGTGAATCTGTCGCGGAATATCTTTTCAAGCACAGAGACATCAAACCCTTTGATGCATTGGGTGAGCAAGTTTTACGCCGGGCGATCGCGTTAAACCGCGAAGAAGACATTCAGCTAGAAGCGTCTGATCTTGCCTTTGGCAACGCGGCATTGGATCTCTATCTTGAGGAACCCAGTGAAACTTACTATGTAAAATCACCCAAGTCTTTTCTGGGTGCGTCTGGTCTGCGAGACGTACAAATCAGTTTCTTTGAAGATCTGGTCTGCGCGATGATGGATAACATTAAACGCAATGCGGAATCTGACGCACAAGAAATTATCCAAGATACCGTGATTGGTCGCCCTGTGAACTTTCACGGCAGAGATAGCGAAGCTGCTAACCAACAAGCCGAAGCGATCCTACTCAAAGCCGCCAAACGTGCGGGCTTTAAAAACATAGAATTTCAGTTTGAGCCTGTTGCGGCTGGCTTGGAGTACGAAGCCACACTCACGGAGAACAAAACTGTGCTGGTGGTGGATATTGGTGGTGGTACCACAGACTGCTCGCTAATCGAAATGGGGCCAAACTGGCGCGGCCAGCCGGATAGGACGCAAAGTTTGCTCGCACATAGTGGACAACGTGTGGGCGGAAATGATCTCGATATAGCACTGGCTTTTAAACAACTGATGACCCCTTTTGGCCTCGGCAGTAAAACCATTGCCAACATCGCGATGCCACATATCCAGTTTTGGAACCCGATTGCAATCAATAGTGTTGACGCGCAAACCGATTTCTATTCTCGTTCTAACTTAACCAGTTTGATGCAACTAAAAAAAGAAGCGCAAGAACCGGAGAAGCTGGCTCGGTTGCTAGAAGTATTCCATGAAACATTAGGCTATCGCATTGTTCGCCATGCTGAAGAAGCCAAAATTGCGTTGTCCGATCATAGCCAATATCGAGTCATGATGGAGCTACTGTCAGAACGGCTGGAAGTAGATATTCGTTTCGAAGACATGATCAACGCCATCGAGTCGCCAAAACAAAAGATGGCTGAATTGGTCAAAGAAGCCGTTATGCAAGGTGGCGCGACACCAGACGCTATCTTTATGACGGGTGGCTCTGCACGCTCTCCCATTCTGCGCGGTGCAGTGCAAGAAACATTGCCACACATACCTGTCGTGAGTGGTAACTACTTTGGTTCGGTAACCGCGGGTTTAGCACGCTGGGCCGACGTCTGCTTTAAATAAGCTTCATACTCTCGCTATTTCCTCTCAAAAAGAGGCTTACACGGCCTCTTTCATACGAATCGCCTACACTCCCCTTGGCAAACTAAGCTCTCAATATTTCCTACTGATTAAGTGTTAATTTCACACTTTGCGTCGCACTTACATACAAAATATATAGAAAAACATGACCGCAATAACACTCTAATCAAACAAGGCTTTTAGCGAATTGAGATCTATGACTCACATCATCTTAATCTACTACCTAAAGTGTTCCAATTTAGATAAATAAGAAAACACTAAATAAAAGGTAACGATATATATGCCCGCCTCTCATCGCAGCCACTCTGTGCAAACCAACCAAGCAAGCTGGCTCCAACACTTTTCCAAAGTAAGTGTTAAATTAAGAGTCAATATACTATTTATCTTCGCCGCATTTACGATACTTGGCTACCAAGGTGTAACTGGGATGCAAGAGAGCGAAGGATACTTAGATACTATGTATCGCCAAGGAATGCAGCAAAGTTTTAGGACCAGTAAAGTGATCGATGAACTCGGCAATGCACGCAGTTCTTTACTGCTCGCCTTCCAACACGATCCGTCTTCAAAGTTTGCTTCAATGCACGATCACCCGCTCGATAGACACATCTCAGATATTGAGTCAGCAATAACAAATCTACACCGTATTGTAGACGATGAGTTGCTCACATCAGATTTGCGCCAAGAGCATATCGAGGTAGTAAAAAATCTCGCATCAACACTGGATGTCATCACCGAACAAGGGTTTAATCCAGCGATAGAACAGCTCCATCAACAAGATTTCAATCAAGCAAACTTCATTCTGCTGACCAAAATAAACCCTCTGTACATCGAGGCATATCAAAGCGCAGACTTGTTCTTATCAATGCAAGAGCAACAAGGTGCCGCGAGCTTTAAACGCGCTCAAGAAAACACCCAGCGTTTCATTGTCGTTGTCAGTGCGATTGCCGTACTTGCTTTGCTGTTTATTACTGCGATGTCATTATTGATCGCTCGTCGAGTCAACCAGTCTGCTCAGCAATTGGAACAATCAGCAAGAGACATCGCCGCTGGTGACCTCACTCAACGTATCGCTATACAAGGTAACGACGAGTTCAATGACATTGCGGAGTCGGTCAACAAGATTGTGTCTAGCTTCCAACACGTTGTACAAACCAATCGTGATTCAATCGACCAGCTAGCGAAATCAGCGGAATCAAACTCTGCCATTGCTGAGCAAACCAAACAAAACATTGTTTCCCAGCAAGCGCAGACAGAACAAGTCGCGACCGCAATCAATGAATTCACCGCAACCGTTCACGAAGTCGCACAGAGCGCAGCGTCTGCTGCAGATGCTTCTGAGCAAGCAGACCTAGCCGCAGAAAGTGGGCAAAGCGTTGTGAAGCAAAGTATTGAGATGATCGAGAGTCTGTCTCAAGAGTTGCAGGAGTCGGTCGAGTCCATGCATGTCTTAGCACAGCACTCTGAAGAGATTGGTAGCGTGGTCGATGTGATTCAAGGCATTTCTGAGCAGACCAACCTGCTGGCTCTGAATGCCGCGATTGAGGCAGCCAGAGCCGGTGAGCAAGGCCGTGGTTTCGCCGTCGTTGCCGACGAAGTGCGCTCACTGGCCAGTAAAACGCAAGAATCAACCCAGGAAATATTACAAACCATCCAGCGCTTACAACAAGGGAGCCGAGATTCAACACAACGACTAGAAGCCGGTGCGAATAGCGCATTAGCCACCGTTGAGAAATCAAGAGAAGCGGGAGAATCACTCATTAAGATCAAAGAGAGCGTTGATCAAATTTCCGCAATGAACGTTCAAATTGCGACGGCAGCCGAAGAGCAAAGCTTAGTCACCGAAGAAATCAATGCCAATATTTCTGCGATCAGTGAAATTTCCCAACAAACCGCAACGGGCGCTGAGCAAAGCAGTACCGCCACACATGAGCTTGCTCAGCTATCTGATACGCTGAAAAATGAAATAGAGCATTATCGAGTCTAAATAGCGGCTTTACTGAACGCATCAAAACCCTTAGAAATACAAAAGCCAGTACCGAAAGGTAACTGGCTTTTTTAGTGCGGTTTACTATAAAAGGTTACGCTTCACTGTAACGCTCCCCAAGCTAGCTAAACCTCATCTTGCTCGAAGGCTTCTTCATCCAACATCGAGCTACATTTAATCTCATACTGATTGAACGAGAAAATACTTGGACCATGAACTCGCTTGGTTGTGATCTTTTCATCGCCAAACTGTGCCGTCACGTGGGTGAAGACTTTACCTGTCACTTCAATTTTGGCCTCTTCAAGCGCGTGGTTAAGATCGGCTTCATTGACGTCCCTTGCAAGTTTGGCCGCTTCTAAATTTGTATTGGCTTCTAGCTTTTGCGTTTCAAGCGTTTGCTCTTGCTCTGGGGTACGTTCTGATTTAGGTATTTTTTTCAGCTCAAGCTCTTGGCGAATAACCGCCATGGTCGCTTCTTGAGATTGGGTGTATTGCTCTTTAAGTTTGGCCTGGCGTTCTTTATAAGTCTGGAAACGAGCAAAGGCTTCAACGTATGTAGCCGTATCACCTTCTACACCCAATTCGACACACTTCACTTTTCCACCCACTTTTGCGTGTCCACCGCTGAGCGTGCCTTGTTTTCCATTGGCATCAGACACAATCAAATCTTTACCACAACGAACTTCACTATTCATACAGTGCACATCTAGGTGGATGTCTTCCGCCGCTTGAAGCTCTGAGAACTGCGCGTATTTGGCATAAATCGAGCCGCCCGATTTCACAACACAGCTTCTCTCTTCACCTTCAGAAACGTTGTGGCCAATAATTCCCTTAGCAACATGAATATCGCCTTTAGCCTGCACATCAGCGGATTCGATAAACCCACCAACCGTGACACTCCCTGTAGCGCGTACAATCATGTCAGATTCGACATTACCCAGTACGACGACGTCCCCTTTAAATTTCACATGCCCGGTACCAACACCAACAGTCGGCAGACAAATCGCTTCTGTGACATCCACACTGCGATCATGAATCACTGGCATACCAGATATCGCCGCGATTAATAAGTTTGGATTCTCATTGGAAATAACCGATCCCTTGCCTTCTTTCAGCAGCATATCTTTACCTACTTTCGCAGGAATAACACGACCAAGAACCGATACACCCGCTTCGCCCTCTGTCGCAGGGATTCTTTCCATTAACGCGTCACCCTCGGCGACGGAAACGGTCCCGCCTAGGTTCAGCATGTCGACTTTTCCTTCGCCCTGCTTTTCTTTGGGCGCGAGAACTAGCTTGGTTGGGTCTTCTACCAGAGCACGTAACTCTGTATCTTGACCATCGACGGGTGGCTTGCCGATCGCGACAGGTTGCTCAAAAGTTTCGCCTGGTTTGAGCTTGTGGCTCATGACTAAAACTTTCTTGAGCGCTAGTTTATTAATCCCTTTTACGACATGTGCTTCTGCAAGAGCATTGACAATCTTAGGCCCAGTGAGAGGCTGACCTTGATAAGCCCCAGTCAGCACCATGGTGGCCAGCATATCATTTTCTGAAATCACGACCTGAACCTGAACATCTCTCACCTCAGCGATAGTTACGCCTTCGTAGGCTTCTGTTTCGCTTTTTTTCGCAAGTTTCAGAAAGCGGTCGACTTCCTCGTCCAAGACGAAATAATCTTGGGCTTGAATTTGCTCCAACGCATTTTCAAGCCCTTGCTGATCGGTGCTGTTATCAAGTTCGACATCAGGCATCAGTTTGGCTAAGACAGAGAGCTTATCCTCGGATAGTTCCAACAACTTTTCCCACATATACTACGAGCCTATAAAACATCCTGTTTTGAGTGTATGCAATTTTAGAAGTTATCTAAATCCAAAGTACTACAAATTAGAGCCTAGTCACTGAATGGTGTTATTCAACGGGAAAGGAGGATTGTGGATTCGACTGCTGAGTGGGTGTTGTGTTCAGATTTACACTGTAAAAAGTAAGCTCTGATTTTTACAGTGTAAATTGAGATTGAGAACGGGTGAGTGAGGCTACTTTTTACAGTGTAAATTCAGGTTAGATAGCAGGTCTGCCATGTCACTCCTTAGTTGTAGCTCAGCTTGTTTCTTACCAACCAAGGCAAACTCTTTCACACATTGCTCCCAAGAACAGTTTTGTACGAACTTACGAATGAGAAAATCACTGGCTGACATCAGTCGCTTTGGATACGCCATCCACCAAGCCGCAAATACCGGCGCGACGCTATCATAACTTGACCCGCCCTTAGCGTAGTTTTCGATTAAGTGCACGGCTGTGGGGTTAAGTGAAGAACTCTCATCTTGTAACAACACTCGTACTAGGTCGAGTTCGAGATCTTGAAACAAGGTAGAAATTGAAAACTGGATAAACTGACGGAAGTAGGACTCGACATCTTTCATCCAAGTACCGTCGCCAGAAACCATGACCAAAGAATGTGTTCCACTCGCTTGCTCTCTCGCGCTGCCTAACTTAACTGGCATGAAACCACATTTCTTCCAGAACGAGACCAGTTCGGCTGTAGCACCAAAACTGGTGGAGTAAAACTCAGCTTCTGTTATCTCTCTCAGCTGTGACAGCAATCGCTGCCCTACTCCCTGTCTTTGCAGTTGAGGATGAACAGCAATGCGCATGATTCGAAGACTGCGGCAACAAGCAGCTTGGGTAACTCCCAGTTGATTCGCCAGTGTGGTGGCGACTAGGTGTCCTTTAGGGCGGCGTTTCCCCTGCTGTATCTGCTCAATTAGAGCCTCATCCAATTCACCTTCTTGCACCGTCAATACGCAGCCTATGCACACGTCACCAGAAAAAGAGGCATAGAGCTGAATCGCATCGTCTGCGAGTAATAACATTAGGTCATTGGGTGATGTTTGATAATGTGCATTCACCAATAAGGCAAAACAAGCACGAAGCAGTTGTGGTTGTTGGAGTAATTGCTGTTTGGTGATATGAGTAAGTATCCCGCCGTCTTGCTGTCCCTTAGGTAATTTCTGTAATTCCGCATCTAACAAAAACGAATCAAAGTGCCATTGTTCGAGCGGGTCGTTGCTATTCCAGCGTATCGGTTGATCAAGATGGATATGATTATAATTAGGGCGATGCTTAGCTAGCCATGACTGGAATTTGAGTGTGAAGCCGCGACCACAACCTTCGTACCCATGGACCGTGGTAGAAAAAACAGCGCGATGGTAGTGTTCGACCATTTTTTTCAGCATGGGAATAGGAATCGCCGATGCTTCATCGACAAAAAGACAATCACACGTAGGCTGATTGCGCAGCAGTTCATCGGGCGCAACAAACTCTAATACAGAGTCATCAAAAGTAAGCCTCCCCTTTTCTTGCTTCGCTTGTGGCAACAAACGTAGTGCGTGCTCAAACACAGGTTGAATCGTTGCAAGCGTTGGCGCGGTAGCCATAATATGAATGCTTCGAGCTAGCATAAGCTCTGCCGCCGCAATGCCCAGCGCACTGCTCTTCCCTCTTCCTCTATCTGCCGTGATCACTAACGGACGTTTTCTGTGTCCTTCTATCACTTTTCTGATTTTCTCAACCGCTAGGTTTTGCTGGGAATAAGCCTCTAAGGTGGTATCAACTTGTGCAGGAATACAAGGCAGTGGCTGATTCTGCTCAACAAAAATTAACTTACCTAAAGCATTCTCCAGCCACTGATCATCCACTGCATTTGATGGTGTCGGCTTGGGTATAATAACAACCAGCCCTCCACCGACAACGCAGCCAAGTGCAGCACTGAAACTATTGGCGTCAAACCCTTCCGTGAAGTCACAAATAAGTAGCTGGCATTCTTGTCCTAATAGACGCTGCCCTTTTGAATAACGAACGCACTGATGAGAAAAAGAATGGGCATCTCCACCCACCTGGAAGATTTGATTGCTCGATACTTCGCGGGAGATTTGCTTAAGCCATTGCAGCTGCCACGGCTGATCGCCCTTTAATACCACACCATAACGGTGGTGGCTGGCAGAAGCGGAATGAATAAGCTGACGTACAAATTTTGGGGTGGCAACCATGACAAACTCAAATAAAGAACAACATTAGAAGAGCAATATTATGGCACAAAAAAAGCCGCTCTCGGCGGCTTTTAAAACGAACTTAAGGGACGTTAGCTCAATTTACCTGAAACGAAATCGAGGATTTCTTGCATTAGCGAATCGTCAACCTTTTTAAGGTTTAGTGACAGGTTGTTACCCTTACGAACATAGCTAGCACGCCCTTTGATTAAATCGGTTTTCGCGACTGCTTTCGCTTTCGTTGGCGCCAACTCTTCAATCCAGGCTTCAATGGTCTCTGTAACATCTTTAGTAATGCGAGCGACACCTTGCGCTGCACTACGCTGCCAAACAAATCCATCTTCTGACTGGCACTTGCCTAGCAGTTCAGAACGTTTTTTATCATCGAGCGTATTGTATTGCTTATGCAGTTTTACGATCGTTGGACGACCCAAATCAGCCACATTAGGGTATGCTTGTAGCAGCTCAAGCGGTAAATCCGCCGCCTTCAATGCCCCACTGACTAACGCTTCACTGCACTGGAACATTTTAGCCAGCGCTTTTTGGTCTTCCGCTTCGCCACTTTCTAGTTTGGCCAACATTTCTTTCCCTTTCTCAAACAGAGAAAGCGGCTTATGCGCGTTAGCGACATCTGACAGGAACTTAGCGTGTTCGCCGCTGATGTTTTCGCCCACGTAAACAAGGAATTCTTTTTCCGCTAAGATACAAGACATGCGGCGACGGCTGCCGTCTAGAACTTCAATTTTGCCATCTTCACGCTTACGACCCACCGCTGGATATTGCTGACCACGCTCTCTTAACGTAACCAACACATCAGACAGTGCGTGCTCGTTCAGAAAAGACTGCTCACGGGCATTTTCAGCAAACACGACGGTTGCATCGCTGACTTCATGAGCCGGAATACGTAATAATTCAAACTGAACGGTATCTTCACCAGCCACTGCCAGTTCAATCACTTGAGCTTGCTCTTTTGCCGCCTGCTGAGCTTGCTGCGGTGTAGTTACGTGGCGTTTGTTCGCCTTACCAAATAATCTTGCGTTTAAATCTGAAGTTTTAATTGCCATTATCTATTTACCCCTGATTTAGTGAAGTCCAATGACTATGAAGTACGCGTTCAAGCTCTAGTGCGCTTTTCTGTACCGCATCCTGAGCGGTAGCGAGCGTCTTCTTACCACCTTCAAAATCGCTTGTTGTTAAGTCAAATACCGTGCTGTAAGTATCGGCACAGGTTTCGAATGCTCGACTACGTGGAATAGTCGCCATCATCACTTGATCACCCAACAAGTAGTTCATTTCCGTTAGAACGGCGACCTGCTTTTTATTGTCATCTTCAAACATGGTCGGCATTAAACGAACAAACTCCAAACCTTGCCAGTCATCTGGGAACATTTCGTACACGGTCGGAAGATGCTGGAAGAAGTTAACGGTTGACGCCCAGTCTAAACGCTTAGCCGCACACGGAATTAGCAGCGCGTTAGATGCATACATCGCATTCCAAACCAGTGGGTCAACGTGTGGACCGGTATCAATCATGACGACATCGAAGTCATCCGCAATTTTGTCGATCAACTTTTCTTTCAGCAGCTTCACAATGTCTAGCGACTGATTTTGAGACAAGTTTTGCCACGCTTCAGCGTTAAACATCGCATCTTCAGGGAATGCAGATACTGTCTTCAAGTTTGGGTATTGCGTTGGAAGCAACACGTTTCTGCGCAAGAAATCGGTGTCAACCTCTGTCCCCTCAGGCACGTTATCCAGCATAACATCCACCGCAGAGTAAATGTTTTCATGGTCTGCAGTGCTGATTTGTGGGTTTAAGAACAAACGAAGTGACCCCTGAGGGTCCAAGTCGATAAGACAAATGCGGTAACGCTTATCAAGATTCAGTGCCAAGCACGCTGCGAGGTGAACCGCTGTCATGGATTTACCTGTACCACCCTTCTGGTTCTGCACGTTGATAATCCAAGGCTTATTGTCACCGTTTTTCTTACGTTCATGGAATTTAGGTATGCCAGCCGCATCCATCAACATATGAGCTTCTTGAAGCGAGATCGAGTAATGGTTGGCATTGTTTTTTGTAAACTGATGGCCAGATTCTTCTAATTTGCTAATAGCGTCGTCCAGTTTACGTCGGGTTAAACCTGAACGCGTTTCCATCAATGCCTTTGACATTGGCGGGAAGTGATCATCGTTTCGCTCTTCCAACACAATCTCAATGCGGTCAGCCTGAACCTGTGCAGTTTGCTCAGCTAATTGAATGAGACTTTCGATGGTTTGTTCTCTTTTCATTGCCAAATTCCGTTATTAATGACTTACTTACGATTGTACAGCATTTAAAGCTTTAGACAATAAAAAGGTGAACATTCACTTCTGGATAAAAATCACATTAAATAGAAAACTTTTACTAAATTTATTGCAGAGAGTAAAAAAGCGGCAAAATTTTGTCTTTTTTATGCCGGCTAAGGCCGGCTAAGCGTGTAAAAGTAGCACAGATTTAAATTGTCACAGCGTCACTTATTTACAATGTAAAGAGAAGGAAGAAATAAAACCCTCCGGAACGATTAGCTTGACAGTTTATTTTACGGACGATGTATTTTTGACCATAACAACAGCACAGAGCGAACCAAGCGTAGTAGGTTTGCGAATATTAAAATCAAATTGAAAAAGTTGGACTCAAGCATTACCGAAACTATGATCAAGGGGAACATCATGATCATGCTTTCGGGCGTATTTCTCTATATAGGAACAATGATCAAGGAAATATAGGCACTATCACAATCATTCCATACCCATGATCGAATAGGCAAAAAGATCGGAACAATGATCAAGCATCTCAACTATTCGGAAGCATGAAAAAACACATCGAAATTACGGAAGAATGCTGATGGACTAGGGCTCGAGGGAGAAATTAGCTAAATACATCATTCATATTGAACAACCACGCTGTAAAGCTTAGTATAAGCCCACTTTTCTTGATCATGCTTTCGAGCCAAGTAATGCATATCTAGAAATGTGGATAACATTTCATTTGTGTAGATCGAACTTGCACTTCAGTCAGATTTGGACTCAAATTTGCTTTTTTATCCTCTTCCTTGATCATTCTTGCGGAGCTTTAAAGTACGATCGTGTCTCCATGGCCTAGTATGAAAGGTAAGATATTCATTCGCTTGTGGATAAAGTGTTGGAACTTGATGATCATGCTTCGGTAGTTGTTTTGATCATGTGTTCGTTCACTTGATGATCATGGTTCTGGCATTTTTTGATCATGCTTTCAAAGACTTATTGATCATGCTTTCGTGAAATACATGATCATGCTTTCAGACGCTTAAAAAAAAACTGGTTATTAAACAGTTGGTTAAAAGCAAAATCACAGCCTGATCAATAGATCATATAATCATTTAAGATCATATTAATCAGAAAGATCAGTTATTTAAAACAACAAGTTTTTTCTTTATTTATGATCTTTTTTTCTTTATTCTTCAGGAACTATAGCGATATTACGGCCAGTGTGATACGGATCTAAGAATGAGTTCGGAAGAAAAAGTACTGATCAAAGCCCCAAGAAGCCACAAAGATGGACATTTATTTGAGGTTTCTGAAACAGCAGTTAATTGGATAGAGCAGTACCAACATTTTAAAGGGGTAACGAAAAGTATCTTAGAGCTTCTGAACCTTATCTCTTTGCGTGGCTTCAGCAGCAAAGATGGTTTAGTGTCTACGACAGAACTGATCGAAGCGACAGATGGGCAAGTGACGCGCGCGGCTATCCAACAACGACTGAGAGCAGCAGTGAATATTGGTTTGTTTCACCAAATGCCAGTACGCTTCGAAGAAGGCCTTGCTGGCAAAACCATGCTGCACCGTTTTGTAAACCCAAGCCAGCTGATTTCAGTACTTGGTGCCACCAGCCTAGTGACCGAATCTGTTAAGCAAAACGAAAAGCAGAAACGTTCGAAGGCTTTAGCTCAAACCCAAGTCAATAAGCGTCTATTGAACGAGCACGGGTTGAACACACCACCAGTGATGAAAGACGAAGCGGATCAATTTGTTGTTTCTCCAACGAATTGGGCTGGGATCATTGACCAGGCTTTGGCTCCGCCACGTACCCGTAAGCAGTACCAGAAAAGCATGGTTTCGATCTCAGGCACACGCGCGGTCATTGAAACTCGATCTTCAAAAAATATCATGACGGTCGATGATCTTATGACGCTGTTTGCGCTGTTCACGCTGACGGTTCAATACCATGAACACCACCAGCATCAATATCAGCTGGATGGTACACAAGTACCCAATAAAACCCCGCTTTATATTACGGATATTTTGTCACTACGTGGAAAAAAGGATAGTGGTCCTGCGCGTGACTCTATTCGTGACAGCATTGATCGAATTGAGTTTACCGATTTCCAGCTGCATGAACTTACCGGTCGATGGTTAAGCGAAAACATGCCAGAAGGCTTCAAGAGCGATCGTTTCCGATTTTTGGCCCGTACCATCACTGCATCAGAAGAAGCCCCTACAGAGGGCGCAGACGGCGAAATACGCATTAAACCGAACCTATACATCCTTGTATGGGAGCCATCATTCTATGAAGAGCTGTTAACGCGTGATTATTTCTTCCTGTTTCCGCCGGAGATCCTGAAGCAGCACACGCTGGTTTTCCAACTCTACAGTTATTTCCGAAGCCGTATGTCTCGCCGCCATACCGATGACATGCTGCTGAGTGAGCTAAACCAAAAGCTGGCGCGAAATATAGAATGGCGCCGATTCTCGATGGACTTGATCCGTGAATTGAAAAGGTTGTCTGACGGAAAGGGCAGTGAGGATCTTTTTGTCGTCAACTTATGGGGCTATCACTTAACGATCTCAACCATGCTTGAGAAAGGTAAGATCAAAGATTATCACTTTGACATTAAGTGTGATGCGGAAGAAGTACTGCGTTATTCTCGCGCTCGCACAACCAACGCTGGTAAACGTAACATGGCCCCGACGTTGCCAAACCCATTGCGTAACGAAATGGTCACCAAGCAGCAGCTTGAAGAAATGTCGCAAATTATCGACGGCGAATTCGAGCCTATCCAACGAAAAGAACGAGCGCCAAAAGGCAAATTGGGTCGACGAGTGAAACAAAGAAAACACTTGGTAGAGATCAATGCCGATGAAATTACGATCACTCTGTCAAAATATACCTCTCCAGAGGCCCTAGAACGCTCTATAGCCGCTTTAGCTGCGATGACCGGACATTCCCATAGCTCAATCCAAGACGAGTGTCTGGAGCTTATAGACAAGCTTGATTACTTGAGGGTAGGGGACAATGTGCTCCCATACGAGACATTGAGTAAGATGGTGGAGCTTTACAATAGTCAGCGTGAAAATAAGCACCTCTCCATTGAGCGGTTAATTGCGGGCCTTGCTGTACGCAGGAAAGTGTGTAAACAAGTGCTGGAAGGGCATTTGGATGAAAGCGTTTTCCGCGCTCTCGATGAAGTTGCCGTGTAATACACTCAATAGCCAGCGTAAAAGCTGGCTATTATTATTGATCCGTACGTAAAGTGGACGGCATCATAGATATCAGCCTGCAGACAAACTGCACACATATAACTGACAGTGAACTGACATTAACGGCAAGGTGCATGTGTATGATTCACCACGAATAGACAACCTTAGTCCTTTCTTATAGATATGGGATTTGTTATCCCAGATAGATTGGCTCATATTGTTACATTCATTCTGAATATTTTGCGAGTTCCTTTGGACTCGCTTTTTTTTGCCTAAAATTCAGTACTCTAGCCCTAAAGAGTGGTTCGTAAGTACCATGATCATTCTTCCGTGATTTGTAACAAATACGTTCAGTGCAGCGATCTGTGGCCTTGATCATTGTTCTGGGGTTCATTCCACGAATGGGCGGCCATAAAGTTCACATGGGCTTCGATCAACTGGTGCGATTTGGTTTGCCATGCGGTGTGAGTTTGCTGATTACAAAACTCAAGGCTTAACACTGCTAAATGCTGTAAGCGTTTCATACACCAGTCTTTGAGTGTCAGTTCACTTCTGGGCTCACACACCACTTGCTGCAGCTTGCTGTACGCCAGTTGCAGAAATTGATACGCTTTTTCAGGATCTTGGTAGCGTGAATAGAGGTAGATACGTAGGCAACCATCAAGCCAACAGGCGATGGCTTTGCTTTGTAGATCAGTGATCTCTGGTCCCCAAACGGATTCAGGAGCATTGAGGATCAATAATTCCATCGTACTCGCTTGATCATGCTTTCGGTTTTCGTAACAGATCTCTATCTCTGCTACCCACGTATCTAGTCGCATCATGCTGCCTTAATCCATTGTTTTACAAAATGGTTCGGACCCACTTGTTCATAACCTTCGGTGACAACGGCGCTGTCAGCACGAATTTGTTCGGCGTCCTGTAAGTAGTTTGGTTCACTTTCCACTAGTTTGCCAAATGGCAGATCCGGATCGGGCACCGCAGAGATGAGCAATCGCGTGTAGGGGTGTTGCGGATCCGTTAAGATCGCGTGGGTGTCACCCCACTCAACGATCTGCCCTTTGTACATTACGGCTGTTTCTTCTGCGATGTAATGCGCAGTAGCAAGATCGTGGGTAATGTACAAAAAGCCAATCCCCAGCTCTTTTTTCATCCGCTGCATCAGGTTCAGTACGCCCAAGCGGATAGAGACATCCAGCATTGAGGTCGGTTCGTCGGCGAGGATCACTTCAGCCCCGACAGCAAGCGCCCGAGCCAGGTTTACCCTTTGACGTTGCCCACCACTTAACTCATGGGGGAATTTACCTAACGTATCTGGCGCAAGCTCAACCAAATCGATCAACTCTCTTAGGCGGGATGGGATGTCTTGCTTACTGGAGACTTGCTTATGAATTTTCAAAGGGCGAGTCAGGTGGTGCGCGATAGTATGGGTTGGGTTTAGAGACCCAAAGGGATCTTGAAACACCATCTGCACTTTACTGCGGTAATCTTGCAGATCGGAGCGGCTTTTGATGTGGTCGATGTTGTGGCCGTTAAACAAAATTTCCCCTGATGTCGCAGGGTAGACCTTAGTGATCAGTCGTGCGCAGGTGCTTTTGCCACAGCCTGATTCTCCTACCAAAGCTAGGGTACGCCCTTTGTACAAATCAAAGCTGACCCCTTGCAATGCCTTAAATCGCTCCTCTGCGGCAAATCCGCCGCCAATCGTGAACTCTTTGACCACATTGTTGAGTGAAATAATCGGATTACTCATAATGCTGCTCCTTGTGCGCGGTGTTTTCCTTCGTGAATGTTCGGGAAGGATGCCCAAAGCTTTTGTGTGTAGGCATGTTGGGGCGTGTTGCGAATGCTCTTAGACTGGTTGACTTCGACAATCTCACCGTGCCTCATTATGGCAATTCGGTCACACAGTTGGCTCATTAGCGCCAAGTCGTGGGTGATAAATAAGATCGAAAAACCAAACTCTTCACGCAGTTGGTAAATTTGCTGCAGAATTTCTCGCTGAACTACCACATCCAACGCGGTGGTGGGTTCATCCATAATGATCAGTTTCGGGTTGAGAGATAGGGCTATCGCGATCACCAAACGTTGTCGCATACCGCCACTAAACTGGTGCGGATATTCTGTGATGCGGTCGCGAGGGATATTGACCAGATCCAAGAGTTTCTCGGCCTTCTGTTTCGCAATTTCATCACTCAAACCTTGATGATGTCTCAACACGTCTGAAAACTGCTCTAGGACGGTCAATACAGGGTTTAACGAATTCATGGCACTTTGAAATACCATCGCAATCTCACTCCACCGAATGCTATTGATCTCCTGATCGGACAATTTTAATAGATCGTTCCCTTCGAACAGTATCTGCCCTCCAGAAATGAAAGCGGGTGGCTTGTGAAGACGATTAATCGCAAATGCGATGGTACTTTTTCCGCATCCCGATTCACCAGCTAGGCCAAATATCTCCCCTTTGCCTATGTCAAAACTCACCGAGTTTACCGCTCTGAAATCACCATTATCGGTAATGTAATCAACGCAGAGCTCTCTGATTTGAATGATGGGATTGGGGTGAAAGGCATGTTCAACATCTTGATGACTCATAATCTCACTTAACTCACAAACTAAAAGATAATGATTATCATTAACTCTTGTTTCGCGTGTGAAAAGAAGTGTGAGTAAAAATGGTGAACTGACTCGAAAACTATTCTGTCTGGTATGAAATTTTAGCAGAGTGTAAAGGAGGTGTAATTACGGCTGATGCTGCAAAAATGCGAGACGGATCGGGTTCGAAAATGCAGGGACAATTCTCTAAATGTACTGTTAGATTTTTGCCTTAGCAAAACCTATTTATAGGAAAATAGTTAAGAGTTTCTAATCTATTAGCAGTATCACATTCTAGAGCTAAAATTCTTAACAAGGGTATCGTGCTTTTGCTACAGATTAGCTGTCCCTTGCATGGTTTGTTCGGAGGTTACAATGTCCATTAATTCTATTGACCATGATGAAATGACTAAAATTGCAGAAACGTGGGACTTCACGGAAGAAGTAGAGTCACAAAAGCCTGACAGAAGCGTTAAATCATCGGAAGCTCGTCGTCGTATTGAAGCAATGAGAGAGATCCGCGAAAGTGGTTTAACGATTGAAGAGGCCAAGGAACTAGGTCTTATTCACTAGTTCAGTGCTCACTATTGCAAATACGTAAGGGTGGTGAAGGAAGTTAGCCACCCTTTGTTTTTCAGTATTTTTTGATCTGATCCAATCCTCAAGCTCCGATTCCCTCTCAACTTTCTGCTCTGGTGTGTTATATTTCCACTCCATATTTTTACAGAGACAGAGCTGTCCTATGTCGATTAACCTTTCAAACCTTCCTCCAGAAGAGAAGAACAAGGTTGAACTAGATAAACAAGCGTCATTTTTGGTGTGGAAGCTTCGTGAAGCGAAAGCGGGCCCTGATGAAATTACTCAGGAAGCGGAGAAAATCAGAGATGAAAACGAAAGGTCGTTCTTCTTAGAATCTGTGGCTAAATACAAGCGAGTAATGGGCGTAGTTTGAGCACCCATTTCTTTGCAAAGGGTGAAAAATTGAAAAGATGACGCTTTTTGCTAAAATCCTTCGCGTTAAATTGAATTAGAGAGAACATCCCGATGGGAAGAAGTTTTGAAGTGCGCAAAGCCTCAATGGCGAAAACAGCGGGCGCAAAAATTAAAGTTTATTCCAAATACGGTAAAGAAATTTACATGTGCGCGAAAAATGGCGGTGCAGACCCAGACATGAACTTGTCTCTTAAGCACCTGATCGCGAAAGCGAAAAAAGACCAAGTTCCAGCACACGTTATCGACAAAGCGATTGATAAAGCCAACGGCGGCGGCGGTGAAGATTACGCTCCTGCGCGTTACGAAGGCTTTGGCCCTGGCGGTACAAGTGTTATCGTTGACTGCTTAACAGATAACGGTAACCGTACTTTCCAAGATGTTCGCCAGTGTTTTGTAAAATCAGGCGCGAAAATTGGTGTTGAAGGTTCTGTGTCTCACATGTTCGATCACCAAGCGGTATTCCAGTTCAAAGGCGATGACGACGAAGTCATCCTAGAAACGCTAATGATGGAAGACGTGGATGTGACTGACGTTGAGCTTGAAGACGGCGTGATCACTGTATTTGCACCGCACACTGAATTCTTTAAAACAAAGACAGCGCTAAACGGTGCTTTCCCAGATTTGACTATTGATGTCGAAGAGATCACCTTCGTTCCTCAGACTCACACGCCAGTCGCGGGTGAAGATGCTGAGAAATTCCAGAAATTCCTGGATATGCTTGATGATTGTGATGACGTTCAGCAGGTTTACCATAACGCTGAGCTATAATGCGCAACGGAAACTGCAAAAAACCGAGCCTAGCTCGGTTTTTTTATATCTAAATATAGCCGTTGTAAGTATTTCTTGTGATCTAAATAAGCAACCATTTTAATATCTGTCTATTTTGGTCATACTGGGAGTAGACAGTTTACACTGTAAAACTGTTCAATTTTTAACTTACCCAACACTAATGACATAGGATGTTCAAATGGAAAAAGTGGTGATTGTCACTGGTGGTAGCCGCGGTATTGGCGCTGCGACATCAAAACTGCTCGCTCACCAAGGTTACGCAGTTTGTGTGAATTACTTAAACAATAAAGAATGCGCCGAGCAAGTAGTGAGTGACATTAGAACAGCGGGTGGGGATGCCTTCGCCTTCCAAGCCGATATGACGATGGAAGATCAAGTTCAAGCGATGTTCATTGCAACGCGTCAGCGGTATGGCACGGTGACTCACTTAGTTAACAACGTCGGTATTTTGTTCAGCCAGTCTACGCTCAGCGACATCTCGGTAGAGCGATTTAAACAAGTTCTCGACACCAACGTCATCAGTTGCTTTGTCTGCTGTAAAACTTACATTAATCAATTGGGTGAAGAGACGAAAGGAGCGATTGTGAATGTTTCTTCGGCCGCATCACGCACGGGTGCACCGTTTGAATATGTCGACTATGCGGCTTCAAAAGGCGCCATGGATTCGCTCACTAAAGGGCTATCGTTGGAATTGGCGGAAAGAGGGATTCGCGTCAATGGTGTCAGACCGGGATGCATCTATACTGAAATGCACGCCGACGGTGGTGAGCCAAGGCGCGTTGATAGGTTGGCTCCGAAAATCCCGCTTAAGCGAGGTGGGACAGCGGAAGAAGTGGCAGAATCTATAGCTTGGCTACTTTCAGAGAAGGCTTCGTTTGTGACTGGAAGCTTTATTGATATTGCTGGTGGGAATTAGCCGAAAATGCCTTGCTGCGCACCTAGAGAGCGCTGTAAGGCCTGTTGTAGAAGCATGCGTCATTGTGGGTTAAACTTAACCACGTTATTTAAAGCAGGGGTATTTATGTCCAATCCATCTTCTGATTCAACAGCGCAAAAGAAAAAAATATTTTCGCCAAAACCTGAAAACTACAAAGTTAGTCTAAAATATGAGGGCATGTTGCTGAAGGAAGAGAATGAGCATCGCTCGATAGCTGAGTTAAAAAGGAAGTATGCGAGATAAATATGGCGCTTATCATGATAGATACTGTTACCCAGATAGCGATGTTCTGATTAATCTGCTGAATCTGAAAGACGGTGATGAACTTGCCGAGGCTGAAATAGCGTTTACGGCAGAGCGCTATCGCACTTATCAAAGTAAACTGACATCCATCGAAGAATTTACCTTTTCCCATCTAAAATTCCTCCATTTTTACCTTTTTCAGGACTTATTCCGCTGGGCGGGCCAACTACGTGAAGTCGATATTTCCAAGGGTGAAACGCGCTTTTGTACCGTTCCCCGTATCGAAATTGAAGGCGAGAAATTATTCAAACTGATTCCGGCACTAAGTCAGATTGACGAGCAGGAAAAGCTCATTGAAGAAGTTGCGTCACTGTTTTGTGAAATCAATTTGCTCCACCCCTTCAGAGAGGGGAACGGGCGAGTACAGCGTTTTTTCTTTGAGGAGATGCTGTTCGTGCTTGGCTACGATCTTACTTGGCCAGAATTGACCAAAGAGCAGTGGGTTGAGGCAAATATCGCTGGTGTTTATTTAGACCTGGAGCCTTTGAAAACGATTTTCCGTAGGGCGATTACCAAGTTATAGTCGTCAGATGTAAAAACGCCAAGGCAGTTAACCCTGGCGTCGGAGAGTTTAAATACGACTTCTGTTAAGCGTTATTGCTGATTATTGTGGATTTGGCTCTGTTTTGTTTTATCGCGACAAGCACTTGCGGTAGCAACGACATTAAAATCATCCCCGCCATGAGTGTGTATTGCATCAGCGTAAAGTTTTCACCCAGCAAGATCAGTCCTGAAACAATGCCTGCCACGGGGTTGGCAATACCACCAAAAGTAAAATCCACTACCGTCATACGTTGCAGTAACCAAACATACAAACCATAACCCAATGCGGTATTTAGCACCGCGACCCAGCTTAACCCGAGCAGATTGCGGATAGAGAAGTGTTGCAGCGCATCCGCGTATTTTACAGGTTCAATGAAAGCGTGAAAGCTAGCCACAACCGATAAAATCACGCCGCCTAAAATCAGCTGCCATGTCAGGATCTTCCACCAATGCATCCGCGTTCCAAGTGATTTGGTGATGGCGCTGCCAACGACAATGCATGAGATGGCAGCCAGCATTGCCATTAATCCGATTGGGTTAAGGCTGATTGAGCTTGGATCAAATAACATCCACGCCAGCAGTATCAATGCACCTCCACATATGCCTTGAATAAAGCTCGGCCGATGCTTGTTTTTTATCCAGTGAAAGAGCATCGCAAACACAGGAACAGACACCATGCCTACTCCAGAGATAGCCGACGGCAACGTCAGTGCCATAACAAAAATGAGGGCAAAGAAGGTGGCGATATTAATCGCGCCTAGAGTCAACAGTACTTTCCATTCTCCTTTGCTAGGCAGCGTTGGTTTGATCATTAGCAGCAATAGTCCCGCTGGTAATGCTCTTAAGGCTCCGAGCAGCAATGGCGGCCAATCTGTCAGGGTAAATTGAGTCACCGCGTACGTTGTCCCCCAAAAGAATGACGGGATCATGGCAAGCAATATGTTCATGTCATTTATCTTTACGTTGAGATAAGTAGCTCAAAAGGTACGCGCTATAAGATGAGTTGTAAAGTATCTTTATGTTAAGATACTTAGAATGACCGTTTATCCCGGAGAGCTTTTATGGACGCAATTGAGCGCTTAACTCAGCAGTGGGCGGAAGAGAAACCTGAGCTAGATACTGAGCCTATGGCCATCATGGGACGTATTTTGCGGATTGCAAAGTACATGGAAACCGAAGTGGCCAAATTGCACAAACGTTACGATCTAAAACTGGGCGAGTTTGATGTGTTAGCCACGTTAAGACGTAGTGGATCACCTTATTGCTTAACGCCCTCAGAATTGATGGGATCGATGTTATTAACGTCAGGCGCGATGACGAATCGTTTAGACAAATTAGAATCGAAAGGGCTGATCGCACGCGCGCACAGCAAAGAAGATCGGCGCAGTGTTAGCGTGCAGCTTACACCGAAAGGCATCGATTTGATCGACGAGTTGATGCAGGTGCATGTGGATTTACAGCACGAATTGATCAAGGGGATGGATGATCCAGCTAAACAACAGTTGAATCAGGCATTAAAGCTTTGCCTAGCGGAGTTTGAACAGCCACCAGCCACAAACGAAAAGGAACTCTAATGAAGGTTGTTATTGCCCCTGATTCGTACAAAGAAAGCCTAACGGCGATGGAAGTGGCCTCTGCGATAGAGCGCGGCTTCAAGCAGGTTATGCCGGATGCGTGTTATGTGAAGCTGCCAATGGCAGATGGTGGGGAAGGGACCGTCCAAGCGTTAGTAGAGGCGACGGGCGGAAAGGTTGTGTCTGCCTCTGTTATGGACCCTTTAGGCCGTGCCACAGACGGGTTTTATGGTTTGCTGGGAGATGATGAGACAGCCGTGATCGAAATGGCGGCCGCTTCTGGTCTTCATTTGGTTGATGAAGGTGAGCGTAATCCACTCATCACCACGACGTACGGCACCGGACAGCTTATCAAGGCTGCGCTGGATGCGGGCTCAACCCATATCATCATTGGCATTGGCGGAAGCGCGACCAACGACGGCGGGCTAGGGATGGTTCAGGCGTTGGGCGCGAAGTGCCTTGATAAGCAAGGCGTTGAACTGCCGTTTGGCGGTGGAGCGCTAAGTGAACTTGCCTCAATCGATCTCAGTAATTTAGATCCGAGATTACGCCATGTGACGCTAGAAATCGCGTGCGATGTCGATAATCCGCTGTGTGGGCCTAAAGGCGCCTCACAGGTGTTTGGTCCGCAGAAAGGCGCGACACTCGACATGGTTGAAACCCTCGATGCCAATTTAGCGTACTACGCCGATGTGATTGAAAAAACCACTGGCCGCAAGGTTGTTGATTTACCGGGTGCGGGTGCTGCTGGTGGATTAGGCGCCGCATTCCTCGGGCTATTTGATGTTACGCTGAGGCCGGGGATTGAGATCGTGATCGATGCCGTTAATCTTCACGATGCAGTCAAAGATGCAGACTTAGTGATCACCGGCGAAGGAAAAATCGACAGCCAGACCATACATGGAAAAACACCCGTTGGCGTGGCTAGAGTCGCGAAGCAGCATCAAGTGCCGGTTATTGCGATTGCGGGCTGTGTTTCCGCAGATCACAAGGTGGTTCATCAACATGGTATCGATGCGGTTTTTAGTGTGGTTCCCGGTGCGGTAGACCTGGCTACTGCGCTACAAGATGCAAAGCGCAATGTGGAAATAGCATCACGCAATGTTGCTGCGGTATTTTCTTTGCGTCGTCATGGATAACGTTCTGCTTTTAACTGGCGTTGAAGGTGAAAAATGACACTGTAAATGGCGTGAGTATCGCCCCAGAATGTTGTAAACATAGTTTACCGTACGCGAACACGGTTTATGCACCACTTTGGTAAGGTTGGGTGTAATATTAAAAGACATTTCTATTCGATGAGATATCACCATGCAGCATATTTCTAATACTCAGCTACTTACGTTTATGGTTTCAGAGCAACAAAAAACTGGACTCGCGGTTGAAAACCCGGCAACGGGTGAATTGTTGGGTTATGCCCCTGTTTTATCGGCTGAAGAGATCAGCATTGCTATAGAGCGAGCTCATGCAGCGCAGAAAGAGTGGGCGTTGCTACCCGCAAAATCACGCTCGCAGTTATTGCAAAAGTGGTATCAACTACTGATTGAAAATCAGAGCGACTTGGCAAGATTGATGACGCTTGAGCAAGGTAAACCGCTCGCAGAGGCCAAAGGCGAAGTACTTTACGGCGCCAGCTTTGTTGAATGGTTTGCCGAAGAGGGCAAACGCACATATGGTGAATCGATTCCTGCGCCATCTAATGACAAGCGAATTGTGACCATCAAGCAGCCTGTCGGCGTCGCCTGCGCGATCACGCCGTGGAACTTCCCAATTGCGATGATCACGCGAAAAGCCGCGCCTGCGCTGGCAGCTGGCTGCAGTTTTATTGTTAAACCCGCAGAGTTAACGCCTCTGTGCGCCTTTGCCGTGGTGGAGTTGGCATACCAAGCCGGTATTCCACGTGATGTGTTGCAAGTCGTGCTAGGCCATGATGCGGCTAAAGTCGGGGCGATCTTCACTTCGCATCCAATGATTCGCAAGCTCTCGTTTACGGGCTCTACCCGCGTAGGCCGCATTTTGATGGAGCAGAGTGCGCACGACATCAAACGCACGTCTATGGAGCTGGGCGGTAACGCGCCATTTATTGTGTTTGACGATGCGGATATTGATGCCGCAGTAAAAGGCGCTGTTGCGTCTAAATTCCGCAATGCAGGGCAGACTTGTGTGTGTGCTAACCGTTTTTACGTGCACAGCAACGTGTATGATGAGTTTATCGAAAAGTTCGCGCAAGAAGTACAAAAGCTCAAGCTGGGGAACGGCTTGGAGAAAGGCATCAATGTTGGTCCGGTCATCAGCGACACCGCCAAACGTAATATCCTCGCGTTGGTAGAGGTAGCGATAGAGCAAGGGGCAGAGCCTGCAACGCCGCAAGTGGAACATGACGGTTTGTTTGTTGAACCGATTGTGCTGAAAAATGTAACCCATGACATGGAGATTGTTTCTCAGGAAATATTTGGTCCTGTTGCCCCTGTTATCGCATTTGATAGCGACGAAGCGTTAATCGCGATGGCAAACGACACCATTTATGGTCTCGCGTCGTATTTCTATAGTCAGAACATCCGCCGAGTGTGGAAAGTTGCAGAAGCGTTGGAATACGGCATGGTCGGGATCAATGAAGGCATTATTTCGACGGAAGTGGCTCCATTTGGCGGTGTGAAGCAGTCCGGCATTGGCCGTGAAGGAGCGAAACAAGGCATCGATGAATATATGAATATTAAATATCTCTGCTTCGGTGGCCTTTAATTAAACGCATAAAGCCCGGTTGGTTATCGCCGGGCTTTATTTTTCGCTATGGTTATTTAAATCTCGATGAGGACTAAGACTCAATCGGAACCACCAAAATATCGACAGGTGATTTATTGATAAGGTGTTGAGAGTAGGAAATGATGCGACTCCAAAAATCCTGGTGATGACCACAAATCAAAAGATCCACGCCATTACCTGCAATCACTTCATGCAGCTTCTCACTGAGTTCTCCGGTACCAACAATGATCTTCTTCACTGGGTAATCTGTGTTGGCGTCAAATTCCCTCAGTTGTTCCATCGTATGTTCATTGATGGGCCTCAGGTCGGGGTTGGCCTTGATATCTACCAGATCCGGATAAATCTCCCCATGAGTTCCGTCGATGTGAATAAAAGAAATTTCTGACCCAAGCTGGTTCGCTAGAAAAATTGCTCGATCAATTAGGACTTTGCTTTGTTCTGAAATCTCAATAGCGACCATGATGTGTTTGTATTGCATATTCAACCCCTATCTGAAATAGATAAAATAAGCATAGTCTTATTCATGGAAAAAGGGTGTTGGATTGATCGCGAATTACCACAATTTTTCATGTTCATCTTGTTGAGTATCTGAGTTTTTTTTCCTTTTTCATGTTTGCCGCAATACCACAAACTTGCCTCCTGATCTCTTGAGTCGAACAGACGCTTCCACCAAGGTTTTGTTAGGCTGACTTTTACTTCGTCTATTTTCTTATTATGTGAGAATCAGTTATCTAAATTGTTTATATATTCTTACTAATTGAGAATAAAATTTGTCGAATAATTGTTCTAACGATACAACATGAGCAGAACTTGATGAAACAGAGCAACGGACAAGTCAACGAAAAGGTATTGCAGCTTCTAATGCAAGTGGCGGTCAATGATGATCCGGTGAGCGCCAAACAGCTGAGCGAGCAAGTCGGTACACCCATCAGCAGTCTTTATCGACATCTGAAATTGCTGAAAGAGTGGAATCTAATTGAGGAAAGTCCAAGTGACAAAACCTTGATCATAGGTCCGGCAGCCTTGATGTTGATGCGCAGTTACAAAAACAGCCAGCACGATCTGGACGCAGTCGATTTGGTATTAAATCGACTGCAAAAACAGACGGGAGAAATGTCGGCTTATATGGTGCCAGTTGGTTACCGCGCGCTATGTGTGAGCAGGAAAGAGAGCATGCAGGCGCTTCGTTGCAGTTACGTCCAGGGTCAGAGTCAACCCCTGCTGCGAGGCGCCTCATCCAAAGTGATGTTGGCGTATATGCCGACTCAGCGGTGTGAAAAAATCCTGCGCTATTTTGGGGAAGGGGAAAATCTCGAAAAATGGCAGCAGGAGCTGGAACAGATCCGTCAACAGGGGTATTCGGTCAGCACGTCTGAAATTGACCCCGGCGTTTCGGGGATCAGCGCTCCGGTGATGAAAGGCACCAAGTTAGTTGGCGCAGTCTCAGTGATGGCGCCTGTACATCGAGTTCAACTTAACCAACAAAAAATCATTTTACACGTTCTACAGGCAGCAAGGGCTTTGCCCCCAGAAAGGTAACGGCGATGTTTGGGCTATTTCGACGCAATAAAGCACATGAAACCAGCAAGATTTCATCTCATCAACTCACTTTGATCAGTGTAAGTGAAGCACTTAAATCAATGAAGCGGGTGGATTTTGAAATGGCCGATCAAAGTTTAGAAGAGGTTTACGAGTGGCTGTCTCTACACGATAAGTATTGCTGGTTTAATGGCGGCCACTACAACCTGAATGAGCAGCCAATAGGCCAATATCAACTTCAGTTGAGCAGTTACCTTGGGGCCAAGTCCCTCCCTGTGGTATTGACGAATAATACAGAAACCTTGCTTTATAGTTTGCCCTTACTGGCTTCGCCAAGAAAAGAGTTGGGGATTGTGCACATCGGCAGACAGTTTGAATTAAAAGCCTGTTTAGAGCCTGACAAAGGATCGGCGTTTCATTTTGCGCTGTCACGCTACAGTGAATGTCGTTTGTTCTGCCTTGGTATTGATGGCACACAGCTAGACGAGAAAACAGCAGAGTATGCGGAAGACTTAGGTTGTGACTGGCTGACGCTGGAAGAGTGTGGTTTTGGTCATAGACTCTCGATTAAGCAGCAAGTTGCAAGTTACCTGTCGCATTGTGACGACATTGCGCTGAATATCGATCTGGATTGCCTTTACCCGTTGTCGCGAATAGAAACGGGCAGCGCGGTTGACTTGCAGGTGATGCACCGTATTGTTCGGCAGTTACTGCTGTCAGGAAAAGTACGTCAGATTCAGCTGGTAGGCTACAAAGATAAACATCTTTACTCAAAGCAGACATTGGGGTTGCTGCGTGAACTGGCTCAGGTGTATCCGATCAGTCATAGAGCCGCATGACGGCAATTACGGGTAATTTTGTCGGTGCTAGAAATGCGAAAGCTGGCATTAAAGCCAGCTTAGTTTTGGGTTGCACATTACGATGATTTATTTGCGCTTTTACTTGAATCTTTCCAGTACTGAATACGAACGCGATGTAATTGTGCTTTTCTCATTTTCTTCATGATATTCCCTCATAAGAACAAACTAGCTCGTCACTGAGCTCAATACGAATACAGTTCCTCATGAACAAGATTCAATGTAGCCAGCAATTTTGGTTCTGGCTAGGTTTTAGATCACATTTTTTTGCATAAGTTACTTACATTGCTGAGCAAAATTGAAGTGCTGCGCACTTTCATGAGTTTGTCATGTAAAGCCATGAAATCTGAAATCCTTAATTAATCTTTGTTAAACAATAGTTTAATAAATCTGTCACCTTGGTTACCTACTATCTGCTCGCTATATTTATAAATATTACTCAGCAAGGAGTCAGCAATGTGGAACCGTGATCAACAAGATTCACAGTTTAGCCAAATGATCGAAGCGAGATTATCTCGCCGTTCTTTTTTAGTCGGGACTGCCGCGGTAAGTGCAGGTGCTTTTCTTTCTTTAAATCCAATTGCGAAAGCCTTTGCAGCAGATAAAAAAAGCGCATTGTTAAACTTTGAGTCCATTCCGGTTTCAACATCCGATGAGATCGTGGTACCAAAAGGTTATAAAGCCAAGCCGTTGCTATCGTGGGGCGATCCTATTTTCCCAGGAGCGCCAGACTTTGATCAAAGTGGCAAACAAGACTCCAACGCTCAACAACGTCAGTTCGGTGACAATACCGATGGGATGAGCCTGTTCCCGATCAGTGAAGATCGCGCAGTGATCGCCGTAAATAACGAATACACTAACTACGAATACCTGTTTGATCATGGCGGCAACGCGATGACAGCAGACGATGTACTCAAAGCGCAAGCTGCGCACGGTGTGACGGTGTTTGAAATCGTCAAATCGGGCGGTGAATGGAAGCTAGATAAAGATGGTCAGCGTAACCGCCGCATCACGGCAAGTACAGAGATGATGCTAACAGGCCCAGCGGCAGGCCACGCGTTAATGAAGACGGAGCTAGACCCATCAGGCATGAAACCGTTGGGCACCTTCAACAACTGTGCAAACGGTCAAACACCTTGGGGGACTTACCTAACGTGTGAAGAGAACTTCCACGGTTACTTCGGCACCCGCGAAGACGGTGTGACCATTTCAGATGAACACCAACGCTATGGCGTAAAAGCGGTTCCAAGCAAGTACCAATGGCACGATACCGATGAGCGCTTTGATATTGCGAAACATCCAAACGAGCCACACCGCTTTGGTTGGGTGGTCGAAATTGACCCACATAACCCAGATGCGACACCGCTAAAACGCACGGCGTTAGGCCGTTTTAAGCACGAGAATGCGGCAGTGGTGGTCAATGATGACGGCCATGTGGTTGTTTACCTGGGTGATGATGAGCGCGGTGAGCACTTATACAAATTTGTATCTAAGAACAAATACCAAGCTGGCAACGACAAGGCTAACCGAGATCTGCTAGAAGAAGGCACTTTATATGTCGCTAAGTTCGACATGGAAGATAAAGATCTGAAAGGAAAAGGCGAGTGGATCGAGCTGACTTACGGTAAAAATGGCTTAACCAAAGAAAACGGCTTTAACGATCAAGCTGAAGTGATGATCTTTGCTCGTCAAGCGGCGACACAAGTGGGTGCAACCACGATGGATCGCCCAGAGTGGGTTGCGGTTCACCCTGATAATAAACATGTATTCTGTACATTGACCAACAATAAGCATCGTGGTGTGAAAGATAATCAACCAGTTGGTGGCCCGAACCCACGTGCACAAAACAACTACGGTCAGATTGTTCGCTGGCTACCACATGGTGGTGACCACACCAACAACAGCTTTGAGTGGGATCTTTACCTGATTGCGGGTAACCCAGTTGTTCATAAAGGCACGGCTTATGCGGGCAGTGAAAACATCACCGCAGAGAACATGTTTAACAGCCCAGACGGTATTGGTTTTGATAAAGCTGGCCGTTTGTGGATTCAAACCGATGGCAAGTACTCGAACAAAGGTGACTTCGAAGGTCAGGGCAATAACCAAATGTTGTGTGGTGACCCAATGACAGGTGAAGTACGTCGATTCTTAACCGGTCCGATTGCGTGTGAGATCACCGGCCTTACTTTCTCTGCGGACTACAAAACCATGTTTGTGGGTGTTCAGCATCCGGGTGAAGGTGGTGCGCCATCGCACTTCCCGGATGGTGGCAATACTAAGCCACGTTCTACCATTGTTGCGATTACTCGTGAAGATGGTGGTGTGATTGGTGCGTAACCAATAGCAGCGAGGATATTGTATTCAGGGGCCTCTGTGCCCCTTTTTTTCATTCTATAGCCCCTAGCCTGTATAATTATGCATTTAAAGGCATAAACTTTGTGAGCTGGTATCTATTTACCACTAAATGTAGTTGTTTATTACGTACGGTATAACTATATTCAAATAGTACCTCAATAATCTTAAGGTGTAGAGACCGAACAAACTTAGCAAGTTAATACAAATAAACTGAGCGCAATAGAGACACAGCACTTATCGATTTTTCGTTAAGAGTGAATCCAAAACGTAAAAGAATAAAGTATTGCAAACCGGCCTTTGACTTCAAATGAAGCTGCATCTTGGGTTAGCCAGGTACTGGTGTTGTTAACCACAGGAGGAGGTTAGGTTATGGTTATGATGATCATATTCGCGTTAGCTATTGCAGTGTTTCTCTGCTGTTGGAGTGCGCAGCACGGTTTACCCGTCTTAGGGATGAAGCTGGATGAAACGGATCAGTTATTACTCGCCGAAGTGCTCGGGGAAGAAGTACTCGAAGCTTGAGTGTGCACAGAACGCAAACATGACAAAAGGAGCGAAATCGCTCCTTTTGTTGTTTTTAGCCATGTTTACAATGTAAATATGGCGTCTAAAACTTAGCAAAGTGTTAGAAAATCGATAAGCACAGAATGCCTGACAGGGCGCAAATTCTAGTGCCATACTCTGAACAATACTGTTATCATCTATCGAAAATAGTCGGGGAGCCAATAGGCTGAGATCGCACCGCGAGACCCGTAGAACCTGATTCAGTTAGCACTGACGTAGGGAACTATTCGCACTGGCATCCATCCTTTCTAAGGCTCAGTGCGCTCAATTCAAATGGAATCGCATTGACGTTCCACTTTTTGGTTGAGTCAGTTCTTATACGTCTTGTAGTAGGAGCGACCATGCCACATTCACAAGACATCACACCCATCGTATTAACCATTGCTGGCTCAGACAGCGGCGGCGGTGCAGGCATTCAAGCTGATATTAAAGCTATCTCGGCAACTGGCAGCTATGCGTGTTCTGTCATTACGGCCATTACTTCACAAAATACGTTAGGCGTGTCAGCCATTCACCCGATTCCACTTGCGCACATTGAAAGTCAACTCGATGCGGTATTCAGCGATCTTAACGTTGTCGCGGTTAAAATTGGCATGCTTGCTGACGAGGCAATCATTACCCTAGTTGCCCGTAAAATACAGCAATATGCGCCTAAGTTTTTAGTAATAGATCCAGTGATGGTGGCGTCCAGTGGTGATCTGTTACTTGCGCAAGACGCGATAAGTACCCTAAAGAAAGAGCTAATCCCAATGGCTGATTTATTGACGCCGAACCTTCCTGAAGGCGCGGCACTTGTCGGTAAAGCTGTTCCTCAAAATGAAGATGACATGGGGGGCATGATAGAGGATTTGCGTGCGTTGGGCGCAAAAGCCGTATTGCTGAAAGGCGGGCATTTGGAGCACGACGTAAACAGTAACGATCTTCTCATTCAGCAGCAAAGTAGCGAGTTGTTAAGAGCGAAACGCTACAATACGCCGAACACGCATGGAACAGGGTGTACTCTCTCGTCTGCAATTGCTTCTTATCTTGCGCAAGGGAACAGACTGCACAAAGCCGTTTATCTTGGCAAACAGTACATATCACAAGCGATTTCGTACTCGGATGAGTTAGAAGTAGGTCAAGGACATGGCCCGGTACATCACTTTTTTCCCGGCCATGTAAACGTGCGCTAACGAATGGTTGAGAATATGTCGGCACTTTTGCCCATTGCTAGCTGGTAGACAGTATCGCCTCCGTTGATTTGTGTTTCTTATCAGCGGAGTGTAAACCATAGGACGTATTACAAATCACGCATTAGCGTTTCGTACTCTTCATTGGCTTCAACAATCAAAGTGCTAAGCTCATTGGCATCTTTGTCATCCAACTCCAGCATCCACTGAGCTTGCTCGTTTTTACAGCGCAAGCATGTTTTACCTGCGAGTTTTTGAAACTCAATATCACACAACTCGGCTTGATGGTGTTTATTGAGCTCGACAATTTCTACATCCAAAACCCCTGTGGGGTTCACTTCAATATTGGCGTGACAGTGTTTTGTGTCCTTAAGCTCATAGTGCCTTTGTACTAAGATCATGTGCCTCTCCTTGCCCTGCATTGCCTTCGTCTGGTTTAAGTGTAGGACAGGGTCAAGCAAGTGAATTATTAAATTATTACTAAACTTGACTCAGGTTAAGCTAGCCGTAATTTTAACTTTGTAACCGCGCTATACCTAATGCGAGCCGCCCGTTTTTTGCGTATGAAAATTTGGTCTGGAGCCCGTTATTATGCGCAGTTCGTGGTCTGACAGTCATTTAAGTTGTTACCAGTCAAAAAATCTTACGTTGGTAACGTTGCAATGTGCGAATACTTCCATTATTTTGGAAATATTGCCAATACAGGAATTACTGATGGAACTGGAAATCGTCGCTAAAGCATTAAAAGAGTTGGGGCATCCGACTCGACTAGCTATTTACAAAACCATAGTGAAGGCTGGTTATAAAGGCGTGGCAGTGGGGGTTATTCAGGAAAAGCTTAATGTACCTGGTTCCACCTTATCACATCACATATCTAGCCTTGCATCCGCGGGTTTGCTTAGCCAACGTCGAGAAGGGCGCACACTTTACTGTGTCGCAGAATACCAATGCCTAGACCGAGTAATTGGATTTTTGAAAGCAGAATGCTGCTGTGAGGATGAAGAATACGCGCAAACGTCGTGTCAGGGCATAGCCTCGTCTCAAAAGCAGCAACATAAATAGATTTTGCGTATATACAGAAACGATAAAGGCGGTGGATGCGATCCACCGCCTTTTTGTTTTTACCTGAGTTAACGGAATAGCCAATGATAGATTGGTGTTTTCTCCGTGCCTTTCATCAGCAGGAACGTGAGAAGAACTGTACCAAAGAAGACCACCAAATCTTTCCCCGCCCCGTAAAGGCCGTTAAAGCCAGCAAAATTCATCATCAAAATACTGATCGGTAAATGTGCGACATAGATAGGCAGTACGTATTTCGAGAGCGAAGTAAGCCAAGAGCCAGCCCCCAAATCTGGTTTAGCGAGTAGCCACAAAAATAGGCCACTGCCCCACAAGAAGGTACCAAACACGTAGTCGTTCTCGTTGAACCCTTGTCCATAGCCGTAAAGGAAAAACACCTCGGCGAAATGGCATGCCATGCCGAAGATTGCAATCGTGAGTGCTTGTAAACTGCTGAGGCGAATAGCTCGCTGACGGATGGTAAAACCGATAGCGAACAACAGCGTACTAAAGAACGGCCCGTTGCGGGTAAAGAAAGGAGACCATAAGTCGGTCACAACGTGATAGCTTCCCGCAAGTGCGCCATACACATACAGAACCACCCCCAGCGGTAGCAGTAGATGCAACGCTTTAAACTTGGCCAGCAAAGCGCAGATCGCGACTGCGAGCAACAGAGCTGGAATAAACCAAAGATGGACCAAACCACCCTCTAGCAGCGAGTTGACGGGAGTCTCAGCTAAGTAGCCCCAGTAGTACTGGCGCTCTGCGAGATAACCGTGTTCAAACAGGGCTTGAAAGTTAAAAGGCATCAATAGACAGATGATGCTCCAGACGACAAACACGCGAATCAGCGGCAGGCTGTAGCTACGTAAAGTCGCAATGGGGTGAGCCGTGATTTTGGGTTGAATCAGATAGCCAGCGACAAGAAAGAACAGAGGTACGGCAAACCGCGTCGCTTGGTTAAAAAGATAACCAAACCAAGGTACTTCTTCGTGCTGCCAGTAGGACAAAAATAGCCCGCAGTGCATAGCCACAATAGCAAATATTGCGATCACTCGGCCGAACTCGATACTTTGTATCATTTTGGTTTCCATAACGACACTCAACATAGTCAAAATTTCGCCAGGTATATCAAGATCGGGGGCGCGATGGTTCGCCATGGTTCAACTTGTTGCACTATAAGAATGAATGCTGGAAAAATTTGCGAGTGAAATCAACAAGCTAAATACTTGGTTTTCATTGATACACATCTAATTAAACGTGAAATATTGCAAAAAAGTACGAACGTGCTAAAACTAAAAGTTAGAACTTAAGAGAGTGTCTGATGAGCAAAGGAAAAAATACCAAAGAAAATATTCTGAGCAAGGCATTTGAATTGGCCAGTGAAAATGGTTTAGAGAGCTTAACGATCGGTGAACTCGCTAAGCGTTGTGGAATGTCGAAAAGTGGCTTATTTGCCCATTTCAACTCCAAAGATAATTTGCAGGTAGAAGTACTTAATTATGCGAATCAAACCTTCACTCAGCGAGTGATCAGCCCTGCTAGAGATCTAGCTACAATCACCGTGGAAGCCAAGCTTAATGCGCTGCTCGATAACTGGTTGGGCTGGAATCATTCTTTTCAGGGGAGTTGTATGTTTTTGGACGCTTGGAAAGAAGCGGGTGTGGAACCAACGCCAACTCAGCAGGCACTGAAAAAAACTATCTCGACTTGGATCGAGTACTTACGCATCCAGATCGCTAAAGGTGTTGAAACAAAAGAGTTTCGGGCGGATTTGGATCCCAAGCAAGCTGTGTTTGAGTTGTATGGCTTGTACTTAAGTGCCCATTTGTTTTACTCCCTTCATGGAAAGGAAGCAAGCTACGAGCATTTTTGGTACGGGGTAAACAAGCTTATTAGAAGCTGGAAGTAATATTTACATAAGCTGAGCATGGCCTCAGCTTATTGTTTAAATAAAAATAGTACGACCGTTCGATTTTAAAGCGTGCGGCCAAAGGAAGATAATTATGAGTGACAAGATTTACTTTAATACATCCAACAAATTCAACCTTAAAAAGAGCCTGATCAATATCAGTACGAGGTTGCATCATACGTTGACCCCCAAGCACGCAGAAAAAACGGCGCGAGACCTGCTGTTAACCCCCGCCAGAGCGAAACCGAAAAACGCTGAGCCGAATGGCCTAATAAAAGGCGAAGTGTTATCGAAAGAAGGTGTTTTGAAAACCTATCAACTTGGCAGTGGCCCTGTGTGGGTACTCACTCATGGTTGGTCTGGCAGTGCAAGCCAGTTTTATCCTCTGATGGAACATATTGCGAGCAAAGGGTTTACGGCTCTGGCGTATGATCACCCTGCTCATGGCCAAAGTGAGGGAGTGTATGGTCACATACCCGCGTTTGTGCTGGGGCTCGAGGCCATTTTAGACAGTGTCGACGACGTCGCCGGTCTTGTTGGTCACAGCATGGGAACTGCCTCTGCGGTTGAATGCCACCATCAAAAGCTGGTGGGCAAACCTATGTTGCTGATCGCGCCAGTATTGGATTACCTGGATAACCTATTTGGCAGCGTGGCTCGCTCGGGTTATTCAATGCGATTGTTTAACGCCGTTGTGGAGAAAGTGGAAGAGCAGTATCACTACCCGCTTCAATCGATTGATCCTTTTAATAAACTGAAACTCCGTGAAGGAGAGACTATTATTGTCCATGACCAAGACGATAAATTTACTCGTTTTTCGGTGTCGGAAAAAGCCGCGCAGGAGATGGAAAATGTCAGCTTGGTTGCAACGCAAGGGCAAGGTCATGGACGGGTGATGAAGTGCCAGCAAGTAATGGATAGTTTTGATAGGTTGGTGATTAACTAATCACTTTTTATATACCTTAGTGAGAGTTCTATTCATGTTGTTAACAACCATATCCATGAACTTGATACGGTTAACAAATTCGCAATGAAAAAATATTTCTCTATGAGGTTGTGTGGGATCATTTGCTATGCCACAAGGCCCTCTTAAGGAAATATAATAATGAATAGAAATGATAGTGTCCCTCTACCTACTAATACCCGAGAATGGTTTTTGAACCGCAACAGTATGATTATTTTAGCTGATGTCATTCTGTTTGCGGTACTGTACTTTACGTTACCGTTTGAGCCTGAAGTTGTACTAGGCTTAAGCATGTTAGCGTTTGTTGCCATCCTTTGGTTAACGGAAGCCCTGCATGTCACTGTAACCGCGATCATCGTGCCAATCATGGCCGTCTTATTTGGCGTGTTTAACACTCAAACCGCGTTGAATAACTTCGCGAACTCCATCATCTTCCTCTTCCTTGGTGGTTTTGCACTTGCTGCGGCAATGCATCGCCAAGGGTTAGACAAAGTGATCGCCGATAAAGTGCTCATTTTGGCAAAAGGGAAAATGAGTGTCGCCGTATTTATGCTATTTGGCGTAACGGCTGGCCTCTCAATGTGGATCAGTAACACCGCAACCACCGCGATGATGCTGCCGCTTGTACTTGGCGTGTTGAGCAAAGTGAACTCGGAAAGCGGCCATAAAACCTATGTGTTCGTTTTACTGGGTATTGCCTACAGTGCCAGTATTGGTGGTATTGCAACTGTGGTGGGTAGCCCACCTAACGCCATTGCTGCTGCTGAAGTTGGCTTAACCTTCATCGACTGGATGAGCTTTGGCTTACCGACAGCGCTTATCATGTTACCTATCATGATTGCGGTGCTTTACTTCGTACTTAAGCCTGAATTAGACGGTAAATTCGAGCTGAACCATGAACCTGTTCATTGGGATAAAGGCAAGGTGGTAACACTTGCCATTTTCTCTGCGACGGTTTTCTGTTGGATTTTCAGTAAGCCTATCAATGCGATGCTGGGTGGGTACGCTAAGTTCGATACCATTGTGGCATTAAGCGCAATTGTCGCGGTGAGCTTTGCACGAGTGGTTCACTGGAAAGATATCGAAAAAACAGCGGATTGGGGCGTATTGCTTCTGTTTGGTGGTGGTATTTGTCTGAGTAACGTACTTAAAGCCACGGGAACCAGCGTATTCTTAGCCAACGAGCTAAGCAGTATGATTTCTCACCTTGGCATTTTCTTCATCATTGCTGTGATTGCGGTCTTTGTCGTCTTCTTAACAGAGTTCGCAAGTAATACAGCCAGCGCTGCGCTTCTGATCCCGGTATTTGCAAGCGTCGCAGAAGCCTTTGGTATGTCGCCTATGGTTCTCTCAGTACTGATTGCCGTTGCAGCGTCGTGTGCATTCATGTTGCCAGTAGCAACGCCACCGAACGCGATTGTGTTTGGCTCTGGACACGTACAACAAAGTGAAATGATGCGAGTGGGCATCGTGTTAAACATTGTTTGTATTGCTGTTCTAACGTTTATCGCAATGACGTTTTGGGCGTAAATACTTAACATTTGAATAGTGAAATGAGGGAGCCATAAGTGGCTCCCTTTTCTGTATTTGGGGTAGGTATGTTTGCCCATATTTACATGTAAATATGAGGGATTTTTGATCTTCTTCACTTTGAAAAATGGCGAAATAATTAACCGATGACGATACTTATAGAGTGATGTGATAAGGAGAGCGCACAATGAGAAACGAACTTGATCCAACCAAAGTGCTGCAAGCTTATGAGACTGTGATGGAAAAAGGCACACCAACAGAACATGGTAAAATTTATGAGGGGGTTGAAGCTTTTTCTGATTACGATGGCTACAACGTCTATATGCGTGGTAACGGTGTGGAGCTAAAGGTCGGCTTTCACAACACTTATCACCTTGAGTACGACCAAGAGCACTTACGTGATAGCTTTTTGAAAAAAGTCGCGCTACTTGCCAAGTAAGCTCATAGCTTGACAGCCTGAACGGTTCCTTAGCGTTAAAAATTCTTAGATCCTAAAACAAAGCCCCTTTGCTTTCGCTCAGGGGCTTTGAGGCAAGATCAGTCTTCTTCAACCAATACTGCGTCTTCAGAAAAATCTTCAGATGCATCTGGCTTAGTTCGGCCGTTCAAAGTATGGAAGCGCTTACGTCCGCGTGCTAATTGAATGTACTTCAGCCAAACTCTTTCCAATTTAGTTTTGGCTTTACCTGGGTTTTCGATCACTTTTATGAAGTGCTTCTCTTCCGAGTTTTCTGGCATTAGTTCACCAGTTTCTAAGCCCTGCATAGTGTCGCCATAAAGCGTTAGGAGTTCTTCTTCTGCCAGCGTAAAATCACCAGACTTCGCAAAGCCTCTTGGAAATTTACTGTTGTCGTAAAAACGTTTTTTGCCGTGACGGAATTGAGTGTCAGACATTTTAGTAGCCTCTATAAACCTACATTAAGTAATTACCCTGAACGGTACAAAGCGAAAATTAGGCTTAAATTTAATAAAAGAAAAACAAAATCTTTTTATCGTGGCCATTAAACTTTTTTATCAAATCTAGGTAACAGATTGTTTAATCGGTGGTAAGTAATCTTGCTAGGTTTGTTACCCTTGGCAGATTGCACCCAGAGGAAAGTCAATGGACGTAAAAGTCTTTAGAACGTTTTTAGAACTGGCTAACGTTCGCCACTTCGGTCGAGCGGCCGAAAACCTTTACATCACACAAGCGGCGGTCAGTGCCAGAATCAAACAGCTTGAAAGCTATTTTGATACTCAGCTTTTTATTCGAGATAGAAACAACATTAAGCTTACCTCGGCAGGCGAGCGTTTGATTGGCTATGCAGAAGTTATGGTATCGACGCTGCAGCAAGCAAAACTCGAGCTTTCGCTAGAGAGTGGTAAAGCGCTGCAACTGACCTTAGGCGGCACTCCAAACGTTTGGGATGCGTACCTGCAAAACTGTTTAAGCCTAGTGACCGATGAGTTTGAAGGTTACGGCTTTATCGCGGAGATCTTAAGCCGTGAATCACTCAACAGAAATCTGCAAGAACGCACGTTGGACATGGCGTTTGCTTTTGACCCAATCAAAGCCGACGAGCTGAATTGTAAAAAAGTTGCGGAAGTGGTGTTGATCTTGGTGTCGACTCAAGAAAACGATTTAGAGAGTGTGTTCGCAGATAAATACGTCTACGTGGACTGGGGAACCAAATTCTCCTCTGAGCATGCAGAGCGACATCCTAAAATCCCTGCGCCATACTTGAGAACCTCGACCGCACGTATCGCGATGGATTTCATTCTAGAAAAAGGTGGAAGTGCTTACTTACCTGCATCGCTTGTCGAACCGTTCTTAGCCACTGGGCAGTTACACAAAGTGAAAGGTGTCGATGATTGGTGTCGCCCTATTTACCTTAGCTACCGCAAAGCGAGCACTTCGATAGATGCGATTACCCAGTTGGAAGAGTTAGTCAAACATATTGATCCGGTCACTGCCTACAGTTTGCAGCAAATGGCAGACTTACCAGTGGATGAGTAAGCGAACGCTATCCATAAAAAAACCTCGATACGTCGAGGTTTTTTTATCATTACGAATGAGTTGTCTTTGTCTCTGTCTAGACAATGGCAACCAAATGCTACTTATACCAATGCAGAGAGCTGCTCGCGCGCTTGGTCACGTGATGCTGCCGCGGGTTCATCGCCCATGCTTAGGGCTTCAGCGTAAACAAACTCAACGTCCGTAATACCAATAAAGCCAAGCATAGTCGTCAGGTAGCTTTCGATAGAGTTACGCGGTGAATCTTTATGTAAACCACCACGAGTCGTGACGATGATGACTTTCTTGTTTTCAATCAGGCCGATTGGACCGTTTTCTGTGTAAGAGAATGTCACGCCAGCACGCGCGATTAAGTCAAACCAGTTTTTCAGCTGAGTAGGCACCATGAAGTTATACATCGGTGCACCGATGATCACTTGGTCTGCGGTTTTTAGCTCTTCAATCATTTGGTTTGAAAGGTCTAATATCGCTTTGTGTTCATCTGAAAGTTCATCCGCTGAGCCGCGTAGTGCCGTTGCCACATCCATATCTAAAACGGGTACTGGGTTTGCCGCAAGGTCACGCTCAATGATGCCTGTTTTGCCTTCAAGTACGTGATTGATCAGTTGGTTCGATTGTGAATGTTCACCTAGGATGCTTGATTTTAGTACAAGTGTTGTTGCCATGACTCATCTCTCTTACGTTGCTAGGCTCAATCATCATGAACCTGCTTGTTTATGTTGTGGTGATTGTATGGTGAGAGAGAGACAGACTGAATGGGAGTATTTTGAGCAACGAATTCGAAAAATTTGAACATGATTAAGATTAAAAAAGCCAATTGAGCACTGACGAAGCTCAATTGGCTTTTGTTTTCGGCCTTACAGACTCATTAAGCTTTCTATTGAGTCTTCAATCGATAAGTTATGATAACTTTGGACTTTACTACCATCAAAGGCGTCAATCTTAATGTTTGAAATGTTGCTGACACCGTATTGATCAATGAGTCCAAGGCTTTGTTCAACATTATCAAACGTGATTGAATTTTTATTTTTAAGCACAATTGTGCAAGTGCACAGGTTCATAGCCAACGTCCTTTTTTATTATGTTGTATGAGCCTCATAATTTAGATGAGTTTTCACCTTTAGCCAACTCAATTCAGTGCCGAAAATGGCTAGTGTTTGAGCCAAACTGATTTAAACTTGCCTTAAGTCATCGAAATTGCAGGGAAATACACTTGGTTGAATTATCACCTCTGACATTGAAAGAGTTTAAAAGTGCGCGAATGGCAAGAGATGCTCGCTTTGATGGTCGCTTTTATATTGCGGTGAAAACCACGGGCATATTTTGTCGTCCCATTTGCCCTGCAAACTTACCCAAAGAAGAAAATGTCGAATACTTCTTAGATAAAGCGCAGGCGTTGCAAGCAGGCTACCGCCCATGTTTACGCTGCCGGCCAGACAGTGCACCGAGTTCGTGGGCTTGGAAAGGGGTAGAGACCACTTTTTTGAGAGCGCTAAAGCTGATAGAGCAAGGGGAGTTGCAATACTGTCGTTTGTCGGAGTTAGCCAGCCGATTAGGGATCAGCGATCGCTACCTCAGGCAGCTATTTCAAACCCATTTAGGGATGTCGCCAAAGCAGTACGCGTTATACCACCAACTGATGTTTGCAAAACAGCTACTCCATTCCAGCACGATGTCGATCACTGAGGTTGCGTTTGCCAGTGGTTTTCAGAGCGTCAGACGGTTTAACGATGCATTTAAACAGGTGATTAAGCTGACGCCGACACAAGTGCGTAAAGACGCGCATAGCCAAGTGGAAACCAACTATATTGATCTCGCTTTTAAAGGCCCGCTTGACTGGCAACACATGCTGGATTTTTATCGACTCAGGGCAATAGATGGCATTGAGTTGGTGGATGAGACCAGTTACCAGCGTTCGTTTATTCTGGAGCAAAGCAAGGGGTGGTTTAAGGTTTATCCGGTTAAAGCTGGGGTTATGAGAGTTGAGTTTCAGCTCGATGATACGCGTCAGTTAAAAGCTCTGGTGAACCAGCTAAGACGAATGTTCGATTTGGACACCGATATTGTGCATATTGAACAACAGCTGCAGCAACTTGACGCGAAGTTCGTTCAGCGTACTGGTATTCGTATCCCTGGTGTGTGGAATACGTGGGAGGCAGGTGTGCGGGCCATTTTAGGTCAGCAGGTATCTATTAAAGCGGCGATAGGACAACTGAACTTGCTGGTGAAAACCTTACAGCCAAATAGTGTCACTCATTTCCCTCTGCCTCATGAAGTCTGTCAATCGGACTTAAGCTTTCTGCGTATGCCGCAAAGTCGCAAAGATACTTTGGCCCGTTTTGCTCGCTTTTTAGTGGATAACCCTGATTCGTTGCCGGAGCAGTGGTTAGAACTGAAAGGGATTGGTCCTTGGACGGTTAATTACGCACGACTGCGAGGGGCGTCTGAGCCAAACTGTTTTCTGGAAGGTGATCTGGTGGTGAAAAAAGCCGTCGCTCAATTTCCGTCTATTCATACTCAAAGCGTTTCTCCATGGGGGAGTTACGCTACTTTTCACTGCTGGAGCCATGCATGAAGACTTACTACATCATCATTGATACCCCGCTTGGAAATATGACGATTCAAGCCAATGATCAAGGTTTACTCGGGGCATGGTTTGAAACACAGACGACGCAGCCAGACAGCTTAGGCCAACTCGCTGAACATCAGCCTATCTTGTTACATGCAGCCCAACAGCTACAAGAGTACTTTAGCGGGACAAGACAGGACTTTTCACTGCCTTTAGCGGCGCAAGGAACCACTTTCCAGATGCAAGTATGGCAAGCGCTTACTACCATTCCTTACGGCGAAACTTGGAGCTATCAAGATCTGGCTAATGCGATTGGCAACCCTAAAGCCGTTAGAGCGGTAGGTTTGGCGAATGGCAAAAACCCTATATCTGTGATTGTACCTTGCCATCGCGTGATCGGTAAAAATGGTAAATTGACCGGGTATGCGGGTGGTGTTGAAAGAAAAGAGAAGTTGCTGCGTCTTGAACGAGCGATATAAGCGACCAGAGAGGCGACGAGCGCCTCTCTGTTAAGCTAGGTTACCCAAATAACTGAGCATTGAGTAACATATGGACAGCAATACTCATGATGTAGCCAAGGGCAATAACAGGCATCCATTTTAAATGGCCGAAGAAGGTGTACTTACCGTGGGCAGCCCCCATAAGCGCGACGCCCGCGGCAGAACCAATGGAAAGCAAACTACCGCCAACCCCTGCCGTTAAAGTAACCAGCAGCCAGTTCCCCATTGACATCACTGGCTCCATGGTGAGCACGGCAAACATCACAGGAATGTTATCGACAATGGCTGACAAAACCCCAACCATCACGTTGGCCCACATAGGATCCCATTGGGAGTACATCACTTCTGAAATAACACTCAAATAACCCAGTAAACTCAGCCCTCCTACACACATCACGACGCCGTAGAAAAACAGTAAGGTGTCCCACTCGGCGTGGGAAACGCGTTTGAAAACATCAAAAGCAACCACAGAACCAAGGCGCTTCAATGCTTGTTCATCACGATTGGCAATAGCCTTGGTGGCTTTCTTATGCAATGACGCTTTAAGGGTTTTACGTAGGAAAAAGCCAAAAAATTGTAGGTATGCCAGCCCCATCATCATCCCCATCACAGGAGGGAAGTGAAGTACCGCGTGGAATGCAACGGCAGTAGCAATAGTCAAAATAAACAGTGCCACAATTCGACGCGCGCCTCGCTTCAACTCAACGTGCTGGTGGACCACATTCGGCTTCATTCTCGGCACGAACAGCGACATGATAAACGCCGGAACTAGGTAATTGACGACGGATGGCAAGAATAGCGGTTGAAACTCAGAGAAGGAGACATGACCCGCCTGCCAAACCATCAAGGTGGTGATATCACCAAACGGACTAAATGCGCCGCCCGCGTTCGCGGCAATAACAATATTGATACAAGCAAGGTTGATGAACTTTTGATTGTCTCCCGCGACCTTCATGATCACCGCACACATCAGTAGCGCGGTGGTTAAGTTATCTGCGATCGGAGAGATAAAGAAGGCGAGGAGGCCCGTTAACCAAAACAGTGTCTTAAAGTTAAACCCTTTGCTGACCATCCAAGCTTGCAGTGCATCAAACAGCCGCCGCTCTTCCATCGCACTTATGTAGGTCATCGCAACCAATAGGAACAACAATAGTTCAGCGTACTCGAGTAAGTTGTGTTCCAGAGCTGCTTGAGCAACTTCTATTTGACCGTGTTGCGAGTAAACATAACCGATCATGGCCCAAATTAGCCCCGCAGCCAGTAGCACAGGTTTGGACTTTTTAAGTTGTAGATACTCTTCGAGCATAACAAGGGTGTAAGCGCCACCAAAAATAAGTAGGGCGGCATAGCCAATCGTGGATTGAGTCAGTGGAAGCGCTTCATGAACTCCACTGGCAGCGAAACTAGGTAAAGGAAGCAACAGCAAGGTAAAGATGGCAAACCACTGCATTGGCATACTTACACTCCTTAAAAGAAGGTTCTTGTTATGATGAATTCATTCTAGTCAGGATTAAGCAAGGGATGTGTGAGGTAGATTGGATATGATTGAAATGTAGCCATTTTATTGTTGTTTGTTATAAATTGTGGTGGTTGTAAGCCCAGTCGAATAACTGGGCTATTAAAATCAAAAGTTGAATTAAAAATTGACGTTTACACGGTTTGAGCAGGTATCTCCATCTTGATTGCAAACCCAATAAATGTATGACGCGCCGCCTTTTTGATTGATGTCGTCTAAGTATCTTGTGCTTTCTACCGATTGCAGGATTTCTGAATCACGGTACACGTCCACGGTGCCGGTAGAACCTTTCCATTCTAGTAATGCTTTTTGTAGCCCCTTCTCTTTGTAACCATAAGCACTAAGTTCAATAGTGCTAGAAGGTGGAGGTGTTGATGTGTCTGAGTCGATGCTCACGCCAAAGTACTTCAGCACGGTGTCAATTGGTGTGGCTATGGTGTAGGACGAAGAGCCGGCAAAGAGCAATCCCACCGGAGAATTATCCATAGCGACGATCAAAGAGCCAGAGTCTCCACCCGCACTAAACGTTCCCGGAGTTATCACAAATTGGTCCACGAATGTGGCCGATTTAGTACAAATGAGCACGCCTTCATAACAGACACTGATGGTGGCATTGACCGAATCTACCACGCCTTGGGTAAACCCAGTGGTACGGCCATATTTTTTCACCTCTTGAGTCACGAAAGGGGAAACGGTGACACTATTAGGTGTTCCATAGCCTCCTTCTGGTGTGGAAGTGGTGAGGTCATTTTCAGTTGTTAGTGAAAGTGCCGCATCCATTTGGTTTGCTGTACCGCCAAAAACTATCTCGGCAAACTTAGTTAGGTGTGCAAAGGTGTCATTAGGTTCAGATCCACCATCTAAAGGACCAGGTTGCAAGATAGGATCGCCGATTACCGAGTCGTTTGAGTTAGCAAATACGTGATTATTACTCAATGCATACACGTTATCGCCGTCCGTTACTCGTGCGCCAATTGTGCCTGCGGTAATGTCGGGGTGGCCACTGGAAACACCAATGGGTACCGGGCGCATAAACCTGGCTTTAGGATCAATGACGGTTTCTGTGTTTTCTTCGTCACCCGAGCATTCAGGTGGTCGTTCAGACGGTGGTCCCCCGCACAAAGGTTTAGCTAAAGAATAGAAACGACCTGTAAAGACTGGTTTTACGGGTACTTGCTCTAGTACTTTAGGAATATTTTTGGCCATTGGCGTTTCAGTGAATACCACGATGACGCCTTTTCCATTTTGATCGAATGATAACCCGTGTCCTACAACCCCTTCAGATTGCATTAGGCTATCACCATATTTTTCTTGAACTTCTTGGGCGATGACAAGCCCGGGTGGTATATCAAATGGTGAAGCAGCAAGTGCTGTAAACGATAAGGTGACGCTGGTAACGAATGTGATCAACGTTTTTAACCAAAGCCTGTTCTGCATAATAAATCTCCCCCAAAAGTGCTATTAACTTTATTGTTAATTGTGGGTGAGATAGCAAAATCTGCACGCTAAATTTCGTCAAAAAATCGTGGCGCGTCGATACGGTATTGATATTAAGAGGAAATTGGTCAAAAGATTATTGGCGCTTAAATAAAAAGCCCTCGATATGAGTCGAGGGCTTTAACAGAATTGAATGGGCGCTTAAGCTTTCGCTTGGCTTAAATGCACTTCTTCCTCTTGCTCGCCAGCTTGCGGATCATTGAAACGCTCTTCGTTAAGCGCGCCTTCAGATTTCGCCACAATCACCGTGACTGCGCTGTCACCTGTGATGTTCACTGCCGTACGAATCATATCAAGCAGACGGTCAACACCCATGATCAGAGCAATACCTTCAAGCGGCAGACCTACTTGGTTGAGTACCATCGCCAGCATTACTAGACCAACACCCGGAACGCCCGCGGTACCGATTGACGCTAGTGTCGCCGTCATGATCACCATTAGGTAATCACCCATGGTCAGGTCAATGTTGAACGCCTGCGCGATAAACGCCGTTGCCACACCCTGCATGATTGCGGTGCCGTCCATGTTTACAGTTGCACCCAGCGGCACGGTAAACGAAGACACGCGGTTTTCTACACCCATGCGGTTCTTCACGGTTTCCATCGTTACAGGGATGGTTGCGTTGGAAGAAGCGGTAGAGAAAGCAAACATCACAGCGTCTTCCATTTTCTTCAGGAAGGTGATTGGGCTAAGGCCAGTCAGCCCTTTAAGCATCACACTGTAGGTGACAAGGCCGTGGATAAGCAAGGTACCGGCGAGAACAAGGAAGTACTCTGCCAGGTTAATGATTGCGCTTAAACCCAGTCCCGTAAACAGCTTCGCCATCAAGAAGAACACACCATAAGGTGCTAGATTCATCAAAATAGCCACCAACTTCATGATCACTTCGTTAAGATCAGAGAAGAAAGAAGCAATACGCTCACCCGGTTTACCCGCAGCACTGATCGCAATGCCGAACAACACGGCAAACACAATCACCTGAAGGGTTTTGCCTTCGGCCATCGCGCTGATCGGGTTGGTTGGGAACATATTGATGATCACCTGACCAAGTGACGGTGCTTCTGCTGATTTAAATGAGCTCGCAGCCGTGAGATCGGCTCCTGCACCTGGCTGGAAAAGGTGTCCCATCGTCAGTGCTAGCGTGATTGCAACCGCAGTCGTGGTGATGTAAAACGCCAGTGTTTTACCTCCCATGCGCCCTAGGGTAGACAAGTCTTTTAGCGAGCTTGTACCACAAACAAGGGAAACAAATACGAGAGGGACGACGAGCATTTTTAAGCTGGCAACAAAGATTTGCCCACCAACTTCAAATAGTCCATTAACAATGTATGTGTCGACAAATCCGTTGTCGGCAAAGAGGGTGCGAATTGCAAACCCCGTCAAGATACCCGCTACCATGCCCAGAATTACGCGACTGGTTAGCGACATCGGTTTCTTGGTATTCATTAGAACACTCCTTATAGTTATGCACCTTGAGTTCACTTCAAGGGGGGAAGGAGGGTAGCAGGCGTTTTTAATAATAAAAAAGCAAATAAGATGTTTAGGTGTGTAGATGTGAGTTTTGTCACTATAAAATCCTGTTATTTAACATTTATTAAACCAGTATGGTGAATGGTTTTTTCCGTTTCGATTTGTTTTTAACACCGAATCCTTGCCTTATTAAACATTCTAAATTTCCCATTACGTGAGAGATCACATGCATACTCGGATGAGCTTATACTCTAAAGTGCATATATAGTCACAGACTGTTCATTCCTAACCGTTTTTAGCCATTCACCGTGCTACAAGGATTGTGTTTGTTGAGTCTCATTGTTGGGAGGGCGTGTTACTCCTTTTTCGATTATTCTGCTTAAATTCCAGACAGAAACGAAGATTCAAATCATAAGGAGATAAACCATGATCAAAACAACAACGTCAGTCGTAGAAGGCAAACCTGTTCAAGACTATCTGGGTGTTGTGGTTGGCGAAGCGATACTCGGTGCCAACATTTTCAAAGATATGTTCGGTGCTATCCGCGATGTGGTTGGTGGACGTTCTGGCGCATACGAGCGAGAAATGGGTAACGCGAGACAAATCGCTTTTTCAGAAATGGAAGAACAAGCGCGTGCTCTTGGCGCAGACGGCATTGTCGGCATCGATATCGATTATGAAGTGATTGGTAGCGGCGGCAGTATGATGATGGTGAGTGTCAGTGGTACTGCGGTGAAATTTAAGGTCTAATACGCGCACTACCAGAATGAAGGAATGAGTGAATGAAAATTTGGGTTGATGCTGACGCGTGTCCCGTCGTAATTCGAGAGGTGTTGTTTCGTGCTTCGGAGCGTACTGGCGTAGAAGTGACCTTAGTGGCGAATCAGTTTATTCGAACTCCGGCATCACCTAAAGTGACCATGCTGCAAGTGCAACAAGGCTTTGACGTGGCAGACAATGAAATCGTTAAGCGTTGTGAGGCTGGCGATATGGTCATCACCAGTGATATTCCACTGGCGGACGAAGTGATCACCAAAGGCGCGCATGCCCTTAGCTCACGCGGTGAACTCTTCACTAAAGAGAATATAAAATCGCGTTTGAACATCCGTGATTTTATGGAAACCATGCGTAGCAGTGGTATTCAAACTGGTGGCCCAGCGCCATTAAATCAAGCCGACAGGCAGCAATTTGCTAATAATCTAGATAAGTGGTTAGTACAGTGGAAACGCGCTCAGTAGCCCAGTAATGACTGAACCCAGCCAATAATCAGCCCCAGCGCGGGCGCAAATAAACACAGGATCGCGACGACAGCCAGTATCGCGATCCTTTTCCATGATTTCGCGGCCTCTTGCGCGAAACGCACTTCCATCCAAGAATCCGAACCGACCAGCATGGCATCTTCTTGTTTGGTGTTGGTTTTTTGCTTTTCGTATTGTTGCATCAAAGGTCCAAAACACGTTCTTTGAAGTCAAACTACATCAAACCGTTCACGCAAAGTGGTGACTCACTCACACTTGAGAATCACCTTGTTCGATCAGTTGCTTTTTGCGATCGCGATAATACGTTTAATCAGCTCGTCAGGCTTCATATTCGGATTGCGGTAAAAACGGAATATTTCCGAGTTTATCGCTTGCTGAGCAACCGGATTGACCGCCATCGAATCAATCATACTCGGCACAGCAAGGTTATGTTTAACGCCGTAGTGAAAGTCTTGATATGACTGGACCTGACACGGATTAAAATCGCTGATGTCGATATCGGTGCGTACCGGAATCGAGCCTTTTACCTTATTGAACTTAGCTTGAAACTCGACGTCTGCCAACGCGCTTGCGGTTTGCAGAGCCGCCTCGGAAGAAAACGACTTGCTCGACATAAACACCAAACTGTCCATGTTGTAGAGGAATACACCATCGCTGTCAGGCGTTGGGTAACAGCCGACCTCTTGCGGAACTGAGACTTGATTGGCGAGCAGCTCACCCAAAATCCAATCACCGCCGATTTGAAACAGCGCCTGACCGTCGGCTAGTGCTTGGGTCGCCGTATCCCACTTACTGTCGGGTAATTGGTTGTCGATCAACAAACTCAGGCGGCGAAATTGCTTCAACGCTTGGCGCAGTGTATCGCTGTCGATGCTGTCTCGCTCAAGCTTAACCATTGCATTGGTGTAGAACTCAACGCCGCCAGTGGAGATCACTAAGTTCTCGAAAAGTTGGGCGACTTGCCACGGCTGCTCACCGACCGCGATCGGTACGATACCGTTTTGCTGAGCAAGCTCCATGGCAGCGAACATCTCTTGCCAGTTTTTCGGCGCGGACAGATTCAGTTGTTTAAGCAGCTTGTGGTTGACCCATAACCAGTTCAAACGGTGCAGCGTAAGTGGCAGGGCGATATAGCCGTTTTGTGTTTTATTGATTTCGATAGACAGCGGGTAGAGCACCTCGTCCCAGCGCTGCTCATCCGCTACCGCGTTGACGTTGTGCAAAATACCGATGGCATCCCACGCTTTAATACTTGGCCCTTCGATTTGCGCGAAGCTCGGTGGATTGCCCGCCAGCGCGCGAGCTTGCAGTACCGTCATCGCGCTGTCACCACCACCGCCTAACACCGGGCTTTGTAGCAGTTCAATATCGTGCCGTTTTAGCTGAGCTTTAAGTGTTTGCAGCGCTTGCTGCTCGCCGTCAGAAGTCCACCAATGTAAAAACTCTACCCCTTGTGGCGATTCAGCGTGAGCGACGCAAGGGGCGAGCAACAGTGGGAACAAGAATGCCAGTTTGTTCATAGTCAGTCTCTCGGGAAAGTCAGTGTGGCGCAGAGGCCGCCAAACTGAGAATGGCTCAGCAACAAGTTGCCGCCATGAGCCTTTGCAATACTCTGTGAAATGGTTAACCCCAGCCCACTGCCTTCTTTATCGTTGCTAGCGCGAAAATATGGCTGGCAGAGCTTTTCAAGTAATAAATCGTCAACACCGTCACCGTGATCTTCAATTTCAATCTGGATCGACTCTGGGCTTTCACTCAGCGTAATGTCCGCTTGATGGCCGTATTTGAGCGCGTTATCGACCAGATTCTGAATGCAGCGTTTAATCGCTAACGGTTTACCAGCAAAGTGGGTGCGGATTTCACCGTGGATGCGAATTGTGTCCGGCGCATCGGCGATATTGGCGGAAATGTGCTGAATCAGTTGGGTGAAATTGATCGGCTCGATTTCCTCGTGGATATCTGTCTCTTTAATGCATTGCAATGCTCCTTTGACCATCAAATCTAGGTCGTTACTCAGGCGGATAAAGCGTTCTCGGTCGGCGTCGTCATCCAGCATTTCCGCCCGCAGTTTTAGGCAGGCTATCGGCGTTTTCAGATCGTGGGAGATGGCGCTGAACAGCATTTCGCGGTCTTTAATGTGGCTGTCGATGCGTCGATTCATTTTGTTAAACGCACGTACCGCCGCTTTCAGTTCGTTACTGCCTCGCTCAGAGACTTCGGGCACGTCTAATCGACTCGACATCAGGGTCGCGGCTTTTGCCAGCTCGCGAATCGGTTGAATTTCTTTGCGAACGATAAACCAGGTACACAGCAACAGCATTAGCGCGGACAGCAATAGCGTCAGCCATTGGCGCAGCTCAAAATAGTTAGTCTCTAGGTTGATGTAAGGCGCGGGTAGCACCGCCGCGAGATAAAACCATTCGTTCTGCGCGACTTCGACCTGCATCACCAGAATGGGTGGATTGAGGTCACCAAACGAAAGCGAATAATGCGCCCACAATAGTGGCAGTTCATCGATAGGTAGCTCGTTGTTGAACACTTTGAGTTTGTCGCGCTGGGTGAACTCCACCTCGATATTAGGAATGCCGCTCAGCTCGCTTTCTAATACCTCGCGAACTTGGTTGATGACCAACGTTTTGCGTTCGCTCTCCGGCAGCGGGTCGACCTCAATCTGGTGATTGTTGAGTGAGACGAAAAAGCGCGTGCCACCCATGTTGCGCAGTTGATTGAGCACTAAGTGGCGATATTCAGGAGGGAGGGTTTGAAAGAAAGCGATGGTGGAAGAAGCGCTCAGTGCTAAGCTTTTGACTGTGGTGGTCAGGCCCTCTTTATCGCGTTCGCTGGCGTGTTGATACCAGATAATCCCGGATAATACCTGCGCCAGAATGATCACCAGCAACAGGAACACACTGGTGCGAACGACCAGTGATCCCGTCCAGCGTTTAATTCTCATAATGCACGTCCGTGGTCAGCATGTAGCCTTTGTTGCGCACCGTTAGGATCAGCGAGCGGTCTTTATCTTCAAGGTGATGACGCAAGCGGCTGATCTGCACGTCGATGCCGCGTTCAAACGGGTCGGCATCGCGTCCCCAGATCTCGCGCGCAATGTCATCGCGCGACAATATTGATTGTGCGTGGTTGACGAACAAACCGAGCAGCGACAAATCCGCGCCACTCAGTTGCTTAACCTCGCGGCTAGCAACGTGGGTCAGTTGCCGGGTTACGGTATCTAACAACCAATCGTCAAAACGCACTTTACGCGTCAGTTTGCTATTGGCGGTCGTTTGGCTGCGTCTCAGAATCGTTTTGATGCGCGCGAGCAGTTCACGCGGACTGAATGATTTGGTGATGTAGTCGTCAGCGCCCATTTCTAGCCCTGCGACTCGATCGGCTTCTTCGGTGACGGCGGTCAGCATGATGATCGGAACATCGGAGTTTTTGCGCAGTTTCTGGCACAGGGTAAAGCCGTCTTCTCCGGGCATCATAATATCGAGGATGATCAAATCAGGATGGTGATCGTTGAGCAGTTGCCACATCACGCTACCGTTTTCTGCACAAAGTACATCAAACCCGGCTCGACCAAGATAATCCGACAGCGCTTCACGAAGGTCGAGGTTATCATCGACGACCAGTATCTGCTTGTTTTCCATCCTTCTCTCTCCCACCTCTCGTTGGTTAATATGATGCATTTTTAAGCGCGCACCTACAATCGAGCTGACAGCAATTCTCACTTCTTAGTACGAAAGATTTGTAAGTAGCCTCTTACAAACTGGTTGCCTTTTGTAACCTTAAGCATTGCCTTGCTCGCTATGATCATCCTGACCTTACGTGAAACAACATGACCTGACGGAATCAGGTCCTACAACACTGGCATTCGTCAGGAGGAAACCATGTTTGCAAGTATATTTGGACAACTACAAAAAATAGGGCGGTCATTGATGCTGCCTGTGGCGGTGTTACCTGTGGCCGGCTTGATGCTGGGTATTGGTAACGCGGGTTTTGCGTTTATTCCGGAGGCAGTCAACAAAGTGATGCTCGCCGCCGGTGAAGGCGTGTTCGGCAACATGCAGTTGATGTTTGCGGTCGGTGTGGCGCTCGGGCTATCAAAAGGCAATGACGGTGCCGCTGCGCTCGCTGGCTTAGTTGGCCTAATTATTATGAACGCATCGCTCGGTATCGTGACTGGCCTGCGCGGCCTAGAAACTGACGCCACCATCATGGGCGTTGAGACGCTGCAAACCGGGGTGTTTGGCGGCATCTTTATCGGTGCGGTCGCGGCAATCATGTACAACCGCTTCTACAACATTAAACTGCCGGAGTACTTGGGCTTTTTCGCGGGTAAGCGATTTGTGCCCATTGTCACTGGTTTATCGGCGATCGCCGTGGGTGCGATTCTCGCGTTTGCATGGCCACCTGTCGGACAACTTCTTGATGCATTCTCTCATTGGGCAGCGTACCAAAACCCTGTACTCGCGTGGGCGGTTTACGGCGCGGGCGAACGTTCATTGCTCCCTGTTGGTTTGCACCACATCTGGAATGCGCCGTTCTTCTTCGAAGTCGGCAGTTACATAGACCCAGAAACAGGTAAAGAGTTTACCGGTGAGCTCACTCGCTTCTTCGCGGGCGATAAAACCGCGGGTTATCTGTCTGGTGGCTTTATGTACTCCATGTGGGCGCTACCAGCAGCGGCATTGGCAATCTACCACTGCGCCTCTCCAGAGCGTAAGAAAATCGTCGGCGGTTTGATGCTATCCGCTGCTTTTACCTCTTGGTTAACTGGTATCACAGAGCCAATCGAATTTACCTTCCTATTCGTCGCGCCAGTGCTGTACGTGATCCATATTTTCCTCACCGGTATTGCGTTTGCGATCACCGCGTTTTTGGAAATCAAACACAGTACCGACTTTGCTCACGGCGCGATCCAGTTCTTCCTTTACTACCCAATGTCGAGCAACGCATGGCTGTTCATCATCATTGGTCCAATCTGGGCGATGCTGTACTACGGCTTGTTCCGCTTCCTCATCGTGAAGCTGGATCTCAAAACGCCGGGCCGTGAAACCGACATTGCAGAAGTGAAGATTGCCGGACAACCTGATGAAATTGCGGTGGATGTAGTGGCTGCATTGGGCGGTAAAGCCAATATCAAGTCAGTCGATGCGTGTATCACCCGTCTGCGTGTCTCGGTGAAAGACATTGCTAACGTTGATGTTGCTAAGCTAAAAGCACTTGGCGCGCGAGATGTGTTAGTGATTGGCGACAGTTTACAAGCGATTTTCGGCACGCAGTCTGACTCAATTAAGTCAGAGGTGCACAGCGTACTCGCCACCTCCTGATCTTACCTTCCCCCAATCTAGGTAAGATTTGCCAACCTCCCAGTGAGGTTGGCTTTTTCGTTGTTGTAAGGATAAAAAATGCGGCTGAGGTAGCCGCATCATGATAACTCGAATTTATTGACCTTCGGAGCGATTGCTTACAGTCAACTTATCCCAGTCGATAGTAAACCGAACTTGCGCCTGAGTATGGTGTGTTTCTGTACCGTAGTCGTACCAAGTACACGCATTGCGAGAGAAACCTTCCTCTACCTCTTTCATTCCTGCACGAGCGATCATGTCTGTTTTTGTTTCGCTGCCGCGATCAAGCTCAGGCGTGAATACGTACTGGAATTTTGGTTTAAAGCCATAAATCAGTCGAGGTAAGTTTTCTTCCGGCAATAGGTTTTCGTTGTAGCAGTCGGTGTAGTGGTACACGCCCGCCCATTTTCCGTAGTATTGGTAGTCATTGGTATAAATTTGGCTCAGGGATGTGGTCCATTTTACCCCCGTACCGCGTTCGAACGCTGCCTTTGGCTTAGCCGCAGTTACATAGTCTTGGCTCGCGTAGCGTGATGTGTAAGCGACGCCGAGTTGGCTGGTCAGCGAACCAGAAAAGCTTGGTGCGGAACCGGGTGTTACTGTGGCACTGAGCCCGATAGACGGCGCAACAGTCGTGGTTGAAACCGAAACATCGTTAGCTTCATTCTGTGGCGAGTAGTCTTCACTAAAAATTGGCGCACCACCCGCTTGGTAAATACTGTAATCAAAAGTCACCGGATAGTTTTGCGTAAAACGAGCGAGCAAAGGCGCGTCGTAAGTCTGCCTTACGCCAGCTTCACCTGGAACGTATCCGTTACCTAATGTGATAATGCGCGCAGCCTTTTTACCGTTATTCGAATTATGAAATAGCTCGACCAACAACTTCATTTGTACTCGGCTGCCAATGAAAGCAGGTTGATACGGCTTGTATTCACTTTGCAGTACGACTTCGTAGCTCTTTTTTACGTATCCGTCTAAAGCAATATCATCAATGAGAACGCTTTCAACAACATCATTCGCTGAGACGGAGGCAGCGGCAGAAATACCCATGATTACGGGTAGCAACATCTTATTTTTCATTATATTATCCACTTGTATGGGAACAGTCCCAAGAATTAGCCGTTAGACTATAGCGCAACAGTGAGGATTAAACAGGTCACACCAGATCATAAAGGGTCGGGCTTGTCTCTGTCGCTTATAAAGCAGCCAGTATTTGCGACTCATTGTCGGCAGAAAATCGCGCAGTAAGGATACTGCTCTGCTCGTTGACTGCGTGGTCGTTTTGTAACGGTTCAACGTAGATCGCTTGCATCACTTTTCCTTTGGCTAAGGTAATAAATCGATATCGCTCGCCCGCTTCATGGCTGACTACTTTGTCGCTACGTGTTGAAAGTCGCGATTTCAAATAGCTTGCGAGCTCACCGGTGCTGAGAGTCGACTCGATATGGTACAAATAACCTTCTGCAATTTTTTGTCTTGCCCAATAATCTAGCGAGTCGAAGGTTAACGCTGCTCTTGACGCAAATGTCGCTCGGCTTTGATGTTTACAAACCGACAGTGCAACGGGGGTGTGTTTGAATTCAGGCTGCCCAGAATGGCTGTCTGTGTGCGGGGCGATTAGGTTACACGGCTTACTGTTTTTCGCCGTTGCGTTGTTCCAATGGATAGGCAAAAACAGCTGGTTCGGTTGGATTTGTTCGCTGATCTCTGCCCGTGCCAAACACTCTCCCTGTGCATTATGGAGTTTGACTAGTTGATGTGCCTTGACGCCGCGTTCTTTAGCCGTCGTCGGATGAATTTGCACATAAGGTTCAGGTTTGTGCTCTGCCAGACGAGCAGACAATCCGGTGCGCGACATGGTGTGCCACTGGTCGCGAGTGCGGCCGCTGTTAAGCAGTAGAGGGAAGTTATCGTTACATGTGGTGTGCGGCTCACGGTGGTGGACCGCAACAAAGTTGGCCTTTCGGTTCGCGGTATAGAATTCCCCGTTACTGAATAATCTCTGGTTGGTTATTTCTGTTTGAAGCTGAGTCACAGGCCATTGCTGCGGAGTTAGTAGGTTGTAACCCTGTTCATCTAGTTGGGTTAAGCCCGAAAGGGTGAAATCGCGCTCTCCGTTGTTATTCCCTAACGTCGATAACTGAGCGTACTCAGCAAATATTTGCCCTTCGTGACGATAGCGAAAAGCGTCGTGATATCCCATCTTGCGGGCAACTTGGCTGATGATCCACCAATCGGGTTTAGCCATCCCCGGGCTTGGCATGATTCTACGTTGGCGTGATATCCGCCTTTCGGAGTTCGTCACCGTGCCGGACTTCTCACTCCAACCTTGCGCTGGAAGTAACAGGTCAGCCATACGCGCCGTCTCGGTATCTGCAATGCAATCGGAAACTACAACAAACGGGCAAGCTTCTAGGGCTGCTTTGACTTTGGCTGAATCAGGCAGGCTGACCATGGGGTTCGTCGCCATGATCCATACCGCTTTGATTTTTCCTTCTGCCATCGCATCAAACAAATCAACCGCTTTTAAACCCGGCTTGGTAGCCAGTCTGTCCGTCTGCCAAAACTCACGGATCAGCGCATGGTGTTCTGAATTGTCAAACTCCATATGGGAGGCAAGGGTGTTCGCCAGTGCGCCGACTTCGCGCCCACCCATTGCATTGGGTTGACCTGTAACAGAAAAGGGGCCGCTGCCCACTTGGCCGATTTTACCTGTCGCGAGATGGCAGTTGAGAATGCTGTTCACTTTGTCTGAGCCAATGCTAGATTGGTTAACGCCTTGCGAGTAAACGGTGATCACTTTGTCTGAGCTAGCGAAGTCTTGGTAAAAGCGGTTTAGCTGTTTACGCGTTAAGCCTGTGGCTGACTCTAAAAGATCGTCGTCTGACTCTGCCGCCGATAACGCGTGGTTGATTTGATTGGTGCTTGATTGGATGAAGTCATGGTCGAGGTGGTCGTTTTTATTCAAGAAGTGGAGCAGGCCATTAAACAACGCCACATCGGAGCCAGAATTCAGCGCTAGGTGATAGTCTGCAATGGTGCTGTTTTCTGTTTCTCGTGGGTCAATCACGACGATTTTTACATCGGGATTGATCTGTTTAGCAGTGCGTAAACGCTGGAACAGTACAGGGTGACACCATGCGAGGTTGGACCCGACCAGAACGACCATGTCGGCGTGTTCTAAGTCTTCATAACAGATTGGCACGGTATCAGAACCAAATGCGCGCTTGTGACCGACTACCGACGATGCCATGCATAAGCGAGAGTTGCTGTCGATGTTACTCGCGCCGATAAAGCCCTTCATCAACTTATTGGCTACGTAATAGTCTTCAGTGAGCAACTGACCAGACACATAAAATGCGACGGAATCTGGCCCATAACGTTCAATCGCATGAGAAAACTTATCCGCAACTAACTGTGTTGCGCTATCCCAATCGAGCACGTTGTCACCGCTTTGTGACTTCTCGATTGGAGTTAATAAGCGTCCATCGTGGATAACGGTATCACCCAAAGCAATGCCTTTGGTGCACAACTTACCGTAGTTAGATGGGTGGCTTTTGTCTCCTCTGATTTCAAGATCACCGCTTAATTTAGGACGAGCTTCAACACCACAACCCACTCCACAATAGGCGCAAGTCGTTTTAATCCATCCATCGTTCACTAATGACATATTGCTCGCTCCTTAGAATTACCGTTAAAACAATTGAGTTTGTATTAAGTGGTTGAAGCAACATGTAAGCCAAGTGCTTATCTTTTGAGTTTTGTTATTTAAAGGTATTTAAAAACAAGCGTTTAAAATTAAATATACCTCTAAAGTGGTAGGTGTTTTTTGATAGTAAATAGAGGGATTTGCATGTGTTTTTGCACTGAATTGATCTTGTTTGCACCATAAGTGCTCATATTTTGGTGTTTTATTGTTTTTTGCTCTGTTCCTTTTGTGTGGTGATAGTGATGATTTTGTTTTTAATTTATTGAATTTAAAGCATATAAAAAATAACCCTTTCTTGTTTTATAGGCGTGGCACTCTAGTTGCTTAGACGGTTTTATGAACATTCTTTGCATCGCAGGAAACACGCTATGAAGACAAAGTTAATCCAACCGGGTGTCGTCACATTAGTCGGAGCGGGTCCCGGAGACCCAGACCTACTAACGGTGAAAGCGGCTAGAGCTATTCAGCAAGCCACGCTGATTGTTTTCGACAATTTAGTGAGTGAAGAGATCAGGGCGTTATTTCCAGACACCGCAATCCAACTCTATGTCGGCAAAGCCAAAGGCAACCACTGCCTCACTCAGGACGAAATCAATCAATTGCTTATCGACTATGCGAAGTCAGGTGTGGATGTTTGCCGTGTCAAAGGAGGCGACGCGTTTGTCTTTGGTCGTGGTGGGGAAGAGATGTTGCTGCTGGCTAAGAAAGGCATCCAAGTCGAGGTGATTCCGGGTATCACCGCCGCGTCAGGTTGTTCTACATACGCCAATATTCCTCTGACTCATCGTGGCCTAGCGCAGGGCTGCACTTTTATCACCGCGCACGCCGATAAAGAACTAACCGCAAACTGGTCAGCGCTTGCGACCCTCAATCAAACCCTAGTGATTTACATGGGGCTGAGCAAGACCGAGATGATCAGTGATGCGCTGATTCACCACGGTATGGATAGTAATACACCTGTCGCGTTTATCGAAAATGGCTGTACCCACAAACAACGGGTTTTCACTGGCAGGTTGACTGAACTGACGCAATTGAAAAATCAAAACCAAATTCAGTCTCCCGCGTTGATTGTGATTGGTGAGGTCGTGACGGTCGCCAATCAAATGCATTGGCTAGAACAACTGAGTGAACGTTCAAGCAGTACGGATGCTGCGCAGCAACAGATGAAGCTCTCTGCCTAGTCGGTTGTGACCAACTAGCAAGCTTCGAAAATTTTTACGAATAGGGAACAAAAGCATGAGCAAACAAAGAGTCGTCGTTGTGGGTAACGGGATGGTTGGCCATAAGTTTATTGAGGCATTAATTCAAAGCGGGCGTGAAGATATCGAGGTGATCACTTTCTCTGAAGAGTCTCGTCTGGCTTACGACCGCGTGCAGCTAACCTCTTACTTTAGCGGCAAAACCGCAGACGATTTAGCCCTGACAGACGAAGCGTACTATCAGCAGAATGGCGTTAAGTACGTGGTGAACGAGAAAGTCGTTGAACTGGACACCGAAGGGAAAAACGTCATTACCACAAGCGGGCGTATTGAAGCGTATGACCAATTAGTCTTGGCAACTGGCTCGTACCCATTTGTGCCACCCATCCCAGGCAACGACCAAGAGCACTGCTTTGTTTATCGCACGATTGAAGATTTGGATGCGATTGAGCTATCAAGCAAACAGAGTCAACGCGGCGTCGTTATTGGCGGTGGATTATTAGGCTTAGAGGCCGCCAATGCGATTAAGAACCTCGGGTTAGAAACCCATGTGGTTGAATTTGCGCCGCGCCTGATGGCAGTGCAGCTCGAAGAGGGTGGCGGTGCACTACTGCGCCGTAAAATTGAAGACATGGGGGTTGCGGTTCATACCGAAAAGGCGACCACAGAAATCGTCGCTGGCGAAAGTGCTCGCTATCGAATGAACTTTGCCGATGGCTCTCATTTAGAAACCGATATGGTTGTTTTCTCTGCGGGAATTCGACCGCAGGATGAATTAGCGCGCAGCAGTAATATAGAGATTGGTGAGCGCGGCGGTATCGTCATCAACAATTATTGCCAGACCAGTCAACCTGATGTGTACGCAATTGGTGAGTGTGCGTTATGGCAGAACCAAGTCTTTGGTTTGGTCGCGCCGGGTTATCAAATGGCGAAAGTCGCGGCGAGTCACTTGCTTGGTGAACACGCGCCAGCGGAGTTTACGGGTGCCGATATGAGCACCAAGCTTAAGTTGCTTGGGGTTGATGTTGCAAGTATTGGTGAAGTGCATGGTCGTACTGAAGGTGCCCAATCATACACCTACAGCGATGAGATTGAACAGGTCTACAAGCGCCTGATTGTATCGGCGGATGGCAGCAAAATTGTTGGCGCAGTGCTGGTCGGTGATGCCGACGCTTACGGCACTTTGTTGCAATTGAAGCAAAACGATATGCCGTTGCCATCCAACCCTTCGGTGTTGATTCTGCCTAATGCGGTCGAAGATGACTCGGCAGCAATGGGTATCGATGCTCTGCCGGATAGCGCCATGATCTGTTCTTGTTTTGATGTCAGCAAAGGGGACATCAAACAAGCGGTCGCGTCAGGATGCACCACGATGGCAGAACTGAAAGCGAGCACCAATGCGTCAACGGGGTGCGGCGGTTGTTCTGCGTTGGCAAAACAGGTATTGGATAACGAGCTATTAAGCCTTGGTGTTGAAGTCAATAACGACCTGTGTGAACACTTTGCGTATTCGCGCCAAGAGCTGAGCGACATTATTCGCGTCAATCAAATCAAGACCTTTGACGAGTTGCTCCACAGCCACGGTTCCGGTTTGGGCTGTAGTGTGTGTAAGCCTACGGTGGGTTCAATCCTAGCATCTTACTGGAACGACTATATCCTCGATGATAAACACGTTGAACTGCAAGACAGTAACGATATTTACCTCGGCAATATTCAGAAAGATGGCACGTATTCGGTTGTACCGCGTGTGGCGGGTGGGGAAATTACGCCTGAAAAACTGATTATTTTGGGTGAAGTGGCGAAGGAGTTTGACCTCTATACCAAGATCACGGGCGGCCAGCGTATTGACTTATTTGGCGCACAACTGAATGACTTACCGCTTATCTGGAAAAAGCTGGTGGATGCTGGCTTTGAGACGGGCCACGCCTACGGAAAGTCCGTACGTACTGTTAAGTCTTGTGTCGGTAGCACTTGGTGTCGTTTTGGTGTCGGAGACAGCGTGGGCTTCGCGATAGATATTGAAAATCGCTACAAAGGCTTGCGTTCCCCACACAAGATTAAGTTTGCGGTTTCTGGCTGTACGCGTGAATGTGCAGAAGCGCAATCGAAAGACATCGGCGTGATCGCGACTGAAAACGGCTGGAACCTTTACGTGTGTGGCAATGGCGGGATGCGCCCTCGTCACGCCGATCTATTCGCCTCTGATCTAGATGACACCACCCTGATCCAATACATCGACCGTATTTTGATGTTTTACATCCGCACGGCTGACCGCCTGCAGCGCACCTCTGTTTGGCTTGAAAACCTCGAAGGTGGACTGGAATACCTAAAGAGCGTTGTGATTGAAGACAAGTTGGGTGTGTGCGCAGAACTCGAAAAAGAGATGGCGGCTAACATCGCTAAGTACCAGTGCGAATGGAAAACCACGCTCGAATCACCAGAGAAACTCAAACGCTTCAACCACTTCATCAATAGCGATAAACGCGATGAGCGCCTGAAGTTTATCTCCATGCGTGATCAACGCTTCCCACAGCCATCAGAGCGCAAGAAAAAACAACAGAACATCGACGTGGTGGAAGTGCAGTAACGCCACCACTCAAGATTAAGTTATACGAATTCGCTTCAAAGGAGACTTGCTATGGAAAACTGGATAACTATCTGCCAAACCACTGATTTAGTGCCAAATGCTGGGGTATGCGCGTTGGTGGTTGATGAACAAGTCGCGGTATTTAACTGCACTAGAACAGGAGAGCTGTATGCGGTGTCAAACTACGACCCGATCAGCGATGCCAACGTACTTTCACGTGGTATTATCGGCTCGCTCGATGGTCAACCTTATGTTGCTTCACCACTCTATAAACAGCACTTCCACTTAGAAACTGGTGTGTGTTTAGAGGAGCCACATCATCAAATCAAAACCTATCCGATCCGCGAGCACAATGGCGCGGTTCAGGTTCTCGCTGCGGTTTCTCAGGCGGCTTAACACACCACGTAGGTGCACCAGCCTAGGACTCGTTGGCGCACCTAGTAATGGATTACTAGAAAGGACTGATTCATGGAAAGCAGCAAATTCTCGATATTCTCATTTAAAGGCAAGATGAAAATCTTACACCTGAGTTGGATGGCGTTTTTTATCACCTTTGTTGTGTGGTTTAACTTCGCGCCGTTATTGCAAATGGTGAAGGAAACTCTGGGACTGACCACTCAGGAAATCAAAACACTGTTGATCCTCAACGTCGCGTTAACCATTCCGGCGCGAGTCGTGATAGGTATGCTGACCGACAAGTATGGACCTCGGGTCGTCTATTCGGCGTTGCTGGCGGTATGTTCTATCCCTTGTTTTATGTTCGCCTTTGCCGATTCGTTTCTACAAGCCGCGATTGCGCGCTTCTTACTTGGCTTTATCGGTGCGGGCTTCGTGATTGGTATCCGCCTTGTATCTGAGTGGTTTCCACACCACGAACTGGGTACTGCGGAGGGCATTTACGGCGGTTGGGGTAACTTTGGCTCCGCAGCCGCAGCATTTACCTTGCCTACGGCGGCTCTGCTGTTTGGTGGTGAAGACGGTTGGCGTTATGCGATTGCCGTCACAGGCTTGATGAGTTTGGCTTTCTCGGTGGTGTTTTATCGCAGCGTATCAGATACGCCGAAAGGCTCGACGTATTTCAAACCTAAGCATTTAACCGCTATGGAAGTGACGTCAAAAGGGGATTTTTTCTTCCTGTTGTTAATGAAAGTCCCGATGTATGCGGTATTAGCGTTGCTGGCCTGGAAACTCTCTGGCGCTGGAATCGGTATGCTGTCAGATGTTGCGGTGAACTCAATTTATGCAGGCTTGATCGCTTTGTACTTAGTCGAGGCCACACAGGTTTGGAAGGTAAACAAAACCGTATTTGAGAAGCCAGTTGAAGAGGTGCACCAATATAAGTTTAAGCAGGTTGCAGTGTTAAACGTGCTTTACTTTGCCACTTTTGGTTCTGAACTAGCGGTGGTGTCGATGTTGCCGCTGTTCTTTTCCGAAACGTTTGAATTGTCACCAGTATTGGCCGGTATGGTGGCGTCTGCCTACGCCTTTATGAATTTGATGTCGAGACCGGGCGGTGGCTGGATCTCAGACCGCTTTGGACGTAAACCTACGCTACTGATTCTGACCGCTGGTCTTGCAGTGGGCTACTTCGTGATGGGGCAAGTAGGGAGTGAATGGCCGATCTGGTTGGCGGTGGTTGCTGCCATGGTGTGTTCATTCTTTGTTCAAGCAGGCGAGGGCGCGGTGTTTGCCACTGTACCACTTATCAAACGTCGTATGACGGGGCAAATTGCAGGCATGACAGGCGCTTACGGTAATGTCGGCGCGGTGACTTACCTGACGATACTTTCGTTTGTTGACTATCAAACCTTCTTCTTTGTGATTGCGGGTACGGCAGTGGTAGGTTTCGTTGCTCTGATGTTCATGGAAGAACCAAGCGGCAAAATTGCCGAAGTGAATGAAGACGGTAGCGTGACGCTGATAGACGTTTCGCATTAACAGATTATGAAGTCGGAGGATGCGTGGGTCGTAAAGCTTAATCATTAGTTTACTGCGACTCACGCATCGTTCAAAAGCTCAGTATCTGTATTGGGCTTTTGTTCTTCGCCAAATACCTTGAAGAGTGTTTATGAATCTGAACAACGCAAATTCTTCATCAACGATCGAAGTGGAACATGCTGGTGTTTCATTAACCGGAACACGTGCAGAGAACCAAGACGCGATTCTGGTCAAGGTACCCACGCAGTCAAATCTATTGGCACATAAGGGTATTGTCGCCTGTATTGCGGACGGCGTCAGCTGCAGCGAGCAAAGCCAAAAGGCCAGCCACACTGCGGTAGTGCAGTTCATCAACGATTATTACGCCACACCAAAGAGCTGGAGTGTAAAACGCTCGGCGAATCAAATTTTAACCGCTCTCAACGCTTGGTTGTATCAAGAGGGAAGCAAACAAGAGCTATCACATAACGGCTTTGTGACCACTTTTAGCTCGCTTATCCTAAAATCCAACACTGCCCATTTGTTCCACGTCGGCGATACGCGTATTTATCTATTGCGAGACAATAAACTGCGTTTGCTCACACACGATCATCAGCGAATAAATTTTGGTAAGAGTGCGTATCTGACGCGCGCTTTAGGCATGGACAGTAAATTGGATGTGGATTATCAGACGTTGTCATTGCAGCAAGGCGACAGGTTTATTCTCTCCTCTGATGGCTTGCATGATTATTTGGAGCAAAACGAGTTACTGGAGGTGACGAGCGATGATCGGCTGGATGTTTCAGAGATTTGCCAGACACTCTGCCATCGAGCATTAACCAATAGCAGCCAGGACAATGTCAGTTGTTTGCTTGTCGATGTGCAGCACTTGCCCGAACATTCTTTGCTTGAGCACCAGCAAGCCGTCTTAACCCGCACCATTGCCCCCGCTTTAGAAGTGGGAAATCGATTGGACGGTTACCGAGTTGAGAGAATCCTCTATGAAGGCTCGCGCAGCCATGTCTACCAAGTGATGGAAGAGCATAGTGGTCGCCAGTTGGTAATGAAAGTGCCTTCTATGCAGTACAGTGAAGACCGCGAATATTTGCTTAATTTCGCCAATGAGTATTGGGTTGGATCGCAGCTAAATAGCGACAGAGTGATGAAAGTGTTCCCGACGCCAAAAGACTCGAAGTTCATTTATCAACTTTGCGAGCTAGTGGAAGGCACAACGTTGCGCCAATGGATGTACGATAACCCTAAGCCAAGCTTGCAAAAGGTCCGGGAGCTCTTAGGTGAGCTAGTCAAAGCGACTCGGGTATTTCAGCGTGCGGATATGGTGCACCGAGACCTTAAACCGGAAAACATCATGATCACGCCAGCTGGTGGGGTAAAAATCATCGATTTTGGTGCGGTAAAAGTACAAGGATTGCAAGAGATCGCGCAAGAAGCTCAAGAAGTGATGCCGCTGGGGGCGGTCAATTACATCGCACCGGAATACATCATTGGCGATAACGCGACCACTAGGTCCGATTTGTTCTCTATTGCTGTGATGGGTTATGAAATGCTGACCGGACAGCTACCCTATAAACCGACAACTAACCAAAATCTTCAATCGGCGAGGCATACCAAGTGGGTGTATCGCTCAATATGTTCTTTTCGTGAAGATCTTCCAGTATGGATTGATTTGACCTTTCGTAAAGCTGTCCATCATTTACCTGCAAGGCGTTACGAAGCGTTAAGTGAGTTTGTTGCTGACCTACACACTCCGAATAAAACACTACAAGCAGAGTTTAAAGAGCGCCCACTGTTGCAGCGCAATCCAGTTATGTTTTGGAAGATGACAGCCTTGATTGCCACTTCCATTGCGGTTATTGAACTACTGGTATTGCTCTGAATCAGTGAAATCTTGGGCTCATCTTCTCGGTTCAATGGTTGTTGTTTTTCCTTTAGTGCATTGACAATGTTTGATAATCAAAATAAATTGATATTCAAATAATTTGACTATCAAACTAATGGTGCCATTTTGAACTCTTCTCAACAGCACAGCCACAACTTCTCTGGACACAACCAACAAGGTGAGAAACGAACTTTTTACGTTCTGTTGCTGACCCTCACTACGATGGTGGTTGAAATTACCGCTGGAACACTTTTTGGGTCAATGGCGCTGCTCGCTGACGGTTGGCATATGGGAACGCACGCGGCGGCGTTTTGTATTACTTTGTTCGCCTATCGTTATGCGCGTAAACACGCCAACAATGAGCGATTTTCTTTCGGCACGGGAAAGGTAAGCGTACTGGGAGGCTATACCAGCGCGATTGCATTGGGGATTGTGGCATTGCTGATGTTTGCTGAATCGGTGCACCGCTTATTTAACCCTGAAAGCATTCAGTTTAACGAGGCTATCATCGTCGCTGTTATCGGTTTGGCGGTTAACGTCGCGAGCATGTTCCTGCTTGGCGATCACCACCATGATCATTCTCACGGACATGATCACGCTCATCACCATGGGCACGATCACCATCATCACGACCACAATTTAAGAGCGGCTTATCTGCATGTTTTGGCGGATGCGCTCACGTCCGTGCTTGCCATTGCTGCGCTGATCCTAGGCAAACTCTATGGTTGGAACTGGCTTGATGCCGCTATGGGGATAGTTGGTGCTGTGGTTATCAGCAAATGGACCATGAACCTTATCAAGCAAACCAGCCCAATTTTGCTCGATGAAAACATTGAACAAAAATACAGAAGTGCGATTAAAGAAGAGCTTGCACCTTATGGTACGGTGACGGACTTGCATGTGTGGAAGGTGAGTGGTCACCATTATTCGGCTGCAATTACTCTGCACGCATCGGCGGGACTAGCCGTTGAGGAATATAAACAAAAGCTAAGTAAGTTTGATAAGATTAGCCATCTGACGTTAGAAGTACATTCATCATAATCATGCAAAACATTGAACAGCTAAACCAATTACTTACTGAGTTCTACGACAAGATGTCGTCGTGGGAGCAGTCTGTCGTTAAAGAGACTGGCTACTCTTTAGCTCAGGTCCACACCATTGAAGTATTGGGTGTGCATGGTGCGCTGCGCATGAAAGAACTGGCCGAGAAGTTAGGTATTACGACCGGTACGTTAACGGTGCAAATTGAGAAGCTGGTGGCAGCAAATCTCATTGAGCGTCAAGCCCATCCTGATGATCGCCGCGCGATTGTTGTGACGCTGACACAAGAGGGCCAAGCGATTCATCGTCAGCATAACCAGCTGCATTTAGATTTAGTGAAAGACCTGACTCGTAATATCGACTCCGAGCAAGAGTCAGTGCTCTTGGCTTGCCTAGAAAAGATGAATCGCGAGTTTTAAGTTCCTGAGAGGGGGCATTTCTATGTTCCCTCGCTTGGCTGGTATCCATTATCGGCTCTCTCACCAGATCTGACCGACATAAGGATTTGTCATTGTTAGAAGAACACCAACAAATATGGCGTGATTACTACGCTAAAGCTCTGCAACGTCGTCATTTACCGCGGACTGAGTTGGCAGCCAAACTGAATGAATCTCGCACGCGAGTAGCGATAGACTGCGGCTGTGGAACGGGAAGTGATATTCACTATTTGGCTGAACTTGGTTATCAAGTGCACGGGTTTGATATCAACTCTGATTCTATCTCAATTTGTCGCGAACGCTTTGCGAACCAGGCCTTGGTTGAACTTTATCAAACCAGTTTTGAGAGTTTTGATTATCCCAAGAGTGGACTTATCATCGCCAACAACAGTCTCTTCTTTGCTAATCCTGATAGTTTTTTTGATACCTGGCAACGCATCACAGTCAGCTTGGAAATCGGCGGCGTGTTTGCAGGTGACTTTATGGGGATAAATGATAGTTGGGCGTCAGGGTATCGTTCTCCGACTACTCCACTTAACGAAACTCAAGTGAGAGAACTATTTAGACAGTTTGAGATTGTCCGTTTTGTCGAGCGTGACGAACAAGGACAAACTGCACTGGGTCGAACTAAACATTGGCATACGTTTTCGGTCGTAGCGATTAAACGCAGTGAGCAAAGTTGGTAAGAGTGTCTTAGATTTTTTGGTTACATCTATGGATTAGACTCTGAAACGGTGGGAAGCAACGCAATGACTTGTTCGGGTTTGTGCTAATACAAGCGGATTAACACAAGCTCATTATTGATTAAGCAAGCCATGCGTTGCGAATCATTTGAAAGTTCGGTTTGCACAATCCACTCTAGGCTTCAGCGGATTCTTTGAAGCTTTCTACGACGAAGTTTTCTAGATCTTCACCAAAGACGCTAGAGTAGCTGTACTCTTCAATTTCGTAGGTATAGTTTGTTCTAAACGCTTCGATCGCTTTTTCCAATGTTTCGGCGTGAATAGATTTACCTTCTATCTCAAATCCGAGTTTTAAAAGTTGCTCTTTTTCTGCAAGATAGCGCTCACTGCCAACGATCAGGTAAATAAAGCTTCCTTTTTTCTCATCGGGCTTTGCAAAGAACTGATATTCAAACATTTTGTCACATCCTTAGTTTTATTTATAAAGTAAATTAACGTTATCAATGGGTTACAAAGAAATAACTATCCTTTGACGATAGATCTTTAAATCAGTACAAATTGCGACGAACAACAAATCTAACAATATTTTCCTATGAAAAATTCAAATTATTTGAGTGCGAACACCTATTTGCTCGTCTTAATTTAGCAATACATATTGTTAGTGTGAGGGCCGTCAGTTAATCGAGCTGATCTGACGAGGGGTCAAATTTGCACTTTCCTTGCTGACGTATCACTTTTCTCAGAGGTGCGAAATCTAAGCTCTTTGGTTATTAATTAATTGCATCTGATATTAATAATAATTACCATTTACATTTGTGTGTGGGTAGTCATTATACAAGGACGTCAGGTTTGCAAATTTCTTTTCTTAGGCAGAAACAAGGCATTAGGTTTCTTCTCTATTCTCTCTGTTTAACATTAAGTGCGGCTTCAAGTGCTTCTACGGACAGTTCTCGCGCCATTACGCATGCTATGGGCCAAAGTGTTGTTCCAAATAAAGCGCAGCGAGTGGTCACTTTGTTTCAAGGGGCAACAGACAGTGCAGTCGCATTGGGTATAAAGCCAGTAGGGGTGGTTGAATCTTGGGCTGAAAAGCCGATGTATCAATACCTTCGACAGGATCTTGCAGGCGCAAAATATGTCGGTCTAGAAACTCAGCCTAATTTAGAAGAAATTGCTGCGCTGAAACCTGATCTGATCATCGGCACAAAAGCACGCCATGAGAAAATTTATCCTCAGTTGCAAAAAATAGCGCCGACAGTCCTCGCTAACACCGTTTATGACTTTCAGTATTCACTCGAATTAACCGGTGAAGCGACAGGGCGAAAAGCCCAAGCCGAGCAGGTTTGGCAGCAGTGGCAAAAACGCACTCAACAATTTCGCGCGCAGTTAGCACAAAAACAACCAAACTGGCCGTTGTCTGCATCCATTTTAAATGTCCGAGCAGATCACCTGCGATTGTATCTACAAGAGAGCTTTCCTGGAGCAGTATTGAAAGATATTGGATTCCACTTTCCTATAGAAGGCAATGGGCGCTCTGGTTGGGGCATGAAATTGAAAACCAAAGAAGCGTTGCCGAGTGTTAACGCCGATGTTTTTTTCGTTCTTCTTCACTCGCAACAGCCCGTGGTTGAGAAAAACTATCAATCTTGGGCAGCGCATCCGCTATGGAAAATTTTAGATGCGCCGAGAAATCAACAGGTTCACCAAGTCGATAGCGTCACTTGGATTCTCTCTGGCGGGGTATTGGGTGCAAACCGCATACTCGATCAATTGAGTGATATTTACCAGTTACCAACTCTAAAAGATGAGTAACCCATGTTACTGCCCCAACAAAGTCACCTAGCGCGATGGGGGATCATCCTGATCTCCCTCTTTACTCTCAGTATTGCATTTACCTCCAGCATGACATTTGGTCAGTACCCCATTTCATTTAGCCAAGTAATGACGGCCTTTTGGAATTATGACCCCACATCAATCGAGCACGTGATCCTCACCACCACGAGGCTCTCACGAAGTCTCGTAGCCATCGCTGTTGGTGCCGCTTTGGCCGTTGCGGGTGTGTTAATGCAAACACTCACTCGTAATCCTCTTGCCTCTCCAGCCATCTTTGGTGTCAATGCTGGCGCTATATTTTTTATCGTTCTGTTTTCGCAGTTTGTTGTCATCGACTCTATGAACTTGTTTTTCTGGAGTGCGTTTTTTGGCGCAGCTGTCGCGGGTGGATTGGTTTATGGCTTGGGCAACATGGGTAGAGACGGTGTTTCTCCGGTACGCATTGTACTAGCTGGCGCTGCGATTTCTGCGCTGTTTATCTCTTTTACCCAAGGCATATTAGTGCTCGGCCAGGAAGGTTTGGATAGTGTCCTTTTTTGGGTGGCAGGATCGGTATCAGGGCGTGAGCTAGACGTTGTATTACCAGTATTGCCTTACCTTTGTGGTGCGATTGCTGGGGCTATTTTACTTGCCCCACACATCAATATCCTGCTTTCCGGGGACGATATCGCAACGGGGCTAGGACAAAATACATTGGTGCTAAAAATAGCGCTCAGTGTGCTAATCATTGGTTTGGCAGGCGTGTCTGTCGCGTTGGCGGGCAATATCGGATTTATCGGTTTGATTGTCCCGCATATGGCACGAGCAATGGTTGGGAATGACCACCGATGGTTGATTCCGATAAGTGCACTGTGGGGAGCAGCGTTATTACTATTAGCGGATGTGCTGGGTCGTTCCTTGTTGGATCCAGAAGAGATCCCTATTGGTGTGATGACGGCTTTGCTGGGTGCGCCTTTCTTTGTTTACTTAGCACGTAGAGGAAGCCGATATGAATAAACAGTGGGTAGTTCGTTCACGTTATCTTTCTTTCTCTGTATCGCCCGTGACGGTCACGGCGGGGGCATTTATTACTTTAGTGACTGCCTTGGTGATACTTCTAGCACTTGCCTCTGGGTCGCAATGGCTGAGTCCAAAGGCCATCGTGTACGAGATTTTTACCGATACAAGCTCTGACAACATCATCTTAGAGACGCTTCGTTTGCCACGCACGTTGATGGCTGTGCTGGTAGGGGCTGGTCTTGCAACGTCTGGTTTAATTCTTCAGTCGGTGATCCGTAATCCATTGGCTTCACCCGATGTGGTCGGTATGACCAGTGGCGCGTCAGCCGCTGCGGTCGCTTTTCTGTCTTTTTTTCAACTGAGCTACGGTATCGAGTGGCTACCTGTCTTTGCGATTGTCGGAGCTTTGTCGGCTTCAACCCTTGTGTATCTGCTGGCGTGGCGTAACGGTGTGAGTCCCATGAGAATGATCTTAGTGGGGATCGGCATCTCTGCCATTATGGGGGCACTGATCACGTTCATTATTTCTATTAGCCCAACCTCTACCAGTATCTCTGCCTACATCTGGTTAACAGGGAGTGTATATGGTTCCAACTGGGACGATGTGCGAGCTCTATTACCATGGATTTGTGTCGGTTTGGCTATCGCGTTCGCTTTCTCTCGTCGTATCAACACCTTGGAGTTGGGAGATAACTTAGCGACAGGACTGGGTGTCTCTGTACAGAAAGTGCGGCTGATGCTGGTCTTGTTGAGTGTTGTTCTTGCAGCGCCAGCGGTGGCTTACGCAGGGGCTGTTGGGTTTGTTGGCTTGATTGCGCCGCACATTGCTCGTCGTTTGGTCGTCAGAAGCTTTGCTGTGCTGCTCCCTGTGACAGCTTTAGTCGGTGCCTGTTTGGTCGTATTGGCTGATTTTTGTGGGCGGATGTTTTTCCAGCCACTGGATATCCCGGCAGGGGTGTTTGTTTCTGCCATCGGCGCTCCGTTTTTTATTTACTTACTTTTCCGACAACGCTTTTAATACACTCTACGATTGGGAATTACACCATGTCTATTAGTCGCTGCTCTAGCCCTTTAATAACTCACAACCTAGAGCTGGGTTATCACAATGACACCATCATCAAATCGCTTGATTTAAAGATTGAACCGAACCAGATCACCGTATTGGTTGGCGGTAACGGGTGTGGAAAGTCGACACTGCTAAAATCGATGGCTAGGTTGCTAACGCCTAGGTCGGGGGAAGTAGCGTTGTACGGAAAAGACATTAACCGTTTGTCGGGTAAAGAGGTGGCTCGCAGCTTGGCGATTTTGCCGCAAGGGCCAACCGCACCAGAGGGCTTAACGGTAGAGCAACTCGTTAGGCAAGGCCGTTATCCGCACCAGAATTGGCTGCAGAGCTGGACAGAAAAGGATGAGGAGTTAGTTACTCAGGCACTAAGCGCGACAAATATGCTAGAGCTCGCTAATCGACCAATCGAGGCGTTATCTGGAGGGCAGAGGCAGCGCGCGTGGATCGCGATGGCGTTGGCGCAAGATACCGATATCTTGTTGTTGGATGAACCGACGACCTATTTGGACCTGACCCATCAAATCGAAGTGTTGGACTTACTGTTCGAGCTCAATCAAACCCATAAGACAACTATTCTGATGGTGTTGCACGATCTTAATTTAGCCTGCCGCTATGCGCATCAGATGATTGCGGTAAAAGAAGGTACGGTTTTCCGACAGGGACCGCCGGAAGACATATTAGACGTTGCGATGATAGAAGCCGTCTTTGGTATGCAATGCCATCTTGATCGCGACCCACTGTTTGGCACGCCCATGTGTGTGCCTAAAGGTAAAGGACGAAAGGTACTAGAACTTTCATGATTGAGTATGAAACAGGTGCTTTATCAAACGATGAGTGGGACGTGCTCGCTCGCTTTGGGTTGAAGCAAAGCACGCAACCTTCAGAGTCTCATATTGACTCTGTGCACTTGCTGGATATCCAACAATGCGTATCTACACTTGAAACGATCATGCCAGAGCTTGGGGCGCCTGATCTTAAAGTGACCGCATCGCTGGTGATTAAACGTATTGCCTTTTTGGCCCTTGCTCCGACGTTGTACGCGATGTCGGTCTATAACAAAGGGCTCAACCTATCGCTAGACAATAGTGTGTTTGAGTATCAACTCGACAATCGTATTTGGCAAAACGGTATGCCAGTAAAAAATACCGAGGTGAGCCTAGCACCGGATGAACGTGAGCAGTGGCGAGACAAGGTTTTGCAACGGGTCTTCGCTGAACATTTAACACGCTTGGTCACGCTGCTTCATCAAGTAACCGGAGTACCGCAACGAATACTGTGGGAGAACATCGCTGTGCGTGTGTTCAGTATTTATGAAAGGCGCATTCTGCCGAATGTGCCGTGCACGTTAAAAAGTGCTGCAGAGCAAGATTTGGCATTTTTGGTTGATGCTGATACACAACAGATTTTTGCCATGGATGAAAATCCGCTAACGCGCTTTTATCGTAAGAAGAGGCTGTTTGGTGAACCGCCCCAACCAGTCAGAATGCGGCGGACGTGTTGCTTTTACTATCAAGCGACTGAGCCAGAGGTTTACTGTTCCAATTGTCCACTGCTACTTAAGCAGAAAAAGAAGTAGAGAGCACAGCGCGGGCTGTGCTCTTTTTTATGTGTGTTGGGATTTGGGGTTAGAAGTCCAGTTTGTAAGCCAAAGTGACCGTGCGGCCGCGACCTTTAAAGTAGAGGTCATCTTTGGTGAAGGCACTTTGTGAGTAATAGGTAAAGTAGTCTTCGTTAAGTAGGTTCGCAACCGAGAAGTTCACCTTACCGACAGGGAACTGATAACCCAACGTCGCATCGAATAAGGTAAAACCATCAAATTCAAGTGCTTCATCGTCAAAGCTGCGGTCAAAGGCGTGGTTGGCCTGTATCATTGAGGTAAGCTGGTTATTCCAACGCGCTGTCCATGCTAAACGAAGTTTGTTCGGCGGAACGTCTCTACCCGTCAGTTTAGTATCCACAGACCCATTATCGTCAGTATCGGATTCACCCTGAATGTATGAGTAGCCCGCGTCGATTTTATGGTTTTGCGTTAATTGATAACCTAGTGACGTTTCAACACCCTGGATTTCCTTTTTCTCTCGTTTAACGACATACAGGCCGTTATCTTCAACAATGCGGCTACCCAGTTTGGAGTTCGATTCGTAGTAGCTGATTTCAAAGTTGATGTTGTCACGGTTAAAGCGTAGACCACCTTCGTAGTTGTCTGTCACGATAGGTGACAGGTCGATAAGCTCTTCAACGTTTTGTCCAGGAATGTTCACACCACGCAATACTCGCCCGACATCCGGCATGCCAAAGCCTTGAGAGTAGTTCGCGAAGAGGCTAACGCTTGGCATCACTTTTAGGACAGCACCTGCGTTATAGACCACGTCGTCGAACTCTGGCGACCCACCTTCAACTGTAACGCCATTTCTCGAGGCAACGGTTTGGTAAGTGTCAATGTCGAGTTTGGCGTTCTCATAGCGAGCACCCGCCTGAAGCGTTAATCGTTCAATAGGGGAAAACGCGAGTTGGACAAACGGCGCATAGTTGTTGTACGTGGTTTCTGGAACGTAAGTTCGACCGGTTAAAATCAGCTTCTGGCTGGTGGTATCTCTGAGTAAATCTAAACCGACGGTCGTGTTCAGTTTGCCATCCAGTAAGCCATTTTTGGAGAGATTGAACTTGGCCCCTAATTTTTCCGATTCATTTTGCGATTGGTCGTAAATGGTTTCCGGAGTGTTGGGATCTTGGAAACTTCTAGATGTTGAAGCGCCATACCGTGCGGTAAAGTCTTGATAAAACGCTTGTGCTTTCAGTTTCATGCCCATCATGTCGGTATCTGTGTATTCCAAACTGATGGTTTGCACCTCGTTGAATGGGGCTCTGCCTTCTGGGGTACCCTCTACCGATGAGGTCGCAATGCCGTTGGCTCGATCACCAGTTACCGAAAGGTAGTTCTTTTCCCCTTTTAATTGATAACGGTTGTAGGAAAGCTCAACATTTTGTTCGTCGCTAAACCAGTAGCCCACTTTGGCAAACGCATCGTAGCTGCGGGAGTCCATAATGTCACCACGAGTCGTGTCCGCACCGATATAGTCGCCGTTTGCATCCAGAAAGATACCTTGCGTTTCACCAGTGAGGCCGACCAAATAGTCAAAGTTATCCTTGGCACCTTGCACTTGGTAGCTGAGCTTGTAAGACATCGTGTCACTGTTAATACGTTCAGTTGGCGCGGTCATTTGTACGCTGACGTTTTGTTTTAATTCAGCTGAGCTGTTTGATTTGGTAATAAAGTTGATGATACCGCCAGTCGCACCTAAGCCATGAATTGCACTGGCACCGTGGATCACTTCAATACGCTCTACCATAGAGAGGTCGATGGTATGGGCTGAACGGCTACCTTCTCGGAGAGGGTTAGACTGGGGCACGCCATCGATCATATACAGCACGGAACGGCCACGAAAAGTTTGACTGCTGTTATTGAGCTTTTGGGTATTGAGCGAGTATCCGGGTAACAAGTTTGAGAGCACTTGCGAGCTATCTGTTACGATCGAAAGTTGTTCTTCAATCTGCTCTTTGGTTATCACGGTCACCACTTGAGGAGAATCTTCTCGGCTAACATCAATTCGGCTCGACTCAACCACTACAGCGTCGAATTCAGTGACTCCGCTAGCGAGCACCATTGGTACGTGAGCGGCACAAATGAGCGGCGCAATGGGCAATAATTTTTTGGGTGAAAATGGGTAAAGCATAGTATTCTCTGGAATGATTGAACAAAAAGATAAATATAATGATATTGATAACCATTATCAATCAAGGTTTGTTTTTATTTTATATATGCAATGTTTGCATTTCATATTGTGTGGTGGGTGGGTAATAAGAAGGCAGAGTTTGACTTTTGATCGATATGTTTATTGCTTTTCGTCTCGTTGACTATGGGGCCCTTCTGTTTAAAACAGTCTAAAACCGACGGCGAAACGCACTAGGGGTCATCTCTTTTACCGCTTTAAACTGGCGGTTAAAATTGGATAGGTTCTGAAATCCAGTTCTTTCGGCGACGAGTGAAATGGGTAACGAGGTGCTCGCTAACAGCTCGCAGGCTTTACCGATTCGAAACTGTTTTACGTGGTCAGAAAAACTCATTCCATAGTGCTTCTCAAATAGTCGATAGGCTGAGCTTTCACTGATGTGCAGTGCTTTACACAAGTCAGATATTTTTATTGATGCGCTGTAATTCTTTTCAATAAAGCGAGTTGCACGTTCTACCTTTTGATAGGCGTCTTGGTCGCCGGAAAGTTGTTTGAGTCGGTATGGGGAGGAGGAGAGGCGTAAGTACTCGCTATCATTGGAAAGAAGCAGCAGCACTTCGATGACGCGGATCGCTTGATACTCGCGTTCGATGCTTTCTATTCCCTCCAGCAACACTGAAATCTTTTGTGATGTGTCAGCGCTGAACTTTACGCCATAAGACGCTTGCTCCAATAAGCGTTTAATGTTGCGCGCTTCGGGAATGGTCGCTTGCAGTTTTTCTATCCACGGTTGTTTAAACCAGACGATGACGGAGTGGAGTGCTTTCTCTTCACTGCCTAGTACTTTCCCCGTCAGCATATGGGGTAAGCCTGGCCCATAGAGTAAGGCGGTATTGTGGTGGATTTCGCCGATGGAATCACCGGCAAGATAGCTGCCGTTAAAAACGCCATGAGGGTCTTGATACAGCACCAGTTCGTACTCATTGTGATAGTGCCAAGAACACGAAAATTCTTCTTTATGAATCCGGCAATGGTACTCGCGTACTGTCCAGTCATTGCTGGTGGCGTTAAGAACGTTCTCAATAAATGGTTTCATGATCGTGACTCCTAGCTTGCACACTTAGGCTAGAACAGCTGTTTCTCCACTGTCAAAGTAACTCGTTATTTTGAATGATTAGTATTAGAGGTGGGTCGAATACTATCAATGGCAGAGTCGCTATTTGAGTAGACTGTGAGGGTAGTAACAAAGTGGTCATTCGCTTAATAGGAGTCTCAATGTTCAAAGACAAAACCGCTTTATTGTTTGTGTTCACCGCGTTCGTTACCGGGCTATGCGGTGCCTTTTTTTATCCACTATCCAGTTTATTTATTGTTGAAGAGTTAGGCGCGGCACCGATGATGCTCAGTGTTTACATGGTGATAGCGATTGTCAGCTCGGTGGTCGTGTCGCAGTTAATTGCCAGGCAATCGGATCGCAACTGGCCGCGAAAAACAATTTTGATTGTCTCGCTTAGCTGCTATTTGGTCACTGTCGTGAGCTTTATTTTTGTGCGTGATTACTGGCTTGCTGTGGCGATAGCAACGGTGTTCGGCAGTGTCAGTGGCGCGTCGTTTGGTCAGCTATTTGCGTTGGGGCGAGAGTATGGTGACCGCTATGTGAAAGATAGCACAACGTTTTTATCAACCATGCGTGCGGGGATCGCGATTGCCTGGGTATTTGGCCCTCCTGCGGCATTTATCTTGAAGGCAAGTTATGGTTTCAGTGCTGCATTCGGTGTGTCTGCTGCTGTGGTCACTTTAGCTATTTTAGTGATTATTAAGTACCTTCCGTCCAGCGTTGTGACGAAAGAAACCAAAGAAGATCAAAGCGAGCAACCTGTTCCGATGTCGGGGGGAATCAGCGCTATGATTGTGCTCTACTGTGTGATTGTCGTATGTACCTTTGCGGCGAATAACCTCTACATCACCAGTATGCCGCTTTACTTGTCACAAGAGCTAAAAGTGGACCCAAGTTGGTTGGGGTTACTGTTTGGCGCTGCGGCCGCGTGTGAAATCCCAGTCATGTTGAGTGCCGGCAAAATGGCAGAGAAATTTGGGGCGATTAAGGTGATGACTTTGGGTGTCGCGATTGGCTGCGTGTTCTATCTGACAATGATGCTGAACACGTCGTTCTCAGCGATGTTAGCGGCGCAGTTGCTAAATGGTTTCTATATTGGCGTGTGCGCGACACTTGGCATGGTGGTCCTGCAAGATATGATGCGCGATCGCTTAGGCACCGCGTCAACCTTGTTCTCAAGTATGATGAATATCGCCATGTTGGTCGCGAGCTTATCGGTCGGCTTTGTCGGCGAATGGTTTAACTACTACAGCACCTTGTATGTCAGTTTGGTGTCGTCACTGATTGCGTTGGCGCTGCTGGTGTGGTTCTCGATAAAAAGCAATCACGCGCAGAGTAAGCCACTCGAAGTGAGTTCTAGTGCATCCTAATTTGAGTTTGTGGCAACGCTTAGTTTTGGCTCTATCGGTAGCCACTGCTTTTTCGTGATAGCAAAAAGGCCAAGTTGATACACTTGGCCTTTGTTTGGTTAAGCGAGCTTCAGGTCAGACTGCTTCAGATACTCGACCATATCTTCAATGGTTAATACGGGCATGTTGTGCAGCTTACCGAACGCAATGATCTCTGGTGTTTTGCTCATGGTGCCGTCTGGGTTGGTGAGTTCACATAGTACGCCAGAAGGTTGTAGCCCTGCCATCTGCATTAGGTCAATCGTGCCTTCTGTGTGACCGCGGCGAGTCATTACGCCCCCTTTGCGTGCACGTAGAGGGAATACATGACCAGGTCGAGCAAGGTCAGTCGCCTTTGCCGTTGGGTTGGCTGCGGTTTTGATGGTGGTCACACGGTCTTGCGCAGATACGCCCGTCGTGACGCCAATTTTCGCTTCGATAGAAACCGTAAACGCGGTTTGGTTGGCGCTGTTGTTGTTTTCTACCATAGGTGGCAGCTCAAGTTTATCGGCTTGTTCTTCCGGCAGACACAAACATACGATGCCGCTGCATTCGCGGATCATTAGCGCCATTTGCGCGTTAGTTAGGTGCTCGACAGAATAGATAATATCGCCTTCGTTCTCGCGATCTTCGTCGTCAAGCAACAGAACGCCGCGGCCTTCTTTAAGTGCGATAAGTGCGTTTTCAACGCGTGTGATTGGGTTGCCAAATTCGGCAAGTAGTGATGACTGATTCATGGTTAACTCCTAAATATCACCAGAATCAGGGCATACATGAGCACTGAGCCTGCACACAACCTCATACGGAAACGTGGTGATTACTGTATCCAAGGGGCATGTACAATGCTGCAGTCAAAACGAAATACACCAAATCTTCTAGACCAACAGGCCAGAGACGTTGATGTGTTTTCATTCTCTCTCATCCGGACTATAACCGTCGGCTCTGGCTTCTCACCAGATCTGCTGACCTCGACGAATCGAGCGCTCGCGGGCTCACCTAGTAGGCATACCGCCGGTGGGGAATTTCGCCCCGCCCTGAGAATAAATTAAACGTTTGCTAAGTAGCGTTTGGATTCTATCGCTTCTGATAATAAAAGCAATAAAGCGAGACTCGGATTGGTAACTTGGACACGTTTAGAGACGGGAGGTGGCGAGATAGTAGGCGTTCACGTAGAAATAAACAGCGAGAAGAATGGGGTAAGCAGCAAAGGTCTTCCCCTTGCTGCTTGTGATTTATTAGTTGTAGCTTTTGTCTGAAGTGATGCGCGCTAGACCTTTTACCACTTTCCATAGCGTATAAATGAAAGCGACAAGGATCAGCAGGTAACCGACAATGAATACAGCTGTTAGACCACCAACAATACTCAATACAAGAGAAACTAAAAAGGTTTTAGTAATGTTGTCGTAGTGGTCGGCAAAACGAGTGTTTTGTGCGTCAGACTTTTTCACAATCCCCCAGATACCACCAATTAGAAAACCGATACCAGTAAAGAAACCAAGCAACATCAGAGCATAAGCCACGATGGCGTGTGTTTTGGCATTTTTGTCCGCTTCGCTAAGTTGAGCTTGAGGTTGGATTGTTTGAGTGTCACTCATTTGATAATTCCTATGTAGGTAATGACGTATATCAATGTACGCCGGTTCAATGATATATATGAAACTGGATTATATGCATTAAAAATAATGCGAGCAATGCGAAGTGATATCTCTTGTTGCTATTTAACGCCAATACAACATTTATTTTAATTTAGATATACAACTCAAAAGAATAGTGAGTAAATAACAGTCAATTAGGTTTGTGATTAAATAGTGACTTCAAATTATTATTTGATCAAATAACAATCAGGCATGTTTAGTTGTCTTATTTTTGTTCATATTATGCAGTGGGCGATAATGGTCTTATTCTCTTGGATTGAGCGATTATTGCTCATTTTTTGCGATTTATAGCCCAAATGAATTATTTTTTATTGATAGTATTAATTTTAAATTAATCGTTATTGGTGACGGGTTTCAATTTAATCAATAAAAGCAATCAAATAGCTCGTTACGGTAAAGTTCTTTATTTTTTAGTTTTGTATACTTCAGCGAAATTCTTCAATGAATATTAAAACGGTAATACGTTATACCGAGAAAGGAGTAATCAGTTGAACTTTATTAAATTTGCGTCAGTTGCAGCATTGGCAGGGGCTTTGGTTGGTTGTGGTGGTCACGGCTATGAAGGTGAATATCAAACGAAAGCGGGCTCTTCCAATGAATTTATGAACGCATTTGCGGGATCTGTAGGCGCACAAAACCTTGTTATTGGATCGGACTACATTGAATCTGAAGGTGAGCGTCACGAGTTTGAAGAAATCTTCGTTCGTGAGTCGGGTACAGACAAGTACTTAGTATTCAAAGAAGAGGGTTCTGAAGAGGCTTGGAAAATCCTTGATGAAGATACTTTGATGCAAGGCAATGGCCTAATGAACATCAAGCTTGTTCGCATCAAATAAAGCGCCTGCGTAACACCCAAACAATACACTTTTGGGTGTTACTGACCCACCTTTCTCTCCCCCTTGTTACCATCACATTCGTTTTCTACGCCGCATTCCTTTATATTTTTACAAAAGACGTGCAGACTCAAGATCTCAAAGTATATAAAAGTCCTGATATCCAGATATTGGGCGAGTCATAAGGAACATGAATAAAGGAGTCATCCGTCAATGATGGAAACGAAACGATTAATTATCAGAGAATGGAAGCCAGAAGACTACGCACCTTATGGCGAGCTTACCGCTGATCCCCACGTCATGAGGTTCTTTCCCGAGACACTTTCCAAGCAACAAAGTGATGATCAACTGGATTTGATGCGTCGCTTAATAGCTGAGCGTGGCTGGGGATTTTGGGCGGTTGAAACTAAAGACACGGCTCAGTTTATAGGCTTTGTCGGCTTGCATTATCAGGATGAAAATAGCGGCATTCCTAATGCGCCTTTTGTCGAGATAGGCTGGCGTTTAGCCTCTGAATTTTGGGGGCTTGGATACGCACCGGAAGCGGCTAACAAAGTGTTGGACTTCGCCTTTAATACGTTAGATAAGCCTGATGTTTATGCATTTACAGCGCTAGTCAATGCCCCTTCCCAAAGAGTGATGGAAAAGCTGGGTATGGTGGATACAAATCAAGACTTTAACCACCCTAAATTGGCGTCTGGTCACCCGCTTGAACGTCATTGCCTGTATCGTATTACTAAAGCGCAGTTTTGCAGCAAGGATAGGCACGCTAATTGTACCTAGTCGGTAGTGCTTTATTTGATCCAAAGCCCTATTTTATATTGAACTGATTGATTATTGTTGCTTGTTCCATCTTTCGAGTTTATAAGTGAAAAATCATCAATAACTCCATGATTATATTAGTTTCTACTAACCTTTATTAACGTGGAGATAAGGTGATGAAAAAAGACCAAAAACAAAAAAGTGCGTTGAGTTGGTTAAGATTACGTAGGCCGTACGTAGAAGCAGATTTCTGCATTACTAGCGATGAACTTATTGTTAGAAAAGACGTATATCAATTACGAAAAATCAAACAGTTAGAGGTTCGGAAGCTGGGTGTTAAAGAGAATGCGATCAATGTGCTTTCTTTAGCCTTGATGTTATCGGCAGCCACGTGGGCATTTGTTCCTCAATTTGGTTTTCTGATGCTTGCTCTGACTTCCATTTTGGCATTTATGTCTTGGAGGAAGTACGAATTACGAGCGGAGTTTGTAGGAACAGATGAATGCGGCGACCAGTGGGTGTCCATCGTCCGAGCTTGTACGGATGATGAATTCAAGGCGCTTCAAGGTGTTGAAGCTCAACTGCTTTCTAAGGTCTAACGTGATAAGACTCGTCCTCAGTGGCGGGTCTTTTTACTTATGGCATCTTTATTTTGGTTCCGGTAAGGTTGCGGGCGTAAATAATAACGACAGTTCGGTATCTTAGAGCAGACTTCGGGGGAAATATGAGTATTCAAGTGGATTGGAACAAAGAGTGCCAGTTTAATGTGACAACGAGCAATGGCTCCGTGATAGCCGTCGATTCAGAAAATAATACTGCGCCGTGTCCTACAGAATTATTGCTTTCTGCCCTAGGGTCTTGCAGCGCAACCGATGTGGTTCTTTATTTGCAAGATCAAGGAGTGGAAGTCGAAAGCCTTAACAATACGGTGACTCACACTCTTACAGACAGTGAACCTAGGCTGTATAAATCCGCCAACCTACACTTACGTGTCAAAGGCGTAGGTGTGACAGAGGCGATGGTTAATGCTGCGGCTCAGCAAGCGGTGTCTAAGTATTGCCACGTTTGTCTGATGCTACAGCCTAATATTGAAGTGACTTACTCCGTTGAAGTCATTTAAAAATTAGTGGCGATATGTCGGTGGCTATGAAGTGAAAGGGGCGACTCTTTGATGGCTTTGGTAACCTAACCATCTGGTGCTTATCGTTTAAGGAATGACTTAGCTCAAACTATCAAACTTCCAATCATTTAGGTCAGCTGAAAGCGTAGACTTTCTCACTTTTTTTCAGGCAAAGTGGTTGAACAGGAAATAAATCTTCGATCACTAAATCCTGACAAGGAGTACAAAGTATTATGGAAGTAAGAAAAGCGGATTTAAGCGATTTACCTAATTTAATCGAATTTACGGTGGAAGAGGCACGCGAAGCAGAAAACATCGCCAAGTTCCCTGATACGCTGGAAAGAGGAATTAGCGCAGCGTTAAACGACAATTCGATTGCGATTTACTGGGTCTTAGTGGATGAGAACGATTGCCCATGCGGTAATGTTTCTGCGGTAAAAGAGTGGAGTGATTGGAACGCGGGCTACTACTGGTGGATCCAAAGTATGTACATCAAGCCAGAGTATCGTGGGCGTGGGTTGATGGAAAAATTGATCCATGTTGTTGAAGAAGAAATGCTTAGCCAAGGTGGCCTAGAGCTGAGAAGTTACATTCACAAGAGTAATGAAGTCGCTAAAAAAGCCTATCAGAAAGTCGGTTTCCATGACTCGAATTATCAAATGATGGCACTTTCTACTAAATAATTAGCGCCTGGTTTGATACGCGCTGACGCACCAGCACGCCAAACGTGCTGGTAAATATGGAGGTATTTCGTTGTTTCATTTACTGAAAACGGTCACGATTATTAACCTGTTCGCTGCCCTGAGTGTATTTGTCCTCTCTCATTATGTTGCATTGTTTAAAGCGACCAATCTGATCGATTTTCTGTTCTTTATTGTGGTTGTAATTTGGGTGTTCGCCAAACTAATGTGGGAAGGCGGCATCCATAGCAAAACTACCCGCTTAGATGACACCAGAACAGACAAGGTGTACAGCATGGTGAAAGGCCATGACTTCGACACAGAGCAGCAACACCACTACCGCCAAAATTATCAAACAGGCTTTGTTTTGTTTATTGCTGGATTACCAGCGTTCATCACTTGTTTGATTTTACAATTTATGTAAGTACATCAACATAGGAGTAATGATATGGAAATCAAGCCTATACACAGAGCAAGCTGCCACTGTGGTGCTGTCGTATTAGAACTAACAATGCCAAATGGTTTGGAAGACCCAAGACGGTGCAGCTGTTCGATGTGCCGTAAAAGAGGCGCAATTGCCGCGTCTGTATTGTTGGAAAATCTTCGCATTGTTCAAGGGGAAGAAAACCTGACTCTGTATCAGTTCAATACTATGACGGCGAAGCACTACTTTTGTAAAACTTGTGGTATTTACACTCACCATCAACGCCGCTCTAATCCACATCAATTTGCTATCAATGTGGCTTGTCTTGAAGGGGTTAATCCGTATGAGTTGGAACCGGTTAGGATTGCTGATGGTATTGCGCATCCTTCAGACCAATGACCGATCAACTTGTAGTTTCAGATAAAAAACGGGGGGGAGGTAATATGAGCCAATGGATGAATTGGGCCAAGCAGTTGCAGGCGTTAAGCCAAGCAGGGAAAGCCTATTCAAAAGATAAGTTCGATCTAGAGCGTTTCGACGAAATTGCCAACATTTCACACCAAATGATCGCGCAGTTAGCGAATACGTCGGTGGAACGAGTCGAACAGCTTTTTGTGCCAGAGGCCGGTTACCCAACTCCCAAAGTGGACTTACGTGCAGGTGTGATCAAAGACGGTAAGATCCTCTTAGTTCGAGAGCGGGAAGATGATTGTTGGACCATGCCTGGTGGTTGGGCGGACGTCTGTGAAACGCCATCGACGGGTGTAATTCGAGAAGTGCTGGAAGAGTCGGGTTATCACGTCAGCCACCCCAAACTGGTGGCGATTAAAGACCGTGATGTCCATCCTTACCTACCCAAATACCCGCAGCATATTTACAAGATGTTTTTCCTCTGTCGCTTTGAGTCTGGTCAGCCACAGACCAATATTGAGATTTCAGATATCGGTTTTTTCGCCTTAGATGAGTTACCGCCGTTATCTGAAAGTCGTGTGCTGAAAAGTGATATTGAGCTGATGTTCCAACACGCTGAGTATCCACAAAGCGAAATTCTCGTCGATTAACGAGGTCAACACGCCCTAGACTATTCTTGTCGTAGAGCGTTCAGGATCTGAATGCTCTTCTCACTTGCTTCTTTCCCTTGCCCTGTCATGTACGCAGTGGTGATCGCCCCTTCTTTTAGCAGGCAAATGGCATCCAACAACAGCGGGTTATTCGTGGTCATTTGACGTTGAATTAGCTCTCGCACGGTTTGTTTGTGCTGCGCGCAGTAGCGAGCGATTTCACCGTTCACATCACTAAACTCCGCGGCGGTATTGATAAAAAAACAGCCTCTAAAATCGCCAAGTGTCGTTTCTGCGCTGTTAAACCATCGCTCAAGTGCCCTGAACAAGTCTTCTATCAGCTCCTGATCATTGTTTGAGTTGGAGATTTTCTCGTCTAACCAAGTACAAAAGATCTCGTGTCTTTGTGTTAGCGCCGCTAATACTAGCGATTCTTTACTTTCAAAGTGAGAGTACAGAGTGCGTTTAGCAACACCTGATACCTTTAGTATTTCATTGATACCAATCGAATTTATCCCGTTCTTGTAAAACAGATCGAGCGCTGTATCGATCAGTAGTTGGCGTTTTTTACTCATAATTCCCTCCTGGTTAAAAATAGTTTGACAAAAGTAGACCGACTTGTCTATTTTAATTTGTGTAGACAGGTTGGTCTACTTTTTGAGGAGGAAAATATGAATCAAGTACTTGTGTCTGTCATTGCTGGAATTGGCGCAACGTTAGCCATTGGCTTATTGTCATTTTTGGAGCTATCACTCAGCGAAGTTGCGCTTATTATGGCGCCTTTTGGGGCAACAACCGTGTTGGTTTTTGGTGTGCCTGACAGCCCGTTAGCCCAACCAAAGAACGTGATTTTTGGGCATTTGATTACAGCAATCATCGGTATTGCGTTTACCCAATATGTGGGTGTGACGCCGCTGACTTTAGCGATAGCAACGGGGCTAGGTGTAAGCGTGATGCTACTGACCAAAACCACTCACCCGCCAGCGGGTGCGAATCCAATGTTGATCATGCTGGCGGGTCAAAGTTGGAGCTTTTTATTCACCCCAGTATTGATAGGTGCAGTTTTGATCGTGTTAGTGGGTAAGAGTATGCGTCGAGTCCAACAACAATGGGCATAAGAAAGAGAATCTCCACTGCTAATTGAAGTGAATATATTTTTAAAAATTCCATTTTATAATGTAATTAATGAACCTTGATTTTATACATTAGAATTTTATCGCTTATCCTAGTGTGATAAGTAATAGTAATTTATACGCGTAAATGTAGATGGGTTCTCAGTTGAAAAATACTATTTACTCTTAGGTTTTAAATAATTTATCTCTGTAATAGATTGAGAGTTAAATATCAATCAATCGTTATTTTTTTAAAATAGGAGTATTAGTGGTGGAGATGTCTTCTGGTCTTATTAAGCTAAAAAAAGGAAGTGAGCAAGCGGTAGCAAATTGGAAGGAGGTTATGTCCTCTCGCTCTGATGAAGTGCATGATTCAATGTGTGCGGAAGAGGTACATATTGAGTCCTGGTTTGAAATCGAAGTCAACGGTGACACCTATTTACAATGGTATATGTCTGCTGATTCAATTGACAAAGCCGTCGAGATATTTCACCAATCAACCAAACCAATTGACAAGTTTCATTTGGAGTTTTTAAACGAGGTTGCCGAAGAAGGGGTGATCGTCGCAAAACCAATCATGAACTTTATTCAATAATATGATTATAGATATTCCGCTGTATTTACATGTTAAATGCAGCGTTTTTCTTTATTTACCTTGCTAGAAAATTCAAATTGCATATGTGAAACATCCCTTCAAGTAGTGTCAAAATTGACTCAAATCGTACTTTTTGCACTTATTAACGAATTAATATATTTTCCTCGTTGCGAAAGAAAAACTTCCACAGGATAAAAGAGTGACAAGAAAGATATTTGTTTTAAGGCACGGCCAAACTCAGTTCAATGCTGAACAAAAACTCCAAGGACATTGTAACTCCCCTTTAACGCCGAAAGGTGTAGCCCAGGCGCACGGCGTTGGTGCGACATTGAGTGAATATTTAAAAGGCCGAACTTACACCGTTTATGCGAGTCCACTGGGGCGTGCGGTTCAAACTGCGAATATCGTCTGTGAAGAGGTTGGTCACTCTAGCTCAAAAATCATTGAAGACGACCGCTTAAAAGAATTTTCTTTAGGAGAGTGGGAGCAAACCACTATTCCTAGTTTGGTAGAAGCGAATCCGGATCTTCTCTCTGATCGCGATTGGTATCTCAAAGCGCCCAATGCAGAATCTTACCAGTCGGTAAAATCTCGATTGCAATCATGGTTGTCTGACTTGCCAGAAACGGGTGATATTGTTGTAGTCAGCCATGCGCTAACGGGTGCGGTTCTACGTGGAACATTATTGAACATGACCTATGAGCAAGTTTGGCAACAAGATCTGCCACAAGACGCGTTTTTCATGATTGAAAACAACACCATGACAAGAGTGGACTGCTTGGTTGAGCTTTCAGCCGCTTAACCTTTCAAGTGGCGTCAGTGTTATCGGGGTCGCAACGGCCTCCCCTGACGCTACTTCGTTTACTTTCTCTCACCTTTGGCTTTCTCTCCTCTACTATTCGTTTTATCTAGCCTGCTCAAATAAACAACACTGCGTACTAGCATGAGCCTTCTTTCAGGTCTAAGGTGATTTAAGTACGTTTCTACCTAAACCGAAATGGTTTTAATAGGGTAGAAGATTGCAAGGAGGCTAGTATGAATCACAAACACAGCGGATCATGCCTGTGCGGTGACGTTCAATTTGAGCTGGTCGGGGATTTTGAAAAATTCTTCCTCTGCCACTGTCAACGTTGCCAAAAGGGTACGGGTTCTGCCCATGCGGCTAATCTGTTCTGTCACCCTAAAACGTTCACTTGGTTGAAAGGGCAGGAGTTAGTTAAAGCCTATCGTCTGCCTGACACTCGTCACTCCAAAAGCTTTTGCTCTCAGTGTGGGTCGGCGGTTCCGACTTATGTCGAGAAACTTGGCTTAGCGGTGGTGCCTGCGGGTTGTTTAGATACACCAATCTCGAAGAAACCCGACGCGCGTATTTTTGTCGGTAACTCAGCAAGTTGGACGAAGGCATTAGATAATATTCCAAGCTTCGACCAGTTTATACCTCAACCTGATAGCGAATGAGTACAAACGTCATCTTATTATTCAATTGGCTAGAGTGATACAAGGAAAGATTATGTTAACCAAAGACAATACCGGGCTTATCGTTGTTGATATACAAGGCAAGCTGGCTAGGCTGGTGCACGACAGCGAGACACTGATAGCAAATAGTGCCAAGCTGATTAAAGGGGCTCAGGTTTTAGGTTTACCCATTTTATGGCTGGAACAAAACTCAGAAAAACTCGGCCCGACGGTGGAAGAGTTAGCAAGGTTGCTCGAAGATCAGCAGCCGATCGAAAAGTTTACCTTTGATGGCTGTGCAGAGCCGAGTTTTATGCAGGCCGTCCGTGAGAGCAATGTAGAAACTTGGTTGGTATGTGGCATTGAAACGCATATTTGCGTCTATCAAACGGCTTCGAGTCTGAAACACCAAGGGTATGAAGTTCAATTAGTGCAAGATTGTGTGTCGTCACGTACGCCAGAAAACAGGCAGCTTGGTATCAGCAAACTACACAGCCATGGTGTCGAACTCACCGGACTGGAGATGTGTTTGTATGAGCTGGTGAAAGACTGCCGAAAACCAGAGTTTAAAGACATTCTTTCGTTGATTAAATAATGTACTTAAGATGAAAAAGCCAGCTCAATGCGAGCTGGCTTTGTTTTTTTTAGGCGCTGATTAATGTGCTTCGAGTTCTTGCGGCGCACTTTCAGACAAGGCTTCCACTTTGACCGCCGCCACTTTGAACTCAGGGATCTTAGCATGAGGATCGGTGGCTGAGGTGGTTAAGCGGTTGACCGGTGATTCGACAAAATGGAATGGGATAAAAATCACCCCTTGTTGAATCCGTTTGGTGACAAACGCATCGATTTCAATCTCACCACGACGGGTCGAAACACGCAGCCGCTGCCCGTTATTAATCCCCAGTGCTTCGGCATCCTGCACGCTGATCATCGCTCTTGGCCCAGCCAGTTTGTCGAGTCCCTTGGTTTTGCGCGTCATTGTCCCAGTGTGGAACTGTTCCAGCACGCGTCCGGTCGTCAATACTAAGGGGTACTCTTCGTCCGGCAGTTCAGCGGCATAGCGGAATGGCACACCAACCATCTGCCCCTTACCACGGGTAAACTGAGTTTGGTGCATGATGCGAGTACCATTCGGGTTGTTTTTGTTGCTCGGCCACTGCACACCATCTGGCGTAATGCTGTTCCACAGTAATCCGGCGTACTGTGGCGTAACACGCGCGATCTCGGCGGTGATGTCGGCAACCTTGTTGTAATGCCAGTCTCCGCCCATCGCATTAGCGATTTGTTGGATGATCCACCAGTCTTCTTTCGCTTCGCCCGGCGCTTTTACTGCTGGGTTAATGCGTTGTACGCGGCGTTCGGTGTTGGTGAAATGACCTGATTTCTCAGCAAACGAGCATGAAGGCAACAGCACATCGGCGTACTGTGCGGTTTCAGTCAGGAAGATGTCTTGTACCACCAAGAAATCGAGTGCTTCTAACCCTTCGATGACGTGTGCTTGGTTCGGGTCACTTAAGACCGGATTTTCACCCATGATGTACATGCCACGAATTTCGCGCTTGCACGCTGCGTCGATGATTTCGGTCAGGGTTAACCCCGGCTCATCCGGTAGATCGGGCGCGTTCCATTCAATCGCAAACTTCTGGCTGACCAGCGGGTTGTAGACCTTTTGATAACCTGGGTAGCAGTTAGGCAACGCGCCCATATCACACGCGCCTTGTACGTTTGACTGACCACGCAGCGGGTTAATCCCACCGCCTTCGATGCCAATGTTGCCGCACAGCAATTGCAGGTTGGCAATCGAGCGCACATTGTCGTGACCCGTTGTATGCTGAGTAATGCCCATGGAGTAGTACACCGCGGTGCGTTTTGCAGTGCCTATCATCCGCGCCATCGCGAAAATATCATCGGCGCTCACTCCTGTCACCAGCGCGACTTTATCTAACGCGTAGGCAGGGGACATCACTTCTTGTAGCAGCGTATCAAAACCGTCGACACGGTCTTCAATGTACTCAAGGTCATACCATCCGTGCTTGATGATTTGCTGCATTACGCCGTTAAGCAGCATCACGTCAGTACCCGGTCTGTGGGAGAGATACAACTCTGCGTGCTCCGCCATATCAATGCGTTTTGGATCGGCAACAATAAGCCGAGCTCCGTGGTGGCGAATTGCTTGCTTGATGTGTGACGCGATGATCGGGTGTGCAGAGGTGGTATCTGAGCCGATGATAAAAATGACGTCCGAGTGCTTGATGCTCGGAATGTCATTGGTCATCGCGCCGCTACCTAACGAGGCTTCTAACCCAGTCACACTGGAGGCATGACATAAGCGCGCACAGTGGTCTACGTTGTTGGTCCCTAGTTCACGGCGAATGAATTTCTGGAACGCGTAGTTATCTTCGTTGGTGGTTTTTGCCGATGAGAAGCCTGCTAATGCATTGCCTCCAAAGCCTTGTTTAATCGCGGTAAACTTATCGGCAATTAACTGAATGGCTTCGTCCCAGCTAGCAGGTTGTAGCCAGCCGTCTTTGCGGATCAGCGGCGTAGTCAGGCGTGCATCGCTGGCGACAAAGTCAAAACCAAAGCGGCCTTTCACACACAACATACCTTGGTTAACTGGCGAGTTGGTCCCCGTCACATAACGGATAGCATTGGCGGCTTCGTCGACGTGCATGGTGAGCTTGCAGCCCACGCCGCAATAGGTACAGATGGTATCGACTTTTTTCAGCGTCTCACTGCGACCTTGCGATTTATCACGGCTATCGACCATAGCGCCTGTCGGACAGGCTTGTACACACGCGCCGCATTGCATGCATTGTGAATCGCCCATCGCCACTTTGCCGTTCTTGTTAGAACCAAAGTGCGGACGGTCATCTGGTCTGAGAGCGGGGCGACCATGTTGGTCGGTGACAAAGTTGAGCACGCCGTGCACCGCTTGTTCGCGGCAAGCCTGAATACACTGACCGCAACTGATGCAGCGGTTGGCGTCAAACTCGATAAACTGCGAACTACGGTCAACCGAGAATTTATGCCGTGGGTCTTTGGCTCGTAAGCTCAACCAGTCTTGGTGGTCTTGGATTTCCACCGAGTGGTTAAAGTGTTGCTCCGCGCCATACTCGGTTGAGTAGTCACGCAGGTCACAACTGGTATTGGCCTGACAACCACATTCCAAACAGCGCGCAGCTTCTTGGATCGCGTCATGGTTATCAAAACCTAGCTCGACTTCGGCAAAGCTCTGTTCTCGCTGTGTGGGCGTCAGCTCTGGCATGATGGTGCGAGCAACTTTCTGAATATTCTCAAACTGGAGTGGGTCGACCTGAGAAAGCTTTTTCTCTTTGCGCGAGTTGAACGCCGGTCTTGGCATGTCCGCCATATCCCCGTTGAGGAACAGGTCGATGGCTTTGGCGGCGATTCTACCGTCGCCGACTGCTTCTACTGCGGTGGCTGGACCGCGGCGAAAATCCCCGATACTGAATAAATTGCCTGTACCTGTGTGCATGGTGAAATCGTCGGATTCAGACGTATTCCAGCGCGTGAGTGGAATCGACAAATCGTCGTTATCCAAAAAGCTTAAATCGGGCTTTTGCGACACCGCGGCAATCACAGTGTCAAACGCTTGGGTGAAGTACTCGCCGGTTGGCTCAGGGCGGCGGCGACCGGAAGAGTCGGGTTCACCTAAAGCCATACGCTCAAGGCGGATCGCCTGCACATGGCCGTGTTCGTCGGCGAGGTTTTCTGCTGGATTGGTCAAGAATAAGAAGTTGACCCCTTCGTGTTCTGCTTCTTCGATTTCGTAATCTTCCGCGGGCATTTCTTCGCGGGTACGGCGGTAGATAAGCGTGGTTTCAGCGCCTGCTCGGCGAGCGGTTCTCGCGCAGTCGATCGCGGTGTTACCGCCACCGATTACCGCCACTTTTTGACCGGTTTTGTATTGCTGCTCGGTGACGTAGTCTTTGAGATAATCAACGCCCAAGTAACAACCTTTCAACTCACTACCCGGGTAATGCATTTCGACCGCTTGTGACGCACCTACGGCGAGACAGACGGCATCGTATTCTTCACTCAAGCGTGACAGAGTGAAGTCTTCGCCGAGTTTCTGATTGGTTTTGATTGTCATCCCGTTGCGACACATCAACTCGATCTCTTTGTCGAGGATATCTTTTGGCAATCGGTACTCAGGAATGCCGTAGCGCAGCCAACCGCCAGCTTTTGGCATCGCCTCAAAAACGGTGACTTGGTACCCTTCGTTCGACAGATAATAACCTGCCGTTAACCCACCAGGACCGCTGCCAACAATCGCAATCGAATACGGTTTGGCTGGTTTTTTCTCGGGGACGTACGCTTCGTGCGCAGCGAGATCGGCGTCTGCGGCATGACGTTTCAGCTGACGAATGGCGATCGGCTCATCGACTAGGGAACGTCGGCATTCACTTTCACAAAATGCCGGGCATACTCGGCCAATCGATAATGGCATTGGCAGGGTTTTCTTGATCACCTCAATCGCTTTTTGATGGTCGTTTTGCGCGATGAAGTAGAGATAAGATTGGATGTCGACACCCGCAGGACAAGCGGTTTTGCATGGCGCTTCACAATCGGCGTAGTGATCCTGCATGATGCGGTTCAGCGCTTGTTTACGATGCGTGCTGAGTGCGTCTGACTGTGTTTTTACATTCAATCCGCGGTAAACGTTCAGTTCACAGGCGCGTTGCATTCCGCCGCTTTCGACTTCGACCACGCACAAATCGCACGGCACTTTTTCGTTGGATTTGTTTAATCCGCACAGTGAAGGGATGTCTACACCACAGACTTTGGCGGCCTCAAGTAGCGTCGAGCCTTCTTCAACAATTCGGTATTTTCCGTCGATGATGATTTCAATCATGTCATCCCTCGCAGATTTAATTAAACCATACATTTTATAAGGATAACCTCTCGCATGGAAAGTTCGTGTGACAAAAAACTCACTATGCAGTTAATTTGGTTAGGTTAATAAGTCGCTATGTCTGGTTAGGTGAGGTTAATTCGCTAATATGAGGCTCTTATCAAGCCACTTTATTGATAAGCATCAAATCAGCTTAGATACACCCCTTTAGGGGTAGGTAGGGTACGCCGATCAGCGCGGAATATAGCCAAAAGGCTGAACAGTATAGGAACGCGTGTTTATGAAGTGTATATGATTTTGATATTGATTCTCATTATTTAATTGAATAATATTCGTGCTGCTCATTTGTAACGGATATTATTATGACTAAAGGATTTTTCACCAAACTTCTCATCGCTTTACCGCTGCTTTTTTCTGGCTTTTCAAATGCCAATGAGCGCACCATTCAAGATGAACAAGGTGCGTTCACGATTTCTGGTACTCCTCAACGTATCGTTGCGCTCGAATTTTCATTTGTTGATGCACTTGCTGCCGTTGGCGTTTCACCGATAGGTGTTGCAGACGACAAAAACAGCGATCGTGTTATCCCCTCTGTTCGCGCTGCGATCCAACCGTGGACATCAGTAGGTATGCGCCCTCAGCCGAGTTTGGAAGTGATCGCAGAGCTGAAACCAGATTTGATTATTGCCGACGCAGAGCGCCATACCGCGATTTACCAAGACCTAATGCGTATTGCTCCGACGCTAATACTGAAAAGCCGTGGTGAAACCTACCACGAGAACCTTGAGTCGGCGCAATTGGTTGGCATTGCGGTTAATAAAGAGCAAGAGATGAAAGCGCGTATCGCTAAGCACAAAGCCGTGATGGCAGAATACAAAACCCACTTCTCTAGCCAAGATACGATTCAATTCGCGGTTGTGACCGATAAGGGAATGTGGATGCATGGCCCGGCGTCTTACGCAGGTGGTGTGATCAATGAGCTTGGCTTGAATAGCCCAATTCCGAACCAAACGGAAAAAGCCTACTTGCCAACCAGCTTTGAGCAATTTTTGAAAGTGAACCCTGATTGGTTATTGCTGGGTGCTTACACAGACCAAACCGTTGTCGATGAATGGAAGAAGAACCCTTTATATAAAATGCTAAAAATTAGCCAGAAAGAGCAAGCGGTTAACGTGCTGCCTGCCTTATGGTCGTTGAACCGAGGTATGCTAGCCGCAGAGGGGATCGCGAAAAATCTAGAGGAAATTTTGGCGCAGTAACCATGACAAGTTCTATTCAAAGGCTGACCACATGGGCGTTTTTAGCCGGCATACCGATTGCCGGCTTTTGCTTTTCTATGATTGCATGGTCGAGTTTTTCTCTTTCTTCCCATCACCTGTTTGGTTACCTGTATTCGTTTGATGAAACGAGTATGGAACAACAGATCCTAGCGACGCTGCGAGCACCGCGGGTATACGCGAGCCTGCTGATTGGCGCGAACTTGGCAGTGGCGGGGGTGTTAATGCAAGGGCTAACGCGCAATCCACTTGCGTCTCCTTCGATCCTTGGAATCAACGCCGGCGCTGCGTGCTGTATGGCACTGGCGAGTGTCGGTTTTGCTTCATTGCAGTCGGTTCCAGGTGTGGTAGTTGCAGGATTGGGGGGCGTTGTCAGTGGCGCGTTGGTTATGATGCTAGGCGGCTTCTTCTCGGCTCGGCCACATCCGTTAAAGCTGGTGTTAGCCGGTATCGCGGTGAATGCATTGCTGATTGGTGTGACTCGTGCTTCTGTCATCTTGGCTGACGACATGGCTTATAGCGTGATCTACTGGTTGTCGGGCAGCGTATCTAATATCGGTTGGGAACAATGGCAGCAACTGTGGCCAACCAGCTTGCTAGGGTTGGGGGTGGCGATGGCGATCGCTAAGAATTTGAACCTACTTGCTCTGGGCGATGATGTTGCCACTGGTCTGGGGCTCGACATTCGTCAAACACGCATATTTGCTTGTGTGGCTATTGTGCTACTTACGGGCTCAAGTGTGGCGGTAGCGGGCCCGATTGGGTTCGTAGGGTTATTGATCCCGCATATTGCTCGCAAGCTGGTGGGCAGTAATTTCTTAATTTTAATTCCGGCCAGTGCCTTATGTGGCGCGGCATTGCTCGTCTGGGCCGATGGTTTTTCTCGTTCCATTGCTTTTCCGACCGAAACCCCGGTCGGTGTGATCACCGCGCTATTGGGCACGCCGTGTTTCATTCTTCTCGCGGTAAGGAGCAAGTTATGATCTCCTCAATTAATACGCGTCTACTCACCATTTTGGCGATGGTTCTGACAGTTGGTTTTAGCAGCTTATTCATCGGCGCGGTGGATTTAAACCTCACTCAAGTCAACCATACGCTGTTTAACGGCGGAGAGTTTGATTTCATCATCAATCAATATCGTCTGCCACGTTTGATTTTAGCCATTGGCGTTGGGGCTGGGCTCGGGCTTTCAGGCGCATTGGTGCAGGGAATTATCCGCAATCCACTTGCATCACCCGACTTAATGGGGATCAGCGCAGGCGCAGGGTTGGCGGCGACCGCGTTGCTGGTTTACATGCCCCAAGCGCCACTGTACATGTTGCCACTGAGCGCCATGCTTGGCGGGCTTTTTGCAGCGGCGCTGATCATGGGTTTAGCTTACTTTTCACACCCAACGCCTGCACGTTTGGCCCTGATTGGCATCGCAATTAGTGCCTTTCTAAGCAGCGGCATCGATTTTCTGATGATCATCAATCCGATTGAAATCAACACTGCCATGGTCTGGTTAACTGGCAGCCTGTGGGGGCGTAATTGGGATCAAGTGCCGTTTATTTGGTGGACATTGGCCATACTGGTGCCGTTTGCCTTCTGGCTAGCGTGGCGTTTAGACATTATGGGCTTAGGAGAAGAGGTGGCAGGTTCACTTGGCATCTCTCCAAGTAAAGTTCAGTTGATGGCTTTGGCTTGCGCGGTGGTGCTTGCCAGCGTGAGCGTGTCTGTGTGCGGTACTATCAGTTTTGTTGGCTTATTGGCACCGCATTTAGCGCGAATGTTGTTTGGTCACAATCACAAATTGCTTTTGCCAAGTGCAGCGATGATCGGCGCGTTACTAGTGCTCGTTTCTGACATTCTTGCCCGTGGCCTTCAGCCACCGATAGAGCTACCAGCAGGGGTACTCACCTCGCTGATTGGCGCACCTTACTTTATTTTTCTTCTTCAACGTTATAAGGGCTGGTAATGATCTCAACACAAAAGCTCTCTGTCGCGTACGGCGATAACACCATTATCGAAAATCTCTCGCTCACCATTCCGAAAGGCAAAGTGACCGCCCTAATTGGCCCGAATGGATGTGGCAAATCAACCTTGCTGAAAACCTTATCACGCATCAACAAACCCAAAGCGGGTGAAGTGTTTATTGACCAACAACCGCTCACTCGCATTAAAGATAAAGCCTTGGCACAGCGGTTGTCTCTATTGCCGCAAGTATTGGTTAGCCCAGAAGGTATTACCGTGAGAAAGTTGGTGGAGTACGGCCGCTCACCGTATGTGTCGCATTGGGGCAAACTCTCTAAACAAGATAAAGAAATCGTTGAGCAGGCGATGGCTGAAACGGGTGTGCAGGACTTGGCTGAGCATAATGTTGAAGCACTTTCCGGCGGGCAAAGACAACGTGCCTGGATTGCCATGGTGCTGGCTCAGGATACCGAGATAGTGATGCTGGATGAGCCCACTACTTATCTTGATTTATCACATCAAATCGAATTGATGTCGCTAATGCGTTCGATGAACGAGCAGGGCAAGACGGTCATTGTGGTGTTGCATGACTTAAACCAAGCGTGCCGTTACTGTGAGCATCTGGTGGTGCTTAAAAAAGGTCAGCTTGTCGCGCAAGGATCGCCAGAGCAGGTCTTTACCGAGCAATTATTGGAAGAGGTGTTTGCATTGGATGCGGTGGTGGTGAGCGATCCTGTATCCAATAGCCCGATGTGTGTGGCTAAATAGCCTGTTATGTTTTGGGGAAGCACTTCACCTTCCCCAATTCTAAAGCTTGTTTTTTGTACGAAATATCACCTATACTCGCCTCATCACTTCTTTAGGAGATTACGCCAACATGAACAACTAACACCTGACATCCATTTTTACTTTTATTAATCGGATTTACAGGGTTAGTCGGCGTAGCTTCGTTCCTCGCTTCATTGCGGACACAGAACTTCCACATTACTTCATTTTAAGCGCACCCAGCGCCTTTCGGTATTGCTACGCGTAATCCTGTTCTACAGGAGGCAAACTATGCCATTGCTACAAGCAAACCAGATCAGTTATCAGTTTGATAACGGTGACGTTCTTTTTAACGACATTTCATGCACCTTGACCCAGCGTCGTGTGGGGTTAGTGGGGCGAAACGGTGTCGGTAAATCGCTACTGGCGGCGTTATTAACCAAACAACGGGCGCCAACACATGGATGGGTCGAACTTTCTACCAACATCGCTGTGTACACTCAACAGCCGTCAGAGTTGTTATCCAGCGAGATGACCATTGCACAGTTTATGAAAATCGACCACGTGTTAGAGGCTATACAGCGCATCGAATCTGGCGAATGTGATGAGAAATGGTTCGACATCGTCGGTGAACGCTGGCAGCTTAATCAGGCGTTAAATGAACAGCTCTCTGACTTAGGGTTGCCAGAAGACCCCAACTTTCTTTGCCAGCAATTAAGCGGCGGCCAGTTGGCGAGGCTCCAGCTGTGGCAGTTGTTCGAGTCACAAACGGGGTTGTTGGTATTGGACGAACCCTCTAATCATTTAGATAGCCAAGCGCGCGAGTGGCTGGTGGCACAGATCCGCGCTTATCCAGGAGCAATTCTGCTGATCAGCCACGATCGCCAATTATTGCGTGAGATGGAGCATATCTGGGAGTTGAGCTCGCTTGGCTTAACCGAGTACGGCGGCAATTATGATTTTTACCGTAAACAAAAGGATCAAGAAAGCGAGGCGGTCGAGCGGCAACTTCACAGCGTGCAGAAAGAGCAAAAACGATTGGAAAAGCAAGCGCAACTAAACAGAGAAAAAGCCGACCAGCGCGCCGCGCAAGGCAACAAGATCCGCAGGAAAGGAGGGCAGCCGAAAGTCTTCCTAAATGGTTTACGCAGTATGGCAACTGCCGCCGCGTCTAATCGGTCAAAGAATGAATCCAGCCGACGCCAGTTATTGCAAACCAAGCAAAACACGTTACAAGCGAGGCAAGAACAGCTAAAACCACAAAAAATGCATTTGACCGCGCAAAGCCATGGCGGCAGCAAGTTACTCTCTGTGGTTAATGGTGTTCTACCAGTCGGCAGTTCACGTCCGATTAACTTGCAGATACAGGTAGGCAGCAGGCTGCGTCTTAGTGGCGTGAACGGGTGTGGTAAATCAACCTTGCTCAAGGTTATTAACGGTAAACAGAAACTAGAAAGTGGCGAGATACGTGTTAATGGCAGTGTGTTCTACCTCGATCAGCATTTTGGGTTGTTGGATGACTCGCGCTCAATGCTCGAAAACTTGATGGCGTTTTGTTCTGGTTTAGCCGAGTGGGATGCGCGTACCTTATTGGCGGGCATTGGCTTTCGCCGCGATAGCGTGTTTCGCTTAGTGAGCCAGCTCAGTGGCGGTGAGAAAATGAAGCTCGCGATGTTGGTGGTAGGCCATCAGCCTGACTCACCGTTATTGCTGCTCGATGAACCCGATAATCACCTCGACTTAGACTCTAAAATTTTGCTCGCGCAAACTCTAAAGCAATATCAGGGGGCATTTATTCTGGTTAGCCATGATGATGAGTTTGTTGCAGATTCTGGTATTAGCGAGAGTTATCAATTAGAAGCCGATGCGTAATGGACGCTATTTCGCCTGCCAAGTGCAGGTGAAATAGCGTTTTGGGTTATTCTGCGCTGGCTTCAAGATCCAGAATCGATTGCTTAATCTCGTCTGGCAGTTTCGCCTTGGTGTTGTTTTTAAAGTCAAACATCACTCCAGTTGCATGGCCAACGGTACTCACCTTGCCCAGCTTTTTGCTCACAATGCAGTATTCCATCGTAAAGCGATCGTCTTGTATATCAATCACTTTGGAGCCAATCAGCAAGGTATCGGGATAGGTGATGGGTAGCTTGTAACGGCAGTTGGTTTCGCTTAGTACAGGGCCAATCTGACTTTGTCCCAAGTTCACCAATAAGTTGATGGCGTTGAAATACTCAAGTCGCGCCGTTTCGAAATAGCGAAAGTAAACCACGTTATTAACGTGTTGCAGTGCATCCATTTCACCCCATGCGACAGGAATTTCGGTGATGACCGGAAACCCTTTCAGCAAGCTTTCCATAGTTCTTCCTTGGTTGATGTGTAAGCTGAGTTTTTATTCTAAGATTCAAAAATTGTCTTGTGGGCAAAATGTTATAGAAATGTGATCTTGAGATGAAAAGAGACACTGACGGTATACCTAACACTCCCACGCTTTAACGATGAGTAGCACCGCTAAAGTGAAAGGTACAAAGTTGAGGATAAATAATGAGTAGTGAGAACTAGGGGTTGTCGCTCAGTTCCCACATTTTGAGGACATGACTGGTATCAACACATCGACCCATCAAAATTTGATATTTGGGATCGTAGGGATCACCAATATAAGTGGTGCGGATCAGTTCACTGGTTCTTAGATCCACCTGTGTCACTGTACGGCCGATAAAATTCTGAAAAATGGCAAACTGGTTGCTCTTGTAGACCATCTGCTCTTTATAGAACCAAAAATTATCAGCCGTGTTGAGTAAATGGCACTTGAGCGGAAGCGCGCCTGCATCGACCGTTGGCGATGGTGTAGATAGCAGCAGTGCGTATAGAATTAGGGTGTTCATGTGGTTGTCCTTTTACCACGTTCAATATTAAGTTAATTATAGATAGCGCGCGCTGCTTTGCAGAAATGGCGGAAGAATTCGTAACAATTCGATACGACTTTTCAGGTATCACTGCGTTAAAAATTTGAAATGACTCGAAACTGTTTTGCAATAGTTGCAGTACACTCCCGTTTTTATTGATAGAAAAATAGTTATGAGTTACGACACTAAAATGGATAAGGCGGTAGATGAGCTAGAGCGCGCTGGTATTCGTTCTTCAAGCCACCATGCCTTTTCCCACAAATTTTTGCGCAAGTTGGGCGTGAAAGTTAGGCCTTCTTACTACGAGCCAATTTGGCGCAATTTCCTTGTTTTAGGCGTGGAGTTCTTTGTTTTATTCTTCATTTTCAGCGTGATTTTCCGCTATGACCCACCCACCGACACTTACCTAACACTCGCAAACGAAGTGATGATGGGCACCAGTGCGTACGCCTTATTGATGAGCATGTATTACATTTTCATGGCCAGACGCTGCAATTTAAGCAAGTGGGAAAGCCTTTAATTACTTTACATGTGAGGGGAAGAGCGAAGTGACACTCCTCATTTGGACTGGGCCTCAACTCATCGAGTTGAGGCTTTTTCATGTGCGAATTAGTGTTTTACACGACCGCGCAGCGATTTGGTTTGCGACTTGATGTTTTTGCCTTTTAGGCGGCGTTCTTTCGAAGCGCGGGTTGGTTTGGTCTCTCTGCGTTTTTTCTGAACCACCATCGCAGAGCGAATCAGATCGGCCAGCCTATTTAATGCATCTTCTTTATTCTGCTCTTGCGTACGAAACTGCTGCGCTTTAATGGTGATCACGCCATCTTTGGATATTCTCGAATCTTTTAGCGCTAGAACGCGTTCTTTATAGATATCTGGCAATGTGGAGTGCTTAACATCGAATTGAAGATGTATGGCTGAAGAAACCTTATTAACGTTCTGTCCCCCAGCGCCTTGTGCGCGGATCGCGGTTAATTGAATTTCCCAAGCTTGCAGGGTGACGGTGTTCGATATCTTTAGCATAAGGTGGCGAATTGGGTTCGTGTTGTAGAGATTCAATGGCCATTCTATCGCATATCAAAGGATGGGGTCGCGCTTTTATTATCAGTGAGAAAGTGTGCAAATAGTGCGCATGGTGCTGGCAAGTTATTGGTGTTGGACTAGGTTTAAAGCGACGGCACGAAACCAGGAGGCCACATGAATACGAATCCAGTTTGTTGGTTTGAGATCTATGTTGATGATATGGATCGAGCAAAAGCATTTTACGAAGCAGTGTTCGAAGTTACGTTAGAAAAAATTAATGATGAAGCCAACGTTGGCGTTGTGATGTGGGGCTTTCCTTCATCAATGGACCAGTATGGCGCGACGGGAGCACTGGCGAAGATGGAAGGGGTTCGATCGGGCGGCAATAGTACCATGGTGTATTTCACTTGTGAGGATTGCGCCACCGAAGAGGCTCGCGTTGTCGAAGCTGAAGGAAGCGTTGAACACTCAAAATTTTCTATCGGTCAGTACGGGTATATTTCAATTGTCAGTGACACGGAAGGCAATATGATCGGTTTGCATTCGATGAAATAGTTGATGCTGACTGATACACGGTCTGGCCTTTTTGTTGGTGCATGTGGCCAGATCGCATCATAAGTATAAGTTAGGCTAACTGAGCCATGGAATCTAACTCACTAAAATCGACTTGTGGTAAACATTCAAATCCTGGTTTGGCAAAGAGATAACCCTGCATCAATTCGATGCCAGAATCGCGTAAGTATATAAATTCTTCTTTAGTTTCAACACCTTCAGCCAACGGTGTGATATTTAACTCTCTGAACATATTTAAACAGTTTTTGATGATGGATTGTCGAGCGCGATCTTCATTAATATCCCTAATAAGGCCCATGTCAAATTTGACGATATTCGTTTGAAAATCGGCTAATAAACCTAAACCAGAATAGCCGGAACCAAAATCATCGATGGCAGTTTTGAACCCTAATTTGTTGTAGTATTCGACGATGCTTTTAATAAGCTCACTATCTTCAATCTTTTCAACTTCGGTAAACTCAAACATGATTTGTTCAACTGGAAAGTTATATTTTCTAGCAGCATCCAGCGTCGTTCGAATACAACGCTCAGGGTTGTAAATCGCATTGGGAAAAAAGTTGATACTGAGCATTGAATCCAGTTTCAGTGTAGATGCCAGGGATATGGCTTTAACTCGACACAACTGATCGAAAAGGTAACGGTTATCATCATTGACTTTAGAGATGACAGAAAAAGCTGACTCGTTATTTAATCCCCGAACTAAAGCTTCATAACCAAAGATTTGATTCGTTTTGCAGTTAATAATGGGCTGAAAAGCCATTGTGAAGTCAAAGTCTAAACTGTTTTTATCACCACAGTTTTTACATGAAAACCGATTATACGTATTTGACTCTTTGTTCATGGCTTAGACCTTTTTATTGTAACGCAACAACTACATTTTCTAGGTAGTACGCAATCACACTAGCCGATTTACACAAAGATCGCCATACGTTATTCGGTCAATAAGGTGTGGCAGCTTGCTCTTCTTCAAAGTTTTAAATCAACCCATTTAAATGAAATAGCCCCCAATCATGTTGGGGGCTTGGTGTTTATATAGGGTTCAATCTTGTCACATAATAAGTAGTTAGAATGATACGCCTACCGACAAGACGATACTATTTAGCACGACGAAGAAGGCAACCAATGGCGCAATAAACTTGAGCCAGGTGATGTAAGGGATTTTGGCGATGGCTAAGCCGCCCATCAACACACCATAAGTTGGCGTGACAAATAGGATGGTTCCGATGCCGCTCATAAACGCCGTCACCACCAACTCGCGTCCGGTATTGGCAAAGTCACTCAGTGGCGCAAGGATAGGCATACTCATTACCGCTAACCCTGAAGTGGATGGAACAATGAAAGAGAGCAGCATTTCAATCCAGTAAACGGTGTTAATAAACAGCACGTTGCTTTTGCCGGCGACTAAGCTTTCCGCATAACTTAAGATGGTATCGGTGATATTGCCCGCTTCCATCACCACGACGATCCCGCGTGCGACACCCACAATCAGTGCAACGCCAATCAGATCCGCTGCGCCCGCGACAAAGGAGTTGATTAAGTCGTCTTCTTTTAGTCGGCCAACCAAGCCACAAAGAATCCCCATAAAGATAAACAGCGTTGCCATTTCTGCCATCCACCAACCCAGTACAGATACGCCGTAAATCATGATCACAAAGGTCAGAATGAACAGGATCAGAACGCCTTTCTGAGCAAAAGTGAGCGGGGCAAGATCATCGCCGGATGGTTTGCCCGCGAGGAAGTGTTCTTCATGATCTTTACGTAAATGAGCCACCAGTGAGGCATTTGGATCGCGCTGCACTTTTCTCGCATAGTGCATTACATACGCAGTCGCCACCACCAAAGCAACGGCAAGAATAATAAAGCGTAACTCGATACCACTGATAAAATCGACGCTGGCAGCGTTAGACGCGATCACCGTACCAAATGGGTTAATGGTTGAGCCCAATGTGCCCACGCCTGTGCCGATGAAGATGACCGAAACGGCAACTAACGGATCGAAGCGTGCGGTCATAAAGATTGGGATCATCAGCCCGTAAAAAGCGAGCGATTCTTCTGCCATACCATAAGAGGTTCCGCCCAGAGCAAACAACACCATTAGGATCGGGATCATGTAAATCTCCCGTCCTTTCAGCAGGACCATGACGCGCGCAATGCCAGTATCAATGGCGCCAGTTTTGGTCACGATGCCAAGGAAACCGCCCACCATCAGGACAAACAAACTGACGTCGATTGCGCCAATCACGCCCGAAACAGGGTCATAAAAGCCAGAAATAGGGGCCATCAGCGTATCGAACATGCCCTGCGGTGTGCTTTCAATGATTTCATAAGAGCCAGGAATCGGTACTTCGCGGCCTAGCTGTGAGTTCATCTCACGAACGTATTTTCCTGCTGGGAGGATGTACGTCAGCATGGCAAACAGGGCTATCAAGAAAAAGAGGATAGTAAAAGTGTTGGGAAATTTTTTGATTTTTAACATGGAGCTTCCTTAGCAACCCAAACTTGGCTGCAAATTAAGGTTTCTAAATCATATGTTTGTGCACGTATTCAGAGGTCATGCACTGCAAAACCGCGCCGTAAGACAAATCGAACTTAACTGGGGTGCCGATCTCGTAGGGCTGTTCGCAGTCATTGATGTCCAGAATTAGGTGATCGCTGCTGCCGCCGATGACGATGATGTTCTTATCCACCGGAGTGAGCTCACTAATATCCACGTCCTGCTTGCCTATTGCGCATAACGCGCGGCGACGCAGGCCGCGATCGACAAACTCGGGCTTATTACCAAACGCATCCAGCGCGGTAGAGTTGGTCGGAACGGAAGGCTTAACTTTGATTTCGATGATCTCGGCTTCAAGCTGAAAGGTATCCTGGCGTGTGTTTGGTACTGGATCGTCGTTTAAGCCAATTCCCATCAGCAGCGAAGCGCCCAAACGAAGCTGGTTAACGCCTTTGGGCAGTTCGCTGCGCATCATCAATCCTAAGCCCGCAGAACTGGCACCGGAGACATATTGCAGTGTGAGCTGATTGTCGGCTTCGACTTGGCGAGCGAGGGCAACTAATTGGCTTTGATTGCTATTGGAAGGTTCGACGCCCCCGTAGCACGCCAAGTTGGTGCCTAGCCCCACCAATTCGATGCCAGGAAGATGGGTGGCTTCACGGCAGAGTGCTAAGGTTTCTTCTTCAAAAAAGCCGCCTTCGCGCAGGTCGCCGAGATCATGCATAACGATCACTTGATGGCGCTTACCTTTTGCCTGTGCCGCTTTTGATAGGGCTTGAAGAGTCACCAGCTCTGAGTTAAGTGAGATATCTGCAAACTCGACCACGTCTTCAACTTCGCTTAATGCTGGCAAACGCAGCAATAGAGTTTGAGCGCGCAGGTGTTTGATTTTTTTCAAGTTGCTTAGCCTTGAGTCTGCCAGCAATGTAATTCCACCAGCCAGAATGGCATTGGCCACTTCAGGTAAAGCGCAAGCCAGTTTGGTTACGCCAGCGGGTTTTACGTTATGGTTGGCACAAACCGAAACCATGTTTTTGGTGTTGTCGGTAATTGTGTCTAGATGAATATTGATTCTTGGGTAAGCGTTCATTTTACCACCTTGTGTTTTTGTTCTAGTGGTTATTTAGCGCTTTGTTTTTATCGAGATAAATTACGGTTTGAACGACGATACTTTGTCGATTTTCGATGTAATGCCTGAATTATGATGTTGAGTGCATATTTAATCTTGTCGGAGTCAGCGCTTGTAAGTACAGGTATTTAGATGGTTAAGCCTTGATTTAAAAGGTTTATGCCGCGTTGGTATGTTACAAACTGCGCGCAGATAGATAGAGCAAACGACGCTGTTTGGTTTATCTAATAGGAATGTGAACAAGTTATCAGAATGAGAAAAAGCTCTTAAAACGGCTATTTCTGTTATCGAGATTGTATGCAAATTAATTGAATGGTTAATGTCGAAATGGTGGTTTTTGTTACGGCTAAGGTACTGGCTTGGATAATTAGTCGAAGGGTAAAATTGGCTCGATTTTTAGCCGCAACAAGCAACACTGTATCTTTGAATACAATCACGTTTGGCCAGATCGTTTTCCCTTACTATTTTGCTGAAAACACATTCATCGAACACACGATTCCAAAGGTCAGTGGTCCCAAAATGCGATTGGGGTAAACCAGTGCTTTGCCTTCTTTAAGCTGTACTACCATTGTTGGGCTAATATGCGAAAACTGAGTGATTTTGATCTAAAGCTACTACAAGTATTCCTTACCATTGTTGAGTCTGGTGGCTTTTCCGCTGCGCAGTTTGCACTTAACATGCACCAGTCGACCATCAGTACCCGTATGCACGACCTTGAAGTCAGGCTGGGGATGACGCTATGCCAACGAGGAAGGCGCGGTTTTAGACTCACGCCGGACGGAGAAAAGGTATACGCGCTGTGTCAAAGCCTGTTTGAGAACATTAACAACTTTGAAAATCAAATCGACAATATCCGTAAAGTCTCACATGGTCATATTACACTCGCCCTAACGGACAACTTGGCGACCAATCCTGATTGCCATATTCAGCAAGCGATCAGAACCTTTTGCGAACGCCACCCCAAAGTCACGCTGGAAACCGTGGTGTGGGACTCACAGCAAATAGAGATGATGCTGCTAGACGGTAAAATAGAGCTAGGCATTACCTCCTCCGAGCTACATAAAGATGGGCTCGTTTATACGCCGCTATTTAGCGAGCATCAGAGCTTGTACTGTAGCTCTGCCCATCCCATCTTATCTCGTGCTCAACCCATTGCTATTGAAGATCTCAGCGAATACTCCTTGGTTGACCGCGGTTTGTCGCACCACATTACGCCGCTTAGCCATCGCAAGGCCATGCCGCATATCGCCAGCACCACCAATATGGAAGCGACGGCGCACTTGTTGTTATCGGGGAACTTTATTGGCTATTTGCCAGACCATTACGCGGCGATTTGGGTGCAAAGGGGGGAGCTAGAGAGAATCGTAGTGCCAGAACTGGAGTATGAAGCAGAGTTTCATCTCACACTATTGGATAAGCGAGAGCATTCTCTGGCGGCAACCAAACTGATTGATGCGATTTTAGAAAATCATCATTGTGGTCAATTGTGTCTGTCTTAGCTGTTACCTGAGAAGAGAAGCCCCCAATGATTTATTGAGGGCTTATTGATTACACTAACGTCGCGGCGGTTTGCTCACCCATCTCAATCAGCTTATCGAGAACACGCTCACCATCGGCACGCAGGCCGTTGTGCTCGTATTCATTGGTGATCCACGCCTTGGAGTGCGGGATCTGTGCTAGGGTTTCGCGACTAATATCCATTTCAACAAACATATCATCCGCATAAACCGCGCAGCTGACGGGTACTTTGTTGTTGGCCAGTTGCTCTGTGTCGTAGAGCGGGCCCCAGTCTTCTTTCTCGGCCAGAATATGTGCCGCTTGCTTCAATGGTTTTAAGCACTCGTATTGATCGAACATCCACGGGAAAACCATTTCACCCGTAAAGTAAAACGGCTGCCCTTTTTGGTAGTTGAACTCGTCACGGATCTGGCGCACGCGGTGTGCACTCCAGTTGGAAGCAAAGCCTTGGCAGTAAATCGACTCGTGCAGAATGGCGTAGATCGGATTGGTCTGGAAACCTTGCTGCATCAGCATGCTGTTCAAAAACTCATAGCGCAGCTGAGGCTTGCCGTTAATCGTCACAAACGCGTTTTCTAGCTGGTAATACGTCGGCAAGAAGGTGTCACTCATGCCAAAGCTAATACCAATTTGCTGGAATTGCTCAACCGTGAAACGTTGGCCGTTCGGCAAGAATTCGTCGTTTTCCAACAGGTGGTCAGCAATCTTTTGGCACATTTGTTGTGCTTGTGGAAACTGCTGGAAGAACGCTTGGTTCTTTTCCATGGTGCGCTTGAATGTGGCGTTATAAACATCATCCGGATGGCGAGAAATCGAAGGCACGCCACCTGTGATGTAACTGCGAGACAGGCTTTCTGGGAACATTGATAGGTAGGTTAACGAACAAAAGCCACCAAAGCTTTGGCCTAAAATCGCCCACTTATCGACATTAAATTGCTGACGGATAAATTCGGCGTCGCGCACGATGTTGTCCGCGCGGAAATGGCTGAGATATTCCGCCTGTTCTCCAGCGCTTAAATGGCTGAGAGTTTGCGTATGGATGACGGAGCTATTCCCTGTGCCGCGTTGATCAAGCAGCAGCACACGATATTGCTGCAAAACGCGTTTGACCCAGCCATTGTTGCCATTTTGACGTGGTGACGGAAATCCCGGACCACCTTGAAGGTACACCAACCACGGCTTAGTGCTTTCGCCATCAGCGACGAGCGACAATGCGCGCGCAAACACCTCTATATGGCCTTTGCTTTCATCGGAATAGTCCAACGGTACTTGGAACGTGTGTGGGGTGTATTTGACCCCTGCGTCTGTGAATTCTAGAGCATGCATCATTGTTGTTATAACGTCCTTGATAATAGGAATCGTTATATTAGCGCGATGACCTTTGATTACCAGTCTCCGTTTGGGGGAGTGCGATGCCGCTCGATTAAACGAAATGGGCAAATTATGTTAGATTGGTGTTCAATAGAACGTATATAGACAGTGTCACTAACCTTATGAATTATTTTGAATCTCCTTTTGCGGGTAAGTCTATTGTTGAGCAAATCACCAACCCAAACATTATCGTTGGCCGCCACAGTTATTACTCTGGTTATTACCATGCTCACAGCTTTGATGACTGCGCTCGCTATTTAGCCCCTGATCGAAATGACGTCGATAAACTCATCATAGGCAGTTTCTGTTCGATTGGCTCTGGTGCGGTTTTCATGATGGCGGGAAACCAGGGCCATCGAACCGACTGGGTGACAACCTTCCCTTTCTTCTATCAAGACAATGAGAACTTTGCGGGCGCTGCAGATGGTTTCCAGCGAGCGGGGGATACTGTTATTGGTAACGATGTATGGATTGGCTCAGAAGCGATGATTATGGCCGGGGTTAAAATTGGGGATGGCGCGGTCATTGCCAGCCGAGCCGTCGTAACCAAAGATGTGGCTCCTTATGAGGTCGTCGGCTCCAACCCTGCCAAGCACATTAAGTTCCGCTTTTCTCAATCAGAGATAGAGCAGTTATTGGAGATGGCTTGGTGGACGTGGCAAGACGAACAGCTAACAGGTGTGATGGCGTTGCTCTGCTCTGGAAATATCTCGGCACTTTATCAATATTGGCAAGAGAACATCGCAGTCGATTGAGCTTGATTTCGCTTAGTTAACGGCAAACTACTTCGAATTTTTCGAATAAGTGGCTCTAATCTCTCCAGTCATAGTTTTTCTTACAACGTAATAGACTTATCTCATAAGTCAGACGGAGAAGAACTATGAGCAACTATCGTGAAATCACTCAACAAATCAGATCGCATGCCACCTCTGATGGTGACGGCGTGAAGATCCAGCGAGTTGCTGGTTTTAATAATGCTCGTTTCTCGCCGTTTTTGATGATGGATGAACTTAAGTCCGATCAGCGCTCAGATTATGTGGGCGGCTTTCCACCGCATCCACACCGTGGTATCGAAACGTTAACGTATATGCTGAAAGGGCATTTTCAGCATCGCGATCATATGGGTAACGTTGGCGAGTTGAAAAGTGGTGGCGCTCAGTGGATGGCTGCTGGACGAGGAGTGATCCACAGCGAAATGCCGATTATGGAAGACGGCGATTTACACGGATTCCAGATCTGGATTAACCAGCCTGCACGCGACAAGATGAAACCTGCGCAGTACTTTGATTTTCAGCCGGAGATGATCACTGAGCATCAAACCGAGCAAGCGGGTATGTTACGCGTTTTGGCGGGGTCAATTATCGCCAATGGTGAAGAACTCAGTGGCCCGTTGACGAAAACCGGGGTTGCAGCGACGGTTGCTGACTGGCGCTCAAACGCGGGACAGACGCTTGAACTAACCACGCCCGCTGGTTTCAACATGATGCTGTATGTGTATCAAGGCGCGATTGAAGTGGGCGACCGCGAAGCCAAGCAGGGTGAGATGGTGCTGCTTTCCAAAGGTGAACTTGTCAACCTGAGCGCGAGCCAATCAAGCGGTGTGTTGATTTTTATCGGTGAACCGATTGATGAACCCGTTGTTCACTATGGCCCGTTCGTGATGAACAGCATGGAAGAAATTGAGCAAACCATTAAAGAATACAGTTCGGGCGTATTTGAAACCTATTAATTGAGGTTTACTTTAAACCTCTTTGATGTGCGAAAGGTGACAAATCCACTGCCAACCTTATGAAGCACTTGCCACGCGATTATGCGTGGCTTTTTTATGCCTAACGTTTGCAATTTCATACAATAATGCGTGCACCGATTTGGTTATCTTGTCTCTTCCAAGGAGAAGGAGATAACAATGAATAATGTGATGCTAGCGATGATGGGGTTTGCTTTGGTTGGCGCCGTTACGCCTGGCCCTGTCAATATTCTCGCGATTTCGACGGCGGTGCAGCAGGGCAAAGCAGAAGCAACCAAACTGGTGATGGGAGCGTCGTTGGCTTATGCCTTCGTCGTCTATGTATCTGGCGCGCTATTGCATCAGCTCTCGCAATGGTTGCCAATGCTAGAGCGGGGGTTACAGGTATTTGGCAGTCTTTTTCTTGTTTATCTGGCTTATAAAATTTTCACAGCCCCCGTGGAAAAGGTCACCGTGGGTAAGGCCGAGCATTCAGGCTGGTGGCAAGGCTCGTTGACTCAGTTACTGAACCCTAAAGCTTGGTTGGTCGCGATGTCGGGCGTCAGCTTATACGTCATCGGCCAATTAGAACAGCAAAAATGGCTGTGGATGTTTACGCTGGTTTCTTTGATTGCGTGTGTGATTGGCGTAGGGTGTTGGGCGATTTTAGGACAGGCGTTCACGAAATTTCTTGAAACTCCGCGTAAGCAGCGTACTTTTAATCAAGTCATGGCGATCACATTGATGGCCTCTGTCAGCATGATTTGGATTTAGCGACATGGAAGGTTAAGGGAATGAAAAAGGACACAAGCGCCCGCTTTAAACAAAGTACCATCCTGCCTTGGATAGAGTTACGCATTGCCAATCGCAGCAGTGCTTGCTACCAGTCCCATTCGCACGATGAATTTTCGTTCGGCTTGATTGAGCAAGGACGTGCTAGCTACCAAAACCGCAATACCTCTCATCATATTGGTGCAGGCGATATTGTGACCATCAACCCAGCAGATGTTCATTCATGCAACCCAGAAGCAGGAACATGGTCTTACACCATGTTGTTTGCCAATACCGAGCAGATGGGAGAATGGCAGCAAGAGGTATTGGATGCCAGCTCTATCCGTACCTCGATGGATTACAGCGCGTTTCGTGCTGATTTGGAGCGTAATGAGGTGATTAAATCTCGCTATCAACAGCTATTTTCAGCACTTCTCAATGAGTCGACGTTGCTCGAAGTTCAGAGCCGTCTATACGATTTTCTCGAAGCATCGTTGGGCCAATGTACACAAACTCAACCCATGCGGACGCCTTCTGCCGCGCTAACACGGGTGAAAGAAAAATTACTCGATGAAATCGCGCAAATCCACGAGTTAGAGTCACTTTCTCAAGAAGTAGGAATGAGCCGATACCAGTTATTACGCGCCTTTAAACACCAGTACGGTTTGCCCCCACATGCGTATCTGATGGATGAAAAAATCAAACGCGCGAAAGTGATGCTCAAATCAGGGCAGGAAATAGCGCAGGTGGCGTACGAGCTTGGGTTTACCGATCAGGCTCACTTTCAAAAGCACTTTAAAAAGCGTATTGCCGTCACCCCCAAATACTACCAGTCTCACTTTATCGAATAAAAAAGCCTAACGGCTCCTTTTATTTCATTAATAAGTCACCCATATCAACAACAATTGGTTGTATTTTCTCTGGTTCCGTTTTTTCAACATATATGTACTTGGAAGTAAACCAGTGGCCAGCATCATCAACTTTTTCGGCAGTTGTTTCGTCAGTTTCTGCTTTAAAAGTAATGTAGTAAAGACCTTCTTTAGGTAACTCTACAAAGAATGAAAGTTCTTTCCTGACACCAACGAATAAGTGTAGTTTCTCGTAAAATTTCTTTTTATTTGGAGATGGAGCCCAAATTTTAGGTGTGTAAACATCGCGAAATGCAACTTTATCACCATCCTTATAGTCCATCCTAAATACTTTTAACGGGGAATTGGTCCAACTCATAGCTACATTATTTTCACCAGTGTTTTGGACAAGTACATTAATTATTAGACCAAATTTATCGTTTGGTAACTCGGTTACTTGTCCATTTATTTGAATGTTACTTGAGTTGGCACCTTTAATTCGTTCTTTTAGCTGCTCTAATTTAATTGTTTTCTCTTCAAGCTGTTTTTCAACTTGGATCTGATCTTGCTGGATTCTAGCTAATTCTTTTTGCGCCATTTCGATCTCTGAGGTAGAAATGAACGTGTAAGCAGCCCAAACGCCACCGATCAAAATCGCCAAGCTTAGAACCAAATAATGAATTGGTTCTGCTTTGTCTAGAAGTTTGGCAAATATACTTTGCTGATTTTCCGAAGAGTTCATCATTATCTGTCGCGAATACTAGTCGCTAGACTATAGCATGCTATCGTCAATTGCTTCACCATCACCAAAACCATCATCAGTAGATTCCAGTATGGCAGAATCGTTTGACGGTGAAAGATCTGGCTCAGGCAATCCAACACTCAAACTCTCTCTTAGTGCGTCAAAGTTTGAGATCTTATTTTTTATTGATGCTGTAATATGTTGTACTTCTTCAACTGGTAAGTCAGGTGGAAGCATCTCAGCCATAGCAGCGGCATCAGGGTTGAATAATGAGTAAAGTACGGCAGTGAAAAGAATGGTTTTAGCTGTATTATTTTCAAATGAAGCAAACTGGAGGAACTGATAACCAGGAGACATAAATAAGTGCTGAGCAGTCAGCGTATAGACGTATGACTCTTCGTTTGTGCGTACAAATGACTTATAACCCGAAATACTTAAGTTATTTAAGTCATCCTCTAAAGAGTTGACGTAACCAGACAAAAGCTCTAGTTCATCTAAAGCTAAAGAAAGGCGAGTTAATTGTCGATTCTGAATTTGTTGTGTAGTAGCGATCTTAAGGGTACAGCGTATTTGCTCATTGGTATAATAGACAGGAAACAACCAGTGATTAAGAGCAGCAACCTGATCTTCTTTGTTTAAGTGGGCGACAGTTAGAGGTGTGCGAAGTGTTTTCTCTAAGTTATATGGAACTAAACCGCGGTCTTTGCGTTTCCCCCATTTTACATTGAAGCGCAGAGTATATCGGCATGGTTCGCTAGCTTGCTTATCATCATCGGTATAGTGGTGAGGATGGATAGCTTCACTGCTGTAGTAACAGTCAGAAACCACCTTACCTGCAACGATACGGTCACCTTTGACAGTAACAATGATATCGTCTTTTTTAATCTCTTTCAGGAACCTTGTTAACTGTCCTCCAATATTACCCACTACGCTTGGCTTTTTCCGTCGATTACGGAGATAGACTTTAACTGCGTTAATAATTTCATCTTTATTTTTGTCTGTAAGTATATGTCCATTTGTAAAGTTGAACGGAGTTTCGTCAGCGTGACCAATAGCGATTACAGAACTGTTATTAAAATGTTCGAAGAATTCACCGCCGTCTTGCCCCGAGCGGACAAACCAGTAATTTCGAATTGGGGAAAGGTAGTTGTTTTCAAACATTTTTAAGGCACACCAGAGTTAAAATCTTAATCGCTACATTATATTGTCGCTCAGTAAATTTTCCACGATAATTCGCGTCATTATGTATGCCAGTATCTAAAATATGCTATAAATTTTTTTAACAGTTGAATTGTTGCATTGAGTCTCTGTTTTAGACTGTGCTTACAACTTATATTATATCATCCATACTAGAAGAGCTAAGTTCAGTGAAGCTTGATAGGACTTTATATATTAGCTTGTTGGCTAGAAAGTACCTTAATAATCCAATGAACTGGATAACTTTCATTCAAGCGTATGGCATCGTTCGTAGAGAGTAGAACTGGTGGCGTGACTATTTACAACTTGCTCACACATTTGATGATGCTGAAGGATAGCTAAGCTTTTTGGGAAAACAAATCTATGCAGAGTGGGAATGTGTAAAAAGTGCTTTGCCTAAACACTTTCTTAGTGGACAAGCTACATATATTGCGGCATAAATTCGTGAGCCACATGTATGATGCATGGTCGCTATATATTGGTAATGTAGTGTATTCAGAGTCACAAAAAAATGAACAAGCTAGAACGTATGTTCGCTTTCCTTTGATTACCTGATGTAAGCGGTTTAGCTAAATCCACATGAAAATGAATAGCGAAAACTGTCAGCGAACCCCGTTTTTAATCGGCTATGGCCAGTTTGTCGCCATTCATTAGTTTACTTATATTTTAATAAAGTAAACTTTTAAGCTATTTTCGCATCTTCACCGATAAAGCCACCCGTCTGGTGTGCCCAAAGCTGGGCATAGATACCGTCGCTCTTGATCAGCTCTTGGTGCGTGCCTTGTTCCACCACTTCACCTTTATCTAGCACGATTAGGCGATCCATCGCGGCGATGGTTGATAGGCGGTGTGCAATCGCGATCACCGTTTTCCCTTGCATTAGCTCGTTCAAACTTTCTTGAATTGCTGCTTCCACTTCTGAATCCAGTGCCGAGGTGGCTTCATCCAGAATCAGTAATGGCGCATCTTTCAATAGAACGCGGGAAATCGCGATACGTTGACGTTGACCACCCGAGAGTTTCACCCCGCGCTCACCCACTTGGGCATCATAGCCTGTGTTACCAAATGGGTCGCTCAGCGTTTCGATAAACTCATGGGCGTGAGCTTGTTTGGTCGCGCGCAGTAAATCTTCCTCTGTTGCGTCCGGATTGCCGTAAAGAATGTTGTCGCGAATCGAACGGTGCAGCAGTGACGTATCTTGCGTCACCATACCAATCTTCGCGCGCAGGGAATCTTGTGTGACGTCCGAAATCACCTGACCGTCAATCTTGATTTTGCCGCTTTCTACATCATGGAAACGCAGCAACAAGTTCACCAGCGTCGATTTACCCGCGCCAGAACGGCCCACTAAACCGACTTTCTCACCCGGTTTGATGTGTAAGTTCAAATCGCTGATCACGCCTTTGGTTTTGTCGCCGTAGTGGAAGCTGACGTTATCAAACTCGATACCACCTTCACTCACGACAAGGTCTTTTGCATTCGGCTTATCTTGGATATCGACAGGCTTCGATAGAGTTTTCATACCATCAACCACGGTACCCATGTTTTCAAACAGGGCACCGACTTCCCACATGATCCACATCGACATGCCGTTGATGCGCAGCGCAAGGGCAATCGCGATCGCAATCGCACCCACGCTGATGGAGTTGTCCATCCATAAGTAAACAGACATTGCGCCAATCGAGAACACCAAAATGTAGTTGGTGATTTCAACCGCAACGTCGAAACCAGTCACTAAGCGCATTTGGCGATACACAGTATCTAGGAACCCACGCATGCCTTTTTCTGCGTATTCAGTTTCGCGTTTACTGTGCGAGAAGAGTTTAACGGTTGCGATGTTGGTGTAGCTGTCTACGATGCGGCCTGTCATGGTCGAGCGAGCATCCGCCTGCTCTGACGCGACGCGCTTGAGCTTAGGTACGCAATAAGCCTGAATGCCAATATAGCAAGCCAGCCAGATAAGCATTGGGATCATCAGGCGGATATCGGCTTGAGCAAGTAGCACAACCATTGAGGTGAAGTAGACGGACACGTAAACAAACACATCCATGGTTTTCATCACCGTTTCACGTACCGCGAGCGAGGTTTGCATCACTTTGGTGGCGACTCGGCCTGCAAAGTCATCCTGATAAAAGTTGATACTTTGCTTTAGTAGATAGCGGTGCGCCAGCCAACGAATCGACATTGGGTAGTTGCCAAGCAGTGTCTGGTGGACAAGCAGTGAATAGCCCACAACCAAAATCGGCATGACAACAACCAGTAACACCCCATAAAAAATCAGTTGGCCGCTGTTTTCTTGCCAGAAGGTTTCTGGGTTGCTGTTGGATAGCCAATCGACCAAGTTACCCATGGCGCCAAACAGCGACACTTCGACGATGGCAACAATGGTCGACATGATCGACATAATGATAAGTGGCACTTCATAACCACGTGTGTAATAGCGGCAGAATGCAAAAATGCCACTGGGTGGTTGTGTAGGCTCTTGATCCGGGAAGGGGTTAGTAAATCCTTCAAATTTCTTAAACATACATGTTTCCTAAACGCGCAAAAGACAAAGGAATGTCTCTACTACGAGCGCATAAATCCATCAATGGGAGGGGGAAAGCCAATGGTATACTTTTGGTAATCAAAATGTAACCAGTAGAATATCAGTAGCTTTGCATATTATTCAGACAACTCCGCTGTTTAGTTTTCGTGACAATAAATATTGCTGCTATAAAAATAAAAAGCAGTAATATTTACTGATCAAAGACGCTAATTGTAGGTTATTTCAGTGATTATTCATTTAACATTATGTCTACAATTTGCAGCAATGAGTGAGAAAAAGTGAGTTTGTCACGATGTTGAAACAGCAAGCATTACCAGAAAAAAAACAAAAAACGCTTCAAAACGCGAACTGCGTAGTAATGGTGCCACCAAAAGAATTTGCTTTTAATGCCGAAACTGCAAAAGACAATGAATTTCAGCATAAAGTGAACGACACCACAGAGCATATTCGCGAGCTAGCGATGCAAGAGTTTAATACGATGGTCGACCAGCTTCGTCACGCAGGCGTGCAGGTTGTGGTGTTCGACTATCCACTGGGTGACATAGAAACCCCCGATGCGGTGTTCCCGAATAACTGGTTTAGCACCACAGTTGAGGGCGAGCTATTTACTTTCCCCATGGCGTGTACTAACCGCCAGCATGAAGTGAAACCAGCAGCATTGTGCAGTGCTTTAGAAATGGCTGGGCGTGAAGTGGCGTCTGTGGATTCGATGTTGTCTTATTTAGACATTGACGCACACTTAGAAAGTACAGGCGTGATGGTAATGGACCACATTAACCGCACCATTTATGCGGCGCTGTCTCAGCGTTGTGACCGAGAAGTGCTGGAAGATTATGCTGAGCGCATCGGTTATGAGCGCGTGGTATCGTTCCAAACGGCGCTGCCTTCTGGCAAACCGATTTATCATACCAATGTGATGATGGCTGTCGGTGAAGGTTTCTGTGTGATTTGCGATGAAGTGATCCCTGAATTCGAGCGTCGTTTTGTCATTAAATCTTTAGCCAAAGATAAACAGGTGATTTCGATTTCACTGGAACAGATGAACCAGTTCTGCGGCAATATCCTTCAGCTTGAAACTGTGAATGGTGAAAAGGTGATTGCGATGTCTCAATCCGCGTTTGATGCGTTCTCTCCTGCGCAGCGAGCACAGCTTTCTAGCCACGGTCGCTTAATGCCGTTCAATGTGCAGACGATCGAGAATATCGGCGGTGGTAGCGTACGTTGCATGTTGGGTGAAGTATTTCTACCAAAACGCTCGCCGAATCTATAGTTAGAACACTGACAAATAAACAGTTTATACGAACACCACTCCAACTGATGGAGTGGTGTTTTTGTATGTGGGCTACAAGCGTCCTATCTTGATGAAGAATCAACGTTAACTCTCTTTCTCATAACGTCACTTATTCATAACGTAAGTAGTGCACACACAAATCATGAAATGCCTTGGCTTGAGGCGAGATCGTGCGGTCGGTCAACGTAAAGATACCAATTTGCCTTTCAAGCGGTGGATCGATAAGCGGGATCCAAACCAAGCGTGTTTCATTGGTTGGGAAGGCGAGTTTAGGTAAGGTGGTGACACCAATCCCAAGCTCTAAGACAGAAAACAGCGAAGTGATGTTTTCCACCGAATAGAGCGCTTGCTCACTCAGTGCTCTGGCTGGAGTTGGATCGAGAAGCGTACAGGTGCCGTTGCGAATAAAAGGTTGTTCGAGCAAGGTTTGCCACTCGATTCCCTCGGAGTGACTTGCAATAGGGTTATCCTTTAAACACACCACACCAATGGGGTCGGACAACAGCGGCTTAAAGTCAATACCGCCCTCATCAAGGTGAGAAGGGTTACCAAGCGCCAAGTCGACTTCACCAGAGAGTAGACGAGCCTCGACACCTGCCGCGTTATCGTCGATCAAGCTCACTTCCACATTCGGATACTGTTCACAAAAGGCCCCCAACACGCTTGGGATAAGTTTAGCTGCTACAGAAGGAACGCTCGCAATTCGCACTCTCCCTTGCTGTCCGGCCGCGGCAGCTTTGAGATCGTTGTCTAGTGCACTGTAGATATTGAGAAACTGAACCACCTTGGGCAAACAAATTTCACCAAAGGGAGTTAACTTGGTTTTGTTTCCGGGTTCAAACAGCATTTGTCCCAGCATTTTCTCTAGCTCTTTTATCGACGTGGAGAGTGCAGCCTGAGATCGATTTGCACGATGTGAAGCGGCTCGAAACCCACCTTCCTCGACTACCATCACAAAATGCATTAATTGTTGAAGCTTAATACTCATCCCTAATGCCTCTTAATCCCTTTATTTACGTTATTTTCAATGAGGTGATAAATTTAATTTATCAAATGTAAAAAATTTACCGTTAGATTTATCGCCTGTCAATGTGCATCATTTAACCATATTGAAACAAATCTGTTACAAAGGTTGAAAGGCACGTGAATACTCCTACTAAAAAACACCCAGTAAAAACCAGTCTGTTTGCTTCTAAAGCGCCGCTCGAATGGGCAATTGTTAACAATGGAACTTTGTATACGGCACAAATTCCTATTGATGACACGGGCGCGGTTGTTGAAGGTGGCATCGAAGCACAAACACGTCAAACCTTTAACAATCTCATTCACACCCTGGAGTGCGCGGGGGAGTCTTTGGACTCGGTGTTGCAGGTCCTGATTTACGTGACCGACAGAGAATACTTAAAGACCGTTAACCAAATTTACGCGGAATATTTTGAAGCGCCGTATCCAAACCGCGCCGCCATGGTGGTTGCAGGTTTAGCACGAGAAGAAATGCTGGTGGAGTTCGTCGTCTACGCGTCGGCAAGCCAACCAGAATAAATCCCAACAAGAATAATTAGAGATCAGTGAGTGGGTGGCTTGCCATCACAAATCGGAAGAACAAGGAAAGAACCATGACTTTTATTAACAATGTTCAAGCAGAAAAATCCCTCTACATCGCGGGTGAATGGCAATCGGGCATGGACGCCATCGCCAATATAAACCCTTCTGATATCAGCGAAAACATTGGCGATTTCGCTCAAGCGAGTGTGTCGCAAGTAGAGCAAGCGATTCAAGCGGCTAAATCAGCGCAGCCAGAGTGGGAAAAAACACCAATCGAGCGCAAACAAGCAGTGCTGCAAGCGATTGGTGATGAGCTCATTGCCCGCTGTGACGAACTGGGCACCTTGCTGTCGCGTGAGGAAGGTAAGCCATTTGCTGAAGGTCGAGGTGAGATTTACCGTGCTGGCCAATTCTTCCAATACTTTGCTGCTGAGGTACTGCGTCAAATTGGCGATAACGCTGCTTCCGTCCGTCCAGGTGTCTCCGTTGAAGTTACTCGCGAAGCCGTCGGCGTTATCGCCATTATCTCTCCTTGGAACTTCCCAACAGCAACAGCGGCTTGGAAAATCGCGCCAGCACTTGCGTTTGGCAATAGTGTCGTCTGGAAGCCTGCCAACCTAACTCCAGCGAGTGCCGTTGCACTGACTGAGATTATCCATCGCCAAGGTTTACCTGCTGGCACGTTTAACCTCGTTTTGGGTAGCGGTTCGCAAGTTGGTAATACCCTTATCAATTCGAAAGATGTGAACGGCGTGAGCTTCACTGGTTCTGTGGACACAGGCCGTAAAGTAGCGGCGGCAACGGCACCAAACTTTGTGCGTTGTCAGCTAGAAATGGGCAGTAAAAACGCGCTCGTAGTGGCAGATGATGCAGATATTCAAATTGCGGTCGAAGCAACAATCGCAGGCTCATTCTCGGGTGCGGGTCAAAAATGTACCGCGTCGTCTCGTCTTGTGGTGATGGATGGTATTCACGACGCGTATGTCGAAGCGCTAATCAAACGCATGAGTGAGCTGAAAGTGGGTCACGCACTTGAGGATGGCGTGTTCATGGGCCCAGTGGTGGATGGTAACCAACTGAATGCGAACTTTGAGTGGATTGAAAAAGCACGCCAAGCGGGCGCAGAGCTGGCTTTCGGTGGTGAGCGTCTGAGCCTAGAGCATGACGGTTACTACATGTCACCAACCTTGTTCTTGAACACACAAAACAGCTGGGAAGTGAACCAAGAAGAAGTCTTTGCACCAATGGCGAGCGTGATTCGAGTGTCTGATCTGGATGAGGCGATTTCCGTGGCGAACGATACGCGCTTTGGCCTGACAGGCGGCATTATCACGCAAAGCCTGCGTAACAGCGCGATCTTCAAGCAACAAGTCCAAACGGGCTGCGTCATGGTTAACCTGCCAACAGCGGGCACGGATTACCACGTTCCATTTGGCGGCCGTAAAGAATCTAGCTTTGGTCCTCGTGAGCAAGGTCAGTACGCCAAAGAGTTCTACACCGTGGTGAAAACCGCTTATCAGCGCCCTTACTAATAACAGTTGGGTAGCTGATGGTGTCAGCTACCCGCACTGAAAGGCAAAGAAATTGTTTAAGGAGTGGTTATGTACCAACAACGGATTGTGATTGACGGATTGCAGTACTGCAATTGGGATCGAGAGTACTTCCAAACGCTTAAGGCAAGTGGCATTACCGCCGTTCATGCCACCATCGTCTACCACGAAACTGCTCGCGAAACCTTAACGCGTTTTGCTGAGTGGAACTTACGCTTCGAGCAAAATGCAGATCTCATCATGCCTATCTACTCAATGGCAGATGTAGAAAAAGCCAAAGCTGAAGGCAAAGTCGGCATCTTCTTCGGCGCGCAAAATTGCTCACCGATTGATGATGAAATTGGCCTGATTGAAGTGATGCGCCGCCAAGGCCTGCTGATCATGCAACTGACCTACAACAACCAAAGTTTACTGGCGACAGGTTGTTACGAACAAAATGATTCCGGCGTGACTCGCTTCGGTAAGCAAGCGATTGAAGAGATGAACCGAGTCGGGATGATCATTGATATGTCCCACAGTGCCGAGCGTTCAACGCTGGAAGCTATCGACCTTTCTTCGCGTCCAATTTGTATCAGTCATGCCAACCCGACGTTTGCGCATGATGCACTGCGCAACAAGTCCAACACCGTGATCAAAGCGCTGACGGAGCGCGGTGGTTTAATTGGATTCAGTTTATACCCGTTCCATTTGCCAAATGGTAGCCAATGCTCCTTGGATGATTTCTGCCAGATGGTTGCGAAAACCGCAGACATGTTTGGCGTTGACCATTTAGGTATCGGTAGCGATCTGTGCCTAAACCAGCCGCAACAAGTGTTGGAGTGGATGCGCAACGGTCGTTGGTCAAAAGCGATGGATTACGGCGAAGGTTCAGCAAGTAACTCGGGCTGGCCAGATGCGCTGCCATGGTTCTGTGGCAGTGCAGGGATGGAGAACATCTACAACGGATTAATGCGTCACGGATTCAGTGAATCTGAGGCAGGAAAAATATTGGGTGAAAACTGGTTCAACTTCCTTAAAGAAGGATTAGAGCCTATTTCATAGCATTCCCCAAATTAGGAACCGCCTGCCCACATAACAACAATACGGCAGGCGTAAAACTCACATTTTGTAGCCAGTCTTTGGCAGCTGCAAAGAACCTCTGGAGTCAGAGTATGTCTGATTTAACCGATAGCATGAAAGCTTCCACGATGAGCGTGTCATCAGGCGAGGCACAAGCAACACACAACACATCAACCGTGAATAGCACCACTGATAAATTAGGTCTGAATAATCCTGTACTTTGGTACAGCGGTGGCTTTATTGCGCTATTCGTTGCTATTGCACTTTATGATGGCGAACTATTATCTACGATCGTTAACGCCGGATTTGGCTGGTCAGTGCAAGTGTTTGGTCCTTACTGGCAGTTACTGCTGCTTCTCACTTTTCTTATTGGTCTTGGCTTGGCTGCAGGGCGAACAGGCAAGGTGATGTTGGGCGGGATTGCGAAACCAGAAATGGATTCTTTCCGCTGGATGGCGATTATTTTCTGTACCTTACTGGCTGGTGGTGGCGTTTTTTGGGCTGCGGCTGAGCCTATCGCACACTATGTTAGCCCACCACCTTTGTACGGCGCGCAAGATAATCCGCAGCAAGGCGCGGTGAATGCATTGTCGCAATCCTTTATGCACTGGGGCTTTCTGGCTTGGGCGATTGTAGGTAGCTTAACTTCCATCGTGGTGATGCACCTGCATTACGACAAAGGTTTGCCACTAAAACCACGTATTTTACTTTACCCAGTGTTGGGCGAACGAGCGCTTAAAGGCCAGCTCGGTGCATTGATTGACGCGTGCTGCATTATCGCGGTAGCCGCGGGCACCATCGGCCCAATTGGGTTTCTCGGTTTGCAGGTTAGCTATGCGTTAAATGCACTGTTTGATATACCTGATGGCTTTACCACTCAGCTCATCATCATTTTATTTGCGATTGCGCTCTACACCTTGTCTGCGCTCAGTGGATTAAGCCGAGGCATGCAACTGCTTAGTCGTTATAACGTGATTCTGGCCATGGCGTTGATGGTTTACATCCTGTTTTTTGGCCCGACGAATTTTATCTTTAATGGATACATTCAAGGTGTAGGGAGCATGCTGGATAACTTTATCCCAATGGCGACCTACCGTGGTGACGAAGGTTGGTTAAGCTGGTGGACAGTATTTTTCTGGGGCTGGTTCCTTGGTTACGGTCCGATGATGGCGATCTTCATTGCACGTATCTCTCGTGGTCGCACTATCCGCCAAGTTATTTCCACCATCAGTGTTGTGGCTCCGCTAACCACCTGTTTTTGGTTCACGATTGTTGGCGGCTCTGGCCTCGCGTTTGAAATTGCTGAACCGGGCAGTGTGAGTGCGGCGTTTGAAGGCTTCAATTTGCCAGGTGCTTTGCTTGCGGTGACTCAGCAATTGCCAATGCCAATGCTGACGTCGATTCTATTTCTGATTTTAACCACGATCTTCATTGTCACGACGGGCGACTCAATGACCTACACCATCAGTGTTGTGATCAGTGGTGAAACGGAGCCGAATGCGATCATCCGTACCTTCTGGGGCGTGATGATGGGCGTGACAGCTCTGATCCTGATTTCGCTTGGCTCTGGCGGCATCTCTGCACTGCAATCTTTCATTGTGATTACCGCGGTTCCGGTTTCGCTGATTCTGTTGCCGTCACTTTGGAATGCACCGCAAATCGCAATCAAAATGGCGAAAGAGCAAGGGCTATAACAATTATCTAATTCAAACAACGTGGAGCTTGTGCGGGTGTTTTCCTCCTGCATCCGTACAAACCCTAGTATTCTTACAATAACAAATAGGTGGTGAGCAAAATGGATGCACATCGTTCTACTTATACGGAAGCAACTATGCGCGACGCAGCGATTGTCATGGCAGCCGAAAGGCTTGGCGCAATGCACCAAAACCGAATCAGCTTTGTTCGTAGTCTGATTCGTAATATGGCAAGCCAAAACTGGCAAGTCATCAAGCATGAATGGCAACTTTGTCCGCGTGGTTATGGTCACGTGATTTACAAATTGACCACGCCAGAGCACGTTTATCATTTGGTGGTATTCTGTGATGAAATTGCTGATGACGAGCGTAATGACCGCGTAATTGCTGAAAAGTGGGACGTCACATTCGCACTGGTTCAAGGCGATGTTGATGTTACTTTGTTAGAAAGATTGCGAGCAAATGTACCGCTGCAAGAAGCGGGACGTAATCCGAATAACGTGCTTGTTCTGGCTCGTGCAAACAAAAGCGTGCGCGTGTTTGAACACATTGTTAGCGCACTTTCTCAAGGCAAGCAGCCCGAGCCGAAAGAGTTAGCGGAAGTCGGTTATATCCTGCGTACCACTGCTGTGTATGGTAACGGAAAGTTTGGTATCGCCGATTTCAAACTGCTGGAGAACAACCCAGATTTCAGCCAGTCTTTTAGTGCGCAAATGTGCGCGGTGTATATGTTGCGTGAATTCAGCCTGGATTGGGTACACTATCTGGCACTTCAGCAAGGTGGCGACAACGCGGTGGCATTGCATCGTGGTTTACAGCGTTACCTTGGTGTCGGCAACGCCACTGGCTTAGGCATGGCCCCATATTTGATTAATCACCCGTGTATCGTTGACCAATGGATGACCTCTCGCGAGCGTGCGGTAGCGCGAGTCTTTGCCATGCCATGTGAAGCTTCATTCCATGCTCCTTTACAAGGATTACTACATAAAGCGCAGCGTCATTTAGAGCAAGTCATCACCATCAATGAACATCAAGACAGGCTTAATCACCAAGCGATAGCAGACATCAAACAACTGCTATCAGAGCTAACAACGTTAATGGCATCACATCCGAACTGGGCGAGTTTGGTCGAGCAAAAGAAAACAATGAGTGTGGAAGCCCAAGAAATCCTCACCTCTTGCTTGATCGAGCTCTACCCATCTTTAGTGGACGAATTTGCCAGCCAAATGAATACGGATGAAACGCTATCGATTCCGGGCGGGAAAAAGATCCAAGATTTACTGGAAGTGTTGCAAAGCAAATACCTCTGGGCGATTGATGCCGATTACTCACTAGCCGAGAACAACTACTGGTTCTGGTATCGCTCGCAAGACAAAGAAGAGCCAAGGCTTGGTGTTCGTGGGGAGGAATCAGGAGAAGAAAAAGAACTGCCGCTTGATATCGGCAGACAAGTGAATCGCTTGTACCACGCTTTGCTTGGTTGTGATGAAGAAATGTCCGTAGCGGAGTTTTTGTTGCAGAACCCGACTTATCGTTCGATCACACGTCGTGTATGGACGTTAGGTAACCGAGCAATGGGTGATATTCAAATGAACGTGCTGCGCCAAGATGCACTGCCAATGCACTTATTGCGCTGTAAATTGGCGATCTTTGGTGCGACTAAGTTTGATCCGCGCTCGGATCGTTGGGTTCGAGTAACTTTCTTCCAAGGTGCGCCGCTGTTAGATGAAATTCACGATCCTAAACTGGCAGATACATGGATTTTCCCAAGCATGCCAGAAAGTGAAGAAATTGCGCAAAGTGACAATCAAAAAATCAACGGAGGATTTGCATTATGATCGTCTCGCACAACGAATTGGTGGCCGCGGTTAATAAGGCATTTCTTGGCATGCGCCGTCACTGTGGTGAGGCGGATGTCATTGCGAACATGGTGGCGGATTTGCAAATGGTTGGCTTGCACGGGGTGCGTCACTTTAATAACGCCAGCCTGTTTCTTGGGTTAGATTCGGACTGCGCCGTATCGGTGACCAACAGTACGCCATCGAGTATTGAGATGGAGTTACACAATGGCAGCGTGGCGTGTCACTTACCTGCCGTATTGGATTTTGCGCTTGAGAAAATGATCAACAGCAAGTCGATTACTATCACATTGAAACAGTGTCATAACCGCTGGTTAGGCTTCAGTGAGTTGTTGAAGCTCTCTGCGAAAGGCATCGCATGTCGCGCGCAATGGGTCAATGGTACGAGTCCGAAAGGGATACTTTATGTGTTGAATCGTGGTTGTGTCGCTCCTGAGGTGTTCTTCTCTGAGCGAGTCGAAGAAGATAACTGTGATTATCACGCTATGACTATCGAGCTGTCAGTGAATGACTTTGATATCACCCAAAGCGCACAAGGCTATTCCACACATATTACAGGCGAAGCGTTGAGTCAGGCGCAGAGTACTTCTTGGCAAGAAGGCATTTTTGTTGAAGACCAAGAGTGGGAAACACTGAAACAAACCGCTACAGCCTTACTGGTAGAAAATAGTGAACGTTCTATGCAAGGCGCGGGTGGCGTGGTCTAGATGACACCCAGATGCAAAGTAAGAATTGAGGCTGCCATTGTGTGCAGCCTTTTTTTATTTTCAACGGCTTAAGAATGTAGTGAAAATGGAATGGATGTGTTTTTCTTGTGAGTTTTATTCATAAGGCAAACAAATATAGAACATTAAAAATATATTGCAAACATAAATGATATTTGTTTTCATTCGTATCCAGTTGATTTTACAAACTCAAATGGAACTGAATAATGAACAAACGCCTGCCCTTGCACCCCATTGCGTTAGCTGTTGGCGCATCACTCGCTACTCTTACTTTTTCCTCTTCAACTCTGGCGTCAGAAGATGTAACAACAGCAAAAACGAATTTAGATACGTTGACGGTATACGGGCACAAATACGAAGGCTACGCGGAGCATTCTCCTCAATCAGGGACCAAGACTGATGTCGAGTGGCTGGATGTGCCTCAAGCGGTCTCTGTCGTGACCAAAACCGAAATGCAAGACAGAGGCGCCGCGCGATTAGTTGACGCATTAGATGGCGTAGCTGGCGTCAATAACACCCTTGGGGAAGGTAGTCGCGACCAGTTTGTGATTCGTGGCTTTGATGCGTTGAACGATATGTACCGTGATGGCATGCGAGATGATGGCACGCTGCAGTCTTACCGCAGTTTAGCCAATATCGAGCGTGTTGAGGTCGTTAAAGGCCCAGCTGGGGCACTTTATGGCCGTGGCTCGGCGGGCGGCATCATCAACTTAGTCACTAAGCGAGCTAACGGCGAAACCTTCACCCATGTCAATGGTAGTGTCGGAAGCAACAGCCAATTTATCGGCCAAGTCGATAGTTCTGGCTCTTTCTCTGATAACGTCAATGGTCGAATTAATTTGGAGTACCGTCAGGCCGACTCTTATGTAAGCCATGTTGACTCAAATGACTTCTTTATTGCGCCCACCCTACGAATCATGCCCGCAGATGGCCACGTCGTTGATATCGATGTTGAATACGCGCACCAAGAGTTAGTTCCGTATCGCGGAGTACCGTCCAAAGATGGCAAACCAGTTGACGTGCCAGTTAAGACTTACTTTGGTGGTACCGATGATTTTCAAGAGTCTGACAGTGTACGCTTGGCGGTCAACTATGAGTGGCGTTTAAATGACCAGTGGGTCTGGAACAACCGTGCGTCTTACAACCATATTGAGTTGGAGCATAAAGGGACGCGTCAAGGCACGGTAACGGGAGATCAAGTTTCTCAAACCGCTAACACTTTTGGTTACGATCCTCGCACGAGTACTGCGCTTCAATCTGAATTGGTGTGGGAAACTGAAAACAATCAGCTGCTAATGGGGGCTGATTACAATCAGATTAATATCGACTTAACCTTGGCGGTTGATAGAACGCTTCCGTCACAAAACATTTATCATCCTGTGGTTGGCACAACCCCTAACCCTGGCTTTAAGCCATTTCGCGACAATACCACCAGCAGCACAGGACTCTATCTGCAAGATGTGTTGACGCTTGGTGACTTATCACTGATTGGTAATGTTCGCTATGACTCTATGGATTTGGAACAGCAAAAGGTTGGCTCAGAGAAAGAGTACCTAGATGACAGCAAACTCAGCTACCGCACTGGTTTGGTATACCGCATTAACTACGATGTTTCGCTGTATGCAAGTTTAGCTCGTTCTTGGCAGCTTCCATATTCGGGTATTTACATCAATCCCAAGTTGGCGGAATTTTTCCATACAGACCTAAAAGAAGTCGGGGCAAAAGCGTACTTATTGAATGATGCGTTAATGCTGAACGCGGCCGTGTTCCAAATCGATCAAGAGCAGCCACAAACTAATGTGGAAGGAGATGTGATTGACAAAGTGGAAGCGCGTCATCAAGGAATAGAGCTTGAAGCTCGTGGTCAGATTAACGATCAGTGGGATATTTCCATCGGTTACAGCTACCTGGACGCAGAAGATAAAGAGACAGGTAAAAAGCCAAATGATGTGTCTGATCATCTGTTCTCACTTTGGAGTTCTTACCAACTTGATGAGAATTGGCGATTCGGCGGTGGTTTGAAGTATGTCGGTGACCGTTACTCAGGTAATAGTGAAACGGTGGCTTTGGGAGATTACACCACCGTAGATTTAGTGGCAGCGTATACATCTGGCCGTCATAAAGTACAAGCCAACGCTTACAACATCTTTGATGAAAAATACATTCTGGGCGCAACGAATGGTAAATCTGGCCTTAACCAAATCGGTTACGGCGCACCAGCGGAATTCATGCTCAGCTATGGCTACCAGTTTTAAATCATCTTGAAACCTATTTACCTCATTTCGAGGTCATGAAGCCTTTTGGGCTATGACATATCAGTCTGTTGTAGCCCTAACCCCCCTTAAAGGAGAACCAATGTCTTACCAGAATTTGGATGGAAAAGTGTGCCTGAGATATAGCCTGCTAGCCGCTGCTATCGCAACAGCAACGTCTATGAATGCCGTAGCGAATACCGAAACCACCAATTTAGATACCGTAGTAGTGAGTGCCAGTGTGATTGGTGATTCGCAAACCGAGGATGTCAAAGAGTACCCCGGTGCGCGTACGGTTATCGACAGAGAACAGATGGAAAAAACGGCGTCGCAATCTATCGATATGGCGTTGCAGCGTGTGCCTGGTATTAAAGTGCAAGATGAATCTGGCACAGGTGTTTTACCTAATATCTCCGTGCGCGGTCTCAAAGCCAGCCGCAGTGGTCATGCGCAGTTCTTAATGGACGGCGTGCCTCTCACATTAGCACCATATGGCCATACGGGTCAGTCGATCTTCCCTGCTACTTTGTCGATGCTTGATCGAATCGATATTGTACGCGGCGGCGCGGCAGTGCAGTACGGACCGAACAACGTTGGTGGTGTGATTAACTTAGTCACCAAACCCATCCCACATCTGTGGGAAACCGAGATTGGCAATCGCCTGACCGTGTTTGAAGGCGGCGATACGCCGTTAAATGACCTCTACCTGAGAACGGGTGGTTGGTTGAGTGATACTTTCGCGCTGCAACTGGAAGGGAACTTCCTAAAAGGGGAGAGTTTCCGTGAGCATTCAGACACTGAGGTAAAAAACTTCCAAGCGAAGGCGCAATGGTTACTGAGTGACTCGCAAGAGCTACAAGCCTTTCTTCAGCGTTATGATGCAGACACACAAATGCCAGGTGCTTTGTCGCCGGATGCTTACGAGCAAGATCGTCATCAGTCCCAGCGCCCATACGATGAGTACCAGGGTGAATCGACGCGCTGGAGTGTGAAATATCTACAGGATTTAGATTTAGCGGACAGCGCAGAGCTTGAAGTAATGACCTTTGGTCACCGCTCAGAGCGTTTCTTCCAGTGGGGATTCCTCGCTGGTGGTGAACATTGGGCGGATCCTTCTCAGGCATCAACTCATATTCGTACTTCGCCGCGTGAATTCCGTGTGTACGGTATCGAACCTAAGCTGGCGGTGTTTGTTGATGGTACATCGGTGACACAAAACTGGATTGTTGGGACTCGTTACGTTAATGAAGATATTGATTACAAGCTAACTCAAACACCAATTGCTGGCGGTGCAACCGATATAAAGCGTGACTGGCACCTAGATACCGATGCATATGCGGGCTATGTCAGTAATGAAATTGGCCTGTTTAATGATGCGTTAAAAATTACTCCGGGGCTTCGTCTTGAATCTGTTCATATGACTTTTGAAGATCTAAGTACGGAAGAAAAAGCGCATAACAGCGTGACAGAGTGGTTGCCTGGCCTGACGGTGGCATACAACGTCAACGAGCAATGGGTGACGTATGCAAACGCGCAGAAATCGCTGCGTGCTCCGCAGATTGCTTTCATTCGAGGCAAAGGCGAAGAGGGGAGCGAACTGTCCTGGAACTACGAGTTGGGTGCACGCTATACCCAAGGTACAACCAGCTTTAACGCGGCGTTGTACCGCATCGACTTTGAAGATCAACTGCAGTACCAAGTTGCGACGGCGACTTTCGACAACATTGGTAAAACGTTGCATCAAGGCTTAGAGCTTTCAGCTCGTTATGCGTCTGCGTCATTGCCTGAGCTTAGCCTAGGTGCAAGCTACAACTACTTGGATGCAACGCTTGAAGAAGAAGGGGAAACCAAAGGTAACCAGCTGCCTCATACGTCTAAGCATCAGCTCAGCTGGGATGCAACCTACGCATTTACAGGCTTTGATACTACTTTGTCGGGCTTCTACTTCAGCAAAGCGTATACAGATAACAAGAATACCAGTGAAGAGGACGCAATCGGAGCGAAGGGCCAAGTACCGTCTTACATGATATGGAACTTTAACTTAGGCACCGATTTGTACAAAGATGAAGCAAGTACGTTACGCATGAACCTGGCGGTGAATAACCTGTTTGAAGAGGATTACTACTTCCGCGGTATTGATACCAGTCCGGCTGGTCGCTACCCAGCACCAGGCCGTTCTTATACCTTGGACATTAACTACCAGTTTTAATTGGTCTTAGGTTGTAAAAGAAAGTGAGTCGCCTACGCCAGTGGGCGACTTTTTTCGTTTGGGCTTGAAACTATGACTTATTCTTGTACTTGTACAAAAGATCTAAGGGGAGGTGACAAAAGCTGTGATCTTCGGGGTGTAAGCTCAATCGGTTCTGATGTTCTTGATCGCTTTGCACGTAGTTAGATAACGGCAGCACTTCGACGACGATCTTAGCGGCGTCTTCTCGGGCCAAAATATGCTGTTTTACTCGCTCCAAATGTTCAGGATTTACAGTATAAATTCCCGTCCGATATTTCTTACCCACATCGTGCCCTTGCTGGTTTAAACTATACGGGTCGATGATTTCAAACAGATAATCAGTCAGTTGCTCAACCGACACCTGCTCTGGGTCAAACTGCGTGCGTACACACTCTGCGTATCCATCATAGCTGCCTTCCGTGGTGTTGGTTGAACCGTTGGCGCGGCCCGCTTCGGTTGAGATCACGCCAGGAAGGTGCTTGAGAAACTCTTGTACTCCCCACAGGCAGCCACCAGCCAGATAAATTTCTTCCATTTTCGATTTATGCTCTTTTGGTTCATTGAGCGAGACTCTAACAAAATTGTCCGTCGTCGTGAATGACGCCTCTAATTACTGCTGATCACTTCGGTCGTGAAGCGATGAAGGAGGATGTCGTGGCTCCAGTAATTTTTGGGCCAGCCGCCTTTCTTCTTCAACTCGGTAACAAACAATTCGGGCGTGTTTAATGAATGCCATACCGAAGGGAGAAACACCGCGCGGTGAGTATCATCTTCGAGCAGCAGTCCGTCAATATTGGGTTGGAGAGTATTCAGTAAGGCTGGCTCACCTTCGTTTGGCATTGGCACAAGTGGAGATAATATGGAAATTTCTAGGCTCAAATTCGCTCTATCTTCCGTGGTAAGTGGGGGAAAGCGTCTGTCTCTAAATGCGCTCGCGTAGGCGTTCTTGCACGCGTTTTGCCACAATGGTTCACTCGCTTCTAACGAACCGATACAACCACGCAGTTTCCCGTGGTGCAGTAAAGTGACAAAGCAGGCTGCGGGTAGCAAAAGCTCGTCACTGTCGGGAGGCTTGGGTAACAGCAATCCTTTGCCAAGCAAGGCGTTGTCTAACACTGCCCAAATTAGATTCAGTAAGGTGTCACGGGCATTTTTGCTCAAGTTAGTACAAGACGAAACTGGCATAACCCACCACCTTTTTGATCAGTTTCGGAGAACGTTGTTCATGATGCGCAATAATGTCGCCAGAATTGTTATGCGTGACACACTTGATCTGCCAGTGCTGTTCTTTCGCATATTTCAGCAGGCCATTGATGCTGTAACAGCCACAAGCCTGATCAGGGTGAATATCGGTGTTTAGCGCTAGGATATGATCAATAGTGATTGAATCAATGTTGTTGGCTTCCACATAAGGGTGGTAGTGGCTGAGATCGCTACTCACCACAATCAAGGTATCAGGTTGTTGAGCTGCGATTGCCAATATTTGGCGAACGTTTTCAGCGTCAGAACGACCAACTACGATAGGAAGCAACGTAAAATCGTCGAGGCAATATTGTAAAAAAGGTAACTGGACTTCCAAAGAATGCTCCCAATGATGGGCTTTGGCAGATTCGACCGCCAATTTCTCGCGAGTTAGGGATTTGGCGAGCTGCCTATCTATGCTGACTTCGCCCATGGGAGTAACAAAAATATCACTATTTGGTACGGCGCAGCCTTCTAGAGCCACATAATGGCTAGGTCCGAATAAAATGACGCGAGAGAAAGGCCGCTCGGCATTGTTGATTAAGCGGTACGCTGCCGCTGCCACCAGACCAGAGTAAAAATAGCCCGCATGCGGAACAATCAATGCTTTGGGTATTATCGAATCGGAAGGTTCAGCGGCGAAATACTCGGCCATCAGATGCCTGAGATCGGCACTTGCACTGGGGTAAAATTGGCCTGCGACGGCGGCTTCCCGGTATCTCATTTTCTTCCCACGCGATTTGCATCAACTATACTTCCAGTGTAGGTCATCAGATGGCAAATTCACTATGCAAAGTACTCCTCCTGACTATTTCCCCACCAAGTACTGGCACCAACTAGACGATGGCCGAGTGTGCTGCGATGTGTGTCCACGCAAATGTACCTTACGTGAAGGAAAACGTGGCGCGTGCTTTGTACGCATGCACAAAAACGGCGAAATCGTGCTAACCAGTTATGGGCGATCGTCTGGCTTTTGTATTGATCCGATAGAGAAAAAACCGCTCAATCATTTCTTTCCGGGGTCGAGCGTGCTCAGCTTCGGTACGGCAGGTTGTAACTTGAGTTGTCAGTTCTGTCAAAACTGGGATATCAGTAAGTCGCGTGAATTTGATACCTTATGTGACTCAGCCATGCCAGAGGTTCTCGCGCAATCGGCGTCAAGATATGGCTGCAAAAGCTTGGCGTTTACTTACAACGATCCGGTTGTGTTTATGGAGTACGCCGTCGATGCCGCCCAAGCTGCGCGCGATTTGGGGCTGAAAAGCGTGGCGGTGAGCGCAGGTTATATGTGCGAAGCACCAAGAGCAGAGTTCTATCGCTATATGGACGCGGCCAACATTGACCTAAAAGGATTTACCGAACACTTCTACCACAAAATCTGCCATGGTCATTTGCAGCCCGTTCTTGAGACTATTCTCTACTTGAGGCATGAAACCGACGTATGGTTTGAGCTGACTACCTTATTGATCCCCGGAGAGAATGACAGCGACCAAGAGCTCAATGCGATGTGCCAATGGATCGCGGAAAACTTAGGGCCCGATGTACCACTGCATTTCAGTGCCTTTCACCCCGATTTTAAAATGCTCGATAAACCGCGTACACCTCTTAGCACCTTACTGCGCGCTCGCACTATCGCCCTTAACCACGGCTTGCATTTTGTCTATTGTGGCAACGTTCATCACTCCGAGTCTGACTCGACCTATTGTCCTAACTGCGCCACACGGGTGATTGAGCGAGACTGGTATAAGCTTGGCGATTATGCGCTGGACGATAAAGGCCACTGCACCCATTGCGGGCACAAAATACCGGGCCGATTTTCTGGGCCAAGGGATAACTTTGGCCCCCGCCGTATACCCGTAGCCATTCATCAAAACTGATTTTTACTGGGGTTTCTGAAGCGCCTACAGAGTGAGAGCCAACGGCTTATCTCTTATCCAAAGCGGCTGCATTAAGCACTTCAGGGTGACTATTGATCTGATTTATGATCGTGTGCACGAAGGGGAGGACAAATGTCCTCCTTTTTGCTGGCCCCTACGCCATAAGATGAGCACTTCAAAACACAATAATAAAAGGACATCGTCATGGACTTATTTGCCCTACTCGATATCAATAACACCCTAGTTAACATCCCGATTGGTGGCGGTTACGCAATGAGCTGGATTGAAGCGTTCGGCACCGTGTTTGGCTTGCTGTGTATTTGGTTTGCGAGCCAAGAGAAAACCATCAACTACTTGTTCGGCTTACTGAATGTCACCCTATTTGCCGTTATCTTCTTCCAAATTCAGTTATACGGACTCCTTCTTCTTCAGCTGTTTTTCTTCTGCGCCAATATTTACGGCTGGTATGCGTGGACAAGGCCAAACGCTGAGGGTGAAACGCTGGAAGTTCGCTGGTTAAGCAAACAAAAACTGATAGTGACAGGGTCTATTTCTATCGCGGCTATAGGCTTGCTCACACTCTACATTGACCCATTTTTCTTGGCGTTGGCGAACATTGCGGTGGATACGATGAACGTGTTTGGCGCGAACTTGGCCACCCCTGCGCTAGAACCGGATGCGTTCCCATTTTGGGATGCGACCATGACAGTATTGTCTGTCGTTGCACAAATTTTAATGACACGTAAGTACGTAGAAAACTGGATGCTGTGGGTTGTGATCAACATCATCAGCGTGGGTATCTACGCTACGCAAGGCGTGTACGCCATGTCTGTTCAATACGCAATTCTTATGTTTATTGCCGCTAACGGCACGCGTGAATGGGCACGCAGTGCGAAGCGCAATGGCGATAAAACCCTGGTTCAAGCAACAGCTTAAAGGTTAATTATATGGCTAAACAACCACATATCGGAGTCGATGAAACCCAAGTAGCACCACTGGTGATTGTTTGTGGTGAACCGGACCGAGCGAATCGTATTGCAAATCTGTTTGATGAGGCAGAGCTGATCTCTGAAAACCGTGAATACCGAGTATTTACAGGTAAGTACAAAGGTAGGGCAGTTTCCGTGTGCAGTACCGGGGTCGGTGCGCCGTCGATGATTATCGCTGTCGAAGAGTTAAAACAGTGCGGTGTGACTCATGTGGTTCGTGTGGGATCGGCGGGGGCGATGCAATCAGGTATCGAACTGGGTGAGCTGATTGTGGCTGAAGGCGCGGTCAGAGACGAAGGTGGCTCTAAAGCGTATGTCGAGCCATCTTATCCGGCATATGCCAGCTTCTCGCTGTTGAAAGAGTTAGATGGCTGGTTGTCTCAGCAAGCCACGCCATATCACTTTGGTACTGTGCGATCTCACGACAGCTTTTATACCGATGATGAAGACGCGATTTGCCAATACTGGAACAAAAAAGGCGTGCTGGGGGCAGATATGGAAACTTCCGCGCTTTATGCCGTCGGCCGATTGCGCGGCCTGAAAGTGGCTGCCATTTTGAACAACGTGGTGCTCTACCAACAGGATGTGAAAGAAGGCATTGGTCAGTATGTAGACGAAGTACAAGTGACCATGGCAGGAGAAAAACAAGCCTCTGTGGCGGCGCTCGAGGCGTTGATTGCTCAAGTCTAGACGGCGGTAAGACAGTTTTGTTACCAATGATAAAAGCGGCAGGGCACTGTCGCTTTTTGTTTTTCTGGCAAGGTTTAAAACCAGTGGGATACGCTCTGGAGTATAAATAAGTGTTTACTCATTATTATCTTGCGCAGAGCCACTTTTTTAACATATTAATCTGAGCACTTAATGATTCAATTGGTATTATTCACGAGTTCCTGTCTAGAGAAGATTGTATGAAAATCAGTCCTTACCCTACTGGCCGTTTTAAAACCCATTTAGAGCAAAAAAGTGCGGAGTTTCGCGATTTGATTTACCAATGCCAAGTGAGCACTCGCTACTTTGATACTGGCGAAGAAATCTTGCGCCAGGGCGAGCAGTTGCACTACATGTATGTGGTTCCGGTTGGGCGGGTATCGATGAGTATTATCGCCGCGAACGGCCGACGTTTTCAGTTGGGTGAAGCAAACTGTGACTACCACATTTATGGGGAAATGGAATACTTTACCCAAACGCCATGTCAGTGGAATGTGGTGGCAGACGAACACATGCAAGTGGATGTGATTTGTTTGCAGAAGCTGACTGATGCCTTGTATCGGAACCCTGAAATGATGGTTTTCTTTGCTTCTGCATTGGCCGAAGATTATCAAGACTCAATGAGTATCTACACCAACCGTTTGTTGCACTCTATTTCTTACAACATTGCTTACGACTTGCTGACCCAAAAGCAAACCAACACGCTGTTGGGTGGCTTTGAGAAAGTAAACCAAGAAGCGGAACGGTTTGGCACGTCTGGGCGTGTTTACCGCCGAGCGGTGAAAGAGCTGATGGATAAAGGGCTGATCTGCAAAGGAGAGCAAGGGTTAGAGATCTTAGATGAAGTTGCCCTTAAAGCCTTCTTAGACGCGTATGAGTAGAAAGTTTGGGACAATACGATATGGAATAGCACGCCAGTGACCGAAAGCCACTGGCGTTATTGTTTGTGTCACATTGTTTGCACTACAGTTTGTCTTCACTACAGTGTTTAGCCACTGGCTTGTGTCAGAGCCTGCTCGGTCTCAAGGTCAAACAGGTGACAGTGCGTGGTATTGAAACTGAGCATCACAGGCTCGCTATCTTTTACTAGTCTATCGGCGTCAAACGGGATACGAGCAATCATCTTATCGCCACCGAGTTGAAAGTAGAGGTAGAGCTCGTTGCCCATGGATTCCACCACGCTTAAGGTATGGCTTTGCGTGTTAACGTCGGTAGCCAAAGCATCATGGTTTGCTAAGCGAATATGTTCTGGGCGGATACCGAACCAGACCCATTTCCCGCGATGCTGACGTGCCAGAGATTGCTTCTCTGGTGGCAGTTGCCAAAGTGTGCCGTTTTGGCTAATCACATGCATCACATCATCCACTTCATCAATACGTGCTTTGACGATGTTCATCGCGGGTGAGCCGATAAATCCTGCGACAAACTTGTTGGCTGGGTAGTGATACAGGTTCATTGGCGTATCCACCTGCATGATCTCGCCTTGGTTGAGCACGCAGATGCGGTCGCCTAAGGTCATGGCTTCGACTTGGTCATGCGTTACGTAAATCATGGTGGCGTTTTGCCCTTCGGCTTTTAAATCGTTGTGCAGTTGAGCAATGCTGACTCGGGTAGACACACGCAGTTTGGCATCCAGGTTAGACAGGGGCTCATCAAACAAGAACACATCGGGTTTGCGGACCATAGCGCGCCCAAGTGCGACACGTTGCCTCTGCCCGCCTGACATCTCGCCCGGTTTGCTGTCCAGCAAGTGTTCAATCTCTAGAGTTTTCGCCGCTTCAGCAATGCGCTGTTCGATTTCGTGCTTTGGCAGTTTTTGTTGCTTGAGACCAAATGCCATGTTCTCGTAGACCGACATATGCGGGTAAAGCGCGTAGTTCTGAAACACCATCGAGATGCCACGGTCTTTAGGTGGTAAATCATTAACACGCTTATCACCGATGTACACTTCACCGTTAGAAATCTCTTCTAAACCCGCGATCATTCGCAATGTGGTCGATTTTGCGCAGCCCGATGGACCAACAAACACCATGAACTCGCCTTCACGGATATTTAGGTCAACGCCATGCACTGCTTTGAAACCGTTTGGGTAGGTCTTTTCTACCCCTTTTAACGTGACTTCAGCCATTGTCAGTCCTTAAATCAATTCATTAAATGCGTGAGCGTCAAAGTGCGCTACCGAAGGGATCACCAAATCGGCGATCGGCTCCAGCTCGCTTCTTAGCGCGGTTCCGGTTAAAACCCCGACCTTCTTGGCTCCTGCGTTGTGGCCAAACTCCATATCTGACACGGTATCACCAAACATGATCACCTCATGCGGTTCGATGCCACATTGCTGGCAAAACGCGTTAAGTAGCGCGGGGGCAGGTTTAGGCTCGATATCCCCGTCGGAATAGCCAATGTAATCAAACAGGTCGCTCAGCCCTGATTGCGCTAAGGTGTACAAGGTCGAGTCCTTGGTGTCCGCCGTCGCGATGCCTAAAATCATGCCTTGTTGCTTTAACGATCCCAGCTTTTCCGTGATCCCTGGCAGGGCAGCAATCCAGTCTGGGTTATCTTCCACTTGATCATTAAACGCGGCTTTGGTCACGCGGGTAAATGCTTCCAGCGATACGTCCGGTTGCAGCATCTCAAACCAAGCTAACGCCGTGTCTTCTACGGGGTTTGACGCCAGTAAACCGTGGTTATGTACTATGTTACCTTCCACGCCGATGGCAGAGAGTAGCTCGACTATCGTGACAGTTTGATGGCCGCGATTCGCATCACTGTAGTTTTTGATTTGTTCGCAAGCGCTGCGAGACACGTTCAGCCACATATTGTGAAATTCCAGTAACGTGCCGTCTTTATCAAACAATAGTGCTTTAAACTTCATCACTATTTAGTTGCTCCATAAGTTCGCCCCAAGTGTTCACTAAAGGCGTGTTGAATATTGATTGGTTGCCGTTAAATACCGCGTTGATACAGCCTTCTAATTCACCGCGTTCTGCATCGCTTTGGGTGCGGCGAATGTCGATGCGGCACCATAGGTAGCCTTGCTCGACATGGATGTGAGTAGGCGTTTGAGAGAGGGGAACACGCGCGGTGACTTCGCCATCCACGACCACTTCTGCAAGGTAATCTTTTGAGGTGTCTGTGACGGATAGTGCGTAGTCCAGCGCTTGGCCTTGTGAGTCTTGCCCCGGTATCAATTGACCTTGGTTAATCTCAAATTGCAGCCCACAGCGGCGCTCGAAATACACGTGACCATTGCGCAGCCCAGCTAAAATGCCTTCGCCACTTAAACCATGACTGAAAACAAAAGTAGAAGGGTCGCCGTAAATAGAAGGTTCGTCTGCTTTGGGGTTGCGCTCGTGTGGTTCTAAATGAGAATCGCTGCCGCCAATCGCGGTGATTTTATGGCCGCAGTTCCACATCTCATTGAGTACAAGCAGTGCTTGCTCGGTAGCTTTGGGCGAGGTTGACCACGTTGGGTCACAACACACTTCGAAGCTGGATACTTGGCTTAGAGCCATTTCATCATAGTGCCAATGCCATGGCTTCATCATGGGGTGATTGATGCCGATAGACGTGTGGTCGGGCTTAGCCAGCGCAAGGCCTGCTTCGATAGTCGCTTGGCTTGAGTGCTCAATGTTTCTGAGATCGAGCGACTTAACGCCACCATGCACATTGAAGTGGCCTAAGTCGGTGGTGACTTCGACGCCCGGCAGAAATAAGCACTGCTCAGACACGGGTAATTTAGGCTGCGAGATATTGTGCTCGGTGAAAAAGAAGAAATCGAGCCTTTGTGCTTCGACGATGGCTTTCGCGGCTTCTAACGTATTGTGTCCATCTGAAAGTTGGGTATGGGCGTGCAGATCACCGCGATACCAACGCGATTCATCGTTAAGAACGGCGCTGTAATCGAATTCGATCTCATGGCTGCTGGTCACGGTATGGGCTAGCTCAAGCTCAGACGTTGTGTGAGGTTGGTTAAAGCTAACCTCAACCTGATACTGCATAGCGCGTTCAGTGCGAAATTCACCTTCAAGGTTATAAAGTTCGAGATACCACTCTCCGGCTACAATCGAGCCGTCAATAGCGCCTAAACCAGAATGACATGCTTGGATATCCAGCGATTTATTCGGTTTCTCAAGTAGCACTTTGCCGCGAAAGTGATCGTTCGCATCGTACACGGCGGCATAGAGAAAGCCTTTTGTTACCGTGGTGCCGGTAATCACGACAGAGTTGGCATCGGCTGGAACATCAAAATGAAGACGGACTCTGCCGAAAGGTAATTCACCTTGAAATTGGGTCATAATAGTCACCAAATTCGTCCGTTGTCGGACTGGGTCAAAGATAGCCCACCGCTATGATTCATAGAGCTAACCGGTGGGCCATAAAAGGATTATGAGCGGTTGGCTTTATCCAATGCGCGTTGTGCTTTCTTCGCCGCCCTTTTGAGCGCTTTTTCTGCTGGCACGTTCTGGATTTGAATCTGGTCTGCCGCTACTTTCAGCGCGTCCATGATTTTACCGTTCGTTGGGTCCAAGAAGTCTTTAGACGCGAAGCTCGCTTGTTTAAGAGGAATCAATGCTTGTGGATTCTTCTGAGTAAACGCCTTGTATTCTGGGACATTTTCTACGCTCATACGCACTGGGATGTAGCCCGTGAACATCGACCACGCTGCGGTGTTTTTCGCGTTGGTGTAGAACTCCATAAATTCAAATGCGCCTTTGGCGGCTTCTTCATCGGTGCTCTTTGGCATCACAAACACTTGTGCGCCCGCTTGTGGAGCCGATGGGTTTGAACCCCAGCCCGGTTGCGTGGTGGCCGCCAGTTTGGTGAAGTCCAAATCACCCTGGTCACCGGAGGAACCTGTGTAACCAAGCGCGTTGCCTTTCATTACATCGTCAATGGTTTTGTACCAGTATTCCCAGCCTTGGCCGCCGTAGTGAATACGCATGATCTGGTCATCGTGAATCCATTTGCGGAAGCTGTCCCACACCTCGACCCACTCTGGCGAGTCAATTAACACTGTTTTGCCATCATCGCTGATCACTTTCGCACCATTAGAAAACGCCGCATCAATCATGTTGTGCTGGCCCCACATTGGTTCCCAGCCATAAAAGGTGGGGTTGCCTTTATCGTCGCGCTTGGTGACTTTCTCTGCCACTTTCGCCACGCCTTGCCAGGTGCTCAAGTCTTGCTCGGTAAAGCCGTGCTCGGCCAATACATGCTTGTTGTAGTAAAACACTTGTGTGGTGCCGTAAGCGGGTAGGCCAATCACGCTGCCATCTTCAGCCGTAACTTGATCTCTAAAGGCACTTACAAAATCAGCAAAGTTAAATTCGTCATCCATGTAGGTGGAAAGGTCACGGCTTAAGCCACGGCCGTGCATCGCTTCGGCACGTCCTGAATCAAGCAACACCAGTTCCGGCGCGGTTTTAGACGCTAAACCGGCTTGCAGCTTTTGGTAGGTTTCTGTGTAGTTACCTTGCAGTGCTGGCTTGATCTCGTATTCATTCTGGCTTGCGTTGAACTCTTCGATCAGTTCCACCATCATTTGTTGTGGCTTAGTGCCACCTGAATACCAGAAGTTGACTTCTGTTTTAGCCAGTACGCTACCAGAGAACATTGAAGCGCCAGCACACACTAGTGCGAGAGTTTTTAATTTCATTTCCGTTTACTCTTTTACGCCGTTATCGGCGATACCTGAAAGAATCGTCTTTTGACAGATGACGAATAGAATTAACAAAGGCAGTACCGCGATGGTGCTCGCCGCCATAATTTGCGACCAGTTCAAACCGTAGTTGCCTTCAGCGATAAAGTAGTGACGAATACCAGTCGCAATCAGGTTGAGTTCCTGAGAGGTAATAACCAGACTCGGCCACATGTAACTGTTGTAGTTGGTGATGAAAGTGATAAGGAATAAGGTCGCAACTGCGGCACGGCACTGTGGCAGCATGATGACCCATAGGATTTTGAGTTCTCCCGCACCGTCGATGCGCGCGGCTTCAATCAGCGACGGGTGAATTTTGATAAACACTTGGCGCAGGTAAAACACACCAAAAACAGAAGCGGCGTTGGACACCACTAACCCTAAATGAGAGTCCAGTAAGCCGAGTTTTGCCAAGGTGATGTAAGACGGAATGTATGTCACTGCGCCGGGCAGCATGTAACAGCCCATGACCACAAAGTAGAGTAGGGTTTTAGAGCGAAACTTGAGCTGCGTGAGCGCGTAGGCAAACATCGCTGAGTTCACGATCACCAGCAAAGTGGTGAATAGCGCGACGCTGAAACTGTTAAAAATGTACAGGCCGAATGGCGCGCTCTGAAATGTCTCAATAAAGGTTTCCCAACGAAAATGCTCTGGGATTAAGTTCAGCGGATTAGCAAAAATCTCGTCGTTACTTTTCAGTGAACCCGAAAGCATCCACAAAAACGGAAACACCATCATCGTGCCGCATGTGGCGAGAAATAGGTGCTTTGCCCACATTCTCATCGCCTGAGTGTTAATGGTCGCGGTTTGCTTTTGCTCCGCGGTTTTTACTGCATCTACAGCTTGTGTGGTTCTGCGTGGCTGCGCGTTTATAGCCTCGCGCATGACCGGATTTGAATCCATTACATGAGTTGTCATAACGATATCCTTAGTAGTACACCCAGCGCTTGCCGATGTAAGTGTTCACTAGTGCTAGTGCCCCTGTAATGATGAAGATCACCAATGAGGTAGCGGCCGCTGGTCCCATTTCGTAGCGTTCAAAAGCTTGCTGATAGAACAAGTACAATAAAGTTCGTGTGTCACCACCCGGGCCGCCTTGCGTCAATATCTGGAACTGGTCGAAGGCTTGCACCGCGGTGATGATGTTGACCACCACCAAAAAGAAGGTGGTTGGCGAGACCAATGGCAGGGTGATTTTGAAAAAACGGGTGAGGCTGCTGCATCCATCAATTAACGACGCTTCATACAAAGATTCAGGGATCTTGTTTAACGCGCTGATGTAAAACAGCATGGTCCAGCCAATCGCCTGCCAAATGGTGACAATGATCACCGCGACCATGGCTGTATCGCCCTGTTCAAGCCATGCAATTTTGTCAAAACCGGCCGACATCAATAGTTGGTTTGCCAGACCGGATTTGGACTCAAATACCCAAGACCAAACAATAGACACCGCGACTGTCGGGGTGATCCAAGGTGAAAAAATCACCGCGCGATAAAACTGGCTGCCAGCAAAGTTTTTATGCAGCAACAGCGCGAACATTAGACCCAGCAACACGGTTGGAATAACCACGCCCAGCGAGAACCAAAAGGTATTGAGTAGAGCTTGGGTGAACTCAAAGTCTTCGACCATGTATTGGTAATTTTCTAAGCCAATAAAGTCATATTCGGGTGAAATGTAATCCCAATCGGTAAAGCTAATGTAGATAGAGTAACCAAATGGCACCAACCAGAAGGCGGCTAACGGTACCAATAAAGGTGCAGTAAAAAGCAGTACCTTAAAGCGGTTTGTCATCTGTTGAGCGAAAGCACTCATGGCGACCTCGTCTGTGTTTTGTATGCGGTTAAATTAAGCGAGCAATGTGACAAGTCTGTGGGTCTGTTCGTCATATTTTTTATGGCTACCCATAAGAAAATCTTTATGCTCTCTCGTCATCTTCTGTTTGGTGGTGCAGCCAATCACAAAAGAAATTTACTTTCGCGCTACGGTTGTTTTTCGTGATCAGATAGTGGCTTGACTCAGCAGGCATCAAGGCATCTACCGCCAGCACCAAATCACCATTCTTGAGCAGCTCGGAGACAGCCAACGAGCGCACTAGCAACACGCCAATACCTTGTTTGACCGCTTCAAGAGCATGTAAGGAGTTACTGATTTCGAGCTGAACCTTGGGCAAGGTAACGTCAAACTGGTTATGGCTAAGCCACTGTAGCCAGTTTTCTTGGTAGCCTTTGACTTGCACTGCGGGCAGTTGAGAAAAATCTTTTGCATCCAATTGATGTTGATAGTGCTGTTTAAACTCAGGGCTGCATACCAGTTGCCAATGTTCTTGAAATAAACGCTCTGAGTGGCAGTCTTCACTGTCTACCTTTCCGTTGGTCAGCTCGATATCGACGTTTTGACAAGGAGTGGTAGAGGGCCAATCAACGAGCTGAATATCTAAGCGAATAAACGGGTACTTGTGATAAAAGTGCGGCAGTCGTGGTAGCAACCAGTTGTGACACAAGGTGTGGTTGACCCGCAGGCTCAGTACGTCCGATTCCTTCTCGCCAAATAAGGTTTGAGTTTGCAGTTTTAGATGGGTGAGCGAGCCGGAAACAATCGGCTGATATTGCTGGGCGGCCGAAGTGAGCTTGACCCCTTTTTGGCTACGCTCAAACAGCGTGGTGCCGAGAAAAGCTTCTAAACTTTTGAGTTGTTGACTGACGGCCGCTTGGGTCACGCAGAGTTCGCGCGCCGCGGCACCAATAGAGCCCAAGCGAGCGACAGATTCAAACGCGACTAGGGCGCGCAGAGGAGGTAGCATGGTTTCACCTGACTGAAATAAAAGTGAAAAGTACGTCAGTCAGGTTGCAGTTTTTCGATGTTTAGATGACAGATTAGTGACTAATAGACGTAGAGAAAATATTGATAATGGCCGTGCCAAGTAAAATAAACCCCATGCCGATGATGGCGTAAACATCCAACTTTTGCCCGTACACTAGCCAACCAATCGTCGCGACCAGCACAATTCCTGCACCACACCATATCGCGTATGCCACGCCTAAAGACATACTTTGCACCGCAACCGAGAGCAGATAAAAAGCCAATCCATAACCTACTAATACGCATAACGTGGCGGGCAAAGAGGTGAATTGATTGGTTTTGGGTAGCCAGGAGGTGGCAAAGACTTCCAGCACAATCGCCAAAGACAAAGTAACAAAAGGAGCAGATGACAGCATAGATAACTCAAAAATAAGGTAATAAACCGATGAAAAGTAGCGCAACTTTATTGCAAGTTTGTGTCTGATGTCGATAGAAAAACTCATCGCCTTTCTAAGATTATGTACGGCACTCGCAACGTTCGTAGCAACAAATTGGGCGTGATTCATAAAAATGAACCACAATGGTAATAATTAGCATTGAGTCATCAGGCTCGGTGAATCACCGATGCGTTATGGAGCGATCTGGCACATAACCGCTCATGAGTGAATTGCACGATTATATACGTGGTGAAGGGTTGAAATACCTCAACGTCTCCGAAAGCCCATAAGGCGTCGGATGTGGAATAAGGAGAGACTATGAGAGGCGTTGCTTTGCATTTTACCCTGGAAGAGTTCCAGGATCGCTTAACAAAAGTTCGGCAGTCAATGGAAGAGCGGGAGCTGGACGTTCTGCTCATTCACGATCCGTCTAATATGGCCTGGCTGACGGGCTACGATGGTTGGTCATTTTATGTGCCTCAGTGTGTGGTTGTTGGGCCATCTGATGAGCCAATCTGGTTCGGCCGCTGCCAAGATGCGAATGGCGCGTATCGCACCGCCTATATGTCGGCAGAAAATATTACTTACTACCCGGATCACTATGTGATGAATCCGCCGCTCCACCCAATGGATTTTCTGGTGGAATCGGTATTAGCACCGCGTCTGTGGGACCGCGGGCGTATTGGTGTCGAGAAAGACAATTACTATTTCAGTGCTACCGCGTACGAATCTTTGCTGACGCATCTTCCCAATGTGCAGCTTTTGGACGCGACAGGCTTGGTAAACTGGTGTCGCGCGGTCAAGTCGGATCAAGAGCTGGCGTACATGTACCGAGCAGCGCGCATTGTAGAGAACATGCATCGTGTCGCGTTTGAGATGATTGAACCCGGTTTACCAAAACATCACTTAGTCGCGGAGATCAACCGTCAGGCAGTACTGGGGCATGAAGATCATTTTGGAGACTACACCGCGATTGTGCCGCTACTACCGTCTGGATCTGATGCATCCGCGCCACACCTCACTTGGGACGACAGACCGTTTAAGAAAGGCGAAGGCACCTTCTTTGAAATTGCGGGCGCGCACCGCCGTTACCATTGCCCACTGTCTCGTACCATTTTCCTTGGTGAGCCGGATGATAAATTTAAACGGGCAGATGAAGCGCTCACTCGCGGTCTTGAAGCGGGGTTAGAGGTGGCCAAGCCGGGTAATACTTGCGCCGATATTGCCAATGCGCTCAACCAAGTGCTAGATAAAGCCGGTTTTTCACGCGAAGGCGCGCGCTGCGGGTACCCAATCGGATTAAGTTATCCGCCTGATTGGGGCGAACGAACCATGAGCCTGCGTGACACCGATAAAACCATTCTCGAAGAAGGAATGACGTTCCACTTTATGCCAGGGCTCTGGTTTGAGGACTGGGGGTTGGAGACGACAGAAAGCATTGTGATTACTCGATTGGGCGCGAAGACACTGTGTGATTTCCCGCGTCATCTATTTGTTAAACATTAGTTTTTGTTAAATATGAATCTGCTAAGCACTAGCTTGTTAGGCATAGGGGAAGGTAAATAGGCCAATAGAAAGGAGGGCTGCATGCAATTGGATCGCTACGACATCAAGATTCTACAAATTCTTCATGACAATGGCCGAATCACCAAATCTCACCTTGCCGAAGCTATCAATCTGTCGATTAGCCCATGTTGGGAGCGCGTTAAAAAACTGGAAGAAGCAGGCATCATCGAAGGCTATGGCGCGAAAGTGAATACCGATGTGTTATTTAAACGCACGTCTGTGCTGGTGGAGATTTCACTCAAAGAGCACAATGCGCAAGCCTTCAAACGCTTTGAAGAACTAGTACGTCATTCTCCTGAAGTCACGGACTGCTATGCCACTGGTGGTGGCATAGATTACATCCTCAAAATCCAATCAGAAGACATCGACCAATATCAGCGACTTATTGATAACTGGTTGGACTCTGAAGTCGGTATTGAGCGTTATTTTACCTATATCGTAACCAAAACCATCAAACGTGACGCAGGCACGCTCGAAATCAAGCAAAACACCTTGTCTTAGACATTGCCACCTATCGTATGTGCTGGCAGAAAAATCGTATGTTTAGCGCATGCAGAAAAGAAAAAATGCACAGCGTTCTCGCTTGTCTCAGAAATTTTTTAGCCCCAACCACCGCTACAGTTTACTTAAGGGAAACCGTGGTGGAGAAGGTCAATGACAGCAAAACATAGTTTACACGCCGACGAACTTAAAGCGTCACATGACATGATGGCAATTATGGACGATGTTCGTTTGGTGCGCGGTTTGGCTTACGTCGGTGGTAAATGGATTAGCGGTGACGCGTTTTTCCCAGTACACAATCCTGCTGATGGTACGGTCATCGGTTATGTCACCAAAGTATCTCAGCAACAACTCTATCAAGCGATTGATGAAGCCGACCAAGCCTTTCGTCAATGGCGAAAAATGCAAGCAGAAGAACGCGCTGAAATTCTCATGCGTTGGCACGATCTGATTTTAGAATCAAAACAAGATCTTGCTCGTTTGATGGTTATGGAGCAAGGCAAAACATTAAGTGATGCTTTGGGTGAAATTGACTACGGTGCATCTTTTGTTCGTTGGTTTGCAGAGGAAGCACGCCGCAGCTATGGCGAAACCATCCCAAGTCATATTCCGAATGCGCAGCTATCGACGGTACGCGAACCGATTGGTGTCGCAGCACTGATTACACCATGGAATTTTCCTAATGCGATGGTCACCCGAAAAGCCGCCGCGGCACTAGCGATAGGCTGTCCGGTGCTCATCAAACCTGCCAGTGAAACGCCTTTCTCAGCATTGGCCTTGGCAGAATTAGCAGACCGAGCTGGCTTTCCACCTGGTGTATTTAACGTGATCACTGGCGATGCGGTGATGGTGTCACAAACCTTGTGTCACTCCGATAAAGTCAAAGCGCTCTCGTTCACAGGTTCAACTCGAGTAGGTAAGTTGCTGCTGCGTGACGCGGCACAAACCGTGAAGAAATGCAGTATGGAGCTCGGTGGTAATGCCCCTTTCATCGTGCTGCCAGATATGGATGTCGAGCAAGCAGCCAAAGCCGCCGTGGATGCCAAGTTTCAAACCGCAGGACAAGACTGTTTGGCCGCAAACCGTATTTTCGTCCCCGAAGATAAGTACGAAGCGTTTTTGGAAGCGTTTGCCAAAGAAATGAGCCACATCGTTTTAGGCAATGGTTTAGATGAAAAAACCACCATGGGGCCGCTGATCAATCGCACTGCGGTGGATAAAGCGCATGATTTGGTGCGTGACGCACTCGACAAAGGTGCGCGATTGGTAGCGGGCTACCACCAGCCCGTACCAGGCGAAAACTTCTTCGCGCCGACATTGCTAGCCGATGTCACCCCAGACATGGCGGTATATCGCGAAGAGAATTTTTGTCCTGTGGCAGGCGTATTGCTTTACCAAGACTTAGATACCGTGATTGAAATGAGCAACGACACTGAGTACGGCTTAGCTGCCTATGTTTATGGCCACGATATTCACCAAATTTGGCGCTGCATGCGTGGTTTGGAGTTTGGCATGGTGAGCGTGAACTCCGTCAAGATGACTGGCCACCCTATCCCATTCGGCGGTGTGAAACAGTCAGGGCTTGGACGAGAAGGCAGTCGCCACGGCTTTGAAGAATACAGTGAAATCAAATACTGCTGCTTAGGCGCTTTACCAACCGTCAGTGGCAGTTAAGGCACGAAATATGGATATCCAATTATTCGAGGAGAAGGATCATGAGCAACAAAACCCAACAACTTTTAGAGATCGACCGTCAGAGAGTATTTCATGCCTCAACCCACCTGAAGCAGTATGCGGCTGGGGAGCTTTCGGGAAGAATTATCTCGAGCGGAAGCGGAATACGCATCACCGATTCAGAAGGCATCGAGCTGATAGACGGCTTTGCCGGGTTGTATTGTGTGAACATTGGCTATGGCAGGACTGAAATGGCCGATGCCATTTATGAGCAAGCCAAAGAGCTGGCGTACTACCACACTTACGTCGGCCATACGAACGAAGCGCTAGTCACACTGTCAGACCGCATTATCAAAATGGCGCCTGAAGGCATGAGCAAAGTCTACTACGGCATGTCGGGCAGCGATGCGAACGAAACCCAGCTTAAGTTGGTTTGGTATTACAACAATGCTCGTGGTCTACCAGAGAAGAAAAAAATTATCTCCCGTGATCGCGGCTACCATGGCTCAAGTATCGCTTCGGGTTCAATGACAGGGCTGCCTCTGTTCCACGCACATTTTGATTTACCGCTTGAGCGTATCAAACACACCATCGCGCCATATTATTATCGCCGTGAAGACGAGAGTATGTCTGAGCTCGAATTCTCTCAATATTGCGCAGATCAACTCGAAACGATGATCTTGGAAGAAGGCCCAGAAACGGTAGCAGCAATGATTGCAGAACCAGTGCTCGGTACTGGCGGTATTGTGCCACCACCAGCAGGGTACTGGCAGGCGATTCGCAAAGTACTCGACAAATACGATGTACTCTTGATTGCGGATGAAGTGGTCTGTGGCTTTGGTCGCCTCGGCTCCGATTTTGGCTCACTGCACTACGACATGAAACCGGATCTCATCACGGTAGCGAAAGGGTTAACCTCAGCGTATCAACCGCTGTCTGGCGTGATCGTCGGTGAACGAGTTTGGAGTGTGCTAGAAAACGGCACCGACCAATGGGGCGCTATCGGACACGGTTATACCTACTCCGGTCACCCAATGGGAGCGGCAGCCGCGAACTGCAACCTCGATATCATTGAACGTGAAGGCTTGGTGCAAAACGCAGCCGAGGTCGGCGCTTACCTGCAGCAACGTATGGCGGAGACGTTTAACGATCATCCATTGGTCGGTGATACTCGTGGCGTTGGCTTGTTGCATGCGTTGGAGTTTTCTTCAGACAAACTCCGCCGAGCACACTTTGATCCAAACTTGAAAGTAGGTCCGCAAATCGCGGCAGCCTGTTTAGAGCAAGGCTTAATCGCTCGCGCCATGCCACATGGTGACATCCTCGGATTTGCTCCACCGCTTATCGCGAATCGTAATGACATCGACACTATTGTCGACAAAGCGCACCAAGCGGTCAATAAAGTGATGGATAACCTCGTCACGTCTAAACAGTGGCAGCCAAAATCCTAGAGCGCAATTGACCAAAACCACCTAAAGCGTGGTTTTGGTCTTGTTAGATACCTAATAGCATGGCGACCTGTTAAACCAGCTGAGAGAGGCTTTGCGTCGAGTCGACATTGCAATATCCAAAATCTAAGGCTGCCATAAAGGTAGCATGGACTAAATGAGCGGGAACAGTGGTGCCATTAAACTCTAAATCCAGCGTTGCACAAGCATCGTGAGCTAGGTGGCATTCGTAGCCTAAATCGGCGGCGGCACGCACCACTGCGTCAATACACATGTGGCTCATCGCGCCCACAATCACTAGTCGTTCTACGCCTTTTTGTTTTAATACGGCATCCAACTCTGTGCCTTTAAAGCTGTTGATTTCTGACTTTAGCACGACTGGTTCGCCGCCAATCGGCGCCACGCTGGAGTGAATCTTTGCGCCATCGGAGTTGGGGGTAAAGAACGGTGCTTCTTGTGTTGGAAATTCATGGCGAACATGGATCACAGGTAAGCTCTTTTCTCTGAAAAGTGATAGCAGTTGCGCTGCATTTTCTGCCGCGAGTTCAGTGCCTGATAGGGCCCATTTGGCTCCCTCAAATGAAGGGAAGTAATCATTCTGAATATCAATTAACAGTAGCGCAGTGTTATTGCTCATAAATCTCATCCTTATTACATGTGTGTTGTGTTGCATTTCCATTATGGCTATTCTCGATTTTCTATCGCATGTCGAAAATGACAGACTTAATGGCAAAAGTGACAAAGTGTATGAAGGTCGAAATTATCGATTATCCCGGAGCGTTACAAAGCGCTGTTTATGGGTTGAAGGAGTTTCTCCAGCTGGCTAACACACAAGCGTTGGCGGAAAGCGAGTTTGAGTTTTCAGTCACTGTGACGAGGGTAGAAAACCTCATCGACTCTGATAGTGAGATTGTTTTGCTGCCCCCTAATCTGGAGGGCGAGTATTTTATGGCACCCGATCAAGCGTTACTCGATTACCTGAGAGCAGCGCATCAGAAAGGGGCGGTTATTGGCTCGGTATGCGCTGGCGCCTTCATTCTGGCTCAAACTGGTTTGCTGCAAGGAAGAACGATTACGACGCACTGGCAGTTGGAAGATAGATTGGCAGCGAGTCACCCAGACTTGTCTATCGATATCAACAAAATCGTGATCGATGATGTCGACATCATTACGGCTGGTGGTTTGATGTCTTGGATGGATCTGGCCTTCACTTTGATCACACGATACGCCAATCCAGCGCGTACGCGTCAACTCGGTAAATACCTGGTTGTAGATACGGGTGCCAGAGAGCAGCGTTACTACCAAGCCTTTTCGCCAAATTACTCTCACGGCAACGAAAAAATTGCGCATGTTCAGCGCTATATCCAAACCCATTATCATCACCTGTTGGGGATCGATGCGTTAGCGGATCAGGTATGCATGACACCAAGGACCTTTATCAGACACTTTTCTAAAGCCACGGGACTCACTCCTATTCATTACGTTCAACGTATAAGAGTGCAAAAAGCCTGTGAATTACTGGAGAGCACAATCAAACCTGTAGAACAAGTTAGCTACTTAGTTGGCTACGAAGATGTAAATAGCTTTAGAAAAGTGTTCACCAAAATTGTAGGGCTAACACCCAGCGCCTTTCGTAGCCGCTTTTTATCAGAACAACAGCTTCTATAGCTCACTTCTCATGACCGACTGAATAGGTGGAGTGAAAAGTCCATACAAGGCTCACCAGTAAATAAAATTATTTTTTTGACGGCCTTGTCTGGTGATTTTGATAAAGGTGCCTCTATGGACTATTTTGGTGGCTTAAAATAGCCATTTTGAGGGGTTTTAAATTGCTGTTTTTAAAGGTTTTATTTTTGTTGTTTTCTTCTCTGTGATTGGTAGTCTTTCGGTTCAGTTGGAATAAGGGCCGATATATGACTAATAATAATGAAGTTTTTGATCAGGTAGATTTTTCTGGTCAGGATTTAAGTGACTCGTATTTTAAGTCCTGCCGTTTTTATCGGTGTGATTTTAGTAGGGCGAATCTCAGAGATGCGCAGTTTGAGGACTGTGCTTTTATTGAACAAGGAGCGGTAGAGGGCTGCTACTTTGAATACAGCAATTTGCGCGATGCCTCATTTAAAAGTTGCCAACTTTCAATGGCGAACTTTAAGGGGGCAGACTGTTTTGGCATTGAGCTCAGAGAGTGTGACTTAAAAGGTGCGAACTTTGTGCAGGCTAATTTTACCAATCAGATAAGCCACAGTGTGTACTTTTGTTCTGCATATATTACTGGCTGCAATTTGTCTTATGCGAATTTAGAGCGCTTGTGCATAGAAAAGTGTGATTTGTTTGAAAACCGCTGGATAGGCGCGAACCTATACGGGGCTTCGTTTAAGGAGTCAGACTTGAGCCGTGGTGTCTTTTCAGAAGATTGTTGGGGACAGTTTCGCATGCAGGGCTGTAACCTCAGCCACACCGAACTGGAAGGGTTAGACCCGAGAAAAGTCGATTTAAGCGGAGTAAAAATCTGCGACTGGCAGCAAGCTCAGCTACTGGAACCGTTTGGGTTGATTGTTGTGCCAGACTAACCGATAAAATAAATGTCGTCAGAAAATCTAGGTAAATTATGGAATTACAGATCTATCAAGTTGATGCATTTGCATCAGAGTTGTTTAAAGGCAATCCGGCAGGGGTATGTATTACCGATACGGCATTGGAAGAAAGCTTAATGCTAGCGATCGCTGCAGAAATGGCCGTATCGGAAACCGCGTTTCTGGCGCTCGATACCATGCAGTTAAAGTGGTTCACTCCCCAAGTGGAAGTAAAATTATGTGGCCATGGTACCTTGGCGACGGCGCACGTATTGAAATCTCTAGGGATGTACCAACAAGGCGATAGCATTGCCTTTAATACGCTGTCAGGTTTATTGACCGCTGACCTAAACAGAGACAGCATAGATTTGTACTTTCCGGCTCCCAAGCTAGATTTAACCGTTGATATTAATGCAGATTTTCTTCGGCTGTTGGGGTTGAGTGAGGGGGACGTTATCGACTACGGAGAGTTTGATAGCAAACAGTTGATTGTCGTGAATGATGAACAAAAGCTGCTTGCACTACAGCCAGATTTTAATGGCCTAAAAGCATTAAGTGGTCGCGGAGTGCTGGTTACAGCCAGGTCGAGTTCAAGGCAAGACTTCACCTCGCGCTATTTTGCGCCTTGGGTTGGTGTAGACGAAGATCCGGTCACGGGTTCGGCACATTGTGCGCTTGGTGTTTACTGGTCGGAAAAACTCGACAAAGCTAAGTTGCAAGGGTATCAAGCTTCTTCGCGTGGCGGTTATGTTGGTGTGGAACTGGTCGAACCCTCAGTGGTAAAACTATCAGGCTGCGCGGTGACGGCGCTATCCGGAAGCATGACTATCTGAGTAAATAAAAAGAGCCGCGATATGCGGCTCTTGGAAAGATATCAGCTAAAAGTGGCCACAATTACATGGCTGCTTTTTTCGCTTCTTCAAGCCAAGCATCGAACTGCTTACGGTTTGCTTTGACCCAACCATTCACGTGAGACTCGATATCAGCCATGCTGTTTTTGCCTTTGCTCATCATCATGTTTTGCGCACTCACATCGTTGATGTTTAGCTTGATGATTTCGAACAATTTTGCAGCAGCAGGGTTTTTCTCAGTGAACTCTTTGTTGGCAACAATGCGCATTGAGTTCATTTCAAAGCCGTAGTTCTTGCCGTTCTCTAGTGTTGTGTCGATGTCTTTACGCTCGCCAGGTAGGGCAGAGAATGGAACCTCTAGCCAAACCACGTCTTTACCCGGAACAAGCACACCACTTACCCAGTAAGGCGTCCATGTGTAGTAAAGAATAGGGTCACCTTTTTTGTAGCGAGAGATAGTATCGGCAATAATCGCTGCGTAGTTACCTTGGTTGTGATCAACCGTATCGCGTAGGCCATAAGCGGTCATTTGCTCTTCAACCACCAGTTCACAACCCCAGCCTGGGTTACAGCCTGTTAGGTCAGCTTTACCGTCACCATCTGCATCAAACAGTTTTGCTATTTTAGGATCTTTCAACTGACCAATATTAGTGATGCCGTATTTTTCAGCCGTTTTCTTATCAATCAAGTAACCTTGAGCGGCGCCGCTAATGTACTGACCTTTACGGAAGAACTTGTCATCACCACCAGACTGAGAGTATTTGTCTGCGTGTAACGGGAACCAGCCAACCGCTAGGTAGGTAGCATCGCCTTTTGCAATAGAGGTGTAACCTACGTTGTAGTCGACCTCTTTGGTTGGTTGCACGTCATAACCTAACTCTTCCAAAGCTCGGTTTACGATTAAGGTCTGGAAAGTTTCTTCTGCAACAGTCGATTGAACAGGCTGTACAGTCACCCCTTCGCCTGGCAGTTTTTCTGCCCAAACGTTAGATGATAAAGCGAGAGTAGAAACTGCGCCTAGAGTGAACGCTTTCTTCCATGAATTAATCATTAGTATTTCTCCTTAGTGTAAGTTCTTTTTTCTTACTTTTGTTGCGAAGGAATATGCCGATAGGGCCTGTGTGGTACCAGCGTATTTTGGTGTTACCTGCGTTTGCACCTAACTCCTGTGTAATGCGGTCAAGTAAAATGGCGAGGATAACAATCCCGACACCACCGACAGCGGCAAGCCCCATGTCTAGACGTCCGATACCTCGAAGTACCATTTGTCCGAGACCACCAACAGCAATCATTGATGCAATTACCACCATCGATAGAGAGAGCATGAGTGTTTGGTTAACACCAGCCATGATGGTTGGTAGCGCAAGTGGTAGTTGGATGCGATAAAGCATTTGTTTTTTGTTGGCACCAAATGAATGGCCAGCTTCGATGAGTTCTTCTGGTACTTGTTGGATACCCAGGATCGTTAAACGAACGACAGGAGGCAAAGCAAAGATGATCGTAACAACCACCCCCGGCACGTTACCGATACCAAATAGCATCACGATAGGGACCAGATAAACGAATGCGGGCGTGGTTTGCATCGCGTCTAAAATCGGCCTGACAAATCGCGCGGCAGTATCGCTTCTTGCAAGCCAAATCCCCATCGGTAGACCTATGAGTAAGCAGAAGAAGACTGAGGTCATCACCAAAGAGAGTGTCGTCATCGCTTCTGACCATGCGCCGATCAGGCCTATAAATACCAGAGAGACAACAGTAGCGATGCCAAGTCTTAAGCTCGAAAATTGCCATGCCAATAGGAAGAGGATGAGCAGCATAAATGGCGCAGGTGTTGAGACCAGCGCGGTTTCAAATGAACTTAAGATAAAATCGATTGGAATACGGATTGCCTGAAAAACAGGTCTCCCGTGTTCAACCAACCAGTTCAACCCAGTTTCCACCCAAGAATCGAGAGGCAGGACCGCATTATCAAATGGGTTTAAAATATCAAACGGTTTTTCGGCTGCGACTTCATTATTCAGCCAGTCTGAACTGCTAGCGCTGTCCGATGTGGCTTGTCCCCATGGATCACTTTGTTCCGTTGTCGTCTGTGACCATGGATCGTTATTTGTTTGGTCTGATGACATTCTTTAATCCTTATCTAGTGTCTGGAGGAGTCTTGATTTAGTTACAACACCGAAGTAGTTGCCGCTGTCATCAACAACTGGAACCGAGTAAGGTACGCCTGCAACAAGGCTTAAGATGTCGTTAATAGGCTGGTCTGGCTGAAGAGTTAAGCCTTCATTCAGTTGTGCGCTGGCCAATGAACGGTTTTCTTTGTTTGCCGCGCGCAATGAATCTAAAGAGACAATGCCAGAGTATCGGCTGGTCTTATCTACCACGATGCCAAATTCACGGTCACTTTCGATCAATATCTGCATGGCAGAGGCAGGACCGTCGTGTTCAGACTTTTTAAATACGGATGCGGGTTTCTTACGCGCAATATCTTTTGCTGTGAGTACGCTGGCAACGTTTACCCCGCGGAAGAATGCTTTTACGTAGTCATTTGCTGGTTGGTTAAGAATTTCATCTGGAGTACCAACTTGAACCACGGAGCCGTTTTGCATAATGGCGATACGGTCACCGATACGCATGGCTTCGTCTAAGTCGTGAGAAATGAAGACAATCGTCCGTTTGTCATCGTTTTGCAGACGGATAAGTTCGTCTTGCATTTCTGTTCTGATCAGAGGGTCAAGGGCAGAAAAAGCCTCATCCATTAACAGAATATCTGGGTCACAGGCGAGGGCTCGTGCCAAACCAACACGCTGTTTCATACCACCTGATAATTCGTCAGGAAACGATTGTGCGTAAGCATCTAGGCCAACACGTTCAAGTGCTGCTAGCGCACTAGCATTTCGTTTGTCTTGGTCAACTCCCGCAAGCTCTAGGCCGAATGCTGCATTTTCAATGACAGTCATGTGGGGCATCAGAGCGAAGTTTTGGAAAACCATGGAGATGTTGTTTCGGCGGACATCGCGAAGCTCGTCTTCAGAGATATGGGCGATGTCTTTGCCTTTGAGGAGAACGTTGCCCTGAGAGGGCTCAATTAAGCGGTTAAGTAGGCGAACTAAGGTTGATTTACCAGATCCTGATAAGCCCATGATAACGAAAATCTCTCCTTCGCGAATACTGAGAGAGACATCATTTACACCGATGGTGGCTCCGGTTTTTTCAAAGACTGCATCCTTATCAGCACCTTTATTGATCATTTCAAAGGCTCGGTCAGTCTCATCGCCAAACACTTTATACAGTCCCTTAACTTCCAGTATGGGATCCATGTTGTCAGTCCTTTTGTGGCTATGTTTTATTGATGAACGTTTAGTACTCTAAGTAAATTTTTTTAAACATTCAATGAATGGCATCCTGTAAACATAATTTACATTGTGTTTTTACGTCTAAATATTTTCCCTTAAAAATGAGAGTTTAATTTTATATCTTTGATATTTAATAGGTAATTACTAGTTTTCCTGTATTTTTCATTACTTTTTAAGCGAAAAATATAATTCCTTTCCAAAGTTGCCTTACGAGCAATATCACATAGTACTGTTAGGATTTTGTGTCAGATTAGTAATAAAAACTAAAAAATAATTTGAGTACAAATCATTTTTGAGGCATTTTATATTTAACTGAACGTTCAATTAAAAATAAAAGGGACGGAAAAATGCCTAAAGTTGGGATGCCAAAGATTAGGAAACCACAACTTGTGCAAGCAACGATGACGGTCATTGATCGAGTAGGTTTGCATGCGGCAAGTATTTCTTTGATCAGTAAAGAAGCGGGTGTGTCGACAGGGATCATTAACCACTACTTTGGTGGGAAGCACGGTTTGCTAGAAGAGACGATGCGTGAAATTTTGCGCCAGTTGTCTGAAACGATCACCAGTCGTTTACGTGAGCTGCCAGAAGATGCCCACAAACAAAGAATTAACGCGATTATCGATGGTAACTTCGTCGGCTTTCAGGCAGAGAACAAGGTCGCCAAAACCTGGCTTGCTTTCTGGTCATACTCAATGCATGACGAACAATTGAAACGGCTGCAACGCGTGAATGAGAGACGGCTGCTTTCTCATTTACGTATCGAACTCAAAGCGCTGTTTGCAAAAGAACAAGCGGAAGTTGTTGCCCACGGTATCGCGTCTTTAATTGACGGCATTTGGCTTCGCGGGACGCTCAACCCCGACGGAATCGATGCAGATAAGGCGCGCACCATTATTAACGATTACTTAGATAAACAACTTACTTTTTACTCTCAAAAATAAACATAAAGTCAGCACCTTCATATGAAATTAAAATCATTATTTATCAATGGTAAAGCTTGTTCTGCCAGCTCAGGGGAAAGCTTTACAACCTACAATCCCGCCAACGGTGAGCCGCTTGCTGAAATTGATCAGGCGAGCGAAAGTGACTTGCAAGCTGCAATTGAGTCAGCCAAGCAAGGGTTTGCTGTTTGGTCTGCCATGACACCGATAGAGCGTAGCCGCATTCTGCTTAAAGCGGTCGCCATTCTGCGTGAACGTAACGACGAACTGGCTAAGCTGGAAGTCGCCGATACGGGTAAACCACTGCAAGAAGCGCTCGAAGTCGACATCGTAACTGGTGCAGACGTAATCGAGTATTACGCAGGTCTCGTCCCAGCAATGCAGGGCGAGCAACAGCCACTTGGCCAATCGCAGTTTTTCTACACCCGACGTGAACCGTTAGGCATTTGTGCCGGCATCGGCGCGTGGAACTACCCAATTCAAATCGCGATGTGGAAATCGGCACCAGCACTCGCTGCGGGCAATGCGATGATCTTCAAGCCTTCGGAAGAAACCCCTCTGACCGCATTAAAACTGGCGGAAATTTTTAGTGAAGCGGGGCTGCCTGATGGCGTATTTAACGTGGTTCAAGGCGACCATCGTGTCGGGCAAATGCTTACGGCGCATCCGGATATAGCGAAAGTGTCATTCACTGGCGAATCGGGCACGGGCAAATTAGTGATGGCCGACAGTGCCAAAACACTGAAAGACGTGACGATGGAGCTGGGCGGAAAATCACCTATGATCGTGTTTGACGATGCCAAGCTCGACGATGCGGTGTCTGCGGCGATGGTGGCAAACTTCTACACCCAAGGTGAGGTTTGTACTAATGGCACACGCGTATTTGTCCACGAGTCGATTTACGATCAGTTTGTTGCTCAGCTTAAACAGCGCACCGAGAAACTGGTGGTTGGCGACCCAATGGATATGCAAACACAAATTGGCGCACTGATTTCCAACGAACACTTGCACAAAGTCCTTCATGCCATCGAACAGGGTAAAGCCAGTGGCGCGACGTTGCTGACTGGCGGCTACCGAGTGACGGAAAATGGCCTAGACAAAGGCAACTTTGTTGCGCCAACCGTGTTTGTTGACTGTGATGATTCAATGCCGCATGTGCAGCAAGAAATCTTTGGTCCGGTGATGTCGGTACTTAAGTTTTCTGATGAGCAAGAAGTCGTTCAACGCGCTAATGCGACCGATTATGGCCTAGCAGCAGGTGTGTTTACGCAAAACCTGTCACGCGCACACCGCGTTATTCATCAGCTCGAAGCGGGCATTTGTTGGGTAAACACCTGGGGTGATTCACCAGCAGAGATGCCAGTGGGCGGCTACAAACACTCTGGTGTCGGGCGCGAAAACGGTCCGGAAACTCTACGTCACTACACGCAAACTAAGAGCGTGCTTGTCGAGCTTGGCGATTTCGCCAGTCCTTACGCTTAAACGCTAACCTCAACGGAGACAACAAATGCAACAACGCTACGATTATATTATCGTCGGCGCGGGTTCGGCCGGCTGTGTGTTGGCAGACAGGCTGACAGAAAGCGGAGAAAATCAGGTACTGCTACTCGAAGCTGGTGGTACTGATAAAAGTATTTTCATCCAGATGCCGACCGCGCTGTCATACCCGATGAATACCGAAAAATACGCTTGGCAGTTCGAAACCGAGCAAGAAAAAGGCCTCGACGGACGCCAGCTGCATTGCCCGCGCGGTAAAGTGTTGGGTGGCAGTTCGTCTATTAATGGCATGGTGTATGTTCGTGGTCATGCGTGTGACTTTGACGAATGGGAAGAGCACGGCGCGAAAGGTTGGAACTACCAAGCGTGTCTACCGTATTTCCGCCGAGCAGAATCATGGAAAGGTGGCGCAGACGAATACCGAGGTGGCGAAGGTCCGTTGGGTACCTGCAACGGTAACGATATGACGCTCAACCCACTTTACCAAGCGTTTATCGATGCAGGTCAGCAAGCGGGTTACCCACAAACGGACGATTACAACGGTTATCAGCAAGAAGGTTTTGGCCCAATGCACATGACCGTCGACAAAGGCGTACGCGCTTCCACCTCTAACGCGTACTTAAGGCGTGCACTTAAGCGTTCGAATTTAACGCTGATTAAAGGTGTGGTCGCGCGCAAAGTTCTGCTTGAAGATAAAAAGGCCATTGGCATTGAGTTTGAAAAGCGCGGTAACGTGCAGCAGTGCTACGCGACAAAAGAAGTGATCTCGTCAGCGGGTTCTATTGGCTCAGTGCAACTGCTGCAACTGTCGGGTATTGGACCAAAAGCGGTACTGGAAAAGGCGGGCGTTGAGGTCGCACACGATCTGCCAGGTGTGGGTGAAAACCTGCAAGACCACCTTGAAGTCTACTTCCAGTATCACTGCAAACAGCCGATCACACTTAACAGCAAGTTAGGTCTGGTGAGCAAAGGGTTGATTGGGACTGAGTGGATCTTGACCCGCAAAGGGTTAGGCGCGACCAACCATTTCGAGTCGTGCGCGTTTATCCGCTCTCGCAAAGGTCTTAAGTGGCCAAACATTCAATATCACTTTCTACCAGCCGCGATGCGTTATGACGGACAAGCCGCGTTTGACGGACACGGGTTCCAAGTCCACGTCGGCCCGAATAAGCCAGAAAGCCGCGGCACGGTTGCGATTACCTCGGCAAATCCACACGACAAACCCCGTATCGAATTCAACTACATTTCGACCGAGCAAGACCGTCAAGACTGGCGTGACTGTATTCGTCTGACGCGCGAAATCTTAATGCAACCAGCAATGGATGGGTACAGAGGCGAAGAGATCCAGCCTGGCATGGATATTAAGAGTGATGAAGCGATCGATGAATGGGTCAAAGAGAACGTCGAAAGTGCGTATCACCCTTCTTGCAGTTGCAAAATGGGCGCCGGTGATGACCCGATGGCAGTGCTGGATGAAGCATGCCTCGTGCGCGGTATCGAAGGTTTGCGCGTAGTGGACTCATCTATTTTCCCTACGATCCCAAATGGCAACCTCAATGCGCCAACCATTATGGTCGCTGAACGTGCAGCAGACATGATCCTCAACCAAGCTCCACTGCCAACGCAAGATCTTCCTGTGTGGATTGCTCCTCAGTGGCAGGAAAAACAACGAATTAATTCACCAAAAAGAAAATTGGGCTAAGCCCCAAAGTCAGTAATTAATATAAGGAAATTAATATGTCTATGAAGACAAAAATGCTCTCAACCATCGCGCTAAGTACCTTAGCAATGAACGCTTATGCTAACCAATGTGAAACGGTGCGTTTCGCCGATGTTGGTTGGACCGATATTACCGCGACAACAGCGGTAACAAGCGAGTTGCTAAAAGGTATGGGCTACAAAACCAAAACCGACCTGCTTTCTGTGCCAGTGACATACTCGTCAATGGCGAACGGTGATATCGATATCTTCCTTGGCAACTGGATGCCAACAATGGAGGGAGATATCGCTAAATACCGTGAAGCAGGCACAGTGGAAACGGTACGCGCCAACCTTGAAGGCGCAAAATACACCTTAGCGGTTCCGAAATACGTATACGACGCTGGCGTGAAAAGCTTCGCTGATTTGGTGAAGCACGCTGACAAGTTCCGCGATCGTATCTACGGCATCGAACCTGGTAACGACGGCAACCGCCTGATCCAGTCAATGATCGATGAAAACGCGTTTGGTCTAAAAGACTTTAGCCTCGTTGAATCGAGTGAAGCGGGCATGGTGTCTCAGGTATCACGTGCCGCGCGTCGTAACCAGTGGATTGTTTACCTTGGTTGGGCGCCGCACCCAATGAACAGCAATGTTGAGATGGAATATCTTGACGGAGGCGATGACTACTTCGGCCCGAATTATGGTGGTGCGAACGTATACACCAATGTGCGAGCTGACTACCTCAACCAATGTCAAAACGTTGGTCAACTGCTGAAGAATCTTGAGTTCAGCCTAGAGATGGAAAACGAGTTGATGGAAGCGATCCTCAACCAGAAAGTGAAGCCAGCGAAAGCCGCTCAGCAATGGCTGAAAGAGAATCCAGAGCAAATCGAACCTTGGCTGAAAGGCGTCACAACGCTCGCGGGTGAAGATGCGGCTCAAGCAGTAACGAACTATATCAACTCAAAAGCGTAATTTAACTGGGCGAGCGATTTTGGCTCGCCCAACAAAATAAAGGTGTATTGTGAATTTTATTACAGACAACAAAATCCCCTTAGGTCAATGGATGGAAACGGGCGTAGATTGGTTGACGACCAATGCCTCCGGTTTGTTTGACGCGATTTCCATTTTTCTCGAAACCATCATTCTTTTTGTTGTAGACATTTTTAAGTGGATGCCACCGGCGATGCCTATTTTGCTGACAGCGGCGATTGCATGGTATTTGCACCGTAGCATTCCACTGGTGCTGTTTATTGTCGCGGCTCTATTGGCCATTTTAAACCTTGGATACTGGCAGGAGATGCTGGAAACCTTTGTCTTAGTCTTTGCGGCGACAACGATTTCCGTATTAATTGGCGTACCACTTGGAATAATGGCAGCGCATCGTCCTTGGTTGTACACGCTGCTAAGACCCATTCTCGATCTGATGCAGACAGTACCGACCTTCGTTTATCTGATTCCGACCTTGGTTTTGTTTGGTTTGGGGATTGTTCCGGGGCTTATATCGACCATCATTTTTGCTATCGCAGCACCAATCCGTCTCACCTACCTGGGTATCATTAAAGTGCCGGAAGAGTTGATTGAAGCAGGTAAAGCGTTTGGTGCTAACCGTATGAAGCTGTTGTTCAGAGTGGAGCTTCCTGCTGCGATGCCAAGCATTATGGCGGGTGTGACTCAGTGCATTATGTTGTCGCTTTCTATGGTGGTCATTGCCGCACTAGTCGGCGCGGATGGTCTAGGTAAACCTGTTGTTCGTGCGTTGAACACTGTGAACATCTCTCAAGGCTTCGAAGCCGGACTGGCGATTGTGCTTGTCGCGATCATCCTCGATCGCCTATGTAAAACACCTAACCAGAAGGAAGCATAACCATGGACGCAATTACGATTAAAAACCTTGATGTGGTGTTTGGTGACCAGCAACAAAAAGCGTTGGAATTACTCGACCAGGGCAAAACGCGTCAGCAAATTATTGATGAAGCAGGACAAGTCGTGGGCGTGGATAATGTGAGCATGAGCGTTAAAGAGGGCGAGATCTGTGTATTGATGGGGCTTTCAGGTTCAGGAAAGTCGAGCTTGCTAAGAGCGGTAAATGGTTTGAATACCATCTCGCGTGGCGCGCTTGAAATCAAAGACGGCGAGCAGAAAGTTGATCTGGCTAACTGTGACGAAACCACGCTGCGCCATTTGCGCACTCATCGCATCTCAATGGTGTTTCAAAAATTCGCCTTAATGCCTTGGTTGAGCGTGCTCGATAACGTCGCGTTTGGTCTAGAGATGCAAGGCATGCCCAAAGCTGAGCGTCGAGAGAAAGCCAAGCAGCAGCTTGATATGGTCGGGCTCACCGAATGGGCGGACAAGTTTCCGCATGAGCTTTCTGGTGGTATGCAGCAGCGTGTGGGTTTGGCGCGCGCCTTCGCAATGGATACTGATATCTTGCTTATGGATGAGCCGTTTTCCGCGCTCGACCCACTTATTCGCGCTCAGTTGCAAGACGAGCTGATTGTGTTGCAAGAAAAGCTTAATAAGACCATTTTGTTTGTCAGTCATGACCTCGATGAAGCATTAAAAATCGGCAATAACATCGCGATTATGGAATCGGGAAAACTTATCCAGCACGGTAAACCAGAGCAGATCGTGTTGCAGCCAGAAACCGAATACGTGCGTGATTTTGTCGCTCATACCAACCCGCTTAACGTATTGAAAGGGCGCTCTTTAATGCAGCCAGTGAACGAGCTGAAGCAGCAGCAGGACAGGCTGGAAGTGTGTTCAGTTAAGCAAGTGTGGGTTGAGCAGACCTTGGCTGACGTTAAGTTGGTTGAAGGAGAAGACCTTAAACTGGTTGACTGGCAAGCAGGCCAGCTTGATATCAATGATATTGACCAAAATACGATAGTGGTCGCAAGCCCTGAAATAGGCATGAGAGAAGCAATAGAGCTTAAGCAGCGTAGTGGTCAGCCAATTCTGCTAGTGGAAGATGGAAAATTAGTTGGGGTACTCAATGACAGTAATTTTTATGACGCATTGTTAGGTAATTACAATGCTCCGCAAGCCGCGTAAGCTTGCGGAGCAAAATGGGAAGCCCTATTGATGCTCGGCATGCAGTAACATATCGAAGCGAGGGTTCCCATGCAGCCCTTCTAAATCAGGCTCGGTGTTGATCAAGTCTCGGATAGAAGGGCTCGCCTCAATGGCGCGTTCCAAGTCTTCTATCGCTTGCTCTTCTACGCCAAGGCGAGAGTATGCACATGCACGTTGGTAGAGCGCAGGACCATTGGTGTTGTCTAGATCGAGTACTCGGTTACATAAACTGAGGGCCCAGTGGTACTCATTGATCTCCATCGCGGCATCGGCTTTGTACGTCAGCGCCTCTAAATCACCTGGTCGGATACCCAAAATCTCATCGTAGACATCGATTCGCTGTTCCGGCGTTGGCATACTCTGCGCGCGCAGCCATAAGTTGTGGATTTCGTTGATCTTCTCGATCTCTTTGTTGTTCTCACTGATGATGCGTGTCTTGCGCTTCAAATCTCGCTCAAGCACGCTGAATTTCTTCTCGTACTCTTTGGCAATCGCGTCAAGACGCTTGTCAGCCATCTCTCTAGTATTACTCTTGAATTCATTCAAAGATTGCCAGCCAACAAAGGCAATTAACGAAGCGACACCTGCAATGATATAGAAAAAGTACGTTACCGTGACGTTGGCGTAGTTGAGTGATTTGTCGGCAACGGAAAGCTCACGATCGGTGATTTGAATGACCAGTTTTCTCTCTAAATCTTGCTGTTCTTGGCGCAAAGCTTTGAGCTCATCCAGTATGTACCTTTCCATTAAAGGTCGGTCAAGTAAGTCACTTTCTGAGTATGAGTTTTGCTCAGCAAATGTCGGCTGAATAAAGCTAAACAGCCCCAGAAGAACTATCAAAATGCGCATATTTAGTATTCCGGTTAAATCATTGTTTTCTAGTAGGAACAACTTAACAAATAAGTGAGCGTGTGAGTATGACTAATAAGCGCGAATTGCATTTCTAACACGAAAATGACCCACAACCAGATGGCCTTTTACTCTGTTTACAGCAATAAATTTAAAGCTCAATAAATTAGAGGTCTAACTATTTTTATGTGTATTATGGGTTAATTTTGTGATCTTTGTCACATTAATTGGGGTATCTATTGATTTGTTTGGTTCGTTTAGGGCGATAATAAAATGGAAATTTGTTTAGAGTTCAAAGGAAATGTTTTTGCACATGATTACATCAGCGCCTTGGGTGATGTATCCCGAAATCGGTGAGACCCCAAGTAAAAAATGGATTTTTCGTGAACCGAGCAGAGCGGATGGAGGCAAAATCTTCAGTTTAATCGCAGATTGTCCGCCATTAGATGTTAACTCTTCGTACTGCAACTTTCTTCAAGCAGCTCATTTCAGCAACACCTGCATTATTGCAGAGCAAGACAAAGACATCGCGGGTTTTATCTCAAGCTATAAAAAACCCAGTGATCCAGACGTGTTATTTGTTTGGCAAGTTGCGGTTTCCCCCCGCTATCGTGGCAAAGGTCTAGCATACAAAATGTTGGACCAATTAATCCAACGCCAGTCACTGCAAGGTGTCGAAGCAGTAGAAACGACCATCACTAAAGATAACGATGCATCATGGTCGTTGTTCAAAAAGCTAGATTCCAACCATGGTAATCGTGGTGAAGTTAGCACTTTCTTGGACGAAGAAACTCATTTCAAAGGAACGCATGATACAGAGTATTTGTATCGCATCCCTTTAAATAATCCTCAATAAAAAGGAGCCATTACGGTCTTTCACATGGATATTTTTAAAAAACAAGAATCCAAAGTACGTTCATATTCAAACAGTTTTCCAGTGGTATTCAAAAAAGCAAAAGGTTGCTGGCTAGAAACTGAACAAGGCGAACGTTACCTAGACTTTCTTGCAGGTGCCGGTTCTCTTAACTACGGGCACAACAACCCGGTTCTTAAGCAGGCACTGCTTGAGTACATTGAATCAGACGGCATCACACATGGATTGGATATGCATTCCGACGCAAAAGCAGTGTTTCTAAAATCATTGCAGCGTTACATCCTTGCTCCACGAGACCTAGAATACAAAGTCCAGTTTACTGGCCCAACGGGCACCAACGCTGTAGAAGCGGCGCTAAAACTTGCGCGTAAAGTAACTGGCCGCAGCAACATCGTTGCTTTCACAAACGGTTTCCACGGTTGTACAGCAGGTGCGCTGGCAGCGACGGGTAACCAACATCACCGTGGTGGTAACGGTGCACCGCTTAGCAATGTAACCCGTATTCCATTTGACGGTTACGCGAACATTGATGGTTTGGCATTCTTTGAAACCATGCTCTCTGACAATTCAAGCGGTATGGATAAGCCTGCAGCCGTTTTACTTGAGACGGTACAGGGCGAAGGTGGCTTGAACGTTGCGTCAAACGAGTGGTTACAGCGTCTAAGCAAGATCTGTAAAGCGAACGATATTTTGCTGATTGTCGATGACATCCAAGCGGGTTGTGGTCGTACAGGTACTTTCTTCAGCTTCGAGCCAGCGGGTATTAAGCCAGACATGGTGACGCTATCGAAATCTATTGGTGGTTATGGTTTACCAATGGCGGTTGTACTGCTTAAGCCTGAATTGGACCAATGGAAACCAGGTGAACACAACGGTACGTTCCGCGGGAACAACCACGCGTTTGTGACAGCGGCTAAAGCACTTGAAATTTATTGGGCTGATGACCAGTTCGAAACACATATCGGTCAATGTTCAGAGACGGTTTCAAATACGATTCAGCGTTTAGTTAAGCGTTACCCTGAATTGTTTGTTCAGCAGAAAGGTCGCGGCATGATGATCGGCATCGAGTGTCGAAATGGTGATTTGTCTGATGAGATTGCTAAGACATGTTTCGAGAATGGAATGGTCATCGAAACGGCGGGTCCTGACGACGAAATCGTTAAGTTTTTCTGTCCATTAACGATCACAGACCAAGAGCTAGAGCAAGGCATGAGCATCTTTGAAAATGCAGTGGAAAGCGTTGCGAGCAAATACTTTAAAAAAGCATCATAACAAGGAAGAAAAAGATGATTGTTAGAACACTAGATGAGTGTCGAGACAGTGAGCGTAGAGTAGTATCTGAGACATGGGAAAGTGTCCGTATGTTGTTGAAAGATGACAAAATGGGTTTTTCTTTCCACATCACTACCATTTATGAGAACACGGAAACGCATATTCACTACCAAAACCACTTAGAGTCGGTTTACTGCATGAGTGGTGAAGGTGAAATCGAAGTGGTTGGCGGTGAAACGTACCCAATCAAACCGGGCACCCTATATATCCTCGATAAGCATGACGAGCATTATCTACGTGCTTATAAAGATAAAGAAATGGTCATGGCTTGCGTATTCAACCCACCAATCACGGGCGCAGAAGTGCACGATGAAAACGGTGTCTACCCTCTGGTTGACTGACAGAGCGGCATATTAAGTGGGGCATTGCGCCCCGCTATCTCAAATTTTCCTCACTCCCATGTCATAAAATAATCGAGGTTATCTAACATGACTTATACCGTAGAAAAAATCGGCGGTACCTCAATGACAGCATTTGATGCTGTACTAGAAAACATCATCCTACGTCCAGAAGAGCACTACAAACGCGTGTTTGTGGTGTCTGCATACGGCGGTATTACCGATGCGCTACTGGAGTGCAAAAAGACCAGTAAGCCAGGCGTCTACCAGCTGATTGCTAAACGGGATGAGAAATGGCGAGAGGCTCTGGACTATGTTGAGAAGCGCATGCTGTTGACCAATGAAAACATCTTTGCTGACCCAATGAATCGTATGCGAGCTGATAAGTTTATTCGCTCTCGCATTTCAGAAGCGAAGAACTGTGTCACTAACATTATGGAAACCTGCCAATACGGTCAGTTTTCACTAAGGCAGTACCTGCCACAAATCCGTGAGTTTTTATCATCGCTTGGTGAATCTCACAGTGCGTTCAATACCGCGCTAAAACTTAAAAATATGGGTGTGAATGCTAAGTTTGTTGATTTGTCTGGCTGGGATACACAAACACCCAAAAACTTAGATGAAACCATTCAAGATGCGTTTGCTGGCATCGATATGGACAATGAATTGCCGATCGTGACAGGTTACGCTTATTGTAAAGAAGGTCTGATGACGACCTACGATCGCGGCTACAGTGAAATGACATTCAGCCGTATTGCCTCGATCACGAATGCTGATTTAGCGATTATCCATAAAGAATATCACTTAAGCTCTGCGGACCCGCGCGTGGTTGGCCCAGATAAAGTACTGCCAATCGGGTATACCAATTATGATGTTGCAGACCAGCTAGCTAACTTAGGTATGGAAGCCATCCATCCGAATGCGGCTGCAGGCTTGCGCGAAAGCGGGATTGAGTTGCAGATCAAGAATACCTTTGAACCGGAGCATCAGGGTACGTTGATCTCTAATCAATATAAGCCGGATGAAGACAGAGTAGAAATCATTGCGGGTAAAGAAAAAGTGTTTGCCCTGCATGTGTTTGATCAAGCAATGGTCGGTCAGGTTGATAACGTCAGCTGTGAATTAATGGAAATCATCTCTGATGCACGCGTGAATTTGATCGGTAAAGAGATGAACGCGAACTCCATTACGTATTACCTCGGCGGCAGTACAGAAAGCTTGAATAAAGTGCTTTATAAAGCGGAAAAGCGTTATCCGAAAGCATCGATCAAAGGCCGCATGGTGGCATTGATTTCAGCAATAGGCTCTCAAATTGATACGAACAAAGCCCTAGCTCAGGGCGTGTTATCGCTGATGAAGAGCGGCATAACGCCGGTGGCGTTGCACTCATCCATCCGTAATGTAAACGTGCAGTTTGTGGTGAGCGACAAAGAATATCAGAAGGCGATTTGCGCGCTTCATGAAGAGTTGTTTGCTAAACAAGATCATACCGTGATCGAAGAAGTGGCTTAGCGTCCTTCTCCTCAAATCAACGCAATTAAAAAAGGCGATACCGAGAGGTATCGCCTTTTGTTTTTCTTGGCGTTTACTTATATATCGCGGTTTTCGGCGAATTTTTCTAACCCCAGTACAAGCCCAATCGCGCACAGCATCAAGACTATCGCAATGCCTAACTGAGCAGGCTGTGAAGTGACAGCTTCAAAATCAAACGGTGATAGATTCTCTTGTAGCAGTGGAACCTGCTCTCCTTTCGAGTTGGTGCGCCAGGTAAGTGTTTCTTTCCAAGGCCAGATCTTAGGTAGCGTACCTAACATCAAACCCGTTAAAAATACTAAAGTGAAATCTCGGAAGTGACGTAGCAGCCAAGATAAAAGGTGTGAGAACGTCAGTAATCCGATCACACAGCCTGACAGAAACAGTGTCAGGATATTTACATCAAATGCTTTTACTGCACCTAATACTGGGGCGTACATGCCAATTAACAGCAGAATAAAGCTGCCCGAAATGCCCGGTAGGATCATGGCGCAAATGGCGATTGAGCCAGCAAGTAGAACGTTTAGGCTGCTTGGTTCCATATGTAGTGGTTTCAGCACAGTAATGCTGTAAGCAAAGGCGACGCCTAGCAGTAGAAATACAAAGCGGCTAATGTTGCGTTGCTCGATTTGCTTCAGCATGTGAAAAACAGACACTAAGATAAGGCCGAAGAAGAAAGACCACAGAGGAATAGGGTGGGTTACCAGCAACCACGAGATCAGTTTAGCCAGCGTCGCAATACTGAAAAAAATGCCACCAAACAATGAAATGAGGAAAAAACCATTGATGTGGTTAAAGGCTCCTTTGAAGCCGTTTTGCTTCCAAATGCCGACTAAACTTGGATTTACACGTCTGATGCTTTCTAGCAACGTGTCGTAGATGCCTGTAATGAAGGCGATGGTACCGCCTGATACGCCGGGTACTACATCGGCAGCCCCCATCGCTATCCCTTTGAGAAACGTCGTAAAATAATTCATGTTAACTGGTGGATAAATTTAGGTGGTACGAGTATATCGACTCTTTGGCGTAAAAAATATCGCAAAAGTGAAAATGACAATCTTGTTTATAAGAATATAGTTTTATATTGTTTTGCGACTCGTTTGCAAAATGCAATTTCAATTTGCGGTTTGGAAATGGGGAATAGTTGAATATGGCGATTTTTTCCACAAAAATGCCCCAAAAAAGTTGGCACGCATACTGCATTATAAATACTGACCCTTTTAAGCCGAGGGTCACCTAGCCAACTGACGTTGTTAGTGAATGCTTTTTGTTCACACAAAATATAAGCCAATCGCCCTTTTTGCGATTGGCTATTTTTTTGCCTTCGATCCGCGTTACATCCACAATTCGCCCTAATATGAGTGATTTAAATTGCTTTTGGCTTTTTTTATCTAGCCCACGATTTTGGTGCTTGAACTCGACAAAGTGGCAAAAATCCATTAATAATGTCCGCCTTCTTCGCACAAGCCAGTGTTTCGTTCTGGTTTTACTGTTGAAATGGAGTGGGATACCCCGCTGTAGAGAGGAAACTTTTCAATAGAGAAATTTTTACTAATCGCACAGGAAAGCCGTTTTTGAAATTTGCGATGCTTAGTCCTGTTGCTGAGCCAATAGTGGGCTCTTAACTCATTAGGGAAGATGAGTGACACATAATAAAGAGGTTTTATGAATCAAGTAATTTCAATTGGACCGCTAGAATCTTTCTTAGTCGCCATCAGTGTTCTATTCTTAGGTCACTTCATCAACTCCAAGCTACCTATTCTAAAAAAATTCAACATTCCTGAACCCATTGTTGGTGGTTTGATCGTCGCTGTTGGTATTACCATGATGCACTTTAATGGCATCGACCTAGAGTTTTCTTTACCGCTGCAGAACGTGTTTATGTTGATGTTCTTTAGCACGGTAGGTTTGGCTGCCAACTACACCCAGCTTATGAAGGGTGGCGCTAAGGTGTTTTTGTTTCTTGCGATTGCTTCGTTTTACATCATCATCCAAAACGGGGTGGGGGTGTCTATGGCCAGCGCATTAGGGCTTGATCCACTGATGGGCTTGATTGCAGGCTCGATTACACTGTCTGGTGGGCACGGCACTGGCGCGGCTTGGTCTCAAACGTTTTCCGAAAACTATGGTTTAACTAACACGCTAGAAATCGCGATGGCATCGGCCACGTTCGGTTTGATTATCGGCGGTATTATTGGTAGCCCGGTCGCCCAAAAGTTAATCGACAAGAATAGCTTTGAATCGGAATATGGCCGAGGGACACAAACCCACCAAAAATTCCCTGAAGTGATCACGTACAACGAGTATGAAGAAGACAAAGTGACGGCGAAGAAAGTCATTGAGGTACTCTTTATACTGCTAATTTGTGTCACGGGCGCTAAGTACTTAGAGCAGTGGGTAAGTAGCTTCGAAATTAGTTGGCTGATGATTCCAGATTTTGTCTACGCACTGTTTATCGGCGTATTTATCACCAACGTGCTAGAGGTAACAAAGCTGCATAAAGTGAATGCAGAAACGGTAGATATTTTGGGTACGGTGTCGCTATCACTGTTCTTAGCGATGGCACTGATGAGCTTAAAGCTTTGGAATATCTTCGATTTAGCGATTCCATTCTTAACGATACTGGCTGTTCAGTCCGTGGTACTGGGTATTTTTGCTTACTTTGTTACGTTTAAGGTCATGGGCTCTAACTATGATGCCGCTGTGATGGCTGGTGGACACTGTGGCTTTGGCTTAGGTGCGACCCCGACAGCTGTAATGAACATGGGATCGTTAGTGAACAAGTTTGGTCCTTCTCCTCAAGCATTTATGGTGGTACCTATCGTCGGTGCTTTCTTTATCGATATCGTGAACCTAATCATCCTGCAAGGATACATTTCGTTTATCGGTTAGATAACAGAAAACCATAAACAATGCCCTGCTCACTCAGCAGGGCATTTTTGTATCACTCTTGGCGTAGCGTAAGCTTTGTGCCATTAAACTTAAGATGGCTAAGCAGGGTTTTAGCGTTACTCTTGCCGGGTTCATTGAATTGAACACCATATTTAGAATACTGATTAGAACGCTGAAGATTACACACTTTGCCAAACAGTGGGTCAAAAGTAACTTGTTTCCCTAGACCCGTTTTGATTTGAACGATCAGGGCAACTTTGTCACCGACTTGAAAGGGGCGACTTAACGGCGCAGTAATAAATCTGCATCCACTCTTTGATAGGTCGCGTATTTCGCAATCGAGCTTCGTCTCATTCATCGCAACCTTAGCGTTCAGGTTAACGTCAAAGCGCGGTTCTTTACGCAGTTGAGAGACTTGCATCGTCTTGGGTATGGAGAGCATCACCATCGGAATAGGCTCTTTGACGATATACTGCAACTGACTACGAAATTGAATCACTGCCCCTTCACCACGCGGAGAAATCGCTCTGACGGTGCTCCAGAACCCTTCCTGGAAATAGAAGTTAAGATCATTGTCAGACACTTTCGGCAGCTCGGCCAAAATAATGCTGTCTGAATGTGTACCAATAAAAGCCGTTTTACACCTAAATGTCATCCCTACTGGGGTGGTAATACCCATAGTAAACTCGCCACCGTGCTCAATCATGGCCAGTGCGTCTAGGCTATTCACTGTGGCAATATTTCTCTCTTTACTTAACGCGCGTACGTTATTGTCCTTATTATCTACCGCTTGGGTATTCATCTAGTCTCCGTGTGTGCCACGTGTTATGTTTTTCTAACGGGTAGTTGTATCGATGAGGTTAATCATTCATACAACTTTGATTTTATGTACGCATGACTATTTGTTCAAATAGCAAATTCAAGGATTTGTTTGAGCTGCGTATCATTTTTGGGAGCAGAGTATGTCTCATAACTTATATTTTGAACCAGAAAAATCGCAATTTCGTGTTCATTTAGAGTCTGAGCTCTACGCAGTGGTAAAGTTTAAAGTAGAAGATGGTGTATATGCCATAACTTCCACACATATTCCTGAACAATTAAGAGGTAAAGGTTACGGTAAAGTTATGATGGAAGCCGTATTACCTGAGCTGGAACAAATGGGTGTTAAAGTGAAACCAGTTTGTAGTTACGTGATCCACTATCTTGAGCGCAACCCTCAGTGGGCACATTTGAAAGCGTGACTTGGTTATTTGCCTGACGGGTTAACTTGCTTTAGGAATTCCACTTGAATGAAACAAGGAGAAAAAATGGAGCGATTTTCAAATAAGGCGGTATTGTGGCTCGGTTTGAGTCTAATACTCGGCCTAGGTTTATTGGGATTTTTCATTCAGCAAACTGCGGTTAAATATAAGGCTTATGAGCGCGTTGTCACCGTCAAAGGGCTGTCTGAGCGAGAATACGCCGCTGATACGGTGATTTGGCCGATAAAGTTTACTGTTGCGAGTAACGATACGAGCGCAATGTTTGATGATATCGAGCAACAAACGCGGCTGATTAGAGACTTTCTGACGGCTAAGGGGTTAGAAGCTGACAATATTTCCCTTTCCTCTCCGGCGGTCATTGACAAAAAAGCTCAGCAATATGGCGGCGAGCAAAATATGCCATTTCGTTACTTGGCTTCGCGAACGGTAACGGTATACAGCGAGAATGTAGATGTTGTCAGGGGAGCCATTGAAGAGATAGGGAAGTTGGGTAAACAAGGGGTGATCCTCAATCAAGACCCATACTCGAATCGTGTGGAGTACAGTTTCACTAAGCTCAATGACGTTAAACCTGATATGGTTGAAGAAGCAACGAAAAATGCTCGTGAAGTTGCTGAGAAGTTTGCCAAAGACTCGCAAAGTTCTTTAGGGAAGATTAAGTGGGCGACACAAGGCCAGTTCTCTATTTATGATCGCGACAGTAATACACCGCACATTAAAAAAGTCCGTGTGGTTTCTACCGTACAGTACTATTTGTCGGATTAAAATCGCGTAGTAGAGTATTGTAGGTGGCGTACTGCCGCCTACACCTCTCTATGTGTTACATTACCTTCCATTTCAACCAACAGCAGTATCGCTTGAAACTGAACATGGAATTAGATCACTATTTATCTGTTATCAATAAACTTGGCTTAAATACAATTCTTCGAGCCGAAAAGTTGCAAGTATTGTGGGGCGGCTACGGTGAACTGGTGCGACTGTTTGTTGATGACACTAGTATCGTAATTAAGCATGTCCGCCTACCGAAACCAGAATCACACCCGCGAGGTTGGAATACGGACTTATCTCACCAGCGTAAGCTAAAATCTTATCAAGTTGAGCTTTACTGGTATCAAAACTATGCCAGCCAAATGAACAGTGAAAGCCCAGTGCCAAATGCTTTACTCGTGGAGCAGAAGCCCAATGAGTGGCTGCTGGTGATGGAAGATCTTCACCAGCGCGGTTTTACTCAGGTGTGTAAAAAGGCGACTAAAACACACCTTGGCGCATGTTTGCGTTGGCTGGCGTATTTTCATGCCCAGCATATACAGAATAAAGGCGAAGGGATTTGGCCAAGTGGCACATACTGGCATCTTGAGACACGACCAGATGAATTTGACGCTTTGACCGATCTGCCGTTAAAAACTATGGCTGAAAAGATCGACTCTGTGCTTAAACACGCGCCGTACCAAACCTTAGTCCATGGTGATGCTAAGCTAGCGAACTTTTGTTTTACGGAAAGTGGAGAGCAAGCCGCTGCAGTAGACTTTCAGTACGTAGGTAAAGGGTGCGCGATGAAGGATGTGGCGCTATTTATGAGTAGCGCGGTAGAACCTGAGTACTGCACGCAGATGGAAAGCTGGGTATTGGACGAATATTTCTCTCATCTTAGAGCTGCACTAAAGGAAATGAGACCAGATATACAAGCTGATGAGGTAGAAAAAAACTGGCGGCCATTATTTGCTATTGCATGGGCAGACTTTCAACGTTTTGTTAAAGGTTGGAGCCCAGAGCATTGGAAGATTAATGAATATACTGAAAGTTTAAAAAATAAAGCACTAAAACAATTAAAGGCTTACTAGTAGTAAGCCTTAATTTTATTATGGTTTAATACGCGCCATATAATAGGTGTTTATATACTCTCCATCACGGTAAGAGCCATATTTCGCTTCTCCTTCAATTTCAAAGCCAAATTTCTTGTAGCACGCGATCGCTTTTTCGTTGTCGCTGTTCACTTCAATTTGGATTCTTTTCACTTGTAGCCAGTTGTCGGCGAGATCAATCACGGTTTCAATCAACTTGCTGCCGATGCCCAAACCATGAAAGTCATCGTGAACACCAATTCCAAACGAGGCGCAGTGCGCGATTCTAGGTCGTTGTGAATGCTCAAAGCCAATGTTCCCGACGACGCGTCCGTCCACTTCGGCGACGAAGCTATAAACGCCTTCAGGCATGTTTTCCAGTCGTTTCGTCCACATCGCGAGAGAGGGTTTTGGCAACTGTAACGTTTCACGTTGTGCGCCAGGTTGTGAGTAGATATCACATAATGCTGCTGCATCGCTGATCTGAGTAGGACGAATGATTATTTCCATATTATTATTCTCGACTGGTTATACATAAATCCACAATAACCACTAATTTGGAAATGTTAAAGCGTTGTTTTAAATTATTTTTTTATTGATGTTTTATGACTTTAATATTCTTGATGTGTATTGAAATAAAAAGGCTGATTGTTTATTACTTATTAAGGCTATAATGTAAAAGAAAATAATAGTTGGATATATAAATGAATCAGTCAGCCAGTTGGAAAACACCCCAAAACTTTCTTTTAATTATTTCTATCGTCGTACCGATTGCCTTTTCAAGTTGGATGGCATTGTTGAATAACTTTGTTATTGAAAAGGCCAACTTTGATGGTGCCGATATCGGATTACTGCAAAGCGTGCGCGAAATTCCAGGGTTTCTTGCCTTTACCGCCGTTTTTGTCCTTTTGTTTATTCGCGAACAGCGATTTATGCTCATTGCGCTTTCCGCATTAACTTTGGGTACGGCGATCACTGGCTTTTTCCCATCACTTTTTGGTCTGCTGTTTACCACCTTGTTAATGTCGACAGGCTTTCACTACTTTGAAACGCTCAAACAGTCACTCTCGCTGCAATGGTTGTCAAAAGATGAAGCGCCAGAAATGCTGGGTAAATTCATTTCGTTTGGTGCGCTCGCCTCGTTATGTACCTATGGCGCGTTGTGGGTGTGTCTGGAAGTGCTCAAGATGGACTTCAAATGGGTGTATCTGAGCTTTGGCGGTGTGGGTTTTCTGTTGGTATTGTGGATGACGTTTGCCTTCCCACAATTTAAATCGGAAGTACCACAAAACAAAAAGCTGGTATTAAGAAAGCGTTACTGGCTTTACTACGCGCTGACGTTTATGAGTGGCGCGCGTCGTCAGATCTTTACCGTATTCGCGGGTTTCTTGATGGTGGAAAAGTTTGGTTATTCCGCCGCCGATATCACCATGCTGTTTTTGATCAACTACTCGTTCAACTTCCTGTTTGCGAAAAAAATTGGTCGTTTTATCGGTAAGGTGGGTGAGCGTAAAGCGTTGATGTTCGAATACACTGGCTTGATTTGTGTCTTTGTCGGTTATGCGTTGGTGGAGTCTGCGGAATGGGCGGCGACTTTGTACGTGGTGGATCATCTGTTCTTCGCCTTAGCACTGGCGATTAAGACCTACTTCCAAAAAATCGCTGACCCGGCTGATATGGCATCGACCGCTGGGGTGGCCTTTACTATTAACCACATTGCGGCAGTCTTCATCCCAGTCTCGTTTGGTTTGATTTGGTTGGTATCACCGGCAGCGGTATTTTACATTGGCGCAGCGATGGCGTGCATATCTTTTGCATTGTCGATGAATATTCCAGCACAACCTGACGAAGGTAACGAAGTGCGCGTTTTAAGATGGAGCTAAGCTAACCAATCGGCTTTGTAGAAAGTCGATAAATACCTTAATCTGGCTCGGGATGTATTTTGATTGTGCATACTGAGCCACAACTTGCCCTTGATAACGTCCTAACAAACGCCATTCTGGCAACAGTTCGACCGCTTCACCTGACTCAATATAATCGCGAATCGCGAACTCTGGTAACACGGTTACTCCCATCCCACGTAGCATCGCTTCTCGGCGTAACTCACTATGGTTGGCGGCGAAACTGCCGCGAATACCAATCGACAGTTTTTCTTTGTGCCGCAAAAACTCCCAGATACAGTCTTTTGGGTCTTCACCTAAGCGGATGCAATTGTGCTCGGTTAGCTCGCTCGGGTGGGTAAGCTCACCGTGTTGCGCGAGATAGCTTGGGCTGGCGCACAACACTAACTTACTACTGCCTAGCGGTTTAGCGATCAGCCCCGCCACTGGAGATTCGGTGATATGGATAATGACGTCGACTTCATCGCCGATTGGGTCAATGTAATGGTCGGCGACTTTCAGTTGCAGCTCAACTTGAGGGTACGTGGCGCTGAAATCGAGGATGTGCGGCATCAAGACTTGTCTCGACCACGCTTTTGGTGCAGCGACTCGCAGCGAACCAGAGACCGTCGCTTTGTCGACCTGAGCCGCGGATACCGCCAGCTTCGCCGCACTAAGCATATCGCGACAAAGGTTAAAGACTTGCTGACCGGTGGCACTTAAGCGCATCTGGCGCGTGGTGCGTTCAAGTAGTTTCTCTTCCAGCGCCCCCTCTAACCGTGCAATTGAGCGGCTTATTGAGGACGGAGCAACGCCGAGCTTCGTGGCTGCCGCGGAGAAGCTTCCTGATTCCACCACCTGCACGAAAACCGCCATCTCAGATAATAAAGGGATGAGCTTATTTGTATCCATAGTGCAATTATCCTTTGCGTAATGGCTATATTGTTTCGACATGGTTACTTATAGATACTGCTTAAGTCAATATGTAAGCCAAAAGGAGACGGCGATGACCACGGCAGAGAGTTCATATTTAAGGAGAGGATTTCGCCTACCGATAACCGAAGGGCTGTTATTGTTGGTGGCGGTATTTTGGGGAACCAGTTATGGGCTCACCAAAAGTGCGTTGCTGTATACCAGCGTTTTGGTGTTTATTGCGATTCGTTTCTCAATCACTTTTTTATCCATCTTACCTGTGGTGATTCGAGATTTTCGTCGAGGTCTGAATCAAGACTGGTTAATAGCGATACCGACTGGCTTGATTCTCTCGGCGATTTTTTTATGCGAAGTGTTCGGGGTGTCGCAAACCTCGGCGTCTAATGCGGCTTTTTTGATCAGCTTAAGCGTGATTCTAACGGCGTTTGCGGAGTTGGTGATCAATAAAAAGCGTGTGAGTAATACCTTGTTAGTACTCGCGCTATGCAGTGTTATCGGTGTATTGCTGCTGACCAGCAAACAAGGTTTTGAGTTGTCGTTAAATCGCGGTGACTATTTGATCCTTACCGCCGCACTATTGAGGGCGTTGATGGTCACGTCAACCAAGCGCTTTACCGAGGGCAAAAGGATAACAACCTCGACGCTGACCTGTTTTCAGTCATTAGTGGTCGCGCTGGTAGCATTGGTTGCGGCGTGGGGCTATTTGCCGAGTACACAATTTGTGTTGCCAGTAGAGCAAGAGTTTTGGTTGATCGTCGCCTATCTGGTGCTGTTTTGTACCTTGTTTGCTTTCTACGTGCAGAATTACGCGGTGAGAAAAACATCACCAACGCGAGTTTCGTTATTGATGGGTAGCGAGCCGTTGTTTGGCGCTCTGTTTGCCATGTTGTGGCTGCAAGAGTCATTATCGGCGCTGCAATTGGTGGGAGGAGGGTTAATTCTTGTGAGCGTAGTTGTTACATCTGTTCGTGAAAATTAACATCGCTAAGATTATACTGGATGGTCATTCGGTCGAGCCCGCAAGCAATGGAGATGTCAATGACCAAACCCCTCAACGAGTGCATTATGCCAATGTACCCGACCATCCAAGCTTTGGATGTGAATACGTTAAACGCCGGAGAACATAAGTTCTGGTTTGCCGTTGCAACCGACGCGATTGGCCACCCACAAACCTTGCCTGTCAGAGTGTTCAAAGGGGCAAAAGAGGGGAAACGTTTTGTGATTACCGCGGGCGTCCATGGTGACGAGCAAAACGGCATCCTGACCGCGCAACGCTTAGCGCGCGAGTTGGTGGGTAAAGAGATCGCTGGCGTAGTGACGATTGTACCAACGGTGAACTTGTCGGGGATTGCCCGTCATAGTCGTGACTTTCATTCTGCAGCGCCAGACAGCTCTTCTGCCAACTTAAACCGTGTATTTCCCGGCAGCCCAACTGGTGACGATGCCAGTCGTTACGCCAACAGCTTGTGGGAGAATTTACTCAAACCCAACGCGGACCTAGCGATTGATCTTCATTCTCAAACCAGCGGCTCTGCGTATCCGCTTTATGCGTTTGCCGACTACCGATTGGAAGACGCGATTCGCATGGCAAGATTGATCAATCCCGATGTGATTCTCAACGACCCGGGCGACCCTGGGATTCTTGAAACCGTCTACAACCGAGCGGGGATCGCTTCTATTACCATCGAAGTCGGTATCGGGCGTTACACCGACCTAGAGATGGTCGACAGAGCGACACGCGGCGTGCTCAATATTCTGAAAGCCTATGAGGTGATTGCTGGCAGTGTCGATTCTGCGCCTGCTCCTTGCGTGGAAGGTAACGAGATTGTCAGCGTACGTGCGAGCCAAGGCGGATTTGTGATTTGCCACGTTGAATTGATGGACCGTGTGAGCGAAGGACAAACACTGGCAACGCAATACAACAGCTTTGGTGATGAAGTTGAAACTTATTGTTCGCCAATTGATGGCACAGTGATCAGCCACAATGTGGAATCGGTTAGAGCGCCGGGTTCGCTGGTGGTGAGATTAATTCGCTAATCGACGAGTAAATAAAAAGCGCCGATTTATATTGGCGCTTTTTTGTGTCTAGGTGAGTGACACTTCGACGTCACTTTGTATCTGGCTTGAACAGGCGAGCGTATAACCTTGCGCCAGCTCTTCTTCAGTCAGAGTTTCCGTACTGGTTCGGCTCACTTCGCCTTTGGTCACTTTGCACTTACAAGAGCCACACATGCCGCTGCGACAGGCGATAATGATCGGCACACCATTTTCTTCCAACACATCGGCAAGCGTAGCGCCTTGTTCGACCTGCGTAGCAACGCCAAAGGCGGGAACTTCAAACTGTACCACACCACCGCCGCTGTTTTCCGTATGAGCTTCAATCGGTGTAAAACTCTCTTGATGGAATTCAGATGGCTCAACGCCAAGCGATAGAGCATTTTGCTCCATATCCTGCATAAACTGGGTTGGACCACACAGATAAACGGTGCGTTCGCTTAAGTCAGGGCAGAGTGCGCGAAGCCACTCTTGGTCCAAACGTCCTTGAGGATGCTCTGTGCCAGCATTGTCTTTGAGTAGCAGACGCAAATGGAAGTTGGGATAAAGCGAATGCAATGTCTCGAGTTCATCGAAATAAATCGCCTGTGTGCTGCTTTTCGCCATATGGATAAAGGTAATGTCGATGTCTGCTTGTTCTTTTAACCAGGTCTTCGCCATCGACATCACTGGCGTAATACCACAACCTGCGCTGAGTAGCGCGACTTTGGACTTTGGCGCGCAATCCACGGCGTTAAACGGCCCCGTTGGTGCTAAGACGGAGACATTGTCACCAATGTTGAAGTGGTCGATCATGTGGTTCGATACCAAACCGCCATCAACGCGTTTAACCGTCAGTTGCAGATAGTGTTCTGCCGGCGTCGAGCTGATCGAGTAGGCGCGATATTCCATCTTGCCAGCCAGTTCAAACCCCAATGAAACAAACTGTCCCGGTTTAAAATCGAATGTGAGTGTAGCATCGGATTGGGTGCTCGCTAGCTTAAAACTAAAGGTATCAGAAGTTTCCTGCCACTTGTCGATGCAGCGCAGCGTCGTCGGCTGATTATTTTGCCATTCATTAATCATGGAGTTCTCTCATACAAAAGTGCCCAGCCAAAAATTTGGCCAGGCAAAGGACAGCAGGGATTTAAGCTGCAAGGATGGTTTTTAGATCGTCTTCAACGTTGCCGATACTGCGCATATCGAACTTATCTTGGATGATCTTAATTAGGTTATCAGTCAAGAACGCAGGCGCGGTAGGGCCGGTGTAAATGCCTTTTACGCCCAGTGCAAACAGCGTTAGCAGGATTACGATGGCTTTTTGTTCGAACCAAGACAGAACCAGCGTTAACGGTAGTTCATTGATGTCGCAGTCAAACTCTTTTGATAGCGCAAGAGCCAATTGGATTGCTGAGTAAGCGTCGTTACACTGGCCTACATCTAACAGGCGAGGGATGCCGTTGATATCGCCAAACTGGTTTTTGTTGAAGCGGAACTTACCACACGCCAGCGTTAGGATCAGCGTGTCATCAGGTGCACTTGCAGTAAAGTCGGTGTAGTAGCTACGTTCAGATTTATCACCATCGCAACCGCCGACAAGGAAGAAGTGTTTGATGTTACCTGCTTTCACTTGCTCAACCACCGCAGGTGCCGCGCTCATCAGTGCATTACGACCAAAACCAACCGTGATCATCTGTTCGATCTCGTTGTGTTGGAAGCCCGGCTGTGCCAACGCACATTCGATCACTTGGCTGAAATCGTCACCTTCAATGTGTGCCACACCCGGCCAACCTACGATGCTACGAGTGAACAAGCGATCTGCGTATTGGCCGACATTTGGGTTCAGCAAGCAGTTTGACGTCATCACAATCGCGCCAGGGAAGTTGGCGAACTCCTTCTGTTGGTTTTGCCATGCGCTGCCGTAGTTGCCCACTAGGTGCGGGTATTTCTTAAGCTCAGGGTAACCGTGTGCTGGTAGCATTTCGCCGTTGGTGTAGACGTTGATGCCTTTACCTTCGGTTTGCTGAAGGATTTTCTCTAGGTCGTGCAAGTCGTGGCCAGAAACCAGAATGCACTTGCCCTGAACGGTTTTTACGTTTACTTGAGTTGGCTCTGGGTGACCAAAGGTTTTGGTTTCACCGTGATCGAGCATTTCCATGACTTTGTAGTTCATCAGACCGATTTGCATCGAGCAATCTAGTAGTGCGCCTAGGTCTTCTGGGTCTGTGCCTAACCAAGCCATGATTTGGTGGTATTCAGCGTAAATGTCGTTGTTGGTTTGTTCCAATACGCGTGCATGCTCCATGTAAGCTGCTGCACCTTTTAGACCGTACAGACACAGTAGGCGTAGGCCGATTACGTCTTCGCTAATGCTTTGGTAGCCGCGGTTTACTGCCACTTGAGGCGCGAATGCGAGAATTTCTTCAGCGCTTTGCGGTAGCTCGAAGTCTGCGACGGCAGGGATGTTGTCGATGCTGGTGTCCGTCAGTTTAGCGGCAGCAAGAGTTTGTTCTTTTAAGCGCGCTTTGAAAGTCGCCGCTTGCGCAGACAATTCAAGAATTCGCTCAGGGTCAAAGTTAACATTGGTTAATGTAGAGAAGAACGCTCTTGGCGCCCATTGGTTGACTTCGTCGTCAACAATATCAAAGCGCAGCGCTTGTTCTGCCCAGTAAGAAACACCTTGTAGGGTGTAAACCAGTACGTCTTGTAGGTCGGATACTTCAGAAGTTTTACCACACATGCCTTGTGCGAACGAGCAGCCTTTAACAGTAGGGGTTTGAATAGTCTGTTCACATTGAATACAGAACATTGCGCTTCTCCAATAACAGTGAGTTCTTTATTTGCGGTCGAGCCGCTTCTCTTTTCGATGCCACTGTTAGAGCAGATTGCGTGCCAATAGTTAATTTTATGAATTTAAAGGGTTTTATCTTATTTTTATCATGCATACGATGTAAAAAAGACAACTATTGCGTTGTCTTTTTTACATCAAAAATACTTAAGGGTTAGTTTGAAAGGTCGAACTTTTTACCCATGCGATACAGGTTGCCTCGATCCATTTGTAGAAATTCTGCCGCTTTTGACCAAGTTCCGTTCGATTTTTCAAGCGCATAAACAATCAAATCTTTCTGATAGTTCTCAACCAGCGAGCGCATACCGTGGCTGTTATCCGGAAAATACTTGGATGTATTTTTGACATCTTGCTTGGTTAGGCTGCTATCAAAATGACTGACTTTGATGATCTGTTGCTGTTCTTGAATCGCTCGCAATGCCGCACGGGTTAAGGTGTGTTCCAGTTCGCGCACGTTGCCCGGCCAAGGCTGTTTTTCTAGCAAAGTGAGTGACTTAGAATGTAAGTGCAGATTCGGGATATTGAATTGGCTACGAACTTTTTCCAGCAAGTAGCCCGCCAGTACTGGAATGTCACCTTCGCGTTTACGCAGTGGTGGCACCGAGATGGGGAACACGTTGAGGCGGTGGAATAGATCGGCGCGAAACTGACCCTGCTCGACCTCTCGTTCCAGTGAGCGGTTGGTCGCTGCGATAATACGCACGTTGACCAACAGGTGTTGGTCGCTACCGACGCGTTGTAGTTCACCTTGTTGAATCACGCGCAGCAATTTAGCCTGCAGGACCAAAGGCAATTCGCCGACTTCATCGAGGAAAATCGTTCCGCCGTCTGCCAGCTCAAACTTACCCGCGCGGTGGCTGTTTGCGCCAGTAAATGCACCTTTAACGTGGCCAAACAGTTCGCTTTCCGCGAGCCCTTCTGGCAGTGCGGCGCAGTTGACATAAATCATCGCTTTATCGCAGCGACTGGATTGGGCGTGGACGCTGTGCGCGACCAGTTCTTTACCAACCCCCGTTTCTCCAGTGATCAGTACCGCGTAATCAGACTTGGCGACGGTTTCAATATTATTGCGCAGTTGCTGGATCTGCGGGCTTAAGCCAACCATCTCACCTTGCTTGGAACGTGCTTGTTGGATCAAAGCTTGAGTAACGTTCTTTTGTTTTTTGTTCTGCGCTTTTAATGCTTTGATCTGCCCAATGTTACGTAGCGTTGCTGCGGCGAGGGCGGCGAAAGTTTCAAGGGTAACAGGTTCAATCACATCAAACGCGCCAACAGTCAGTGAATCGAGCGTCAACACGCCCACCAGTTGTCCATCAACATACAGGCTGCAACCTAAGCAGTCGTGCACATCCAATTCGGCTTCTTCGCTGAGTAACACGCCGCTGAAAGGGTCAGGCAACTCGCAGTCTGCGCCAAAGCGAACTGGTTGCTTGGATTGCATAATGGCTTCCAGTCTTGGATGCGCTTTGGGAAAAAATCGACGACCCAGAACACTGGCAGAGAGCCCCTTAACGGCGACGGGAGTGAGAAACCCGTCTTCGTCCAACACAAATAAGGCACTGGCATCACAAGGAAACACTTTATCGATGCCGTTGATGAGATGTTGGTACTGGGCTTCACTGTTCAGGTTTGAGCTAAGATTGAGTGCTATCTCAAGCAGCACGTTATTGAGATTCGGATTCATTGACTTTACTAGCGAAACAAACGTGCCAGAATCCTATCAAGCTGATGTCTTTTTTACATCGCTCGAAAGGGTATAACCGCTTTATCATTGATTGAGGTCAAATTGCCTAGCTGACTGATGCTTAAAAGGTAGCTAATAGAGATGTTAATTAAGTGTTTAATCTTGAGACGAATATTGAGCAATTTGGCCGTATTTCCATTATGATAGGTGCACAGTTTCTTAACATCTCCCTCAAATATGTTCACTGAATGGATCACTACTGAAGCATTGATTGCTGCGTTACTAGTATTTCTCGGTTCGTTTGTTCAAACCGCGATTGGCTTTGGTTTAGCCGTTGTGGCCGCGCCTCTTCTGTTTTTGATTTCGCCAGACTACGTTCCCGCACCAATTTGTTTACTCGCGTTATTTATTTCGCTGCTTAATGCGTTGAAACACAGAGATAGCGTAGAGATCGGTGGCTTGAAGATGGCGCTGATCGGTCGTGTGCCGGGATCGTTGGCGGGTGGCGTGCTGTTAGTGATGGTCTCAACGGATATGCTGGCGTTATGGCTGGGAGGACTGGTGTTGTTCGCAGTGGTGGTGAGTTTACTGCCATTTCGGATTGAGCCAACGCCAACTCGTATGACCATCGCGGGCTTCTTTTCGGGATTTTTTGGTACCAGCTCGTCGATTGGTGGGCCACCGATGGCTCTGCTGCTGCAACATCAAGAAGCGAACCAATTGCGTGGTAACCTGTCGGCGTTCTTCGTCTTCAGTTCGATCATTTCTCTTATTATTCAAATTCCAGCTGGCTTTCTGACGTGGCACCATGTTTGGATCACTATTCCGCTCTTTCCTGCGTCTTGGTTTGGGTACAAACTAGCGCGCATGACCACGCATTCATTACCCAAGGAGCAGATTCGTATGGGCGCGTTACTACTTTGTATAGTCAGCGGCGTGACCGCGGTCTGGAAAGGATTAATATAAGATGTTTATGTTATGTAATATATTCATCTTATGTAACGTGTTCATCTGGGGTTAAGGAAAACACATGATACTAGAAGTGGCGGTTTTGGATGTGAAGCCAGGTTTAGAACAACAATTTGAGCACAACTTTGATAAAGCGCAGGCGATCATTGCCTCAATGAAAGGGTATGTGTCTCATCAACTACAACATTGTATTGAAAAGCCCAGTCGCTATATTTTGTTAGTAAACTGGGAAACATTAGCCGACCACGAGCAAGGTTTTAGACAGTCGGCGGAATATCAGGAATGGAAAGCGCTTTTGCATCATTTTTATGATCCATTCCCAACTGTAGAGCACTACGAACCGGTCTACAGTTAAATTCGTTAAGGAGTAGTAAGGTGTTAAGAGTACTCGGAAATATTATTTGGTTTCTGTGTGGCGGTGTTGTCATGGGATTGATGTGGTGGCTTTTCGGTCTGCTCGCATTCGTCAGTATTGTCGGTATCCCGTGGGGACGTGCGTGTTTTGTGATGGGGAATTTCTCGTTCTTCCCGTTTGGTAAAGAGGTGATTGAGCGTGATGAACTGATGCGACGTAAAGATATTGGTACGGGCGCGTTGGGATTTATCGGTAATGTGATCTGGTTTATTCTGGCTGGCATCTGGTTAGCGATTGGTCATATTTGCTCAGCAGTGGCGTGTTTTATCACCATCATCGGTATTCCATTTGCGCTTCAACACCTAAAACTGGCGTATATCTCGCTTGCGCCGATCGGTAAAGCAGTGGTGTCTAAAGAAGAAGCGGCGATGGCGCGTTACCCTCGCTAATCGAATCAACCAAATTCAAGCTAATAAAAAAAGCCCCGTGTTGGGGCTTTTGTTGTTTTAAAAGGCTGGTAATTACAGCTCTTCACCGTAGATATCAAACGTGAAGTATTTACTTGCGATTTTATCGTATGTTCCGTTAGCGCGAATCGCTTCGATGGCTTGGTTAAACTTCTCTGCCAGTGCCTTATCTTTCTGTCTAAGCGCCAGAGCCGTACCTTCACCGATGTAAGCTTTGTCTGTCACCGCTTCGCCAACAAACTTGAAGCCTTTCCCGATGTCTTTCTCTAGGAAGGCTAGGGCCAGTTGGTCTGAGTTGCCGAATGTCGCATCCAGACGGCCGTTTTGCATATCGATGTACACTTCATCCTGCCCCGAGTAGCGCTTTATATCGGCAACGTCACCAAACATATCCGTCACGTAACGGTCGTGGATCGTACCTGTTTGTACGCCGATGACTTTATCTTTCAAGCCTTCTTTGCTGATAACCAGTTTTTGCTCGCCGTTCGCCACAAAGCGCGCAGGCGTTTGGTAATACTTGTCGGTAAACAACACACGTTTTTTACGCTCTTCAGTAATACGCATCGACGCCATGATTACGTCAGATTTGTGTGCCATCAACGCAGGAATCAATGAATCCCAGCTTTGTGAAACCCAAGTACATTCCAGCTTGGCTTCTTGGCAAAGTGCATCCGCGATTTCGATATCAAAACCCGCTGGATTGCCGCTTGCGTCCATGTAGTTAAACGGTGGATAGGTAAAATCTGAAGCCAGTCTGACCGTTTTTGCCATGCTCGGCGCAGCGAAAAGAATAGTTGAACAAGCCAGTACGCTAAGTAGTTTTTTCATAGTTAGTCCCTTATTTACTTCGATGTTGTCTGCGTTTTGTTGTAGTTACAGATAGTTTGAGCGACTTCTTGCATGCTCTGTTCTGAGCCAATAGTGATACGAACACAGTGTTTCAGACTCGGCTCATGAGCCTGATTGCGCGTCACAATTCCTTGTTCAGCTAAGTAACTAAACAGATCAACATCCGCGTGTGTACGAATTAAAACAAAGTTTGTTGCTGAAGGGTAGATGGTCTCTATCCAAGGCAGCTCTTTAATATTGTTGATAAAGCGTTGCTTGGTTTCGACAAGGGCTTGCGTGCTGGCCGCGACTTTCGCTAATCCTTGCTCACTCAATGCCTTAAGAACGATTTCAGCTGAGCTGTCAGGCATTGGGTACGGGGGAATCAGCTTCATCACGTAGTCCATCACCTCTTGCGCCGCGACGATAAATCCGCACCTTACCGCCGCCAAACCGAACGCTTTTGACAGGGTACGAATCACCACTAGATTTGGGTATTGGTCGATTAAGCTCACCACGTTCTGTGCCAGTTCGAATTCGATGTAGGCTTCGTCGACCACCACCAACGCGTCTTGCTTGGTCTGATCCAAGATCTCGATGACCTGAGCTTTATTCAGAAGTTGCCCCGTCGGGTTGTTTGGCGAACAAAGAAAAACGATGTTTGCGTGTTTCGCGGCTTTGACTACGCCGTCTACATCCAACGTAAAGTCTGGTGCGAGCAATGGTACGTCGATGGTCTCAACAGCTAGGGATTCGGCGCAAAACTCATACATCGCGTAAGTCGGTGAGCAGATCGCGATGCTGTCTGCGCCCGGTTTACAGAAAGTACGAATCAACAGGTCAATGGCTTCATCTGCGCCTCGCACCGCGAGTACAGGTTGCTGAGTTTGGCAGTATTGCTGGTATGCGCTGGCAATCTCATGTGGAAGAAAGTCTGGGTAGCGGTTGTAGTCAGATTGCTGCTCACTAAACGCGATGGATTGCTCGAGTTCGTTCGCGTTGAGCCACAGTCTTCCCGAACCTCCTATGCGACGTGCAGATTGATAAGGTATTAA
>NZ_BCUD01000001.1 GCF_001591105.1 Vibrio nereis NBRC 15637 | reverse complement strand
ACTGGAACTGAATGACGCACCAACCACGTCACCAGTAACACTGACGGTTTCGGAGGATACGCATTACTTCTTTAGTTCAGGTGACTTCGTATTTAATGACCCTGAAGGGGACGATTTTGTATCTGTTACCATAGAAAGCTTACCTCAAAACGGCATTTTACAGTTCGAGGGACAAGCTGTTATTGCTGGGCAAACAATTACTTCTCAAGAGCTTGGTAAGTTAACGTTCAAACCCGCGCATAACGAGAGTGGTGATAATTATGTACAGTTTGATTTTTCAGTAAGTGATGGTGAGCTATCTAGCGAAATCCAGACTCTAACATTTGATGTATTGCCTATAACTGATGGTCTGTCGGTTAGTGCTTCTCTTAAAGCCTCTGGGTCACATATCTCTGATAGCATTATCGAAGAGCAGTTAGAAAACCTAAGTAAACTGACACCTTCAACATCTCCGACGAATGATATGGATTATCTAGTGACTGATGGTAGTTACGATGTATCTTCCTTAAATGGTGATGATTACATTCTGTCTACTGAACAACCATCCGATGAACGCCTAGTTGGTGCGGAAGGCAATGATGTGATTTTCGGTGGCGCTTCCAATACGCAGCAACTGTATGGCGACGACTTTGGTGGAACTATTGCAGGTAACGACATATTAATAGGAGGTGACTCTGCTAATAATGTCGACTTCTATGCAGGTCTTGGGGATGACGTACTAATAGCTCAAGATAAATATGCTACAACTGCGTACTATGGAAGTGGAGGTATTGATACGGCTTACGTACCAGGTAAACTTTCTGATTATAACTTTACCAAAGGTTCGGGAAGTGCATCTAGCTATGACTTCCAATTAATACCTAAAGATCATGATAATACACACCAGTTTTATGACGTTGAATATGTGGTTTTTGAAGATGGGAAGTATTCGGTTGAAGATGGTGAATTAGTCAAGACGCATAATATTTATGACTTGTCGATAGATGTGAACCTGCACGATGACGATGGTAGTGAACAACTGGTTTCAGTCATTATTAGCGATGTACCTGAAGGGGTTGAAATCCACAATGCTTCTAAATTGCCGAATGGCAGTTGGAGCGTTGACGTGTCTGATTTCTCTAGTGGTGAAGTGACGCTTAAAGTTGAATCACCGGTTGATATAAATCCGATATTCACAGTATCAGCGACTGCTCAGGAATTTGAAGATGGGCAGTGGGTAGATGTTCCGAAGACAGCAACGGCCCAGACCGGAAGTGTTTTCGTTAGCTCAGTTGATCCTAACGGTGATAATAAAGTCGAAGGCGGAAGCGGTGACGATGTTCTTGTGGGTGACATAGGGGGGTATGTAAATTCGGTTACACCTGGCGTTAATTATAACATTGCCTTGGTGGTTGATACTTCAGGAAGCATGGGCGACTATGTGAGAGATTCTCAGGGGTATATTCAGTTAAACCCAGATAATACTTACATGACGCGTATGGATATGATGCAGCAAGCATTGAAGAACCTTGTAACATCATTTGCATCACATGATGGAGTAGTTAACGTATCTCTTATTGGCTTCGACGATAATATTGATGTTAGCTTCCCTGTTATGGATTTGAGAGAAAACTCCTCTAGTTTTTATGAACTCTTAAATAAGATAGAAGGTAACCTGCCAGTAGGTGGTGGTACTGATTATGATGTTGGTTTCTCTGAAGCAAATAATTGGTTTGGAAGTCGAGATATCCTTTCTAACGGATATGAAAACATGACATTATTCTTAACAGATGGAGAGCCCTATACTTCCTCTGTTGACGATGCTCTTGCAGAATTTGACAAGCTTACTAATACCTATAACTCTGAAGTACTTGCTATAGGTATGGGGTCCGACATTTCAACTGATTACTTGAAATTTTTCGACAATACGAATGTTGTATCTCTTGAAAAAGTGCCTGGCATGGAATCAAGTTATGATGTTTTCAGTTTTTCCAACCGTTATAACCTTGAAGGTCAGGAGTACACCACTGGTAATGGAGATGTATACGTTAGTCGTGGAGATTTAGTCCTTAAAGCGGATCATGGCTATGCAAAATGGGAAAGTTCTAAGTTTGAAATTAGTAAGGATAGTTCTGACCTTAACTTCGAAGTTAAAATGTGGAAGAGCGATTTTTCTTGGGAACTGTTTGATTCGAATGGCATTCGTGTAGATTCTGGTCAGTTATCTGGGAGCGGTAAGAAGGACATTTCTTCTGAAGGGCTCAAAGCGGGTAGTTATACCTTAGTTCTTACTCATGTTGGTGAATCGGGTTGGTATGGCAGTTATGCTTACCTGGATGAGGAGTCGATTACTGAGTATGTTTTTGCTAACGTTGGTGACGTACAAATTGCGGCTACGCCTGATGAGCTAGAAGCGGCTCTCCAAGGTAGTGAAACTATCAAGGAGATCGCTAACATGGGAAGCGACCAAGTCTTTGGTAATGAAGGTAATGATGTACTATTCGGTGATACCATCAATTCCGATTTCCTACCTTGGGGAGTAAATGGAAATCCAGATAAACCTGCCGACTTCGAAGATGGCTCAGGTTTAGCCGGGCTTAAAACATTCTTGGAACTTAAGAATGGCACTGAGCCAACTGATTTGGATATCTATGATTTTGTAAAAGAAAATCATCAGATATTCGATGTTGAAGGTGATAATCGAGGTTCTGGAGATATTGTTGATGGTGGTGCTGGCGACGATGTGCTTTACGGCCAAGGTGGAAGTGACACGCTTATCGGCGGTGTTGGCAACGACATCCTAACGGGCGGTGAAGATGCAGATATCTTCACGTGGTTAGATGGCGATTTGGACGGAAGCACTGATAGTATCAAAGGTTTTGATGTTGCCGAAGGTGATAAGATTGATCTAAGTGATCTATTTGCTGACGCTACGGCTGATGATGTGACTACTATACTCAATAACATATCTGACTCTGCACAAGACACTGAGAGTGGTGTTTCGATTAAGGTAGAAAACAGTGCGCATGAGCATGTAACCATTGAGTTAGACGGGTTATCTGCTGCGGATATTACCAATAACTTAGATAACATCTTTATTATTAAGGATTAACTTCCAACAAAAAACCGGGATTTTTAATCCCGGTTTTTTTATTTTTGATTCTTAAGGAGTTCAGTAACTTCTATCTAAAGCGCTTACAATACCTTACAAGCAAAGCCTTTCAGATAGAATCCTTCTGGGTATGCACTGTCTGTTAGGTGATCGGCGGCTTGTTCGAAGCGCTCGATAAATTTCACCTGACGACCTGAATCGACAGCGGCATCGGCAATCACTTTCTGGAATAAATCCGCACTCATCAATCCTGAACAAGAGTAGGTCAAAAGTGTTCCACCAGGCTTAAGAATTTGCATCGCTAGCATGTTGATATCTTTGTAGCCGTTTGCACCTGACGTCAGATTGTTTTTGCTTGATACAAACTTTGGCGGATCCATGATCACTACATCAAATTTTGTACCCTGATCGCGGTATTCACGAAGTAGCTTAAATACGTCGGCGTTTAAGAAAACTGCACGCTTCTTGGAGATGTCGAACTCATTTAGTTCAGCATTGAATTTCGCTGTATCTAATGCTGGCTGAGAAACATCCGCATTAATCACACGTTTAGCACCACCTTTTAAAGCGTATAGACCGAATCCGCCTGTGTATGAGAAACAGTTTAGAACTTCTTTGTCTTTTACGTATTTCATAGACTGAAGGCGGCTGTCACGTTGGTCTAGGTAAAAACCCGTTTTATGGCCACCAACAATATCAACGCTGATTTTCACGCCGTTTTCTTCAATTACTACAGACTTTGGTGGTTCCTCTCCGTGCAGAATACCCATGGTTTCTTCTAGGCCTTCTTTTTTACGAACGGCAACATCAGAACGCTCGTAGATATTGCATTCAGGGAATACTTCCAACAGCGCTTCAACCAAAGTTTGCTTATGGAACTCAGCGCCTGCACTCAACAGTTGGCAAACCAAAAAATCTTGGTATTTATCAATAGTGATACCCGGTAAACCATCCGATTCTGCAGCAATTAGGCGGTAACCCGTTAAGCCATCACGTTCAATAATATCCTCACGGAGTAGCTGTGCATTTTGAATTCGTTTAACAAAAAAGGCTTTGTTGATGTCTTCTTTATTAAACGACCAAACGCGAGCTCGGATTTGAGAATTAGGAGAGTAGGCGGCTTTAGCTAGCCATTTTCCATCATGAGTAAATATATCTACTGTTTCACCAAGAGCCGGTTCTCCTTCTACTTTACTAATGCCACGTGAGAACACCCATGGGTGTTTGCGGCGAAGGGATTTTTCACGACCTTTTACAAGATAGATAGCTGGAGTCATTGATTTACTCGATTGATTGTTTGGAAAGGGTGGGTATTGTCGGGGAAGTCGTTTTGAAAATCAAATAAAAGCACCACACGATGCTAGCTCTTTAGCTGATCAGAAACTCTCTAGACAATTAACATCTCTATTCTTGTTACGCTGTCACTCCTTCGTCTTGACAGCTTGACAGACTGCTATCTAAGTTTAAGCGAAGTGGCCTGGGAACTCTTAATATGACAATGAAAATATACGTCAGATGAATTAGAGGCTCATAGCTATGAGAAATGATGCAACTGCTATGATTGTTATGTGTATGAAAGTGCGACCAATAAGCAGTAAGAACTTTTCTTTAATTTTTAAGTGTGTGAGATATTTGTCAATTCAGAGAAATGGCATTTCTTTATAATGCTCTGTGTCCGGTGCTTATTATTAGTTCCTTGGTTAAACGGATTGAATGTATCACCACTAGTACGTGAGGTGTCAGTAATGTTGCAAAGATGCGAGAAATTTACAGTGTTTGGAATGGTACAGGGGGTCGGGTTTCGGTATCACACCTCACATCAAGGTCTTAAACTTGGTTTAACCGGATATGCCAAAAACCTAATGAGTGGTGAAGTTGAAGTCGTCGTTTGCGGAAGTGAAGACAAAATTAAAGAGATGGCAGAGTGGTTAGAAGAAGGCCCCAAAACAGCAACTGTGGATTCAGTCGTTTCGGAGCCAATGTCATACAAACCGTTTAAAGGGTTTAAAATTCTATAATAATAAGATTACAAGCACTTAGCTGGTTTTGGCAGCCCGGCTAATTTTGTCGCTTGCTTAGCAGGACCTTGCTTGAACAGCTTAAACAGGTATTTGCTATTTCCTTTTTCTGGACCGTGTGCTTTTTCCATCGCTTTCACCAACATTCTCACGGCAGGAGAAGTGTTAAATTCTTCATAGAAATCACGCACAAAATGAATCACTTCTAGGTGGGCATCCGTTAATTCAATACCTTCTTGCTCAGCAAGAACGGAAATCATCCCTTCCTCCCACTGAGTGTGGTCCAACAGGTAGCCCTGAGCATCAGTTTCAATTTGTTTGCCGTTATATTCGAACATCTGTATTACCTTTAAATCACTGATATTGAATAGGGTAGCGCAGCTATAAGTAAAATCACAATATGACAGAAAAGAAAAAGCCCGAAAGCGGTAGCTTTCGGGCTTTGTTTAACCAGTTTCTGAACAGATTAGTCGTCGTTCATAATGCCTAGGATGCTGAGTAGGCTAGTGAACAGGTTAAGGATGTTCAGGTACATAGAGATTGTTGCGCTAACATAGTTAGTCTCTTCACCGCGAACGATACGGCTTGTGTCATACAAAATGAAACCAGAGAACACAAGTGCAGAGATACTACTGATAGCCAACTGAGCTACTGTTGAGCCAACAAAAATGTTAATGATAGCGGCAACGATAACAATGATTAGACCAGCAATCAGGAAATTACGCATGAAAGAAAAGTCTTTCTTGCTGCTGATTGTGTAAGCAGACAGACCTAGGAACACCATACCCGTTAAGCCAAGAGCTTGCGCGATAATGGATGGACCGCTTGGGATGGATGCGTAGTAGTTTAGCATTGGACCTAGCGCACCACCCATCAGAGTCGTGAAGACAAACGTCCAAACAATGCCCATAGATGAGTTAATGCTGCGAGGTAGAGCAAAAAACAGAATACCAATAGCGGCTAGCTGCATAACTAGGGCCATAATCGGAGAAATCCCCATTGCCATGGTAGCAACAGCAGCAATAGCACTGGTTACTAGCGTCATAGACAATAGGAAATACGTATTTTTAAGCGTTTTGTTTATCTCAAGTACATTCGGTGTACTTGTTGAGCGGGTAAACATAGGACTATTCATGATCTTCCTCGTAAGGGTTTATGTTTATAACTACATTTATGAGGTTCAGTGATCAAAAGATCAAGCCCCCTAACGTTTTGCAGTAAATAAAATAATAATAGAATTAGAATCTTAAGTATGTTGAAAGATGTAACACAATATAACACAAATAAAGAAGGCGACCTAAGCCGCCTTTCAGAACCGTTTAGTGAGTTTATTAGTGGCTAAGTATTTGAGATAAGAAATTCTGCGTGCGGTCAGACTGAGGGTTTTCAAAGAAGTCGACAGGGTTGTTCTCTTCTATGATTTCTCCTGCATCCATAAAAATAACGCGGTCGGCAACTTCTTTGGCAAATCCCATTTCGTGTGTAACACAAAGCATGGTCATGCCTTCATCTGCTAGCTCAACCATTACGTCTAATACCTCGCGTACCATCTCAGGATCGAGGGCTGATGTCGGTTCGTCAAACAACATCACTTGTGGGTTCATGCACAAAGAGCGGGCTATCGCTACACGCTGCTGCTGGCCACCTGATAGTTGACCTGGGTACTTCTCTGCTTGGTCCGGAATCTTTACGCGCTCGAGGTATTTCATAGCCACTTCTTCGGCTTTGTCTTTTGGCATTTTCTTCACCCAAATTGGCGCCAAAGTACAGTTTTCCAGCACAGTAAGATGTGGGAAGAGGTTAAAATGCTGAAAACACATACCGACTTCTTTTCGCACTGCTTCGATATTCTTCAAATCTTCCGTAAGTTCGTTGCCAGAAACAAAGATACTCCCTTTTTGGTGCTCTTCTAGCCTATTAATACAGCGAATCATGGTCGATTTACCGGATCCAGAAGGGCCACAAATGACAATCTTCTCGCCTTTTTTGACGTCTAGGTTGATGTTCTTAAGTACGTGGAACTCTCCGTACCATTTGTTCATATCTTTAATTTGGATCATGTGATCTTGTTGTTGCGTCATAATACGTCCTTGAATTTATGATTATCGTTTGTGACCGGTGTGCAGTTTGTTTTCTAGCCAAATCGAATATCTCGACATACCGAAACAAAATACCCAGAACACTAACGCGACAAATATGTAACTTTCAGTCGCAAACCCTAGCCATTCAGGGTCAGTGTTTGCAGCTTGACCAATGCCTAATACATCAAACATACCAATGATAAGTACTAGACTGGTGTCTTTAAATAACCCAATAAAGGTATTCACAATGGAAGGAATAGTGATTTTAAGAGCCTGAGGTAAAACAACCAGTCCCATTTTTTTCCAATAACTTAATCCAAGTGCGTCGGCTGCTTCATACTGACCTTTGGGTATAGCTTGTAAACCACCACGGACTACTTCAGCCATGTATGCGGCACTAAACATCACCACACCGATAAGCGCACGGATGAGTTTGTCTGTTTCTGAGCCTTCAGCAAGGAATAGCGGAAGCATGACTGAGGCCATAAACAAGACAGTGATCAGGGGAACCCCACGCCATACTTCGATGTAAACGGTACAGATGCTCCTGATAATCGGCATATCAGAGCGTCTCCCCAACGCTAGTGCGACACCGATGGGGAGTGACACTACAATCCCGACGATTGCGATAATCAGTGTGACGAGTAAGCCTCCCCACTTATGAGTATCAACAACCTCTAGACCAAATACGCCACCGTAAAGTAGGGCTGCAATAATGAATGGGTACACGTTCACAAAGAAGAGCCAAATCCAAGTGCGTTTTGGCGTTTTCTCATAGGCTAACAGTGCGGTCAGAATCGCTAGAGAAATATAAAATAATCTCGGACGCCACAGCTCTTCTTGCGGATAAAATCCATACATGAACTGTTCCCAACGTACACTGATGAACACCCAGCATGCTCCATCACGAGAGCAGGCATCCCGTGTTGTACCCACCCAATCTGCTTTAATAATCGCCCAATCCAGCACAGCCCAAAGTCCGGTAAGTGCAAAGTACGCGATAATGACGGTTAGTATCGAGTTTGCCGGCCCATTAAATAAGTTTTTACGTAGCCAACCTACGACACCGATTGTATTTGACGGTGGTGGTAGATCTGGCTGAAATTGATGTTCTTTCATGCTATCTCTCCACTAGGGCTACTTTGCGGTTGTAAATATTCATCAACCCCGATGTAATCAAACTCAGAGTTAAATAAACCCCCATTGTCATTGCGATAATTTCAATCGCTTGTCCCGTTTGATTCAATGTTGTTCCTGCAAATACAGAAACTAAGTCAGGGTAGCCAATCGCCATCGCCAATGAAGAGTTCTTGGTTAAGTTTAAATATTGACTGGTGAGTGGAGGAATGATGATACGTAACGCCTGAGGGATAATCACCAGCTTCAAAGTTCGGCTTCTAGGTAATCCCAACGACATGGCGGCTTCAGTTTGACCGTGGCTAACCGCGTTAATGCCTGAACGAACAATTTCTGCGATAAATGATGCCGTATAGATACTCAGAGCAAGCAGCAGTGCAGCAAGCTCTGGAATAATGCTGATACCACCTTTGAAGTTAAACCCTTTCAGTGCAGGGTACTCTGCCGAAATAGGCGAACCCATGATGAAGTAGATAATTGTTGGTAGAACTACAATCAGCCCTAGAGCGATGCGGCCCATCGGTGTTTGTTGTCCGGTGAGTTTTTGCTTGTTGTTTGCCCATATGTTGATGAAAAATATCGCGACAATGCCGATGACAAAAGCAGCGATCACGACCGAAGAGCCTTGTTCAAAGACAGGTGCAGGGAAGTATAATCCACGTACGTTCAGAAAGATGGCTTCGCCAAGGCTTAAACTTTGCCGTGCTGAAGGGAGCGCTTGTAATACCGCGAAGTACCAAAAGAAAATTTGTAGTAACAGAGGAATGTTTCGGAAAGTTTCAATGTAAACGGCCGCAAAACGACTCACCAACCAGTTGGATGACAAACGTGCAATGCCCATTACAAACCCAATGATGGTCGCCAAAATAATACCAAGAACAGAAACTAAAGCAGTATTAAGCAGGCCGACAATGAATGTCCGTCCATATGAATAGGTTTCATTATATTCAATCAGCGTTAGGCCAATCCCAAAGCCAGCTTCTTGAGTGAGGAAACCAAAACCCGTCGCGATGCCACGAGCTTCTAAGTTAGTTAGTGCATTGTTGACTATTGTGTAAAAGAAAAAAATCAGCGCAAGTATCGCAATAATTTGAAATACGACTGAACGAAAGGTGGGATTGTAAATAAGGCTAGCGTTAGAAGTTGATCCGTTCTTCGGCTTCGACGCAGCAGTATCAGTAGGTTTCATACAGCTATAACCTCAAATCCAATTTAAAAAAGGGCGGCTTAAAACCGCCCATTTTGTTGTTATGTATTCATTAACGGATTGGTGGAGCGTACATAAAGCCGCCTGCATTCCATAACGCGTTGACACCACGAGAAATTTTTAGTGGTGATCCAGTACCTACAGTGCGTTCAAAGCTCTCACCATAGTTACCCACTTGTTTAATCACTTGGTAACCCCAATCATCACGAATGCCTAGGCCTTTACCCTTAGGGCCATCAACGCCAAGAATACGCTTGATGTTTGGATCGGTAGACTTCAGCATCTTGTCTGCGTTTTTAGAGTTCAGGCCATATTCTTCTGCGTTCACCATTGCAGAAAGTGTCCACTTAGCGATATTGAACCATTGATCGTCACCTTGACGAACTACCGGACCAAGAGGTTCTTTCGAAATGATTTCTGGTAAGACTTGAGCAGCATCAGGGTTTTGAAGATTTAGACGTAGCGCATAAAGACCAGATTGGTCCGTCGTAAGCGCATCGCATCGGCCCGCATCAAAACCTTTGGATGTTTGAGCCGCAGTATCAAAGACAACTGGCTTGTAAGACATACCATTGTTGCGGAAGTAGTCAGCTAAGTTCAGCTCTGTTGTTGTACCGGATTGCACGCAAACAGAAGCGCCATCTAGCTCTTTAGCACTGGTTAAGCCAAGTTCTTTCTTAACCATAAAGCCTTGACCATCGTAGTAGTTAACACCGACAAAGTTTAGGCCGAGAGCCGTATCGCGGTGTAGTGTCCATGTTGTATTGCGAGATAGGATGTCGATTTCACCAGATTGAAGGGCGGTAAAACGTTCTTTTGCTGTTAGTGGTACATATTTAACTTTGGTTTTATCGCCAAGAACGCCTGCGGCTATCGCTTGGCAGAACTCTACATCAATGCCTTCCCACTCACCTTTTGAATTAGGGTTAGAGAAACCTGGTAGACCCGTACTCACACCACAAGTAACGAAACCTTGTTTTGTGACTTTATCAAGTGTGCTGTCTGCAGCTGAAGCACTGGTAGCCATAAAAGCAGTAGATGCCGCTACAACTGAAGCAAGGAGTGTTAGTTTATTTGCCATTTGTATCCTTCCTGAATGATCCATGTTAAACCAGGTGACACCTGATACAACGAGTGAAAAAGTGTTGTGCTTATTCCATTTTTAGGTCGAATTTACATTCATACGGCTTTATGTAAATCAACCACTTATAAGCGTAGGAAAGGAACTGTGAATTCTCAAACATATAATTTAAAAAGAATTTCGATAGAATTCACAAATCTCTTTGTTAACTAGAATGAACAAATGTTACTTAAATGTAAATAGTGCAAGTGAGCACAGTCTAAGTGCAACAGAAGAGAGTGACCTAATGCGATAGGTTGATTGGATATTGTGCTTACAGTATTGCCAGTATATGTCGTCAATATTCTGCATTTGATGGAAAATTTAGTGATAAATTATCTAATTGCTATTGGTGCGTTTAAGTTGGTGCCCCAAATTTGGTAGTATCGAACCAGAAGTCAGTTGAATTATCCAAGGAATGAAATGCAGTATTTTCCACTGTTTTTAAATCTCAAAAGTCAACCAGTGCTTGTTGTTGGTGGCGGTGAAGTTGCTTGCCGTAAAGTGGACAGCTTAGTCCGTGCAGGAGCCTTGGTCACGATTGTTTCACCACAAATAGCACCATACTTAAAAGAGCTAGTAGATTCACAAGAGTGCCTATGGATACAGAATTTTTATTCTAAAGAAATACTAGACAAAAAGTTTATCCAAGTTTGGGCGACCACGGACAACCCTGATTTGAACCATCAAGTTTACCATGATGCCAAAAGGCTAGGAATTTTGGTCAATGTCGTGGATGACCAACCTTTTTGTGATTTTATCACTCCCTCTATGATTAATCGCGGACGTATCCAGTTGGCAATTTCAAGTGGAGGGGCTTCGCCTGTTCTTGTCCGCAATATTCGTGAAAAATTAGAAGCCTCCCTTCCTCATAATCTCTCTTTGCTTGCTGATTTTGGTGCCTCAAAGCGAACTGATATCAAGGAAGCACTACCAAGTGTCGATTTACGTCGTAAGTTTTGGGAGAGTTTTTTTGCTGATCCTAGGGTAGATAAAGCGTCAACGCGTTCAGAGCTTGAAGATTTGTACCAAGAGACTCTCAAAGAAGGAATTGTAGAGCAAGGGAGGACGACTTGGATTGATTTTGGAGATGATGTTGAGCTTTTGCCTATCAAAGCATTAAGGTTGATGCAGGAAGCTGAGTGGGTGCTTTATCCCCAAGAATGCCCATTCTCATTTGTTGACTTAGTCAGAAGAGATGCAGAAAGAGAGCTGTATACCAGTGATGCAGAGTTAGCGGACAAGTTGAGTAAAGCCAAACAAGCGCAGTTACGTGTGGTTGTCTTTGTTGCGCCAAATACCGCACAATATGGTTTATTAAAAATGAATGATTTACACATAAAGCTCGGCGCGATTTAACCGCTCACGTATTGTTGTTAAATCACGCTCGGAACTGAAGAAAACCCGAAAAAAAACCGCCGATGGCGGTTTTTTTATTAAGCGAATAGAGTTTAGTCGCGGAAGTTTTCGTATTGGAAAGGTTGGCCAAGGTCAGCTTCACGGATCATCGCAATTGTTGCTTGTAGGTCGTCACGTTTCTTGCCAGTAACGCGAACTTTTTCACCTTGGATGGAAGCTTGCACTTTTAGCTTCGCGTCTTTGATCGCTTTGACAACTTTCTTTGCTGTCGGTGTATCAATGCCTTGCTTAAATACAACGATTTGATGCCAGTTTTTGCCAGTCGCTTCTTCAGCTTTTGCTTCCATCGCGTTCACATCCACACCACGTTTTGTCAGGTGTGTACGTAGAATGTCGCGCATTTGTTTTAGCTGGAAGTCACCTTCAGCACTCAGTTTTACTGATTCATCTTTTTGCATCTCGAACGATGCTTCCACGCCACGAAAATCAAAACGAGTAGACAGTTCGCGTGTCGCGTTATCTACAGCATTACGTAGCTCAACAGTATCGATTTCAGAAACGATATCAAAAGATGGCATTATTAAGTCCTCTGATTGAAATTATCGTGCTTTTACAGCATTCGCCAACATGTCTAACATTTGAGCTGTGTCTTCCCAGCTTAGACATGGATCGGTGATGGATTGACCATAGGTTAGATTGTTAATGTCATCCATTGGCTGGTTGCCTTCCTTAATGAAGCTTTCAGCCATAACACCTGCAATTTGATTTTTGCCCGATTTGATCTGCTCACAAACATCTGCGGTAACATCTAGCTGCTTTCTATGCTGCTTTTGGCAATTAGCGTGGCTAAAATCAACGACTAGGCGTTCTGGTAAGCCAAACTCCGCCAGTTGTTTACACGCTGCTTCTACAGATGCAGCATCAAAGTTTGGTCCTTTATCGCCACCGCGTAAGATCACGTGTCCATACGGGTTACCGCTTGTACGGTATACCGTCATGCGACCGTTCTTATCTGGAGAGTAGAAGTAGTGTGATGCCTTTGAAGCGCGAATCGCGTCAATGGCGATTTTAATATTGCCGTTAGTGCCGTTTTTAAAGCCAACCGGGCAAGACAGGGCAGAGGCCATCTCGCGGTGAATTTGAGACTCAGTGGTACGAGCGCCAATTGCGCCCCATGAAATGAGATCCGCAATGTATTGGCCTGTAATCATATCAAGGAACTCGGTTGCGGTTGCAAGACCAAGCTTATTGATGTCTAGCAGTAATTTACGTGCTTTGTGAAGACCCGCTTCAAGAGCGTAAGAACCATCTAGATTTGGATCGGTAATTAAGCCTTTCCAACCCACGACTGTACGTGGCTTTTCAAAGTAAGTACGCATGACGATGAAAAGTTCGTCTTTATATTGCTCTTGAACTTGAGCAAGGCGCTCAGCGTAATCAAGTGCGGCTTCTGTATCATGCACAGAGCATGGGCCTACGATAACAAGAAGACGATCGTCTTCACCAGTAAGAATTTTTTCAATCTGACGACGAGACTCAGCTATGCGTTCCGCTACATCGTCCGTAATTGGGTGAGCGCTTCCAAGCTCTGCCGGAGTAGGCATAGGACCCAAAGGTTGGGTTCTTAATTCATCGGTTTTGAGTGGCATACTGTAGCCTGTTCTTTTTATTGCGAAGCGATAAAGATAACGGAAACAAACAAAGGAATAAACCACTTATCGCTAAACTTCATTTTCTGTAAGTATAAAGTGACAAACTATTCATCTTTAGTTACTAAAAATGTTATTTGCCCTTGTGTGTCAGAATATCAATGGGTATGTTTTGTATAACGCAGAAGAATATTATGTACGGAGCAGTTATGAGTTTAGAAACTTCAGGTGGTTTGCATCCAGCACTAAGATTAGGAGCAGCATTACCTTCCGTAGAGTGTTCAACCGAGCATTCTTATCTATATGTTTCAATGTCAGATTTGATTATGGAGCATATCTTTTATCATCCCGGATTTGAAAGTGTCTCGCAAAATCTAAAGGATGTTGAACTTGCGTCCATTCACGCAATTTTAGGTGAGGTTTCGACAGAAGATCACTTCGTTTCGACGCTGACACAAACCATACTCCAGGCGGTTAAGCCGGAGCACAAAGTGGTTAGGCTCAGCTTAAGTAATGCGGATAGTTATGCTTTTAGCTCGCTCCTTGGTGGAAGTGTGGAAACTTCTGAAGTGAACCCAGCTTTGGGCCTTCGCGGTGTTTCTCGTTATGCGTCGGAATCCTTTGGCTCTGCGTTTACGTTAGAGTGTAAAGTCGTGAAAGCATTGCAAGGGCAGGGAGTGGATGTGCAAGTGGTTGTTCCTTTTGTTCGCACATTGTCGGATGCGGCTAAAGTGATTGACCTATTAGCTGAACAAGGATTACCGCGAGGTCTAAATGGTTTCAAAGTGCTTTACACAGTTGACGTACCGTCATCCGCGCTACTTGCTGAAAAGCTATTGCATTACTTTGACGGTATCGTTATTAACTTAGAAAACTTAGCGCAGTTTACTCTGGGCATTGATCGATTCAATGAGAAGCTAGAGTATTTATATGACCCTGAGAATGAAACGGTGCTGGAGTTAATAACCATGTCCTTTAAGGCAGCATTGGCCGTGAATAAACCCGCTATATTGACTAGCAGCAATTTGTCACATTACCCAAAAATCCAAGAGTACCTTGTCGAGAATAGTCTTGAGGCGGTTGTGACAGTGTAGCTTCCTAGGTGCTTCTGGATCATAAAATAAGGGGTTTATGTTAATGAAATGTTGACATAAACCTTTCTTAGGTGTGAAGTGGGCAAGATAAAATAACTAATCGGACCAGTCTATGCTCTCTCCTTTGACCAAAGCAAATCTCTATCTTAAAACGTTCGGCTTTTTTAAAGTGCCACTAATATGGATCTGCCGCCCTAAAATCGTCAAGCTGGATAGCGCAGGTGTCGAAGTCAAAATTCCATTACGACGTAACACGAAAAATCACCTGAACAGTATGTATTTTGGTGCACTTGCGGTTGGTGCCGATGTGGCAGGTGGGTTTATGGCGATGAGTAAAGCACAGAGCCGAGGTGAGAAAGTGTCATTGGCCTTTAAAGCAGTGGAGGGGCGGTTTTTAAAACGTCCCGAAGCAGACGTGCACTTTGTATGCAATGATGGTGAACTTATCGATCAAATGCTTGATGAAGTCATGGCTACTGGAGAAAGAGTCAATCGCGCGGTGAAAATTACCGCCACTTGCCCATCACTGCATGGAGATGAGCCTATGGCGGAATTCGATCTTACTCTGTCACTGAAGAAAATGGGTGACTAATGTCTTCCACTTTAATCTCTTCAATCGCGACAATCTTGCTTCGGTTTAAGACTATTTTCCAGCGGTAATAGTTGATCTCTCCGTTGTGGTCGTTTTCTTTGGCGATTAAGTTTATCAGGTGACGTTTTTCAACGGACTCGCGGCTTACTTGGCCGTTATTAAGCATGTAGACTTTGTTAGAGCCTTTGTCCATTAGCCGCATCAGAGGACGCATACTAATGAGAAGAGATTCTCGTGTTTCTTCATAGCCACTCATGAATTTGGATGTCGACATCTCTACTTCAGAGCGATAATGCAGAATGTTTTCTTCCCGTTGTACAACACGCTTTTTTCGAATGAGCTTGATCCTATCAGGGAGTTTATCGAGCTGCTTATAGTCGAGCCATTCGAGTTTTTGACCCACGGCTTTTTTGGTCGTGGGATCTAGATAAAGCTTGCGCCATTTAGGCCTGCCTTTCCGCAACCAGCGCCACATGACATCGCGTAGATCGTCTTTAAATATTTCGCGCAAAGCGTATACGAAGGACATCAACACAATAAAAGAGACGGTAATTTCACCCCAGTAATCGCGCGCTAAGATAGCGGTAATGGTCACAAAAACCATAACAAAACCCGTGGCACTGCCTTTTACCACACGTTTCATGTTGCTTCCTAAAGATTGGGTCTTTTCTTGCAAGACAACAGGGTGCTCTATCAAACGGCGAAGCAAACGCATTTTATTGCTAAGTCGAGTTACATCGTCACGTACACGTTCGGAGTTATAGTCATTTAGCTTTCTATGTGCTGCTTCTTTCTCCACAATGGCAAGCAAACTTTCTTTAATAGACTTATACTCACCATCACGTGGCATGTGAGCCACCAGCGACATGAATCGTTGCCCGGTGTACCAAGAAAGGTAGTTATCCACGTTTGCGTAGTAGCGCTTCAAGCTCTCTTCATAAGGAATACCACGACGTAGCTTCTTTAGAATATCTAACGCAAGATGAATGACTTCATCGACTTCTTCTATCGTCACCGACTCTTTGTTGTGTTTGTTAAGTTGGCTTACGGCTTTGTCTAGGGCGATGACATATTGATAGGCAAATAAGCTCAAGCTAACACGATATTGAGTCGATGAGAGGCGTCCGCGTTTGGCTAAGCGGCTATGTACCAAGGGCAGGAGAGTTTTATCGCTATAATATGCGCGCTTTTGAGCAATGGCTTCGTAGTAAAACTCACTTTCTTTTTGCACATTGGCCGTTAGACTTAATTCGCCAGGCACAAAAAAGTAGAGGTCAACCGTCGACTTCTTTGTCGAAGCCAGTGCATGAGAGATTTTTAGAGTGATGCCGTCTTGCTTATCAACGGTGAACAAAGAAAAGCTCCTAAAAAAACTATCAATAACTGGCGAAAGCATAACAGAGATTCGCTATAATCACCGCAAATTTAACAAGAGACAGTTTAAATGATTAAAGTTGGTCAGATTAACCACTTAGAAGTAGTAAAAAAAGCAGATTTTGGCGTATTTCTCGATGCTGGTGATTACGGTACGACTTTGCTACCGAACCGATTTGTTCCAGAAGGAACAGAAATAGGTGATAAACTCGATGCTTTTTTGTACTTCGATTCTGACAGCCAGATCGTGGCAACAACTGAAACCCCGATCGCACAAGTCGGCGAGTGGGGATTGATGCAGATAGAAGGTGTGAATAGTACAGGTGCTTTCGCGAGTTGGGGGATTAAAGGTAAAGACCTACTGATTCCATTCAGCGAGCAGCGTGCGCGCTTCACTGCTGGCCAAAATGTTTTGGTTTATGTCTATACGGACAAAGCCTCGGGTCGTATTGTCGGTACAACAAAATTCAACAAACTGCTGGATAAAACACCCCCTACATATACACGTAACCAGCAGGTTGATCTGATTATTGCAGAGCGCAGTGACCTCGGTTTTAAAGCCATTGTAGAAGGCCAGCACTGGGGAATGATTTTTAAATCGGATGTGTTCGGTAAGCTGTTCATTGGTAAAAAATTAAAAGGTTACATCAAGAACATCCGTGAGGACGGTAAAATCGACCTTTCACTGCAAAAAATCGGTGTGGCTAAAATGGATGACTTAAGCGAAAGAATTTTAGAGTTGTTAGAGAAAAAAGGTGGATACTTGCCTCTCAATGATAAATCGACTCCAGAAGCGATCTTTGCCGCATTTCGTACCAGCAAAGGCACGTTTAAGAAGTCTATTGGTGGTCTCTACAAGCAAGGCAAAATTGTCATCGAAAAAGAAGGTATCCGTTTAGCCTAACGGCATTGTACGTTTTTGCCCTTAACTAAAACTTTGTCCTTAACTAAAAAGGTTTTGGGCATATTTACCCGCTAGAATAAGGGCAAAAAAAAGCCCAAAGCGTTGGGCTTTGGGCACAGGGGAAAGGGCTCTTATGAGCCTGCGCTAATCGGTCAGTTGCGTTATGACTCGATAATTCTAAGTCTAGTGTATAGTGTTGATTTTGCTAGCTGATACAGGCATTTCATACTTTACTTATCCAAACCATTTCTTGTTCATACTTTTATTCAACCTAGCTAGGCTAGGTAAAAATAGTCGCCATCCCATCTCTCTCACTGATTCATGCAATCTTTATGTAATTCCGAGCCGGTACTAAGTGAATTATTAAGTTCAGTCCACATATACATTTCTTCTTTCCAGTCCGATCGTTGCAAACTCACTAAGAGTATTAATAATACGCATGAGTTTGTATATGTGGTAATGCTGTGCCCGAGGAAAATAACATGAAGAAAAAACAACTATTATTGGCGTCTGTAGCAATGTTTGCGAGTGGTATCGTTTCAGCAAACACAGGTTTGTACATCGGTGCAGATATCGCTCTAAGCAATGAAACTGAACTCGAAGATAACGGGATTTCGATAACAGCAGATAATGATCCCGGTTACAATTTTGTGGTTGGCTACGATATGCAAACTCATGATTCTGTGAAGATTGGCTTTGAGGGTGAATATCGAACTTTTGGTGAAGTAAATTATTCTAACATCATCACGGCTGACGGTAATGGTGTGTTTTTAAATGCGAAGCCTAAGCTCTATGCCCAAGGCTCTAATGTTTACTTTGCGGGCCTATTTGGTGTGGGTAAAATGGATCTAGATATCACGTCTACTCAGACGGGAGTCACAATAAATGAGTCTAGTAGCGCACTCCAATATGGTGCGGAAATTGGCTTCGAGTTTGAGCAAAACCTTGTGTTGAATGCCGGTTATCGGGCGGCAACAGCAGAGATTAAGGGGACTGATGTCTCAGTTAGTGGGCTTTATGCTGGTGCTAGATTCAAGTTTTAACCGCTAATGATTTAGAAAGCCGCTGCTAAGGTATGCAGCGGCTCTTATGTTTGACGCTTGTGTCTGAGTTTGTGCCTGAATGTCTACCTAGAATAAGTTCTTATCACGGACTAACTCGCGTGGTAAACCATTCTTAATTCGGTTACCAACCCATTTCCCTAAGCCAATAACATCATTGCCGAGTTTAACAATTACTTCCCCTTTCCCTGACTGGCCTTCAGGTCGAACATCTCTCCCCATAAACCACTCTCGTGCATCGTCAACGGAAAGCGCGACGCTTTGGGTCTCTTTCCCGGTTGACAGTGCTGTTGCGACTTGGTGTTGCCAGCGGTAGCCATTTTTATGCGCTTCTGCGATTTTGATACCCATGCGAGAAAAACGAAACTCACCAAGCATTGGCTCTAATGCGTTGGGGAACAGCCAAACGTCTTTTTCTCGTAACCATACAGAAGTGTCATCAGGCAACTCAATTTCAAGGGCCTGCTGCAATTGCTTTGCAACCTCCGCTTGTGTTTTTTTCGATGCTTTTTCAAAAGGGAATTTGCCTAAGCGCTTTTTGACTTGTGGTGCTTCGCTGGCAGCCAGTTTGCGAATGCGCGCAACAAAGAAGCCCTCACAATCGTAAACTTGAGGGAAGATATGCAAAAAGCCTTCTTCTGTGACAGCTTTGTCTGCATGCGGGAACAAATCCGCCAAGTTGTCAAATTCAACCGCGTCGCCAAATTCATTTTTTAAGTGGTGGCATACTTGTTGGTTCTCTTCAATGCTGAGTGTGCAGGTTGAATAGACCATAACACCGCCCACTTTAAGTGCATGAAAAGCACTCTCGATCAGGTCTTTTTGTGTATCGGAAATAGAGAGAACAGACTCTTTGCTCCAGTTCTTCATCGCATCCGCGTCTTTGCGCACAGTGCCTTCGCCAGAGCATGGAGCGTCTATCAGCACTGCTTCAAACTGCTCCGGAAGCCAACCACCAAACACTCGTCCATCGTAGTTACTCAGCGCAGCATTACGCACACCACAGCGTTCGATATTCGCGTGCAATACTTTCACTCGGCTTGCTGAGAATTCGTTGGCAACCAATACGCCCTGATTGTCCATCTGAGCGGCAATTTGTGTGGTTTTAGAACCTGGTGCTGCAGCCATATCTAGCACGCTATCAAAGTGATCATCTTGCGTTTGAAAGAGTGCAGAAACTGGCATCATTGAGCTAGCCTCTTGGATGTAGAATAGGCCAGACATATGTTCAGCCGTATTACCTAGTGGTACGACACTTTCATCGGCTTCAATCCAAAAACCTTCATTGCACCAAGGTACGGGAGTGAGCGCCCAGCCTTTTTCTTCTGCTCTTTTTATGAATTCTTCAACAGTTATTTTTAGTGTATTAACACGGATACTTTTTCTTAAAGGGCGTTGGCAAGCAGAAATGAAATCTTCCATATTAAGTGAAGCTGGAAGAATGGCTGCCATTTCGTCAAGAAATGCTGGAGGCAAATATACGTTTGAATGCAAAGTTGTTTCTCTGAGCGCGATAAAATGGGCACGAATTATAGCGAATAAAATAAAAAAACGCAGCGTGGACGCTGCGTTTTTTCTTGTCGACTTCTGGCTAGAGAGGTTTAGGTATCGCGGTGCGCCACTTTGTCCACTCTTCTTCACCTTGTGGGTAAAGGTAGAAAGCTTGGTCTGGTGTTGCTGGTGGCGTTAGTTGTTTATCTTCTGGCGTAGCAAAGGTGATACCACCACGTAGTAAGCTTTCTACGGTGCCGGCTTTAATTTCAGCGCCTGATATGCCAATGGAAACATCTACACCAGACGTGTTCCAAAAGACACTATTTTGTCTCACTAGGTAGGCGAACTCCGGCTTGATATTGATGGTGGTGATTACTCGATCGGCAAACTCACCCAGTTTAACGTCTGTTACTTTTCCGACTTCAAGCTGACGGTATAGGATAGGGGTATCTTTTGTAATTGAACCTCTTTGCTCGCTCTGCAAAACAAAACGTATGCCTTTGTCTGTAAGAGGAGCACTATTGAGTGTGAAACTATCTCGTGGTTTCCCTTGGCCTGGTTTAACGCTGATTGTTTGGCTTAATAAGCTATCGATATTTTTTACACCACCTAAACCTATCTCGGCTTTTGCTACCCAGAAGTATGAGTTTGTTCTCGCAATCGAGCTTGCAAACTCAGGGAGAATTCGCGCTTTTATCTCGACTCTTTCTTTGGTGAAGTCAGGGAAAACTAGTGTCACTTCGCCAACTTGTACGCCGTTATATTTGATTGGCGTGCCCTTTGCTATAGCGTTTTCTCCCTCAAAAACTAATGAGATGACTTTGCCAAATTTTCGGGCTGTTTTGAAGTTCTCATACAGTAACCATTTGCCGTTTTGCTTGTTGATTACCCCTGGTAAAGTGTCAAATGCGATTCCGCCTTGGATTAATGATTTGAGTGGCGCTGCAGTGACATTGATTCCAGCTAAACTCGCTTCAACCTCAACACCAGAACGATTCCAGAAGACGGTTTGATTGGTGACCAGGTGCTTGTATTGGTTTTCAATACTCGCGGTGATCAGCACACCACCATCTACCAGTTTAAAGTCAAAAACATTGCCGACTTGCAAGTTTCTGTAAAGGAGTGGGCTGCCCTTGCCAATAGAAGGGAGTTCAGACGCATAGAGGGTAATCTTGCTCGAGCCAGAAAGGTTGTACTTAGCGAGCTCAGCAAGCGACTTGCTTTGATAGAGTGGGTAGGTCTTTTTCGCGGACTTTGAACCCTCGCTGACAAAGCTGATTGAGCCTGTGAGAAGCTGCTTAGCTGGTGGAACGTTAATATTCAGACCTGATTCAGTCAGCTCTGCGCTCGCGCTGCCTGTCACAAAAAAGCGATTGTGCGATTTAATCAGATGCGCATAGTTAACATCGATGAGCGTATCGATGCTGACTTTATCATTGATGAGTTGAACACCCGCAACAGAGCCTACGGTGATGCCTTTGTATAGAATGTTTGCGCCGACGTCTAATCCAAATGAATTATCGGAAATGAGTTGTACCGAAATCGAACGTGCCTGTTGGCGGTCATAATCATTTTGACGTATCGCAGTAAAGGTACGTGCGCGTTTGCCATCACCAGGTACTATCGTCAGGAAATTACCCTTCACGATGTTTGGTAAGTTTTTAACTTCAGCAAAAGAGACTTTCGCTTCTTCTAGAATAAAGCGAGTTCCACTGTTAAGCATGTCACTGAATGCGGGTTGGATAGCGGCAGAAGCAACAATTCTCTTTCGCTCATCACGCAGCTGTAAGTCCGTAACCTGACCGATTTCAATTCCTCGATACATGATAGGTGCGCCAGACGAACTGATGTTGTTGTTGTCAGGTAGCTCTACTTTTATTGCGATGCCGCGACCTGCGGTTTTTAGGTCGGGGTAAAGCTTAAATCTGGTGTTTTCGCTAACAGGTTCACCACCGTCTGGAGAGTCAACAGCGATAGCACCACCAATCAATGCGCTTAAACTGTCAAAGCGAACATCGACACCTGAAAAGCCAATAGTTGCACCCACGCCACTCACGTTCCAGAATCGACTGTCGTCGGTAATGATATGACGGTATTCATCACGTATTGATGCCTGGATCAGTACATTCTTTGCTTCTTCATCGAGCTGATAGCTATAGACTTCACCAATTGGGATCTTGCGGTAAACGATCTGCGAACCAATAGAAACACCACCCAAATCTCGTGCGCTTAACGTGATGTTCAAACCTTCTTGAGCAAGGATATCTGACGGTGCTCGATCCAACGCTGTAAACTCTGTTTCAAAATCGGAACCTTCTTCTCCGGGGGAAATGGCAATATAGTTCCCCGATACCAAGGCGTCTAAGCCTGAAACTCCCGATAAACTGGCGGTTGGTTTAACCATCCAAAATCGAGTGTTTTGGCCAAGCAGCTTCGTCGCTTCTGGATAAATATCGGCTTCAACATAAATGCTTTGCAGATCGTCGGTAAGTTTTATATCTCTTACCATGCCGACTTCTAAGCCTTGGTATTGAATGGTTGTTCTACCAGCAATAAGCCCTTGCGCATCAGAGAAGTTGATCTGTATGCGCTGCCCGGCATCTTCAATGGCTTTAAATACTAGGAATCCAGCCAATATCACGGTTAAAAAAGGCAGTAACCATAACGGTGAGATGCCACTACCGCGCTTCACATCGGGTGAATATGATTTTTGTGAGGGAGGAGTTGGGTTACTCATCTAAAGGCTCTCTACTAGGTTGAGTGGGTTTATAGTTGTCCCAAATTAAGCGTGGATCCAAGCTTTCGGTCGCTAACATGGTCAGCACGACGACCAAACCGAAAGCGATAGCACCATAACCAGGTGTAAAATCGAGAATTTGACCACGATCGAGTAGTGTCATCATGATGGATATGACAAATAGATCCATCATGGACCAACGACCAATCCATTTAATCAAAAAGAAGATGTACATTCGTTGCTTATGGAAAATTTCTCTTTTGAATTTGATGGCTAAGAGAATGTAAGACAGACCTAAGATCTTACAAACGGGGACCACAATACTGGCAACAAAGATAATGATAGCGATGCCAGTCATGCCACTGTTAACTAGAGAGGCAACCCCCGAAAAAATCGTGTCTTCCAAGCGCTGGCCATTGGTAAGCAAAATCGAAATAGGCATTAAGTTTGCGGGGAAAATCGCGACACTTGCGGCTAATAAATAGGCCCATGTTTTCTGCATCGAATGGGGTTTTCGATGGTGGATAGGGCTTTGACAGCGTGCACAATGTTCTCCCTCAGGTTGGGATAGGTGGCAGCTATGACAATGGAGCTGTTTTGTTCCCAGCCTTAGCTCTCTTTCAGGCTGGTAGGCCTCCCAATACCTTCTGACACTCACTCGGGTCACGAGTAATACCGTCGCAAGTTGAAGTAGTACTAAGCCGTATAATCCAGTGCCGACAAAAATATCGGAGTAATCTTGTAACTTGAAGCAAGATATCGCCACGCTCACCAGAAAAACGTCAATCATTGCCCACGACTTAATGTGTTGAACAACGTTTAGCGCTATCTTCAATGTTTTGAATGAACGGGATTTGAGTGCCCAATGGGCAGATACCACGGCAACTGACAGCAATAAAGGGGCGATAGAGCTGCAAAAGAAAATAAGCAGAGCAAGAAGAGGAAAGCCTTCTTGGATAAGTGCCCATATACCATGAGGGAGAGTGGCTGGAATCATCACACCAAAGAGTCGAATACTAATAAAGTCGAAAAAGTGTGATGGGATAAATAGCAATAAGCAGGTAATTGCGATGGCTAAATTCCCTGACAAAGAGGGTGTGCCCCCTCGATAGAGCTCTGTACCGCAGCGCGGACAATGCGCACTGCGGCCTTTTTCCAGCGCAATATGGTCGACAGGGAGTTCGCATCCCTGACACAAGCGAACACTTGTTCGTGGGGTTTTATGAGAACTGGTGTTGATGGAAGGAGGGGGATTCATCAATACCCTCCATGAAACGTGACGCGGTGACGTTTAGCTGTGTGATTGCACACTGCCATACAGGGTTTGATATAAGCCTTGTTGTTCAACCAACTCTCCATGAGTACCTGCTTGTGTCACTTGTCCATCTTCTAAAACATAGATGATATCTGCTTGTTTTACCGCTGAAAGCCGATGCGCAACAATCAATGTTGTGCGTCCTTTCAAAAAGTCGGTGAGTGCTTTATGAAGCGCAGCCTCCGTGGCGGTATCCAGTGCAGACGTGGCTTCATCCAGTATCACAAACTTAGGGTCACTTAATATCATTCTGGCGATCGCTAGACGTTGACGCTGGCCACCAGAAAGCCGGATACCACTGCGGCCTATTTGTGTATCTAGACCTTCACTTAACTGGCTAATCACATCTTGCAGCTGAGCGACTTCAAGTGCATGCCACAGCTTAAGATCGTCATAATTTGCACCAAGTGTGAGATTATGCCTTAAAGTGTCATTAAATAGTATAGGTTGTTGTAAAACAACAGCTATCTGGTTGCGTATCACGTCAAAGCTAATGTCATCAACGGTTTCGCCATTAAATCGAATACTCCCAGTATTTGCCCGATACACGCCGATAAGGAGTTGAATAAGCGTCGATTTGCCACCACCACTTGCACCCACCAAGGCGACTTTTTTACCCGCTGGAATGGTTAGGCTTAAATGATCAAGCACTTGATTTTCTTCATTGTAAGAGAAGCAGACGTTCTCTACCTCTACATCAACGTTGCGATCTTCAGTAAAAGGATTCACTTTGCTGGCAGGTCTGTGCTCCTCTTCCAGAGAAAGAAGCAAGTTGATACGCCCCATTGCAGCTTTGGCGCTATACCAAGCAAACTGAATACCTAATAGCTCTTGCACAGGGGAGAGCATAAACCATAGGTAACCGAACACGGCAAAGATTTGTCCGATGGTGAGATCACTAAATAGAACCATAAGCATGGCTACTGCACGGAACAACTCAAAGCCAAGTAAGAAGAGTAAAAAGGAAACTCTGCCAGCAGCTTCTGTTTGCCAGGCATATTTGTCCGCATCAACACGAATGTCATCCGCTTGCCTCTTTAGCTGATCCAGAAACTCTTTTTCTCGGTTGGCTGCACGTAACTGGTAAATGCCGTCTAAGGTTTCGACTAAACGGTTTTGAAATTTCTCGAACGACTGGTTCTCTTGTTTCTTAAGGTGTTTAACTTTACTGCCTAGTAGTCGAGAGAAATAAATGACAATAGGGTTAACGAGCAGAATGAATAACCCTAACCGCCAATCCAGCCAAAGCAATACAATGGCTGTACCGAGAACCGTTAAGAAGCTGATTATAAACTTACTCAGTGTTGACCCAATGAACTGATCAATGGTTTCAACGTCGGTGATGAGGTGGGCGTTAATACTGCCGCTTCCGCGTGTTTCATACTGGCGAATACTAATGCGGCCCAGCTTATCAATCATTTTACTGCGCATCTGATAAGTGATGGTCTTGGAGACAAGCGTAAACTGTCGGTTCTGCAGTATATTCAGCGCTTGGCTGGCACTTCTCATGATCACCACAAGTAACAGAGTTAAAAATATGTACCCTGTAGGTGTTTGTAGAGAATCTGGTAACACCATATTCATGGCTGCTAAACCTTGAGCAGGTTGGTTCAGCAGCACTTCATCAACCATTAAAGGCATTAATAAGGGAATAGGGACACTTATTAATGTCGCGATGATCGCAATGATGTTCGCCATAATAAGTTTGGCTTTGTGTTTTTTTACTTGAGTTATCAACCAAGAACGGCTAATAGTGTTCGAACAACTATTTATCACTATGAGAATGATTCCTATTTGGTTATTAAGTCGATTGTACGCAAATTGACTTGGGAAGTCTCGATATTAAAAAATGGAACAGTAGTCAATGACATTGGAACAATACCAACGCTTAACGAAACAAGCTATCGCACTTTTAGAAGATGAAACAGATTTGATTGCCAACCTTTCTAATCTTAGCGCGTTACTTAATATGGAGTTAGAACGACTGAATTGGGTTGGCTTCTATCTATTGAAACAAGAACAGTTAGTGCTTGGTCCGTTTCAAGGTAAACCGGCTTGTGTGCGTATTCCGGTCGGTCGTGGCGTGTGCGGAACGGCAGTTGCAACAAACAGCGTTCAGCGCGTATACGATGTGCATGAGTTTGAAGGGCATATTGCTTGTGACGCGGCAAGTAATTCAGAAATCGTGCTTCCATTTTCGATTAATGGTGAAATTGCTGGTGTTTTAGACATCGATAGTCCAGAAGTGGGCAGATTTAGTGAGATAGATGAGCAAGGATTAACTTTTTTGATGAGCGAAGTGGAAAAGCTGCTTAATTCACACGCTATCAAGGCATAAATTGCTTCTTCAGAGTGGTTTTTCGTATACAGGTCACTATAATACCTGAAATATTTATCTTAGATGCTTGCGGACAGGCCGCAATAACCAGGAATCCTCATGGAAAACACTGAAAAGTTAAAAAACAGCAAAGAAGTTATCGCATACATTGCTGAATGTTTCCCTAAGTGCTTTACTTTAGAAGGTGAAGCAAAACCACTTAAAATTGGTATCTTTCAAGATCTTGCGGAACGTCTAAGTGATGATCCTAAAGTAAGTAAAACACAGCTTCGTGCAGCGTTAAGACAGTACACATCATCATGGCGCTACCTGCACGGTGTTAAGCCGGGTGCAGTACGTGTAGACCTAGATGGTAATCCAGCAGGTGAGCTAGAAGAAGAACACGTAGAGCACGCGAAAGTTGCACTAGCGGAGAGCAAAGCGAAAGTACAAGCTCGTCGTAAAGAGCAAGCTCAAAAAGCGCGCGAAGAAGGTAAACAAAAGGCTAAGCCAGCGGCTAAAAAGCCTCAAGGCCGTCGCCCACAACAAAATAAAGCACAAAAAGCCAAAGCACCAGTAGAAACACGTGCACTGAATGCCGACGAAATGACAGTTGGTAAAGATGTAAACGTGAACATGGGCAAAGGAAACATGGCTGCGACTATCGTTGAAATTAATAAGGAAGACGTGCGTGTTCAACTGACTAACGGCCTGCAAATGGTTGTGAAAGCGGAGCACCTACGCGCTTAAAGGAGATACTCCTACGCATGAAATGCCGTTCAAAATTGTCGCTGATTGCTGCTAGCTTATGGCTAGCAGCTTCTTCAGCCCATGCTCTTGAAGCAAACATTAGTCTTAAAGACTTACCTTCACTTTCTCCAGAAGTTCAGCACGAGACAGCAAGTAAGCGTGTCACGTCTTTCTTCAGAACCTCTCATTACAAGCATTTCTCTCTCGATGATAAGTTGTCTGAAGCAACGTTTGATCGATACATCGAATTGCTTGATTACAGCCGCAATATCTTCACTCAGCAAGACATTGACTCATTTTCTAAGTGGTCAACAAAACTTGATGATCAGCTGAAAACGGGTAAGAACCAGATCGCGTTTGATATCTACAACTTGTCAATGAAGCGACGTTATGAACGTTTCCAATATGCTCTTTCTATTTTAGATACAGAAATGAGCTTTGATGTAGACGAGACTATCGAGCTGGATCGCAGTGAAGCTGAATGGCCTCAAAGTACTGATGAGCTAAACGAATTATGGCGTAAACGTGTGAAATATGACGCGTTGAACCTAAAAATGACGGGCAAAAACTGGGATGAGATAAAAGATGTTTTAGGTAAGCGTTACAACAACGCGCTGAAACGTTTGAGCCAGGCTCGCAATGAAGATGCATTCCAGTTATACATGAATGCGTTTTCTCGAGAGATTGATCCACATACCAGTTATCTTTCACCGAGAAGCGCGGATCAGTTCCAAACAGAGATGAACTTATCTTTAGAAGGAATTGGTGCGGTCTTGCAAATGACGGATGACTATACCGTTATTCGTTCTTTGGTTGCTGGTGGACCAGCGTCTAAGAGTAAGCAGATATCTGAAGGTGACCGTATTATCGGTGTTGGCCAAGAAGATGAAGCGATCGTTGATGTGATCGGGTGGCGTTTAGATGATGTTGTTCAGTTGATCAAAGGCCCTAAAGGCACGAAAGTCTTTTTGCAAATTTTACCAGAAGGTAAAGACAGTGTCGCTGAAGTTGTCACGATTGTTCGAGATAAGATCCGCTTAGAAGATCGCGCGGTGAAATCAGAAGTTATTGAAAAAGATGGCAAGAAGATAGGTGTACTGGAAGTGCCAAGCTTCTATGTCGGTCTTTCCAATGATACGCATAAACTGATTACTGAACTGAAAAACCAAGACGTTGATGGCATTATTGTCGATTTGCGTAACAACGGTGGCGGTGCATTAACGGAAGCTACGGCTCTGTCTGGCCTGTTCATTACTAGTGGTCCAGTTGTTCAAGTCCGAGATAGCTATGGCCGTGTGAAAGTGAATGCTGATGTAGACGGCAAAATCAGCTACGAAGGCCCATTGGCGGTTTTAATTAACCGTTACAGTGCCTCAGCTTCAGAGATTTTTGCAGCAGCAATGCAAGACTATGGCCGCGGTATTGTACTTGGCGAAAACTCTTTTGGTAAAGGAACGGTCCAGCAGCATAGAACACTAAGTAAAATTTACGATTTGTTTGATAAGCCGCTTGGTTACGTTCAATACACTATCCAGAAGTTTTATCGTATCAATGGTGGCAGTACGCAAAACAAAGGGGTAGCTCCTGATATTGCGTTCCCAACACCTATTGAGCCGAGTGAAACGGGCGAAAGTGTTGAGGATAATGCTTTACCTTGGGATAGCATCGACCGAGCAAAATACAAACAGTTACAGCGTAACGAAAAGTTGATTGCAAAGTTAGCAGCACAGCATCAAGCACGTATCGCTAACGATCTTGAATTTCGTTTAATTGCTGAAGATATTGAAAGATATAAAGCGGAAAAAGACGATAACGAGCTATCTCTTAACGAGAAAACTCGCAAGGCCGAAAATGATAAGTCCGATAGAGAGCGTTTAGCTCGTATCAATCAGCGTCAAAAGGCAAATGGCGAAAAGATCTTTAAGTCTTTAGATGATGTACCTAAAGACTACGAAGCGCCGGATGCTTATTTGAACGAGTCGGTTGCTATCATGGTCGATATGATTAAGTAGCAAAATCAGTAAATTGAAAAGCGAGCTATATCGGCTCGCTTTTTTTATGTCGATTATTAATGTGATTTAGATCTAAAATTTCGCCAAATGGAATGGCTCTGCCTATGCTTATAGAAAAGCGTGAGGGGCAAAAGTATGAGATGGATAGGAATACTCTGCATTATATTTAGCATTTCTGCCTGGGGCAGCCCGGTGAGAGATAACGCCGATTTATCCCAGTTTGACCATCCATTTTTGCTTGGTGACTGGTATTTAATTAACCCAAACCCTGAAGAGAGTCAGGAAAACTTCTTGGCGATAAAACTGTCTTTAAACTCCAACTACAGTTTTATTATTGATATCCAGAAGCGTGATTATTCTGTCGATCACTGGGAAGGGTTGTATAACGCCAATGAAGATACTCTAGTCCTTGGCTTAGAAACATCGGAACCTCAGGTTTATCAATATGTTGCTAACCATAATTTGCTCATTATTAATGGCGTGACATTTACTAAAGCACTGTCGAATTCTCTGGCTGGTTTATGGTCAAGTGCGCATTTGGCTGGTGACGATCTTTTAGCCAGCGAAGTTCATCGAATGGACTTACTTTTGCAACCCGATTTTGTATTCACCTTCAGAGTAAGTAACGAGGACGGAGAAGAATCAATCCATCAAGGTGTTTACTATACAGAAGGTGACCATCTTGTACTGATGTATGAAGATGGCGAGCATGATACTCGCTACACACTGCATCGTGATACGCTCACTTTGGGTGAGAAAAAAGGTGAGATGTATGCCGTCCTAAATCGCATTAGATGAGAGAGGTTCTCACTAAGGTGGTTCGTTTGCTGCATGACGCTTTAATAGGCAAATGATTCATTTTTGCATTTATTGTTAGCTAAAATGCGAGGTATTTAATGATAATACCTCGTTTTTTTCTGCCCAGAGAGGTAAGCTAGCACACAATTTGTGAGTGAAGTTTCAACTTTACTCCTTGCTTTTATGCTGTTTCTTAGTGGATAAGTCGGTCGTTAATACTCAAGTGATACGTACTTATCCGCTTCAGCATAAGGTGTGCTCTCCACAATTCAGTCAGAAGGATTTAGACATGGCTCAGACTCCACAAGCCAAATATCGCAAAGATTATCAATCACCATCTCACGCTATTACCGACTTAGACTTGACCTTTGACCTGTTTGACAACGAAACAATCGTGACCGCTGTTTCTCAAGTTCAGCAGCTCAAAGATGAAACAACGCTAAAGCTTGATGGCGAAAACTTAAAGCTAGTAAAAGTTGAAGTAAATGGTGAGGTTTGGAATCAGTACCAAGAAATTGAAGGTGCGTTGGAACTACATAACCTTCCTGCGCAATTTGAACTGACCATTGTTACAGAAATTGATCCAGAAGCTAACACAGCACTTGAAGGCCTATACAAATCTGGCGGTGCTTTTTGTACTCAATGTGAAGCAGAAGGCTTCCGTCGTATTACATACTATATGGACCGCCCAGATGTACTGGCAAAATACACAACGAAAGTGATCGCAGATAAAGCGGAATACCCATACTTGCTAAGTAATGGTAACCGTATTGCTCAAGGCGACCTTGAAGGTGGACGTCACTTCGTTCAATGGCAAGACCCACATCCAAAACCAGCTTATTTATTCGCACTTGTGGCGGGTGATTTTGATGTACTGCGTGATAACTACGTAACTCAATCTGGTCGTAATGTCGAACTAGAAATCTTTGTCGATAAGGGCAACCTTGATCGCGCACCTCATGCCATGACCTCACTAATCAACTCAATGAAGTGGGATGAAGAGCGTTTTGGCCTGGAATATGACTTAGACATCTACATGATTGTTGCGGTTGATTTCTTCAACATGGGAGCGATGGAAAATAAAGGCCTAAACGTCTTTAACTCTAAGTTTGTACTGGCTAATGAGAAAACAGCAACCGATACAGATTATCTGGGGATTGAAGCGGTTATTGGTCACGAATATTTCCATAACTGGACGGGTAACCGCGTGACTTGTCGTGACTGGTTCCAGTTAAGCCTTAAAGAAGGTTTGACGGTGTTCCGCGATCAAGAGTTTTCTTCTGATTTAGGTTCACGAGCTGTTAACCGCATCAACAATGTACGTATTATTCGTGGTCCACAGTTTGCAGAAGATGCAAGCCCGATGTCTCACCCAATCCGTCCAGAGAAAGTAATCGAAATGAATAACTTCTACACCCTGACGGTTTACGAAAAGGGTAGCGAAGTGATCCGTATGATGCATACTTTGCTGGGTGAAGACGGTTTCCAAAAAGGCATGAAACTGTACTTTGAGCGCCACGATGGTACGGCGGCTACTTGTGAAGACTTTGTCTCGGCCATGGAAGATGCATCAGGCGTTGATTTGAAGCAGTTCCGTTTATGGTATAGCCAGTCAGGTACACCAACGGTTAAAGTGACCAGCGAATACAACGCGGACAATAAAACTTACGCGCTAACGATTTCTCAATCAACAGAGCCGACACACGAGCAGGCAGATAAACAGCCTCTGCATATTCCGTTCGATGTAGAACTGTATGCGGCCAATGGCGATGTGATTGAGTTACGCCGTAACGGCGAGAAGGTACACAACGTTCTGGATGTAACACAAGCCACACAAACATTTGTGTTTGAGAATGTGGGCGAGCAGCCTGTCCCTTCATTATTGCGTGAATTCTCAGCTCCCGTGATCCTAGAATACGATTACAGCGATGAAGAGCTTGTGTTCCTTATGGTTAATGCCCGTAATGAATTCGCACGTTGGGATGCTGGTCAAATGCTACTGGCTAAGTACATCCGTAGTAACGTTACTTCTGTTCAAAATGGCGGTGAGGTTGAACTACCTGAAGCCGTTGTCGATGCATTCCGTGGTGTTTTACTTTCAGATACGCTAGAACCTGCTTTTATCGCAGAAATGATGGCACTACCAAGCCACAACGAAGTCTCTGGCTGGTACAAGCAAGTTGATGTTGATGCTGTGGCAACCGTGCTGAAAGCAATCAAAGTTCAGCTGGCTAATGCACTGAGCGATGAACTGAGCGCGTTATACCATAGCCTAAACCAAGCAGAATACACGGTAGAGCATGCAGCGATTGGTAAGCGTTCTTTACGCAACACGGCACTGGCGTTCCTTGCCCATACAGAGCTTGGTAATGAATTGGCAGAGAAGCAGTACGCAAACGCGAATAATATGACTGACACTATCGCAGCAATGAGTGCGGCAAATAGTGCTCAGTTGCCGTGTCGAGAAGCTTTAATGTCTGACTACAGCAATAAGTGGAAACACGATGGTCTGGTGATGGACAAGTGGTTTGCTCTCCAAGGTACAAACCCAGCAGAGAATGCGTTAGAGGTGATCAAGCAAACGATGGATCACGAAGCATTCAGCTTGAAGAACCCGAACCGTACACGTAGCTTAATTGGCTCATTCCTGAATATGAACCCTGTGCGTTTCCACAGTAAGTCAGGAGAAGGTTACAAGTTTGCGGGTGAAATTTTGCGTGAGCTGAACACAAGTAACCCACAGGTCGCTTCGCGTCTCATCGACCCATTGCTGAAATTCCGTAAATTTGATGAAGAGCGTCAGGCCTTGATCAAAGCGGAACTAGAAGCGCTGAAGTCTATGGATAACTTGGCTAAAGATCTGTTTGAGAAAGTGACCAAAGCACTCGAAGCTTAATTACTTTAAAACTCAAATCAAAATAGCACCTTCGGGTGCTTTTTTTTTGTCTGAAATCTATGGTTAACTGATGGACAGAATTGGTATAAATACTCATATAATACTGAAAGATAAAAGAACTGTATAAATAAACAGTATTTTTATCTGGTCGTTAAAAACGCTACATTTTTGAACAATACAGATGAATCATTACTATTTTTCACTCAATATCTCTTACAACACCTTTCTTTCTCACTACGGAGGAGCTGCAAGTAATGTTGTTGTCGTTACAGATAATGGCTTGCGTCTTCAGTTGCCTGCGGCCAGATTTAGGCCATTTCTTAGTCAACTGGGTGTAAAAGGGCGTTTTCGCTTAACAACTGACCAAAGTAACAAATTTGTTAAGTTAGAAGTTCTGTGAGAAAGGCATTTTCTAGAAGTTTAAATAGAACCTCAATCACATTCTCAAACATTTCACCTCCCGCGCCATGAAAAGCATTAACCATTTATCAATAAAGCTTTTACAATGGCTCTGCATTACATCAGTTAAGCACTATGCTTACCTAAACCCCTACAAATACATAATATTCTAATAGTGGAGTGTGAATATGACCGCGCGTGAAACACTAATGCCGGTTCTTCTTGAAAAAGTGTATAAGCTTATTCAAGACAAACTCGAGCTTGCTCACCAACCCTTAGTCACTCAACTTGCTCAGCATTTATTTAGCAATATCTCTCAAGACGACTTAATCGAACGTAACGAATCTGATCTGTATGGTGCTGTAGTCAGCCTTTGGCATCATATTAGCGAGAAAAGTGCAGATGAAGTTTCTGTTCGCGTCTTTAATCCAACTGTTAGCCGTCAAGGTTGGCAGTCCACACACACTATTGTTGAGATAGTCATTCCTGACGGTCCGTTCCTGGTTGACTCAATCAAGATGGCTCTAAGCCGTTTAGACCTTGCATCGCATTTGATGCTTCATGGTCCAACTCAAATAGCGCGTAATTCTGAAGGCGAGATTGCTGGCATTAACCAAGGTGAAGGTAAACTTCAATCCCTGTTCCATATCGAAGTGGATCGTTTAAGCGACAAAGCAGCGATGAATTCGCTAAAAGAAGAGTTGCTTAGCATTCTGAAAGATACGGATTTGGTTGTGAAAGATTGGCAGCCAATGGTGAAAAAACTTGAAGAAGTCACCAACCAAGTTGAAGCCTTGCAAGGCAAAATCGAGATCGAACGTGATCGTTTTGACGAAGTGCTTAACTTCCTACGTTGGTTAGGTGATCATAACTTTACCTTCATGGGTTACAAAGAGTACGACTTGGTGTCTGTTGAAGGCGACACGGAACTTCGCCCAACAGCGGGTGAAGGTTTGGGTCTATTTGCAGAGCCGTCACGTGTTCGTACTGTGAAGTTATCTGACTTCCCAGACTCAGCGCGTTTGGAAGCGACAAAGCCTTTCCTACTGAATATGACTAAAGGTAACGTACCTTCACGTATTCATCGCCCAGCTTACACTGACTATATCGGTATTAAGAAGTTTGACGAGCAAGGCAAGGTCATCGGTGAACACCGTTTTACAGGCTTGTACACGTCTGCGGTTTATAACCAGAGTGTTGCTGGAATCCCACTGATCCGCGAAAAAGTAGAACGTATTCTGAAGGCAAGTGGCTACCGTGAAGGGTCATACTCTTTCAAAGCCCTGCACAATATTCTAGAAAACTACCCAAGAGATGAGCTGCTTCAAGCGAACGAAGAAGAATTGCTTGAAGTTGGTATGGGTGTCGTACAAATGCAAGATCGCGATCTACTGCGCTTGTTTGTGCGTCGCGATCCTTTTGGCCGTTTCTTCAGCTGCATGGTGTATGTAACAAAAGATCGTTACAACACAGAACTGCGCCGTCAAACTCAGCGCATTCTAAAACAGTACTTTGGTTGTGATAAAGAAGTCGAATTCACGACCTACTTCTCTGAAAGTCCACTAGCTAGAACACACTATATTGTTCGCGTTGATAACAACAATATCGACGTAGACGTTAAAACGATTGAGCAAAACCTAATGGAAGCATCTTCAACTTGGGATGATCGCCTGTCTGATGCGATCGTAGCGAACTTTGGTGAAAGTAAAGGTCTACCTTTATCAAAAGAATACCTACGCGCCTTCCCACGCTCATACAAAGAAGACGTCATGCCGGGTTCTGCCGTTGATGATATTCAGCGTCTAGAAGCGCTTAGTGATGACAACAAACTGGGGATGCTTTTCTACCGTCCTCAAGAGCTTGGTGCTGATTCAAAAGCGGTGCGTTTAAAACTGTACCATCGTGATGAACCAATTCATCTATCAGACGTGATGCCAATGTTGGAAAACCTTGGTCTACGCGTTATTGGAGAATCTCCATACGAAGTACGTAAAGCGAATGGTCAAATATACTGGATCCTTGATTTCTCAATGCTTCATAAGAGCGATAAGACCGTCGATCTTCGCGAAGCACGTGATCGTTTCCAGCAAGCATTTGCTGCAATCTGGGCTGGTGAGTTAGACAGCGATGGTTTCAACCGTCTGCTTCTTGGGGCTTCTCTGACAGGCCGCGAGATTTCTATCTTACGTGCTTATGCGCGCTACATGCGTCAAGTGGGTTTCCCATTCAGTCAACAGTACATTGAAGATACGCTAAGCCACTATCCAGATCTGGCTAAAGGGCTGGTGGAATTGTTCGTTAAGCGTTTCGATCCTAAGTTCAAAGGAAGCCAAAAAGGGCAAAGCGATCTGCTCAAAAACATCACTGAGCAGCTCGATCATGTAGAAAGCTTAGATGATGACCGTATCATTCGTCGTTACATGGAAATGATTACGGCAACGCTTCGTACTAACTACTATCAGCTAGATGAAAACAAACAGCCGAAACCTTGGTTGTCTCTGAAGCTTAAGCCAAGTGATATCCCAGAGATCCCGCAGCCAGTGCCTGCATTCGAGATTTTCGTGTATGCACCAGATATTGAAGGTGTACACCTACGTGGTGGTAAGGTCGCACGCGGTGGTCTACGTTGGTCTGACCGTCAAGAAGACTTCCGTACAGAAGTACTTGGCCTAGTGAAAGCGCAGCAAGTGAAGAACACTGTAATTGTTCCTGTGGGTGCAAAAGGTGGTTTCGTATGTAAACGCCAGCATACGCTCAGTGGTCGAGATGAGATCTTTGCTGAAGGCAAACGTTGTTACAAACGTTTCATCCGCGCATTGTTGGATGTATCAGACAACATTATCGAAGGTGAAGTGATTCCACCGAAGAGCGTTGTTCGCCATGATGAAGACGATCCATACTTGGTTGTTGCAGCTGATAAAGGGACAGCAACATTCTCTGACTTAGCGAACTCTGTATCAGAAGAGTACAACTTCTGGCTAGGTGATGCGTTTGCATCGGGTGGTTCTAACGGTTATGACCACAAAGCGATGGGTATCACAGCCAAAGGTGGCTGGGAGTCTGTTAAGCGTCACTTCCGCGAAATGGGTATCAACTGTCAAACAACCGATTTTACGGCAATCGGTGTCGGTGATATGGCAGGTGACGTATTTGGTAACGGCATGCTGCTATCGAAACATATTCGTCTGCAAGCTGCGTTTAACCACATGCACATCTTTATCGACCCGAATCCAGATTCCGCGACGGGTTGGGAAGAGCGCAATCGTCTATTTAATCTTCCTCGTTCAAGCTGGGAAGATTACAACCCAGAGCTAATTTCTCAGGGTGGTGGTGTTTTCTCTCGTCGAGCTAAATCGATCAAACTGACACCAGAAATCCAGAAGATGCTGGGCACGAAGAAAGCGTCTGTGGCACCAAATGATCTGATCAAGATGATCCTAAAAATGAAAGTGGATCTTCTTTGGAACGGTGGTATCGGTACCTACGTTAAGTCATCAAATGAAACGCATACCGATGTAGGCGATCGTGCGAATGACGTGCTACGTATCGATGGTCGTGACTTACGTGCAAAAGTCGTTGGCGAAGGTGGTAACCTTGGTATGACTCAGCTTGGTCGTATTGAATACGCGCTAACTGGCGGTCGTGTGAATACCGATTTCGTTGATAACGTAGGTGGTGTTGACTGTTCAGATAATGAAGTCAACATTAAGATCTTCCTGAATGGTCTGGTTGCTAACGGTGATCTTACGATCAAGCAGCGTAACCAGATCCTAGAGTCGATGGAAGATGAAGTTGGCGAGATCGTACTGGATGATGCTTACTGTCAGTCTGAGTCTATCTCAGTAACAGAGCAACAGGGCACATCATTGGTTAAAGAGAACATTCGCTTTATCCATGCGATGGAGAAGTCAGGCCACCTAGATCGCGCATTGGAGTACATTCCTGATGATGAAACGCTTCTAGAGCGTGAAAAACAAGGTTTAGCGCTCACTCGTCCAGAGCTTTCAGTCTTAGTTGCTTACGCGAAAATGGTACTGAAAGAAGATCTTGCGCAAGCAGAGATTGCGAACGATGAGTTCCATGCTAACCAACTTGTTCGTTACTTCCCAACAGAGTTACGCCGTAACTACAAACAGCAGATGGTTAATCATCCGCTACGTGTTGAGATTATCGCGACGGCATTGGCGAACCAAATGGTTAACGAGATGGGTTGTAACTTTGTCACTCGCCTACAAGAGGAAACGGGTGCATCAGTTATCGATATTGCTAACGCTTATACTGCGGCCCGAGAAATTTTCAGCTTAGGACAGGTGTTTGAACAACTGCGTGAGCTCGATAATGACGCGTCAACTCAAGCGCAATACGACATGATGTTCCATGTACGTCGTACGCTACGTCGTTTATCTCGTTGGCTACTACGCAACCGTACAGGTAAGAACTCAGTTAATGCATTGATTGAACTTTACCAAGCGGATGTTGCGACGATCAAAGCGAATCTTGATGACATGCTTGTACCTTCAGAGGTAGAAGAGCATAACGAGATGGCGAAAGCATGGATTGAGCAAGGTATCAGTGCAGAACTGGCTAATTACGTTGCACGTCTGTCTAGCCTATATTCAGTACTGGATATATCTACAGTATCTCGTGAGAAAGGCAAGTCAATTGAGCAAAGCGCTAAGCTATACTTCAACTTAGGTGATCGTTTATCACTTCATTGGTTCTTGAAACAAATCAACAACCAAGCGGTGGATAACAATTGGCAAGCTCTTGCGAGAGCGGCTTTCCGTGAAGATTTGGATTGGCAGCAACGTCAGCTTACAGGACAGGTGTTGAGCTGCGGGTGTGCTCCAGAAGATCTTGATGTGATAAAAGCACTGGATGAATGGGTTAGTGCGAATGAAGTCTCACTGCAGCGTTGGGAAAATATTCTTAACGAATTCAAAGTGGGCTCAGTTCACGAATTTGCTAAGTTCTCCGTTGCATTACGCGAATTGATGCTGTTGAACCTGAATTGTTCTGCTGTGGAGTCGTAAACACTCATAATTAATTGAATTATTCAGCAAAACATTTAATAATACAGCCCCGTTTAAACGGGGCTTTTTTCTATCGGAGGCACGATGCTTTACCGTATAGCCAGAACTGGCTTTTTCCAACTTGATGCCGAAAAGGCACATGATCTCGCAATTCAAAATTTCAAGCGCTTTAACGGCACTCCTCTTGATCTCTTCTATCGACAGCAACTTCCAAATCGCCCTGTAGAATGTATGGGCCTTACATTTCGCAACCCAGTTGGCCTAGCGGCAGGCTTGGATAAGAACGGCGAGTGTATTGAAGCATTTGATGCAATGGGATTTGGTTTTGTCGAAGTAGGAACGGTTACGCCGCGTCCTCAACCAGGCAATGATAAACCTAGGCTTTTCCGACTGGTCGAAGCTGAGGGTATTATTAACCGAATGGGCTTTAACAACCTAGGTGTTGACAACCTAGTTGAAAATGTAAAAAAAGCAAAGTTCGATTGCATCCTTGGTATCAACATTGGCAAAAATAAAGATACTCCAATTGAAAAGGGCGCAGAAGACTACTTGATCTGTATGGAAAAGGTATACGAATACGCGGGTTATATTGCGGTAAATATCTCTTCTCCAAACACACCGGGGCTCCGCTCGCTTCAGTATGGTGAAGCACTCGACGAACTGCTAGCCGAGTTGAAAGAAAAACAATCTGAGCTTGCCGAGAAGTACAACAAGTATGTTCCGCTTGCTCTAAAGATTGCACCGGATCTAAGTGATGATGAGATTACTCAAATTTGTGAGTCTTTGATCAAAAATAATATCGATGGTGTTATAGCAACAAATACAACACTGGATCGCTCCATGGTTGAAGGTATGAAGCACGCTAATGAAGCTGGTGGCTTAAGTGGACGCCCAGTTCAGTCGCGTAGTACAGAAGTTGTACGTCGACTTCATGAAGAGCTTGGTGACAAAATCCCGGTAATCGGAGTAGGTGGTATTGATTCATATGTGGCGGCAAAAGAGAAATTGATGGCCGGTGCTAAATTGGTTCAGGTGTACTCTGGCTTTATTTACCATGGCCCAGCTTTGGTTGGCAAAATTGTAAAAAACCTATAATCACTAAACTTATTTTAAGTTACTGATTGCCGTGACATTGTCACTGGAAAAATAATCTGATAAATTTGGTTTTAATTAAGAGGAAGTGAATTTTCATTTCCTCTTTTTTTTCGTTTAAGAGCTTATAGAATTTTCAATATTGCTTAGAAAGGTAATTAAGCGTTTACCTTGATTCACAACTTAAATCAGAGATTGGAACAATGCTTAAACCCAGTGATAAATGGACTTGGTATTATGACGACAAGGAAGAGCACTTGATGCTAGACCTTGGCGATAGCATGATATTTAAGACCAACCTTTCTCGTAAATTAGTTGTAGATTGTGCTTTCGGTATCAATGAATTTTCAGTTGATGATGCATCTGCCTTCCAAACCTATAAAGAGCAGATAGCGCATTTAGAGCTTTCAGAGCCTCGCCAAGCAGAGCTAGCACTCTATTGTGTTGCTGCAAAACGCTTCCATAAGCCTGTTCAACCTAAAAGCTGGTTCTTTGACTCCTTATCCGATGGAGAAAGTTCTTTCGAGGAAGGGGACTTTGTGCAACTCAGTGCTTCCAGCAATAGTGGCACTTTTATAGTGCTCGAAGTCGGGGAGTGTGCCAGCTTATGCGCATCAGTCTCACTTGAAGCGTTTCAGTTAAGTGGTTCTAAATCGCTTGAATTTGGGCAGGCCATTAAAGTCATGCATGATCGAATGCTACTCATCAAATACCAAGTTCAGAGCCAGCACGTAGCAATGGCTGGCTAAAGTTTCGTTCCTTTTATCATTTCCCATCGGTCGCAAGGCCGATTTTTTTTGCCTGCGATTTATTACGTTAGGTGAGCCGCACTGTCTATAAATCATAAAACACTGTGATATGTGTACAGTATTTGCTCATTTAGCGGCCGTCAATTTTCCTTATTTAAGCTCTCTTAATCACAAATTATCCCTAACAATTCCCCATTTAAGTAAAATGTGTAATTTAATTTCATCAAAAATGCATCCTGGTGTAGTCCAATTTTGGTCGGAATAAGTATTCACTTACCGTTTGGTCCTTTAAATTGGTAGCCATAGGAAAAGGACACGACGGAGGTGTGAAACTCAGTAACGGCTAAGTTAAAAGAGTAAAAATTACTCAGTTAATACGTACTTGGCGGCATAGCTGTTTATTGGATTAACGGATTTGATGCGATGTCGGGTATAATGAGGGGTCATTTTTTAAAGAATATAAAGTTCACTATGCATCAATATCTTGCGGTTACTTCCAATGGTTTGGAGAACCTGTTAGTTGAAGAGCTAACAAAGCTAGGGATCAATAACGCGAAACCAGTACAAGCAGGGGTACGTTTTAAAGCGTCGAACGAGCAAATTTACCGTTGCTGTTTGTGGAGCCGGCTAGCTTCGCGTTTCATCCGCGTACTTTCAGAGTTCACATGTAACGACGATATGGATCTGTACCTAGCGACTTCAGCGGTGAATTGGGTTAACCAGTTCCATAGTTCGAAAAAGTTTGTTGTTGATTTTAAAGGTACAAACCGAGAAATTCGCAACAGCCAATACGGCGCGATGAAGGTAAAAGATGCAGTAGTCGATTGCTTTAACAAGAAAAACCTTCCACGCCCGTCGATCAGTAAAGATCATGCTGATCTGCGAATTCACGTTCGATTACACAAAGATAAAGCGATTCTCGGTGTTGATATGGTTGGTGGCGGTTTGCACCAACGTGGCTACCGTCCTGAATCAGGTAAAGCGCCTTTACGTGAGACATTAGCAGCGGCAATCATTTTGCGCAGTGGCTGGGATGAAACAAAACCATTGCTAGACCCAATGTGTGGTTCGGGTACGCTGCTGATTGAAGCGGCGATGATGGCTGCGAACATGGCTCCTGGCGTAAACCGCAAGAAGTGGGGCTTTGAGTCTCTTGAAGATTTTGAACCAGAACTGTGGGCGGAGATCAAATCAGAAGCTGCAGTTCAGGCAAGACGTGGTGTCAAAAAAGTTGTCGCTAAGTTTTATGGCTTTGATAATGATGCACGTGTACTGCAGACAGCAAAAGACAACGCACGCCGCGCGGGTGTTCAAGACCTGATTGAATTTAACGAAGGTGATGCCGCACAGGTTACACGCCCAGCTGAATTCGAGAATGGCGTCATTGTGTGTAACCCGCCGTATGGTGAACGTCTTGGAACTCATCCGGGCCTAATCGCACTATACACAGCGTTCGGTGCTCAAATTAAAGCTCAGTTTGGTGGTTGCCACGCGTCTATTTTCTCAAGTTCGGATGAGTTATTAAGCTGTCTTCGCATGCGTGCAGATAAGCAATTCAAGCTTAGTAACGGTGCGTTGATGTGTCACCAGAAGAACTACTCTATTTCTGAGCGCGCTGTTGAAGCTTCAGGTGACGCTGTCACTCAGTCGCTTATTGCACCAGATTTTTCGAATCGCCTTAAAAAGAACATTGCTAAAATTGGCAAATGGGCACGTAAAGAGAAGCTAGACTGTTACCGAATCTACGACGCTGACTTACCAGAATATAACGTGGCTATTGATGTATACCTTGATCACCTTGTGATTCAAGAATACGCGGCACCGAAAGACATTCCGGAAGAGAAAGCCAAACGCCGACTAACAGATATCATTCGCGCTGCTATCCAGGTAACGGGCACTGATGCGAATAAGGTCGTACTTAAAGTGCGAGAAAAGCAAAAGGGCCGTTCTCAGTACCAGAAACTGTCTCAAGAGTCAGAAACCATGGAAGTGAATGAGTATGGCGTAAAGCTGCTTGTTAACTTACATGATTACCTAGATACTGGCTTGTTCTTAGACCATAAGCTGACTCGCCGTAAACTTGGCGAAATGGCGCAAGGTAAAGATTTCTTGAATCTATTTGCTTACACAGGCTCTGCAACTGTTCATGCAGCATGTGGTGGCGCTAAATCAACAACAACTGTCGATATGTCAAAAACCTACTTAGAGTGGGCGAAAGAGAACATGAAGCTCAATGGCCAAGTGGGTCGTCAGCACCGCTTTGAACACGCTGACTGCTTACAGTGGCTTGAAAACTCGACGGCTCATTTTGATCTGATTTTTATCGATCCGCCGACATTTTCTAATTCCAAGCGAATGGAACAATCATTTGATGTTCAGCGCGATCATATCCAGTTGATGGCTAACTTGAAGCGTCTATTACGCGAAGGCGGCACGATTGTGTTCTCAAACAATAAGCGCCATTTCAAGATGGATGAAGAGAAGTTGGCTGAAATTGGTTTAGTGGCTCGTAATATCTCTCATCAGACGCTGCCTATGGATTTTGCTCGCAATAAGCACATTCATAATTGTTGGATCGTCACCCACAAGGATTAAGTAGGTTTACGTGATCACTTTATACAGTACAGAAGGGTGCCATCTTTGCGAGATGGCATTTGAACTCTGCCAGCAAGCTGGAATTGCCGAAAAAGTAGATATTGTTGATATTGCTTTCGATGACGAACTCTTTTCTCGTTACGGCGTCACTATTCCGGTGCTTAATTTTCAAGGAAATGAAATTAACTGGCCTTTTGATTTACAAGAATTACAACATTGGTTAAACGACAATGGCATTACTTACCATCAATAACGGATTGCTGGCATACGGTGATCACCCATTACTAGACAACGCAGATTTTGCTCTACAAGAAAATGAGCGAGTGTGTCTTGTTGGCCGTAATGGTGCTGGCAAATCAACTCTAATGAAAGTTCTCGCAGGTGAGGTACAACTGGATGACGGTAAACTAACGGTTACCCAAGACGTTGTTGTTTCTCGTTTAGAGCAAGACCCACCACGTAATCAAGAAGGTACGGTGTTTGATTACGTTTCGGGCGGCCTAGCGGAAGTGGGACATCAACTTAAGATCTACCAAGATCAGTTAGATCTTATTGCGGTTGACCCTTCAGAGAAAAACATTAACAAGCTAGCTCGTATCCAAGAGCAACTAGAGCATTCAGGTGCTTGGCGCTTTGAAGATAGAATTCAGAATGTATTGGCAGCGCTAAAGCTTGATGGCCACACAAAACTGACGGAGCTTTCTGGTGGCTGGCAACGTAAGGCTGCACTGGCTCGTGCTTTGGTTCGCGATCCGGATGTACTACTACTAGACGAGCCTACCAACCATTTGGACGTTACTACCATCGAATGGTTAGAAAACTTCCTTAAAGACTTCCGCGGCTCCATTATCTTTATTTCTCACGACCGTGCGTTTATTAAATCAATGGCGACGCGTATTGTCGACCTAGATAGAGGTAAACTGGCGTCGTTTCCGGGCAATTACGACAACTACCTTGTCGATAAAGAAGAAATGCTTCGCGTCGAAGAAATGCAAAATGCAGAGTTTGATAAAAAGCTTGCGCAAGAAGAGGTTTGGATTCGTCAGGGTATCAAGGCTCGCCGCACAAGAAACGAAGGTCGAGTTCGCGCACTCAAAAAACTACGTGAAGAAAGACAAAGCCGCCGTGAAGTGCAGGGCAAAGCCAATATTCAAATTGATGATGCGTCACGCTCGGGCAAAATTGTCTTTGAAGCGAAGGGTATTAACTACAGTATCGACAACAAACCTATCGTTAAAGATTTCTCTTTCAATATCATGCGTGGAGACCGTATCGCATTGATTGGTCCAAATGGCTGCGGTAAGAGTACGTTGTTGAAATTGTTGCTTGATGAACTGCAGCCACAAAGTGGTAAGTTGCACTGTGGTACTAAATTAGAAGTCGCATATTTCGATCAATATCGTGAGATTTTGGATCCTGAAAAATCGGTCATTGATAACCTTGCTGATGGTAAGCAGGAAGTCATGGTTGGCGGTAGACAACGTCATGCATTGAGTTACTTGCAAGATTTCCTGTTTGCACCTAAACGAGCTCGTACACCTGTAAAAGCGCTTTCTGGCGGTGAGAAAAACCGATTACTCTTGGCGCGCATTTTCTTGAAAGCCAATAATCTACTGGTTCTTGATGAACCAACGAACGATTTAGATATCGAAACATTGGAACTTTTGGAAGATTTGCTTGCCAACTATCAGGGAACGCTTTTACTGGTAAGTCACGACCGTGAGTTTGTCGATAATACAGTAACGACAAGCTGGATCTTTGAAGGTGATGGCGTTATTGAAGAGTTTGTTGGCGGATATCATGATGCCCAGCATCAACGGACGCAGGTTCATAAATCTCGTGAAGTTGCTCAACCCGTAAAGGCTAAACCTCAGGTTGCGGAAACGCCTCAAGCTGCGCCAGCGAAGAGCAAAGCTAAGAAGTTATCTTATAAACTTCTACGCGAGTTAGAATCGCTTCCAGCGAAACTTGAAGAGCTTGAATCTGAGATTGAAAGCTTGCAAGAACAAGTGAATAACCCAGAGTTTTTCTCAAAGCCTGTGGAGCAGACCCAACCTATTTTAGATAAGCTAACTGCGACTGAGCAGGAGCTTGAAGTTGCTTTTGAGCGCTGGGAAGAGCTAGAAGCAATGCAACAGGAAAGTTAACGTCTAATGAGTAGTAAAATTTTTAAGTTTTCAGTGGTAGCAGCAACCGTTGCTGCGTCATTTAGTGCCAGTGCAGCTCTTTATAATGTTTATCACAATGAACCAACCGTTGGGGATAGTGAGACTTTTGGTACAGCTATATCTCCAGCAACAGGTGCTACAAGTTGTTTCAGTACAGATTGTGCTGAAGCAGATTATAAGATTGCCTTCGAGCAAAAAGTAAATCCAGAAGGGTTTGATTACCGTAATGAATCGCCATTCCTGATGGAATACGGTTATGACTATCTAGATGATGGTCGTTCAGGGTTTGAAAACTATTGTGATCGTTACCTTGGTTATTCAAATACGCTTTGTGAGAAGTGGGCCGATCATCAGTATTATGATGGTTATGCCAAAGAAGGAAGTGTAAACAACTCTCTCGCGTTTGTTGAAGGTACTGATGTCCAAGGTGCTGAAGATAACGTAATCATTAATCAAATTGATGAGAATGGAGAAGCGCTTGGTACTTATTACAAAGACAGCTTGAAGAACCGCTCTGAAGCTTACGTAGGCACTACAGTTCTTAAGAAGGGAACAGGTGTGCAGAGTAAAGTGTTTGCCAAGCACAATGACCTGTATGTAGGAAGCGTTTCCTTTAGTACCAGTAATGCCTCTGACTTTCGTTCCCAGGCAGCAGTTTGGAATGGTACAGCGGCAGAGCCCGTCCTGATTAAAACGGAGGGAGTGGTAAGTGGCCGTTCTATTCCACAGGGCAGCGCACGCGATATCGCTGATGTAAACGGCACTGTCTATGCTGTGGGGTATAACGCGAGTAGTAACGAGACTCCTGTTGCCGCAGTTTGGGAAATAGAGCTTAGTGACATGGGTGCTAGCATTGGCACGATAACGGAAAAGCTAATCGGCGTTTACAACGATGAAGACAAGTACCTTAACTCTGTTCTGACGTCTGTAAACGACTCTGGTATTGCTATCGGTACTGCTAAGTACAAAGTGCCAAATGGGAATGCCTATTCTAATAGTTTGTTTTATGTACCGAATGTTGCGTCACCGAGCTCTAAGAGCTTTGCAGGGGATATTTTCTTCTCAAGCGCTAACGGAAAAGCAGGGGCAATCAACAACCATAATGTCGTCGTTGGTCAAATCGACTACGAAAGACATAGCGAAAGTAATGGCGGTAAGCCTAGAGCAAAACGAGCATTTGTGGCCCCAATTGAAAATTCACCAAATGCGTCAATTTTCAATAACCGCGGTTGGTATCTTGATGACTTAACAAATGGTATTGCAGCAAACAACGCTTACCGAATCGTTGATGCTCAAGATATTAATGATGCCGGTGTGATTGCAGGTACGGCTTATTACTGTGCTGGTGGATTCGATAATTCAGATATCGACGCAAGTTGTGCATCTGGTGCTTCGAAAGTTGCGGTTAAGCTTGTGCCAGTGAATGGCGCATCTGCGAGCGATATTTCCGAGCGTCCGCGCAAGAAGGAAAGCATTGAACGCCAAGGTGCTTCATTTGGACTGTGGGCTTTGACACTGCTAGGTCTTATCGGGTTCCGTAGAAAATAGAATAAATTTTCATCAGAAGCACAGGTTCACATTTTTGTACCTGTGCTTTTTTTATACCTTGAGATCAGCGTAATTTTGATCGATTCTTAATTGTGGAGTCACAAAAGCTCCACATAAATTTAATAGTAGTACGTTAGAAACACTTTTTTGTATGAGGACGACACTATGAAGAGACAAAAGCGTGACCGCCTGGAAAGAGCGCAATCTCAAGGTTATAAAGCAGGTCTAAATGGCCGTTCTATGGAGGCATGTCCATATCAACAGATGGACGCTCGATCCTATTGGCTTGGTGGTTGGCGCGATGCCAGGGAAGACAAACACTCTGGTCTCTACAAATAACGATTTAATCCACATACAGTAGGAACTAAGCCCCGAAAGGGGCTTTTTAGTTATTACTTAATGCACTATAACTAAATAAGTGTGAGCTAAAAAAACGACTCCTGAGAGTCGTTTTAAAAACTAAAGCACTTAGAATGCAGAAGTATCTTGGAAAAGGCCAACTTTTAGGTCTTTCGCTACATAGATTTCTTTACCATCAACTAGCACACGACCATCTGCAAGGCCCATAACTAGCTTACGGTTCACTACGCGCTTCATATGAATTTCATATGTTACTTTTTTAGCTGTTGGTAGGATTTGACCCGTAAACTTAACTTCACCTACACCAAGAGCACGGCCTTTACCTTTACCGCCAACCCAGCCTAGGAAGAAACCAACAAGCTGCCACATTGCATCAAGACCAAGACAGCCTGGCATTACAGGGTCACCTGGGAAGTGGCAGTCGAAGAACCATAGGTCAGGAGTAATATCTAGCTCCGCTAAAATAAGACCTTTGCCAAAGTCACCTTCAGTTTCAGACATCTTAGCGATGCGATCCATCATAAGCATGTTAGGAGCTGGAAGTTGAGGGTAACCAGCACCAAATAACTCACCTAGGCTTGAAGCTAGAAGATCTTCGCGGTTATAAGAATCACGTTTGTTTTGCATTATCAATTACTCCGATTTTTGATAGGCGCATGTTAGTGAACAGGTGTACGCTAAACAACTCCAACCAGTAATATTATTCGCTTTTATCGCGTTAAGAAAACCAGTTTTTGATGCGTTCCACAATTCCTGGTGGCTGTTCATGTCTTTCAAAGTTTTCAATACGTTGGGCAATCTTGCTAATAACGCTTTCTTTATCATCGCCTCGGAAAGGTTTGCCCATAATAAGAGGGATAGCTTCGTCAACTGTAGAGACAGACCAAATATGAAATTCATTGTTCTTTATACTCTCGACAACGTCTTTGTTTAACGCAAGATGTTTTAAGTTTGTTTTTGGTAAAATGACGCCTTGTTTACCAGTTAATCCTTGATGTTGGCATACGTGGTAGAAGCTTTCTATTTTTTCGTTAAGACCACCAACGGCCTGTACTCGGCCAAACTGGTCAACCGCACCTGTGACCGCGACTTGTTGATTAATAGGGTACTCAGACAGCGCGCTAACAAACGAACAAAGCTCGGCTAGAGTCGCGCTATCCCCATCTACTTCACAATAAGATTGCTCAAAAACAACGGATGCTGAATAGGGTAAAGGTTCGTCTAGTTGTAAAGCACTGCTGACGAATGCTTGCATGATCATCATGCCTTTAGCATGTAGGTTACCACCAAGCTCAGCTTTTCGTTCTACATCCGAGATATCACCATCTCCAAAGTGAATCACGCACGAGATTCGAGCTGGTTCACCATAAGACATAGGGTGGCCTGGTACATCAATCACAGTTAAACCGTTTACCTGTCCAATACACTCACCACGAGTTTCGATGACAACTTGTCCTTCTGTAATGTCTGCCAGCGCTCGTTCAGATAAATACGATTCTCGTTGGTATTTATTGGCGACCGCATTCTCAATACTATCTGATGTAAGGTTCTTTCCATCAGTGTGTAAGCAAGCTTCTTGGAAAAGAGACAGGTACCATAGAGTTTCAATAGGCATGTAGTCCTGATCTTCAGTATAACGAGCACCAGCAGCCATCACTCGATGAATGGCATCAAATGTTAACTCAGGGATTGAATAGCTATTGATTATCCAAGCTAGGTAGCCTAAATAGCTTTCGATGCTAGAGGCATCCAAGGCCAGCTCATTTTCCACTTCTGTATAAAGCGCTAAGCCGTTGTACAGCTCTGGTTCAATGCATTCAAGATCAGATATTTGGTCACGATCACCCACAATAATGACTTTCACATCAAAAGACTGACTTGGCTCGTGTTTGGCTAATCTTTGTGGGTTTACGTTGACAGGGCTACATTCTTGGCCAAGTAAAACTGTTTTTAGAGCTTGCCAACTTACTGGGTTTGCCAAAATTAAGTTGGTTGGAATAATCAAATAACCGTTGTCGGCTTTATGTAGCAGTCCCTCATTAAACGTCGTTATATCACCATTTTCGTTACACATGTATGAACCGAGTAAACTCTGGGATGTAAGAGATTCGGTAACATGCACACATTTATGTGAGTCAGCTTGCTCTAGAGAACGTTTGATTAGGTTACGATAGAAAGCATTATCAATCGAGTTGATAATCAGAGCTCTCGTGAAACCTTGTAGTGATGTAAACGTATTTAAAGATTGCCTTAATCGTGGCTGGATGCCGATAAAATCAACGTGTTCTAGTGACGAGAAACGTTTGATAGCCTCATCGTACTGTGAATATTGTGGCGTTACTGAGCACCAGCTTTCTTGATTCATTGATTTGGTTCATAGATGGAAAATTGGGTGAAAGTATATAGAAAAAGGTAAGTGCGAGATACCGATAATTTATTCTAATGATCTTGATCGACTTTCGATTACAATAGGGATTGTAACTCATAGAGGATAGAGTTACGCTGTCACCTAACAAGTTAACGGAAACTGTGAATTAATGAAATATCAACAGCTTGAAAACTTAGAATGTGGTTGGAAATGGAATTACCTCATCAATAAATGGAAAGCCGGTGAGTCAATCACTCGACACATTGATTCAAGCGAAGCAGATGCTGCTGTCAATGAGTTACGCAAACTTGAGCATCAACCCACACAAGTTCTAGAGTGGATAGACAACCACATGTCCCAAGAGCTAGATAATAAACTCAAGCAAGCTATTCGGGCAAAGCGCAAGCGTCATTTTAACGCCGAACAAATCCACACGAAGAAGAAATCTATCGATTTAGATTACCGCGTGTGGGAAAAGTTATCTTACCGAGCCAACGAGCTTGGTTGTACCTTGTCAGATGCGATTGAGTACTTGTTAACAGAAGCATCGCGCAGTGAAAAGGCGAGTAGGACAGTCAATAATTTAAAAGAAGACTTATCTAAACTGTTAGATTAAGGGGAAGGCATATGCTCTATGTAATATTAATTGCTGCTGCAATCATCTTTTGGCTAGTTGCTGTAGATAGGCCAGTGCTAAAGGTGAAATTTGAAGATGGCAAAATTGTAAAAGAAAAAGGGCATTTTCCTCCCACGTTCAGACACAATGTCACTGATATTGCAGAGCACACTCCGTTCGATGGCGAGCTTAAAGTGTATCAACAACGTACAGGGACAAAACTTCACTTTTCTAAGCAAGTGCCAAAGAAAGTACAGCAGCGCATTCGAAATGTTTTTCCTCATCAAGGTTTTCGTTCTAAAGGCACAAAAAAGTCTGGCTGATAGACATATTAGTTACTGATTTCCCTTCCATACCTCTATCCGATATCCATTCGTTTACTCTCAAACCTGCACCTTTGATATTCTGGGTGCAGGAGGTATCAATAATGAGAGTTCTACTTATATTTTCCTTGCTTATTTCCCATGGAGCAATCGCAGTTGATGACTCAAGTCATAACAAAATAGCTAAAAAGCTGAAGAAACGCATCGAGCGCCAGTTATCTAAACAAGATGCATCTGGTTATTGTGATTTATATATTGAGTTTGTTCATCAAGATAAATGGGCGAAGATAAGACGAGTTAGAGGTACTGGCGATCACTATGTATGCAAAGTAGGCAAGAAAGCAATAAAGAAGGGAGAGCGATTTAAATACAAGCAACCGGAAAAATACATACGGATTCATATTGCAAACTGAGCGATAGCGTCACAAAATATAGATCATTTTATCAATAGTGACATTTGTCTTATTCGTTTTGTTAGTTACCAATAGAAAATATAACAGTGAAGCCACTGCATTAGCGCGAGAAATCGCATTGCTTACTAAAGATCGTCATGCGAAATGGCTAGTTAGCCATAAGTATCTTGTTGATCAATCTGACGTGGATAGTGCATTGAGCCGTCAAAATGAGTTTTGTGACAGTGTCATTTTAAAAGAAGAAGAGCGAATCACTAGGAATCAGCGCTTGTTATTAGAGTGTGAGAGCGAAAAGGTAAAAGAAAGAAGACAGGCCGAAGCAGAAAAGCAAAGAGTTCTTACTAATGTTGCAAAAGAAGTGGCAAGTGAGTCTGAGAAATTTATTTCCGGTTATTTGAATGATCTCTCAGTCATCAAGCTGTTTGGTCGATTCCCTGATTTCTCGTATTTTTTAAGCACAGCATATTCTCCTTCTATTAGCTTTAGTAAGTTTTCCGTTCTTACCACTAACGACAATCAACTCCGTTTAAACTTAATCGCTCTTGTTAATGATCAAAAGTTTTGTGCTCGGATTGGCAAAATGTCTCGTAGTGTTAATGACCCAACAATTGCGTTAGGCACTTTGGGGATCGAAAACTGCAAATCGCTTTTTCCTATCTTAATGATTAAGCCCATTTTACGATGGCACAACCCTGTAACTAAGACCATTGCACCTAAGCTCTGGCAACATATGATCCTTACAGCAAATGTCACCCGGATGCGCCTAGAGGAGGCGAAAGTAAAAAATCCAGAGCAAGGGATATTGTTAGGTGTGCTGCGAACAATCAGTTATTTTGCAATAGTGAATCATTTTCCACAGCTTTTCGAAGATGCGCTGATTAATAAGATGAGGTCCTACCGTGAAAACAACATGCGTGAAGAGTACTACGCGTGTGCGGAAATAACCCCAGATCTGAATATTCTGCCAAAGTTAATCTCTAGGTTGGAAAAGAGTTTAACTCGGAAAGTCGTAGAGGAAATAGAGTGGGGACCTAATAGTCTTCATCTGAAAAGTGCCTTGCTAGATGACCTTAATGACGTCCCTGTACTGCAAAGAAGTGATTTTGGAGTAGCTTTAGCTCAGGCCCAAACTTATGCCATGTTTGACACATTGGACCGCAGCAATGTATTCGTTGAAAAGCATAAGCCGTTTTGGTTTGCCAATGTGCAAATGCCGCCAGATGCATTGAAAAAGATTCGTAGCAGCCATCCTGGTCGAGTGGGTTTAACAACACCTTAATTAATAAAATGCACATCTTAGTGCTTTTTCTTGCCTGTGGTGCACTATAACTAAATATAATAGAGCAATTAATGTACCTACACACGACGTATCAACGAAGCTTAAGTTGACTTATAGCATGTCTATGACACCATAAGCCACTGTTCAATAAGGATAATAAACGGATTGTTAGATGATAAATATACAAAGAATGGAGTCTCAGCGACACCTTAAATATGTAGAACGCTTAAAGGTAGAATCCGAGCAGTTGAAGTTCGTTGGTACAATAGAAGAAATTCTATCTGGATTGGAACTAGAGTGTGAACCGCATGTAATACTCAACGAAAATGAAGTAGTAGGCTTTTTCTTGTTGGATTTAGGTTTTGCAAAACGTTATGGCTTTGCTGAAAGTGATTGTGTCGGTCTTAGAGCATTCTTTATTGATCACCGCCACCAAGGAAAACGATACGGTACTAAATCAGTAGAACAACTAAGACATCACGTAAAAAAATACTACCCAAAAACGTCCAGTATTTATCTCACTGTTAATTGCAAAAACCCAATTGCCAAAAGTTGCTATCTAAAAGCAGGTTTTGAAGATACTGCAGAGCTTTACCTAGGCGGTGCTGCAGGACCACAACATATTATGAGGCTAATGATATAGTCTTCATACGCTAGTGACGGCGTCACTGATGTGATTTGTAATCCAGGCCATTAAGTCTAAGAAATTGGTCGATGAACTTCGGCTGGTATAAAAGAAACTCATCGAGAGTTATCTATGAACAAACTGCTTACCAAATAGGTATCTATTACTTGGTAGTCAATAACATTAGAAAACTAGAGCTTAAAATGGATGGCTTGAAGCTGACTCAAACCGAAGCTGAGTTGTGAATGTTATAAAGAAAACATTTCCAGAAGAGTTAGTCTCAAGTCTCTAAAGCCGCCAACTCGAGTTGATAAATCAAGTGGCTTTCGGTTCAGGCTGTTTGCTTAGCAAAGAAGGAAATAGCTAATGGACAGTTGTTCGGCTACTTGAATGGGCAAGATGCTGAGCCCACATGTATGGTGTCGAACGTCACCAAAGACACAGTACAAAAACTGAATCAGCAGTATGGTTTTAAAGTGGATGACTGGTTCTTATCCAGTGGCCGTTGTGATGGCATCGAAGTTCACGGCCCATACAAGACAGCCGACGAAGCGTGCAAAGCAGCCACAGCCAAATACGGCGTAACTAAGTTAAAATCACCCCTGATAAGCTTCTAATTAAAGTGCGTATTATGTATATTATGTTAAATGAATCTTAATATAAGATAGTGGATTGTACAATTGATAATCCCCTTCACTGTCCGAATAACCTCAGACATTAAACATAATTAATTTACCATAAAATACCTAATAATCATTCTGATAATCAGAGATTAACAAAATGATTATTAGCGCTATATAGATCAGTTTATTGGATTTGTGAGATTCAAATACAGTTTTATATAAGCATAGCCGTTTTATTTGAACTTCTCTCTGATCAGTTCAATCAAAGCTTTAACTTTGTTTGGCAGAAACAACGAAGATGGATAGATCAAAGTTAGGTGTTGTTTTGGATGCGTAAATTCAGGCAGCACTTCTATCAGCGAGCCATCACTCAGCGCTGGTTTTGAATGAGCCTGTGGAATAAATGCAATTCCGTTCCCTGCAATGGCCATTGAACGCAGTAAATTCAAATCGTCTGATTTGAGACCAATGTGCAACTCTAGATCTAGCAAGTTGGCGTTGTATCGATTGGTTAACAGCCTATGTTGTTGCAGGTCCTCGATACTTTTTATTGGTGCGTGCCTGTCTAAGTATTTTCTAGAAGCAACAAAATGGCTGCGATACGGTAGCAAACTGAATTGCACGTAACTGTCATCTGTCACTTTTACCACGCTGGGTAAAAGCTGAAGATCAAAAGCTTGGCGTTTCAGGTCAACACTTTCCTGGTGGTTTTCTATTTCAACTGAGACCTCTGGGTATCGAGATGTATATTCAGTGATGATTGAATTAAAAGCGGCGGAGCTCATTAGTGCTGAAGGAGTCGCTAAACGCACCCTGCCGCTTAGCTCTTGCTGATATTCATGCATCACATTCAGGCCTTGCTGAATATGTTCAACCGATTGACCGACGAGCTCAAATAAACGCTTGCCATGTTCGGTGAGTTCAATGGTTCGCGTGGTACGAATAAGTAACTGAAACCCCATCGCTTTTTCAAGCTCTTGTAATCGTCGGCTTACTTTCGAGCGCTGCATGTTATTCGCTTCAGCCGCTGCGCTTATCCCACCGTGGACGACGGTTTGTGTGAATAGATAGAGATCATCGAAACTTACGTTCATTGTCCTATTTTTAGCTCATTTATGTGCCTTATGTCATTCTACTGAAGTGTGAGTAACTTCTCTATAATTCTTCACCTTATTTGTTATCCGGAACTTCTAATGACAGCAGACCAAAAATTCAGGCATTGGATGCGCACACTAATTGTCCTGTTTATCGTTCTATTTTTATACATTATCATTGCTGACCGCCACGCTCCTCTCACGACAGAAGGCAGAGTGCAAGGATATGTAGTACAAGTTGCCCCCGAAGTCTCTGGAAAAGTGACACAAGTGTTGGTTGAGAATAACCAATTGGTTAAAAAAGGTGATGTGTTATTTACCATCGACGAGCGAAAGTATGAGATCGCGTTAGTCCAGGCTGAACTGTCTCTCCAATCTGCCTATGAGAAAGAGGCAACGTTATACTCCCAGCGAGAAGGTGCATTAGCTAACATTGCACGGGCCCAAGCGACATTTGATAATGCGCACAGTGAATATAATCGTTTACTTAAACTGTCTAGGCAAAAAGTGATTTCGCAGTCTTCCGTTGACAATGCTTTTGCACAAAATCAGGTCGCAAGTGCAACTCTCAAAGCTGAGCAACAGAACTTAAAAGTGATTGAGGCTCAATTGGGAGATAAGAAAGGTGAAAGCACGGCTGTCCGTATCGCCAAAAATCATCTAGAAAAAGCGCAATTAGACGTTACTAATACACATGTAATTGCACCAAGCGATGGCGTTGTCACTAACCTTCAGCTTGAAGTTGGCACGATGGCAAATAGCAATATGCCATTGCTTACTTTTGTGCCGACAGGCTCAATGTGGGTTGCGGCTGACTTTCGTGAAAAGTCGGTGGCCAATGTAAATGAAAATTACGACGCTTTAGTGGCATTCGATGCCTACCCTGGAAGTGTGTACGAATTTGATATTGCCAGCCGTGATTACGGTGTCGCTGCAGCTCAACAAACGCCTAATGGAGATCTCACCAAAGTAGAAGTAAGCAACCGTTGGGTTCGTGATGCACAACGTACTCGGGTAAATTTAACTAGCCAAGAAAGCCTCCCTTCTGCACTTTTTGTTGGGTCGCGCGCGACGATAGTTGTTTATCCAAAGAACAACACGGTTTGGCGTTTAATGGCACAGTCACAAATCCACATCGCTAGCTGGTTCCACTTTATATACTAGGTTCAATAATGAAGACGTTACGAATTTGGTTTGGTTGCTCTCTCGGGCTGGCTTTAAGCATGCTATTTGGCTGGTCGTATGGGTTCTTTGCCATCATGATGCCGTTGTTCATTCTAGGACAAATGGACAAGTTTAATTTACCTAGTTTGTTAATGGTGTGCTTTTCCGCAATTTGGACCACACTTCAAGCAACCTTTATCGTCGAATATTTACAGTTTCACCCTACTCTAATGCTTGCTGCTGTTGGGATCATGATGTTGTTTAATTGCATTGCGATGATGAATCAGAAAACTTACCTATTCGGATATATGGGGCTTCTGGTTGGATCAATCGTATTGAATTTTGCCAGTTATGACTTCATCGATATTGAAGAATTCAACGTCAATATGTGGGTAATGACATTCAGTAATATCTTTGTATGTGCTTTAGCATATTGGTTGTTCCCTGAGCCACAATCATCGACTGAGCAAACAATGCCATCTACGCCAGTGAAAAGTGATGTTGATTATATCAGCCAGGTCGCGATGGGTTGGGTTGTTGCAATGGCCGCTTTCATTGTTTTTCAAGTGGCCGATTTGTATGACTCTTTATCAGCTCAAGCTTCAATACTTATTATCTTGACGCCTATGACCTTAGCTGGTTCGCTGGCAATGGCAAAAATACGGATCATTGGCACAGCCTTAGGTTGTTTAGCTGGCATGGCATTGCAGCTTATTTTAGGCAGTTGGTATGGACATGGACTGCTTTTTTGGCTGGCATTTACAATTGCGATGGGGCCATTTTGTTTATGGTTGACTAAGGGGCAGATCAAAGCTGCGATCGCATTTTCATCTATGTCGGCATTAGCCGTGCCATTGACGACTTCACTCGTCCCAGAGGAAAAAGACGCCTTCTTCTCTATTTTGTATCGCTTCAGCTCAATCTTTATCGCTGTTTTGATTACGGCAATGATAATGTGGGTTGTACACCACTGGATACGCGTAATGTTATTAAAACATCCAGAAATAGAACGACTTCAACCGTCTTAATCTTAAGCACATTACACATTAGTACGCTAAGGGTTTATCACGGCCTTTAGCGTGCTTTGAATATCTTTACTGCGGATCGGTTTTGAAACGAACGCGTTCATCCCTGCATCAAGGCAAGTTTGTTTATCCTGGTCCATGGCATGGGCGGTTAGAGCGATTACTGGTGTTTCTCTACAAAATCTTCGAATTTCTCTTGTTGCAGTAATGCCATCCATCACAGGCATTGAAACATCCATGAAGATTAGGTCTACGGTTCCCATATTGTTTCTCAGGTACTCGACCGATTCTTGACCATTGTTAAGAGTCACCACTTGATGCCCTAATTTTTCCAATAGCAATTTGATCACCATCTGGTTGGTTTCGGTGTCTTCTACGACCAGAATATTTAAATTTTGGCTTATCGAGTTCACATCGTCCTCTGAGATAGTGTCTTCAATCATTTTTGTTTTCACAGAAACCGGCAGTTTGATGGAAAATGTTGAACCTTCACCGAGTGTGCTTTCAAGTGAAACATCGCCTTGCATGAGCTCGACTAAATGCTTGGAGATCGTAAGCCCTAGACCACTCCCGCCATATTTTCTCGTTATTGAATCGTCAGCTTGTTTGAATTGGGAGAAAACCGTTTCTAGTCGTGATTTATCGATACCAATCCCTGTATCTTTCACAGTGATCTCTAAATTCTTGTTAATGAGTTGAGCTTTTAAGTCAACAGAGCCTGATTCCGTAAACTTGACTGCGTTACCGAGTAAATTGAATACGATCTGCATAACCCGGGCTGGATCTAGGTGGAATAGTAAGTTCGGTTCAAATTCTATAGAAACTGAAAAATCGAGGCCTTTCAATGTGGCTACATGCTGGAAGTGTTCAAGGATGTAGGTGAATTCCGAATAAAGGTTAACCCAGCGGTTTTTAATTTGGAAACCGCCGCTTTCAATCCTTGAAAGCTCTAGAATATCGTTGATCAAAACTAATAGGTGTTCCGCGGAAGATTCCATTTTACCCAGTATCTCAACTTGCTGGGTCATTTCTGCCTCTTCCTTCAATACATCAATATAACCGAGTACTGCATTTAAGGGGGTTCGAAGTTCGTGGCTCATCATCGCAAGAAAGCGAGATTTGGATTTATTCGCCTGTTCTGCTTTTAGTTGAGCGTGTTTGAGTTGCTTCGTTCGAACGTCAACCAATTTTTGGAGTTGTTCTTTGTGCTCTATGTCTGTTAATGCTCTTTCAATTAAAGGCCTAAATCTTGATAGAGTTGCACTGGAGTTTAGGCTGAACTGCCCCGCTCTTTCACCTACCAACAGTATGACGGATTCCGTTACAGTTGTTTTAACCCCTGTAAGCAACGCTGCATTAATGTTTTCTGCTTGTGAGCACTCTAAACCTGAAAATTCAAACGATTTAGTTGGCTCAAATAAAATAATGCAATCACCATTGAGAGCGCGTGAAAACTTCTTCCCACTAAACCATGTAATATCATCAAATGTGGTGTTGGACGTCAGTAATGTTTTGAAGTGTTTGTCTTCTACGTTTTTGCTGAGAACAATAAAATCTGTGAAATCTATATATAGAGAGAGAACGCTTTTAAGTTCATGAAAAATCTGATGTTTGTTGGTAGCGCTAGTAATACTCGATATAGCGTCAAGAATAGAACGGTTTTCCGAAATAAGCCTAGCTTCTCGCTCTTGGCTTTGTTTTAGCTCGATTAAAGCTTCATTAAGTTGTTCTTTTATTTTTATGCACATAGCGTCGTTCAAGAGGAATAAAAAGTAACGGACGAAATCATCAAATTACCATGGCCATTTTCACCGTTAATAAAACGGCCTTGTTCGCCAAACGTGAAAGGACAGATAAATGGCGTGTCTCCCATCTCTTGTTTTATAATTTGATACACTTCGTTGATATCATCCCCCAGATATTTCATTGCGCCTGCACATATAATGCATACCGCACCTGACATTTCGACACTACTATTGGACTGACGCTTAGCTTCTTTAATAACTCTAGCTGGACGTGTCATGAGCTCCCTTTTATCACCAGACATGAGCGTGACTTGATCGCCTACTTCAATATTTGTGAATAAATGAATACCGCCATCGGGGTTAACATCAACTGGATGGGAAAGTTTATAATAAGGTTGGCCATAAAGTGTCCCAGCGATCCTCCCTAATGGGAACTGAGTCACGAATTCAAACTTTAAGTGCTCTGGCACTGTGGTGCCGGCTTGTTCGCATATCCACTCCCTATAAACATCTTGAGCAGGTTTACTATCAATCTCAAGTAGCTCCCTTTCACTGGCTTTTGTCACAATGCCTGTTAATGAGGTCGGTGAATAGCCTGCGCTAAAGCCAGATGCCAGTGATTTAGATGGAAAGAGCAATTGAATGGCAAACCCGTTATTGGTCGATTTATCTTCATTGAAAATAGACCATTGCCTTTTGATCCCGTTATCTGCAGCAGAGGCACCTACAATTGGGATTGGTGTCTGGAATACGTCATCAATAGAGCGAATGAGTGTTTCTTCAAATCCAGGAGTACTGTGTACAATCGCGAAACTAGGCACTTCACCTTCTCTGCCCGCTTTTTTAAGTGCAACATCAACGGCTTTTCTGACCATTTTTGAAGACACTTTATCTCCAGAAAATGTGACTAACCCTGAACCATATGCACTTAAGCCCGAATCGTAAATCGCGATAATGCCTATCACTCTACCAAAATGAACCCCTCGCTCTGTCATGATCCCCTTAGAGGTAGAACAACCGAGAATGGAGACATTTGGCAGTGAATTTCTAAACGCTTTACTGAGTTTTTTGGCACTATAATCTTGCGTGAAATAGCAGATTACGCTCGAAAGATTCTTCGTTTCGATACCTTCTAGCAACTCTTTAATCGCGATTTTTTCGTTTTGTTCGAAAGATATATGAGTCTTAAAATCCATTTAGTTACTTACTAAAGTTAAGTGTTTTAGTGGCGCCTTCATGCGATGTGAGTTTTATCGTGATTTCGTCTTGTGATTCAGAGAAATGAATCATCCAATTTTGTTCATTTTTCTGAATTGATGTATAAGGCGATAACACTTCTAAACTCCAATTTTCGTCATGTGGAATGATAGAAAGAGAGCTTTCATTTATATGGGCTGAAAATTCGCCGTTTCCTGCATCAAAAACACACTCGATTCCTGCCTTACAGTCAATATTCGCAACAGAATTATAACTGGCCGTTCTCCAAAAAAACGCTGTTAAAAGTAAGGTTAACATGATGATTATTTGAACAAAACGACCTCGAGTGAGTTTCTGGGCTGCCATTAGGTGTGTTTCTCCGTGTAACAAACTTCAAAGTTTTAAAATAAAAGGCCAAATCCTGACCAAGTGTAAGGTTACTACTCTGTCATTGATTTGTTAAATGCAGTATAGTTGGCGGCTGAAAATGCCACTTTTTTTAAAAACCGATAAGATTATTTAACCGACTGAAATCGGCTTTGTTTTCTTCAAGTTTTGGGTGGCATTACGACATGTGTCGTGTTGGAAGTAAAGTGTAGTTAATTAGAAATTGGAAGCATGCAAATGAGCCAAGAAAAGCAGCTTGAACAAAACTACAACTATACAGTCGTTCGTCAATTTACCCTTGTTACCATTTTGTGGGGTATTGTCGGCATGGCTGTTGGTGTTTTGATTGCCGCTCAATTAGTTTGGCCACAGCTAAACTTTGATACGCCGTGGTTGACGTACAGTCGCTTACGTCCTCTGCATACTAATGCGGTTATTTTTGCGTTTGGTACAAGTGCTCTGTTCGCAACGTCTTACTATGTTGTGCAGCGTACCTGTCAAACTCGTCTATTTGGTGGCCCTCTTGTCGCCTTCACCTTTTGGGGCTGGCAAGCCGTTATCCTAGCAGCAGCAATTACGTTACCTTTGGGTTACACCTCTGGTAAAGAATATGCTGAACTTGAATGGCCAATCGATATTGCTATCGCGGTTGTTTGGGTTTCTTACGCCATCGTGTTCTTTGGAACCTTGGTGAAACGTAAGACATCTCACATTTATGTAGCAAACTGGTTCTTCGGTGCCTTTATCATTACTGTTGCGGTTCTTCATATCGTAAACAGCATGGCTATCCCTGTCTCTATGGGTAAATCGTACTCGATTTATGCTGGTGCAGTGGATGCGATGGTTCAGTGGTGGTACGGTCACAACGCGGTAGGTTTCCTACTAACAGCTGGTTTCCTAGGTATGATGTACTACTTCGTTCCTAAGCAAGCTGAACGTCCAGTTTACTCTTACCGTCTGTCTATCGTTCACTTCTGGGCTCTTATCTCCCTATACATTTGGGCTGGCCCTCACCACCTACACTACACTGCACTTCCAGATTGGACGCAGTCGATCGGTATGGTGATGTCGCTTGTTCTATTTGCGCCTTCATGGGGTGGTATGATCAACGGTATCATGACGCTGTCAGGTGCATGGCACAAACTACGTTATGACCCTATCCTACGTTTCCTAATCGTATCGCTATCTTTCTACGGTATGTCTACGTTTGAAGGTCCAATGATGTCGATTAAGACAGTTAACGCACTGTCTCACTACACAGACTGGACGATCGGGCACGTACACTCTGGTGCTCTAGGCTGGGTTGCAATGGTATCAATCGGTTCGGTATACCACTTGATCCCGCGTCTGTTCGGTCAAGAACGTATGTTCTCTGTTGGACTAGTTAACGCGCACTTCTGGCTAGCAACTATCGGTACGGTACTGTACATCGTTGCTATGTGGATCTCTGGTGTAATGCAAGGCCTAATGTGGCGTGCTGTTAACTCTGACGGTACATTGACTTATAGCTTTGTTGAGTCAGTAGAAGCGTCTTATCCATTCTACTTTGTACGTTTCCTAGGTGGTTTCATCTTCCTAAGTGGTATGTTCCTAATGGCATACAACACGTACAAGACTATTTCAGCGCCAAAAGCTAGTCTTAAAGCAATTCAGCAGCCGGCATAAGGAGATTTAAAGAATGAGTTCTAATTCTAACAATCGCCACGAAATTGTTGAACGCAATGTCGGTTTACTCGCGATTCTTATTGTTTTCGCCATCAGTTTGGGTGCTTTGGTAGAGATCACACCGTTGATTTTCCAAAAGCAAACGACTGAAGCTGTTGACAATCTACGCCCATACACCGCTCTAGAGATGGAAGGTCGTGACATTTACACCCGTGAAGGTTGTAACGTATGTCACAGCCAGATGATTCGTCCTTTCCGCTCTGAAACTGAGCGTTACGGTCACTACTCTGTTGCTGGTGAAAGTGTGTATGAACACCCATTCCTATGGGGCTCTAAGCGTACAGGTCCAGACCTAGCACGCGTTGGTGGTCGTTACTCTGACGAGTGGCACCGTGTTCACCTAATGGATCCTCGTGAACTAGTTCCTGAGTCAAACATGCCTGGTTTCCCATGGCTGGCTGACAATGTGCTAGACGGAAAGCTTACACAGAAGAAGTTAGAGCTATTCCGCGACCAGTTCGGTGTTCCGTATAAAGATGAACAAATCGCTAACGCGGCTAAAGAAGTGGAAGGTAAAACAGAGATGGATGCCATCATTGCTTACCTTCAGTCTCTTGGTCACGCAATGAAGTAATTAAAGGGGGTGAAATTATGGATATCGGTACTATTCACAGTATTTGGACCATAGTTCTGTTCGTTAGCTTTCTGGGTGTTGTGTGGTGGGCTTACGGCAAGAGTCGCAAATCTCGCTTTGACGAAGCTGCAAACCTTGTTTTTGCTGATGAAGAAAAAACGCCCAAAAAAGAACAAGGAGTGACTAAGCAATGACTACATTTTGGAGTCTTTGGATAATCATTATTACAGTCGGCACTCTTGTCGGCTGTGCAGCGCTGCTTATTTGGTGTCTTAAAGATAAAATGGGCGTTGAAGAGAGTGCAGATATGGGCCACGAATACGATGGTATTCGTGAGTTGAATAATCCGTTACCGAAATGGTGGACTTACCTATTCATTGGTACGTTTGTTTTCGCTGCGGCTTATCTGACGTTGTACCCTGGTCTGGGCAATTTTAAAGGTGTACTAGGTTGGACGAGTTCTGACCAAACAGTAACCACTTTAGAAGAGTCAAAAGCTTCGATTGCCGCTGCGCAAAGCAACAAAGAGCTTAACCAGTTTGCAAAAGAGCTAGATGATGCTGAAGCATACTTTGGAGAAGCATTTAAAAGCTTGGCGTATGTTGATGGTTCAAATGAACTGCGCCCGATCCCTGAAATCGCAGCGGACTCTGAAGCAGTAAAAGTAGGCCAACGTTTGTTCCTACAAAACTGTTCACAGTGTCACGGCTCCGATGCTCGTGGTCAGAAAGGGTTCCCTAACCTGACTGACGATGCATGGTTGTATGGCGGTGAACCAGCAGCGATCGTAACAACGGTTATGCACGGCCGTATTGGTCAGATGCCATCTTGGAAAGATGCTCTTGGCGAACAAGGCGTGAAAGAAGTTGTTAGCTACACACTTAGCCTATCTGGCCGTAGTGTTAACGCACGTGAAGCCGAGGCTGGTAAAGCTCGTTTCGTTGTGTGTGCAGCTTGTCATGGTACAGATGGTAAAGGTAACCCAGCAGTGGGTGCACCTGACCTAACTGACCAAGATTGGTTGTTCGGTAGCTCGCGCGCGGAAGTAACTGAAACAGTAATGAACGGTCGTTCAGGTGTAATGCCAGCTTGGAAAGATATTCTAGGCGAAGACAAAGTTCAGCTTGTTGCATCTTACGTTTGGAGTTTAAGCAACTCTGACAATAAGTAACTTTTCAATAACAGCCCCTTTTTAAGGGGCTGTCTTTCCTTTACAGTTAAGCCCTAATTTTCATCTTACAAATTGAGAACTTTTTTATGGTAAAGCCTTGGTATAAGCAGTTTTGGCCGTGGTTTCTAATTATCCTGCCACTTACTGTAGTCGTATGGACCGTTATCACAGTCGTGATTTTCTCTCAGAATTCAGTATCACTTGTTACTGAGGATTACTATAAAAAAGGTAAAGGCATCAACATTGATATTACTAAGATCAATGTTGCGAAAGAACTACAGCTAGGAGCTGCGATTTCTTCTGATGGCAATAGCATTGTTATCAAATTTGATAAAGGCCAGCTTGAGCACTACCCAGCCATTACTGCGATGTTTGCTCACCGTACCCTGCCCGATCGCGATTTTTCTCAGATGATCACCTCTGACGCTAAAGGTGTATACCGTTTCGAACTGGACCATGAATTACAGGGTCCTTGGTTTATTGAGCTCACTCCTCATGATAAGAAATGGTTAGTTCAAGGACGAGTTACTTTCCCATCGTCCGCCCCTGTCCTATTAACAAACTAGTCGTAAGCTTATGTGTAAGTCGTGTTATCACTGCGGTGAAGAAGTACCAGTCAACACGGATTTTAAGGTAGAAATCCTCGGTGAAGTTCGGGACATGTGTTGCCCTGGCTGTGAAACGGTCGCGCAGACAATTGTCGATAGTGGTCTAGTGTCGTATTACCAGTATCGGACAGCACCTGCAGAGAAAGCAGATTTGGTGCCTGAGCAACTACAGGCGCTAATTCATTATGATAATGAAGAGGTTCAGTCAGAGTTTGTGCGTAACTCTGACGAACGCTCCGAAGTGACGCTGTCACTAGATGGTGTGTCATGTGCTGCTTGTGCTTGGCTGATTGAAAAGCAAGTCTCACAAAAAGCTGGTGTATTATCGATTCGAGTTAACACGACGACAAACAGGGCCATTCTCGCATGGGACAAAAGCAAAACACGACTAAGTGAGCTCCTGTCTTCTATCCATCAGCTTGGTTATACCGCAGCCCCTTTTGAAGCCGATAAACAGGAAGCTTCATACCACCAACAAATGAAGCAATACCTGTATCGTTTAGGTATTGCAGGGTTGGCGACTATGCAAGTGATGATGCTGGCAGTCGCGCTGTACTTAGAAGTGTTTGGTGATCTTGAACCCGAATTTAAAAACTACTTCCGCTGGGTGAGTCTAATTTTTGCCACGCCAGTGATGCTCTACTCTGCTTTGCCTTTCTATCTCAACGCTTGGCGCAGCATTCGCAGTGGAACGCTGGGTATGGATGTTCCTGTTTCTATCGCCATGATTTTTGCCTACTGTGCGAGTCTTGTAGCGACGGTTACAGAGCAAGGTGAAGTGTTTTTTGAGTCCATCTCAATGTTCGCCTTTTTCCTACTTGTTGGACGTTTTCTTGAGATGCGAGCGCGACGTAAGGCTGCAGCTGCCAGTGGTAATTTGCTGAAACTTATCCCAGCAATCGCAACCACATTAGATGGTGAACAAGTTCCAGTGAAAACGCTCACTCTTGGAGACCGTATTCGAGTGCTTCCAGGAGAGCACATCCCAGCGGATGGAAAAATCCTTTCCGGTCGTGTACATATTGATGAGTCGATGTTGACAGGAGAGTCTGTACCAGTAGTCAAAACCGTTGATGACCACGTATACGCGGGTACCTTGAACGGTGAAGAGTCCTTCGAGCTTGAAGTGATGTCGTCTAAAGCAGACTCTATGATTTCCAATATCGTTCGCCTTCAAGACGAAGCACAGTTATCCAAGCCTAAAATCGCAGAAATTGCAGATGTAGTAGCACGTTACTTTGTTGCTATCATTTTGATTGTCGCGGCTGGCACTTGGTTTTTCTGGCATGAAACTCGTCCTGACGATGCATTCTGGATACTGCTCTCCGTACTGGTTGCAACCTGCCCGTGTGCCCTTTCTTTGGCAACTCCAACAGCACTGACTTGTGCGACCTCACGAATGGGCAATTACGGCATTCTTTTGCGCAAAAGTCATGTATTTGAAACATTGTGCAAAGTTAACCACTTAATCGTGGATAAGACAGGTACATTAACGCATGGGGATATTGTGATTAGCAATGTAGAGACGCACTCGACATTCTCTAAAGAGCAATCTATCTCTATCGCCGCAGCTTTAGAGTCACATGCCAACCACCCTATTGCTCGTGCATTTAAAGTTTACACCGACCAAAATGTCGCTGTCTCTGACGTGGAGAATATTATCGGCTCGGGCATTCAGGGGGATTACCAAGGCAAGCAAACCAAAATTGGTAGTGCTCCTTTTGTTTTGGGAGAAGCCAACAGTGGAGAGCCAAACTCTATATATCTTGCTTTAGACGATGTCCATATCGCTACCTTCAAGTATCAAGATCCGATTCGTAAAGAGGCAAATTCGTTCATAGAACGCTTCCAAAAAGAAGGCATCAAAGTGACACTTCTAACCGGTGACTCACAGATGAATGCTGACAGTGTGGCCTCTGAAATTGGTATCGATAAAGTTGTAGCCAATGCGAAACCACAAGATAAGCTCGGATACCTGAAAAATGCTGATAGTGCTGATGTCACAATGATGATCGGTGATGGTATTAACGACGCGCCGACACTTGCAGGTGCACATTTGTCTGTTGCCATGGGTGGCGGTGCAGACGTTGCAAAAGCGTCTGCTGATATGGTTTTACTCGGGGATCATTTAGAGCGTATTTTAGATGCTCGCCAACTTGCACTACAAACACGAAGAATTATTCGTGAGAACTTAGCTTGGTCGTTAGGGTACAATTTACTGATTCTTCCACTTGCTGTAGCTGGCTTAGTGGCACCTTATTTTGCAGTTGTGGGTATGTCAGCAAGCTCGATTATTGTAGTATCTAACTCTCTTCGCTTGCTCAAGGAACAAGGTAAATAGATGGAAAGCTTATATATTCTCATCCCTATTGCGATCGTATTAGTATGTGTAGCCGCCGCAATATTCCTTTGGGCGGTGAAAAGTGAACAATTTGAAGACTTAGAAAGACAAGGTCATAACATTTTGTTCGATGACGATGAGAAGAAAGAGAACGACAATAAATGACACCTGACTGGATTGGTGCGTTTGCCATAGGTCTTGTCGGCGCTGGCCACTGTATGGGGATGTGTGGCGGTATTGCCTCAATGCTGACATTGGGCCAAAGTAACCCTTCTAAATTTACCCCTCTCTTTTACAACTTAGGTCGCCTGTTAAGTTACGCACTTATTGGTGGCCTGGTTGGTGGTGCTGTTTCATCCATCTCTGAGGTGAGCCAACTAAACAATGTTCTAGTTTGGCTAAGAATCGCAGCAGCGATATTCATGGTACTTCTTGCTTGTTATATTGGGCGTTGGTGGCACGGTTTGCTTTACATCGAAAAGTTAGGTCAAATGCTGTGGCGACTTATTTCGCCTGCTGGGCGTTCGTTGCTACCACTAAAAAGCCCTGTTCATGCTTTACCATTTGGTTTTATATGGGGTTGGTTACCTTGCGGGCTTGTCTATTCAACGTTGACATGGTCGGCAGTGTCTGGTGATGCGTTCAGCGGTGCACTGGTTATGCTGGCTTTCGGGCTGGGCACTTTACCAGCGATGTTGCTGGTTGGTCACTCAAGTGGAGCTTTGTATAAACTTCAAAACAATGTCATATTTCGTCACATTGTTGCAAGCGCATTGTTATTGTACGGACTGTATACTGGCTATGGCGCAATTAGAATCTTATCAATAACTTATTAGGCCGCTTACTCGGGTATTTTTTTACACTACCCTTTAGCGTTAATGGGTGCTAAAATATTGATGTATATCAAATAGTGAAAGGTTGTTATGATTTCTGAAAAACCTGCAACAAAGCGTATCCAATCAGGTGGTTGTGCAATCCATTGCCAAGACTGCAGTATTAGTCAGCTTTGTATTCCATTTACTCTTAATGAGTCAGAATTAGATCAACTCGATCAAATCATTGAGCGTAAGAAGCCAATCCAAAAAGGGCAAGAACTCTTTAAAGCGGGTGATGAGCTAAAGTCTCTTTACGCTATTCGTTCAGGCACAATTAAGAGCTACACGATTACTGAGCAAGGCGATGAACAGATCACAGCTTTCCACTTAGCTGGAGATTTGGTTGGATTTGATGCTATCACAGGTGATACACATCCAAGTTTCGCGCAAGCATTAGAAACAGCAATGGTTTGTGAAATCCCTTACGAGACCCTAGATGATCTATCCGGCAAGATGCCTAAACTACGCCAGCAGATCATGCGTTTGATGAGCAACGAAATCAAAGGCGACCAAGAAATGATTCTTTTGCTATCTAAGAAGAACGCAGAAGAACGCCTAGCTGCATTTTTATATAACCTCTCTACTCGTATCTCTCAACGTGGATTTAGCCCTAGAGAATTCCGCCTAACAATGACTCGTGGTGACATTGGTAATTATTTAGGTCTGACCGTAGAAACTATTTCTCGCCTTCTTGGTCGATTCCAGAAAGCAGATATTCTGAGTGTCAAAGGTAAGTACATCACGATTATTGACCACGATGCTCTAATGGAACTGGCTGGCGTTTCTTCAGAATCTTAATAACATCAATGATGTAGCTCATATTGAGCTACATCATACTTCTCTTATCCCCTTTTACTTTTTCCTAAAACTCTTCCCTGAACTAAGCTACAGTGATCATATGTGCCTCCTCATGTTTATATGTGCCTCCTCATGTTTAAGGAGTAAATATGAGCATCTATAATAAAATCCTAGTTGTTGCTGACATTAATAAAGACGAGCAGCCTGCTTTAGCCCGTGCAATGCAGCTTGCTGCGCAAAGCCGTTCCCCAAGTAAAGTGACTTTCTTTCTTTCTATTTACGACTTTTCTTACGATATGACCTCTATGCTCTCTGTTGATGAGCGTGATGCCATGCGTCGTGGCGTGATTGGACAGAGGGAAAAGTGGATGCATAAAGTCGCATCCGATTACCTTGTGGAAGGTGTAAACTTTGAAGTGCGTGTGGTTTGGCACAACCGCCCTTATGAAGCGATTATTGCAGAGGTCTTCTCTGGCGAGCATGACATTCTTATCAAGGGAACTCGTAAACATGACGTATTAGAATCAGTGATCTTTACCCCGACTGACTGGCACTTGTTGCGTAAATGTCCTTGTCCGGTGCTGCTTGTTAAGAACGCGGAATGGCCAGAAAACTCAAGCATTATTGCCTCAGTACACGTTGGTTCTGAAAACGAAACTCACCTTGGCCTCAATGACAGCATGGTTGAGCAGCTAAAAAGCTTAACTGAGCGTTTGGGGGCTGAGCCATACTTAGTGAACGCCTACCCAGTTACGCCTGCTAATATTACCATTGAGTTGCCAGAGTTTGACCCTGCCACGTACACAGACGCAGTACGCGGACATCACCTTACCGCAATGAAAGCGTTGCGCCAAAAGCATGGGTACGATGATGAGCAGACCATCGTTGAGCAAGGCTTACCAGAAGATATCATTCCTGAAGTAGCTGAACGGGTTAACGCCGCGATGGTGATCATTGGTACTACAGGCCGAACAGGACTGTCAGCCGTCTTTATTGGTAATACAGCTGAGCATGTTATCGACAAGATCAACTGTGATGTTCTAGCTTTAAAACCAAAAGGTTATATCAGCCCGCTTGATCCAAAAACGGCTATCTAGTTCGACTCAAGGTTTCACTCTTTTCATCAATCCCTTCTGCTTTGCAGAGGGGATTTTTTTATGCTCTGTGCCGATTAGGTCTGGTATCTGTGATATTTATCCGTATCATACGCACTTCATTTTGTGTTGAAGATTGATTAAGACAGCAAGCTGATGACAGAGCAAACTCAAGAGCGTACAAAAGCTCAACAATATAACTTTAATAAGCTACAAAAACGTATCCGTCGTAACACGGGCCAAGCTATCCAAGACTTCAATATGATTGAAGATGGTGATCGTATCATGGTGTGCCTGTCTGGCGGTAAAGATAGCTTCACTATGCTTGATATCCTAATGAGTTTGCAAAAGAGTGCCCCAATCTCTTTCTCACTTGTCGCTGTGAATCTTGACCAAAAACAGCCAGGTTTCCCTGAGCACATTTTGCCAGAGTACTTAGAAACACTGGGCGTTGAGTACAAAGTTGTAGAAGAAGACACCTACTCTATCGTTCTAGATAAGGTTCCTGAGGGTAAAACAACATGTTCGCTATGTTCTCGCTTACGTCGTGGTATTTTGTACCGTACAGCGAAAGAACTAGGCGCAACTAAGATCGCGTTAGGCCACCACCGTGACGACATTCTGGAAACACTATTCCTGAACATGTTCCACGGAGGAAAAATGAAAGGCATGCCACCTAAACTTGTCTCTGACAATGGTGAGCACGTGGTGATTCGCCCACTGGCATACTGCCGTGAGAAAGACATCATCAAGTACTCTGAAATGCGTGAGTACCCTATCATCCCTTGTAACCTATGTGGTTCACAACCTAACTTGCAACGTCAAAATATTAAGCAAATGCTAAACGATTGGGATAAGCGCTTCCCTGGTCGTATTGAGACAATGTTCCGTGCAATGCAAAATGTCGTACCTAGCCACCTTGCTGACTTCGAACTGTTTGACTTTAAGTCAATTAACAAAGATTCAGGCGTGATTAATGGCGGTGATATCGGCTTTGATAAAGAAGAGATGCCGAAGCAGGATGTGCAAGATGAAGAATTGGTGCAAGAATTTGACCCAAGCCTTCAGCTGAATGTCACCAATATCTAAATAAGCTGACTAATAGCTAAAAGGGTCGCCATTGCGACCCTTTCTTTTGTTCGTGGTTTAGTTGGCTTTAGGTAAGTAAGGTAAAACTCGAGCGGTTTCTTGTGGCAATCTCATGTAACCACCTTGGCCAATTTCAGCAAGAGATACCTGGACTTTACCATCCACGATCTTTTTAACATCGCCGTTAGAGAAATGGATAGTCGAATTGAGATTGTCAGCAAACTCCATAGTGACGCCCTCTACATCCGGGGTAAACCAGCTTGCAAACATACCACCTAGATCTTCAAGCATCGCCTGCATTTGCGGCATCAACTTTTCAACATCCTGGTAGCTCACCTCTCCTTTGAAAGGTTCTTTAGTCATCACAACCATAGAAAAGTCACAACGGCGATCTTGTGGTGTCTGCACAAATACCAATGGGTTTGCCTGACGCAAATTATTATCAAGAGGAACAATAAGCTCGTTGTAATCCGAAGAGTTTAACTCTTCATAATGCTCTTCTTTTTCCATCCACGCTTTATCAATTGGGCACAGTTGCTTAGTGGCAGCATCGACAAAAAAGAACCCGATTTTTACATCATCATGCCCTTCTTTCGAGTTTTGCTTCATATGGGTAAAAAGCTTGCTGTAGGTGAACATGTATTCTTGAGCGAAAGAAGGCATCGCTGCCGTTGTCGCTAATGTGGCTGTTAATAGGGCTAACGGTAATTTCTTCATTGAATTTATAATCTTATTGTTGAGTTGATGGCTGTTCCCAGAAGGCTCGATTATGGCGGATCATGGCTTTTAAATCGTTGACATACGCCTCACCGCGCTCAGAGTATTTGGTTAAACCTTCCGTGAGCGCGATGGCGGCATCGGTATCAGTCAGGCTTTTTCCGCTCAAGTGTCTCTGGTAGCGAATCTCTCGCAGCGCTTGATATGCATTGTTTCGATTCACATTCATAAAGTAGCCATAAATTGATTGCTGAACCGAGTTAAACTTGGCCACCTCGTGTGACATTCCATCTTTACGTTTTAGTGGGACCAAACCACACCCTTTGGAATAACACCACTGGCCAAAGTAGTTGTTCGCTTGGGTTGCAAATCGCGATGTTCCCCATGCCGATTCGTTGGCAGCCTGAACCAGCACCAAAGCTGCAGGCAATACATCCACACGATGCAACATGGTATTTAACCACTCTTGATCAATCCCATTGAGGGACATTTCTACGTTGTACAATTTGCTAAGACGTTGCGCATAGCTAAGCTGCTCGCTGGTCACCGAACCTTCTTTAAATGCCGACGCAATTTTTTCTAAACGCTTACGTTCTTTCTCAATACGTTGGTTTTCTAGTGCAATACCTGGCTTTAAGAACTCAAAGAACGCTTGTTTCTTTTGTTTGGTATTTTGAATGTTGGCAAAGTCAGGTGCTTTCCCGACTCTTTCTGCTTGGATAGTATGATCAGACTGATGCTGGCTTGTCGTACTTTGCTCTGTTTGCTTTTGTTCATATTCATAAAAAGCAAAGCTGGCGATAACGCCAGCTATAACGAGCGTGACAAATTCACTTTTAAGCATTGAACACTTGTGAATCGTTGTCATTGTCGTCTCCACCTTTAGGTCGGTCAGATGCGATAATTCTTAGCTTGATTCCAAACATATTTCGGTAGATAACGCCTTTTACATGGAAGAAAAATGGCAAAACAAAAATAAGCCCTAAACCATAGAACATCATACCCACGACGAACATTAAAGAAACCAGCGCATAAATACCTGCAATTGCGAATATCTTTTTGTTCACAGCCCTAAGTGACAGAAGTAAAGACTGCATAGGTGGCACTTTCTTCTCACAAATCAACAGAATTGAGTTGCTGAACGCAAGCGATAAGTAAAGTGATAGGAAAGGCAAAATCATCCCCGCGATGCCTTGCAGTAACAAGCTGAATAGCGTGGCAAGAATTACAGGAATCGTAAACTGTAGCCCTTTTGTGATATGACGAGATTTTGTGGCTAACCCCGCAGCATGGCTCATCGCCATTAAACTAATCCCTGCGTAAATCGGCGCGCTTACCACCTCATAACTGAAGTTTGCAATCATAATCGCGCTAATAATATTAGGATCAAAATCATCAGGGCTGGCAAAGGCTTCAATGATGGCGAGTGGGTCACCAATCTGTAATTTAAGCGCAATGTAGAAAATCGCAAATTGAATCGCGATCAGAGCGACTATCGCAGGGGAAAACGAAAGAAAGTTCTTGATGGTGTGATTCCACGCCTCCTTCAGCACCTCTCCTACTTTTAGCTCATAATCGCCAGACAGTGCACGTTCAATGCTTCCGCCCAAATTAAAGTCTTTCTCTATGTCATTATTCATTTTAAATCCGTGCTCAGTGATAGCACTAAGCGAGTTTATTAATTAACAGTATGTTGTAACTACGTGACATTATACTTAAACGTTTCCCAGTCTAAAATCGGATCTCAATCAATCGCTCGCTTTCTAACTTAGATGATTGACAACCGAACAAAAAACACGCAAAACAAAGCCTAGATTCTTGATTAAAATGTAAAATTTACGCAGCGTTCTACCTTACAACATTCGTAGTCTGAGTATGGTAAGAAATGTTTACTTTTACCTGCAAAATTTTTTCTGTTTCAAGATAAGAAAATACTTTGAATTCACTATATTGGTGATTATGATGCGCGCCTCTATTTTGTATAACTACAGGTCAATTTACCAGTCATTGGCCGATGTGGGAGAAAAACAGACGTTGAACGCTAAACAACACGCAGGACAACCAGTTATTCGTCTAACTGGGATCAGCAAAAGTTTTGATGGTAAGGAAATCATCTCTAATCTAAACCTTGATGTGAACCACGGTGAGTTTCTGACAATTCTTGGTCCTTCAGGCTGTGGTAAAACGACCGTTTTAAGAATGATTGCTGGTTTTGAATCTGCCGACAAGGGTGACATTATTCTTGATGGCCAAGATGTAACGCAAACTCCTGCTGAGCAAAGGCATGTTAACACTGTTTTCCAAAGTTACGCGTTATTCCCTCATATGACAGTATTTGACAATGTGGCGTTTGGTCTACGTATGCAAAAGGTTCCGTCTAGCGAAATTGAACCGCGTGTTTTGGAAGCATTACGCATGGTGCGCTTAGAAAATATGGCACAACGCAAACCGCATCAACTGTCTGGTGGCCAACAGCAGCGTATTGCTATTGCGCGTGCTGTAGTGAACAAACCCAAAGTATTGCTGCTTGATGAGTCTCTCTCTGCTCTGGATTACAAATTACGTAAACAAATGCAGATTGAACTGAAGCAGTTGCAACGTCAGCTTGGTATTACGTTTATTTTCGTTACACATGACCAGGAAGAAGCGTTGTCTATGTCTGACCGCATCATTGTTATGCGTGATGGCGTTATTGAACAAGACGGCTCTCCTCGTGAAATTTACGAAGATCCCAAAAACCTCTTCGTGGCTCGCTTTATCGGTGAGATTAATGTTTTCAATGCAACGATGATCGAACGTGTGGATGAAAAACGCATCCGTGCCGAGATTGAAGGTGTTGAGTGCGCGGTTTATTACGATAAAGATGCTCAACAGGGTGACAAGTTACAAGTGTTGCTTCGCCCAGAAGATCTCCGTATCGAAGAAATCAAAGAGTCCGAGAAAAAAGGCATCGTCGGCCACGTTACAGAACGTACTTATAAAGGCATGACGTTAGATTCGGTTATTGAACTTGAGTCAGGCATGCGCGTAATGGTAAGTGAGTTTTTTAACGAAGATGATCCTGATGTTGACCACTCTCTTGGCCAGAAGGTTGCAGTTACTTGGGTGGAAAGCTGGGAGGTAGTACTCAATGATCAGCAAGAAGTTTAACCTCCAGAACGCGATCATCACGCTGGTTGTAGGTTGGCTAACGCTGTTTGTGCTTGTGCCGAACCTGATGATCATTGGCACCAGTTTTCTTACTCGTGATGAAGCTAACCTGATTGAGCTGACTTTCACATTTGATAACTATTTACGCTTGATCGACCCATTGTATGCAAAGGTGATGCTGCACTCTTTCTATATGGCGATCGTCGCGACCATTTTGTGTTTGATTATTGGTTACCCGTTTGCATACATCGTTGCGAAAATGCCTGAGAAATGGCGACCAATTATGCTGTTTTTGGTGATAGTCCCCTTTTGGACTAACTCTCTGATTCGCACATACGGGCTAAAAATCGTGTTAGGTACACAAGGCATTCTCAACAAATCGCTGATGGCGATGGAAATCATCGATAAGCCGATTCGCTTAATGTACTCCGAAACAGCGGTAATGATCGGGCTTGTCTACATTCTATTGCCTTTTATGATTCTTCCTTTGTATTCGGCAATTGAAAAACTTGATGATACCTATGTAGAAGCAGCGAAAGATCTGGGCGCGAACAAGCTACAAATCTTTACCAAAGTGACGTTGCCCTTGACCATGCCAGGCATTATCGGTGGTTGTCTGCTTGTTCTACTGCCTGCTTTGGGAATGTTCTACATTGCCGACTTGCTTGGTGGTGCGAAAAACCTACTGATTGGTAACGTGATTAAGAGCCAAGTGCTGAATGCGCGTGATTGGCCATTTGGCGCGGCGACCAGTATTGCCCTAACTATCGCGATGGCCATCATGCTCTACGCCTACTATAGAGCAGGAAAATTGTTGAATAAGAAAGTGGAGCTAGACTAATGGGACGTACAGTTAGATTTAGCTTTATGGCGTTGGTGTACGCATTTTTGTACCTTCCTATCGTCGTATTGATCGTAAACTCATTCAACGCCAATAAATTTGGAATGAAATGGGGTGGATTTACCACTAAGTGGTACGAAACGTTAATAAACAACGACAGCCTAATGCAAGCAGCGTGGCACTCGTTAAATGTGGCCGTATTTTCAGCAACAGCTGCGACAATTATTGGTAGCTTTACTGCTGTTGCCCTATTTCGCTATACATTTAAAGGAAAAGGCGCTGTAAACGGCATGCTTTTCGTGGTGATGATGTCACCCGACATTGTAATGGCGATATCGTTACTTGCACTGTTTCTAGTCATCGGCGCGCAGCTTGGTTTCTTTACATTGTTGATTGCGCATATCACCTTCTGTTTACCTTTTGTGGTTGTCACGGTTTACAGTCGCTTGAATGGCTTTGACGTGAAGATGCTGGAAGCAGCGAAAGATTTAGGTGCAAGTGAATGGGTGATCTTAAAACAGATTATTCTTCCACTCGCAAAACCTGCGGTTGCGGCAGGTTGGCTATTGAGCTTTACCCTTTCATTGGATGATGTGATCATCAGCTCATTCGTGACAGGGCCAACTTATGAAATATTGCCATTGAAAATATACTCGATGGTGAAAGTCGGCATCTCACCTGAGGTGAATGCACTCGCGACTGTCATGCTGGTTGTATCATTGATTCTGGTCGTAATTTCTCAATTACTCGCCAAAGAAAAAGTGAAGTAACATCGGCATGAATACACGAAACAGAATGGCTCATGTCATTCTGTTTTACTATCTACGCTCAAGATGAGCAACGTTTGGTTTGGAGCTAACGTCAATGAAAAAATGGGCTACTTTATTAGCTGGTAGTGCATGTGCGCTTTCTCTGTTCTCTGGTTCAGTAACAGCGGACGAAAACAAAGAATTAGTATTTATGAACTGGGGTCCTTACATCAACAGTAATATCCTAGAGCAATTTACTGAAGAGACAGGCATTAAAGTGATCTACTCGACTTACGAGTCGAACGAAACGCTATATGCAAAGCTAAAGACACATAATGAAGGTTATGACCTAGTGGTACCATCGACGTATTTTGTTGCCAAGATGCGTGATGAAGGCATGCTACAAAAGATCGACAAATCTAAGCTATCGAATTTCAATAACCTTGATAAGAACTACTTAGATAAGCCGTTCGATCCAAACAACGACTACTCTATTCCACATGTTGTCGCGATTACCGGTCTGGCAGTTAATACGGATATGTACGATCCAAATGACTTCCAAAGCTGGGCTGACCTATGGAACCCAGATCTTGAAGGCCAATTGATGCTGATGGACGACACACGCGAAGTGTTCCATATTGCGCTACGTAAACTTGGCTATTCTGGTAACTCCACCGATCCAAAACAGATTGATGAAGCGTACGCAGAGCTACAAAAACTGATGCCAAACGTATTAGTGTTTAACTCTGACAACCCTGGCGCACCTTACATGTCTGGTGAAGTGGGTGTTGGCATGCTGTGGAACGGCAGCGCAGCGGCTGCTCAGAAAGAAGGCCTTAACCTAAAACTGATTTTCCCTAAAGAAGGCGGCATCGGCTGGGTTGATAACTTTGCAATTTCTTCTGGTGCTAAAAACGTCGATGCGGCGCATAAGATGATCAACTTCCTATTACGCCCAGAAATCGCCGAGCAGATTTCTACCGATACGGGCTATCTGACGGCAGTTGCAGAATCAAATGCTAAGTTTAAAGATGTCGCTCCGTTGTTCCCTTCTCAAGAAGATCTAGATCGCGTCGAATGGCAAGATGCTGTTGGTGATTTAACGGTAAAATACGAAGATTACTTCTTAAAGCTAAAAGCTGGCCAGTAAACCGTTTTCAAGATAAAAATAGGCAGCATTCGCTGCCTATTTTTGTAATTGGCTGATATAATTTCACTTTGTATGGTTTATCGTGTCGATAAGCATCTCAACTCACTGCTTAATCAGAAAATCTCGTCTGGATTGGCGGTCTGCTGGCTAGGCAAAGACAAAACGGAAAAGTAATGAAAAGTAAATTCTATGCAAGCGCACTGTGCGCAGCGACGTTGATCGCTTCACCTGCAATGGCTGCTGATCAAGAACTCTACTTCTACAACTGGTCTGAATACATTCCAAATGAAGTTCTTGAAGACTTTACAAAAGAAACTGGAATCAAAGTTATCTACTCAACTTACGAGTCTAATGAAAGCATGTACGCAAAGCTTAAGACTCAGGGTTCTGGCTATGACTTAGTAGTACCGTCTACTTACTTTGTATCAAAAATGCGCAAAGAAGGTATGCTTCAACAAATTGATAAGAGCAAGCTTTCTCACTTTGCGGATCTTGATAGCAACTTTTTAAACAAACCTTTCGATCCAGATAATAACTACTCTATCCCATACATTTGGGGCGCGACTGGTATTGGTATCAATTCAGATATGCTAGACACGTCATCTGTAACCAAATGGGACGATTTCTGGGACAGCAAGTGGGAAGGCCAGCTAATGATGATGGACGACTCGCGTGAAGTCTTCCATATCGCACTGACTAAGCTGGGTTACTCGCCAAACACCACTAATCCTGATGAAATCAAAGCCGCATACGAAGAGCTGAAAAAGCTAATGCCAAACGTGTTGGTATTTAACTCTGACTTCCCTGCAAACCCATACCTTGCTGGTGAAGTATCGCTAGGTATGCTGTGGAATGGTTCAGCGTATATGGCTCGCCAAGAAGGTGCATCAATCGACATTATCTGGCCAGAGAAAGGCGCTATCTTCTGGATGGACAGCATTTCCATTCCTGCTGAAGCGAAAAACGTAGAAGCCGCGCATAAAATGATCGACTTCCTACTGCGCCCTGAAAACGCAGCGAAGATTGCACTAGAGATTGGCTACCCGACTCCGGTTGCCTCAGCAATCAAACTGTTGCCAGAAGAGTTTGCTAATGACCCAAGCATTTTCCCACCACAAGCAGTGATGGAAAGTGGCACATGGCAAGACGAAGTGGGTGAAGCAAGCGTTCTCTACGATGAATACTTCCAAAAGCTAAAAGTAGATAACTAATCTCCTCTTTTGGGTTTATAGTTTAAAAATAATAAAGCGGCTGAATGCCGCTTTATTTGTATTTATCTGATGTCACTATGCTGTTTGTGAATTTGGGTGCTGCAACGCCAAAATTTCTTCGACAAGCTTTGGTACCTGTTCGCTCGCTCTGCCATAGCGTTTCTCTTCAAACTCACTTTCTATTGCACTAGGCTCTAGATTAATCTCAATCGTGTGCGCGCCATGTGCACGAGCATCATGCACAAACCCGGCAGCTGGATAGACGACGCCCGACGTACCGATTGAGACAAACAAGTCCGCCTTTTCTAATGCTTCGTAAATATCCCCCATGCGCAGTGGCATTTCACCAAACCAAACCACATGTGGGCGCAGCTGAGAAGGCATCTGACAACAATGACAGAGATCGCCTGTTTTGATCTCCCCTTTCTCTTCTACTACTTGATTGGATTCACTGCATCGCGCTTTGAGTAATTCACCATGCATGTGAATCACATTGTGACTGCCTCCTCTTTCGTGGAGGTTGTCGATGTTTTGCGTGATGATGGTGACCGAACCTTCGAGCTCTTGTTCTAGTTTACCTAGTGCCAAATGGGCTGGATTCGGCTCGATTTGAGGATCCTGAAGTTTCAAGCGACGCTGGTTATAAAAGTCTTGCACCAAGTCAGGGTCTCGATCGAAGCCTTCTGGTGTTGCAACATCTTCAATTCGGTGGTTTTCCCACAAACCATCTTGAGCTCTAAATGTTTGAATTCCTGACTCTGCTGAGATACCGGCACCCGTCAATACAACTACATTACGATACGGAAACTTCATACCACGTCCTTATTTAAATCCTTTAGCCTTAGCTTAGCATTGGGCCAATAACATCAGAAGTTATACGGGTTAGACCATAGTCTAAATTGTGGCATTAATCCTAAGGTAATGTGAACTCATACAATAAGGAATAACACTTGGCCGCTCTTTTACTGACCTGCTTCACTTTAATCTTCGTTGGTGGCAGAGATTTTGTGAATGGCTAAGTCGGCGCCATTAAATTCATCTTCTTCTGACAGGCGAAGCCCCGTCATACTGTTGATCACGCCATACACAATCAAAGCACCAGATACCGCAATCGCAATTCCCATTAGCGTACCGACAACTTGCACGAGTAGACTGACACCGCCAAGGCCACCCAAAGCGCTTTGGCCGAAGATACCCGCTGCAATGCCGCCCCAAGCGCCACACACGCCATGTAACGGCCACACACCTAGCACATCATCAATCTTGGTTTTGTTTTGCATGTACGTGAATAAGTACACGAACAACGCGCCTGCAATAGATCCTGTCACCAAAGCACCAATTGGGTGCATGAGATCTGAACCTGCGCAAACAGCAACTAAGCCAGCTAGAGGGCCGTTATGAATAAAACCAGGGTCATTTTTGCCAGCTAAAAGTGAAGCAACAATCCCGCCCACCATCGCCATTAGTGAGTTCATGGCCACTAAGCCACTGAGCCCATTTAATGTTTGAGCCGACATGACATTAAAGCCAAACCAACCGACGCACAGTATCCACGCACCCAATGCTAAAAACGGAATGTTTGAGGGTGCAAAGTTGGTGTGCTTCCCAGCGCGAATACGGCCTTTACGCATCCCTAAGAATGACACAGCAACTAAGGCGATCCAGCCACCAACTCCGTGCACAACGACAGATCCAGCAAAGTCATGGAAACCATAGCCAAACTGGCTCTCGAACCATGCCTGCACACCAAAATTACCATTCCAGATCATGCCCTCAAACAGTGGGTAAACAATCCCAACGGTAAAGAATGTCGCGATCAGCACCGGGTAAAACCTGGCACGCTCCGCAATACCTCCCGACACAATGGCTGGAATCGCTGCCGCGAAGGTTAATAAGAAAAAGAACTTAACTAGCTCGTAGCCATTGCCTTGTGAAAGGGTTTGAGCATCGGCAAAAAAGTTTGCTCCATAAGCAATCCAGTAGCCAATAAAAAAGTATGCGATGGACGAGATACCAAAGTCAGCTAGGATTTTAACCAACGCATTAACTTGGTTTTTATGTCGGACTGTCCCTACTTCTAGGAATGCGAAACCAGCGTGCATTAAGAACACCATAATCGCACCTAGTAGAAGGAATAAAGTATCGGAACTTTGAGTCAGGGTTTGAACGGCTCCATGGACCTGACTTGCGGTTACACTCATCGTTGTTGCTCTCCGTTGTATGTTGCGTGCACTTATCCTGTGCAGTAGCACATCCAATTCACCAGATTGGTGATATGAATATCAAAAACGAACTAGAGCAACGTGTGTGCCAAGTAATAAGTTGAATTGGAATAACTATAAATATTTGAATTTAATAAATAAAAATATTAAGTCAGTCAGGATGGTCTTTAATATTGAGATAAGACTGCACAAGAATGGGGAGCATGCACCAATATATCGCGACATCATTGAGCACAAAAAAGAGCCCTGAACAGATCAGGGCTCATGAAGTTATAGGTTTGGACCTTTAGAAAAATTGAAAGGCTGATTGTTTTTGAGCTTTGTCATCCCTTCATACATTCGAATGAACCAAACAAAGATTGCTAATAAGCCTAGTAACATACCAATATACGGAATGTAGTACGCCACTTTGTCTAAAATGCTGTTCTTATACCAGTAGTCATTAACACCGACTAAAACGCCGTTAGACGTGGCGACAGTGATGATCAAAACAACAAAATATGTCAGGTTCAGGAAGAAGGTTCGGATCAATCCATAGTAATGCGAATCAACTAATTCACCATCTTCGCCTTTATCCAATCGGTATCCTGCGTAAATTATGGCAATGACGCCCGATATTAGGCAGGTAAAAGGAGTCAAACAACTCAGTATGTAAGCAACCCAAAGCCCCTTATGAGGTTTGTTCATTCTTTTGTGCTCCTTTTACTTCTTGCGGTGATTCCTCACTCTCTTTCGCCATCACTTCTTCGTACCAAATATCGTGGTGCTCTTTAGCCCAAGTTTCATCGACTTCACCCGTCACCATCCCTTCTAGCGCGCCTTCCATACCAAACAAACCAATGTAGATATGGAAAATAAAACCACAGATAAGAATAAGCGCAGCAAGCATATGAACTAGGTTAGACAGCTCCATATCGCCACGCGTTTGGCCAAAGATAGGGAAATCCAAAATTAAGCCACTCACTGCGACGACACTACCGACGACAATAAGCATCCAATACAGTGCTTTTTCACCGGCGTTCGAAAAGCCTGCCGAAGGATGCGTACCTTTATGCTTACCCACCATACCGCCAAGTTTCATAAACCAAACGAAATCCACTTTTGTGAAGAGAGACTTTCTCCACCATTTAAACAGAATACACACCAACAGCACGCCGAAAATCGGACCAATGTAGTTGTGGTACTGCTTAGCGAGCAGGATGATAAAGCCCCATAATTCCGAAGGGATATATGGTTTTAGGAAGTGTTTGCCATAAACCAACATCAGACCACTGAAGCCTAAAGTCAGGAAGGTAAAGGCCATACTCCAGTGCATGGCTCTGTCTAAACGAGACCAGCGCTTAATTCGCTTGCCTGTTCTCGGTGCACTTAGCATGATTGGCCCCATAAAAATGTAGACCATAGTGACAAATGCAATGCTACCGAAAATGGCAATTGCGCCAGCCGGAGACATCCACTTTTCTTTTAGGATGTACCACGCTTGGCCAGGTTGACGAATCAGAACCCCATGTTCAGGGAACTGAGAGGTTGTATACCCTTCCTCACCCTGACGAACTTGACGCCAATAGTCGGCTCCCGCCAATTGTGTAATTTCACGTTGTGCAACATCAGACTCTTTTTGCTCGGCATGCGCAGGCAACGAAAAAGCAAAAAGCAATGCTGCCAAGAATGACAGCATTGTAAGAGATGCACGTTTAAACATTGAAAACATGAATCTCTCCATTATTAGCTTTTCGTTACGTCATAAGACAAATCGTTACCGTCTGTCCAACCCGCACCTTCAGCACCGCGCTCAACAACACGTTGACGGAAGATGTCAGAAACTTTCTCGGCATCACCTGCCAGCAACGCTTTTGTTGAACATAGTGAAGCACACATCGGCAATTTGCCCTCAGCAATACGGTTAGCACCGTATTTTTGGCGCTCTTCTACGCTGCCCGCTTCGGTTTCTGGGCCGCCTGCACAGAACGTACATTTGTCCATTTTGCCGCGCTCACCAAACGCTGTTTGTTTAGGGAACTGCGGCGCCCCAAACGGACATGCAAACAAGCAGTAACCACAACCGATACACAGGTCTTTATTGTGAAGCACAATGCCGTCTTCGGTATGCTCAAAACAGTCTGCTGGACAAACCGCCATACACGGCGCATCCGTACAGTGCATACAAGCCACAGAAATCGAGTTCTCACCCGGTTCACCGTCGTTAAGTGTGACAACACGGCGGCGCTGAATGCCCCACTCGAGTGCATCGTCGTTTTCGTTCTTACATGCAGTGACACAGCCGTTACATTCAATGCAGCGTTTGGTGTCACAAAGGAATTTCATTCTAGCCATTAGTAGACTCCTTACGCTTTGCGAATGTTACATAGGGTGACTTTGGTTTCCTGCATTTGCGTTACAGGGTCATAACCGTAAGTCGTAGCAATGTTGGCTGATTCACCAATCACATATGGGTCCGTGCCTTCTGGGTATTTATCACGCAGCTCTTCACCTTGGAATTTGCCGCCAAAGTGGAACGGGATAAACGCCATACCCGGTTTAACACGGCGCGTCACCATGGCTTTCACGTGAATTCGGCCTTTTTCTGCGCCTTCAACCCACACCATTTCACCATCTTTGAAACCAAGATCGTTGGCGTCTTTCGGGTTCACTTCCACAAACATCTCTTGTTGAAGCTCAGCCAGCCAAGGGTTCGAACGCGTTTCTTCACCACCACCTTCGTACTCAACCAGACGGCCAGAAGTTAGGATAATTGGGTATTCACCTGACTTATCTTGATCTTGAATGGACTTGTACATAGTCGGTAGACGATAGATAGACTCGCTATCGTCCCAAGTTGGGTAATCGGCAACCAAGTCACGACGAGGCGTGTAAAGCGGTTCACGGTGAAGCGGTACTCTGTCTGGGAAGGTCCAAACAATGGCACGCGCTTTTGCGTTACCAAATGGGTTACAGCCGTGCTTAATCGCCACACGTTGAATACCACCAGAGAGATCTGTCTTCCAGTTTTTACCCTCTGCCGCGGCTTTTTCTGCTTCAGTCAGGTCATCCCACCAACCTAGGTGTTTCAGCAGCTTGTCGCTGAATTCTGGGTAACCATCTTCAATTTCACTGCCCAGTGAGTAACTGTCTTCTGCCAGTAGGCTCTTACCTTCAAACTCAACACCGAAGCGCGCACGGAACGTACCGCCACCTTGAGCGACAGGTTTCGATGTATCGTAAAGAATGTGAGTCCCCGGGTGTTTCATCTCAGGCGTACCCCAACAAGGCCAAGGCATACCGTACGTATCGCCGTGTGCTGGGCCACCTTCCGCTTCAAGCGTGGTTTTGTGGAAGGTATGCCAGTTTTGCTGGTGCTCTTTCAAACGCTCAGGGCTTTGACCGGTGTAACCAATAGTCCACATGCCGCGGTTAAACTCACGAGTTAAGTCTTCAATAACTGGCTGATTGTTCTCAACCTTGATGTTTTTGAACAATTGATCTGAGAAACCCAGTTTTTTCGAGAGCAGATAGATGATTTCGTGGTCTGGCTTAGAGTCAAACAGAGGCTGAACCACTTGATCACGCCACTGAATAGAACGGTTAGATGCCGTTACACTGCCGTAAGTTTCAAATTGCGTCGTCGCTGGCAGAAGATAAACGCCATCCGTACGATCGTTCATGACCGCTGCAACTGTTGGGTATGGATCGACAATCACCATCATATCCAGTTGTTGCATCGCCTTTTTCATCTCTACGCCACGAGTCTGCGAGTTAACCGCATGCCCCCAGTAGAACATGGCACGGATGTTATCGTTCTGCTCGATGTTGTCTTTGTTTTCTAAAACACCGTCGATCCAACGTGAAACCGGGATACCCATGTTATTCATCGGTTTTTTACCGCGGTATTCGTTCTGATCGAAGCGGTTTTGAATCCACTCAAAGTCCACATCCCAAACGCCAGCCCAGTGTTTCCAAGCGCCATTAGAAAGGCCGTAGTATCCAGGAAGAGTATGTGACAAGACGCCAAGGTCAGTCGCACCCTGAACGTTATCGTGACCACGGAAAATGTTAGCACCGCCACCAGATTTACCCATGTTACCCAAAGCAAGTTCAAGTACGCAGTAGGCACGTGTGTTGTTGTTACCTGTGGTGTGTTGAGTACCACCCATACACCAAACAACACAGCCCGGACGGTTTTCAGAAAGGATTTTCGCCGTTTTGTACACTTCTTCTTCAGTGATACCTGTTACGCGCTCGACTTCTGATGGCGTCCATTTAGCCACTTCTGCACGGATTTCATCCATGCCAAAAACACGCTGGTTGATAAACTCTTTATCTTCCCAGTTGTTTTTGAAAACGTGCCATAGAATGCCCCAAATGAAAGCAACGTCAGAACCTGGACGTAGTGATACGTAGAAGTCAGATTTCGCAGCGGTACGAGTGCGACGAGGGTCAGCAACAACGATCTTACAGCTGTTTTTCTCTTTCGCGATCAAGATATGCTGCATTGCAACCGGGTGAGCTTCTGCTGGATTTGAGCCAATGAAAAGCATCGATTTACAGTTGTGCATATCGTTGAAAGAGTTGGTCATCGCGCCGTAGCCCCAAGTGTTTGCTACACCTGCAACGGTTGTTGAGTGACAAATACGCGCCTGGTGGTCAACGTTGTTTGTACCCCAAAGCGACGCCATTTTACGGAATAGGTACGCTTGCTCATTACTGTGCTTAGCACTACCTAGCCAGTAAACCGAATCTGGACCAGACTCTTTACGGATTTCTAACGTCTTATTGCCGATCTCTTCGATCGCTTGTTCCCAAGACAACTTCTTCCATTTACCGTTTTCCAATTTCATTGGGTACTTCAAACGGCGCTCACCATGGCCATGCTCGCGTAAAGCCGCGCCTTTCGCACAGTGTCCACCAGCATTAAATGGGTGATCAAATGCTGGCTCTTGTCCTGTCCAAACCCCGTTTTGAACTTCTGCGTAAATGCCACAGCCAACCGAACAGTGAGAACAAATCGTACGTTTGATCTCTGTCTTTGCATTAGGATCAACCGATTTCGCTTCCGCTTTTTTGATCATGCCAGGAGCAAACAAACTTGCACTTGCAACAGCACCACCAGCAGCAAGCGAGGTGTTTTTCATAAATGATCGGCGCGAGATGCCAAGTTGGTTCTGCTCTTTGCTCACACTATCCGAGCGTTTGATTAGTTTCATTGGTTAGCTCCTATAGTGTGTCGTAATAATCGCGGATATGCTGGGTTTCTCTGTAACCCGTTTGCTTCGGCTCTTTCACCGCTTCTTCGTTGGTTTCTGTAGCATTGGCTACTTTTGTGGTCCCCGCGACAACAGCGCCGGCAATCGCAGCGGTCGTCAAACCTTTCAGTAGCTCCCTACGCTTAGGGTCTATATTATTTTTATCTTTCATATTGCTTCCTTACCTTTACGGTATGTGGAGAATAAAGCTCCATTTTTCGACGCGACGTTGTTATTGCTGAGACTGGTCGTACTCAGTGATGTTTTTCACATCAATTTTTATTTTGCTTTTACTGCTATGAATATTTTCACTAAAGCGTACCTGCTCTAGCGTCAAAAACGCGTGTGCAAAATTAGCGACTGCCAAATAGAACTTGGCATGCTCTGCTTGCTTAATTTGTTCAACAAACGCAGTAAACCAAGTCGCGATGTGCTCGTTAAAGAACACTTGTTGTAGCTCATCGTCTTCACTAGAGATCAGTGCCATTACTTCACAAAGTGCGGCAATGTGATCTTCTGGTTCTTTGACTTCGTCTTCTCGAGTTAAACCCAGTAATTCAAGATCATGACGGATCGCTGCAAGCGGCTTTTCCATTAGGGATCCAGTGCGATGCCAAGATGCAAAAGGAATCACCTCACCACGGCCAATACCAATAAACAGATCTTGATATTCATCTTCGAGCGCTTCTAAATCCGCTTTTTTTGCGGCTTCTATCAAATCTAACCAAGCTTTTTGCATATCACTTGGCGCACTTTCTGTCTCAAGCCCTGATAAAAATTCTAGTAGCTCTTTATCAGGACATTGGCGATACAAAGTAGAAAGTAAGTAGTAGATTTCTGCTCGTAATGTTTGTTCTTGATTGTCCATGTTGGCTCCTAGTATTTCAGCTGTTGCATTGGGTCTTGCGCCATTGACTCAAACATGTCGACAACACGGCAGTCTTCACACATTGCAATACGGTTGAGCGCTGAATCATCTTGGAAATGAGAGTGACCGCGTAACTTATTCTGTAACATGTCAATCATGGACTGCGGTGCAAAAGGCTTATGACAACGAATACACTCAGCCGCTTTCTCTTCATGCAGTACAACAGCATTTTGGCGAGCTTGAGCATTCCAGTTCATGCGAGGTGTTAAGCTCAATGCATCTTCAGGACACGCTTTCGCACAAAGGCCACACTGAACACAATCTTGTTCGATAAACTTAAGTGATGGAGAGTTACCGTCTGTATACAGGGCGCGTGTTGGACAAACAGAAACGCAGCTCATACACAAGGTACAATCTTTACTGCTGCACGAGACGCTACCAAATGGTGCATTTGCTGGAAGTGGCGCAATCGTCTCAACAGGAATTCGTGTCGTTGCGATGGCATCTAACGCAGTAAACAGGCGCTTACGCTTGTTACCGCCCAACTCACCAACAGATAAACCTAATGACTGAGTACAAAGTGATGGAGGGCCTTCTCGTAGCGCTTCTAGGTAAAGAATATCAATGGTTTCTTTTACAATACCGAGTTGGTCGAGTAACTCTCGCGCAGTCGATATTTCACTATTTAGAACACGTAGAATAGTGGCTGGCATATAACGACTTGCTGCAAACAGAACTTGTGTCGCCCCATTAACGAGCGCCGCTAACCAAGAGTCCATACCCACAGATGGAAGCTCTTCAACAACGATCGGAACCACATTGTCAGGTAAGGCTTTAAGAGCCATAACATTGTAGGATTCATGACGCGAGCTACAGAACAAAACGATTGGGTTAACCCCTCCCGCTTTTTCGTAATTGGCTAACGTGCGTTCAATGAATTTTTGCGTATCTTGTGGATTTGGCAGCGCATAGTGAATGGCTTCCGTAGGACAAGACGTCGCACAAGTACCCACCCCTTGACAAAGGTATGGATTGATCTCGATTCGATGCCCTATTTTCTCATTACCTTCACTTGATAATGCGCCTGCCGGACAAGCATCCACACAGCGTTCGCAGCCCTTAACACCACGCGAACTGTGCGCGCAAAGATCCGTATCTAGGCGAAAGAATTTAGGCTTATCGAATGTTCCCATCAGGGTTGGGATTTCTTCAAGCGCGTCTGCCAGTTTAGGGTAACCACGCCCTACAGGGTAATAGCCCGGGACAGGAACTTCTTCTGCCATACAGCTGTTTAGACAAAGATCCAGCACGATATCAAAACAATCGTGATTGAGTGCAACCTTGGCTAAATTTGTTGATAAACCATTATTTTCGATAACGACTTCAAACGTTCCAAGGAAACCTGAAAGTTGAATGCTATTGGCAAAATAAAGGTTTTTGTGTTTCCCGTTCTCACCGTCTGTCGAAAGTAGGGTCAAACTATTCATTTGAGACAGCTGTTCTGCCGCACTCTCAATGATCGCAGTTGGACCAACAATTAAAGTGTTGCCCCCACTTTCGTAACTTACCGTTGGCGGGATTAAGTTCGTCAGCTCAATCGTGTTTTCAAACGCATACAAACGCGCTTTACCATTGGATGACTTTGATTCTTGTAATAGTTGTTTAAGCATTGCTCTGTTCCATGTAGAACACCAATATTCACTTATATGAACAAAGCAATTGCTATACCAACTTTTTTATCACTAAATATCAGTTACTTAATGACATAAAGAGCAATATAGTCGCAAACAAAAAGAGGATGAGACAAATTGTCGCACCCTCTTAATTGATGATTTAGTCAAAATGTACCTACTTTTTCTGTGGTATATTTTGTCCCATCTCGTCTGATACTTCGGCTTCATCCTGACACTCTTCGGTTTGAGCGTCACTTTCGGTTGCCTCTACTTCCGCGGGTTCTGGAGGCCTCTCTTGTTCTGCTTCCTCTTCTGCTGGCTGATTTATCCAGTCCCTTAGCTTGGCTGCGGCTTCACTCGATAGGCTTTGCACGGATTTATAATCGTGATCATAGTCGTTGAGCCTATCGATTTCGCTGAACTCTCCTGACAAAAACAGCTTACGCAGTGCCGCTTTCTTAATAGCTGACTCAGCTTCTGAAGCAATTAAAGCCGCGACAGAGGTTTCATCACTACCCTTTGGCTCTGAACTCTCAGCGGGTAATACTTCTGAAGAGAGCTCGTCTTCAGCATTCAACGCATTTTCTAGCGAGCTTTGCTCTTCTTGCTCTGGCTGTTCTGACGCTTCTACTTGCTGATCTTCATCACTCTCGTTGGCCAATTTTCTTTTTGACCAACGACTTAAAAAGCTATTGTCCACTTGAGCGCCCTGCTCCTTTGCGTTTCTTTCGTCTTGTTTCTAACAATTCACCATGACGACCAATAAACGCTTCCATCCATGCTTGAACGGGTAATGGCATATCATTGGATAGCACAAGATAATCCCCATCCATATACTGTCCTGCAACACCTTGAGAAGCAGTGAGCGTTACAATATTAGGCTGTTGGTCATTTTCTATCGTGTCTAAGACCAAAAACAGTTTGGGTTGTTTTGAGCTTAAGTTAAAACGATAGTCCGTACGTTCGTCGCGATGAAGTTGCAATGTTGCAACACGCTCATTAAACGTTTCAGGCTTCAAATTGAATCCAGTTAATTGCCACTGTGTGGTTAACCAAATTCCAGCGGTGATTTCATGCGAAACAAGGCCACATTCCATTGACCAGAATTCCTCATTTTTCACCAATTTGTTGTCAGCAGATAGTTGTTTTGACATGCTTTTCCTGCCTTGTTCTATACTCTTTCTCGTACAAAGCAATATTTGTACCTATTCAGAGGCTAATCTAGCTAAAGTTTGTGTCGGGCATCAGTGCTCGTTTAAAAAATTATGACACACTTAAGTTTAGGAATAATATTTGCTGTTACTATGTACCAGAAATAATAAACGCGACATTTTATAGGACGTCTTTGTGGTCAAACCAAATATAATCAAAACCAGCGAAAACCCTCAGCAAACCATCGAAGTTGAAGTCTGTGATGAGTATGGTGAGAAGCTCGTAAAGCAAATTGCCTGTGAACGCCCTCTGACCGTTATGCTGAACTGGAAAGAAGTGGTCACATTAATGACCATCGGCTCTCGTCCAGAATCTTTGGTACTTGGCTATTTGAAGAATCAAAGCTTCCTAACCGATCCTGAACAACTTGAATCTGTGATTATCGACTGGGAAACACACACAGCGGCGGTTATCACCAAAGAAAATACCGAACAAGTTGAAAGCGCGTTGAAGAAAAAGACGGTTACTTCCGGATGTGGGCAAGGCACCATGTACGGAAATGTCATGAAGCAACTAGAAAATTATCAAGTACCACAAATCCAGCTGAAACAATCGGCAATTTATTCATCGCTTGAAGCGTTAACCCACTATAACGACACCTATAAAAAAGCAGGTGCTGTGCATGGGTGTGCGGTGTGCCGCGGTGATGAAGTACTGTCTTTTGTGGAAGATGTGGGTAGACACAATGCCGTTGACACGTTGGCAGGCGAAATGTGGATCAAAGGTGAAACAGGCGAAGACAAAATCTTCTACACCACAGGACGCCTTACCTCAGAGATGGTAATTAAAGTCGCGCAGATGGGGATTCCAGTTTTACTCTCACGCTCAGGTGTCACACAAATGGGCTTAGATTTAGCCAAGCTGTTTGGCATTACCACTATCGCGCGAGCTAAAGGGTTACGATTCCAAGTGTTCACTGGCGCAGACAAGATTGAGTTCGATGTGAAAGGTGACATGAAAGGCTAAGATCGCCTTTTAGTATCGCTGTAAATAAAAAAAGAGCCTCGTTTGAGGCTCTTTTTTGTTTGTCGGTCTTGAGGTTAACCGTCAATACCACGAGTTTTAAGGTATTCTGCGTATGTACCACGGAAGTCATGGATTTTACCATCGCGAATCTCAAGAATACGTGTTGCTAGTGAGTCTACGAATACACGGTCATGAGATACGAAGAAAAGTGTACCTTTGTACTGCTCTAGTGCCGTGTTTAGCGACTCGATAGATTCCATATCCATGTGGTTAGTCGGTTCGTCCATTAGCAGCATGTTTGGTTTTTGCATCATTAGCTTACCAAGCAGCATACGACCTTGCTCACCACCAGACAGAACTTTTACTGACTTCTTAATGTCGTCTTGACCAAATAGCATACGACCAAGGAAGCTACGTAGTACTTGCTCATCATCGCCTTCTTGACGCCATTGACCCATCCAATCCATCAGTTTCAAATCTTCTTCAAAGTCATGAGCATGATCTTGCGCGTAGTAACCGATGTTTGAGTTTTCTGACCACTTGTATGAACCTGAGCGTGGCTCAATAACACCAGCCAGTGTGTTAAGCAGTGTGGTCTTACCGACACCGTTCTCACCGATAATGGCAACGCGCTCACCCACTTCAAAAATGGCATTGAAGTCAGTAAACAGATCTTCTTCAAAGCCTTGAGTCAAGTTTTCAACTTCTAGAGCGTTACGGAATAGCTCTTTAGATTGCTCAAAACGAATGAATGGGTTTTGACGGCTAGACGCTTTTACTTCATCTAGTTGGATCTTATCGATCTGTTTTGCACGTGACGTTGCTTGTTTTGCCTTAGATGCGTTTGCAGAGAAACGCGCGACGAATGTTTGTAACTCAGCGATTTGTGCTTTTTTCTTCGCGTTGTCTGAAAGTAGACGTTCACGCGCTTGGCTTGCAGCTGTCATGTACTCATCGTAGTTACCTGGGTACAGGCGAAGCTCACCATAATCTAAGTCAGCCATGTGGGTACATACTGAGTTTAGGAAGTGACGGTCGTGCGAAATGATGATCATAGTACAGTTGCGCTGGTTTAGCGTCTCTTCCAACCAACGGATAGTGTCCATATCCAAGTTGTTGGTTGGTTCGTCTAGTAGCATGATGTGCGGGTCAGCAAAGAGTACTTGAGCAAGCAGAACACGAAGCTTCCAACCAGGGGCAATTTCACTCATTGGGCCGTAGTGTTGCTCTTCAGGGATACCTACCGCGAGAAGAAGTTCACCCGCTTTGGCATCTGCCATGTAGCCATCCATCTCAGCAAACTGAACTTCCAAGTCAGCCACTTTCATGCCGTCTTCTTCGCTCATTTCTGCTAGAGAGTAGATACGATCACGTTCTTGTTTTACTTCCCAAAGCTCTTTGTAGCCCATGATAACCGTATCGATTACCGTGAACTCTTCATACGCGAATTGGTCCTGGTTCAGTTTCGCAACGCGCTCGTTTGGATCGTAACTAACGTTACCACCGGTTGGATCAAGCTCGCCGCTTAGGATCTTCATAAAGGTCGATTTACCACAACCGTTCGCACCAATCAGACCGTAGCGGTTACCTTCACCAAATTTTACCGAGATATTTTCAAACAGTGGCTTAGCACCAAATTGCTGCGTGATATTGTTAGTGGAAATCAAAATCTTTACCTATGACCTATTAATAATGAAAAACGGCGCCACACTACTGATAACAGCCTTTAACTGCAAGCTTTGTTTTGAGGCTTTATTTTGAGTTAAAGGCTGCGTAGAGGTTACAGGTTGGTAATTTTCAATTCGTTTTCCGTTCGCTGCGGAAGATACACGCTGAATATGCTCCCTTTACCTAACTCAGATTCCACTTTAATCTCGCCACCCGTTTGGCTAAGGATACTTTGTGAAACCGACAGCCCAAGCCCGGTACCTTCGCGTTTAGTGGTATAAAACGGAGAGAAAATACGTTTCAGGTTTTCTGGTTTGATGCCACAACCTTCATCTTGTACCCGTATAATAGCGCCGACATTCATCCCTTTTTCCATCCAGTCTTCGCTACTAATCGTCAGCTTACCTTGCCCTTGCATGGAGTGAATACCATTCATTTGCAGGTTCACCAATATTTGCAGAAGGTGATGTCTGTTGACTTCCACCGAGCTTTTGGCACATAAGTTTGTAACGAACTCAACTGTGCGCTTTTTGGTTCCGGTTTTCACCAGCGTAATGCTTTCTTCAACAATCGGATTCACGTGTTGCCAGGTGACTTCGTCTTGTACGCCACCTTGGCGACTGTATTGCAACAAGCTGCGGGTAATGTTTCTGATGCGATCGATCTGAGCATGGATGGCTTCAATTTCGTCTTGCACACGTTCTGAATCTTCAGCAAGCTCAAACTGTATCAACTCAACATTGCCTAAAATCACAGCGGTTGGGTTGTTAATCTCATGAGCGATGCCCGCAGTCAGTTCCCCAAGAGCGGCAAGTTTTTCATTAATCACCAGTTTGTCGCGGGTTTGGTTAAGTAGCTGAATGTGAAGCTCTAGCTCTTCGGTTTTTTCTTTCAGGCTCGCCGTGCGTTGCTCCACTTTCCCTTCCAGTGCGACGGCCGCCTGTTCCAGCTCATTCTTCTGTTGTCTGAGCAAGTCCAACATATTGTCAAACTGTTTAGCCAGTTGTGCCAGCTCATGGTCATCATCCAAACTTAGCGGGCCAATCCGCGTCTCTTTGCCCAACTGAATCATTTTGACGACTCGGTGAATGTGCTCAATGGGGTTAAACAGATCTCGAGAACCGCGATAAACGAGAAAACCTGAAACGAGTAATAGAGCCAGTGTAGTCACAAAGATTTCAATAATGTTGGTCATATAGGCTTTTACGAAGGGCCAGAGTAAATAACCGGTGTAGAGCATACCAATCACATTGTCATATTGGTCATGTATTGGTTGATAGGCGGTGATATACCACGCGTCATAGACATAGGCTCGATTGACCCACTCTTTATCATCAATCAATACACTACGGTTCACTTCAGAAGATACCCGTGTACCTATGGCGCGGCCAATATGGTCATCACTATCAAGCGGAACATTGGTACTTACGCGCAAGTCATCTAAAAAGACCGTCAGAGTCCCGACTGGGCGTAAATCATCATGCTTAGATGGGTAAATTAAATCGCGGATCTGATCGACCAAAACAGTGCTGTTATTAAGCAGCAACCCTCCATCGAGGAAACCTATAATGTCGTCCTGCTGATTGTAAATGGTAATCACAGTGCGACTGACTAATCCTCGGCTTTCGGTACGCTGGGTGTTGCGTATTGGTATTTGCGCCCTTTTAGCTAAATCGTCACCAAACTCTTTGAGTTCTTCATGACTCAACACATCAAAGAAAGATTCTTTACGGGTGAGGTCTAAGTAACGAAACTTATCGGCAATGCTATCTACGCGATGGAAGCGCAGAAAGTCTAAATTGTATTTGCCCTTTTGTTGAGCGACCCAAGTTTGAAAATCATCAAACTCTGTAAGGTGGTTAATGCGATAGACGAACTCATAAGAGTCAGAAAAAGCTCTCACATGGTTGGCTTGCTTTTCTTGGATCAATTCAATGCTATTTTCTGCAACGCCCAGCCTTTCAGATACATCAAGTAAAGTACTTTGCCAAGTGTAATGAATAGACCAGTAGACCGTGATACCAATCAGCGCGATTAAGGTTAAAAAGATCGGCGCCGAGGTCAGTATCATTAAGCGATAGCGCACCATGGTCTTAAAGCGATGTCGCCACTTAAACCACAAGGAACCATTATTCGGCATAGCTGGACTCCTCTGAGTCCCATTCTTTAAATTTACGTTCTAAGGTTTTACGCGCCACGCCAAGATCTCTCGCAGCGGCGGATTTGTTTCCATCATGAAAGTCCACCAGCTGCAAAATATGCGCTCTTTCAACGTCTTTTAAAGACCATTCATTGGGATAGCCCTGCTGAGGATCATTGCCCTGAGGTAGATCCAATACTTCACAACCGCTCGATACGGTCACAGATATATTTTGTTGCGGTGCATCCCCATTAATTTCACGCCAGTAATGTGCCGGTGGTTTACCCAGCAAAATACAGCGCTCCATCAGGTTTTTGAGTTCGCGAATGTTACCTGGCCAGTCATAGTCATTCATCGCACTAATGTCTTCGTGTGCCCATTTAGGCTCTGGAATACCCAGTTCGGCTGCCAGCATGCGCGTAAAAAACGGAACCAGTTCAATCAGATCGGCTTTACGTTCACGGAGTGGCGCAACGTCGATCTTTAGTACGTTTAAACGGTAATAAAGGTCGCGCCTGAAATTACCGTTATCGACTTCTTGCTGGAGGTTTCGGTTGGTTGCCGCAACAACACGAACATCAATACTGATCTCGCGCTCGCTGCCAACGGGACGAATGGTTCTTTGCTCTAACACACGCAACAGCGCAGATTGCATCGAAAGTGGCATTTCTCCAATTTCATCCAGGAATAGAGTGCCGCCGTTAGCAACGCGAAACATCCCTTCTCTATTTCTCTTCGCCCCTGTAAACGCACCTGAGGTATGGCCAAATAGTTCGCTTTCTAACAACTCTGGCGCAATGGCTCCGCAGTTGATTGGAACAAACGGGCCAGTGCGACGACTCGCTTCGTGTACGCCTCGTGCAACCAACTCTTTACCCGTACCGGATTCACCTTCAATAAGTACTGAAGCTCTAGAAGGCGCAAATTGAGTAATGAGCTGCTTCAATTGCTTGGTTCGCTCAGACCCACCGACAATATCCGTTTTGATATGGCGTTTAAAATCATGTCGGAGTGCGTACTGATGCCGTTCTGTTAGGCGCTTGTCCATACACCTTTCAACCGCTTGCAGCATCTGATTGAGGTTGAAAGGTTTGAGGATGAAATCTGACGCCCCCAGTTTGAGCGCAGAAATAGCGGTTTCAAGATCGGCATAACCGGTCATAAAGATCACGTCCGCTTTGCGGTCATCGTCGTTAAACGCTTCTTCCCATTCTACGCCTGTACGACCAGGTAAATTGATGTCCAATATTATCAAGTCGTAATGATGCGTTACGCGCAACGTTTCTGCTTCTTCAATACTTCCGGCAGTATCCACGCGAGAGAACCATTTGCTCAACGCTTTGTTCAATATGGTCTGCATGCCTAGCTCGTCATCAACGACGAGAACAGAGAAGGCTTGGTATTGTGATACTTTGTTGGAATCGAATACAGGTGACATGATGACTCGGTATAGTTTGTGGTAATTGGGTCAGAGTGTACCAAGGTTTATGCAATCAAGTGAGATAAATGTGCGACATTTTGTCTCTCCTCAAAATTTTTACTGTGTAAGTTATTGATATATCATTTGAATGAAATCACAGAATATTGGCATCAAGATTGCTATATATGCTCTCAGGTTTATAAACACTTGCCTCAATGTTGCGGTGTCTGAAACCAACACCATGAGCAATAATCTCAAAATGGAATGATAATTATATGAAAGCAATCACTTTTACTCTTGCAACAGCGTCTTTAGCCTTGGTTAGTTACTCAGCCTCTTCTGCCGATGAAAACTCGCAAGTACGCTTGGCGACCACAACCAGCACTTACCACTCTGGCCTACTCGACTACCTACTGCCGGAATTTGAAAAAGATACGGGCTACAAAGTTAACGTTATCGCGACTGGTACAGGTAAAGCACTTAAGATGGGCGAAAACGGTGATGTTGATTTGGTGATGACTCACGCTCCGAAAGCAGAAGCCAACTTCGTTGAAAAAGGCTACGGCATGGAGCCACGCAAGCTGATGTACAACGACTTTGTGATTGTAGGCCCTAAAGCGGATCCAGCTAAGATCGCAGACTCAAAAGAGATCGCTCAAGTATTTAAGAAGATCGCCAACATGAACGCGACCTTCATTTCTCGTGGCGATGATTCAGGTACACATAAAAAAGAAAAAGGCATTTGGGCACAAACGAAAATGGAACCAAACTTCGGTGGCTATCGTAGCGTTGGTCAAGGCATGGGCCCAACGTTGAACATGGCGAATGAAATGCAAGGCTACACCATGACTGATCGCGGTACATGGCTGGCATACAACAACAAGTTAGACCTTGAAGTGTTATTCCAAGGCGATAAAAACTTGTTCAACCCTTACCAAGTAATTTTAGTTAATCCAGAACGTTACCCGGCGATTAACCACCAAGGTGCGAAGGTCTTTAGCGATTGGTTGGTGGACGACAAGGGTCAGCAACTCATCAATGACTTTAAGCTAAACGGCAAACAACTCTTTGTGGCAAACGCTGACAAGAAATAGTCATTTATGAGCCTTTGGCAAACTACACTCGATGCGCTCACCTTATTGGTGAGCCTTGACAGAGAACTATGGGAGATCGTTGCGGTCTCCTTTAGCGTTTCTTTGACGGCCATTTCATTCGTGATTTTGCCTGCTATCCTGCTGTCTTTTTTGCTTGCGCATGCCAATTTTCGCGGCAAGTGGTTCCTTCTGTCGCTGATTAATACGCTTCAGGCTGTGCCAACCGTCGTCATCGGTTTGTTGCTTTACATGCTGCTTTCAAGAGCCGGTCCTATGGGCAATTTGGATATGCTATTCACACAAAAGGCGATGGTGGTTGGCCAAATGATGATTGGCTTTCCTGTGCTGGTTTCCATGATGCATGGCGCTCTGCAGTCTAGCGATCGACGTGCGATTGAAACCTCTATCACGCTTGGAGCTTCTATCGCTAGAATCGCGACTACCATGATTTGGGAAGCAAGATTTCCATTGATGGCGGCAAGCATCGCTGCCTTTTCACGGATCGTGACGGAAGTAGGCTGTTCAATGATGGTCGGCGGTAACATTATGGGCTTAACCCGGAATATCCCCACAGCAATTGCGATGGAAAGTCATAAGGGTGCCTTTGCGCAAGGTGTTGCATTAGGAATTGTGCTACTTTCACTGGCGTTGATACTCAATTTCTTTCTTACCAGCATGCGTGGTAAAGGCTATATGAGGACTTAAGGGCTGTATGACGATTAAGATAAATGCACAGCACTTGTCGATGCGCTTTAAAGATCGCGTGCTTTTCCATATTCCAAATTTGACCATAGGGCCAAACGATGCCATTTATCTGAAAGGCGATAATGGCGTTGGTAAAACGACGTTACTCAAAATACTGTCTGGCCTGACTAAACCAACGACAGGCGTCGTCGGTGCACCAAATGAAAGTTGGTTTCGTCGCTTGTTTAGCCGCACTGGCCGTAAAGGCGTTATCTATTTGCATCAGTCCCCTTACCTCTTTGACGGCACCGTTTATCAAAATGTGGTGTATGGCATTCGTTATGCCAAAGAATCAGCGAAAGATAAGCGAGCTCAAGTTATTACCGCACTGCGCATGGTAGGCTTGGAAACCTTGGCAGATGAACACATTTCTGTATTGTCTGGCGGAGAAAAGCAAAGAGTCGCCATGGCGCGAGCTTGGATTCTAAAACCGTCTATTTTATTGATGGACGAACCCAGTGCTTCTCTCGACCAAGAATCTATCGACAGATTGGTCGTGATGGCCAAAGACTTACTGCAAAGAGGCTCAAGCATCGTCATTACTAGCCATCAAAAAAACGCGCTGACTGACTTGTGCCGCAAGCAGTGGTGGATAAAAGACACAACTTTGATAGAGTCTCCGCTGTTGCAAGTAATTACAGATAAAGAACAAGAGAACAACTATGCTACTTCCAACGCAAACTAGTTGGGTTATTTTGGCTGGCGGACAAGCCAGCCGTATGGGTGGTAAAGACAAAGGCCTGATAGAGCTAAACGACAAGCCACTGGTACAACACGTTATTGAACGCCTTTCATCTCAAACTCCACATATTTTGATTAACGCTAACCGCAACCTAGAAACGTACGCACAATTTGGTGAGGTGTTTAGCGATACATTTGCGGACTACCCAGGCCCTATGGGGGGCATTCATGCAGGTCTTCTTCATGCTCCGACCGATTGGGTTGGGTTTGTACCATGTGACAGCCCGCAAATTAACACAGACTTAGTCAAACGCTTTTGTGATTCAGCGGATGACGCCACTGATATCTTGGTCGCGCATGATGGCGCTCACCAACAACCCGTGTTTACGCTTTACCATAAGCGTGTACTGCCGAAGCTGACGGCTTTTCTTGAGCGCGGTGACCGAAAGATCATTCTTCTCTATAAAGAATGCAACATGCGTTACGTTGATTTCAGTGACTCGCCAGACTGTTTTCTTAATTTGAATACTCCAGAAGAACTCGCACAATTTGGAACATTGACCTCATGACATATTCACTACCTATTCCAATCTTGGGCTTCGCCGCTTATTCAGGCACAGGCAAAACCACCCTTCTGGAAGCTTTACTCCCTATGCTGACAAAAGCGGGTTTACGTATTGGCATGCTGAAACACGCACACCATAACTTTGATGTCGATAAAGAAGGCAAAGACAGCTACCGCCTTAGAAAAGCTGGGGCATCTCAAATGCTTATCTCGTCGCGCAATCGCTATGCATTGATGACCGAAACACCGGATGCAGAGTCTGAGTTCGAATACCTACTTAGCCGTTTCGATACCTCAAAGTTAGACGTCATCCTAGTAGAAGGCTGTAAAAACATCGCTTTTCCTAAGATTGAGTTACACCGAGAAGTAGTTTGTAAGCCTTGGCTACACCCTAACGATACCAACATCATTGCGATCGCAGCAGACACAAAAGTCATGGAAACAGACTTGCCGCAGATGGACATCAACGACTTAGACTCAATCGCACAGTTTGTAGTCAGCTATGTAGAATCAGCGCAGCAGCCTGTGAGTAAAAATAAAGATGCCGCATGCTGTGACACCCTTTCTCCGGCTTTCCTTTCTGTACAGCAAGGGCAAGAAAAAATCTTGTCTTTGGTGAATCCGTTAGCTGAGACAGAAACCTGCGCCATTGAATCCGCTTATGGACGCGTGCTTGCAGATAATATATCCTCTCCGGTGAATGTGCCTCAATACACTAACTCTGCAATGGATGGCTACGCTATTCGCGGCGATGATCTTGAACGCGACTCATACAAGGTAGTGGCTGAAGTCATGGCAGGTCACGCATACAGCTCCCCACTTCAGGCTGGCGAAGCCGTGAAAATCATGACGGGGGCTCCAACACCTATTAATGGTGATACGGTTATCATGCGCGAGCAAGCCACTACACAGGATGACAATGTCTCATTTGGTAATGCGAATATCAAAGCGGGTCAAAACGTACGTCAAGCTGGTGAAGATTTGGCAATCGGAAGCGATGTGTTCTGCACTGGTCAGCGCTTGGCATCGCCTGAAATGGGAATGATGGCTTCTCTCGGGTTTGGCGAGTGCTCTGTATTTCGTAAATTGAAAGTTGCTATCTTCTCTACCGGAGATGAAGTGCAAGCTCCGGGAACGCCTCAACAAGCCAATTCCATTTACGACTCTAACCGCTTTACGATCATGGGCTTATTAGAAAAGCTTGGCTGCGACATTCTCGACTTCGGCATTCTTGAAGACAATGAAGAGCAAATGATTCAAGCGCTTCAAGATGCTTCTGAGCAAGCCGATGTAGTGCTGACATCTGGTGGAGTTTCCGTTGGTGACGCTGACTACATCAAACTTGCATTAGATAAGCTTGGCCAAATTGATTTTTGGCGTATCAATATGCGCCCAGGTCGCCCGCTGGCTTTTGGCCAAGTGAATAACAAACCGTTTTTCGGTTTGCCTGGTAACCCCGTTGCTGTGATGGTGTCGTTTATTAATTTTGTTGAGCCTGCACTACGTAAGATGCAAGGAGAACAAGGTTGGCAACCCCTCAAAGTGAATGCGGTTGCTGAAGAGAACCTTCGTTCACGCCAAGGCCGTACAGAATTTAGCCGTGGGGTTTACGAACTGGATGCAGGCGGTCAACTGACGGTTCGAACAACCGGAAAACAAGGTTCAGGCATTTTACGTTCGATGAGCGAAGCAAACTGCCTTATTGAAATTTCTCCAGCGGTGGATACCGTAAAAGCGGGTGAAAGCGTGACAATTATCCCACTTCAAGGCAGAATCTAACAATAGATGTTTTTGAGGCCAGCAATGCTGGCCTCTTTATTTGAATTGTAGAGAAACACATATGGCGCGCACCATCCTTTACACCTACCAAGGTGAAGACAAAACACTGACTTTTTCTTACCAGCAACACCGCAACATTCATGAAGCAGTGGCAGAAGCAGAAGGTATCGATATTTCAAACTACCTAAAGATGGAACAACAGATTGAAGCGGTGTCAGATACCAAAGCGGTTCGTAACTACCGTGACAACCACTTTAGAAAGTTGGGTTTTGACAAAATCACGCTCAAACAAAAAGATAACCTTGGTGTTGGTCAAAAGAACAAGTAATCGCTAGTCGTCACGCTCTCATAATATCTATGCGGGCGTGAACAGCGCATCATTTTATAAACCCCTTCTCTCCTGCTTCCATAGCATTTTTCCACATCCCTTTATTCCTTCCGCTAAAAGTTACACTTTTTTGACAATTTTGTGCGTTTAATACAAATGCAACAATATACACATACAAAAAATACTGTTAATTTTAGGCGCAGCTCAAAACAATCAAATAAATATAATAATTACATTCGGAATATAAGCTTTTTATGGAAGCCCTTATAAAGAAAATAATCAACGCTCAGGATGGTGAGGAGTTCAGCCTTCGTTGTTTAAAGGAAATCTATTCACGATATGCGCCCGAACATTGTTTCGTCGCTGAGTATGATCTAGAAAATAACATCGCCATTACCCGTGCATACCTCCAGCAAGGAGCACAAGCTGATAACATCGGCTATGACCTTGTCGGTAGCCCATGTGAGAAAGTCATTAACAATAATGTATTGTGTGCCTTTCCTTCTGATATCCAACAACGTTTTCCTAAAGATTTAGTACTGCAGCAACTTGGGGCAGAAAGCTACATCGGCATACCACTTCAAGCTAAAAATGGTCAAATCGTAGGTGTACTGGCGCTATTGTTTAGTTCAGCACTTGATCAGAATCAATTTGAAACGGACTGGTTGCTCACGGTTGGATTGCTCATCGGAAACTCTATCGTTCAAGAGAGGTTAACCAAACAGAATAATAAATTGCTGCACCAATTTGATTACTCTGAAAAGATTACCGATACGTGTTCATGGACATGGAACGTTAAAGATGATCAATTTTACTACTCAAGCAATCTAAAACGCATGTTCAATGTCAGTGATGACGAAAGGCTAAGCTTTTCTGATTTTTTCAATCACTATATTTTCAAAGACAACGACCATTACCAAGAATTTATTTCTCAAACGATACTTCAAGCGGAAGTCTCTCGCTTAGTCGTTCGTCGTGAACAATGCGCCTCTAACATGCAGCTCGATATCCGTTACTCCAAGCGATTCAACGATGCTGGTGAACTAGAAAAAATCGAAGGCAACCTAAAGAACATCACAGACCTGTCAAGGTTACAGCGTAACAGCTCGGTGGCTGAGCAGATAATCCAGCTTTCAGAGCGCGGCATTATGTTAACCGATCGCAACAACAGAATTGTGAGAGTGAATTCCCGGGTTGAAGAGATTACAGGCTTCAAAGCCGAGGAGTTACAAGGCCAATCCCCTCGCATTTTTAGTTCTGATATCCATGATGCAAAGTTCTATCAAGATATGTGGAAATGCATTCAGAGTACTGGCCGTTGGTCTGGTGAGGTATGGAATAAAACCAAAGCGGGCGCCATTTATCCTGAAAAATTGCAAATATCCGTGGTGGAAGACTTTGACGGTGAAGTGATCAATTATATCGCCATCTTTGAAGACATCACCACGCACAAGATGATTGAAAGTCAGCTCGACCGTTATAAAAATAAACGCGACTTTACTGGGTTAATGACTCGTTCCAAATTCATTCGTAATCTTGATGCCAATGTAGAGCAAATTGTCGTTCTGATTGATATTTGTCGCTTTTCCTCCATCAATACACTTTATGGTGAAGCGTTTGGCAATAAAGTGCTGCGCCATGTGGGACAAATTCTTCAAGAGCAATTTTCTTCATATTCTTCAGACATATGCCGCTATGGGGCTGACCAGTTTGCGCTTACTCTTGATGAGTCGTATTACAAACAGCTAGAAGCATTAACTGAACAAATCAGGGAAGTCTTAGAAGCAGAGTTCGAGATAGACCACCATAAAATGAAATTGTCGGTTAACATCGGTCACTCAAACCATGAGCACCTTGCGGATGAATGCCATCCATTGACGCAAGCCTATTACGCGCTCGATGAAGCGAAAACGCGCCCCATTCCAAGTACGGTCAAGTACACTGCTTTGATGGAAGCAAGTATTAGCCGCAAGCATCGATTGGGTGTACTGCTGAAAATGGCGATTGCCGAGCAAAGACTGCATGTTGAATATCAGCCCATTTACGACGTTGTGCAAAATCGCGTGGTTAAGTTTGAGGCCCTAGCCCGCTGGACTGAAAACGGCGAAGTGATATCTCCGTTCGAGTTCATCCCTATTGCAGAGGAACTTGGGTATATACGCGACCTCGGCCAACTAATATTAGAAATCGCCTGCGATGACATGAACAAGCTCAAGCAGCTTGGTCATACTGATATTAGGATCTCCATCAACCGGTCTATTGAAGAGCTTAATCATGAAGATCCTCAAAACTCATCGATATTGAATACCATTAAAAATGCCGGACTCAGTACGGACGATTTTATTGTCGAGGTAACAGAGTCAATCCCACTGGAAGATAAACCGGACGTTCAGCATTTATTGGAATGCCTAAGGCAACAAGGTTTGCAGCTTGCGCTTGATGACTTTGGGACGGGTTATGCGTCTTTCTCTAACTTAATGAAAAATACCGTTGATATTCTTAAAGTCGATCGCTCTTTGATCAGAAATATCGATACAGACCGCAATAATGCTGTGTTGATTGAATCGGTCAATCTACTCGCCAATCAATTGGGGTTGGATGTAATTGCTGAAGGTGTTGAGACAGAGAAACAACTGAATCAGCTAAAAGAGATGGGATGCCGTTATATTCAGGGCTATTACATTAATAAACCTGCCCCTTTTGACTCGGCAATCACACTGCTTCAGTAGTCCTTTGCTTATCACATGCATGCGATAACGCAGATATAAAAAGAGCTTGCCTAGGCAAGCTCTTAAATTTTTCACTATTTGATATTCAAGAAAGCAGCACCGCGTACGCCACCTGAATCACCGTGCTTTGCTTTAATGATCTTCGGACACTTAGCGACCGACAGCAGGTACTTTGGTACACGCTTTGGCATTTCTTCGTAAATCAGTTCGAAGTTAGACAAACCACCACCTAAAGCAACCACATGCGGATCATTCGCGGTAAAAATGTTGGCAAAACAGATCGCGAGCAATTCCATGAAACGTTCAACATGCTCAACCGCTTTCGGTTCTCCGTCTGCATGCGCGTTAATGATATCGATCGCTTTCTTGTGCTCACCGTAGTAGTGCTCGTAAATCAATTCGAAACCACGACCAGATAAGTAGCTATCTAGGCAACCTTTTTTACCACAACCACAACCTAATAGTGGAGCGTTGTCGCCAAGGTGGAACCAAGCATCGATAGGCAAACGCATATGGCCAAGTTCACCTGCAACGTGGTTACGGCCTGAGAATACCTTACCCTCGTAAACCAAACCGCCGCCGAAACCAGTACCTAAGATCAGGCCCATGACAGATGGCTCATCTTTTAACTCTTCATCCCAGGCTTCTGACAAGGCAAAACAGTTCGCATCGTTTTCAATTTTAACGCTACGGCCAATCTTTGCTTCAAGATCCTTACGTAAAGGCTTACCTTTTGCAGCCGGAACGTTAACCGTGAGTACAGTTCCATCATCTGCGTCTTCCATTCCTGGTAGACCAAGGCCAATTTTCCCTTCGCACGCTAGCTCGTTGTCATACTTAGCCACTAAGCCTGCGATCGTATCGACCAGTAATTGATAATCGTCAGTGGGTGTTGGCACACGCTCTGTTGCCACACGTTCTAATTTTTCATTGAATGCACCAAATTCAATCTTAGTGCCACCCACATCAAAGCCGTAATACATCAGCTCTCTCCCATAAAGCTAAAAATCAAAAAAGTAAAAAATAAAAACTGATTCATTATCCATAGAGCTACGCCTACAATCCGTGACCAAGGACATATTTAATCTCGAGAATTATCTAACTGCACACTCCTTCATCATCAACCTGTTGAAGTTTAGAGCGGCTTCTCTTTTTGTGAACGAATATAGGTTTCGAGTGCGGGGCGTTGCTCATCCACTTTACCGCGGCTTTTACTAAGCAAGTAACTCTCTTTAAAGGCTTCAAACCAATGCGTTAGCGTATCCGCCGCATCCTGCTCTTTGAGCTCAGCAAACACTAATGAAGCAACTTCCGCGGTCGCAAGGTGCTGCTCGTTATCAGAACGGCGCATCATATATTGAGAAATCGTATCGGGTTGAATCGACAATACGGGCAATGAATCCAAATACAGCGATTTACGGAAGATGCGTCTTGCTTCACGCCAGCTGCCATCTAAGAAGATCAATAGCGGTTTCTTATCCGAACAGAATTCGCGTGCATTACCCGCGATCAAACGGCTTTTGTTATCAACATACTCATCAGGAAAAATCACGATGGGTTGATAGTCTTCATTACTCAGCAACTTGAGCATCTCTTGATCAGGCTCCGTACGGCTCCACTGAAACACGTACCCTTCTTGGACTGTATCTAAGATCAATCGTCCAGTATTGCTTGGCTTGAATACTTCATTGTCTGACACTAGCAGCATGACAGCGATGTCACTTTGGATATTCGGCTGATGTTCGCAAATACAATGTTTTTCTGATACTTGGCAAAATTGGCAGCGCTGAACCTTACAGCCACGTGCATTGAAGGGCTTGGTCGACTTTTCCAGTCTCTGCTGGTAAAGGCGGTGAAAAGCGTGGACTCTCATGGTGATTCATTGATAATGGAAAGGAGGCAAAGTTTACTCTCCCGCTCAATAGTTGCAAGCCGATTACCCATCTAACGGAATGATTTGATCTTGAGCACGCCCAGTTTTGATTGGGTGACGTTGTTAGCAATACAGGATAGCCACATATGCAAAACCCAGAGTTGGTTCGATTCAGTTTCTTTTTGTCTGTGCTGATCTTATGCGGCATTTGGGAATGGGTTACGCCAAGGAAAACCTTAACCCAAAATAAAGCGTACCGTTGGTTGAACAATCTTGGCTTAATTGCGTTTAACTCTTTGTGCTTAAGTCTTTTGATGCCGATCTTGGCATTTGAGGCGGCACTGCGAGCACAAGCCAATGCACTAGGTTTCTTTAACGTTGTAGAGTTTCCCTTTGCGCTAGAAATAGTCATTTCGATTTTGTTATTGGATTGCGCCATCTACCTACAACATGTGCTGTTTCATCGTGTTCCTTGGCTATGGCGTTTGCACCGCATGCATCATGCCGATCAAGATATTGATGTCACCACTGGCACTCGCTTTCACCCTATCGAAATTCTACTCTCTATGGCGATTAAAATTGCTCTGGTTTATGCATTGGGTATTTCACCTATCGCAATCATCGTGTTCGAGATTATTTTGAACGCCAGCGCAATGTTTAACCATAGCAACGCAAAGTTACCATTAAAGCTTGATGCGTCCTTAAGAAAAGTCATCGTGACGCCCGACATGCACCGTGTGCATCATTCGATTATTGCTAAAGAAACCCACTCCAATTTCGGCTTTTTCTTATCCATCTGGGATAGATGGTTTGGTACGTACATCGCACAGCCTCAGAGAGGGCATGAAAACGTGATCATTGGCATTCCTCTGTTTCGAACAGCTCAAGAACAAAGGTTAGATAAAATGCTCACCCAGCCATTCCGCAATCATTAAAAAAGGAGCGTTGCCGCTCCTTTGTGTTATCAATGATGTAATTCATATTTATGTAGCATTGCTTGCTGATGCCCGGCAATATCCGCGACCTGCTCTGAACTTTCAACCATCGATTCCAACTGTAGATTGGTCTGTTCACCTTGCTCAGAGACATGCGTTATTGAACGGCTCACTTCTGCTGTTGCTCGCTCTTGTTCTTCCGTTGCGACTGTAATCTGCTCTACTCGCTCACGAATCTGAGTCACGGCGTTAGCGATATCTTCAAAGGTATGTTTCACCTGCTCGCTAGACTCCAATGCAAACGTCATTTCTGTTCTTGTATCGGTTACCGCTGAGCGAGACTTTTCTGCCGCGGCGACCAGTTCATTCATGCGATCACGAATATTGCCCGTTTGCTCTGATGTGTCGCTGGCCAATTTACGCACTTCATCAGCGACAACGGCAAAGCCTCTTCCTTGTTCCCCAGCACGTGCTGCTTCAATTGCGGCATTGAGTGCCAACAAGTTTGTATTGTCAGCAATACCCGCGATCATATCCACCATTTCACGAATCTGCTTAACTCGGCTATCCAGCTCCAGCATGGACTCTTCATTAATGTTCAGTGTATTTTCTAACGATTGCAGCCTGGTTTGATTCTGCTCAATAGCTTTTACACCGTTACTTGAGTGCTCGCTAGCTCGTTGGGACTCACTGTAAGACTCGTTGGTAACGGTCGCAATTTCTCTGATTGATGCTTCTAGCTGGGTGATTGTCGTCACCATGCTCGCCAGCGATTCATTCTGTTGAGTCAAGCTAGAACGGGACTTTTCAGCGGCACCGTGGCTAATTTCAGCGGTTTGATACAGTGTTTCACAGTTTCTCGTCACGGTTGAGATAGAGTCTCGCGTTGACTCAATAACTTGGTTTAGCTTACGCGCCACTTCTTTCAGCTCAAACGGACCTCTAAGTTCAATAAACTGTGTGAAATTATGCTCGGTCAGCAAATCTAGATTGGTTAAAATATTACTTAAGCCGCGATTAATCCAAGCACGCAGTGCCAGCCAACTTGCAACAATGACCCCGACCAGTGCCACACCACTGATAAGCGTGGTGAGAAGGATGCCGTTCATGGTGTCAGTGACAACCGCTTTACTCTCTTCAATTAACCCTTCCGCTGTTAATGAAACTCGTCCTAGTAAATCATTCGTCTGCTTAGCGACAATCGCTGCCTGCGCAACCTGCTCTTTCTGCTTTTGAGTCAACTCCAATTTTTGCAGTAGTTGCTGTAGAACGCCGTTATCTTCGAATCCTTCTTTGACCATGTCATATGGAGCCGTCAAACTGGCAAATTCATTGATATCCGGATGCCACTCTTCAAAGTCATCAAATGCCAGATTGATGCCCGCAATTCGATTACGCATTTCTTTGTATTCGTTTTGTGCTTTCTGGAGATCCGATTCCATCATAAGAACGAGGAAGGTACTTTCCATCGAAGATGCACTGGCAATAAAGCGGTTTGCAGCGTCGGATGACTCAGGGTTATCGATTGAAAGGAATGAACTGATACGGCTCATTTCTGGTCCAATAGAACTTAACCCATAACGAAAACTCGTCACATCATTGTCAATGTCGGTTTGCATCGCCAGTAGCTGCGATTGCACATCCAAAATACTATTGGTTAGTGAAAACAGTGTGGAGATATTGTCTTTCAGCTCTTGTTGCTGTTGTTTGGAGAGTGAGTTATCAAAGTCAGTGGCAATGTCAAAAACACGGTGTAATGATTGATCCGTTTGCGCCATCAATTGTGTTATTTGAGAGCGAATAGATTCCAGCTCTTCTGTCGATTCAACTTGGGTTCCATACCCCAGTTGCTTAACTTGTTCTAATATTGTTTGGGTGAGCTTCGCATTTGTCATCGCCAGTGGTAACGCTTTATCTGACAAACTACTAAATTGATTATCTACTCTCTCTAGTCCATTAATGCTAGTGACAGACAAAGTAATCACCAGTAGAGTGATGGTAATAAAAACGGTGCTAATTGTTTGGATAAGAGATAGAGAAGATTTTTTCTTTTTATTATTCATTCTAAACAGCCGACTTCATACTAAAGTTTATACAGCGGCGATTCTATTTAGGGAATATTACAGTTAGATGTCAGTTATTAAACGGAAAATTCGCGCGAATGCATTCTCACGCATCATTCCTGCCTCTCTGTTATTGGCAACACTCATTGGTTGCTCTTCTCCTGAGTCTCAAATTAGCCAAATAGATGTAACGACCCCACCCTCTGCTGCGCAATTGGCAATGAAGGCTTCTCTGATGGATGTATATAAGGTCTGGAAAGGGGTTCCTTACCGATTAGGCGGAAACAGTTTTAACGGTATTGATTGTTCTGCATTTGTTCAAATCGCCTATCGCGATGCGGTAAAACTGGATGTTCCAAGAACAACAAAAATGCAATCAGCGGTAGGGGAAGAGATCGACTACCAAGACGTACAAATCGGTGATTTAGCGTTTTTTAAAACAGCAAGAACAGTAAGGCATGTGGGAGTATATATTGGCAAGAAGCAGTTTATGCATGCTTCTACGTCGAAAGGTGTGATTATTTCGAGGCTAGACAACCCATATTGGGCATCTAAGTTCTGGCATTTCAGGCGAGTGACGTCCTCACCTGGAATGCTTACCCAGTAAAACTAATCGTATTTTGCTACAGCAGTGTCAAACAAGTTTTTCACTAACGCAATGTATTCATCAAGAAAGGTGATCTGTTTGTTGGTCGCCGGTTTGCTCCAAACACCAGCAAGCACTTCTCCTAAATCTTCTACGACCGAATCCGCTTCCTTCAGTAGTTTGAATCGCACACTTGCGTGCATCTCTGGGTTCTGCTCAAAAATGGCCATGATGTTGCTGGCCACCATATCGGTAACGACATCTTCGACACTTTCTGCCCCAGTATCACTATTGTCAGATGTAAAAACATCCAGATTAAAAGCTAAGTGTTCGATTAAAGCTAAATACCCATCGGTGTCAACTACCACAGCTTCTCTCCATTCTTGTTTTGTCGTTACAGTACAGTGCAATACTATGACAAATCAGAGGGTTTAAACAACTCACGTATGGCCAGTTGCTGACAAAAACCACAACATAGATAAATAAATTGATAAACCGTTAGGCCTATCTCCTACCCAACCATTCTACGGAACAATTGTGTTGTGTGACACCGAAATGCTTCACAAAAAGAAATTCTTATGTAATTAGAACAACTTAGAAGCGACTTATCTCACATTTTGCTAACTATCTCTTTGCGTTAGGTTAAATCGTTGAATTTTTTGCACTCTGGTTCGGTTTCGTCTCGGTGCTTCTTCTACAATAGACTTATAAAGCACATTGTTTAGGGGAAAAGTATGTGGCAAGCCATTTCACAACAACTTTCTGAGACCCTTATGTTTACTTTCGAAATTGTTGAAAAAACGAAGGTATCGGGTGGTGACATCAATGAGTGTTACATGATATCTGATGGCGAACAGCGTTATTTCGTTAAGGTCAACAGCCGAGAGTTTCTGCCTAAGTTTGAAGTTGAAGCTGAAAACATTCGCATGATGCGAGAGAGTAACTCCGTATTTGTGCCAGAGTTAATTTTTACCGGTAACTCAAAAAACAATGCTTTTATCGTTTTGAACTATTTGCCGACCAAACCTCTTGATGACGATAAAAATAGCTATTTATTTGGCCAACAATTAGCTCAGTTGCATCAATGGGGAGAGCAAAAAGAGTTTGGTTTTGATCAGGACAACTACATCGGATCAACCCTACAGCCTAATAAATGGGAACGTAAATGGGCGCGTTTCTTCGCCGAGCAACGTATTGGCTGGCAGCTTCAATTGGTAAAAGAAAAAGGCGTAAACCTTGTCGATATCAATGAGTTCACGGAACTTGTTCACGAGCACCTAATCGGACACCAGCCTAGACCCTCTCTGCTGCATGGTGATTTATGGCATGGCAATGTCGCGAATTCTGTTTTTGGCCCCATCTGCTATGACCCAGCCTGTTACTGGGGAGACCGAGAGTGCGATATTGCCATGACGGAGCTATTTGGTGGTTTCCAGCCAGAATTCTACCAAGGTTATGAAAGTATCTTGCCGCTGGATTACAAATACTCGGAGCGAAAAGATATTTATAATCTTTACCATTTACTGAACCACTACAATCAATTTGGTGGTCATTACCTAGAGCAATCGCAAAAACTCATTAATAAAATACTCTCGTACTAAGAAAGTTGGAATTTAAGCAGGCTTTATGTTCAATCCGCACTTTCAGACTTATGATTAACGTAACGGAAGTTAGTTTGATTTGCTCTAACGAGTAGTTCATCAGGATGGAAGGAAGAGAGTTATGCGAAACTATACTGAAAAATTCGTCCCCTGCCCTCACTGTGGTCACTCCATATCAGTCACTTTAGACGCATCGAATGGTGACCAAGAGTTTTATGATGATTGTCCAGCATGTTGTAACGCCATTCACTTTAATATGATGGTTAATGAACAGTTAGACACCATAGAGTTGGTTGTGGATGCAGACGACGAGCAGATCTTTTGACAGGCCAAGTCTTTGGACCTGCAATGGAAAATAATACCGGATCCACTTAATAGCGGTATCCGGTATAAGGTTAATGCCAGCGTGATCAAACGTTTTTTGCTGCAAGCACCCTTTCAACGGTATCCACAATCGCTTGTGTTTGTGGATCAAACTCTACGTTGATTTTGTCACCTGCTTTACGTGTACCAAATAACGTTCGCTGCAAGGTTTCGGGTATCAAGTGGACCGAGAATCGATTTCCTTCAACTTCACCGATCGTTAGAGAACAACCGTCTAACCCAATATAGCCTTTCGCTAACACGTATTTCATACTCTCAGTTGGCAATTCAAACCAAACCGTTCGGTTGTTTGGGGTGTCTATCACTTGTGAAACGGTCGCCACTAAGCTCACATGACCAGACATACTATGGCCCCCGATCTCGTCGCCGAATTTTGCTGCGCGCTCAATATTGACCAAATCACCGACGCCAAGTTCGCCTAAGTTTGTGAGCCTCAGGGTCGCTTGCATCAAATCAAATGAGATGTTTTCGCCTTCAATCTTTGTCACGGTCAAACAGCAACCATTGTGAGCAACAGAAGCGCCTATCTCTAACCTTTCATTCATTGAGCCTAAGAGCTTAATGGTATGTGTCTGAAACGCGTCTTTTTTATCAATAGCAACGACCTCGGCCATGCCTTGAACAATTCCGGTAAACATAGAAAAATCCGTCAGTTTTTGTTGGTGCTTAAATCAAGATTTCTTTATCATGCCACACAAAAGCAAACGCTTACATTGAATGTTATATTCCTCTCTCTTACATATTTCTTTTTCTGTTCAGATCTAGGCTTGTGAGAGCCCTTCACGTCGTTTGGAGTTCATGCGTGCATCGTTATAAACAAGAAACTAGTAAACTCATCAAGTTAGCGACACCAGTGCTCATTGCATCTGTTGCCCAAACTGGTATGGGATTTGTCGACACAGTTATGGCTGGTGGTGTCAGTGCGGTTGATATGGCTGCGGTATCGATCGCATCAAGCATATGGCTACCCTCTATTTTGTTTGGCATAGGTCTACTGATGGCGCTTGTCCCAGTAGTTGCTCAGTTGAATGGTTCTGGCCGTAAAGAAAAGATCTCATTTGAGATCCAGCAAGGCATTGCCATGGCATTGCTTATTTCTATCCCCATCATCGCTGTTCTCTTTCAAACCCAATACATATTGGAGTTGATGGACGTCGAAGAACTCATGGCGGAAAAAACTAATGGCTATATGCACGCTGTGATGCTGGCCGTTCCAGCATTTCTGCTGTTCCAAGCCCTAAGAAGCTTCACGGACGGCATGTCTTTGACCAAACCAGCGATGGTGATCGGTTTCTTTGGGCTTATCCTAAACATTCCGCTTAACTGGATTTTCGTTTACGGTAAATTTGGTGCACCAGAATTAGGTGGTGTCGGCTGTGGTGTGGCAACAACGATCGTGTACTGGATTATGTTCGTGATGTTGCTGGTCTACATTCTTACTTCAGACCGTGTGTCACACATCAATCTGTTTGGCCAATTCCATAAACCACAAATTAAGCCTTTAATTCGCTTGTTTAAATTGGGCTTCCCCGTAGCAGCGGCGCTGTTTTTTGAAGTGACACTGTTTGCTGTGGTAGCCCTTATGGTTGCACCGCTAGGGCCGCTTATTGTTGCTGCCCACCAGGTTGCGATTAACTTCTCATCACTCGTGTTCATGTTGCCAATGAGCATCGGTGCTGCGGTGAGTATCCGCGTTGGCCACTGTTTGGGTGAAGAAAAAGTCGAAGGTGCCAGAATCGCTTCTCATGTAGGGCTATTGGTCGCGGTTGGTCTTGCTGTGTTTACGGCGCTCTTTACCATACTGCTGCGTGAACAAGTGGCACTCTTATACACAGACAACCGTGCTGTGATTGAAATTGCACTGCAATTGTTGTTCTTGGCGGCTGTCTACCAGTTAACCGATGCAATTCAAGTGGTGGCGGCAGGTGCTCTGCGTGGCTACAAAGATATGTCGGCAATATTCAATCGTACCTTCGTTGCCTACTGGATTTTAGGGCTTCCTAGTGGGTATATCTTAGGTATGACGGACTGGATTGTAGAACCGATGGGCGCGCATGGTTTCTGGGTCGGCTTTATTATTGGCTTGTCATCCGCGGCATTACTGTTAGGTGTGCGCCTTCATTGGATGCACAAGCAAGATGATGGGATCCAACTGATGCTCGCTGCTAAGTAAACCTCTCAAATTCCATATCGTAAAAGGCCAGTTATCTGGCCTTTTTCTTTTCCGTGTTTAAGATTATTGTATTGGCTATAAAAAGATAATTAAGATGCGCAGAACTTTCATTATTTTATCCAGTCTGTTTATATTCGGCTGTGACTGGTCAAAGAGCGAAGTAGACGACAAATTCTCTACTTACTTAAGCCGTATCGCCAATGTGCAAGGTTCAGATGCACTGGCATTCAAAGACAATATCAATATCACCTTGCCTACAAAACGCGAGTTAACCTTCAATATACCTACGGTCACAATAGGCTTACTCGACAGCTATGAATTGCGTAAATGTGATTTGTTTAATCTTATCGCAGAAAGAAATTCCGTATTGGGAAAAGTCCAAGATCAATTTCGAAATTTTGATTATCAAGTCCAGCTTATTTACGGAATAGACAACTGCCTTCTCAACAAGAATATTTCCTCAGCTCTAAAAGATCAGCTCACACAATTGCTGGAGACAAAGATAAACCAATTGCCGCTGCATTTTAGTAACTTAATCTACACCAGTGAAGCGATGCGTTCTCAACTGACCGCGTATCAATGGGTGACGAATGACAATGCTTCCATCAGCTCTGAACTACTACAAGCGTTCAACCAAATTGATGCGGCTTTTCAAATTCGAGAGCAAGTATCATCCACGGATAGATTAAATAGTGTCGTGCCGCACCAAGAAGTTTTAGAAAAAGACCCCAAGATTGGTGAGCTAAGTTACTCGATGTTGAACGCAAGTATAAAACTCAATGTGATTAGCCAACAGCTGCAATTGCATGATGGGGCAATTCTCTGCGGCCAATATCGAGACACAACAAAATTTAAATATCTAAGGAACGTTTTTCAGCAGCAGTTTATTGATGACATTCAACCCTACTTAGCTAAGATCGATAGTGCTTATATGCGTTTAGAGCCCATGCTCAGTTTTACTCAAGCCACACATCCGGATTTCACCTATCCGATACAACAACATCATTCGCAATTTCGCCAAGCGATTAAGGATCATGTGGGCTATTGGAAAACGCTATTTCAACGCTGTGGCGCTTTGCCAAACCTATAAACGTTTAATCAACTCGCTCTCGAATAAATCGCGCAAACTTAGGAACACCATTTTGCGTATAACCGTTGTATCGGAAAGTAATAGTTGTGCCGAGCTTCGGAGGCTCACGCCTTTGTTCATCACTAAATCCGGTACCAATATAAAACTGCTGACCAGATTCCAGTTGAACCAGCAGCGCCCCCATCTTGCCTAGGTATTTGCCTTTACCACCTTTGTAGCCAATGACCAAAGCTTCAGCATCTTGGTGCTTTTTCAACTTCATCAGATCGTTACTGCGTCCAGCTTGATAAAGGCTAGTGATTTTGCGCAGCATTAACCCCTCACCTTTCTTGTGGTCGACTTGATCAAGGTATTTATATAGATGGCTTTCCGTAGCGATGGGGAAATGTTCTATGTATTTGATATGGTTAGCCTGAGCTTCTTTGACAAAACCCCTAATATCGAAATAACGCTTTTTATAATCGCCCCCGGCTTTGGGCATATCAAACAACATAAAATCAATCTTTTGCCACGCTTCATCTTTCGGCAGATGATCTAACACCGTTTGCTGCACTATGTGAAAGTTCCCCCTACCAGCCCAGAGTTCACCTTCTAACGGTTGCTCAGGCAATGGCTCAACAAACCACGAAGGTGCATGAATCTCTACACCATTGCGAGTCATTAGCTTACTGCCATCCCAAATGGCTCTAATTCCATCAAGCTTTTCACTGACCCAGTAGTCTGCAATGTCAATGGTATCACTATAGTTTTTAGCCAGTACCACGGGCATGGCCTGCGTGCCCGCCTGAGCAATATTCGCTACAGGAAACAAAGTAGAGAGAACAAATACAGATAATTTGGAAAGATGAATACGCATAGGTGACCTAATTTTTATCGGTTTCCTAGCCATCCTGATGGTTTTCTAATCGCATATACAACTAGGCCAATAAAGCTATACGAGCTAGATCGAGTTGTTTAGTTGATTGCCTGTTAGTCTGCGATAACATTTTTCGAGGTTACTCACCTTTCAACATGCAGAATATTGCTACGCCTCACTCACTTATCTATGTGATTAAAAGCACATTTTTTGCGTTACCATGCATAAATTCACACCATTTCGACTAGATATAAACCAAACGGATAAAAATCATGAAATTTGCTCTTGCACGAGCAAATAACTCTCGGTAATATCCTCCCCGTTCTCAAGGAATGCGTCTGTAGCTCAGCTGGTTAGAGTATCGCCTTGACATGGCGGGGGTCGGTGGTTCGAGTCCACTCAGACGCACCATTCATTGAAATGAGAATATAAAATTTGGGTCCGTAGCTCAGTTGGTTAGAGTACTACCTTGACATGGTAGGGGTCGGCGATTCGAGTTCGCCCGGACCCACCAAATTTTAAAATAAAGCCCGCTTAATGCGGGCTTTGTTGTTTTTGTCTCTCGAACACAAATGCTTAGAGCACAATTTGTTATCGTTTCGTCTCTTCAGAAAAAACACTTTCCAGTCCTTCGCGATATGTCGTGATCTTAAATTCCGGAAAACGCTGCTTAAACTTGTCAGACACAAATAAGTTATCGACTTCATAGCGAGGTAGCAACTCTAACGTCTCTCTCACAGGCTTGCTTACTAAGCTTAAAAGCTTTAACTGCCATTTCTTTAATACGGCATAGCCACGAGTTGTTCCCAATATGTCGCTTGCTGTTTCGATCAGCTGTTGGTAGGTAAGTCTATTGTCGTCACATGGCAAGTGCCACGTTTGGTTGTAGGCGTCAGCAGTGTTGCCCAATAATGCCATCGCTCTACTGGCGTCAGGGGTATAAATTAAGGTACGCAACGTTTTATCACTGATAAACACTTTTGCCGACTCCCCCGCACGCAATTTATCAAGCACAGTGGTATTGGTAATGCTTTGGGTTTTACCTGGACCATAGAACTCTGGCGCACGGCAAATCATTGCTTGTACCCTACCCTCAGATATTGCATCCAATAGCTGTTTTGCTATCAGCCCACGAACCTTGCCTTTTTCACCATGTGGTTCAAAACGAGACTCTTCTGTCTGTAATGCATTCGTTTGAGGATACATGTAGGTATTATCGAAATAGACCAGCTTTGCGTTATGAACAGCACAAGCATTGATGACATTACGCATCATGATAGGCCACTGCTCAACCCACATCGCAGTATCTATTGGAAGGCCTGCTGTAAAATACACAATCTTTGAGCCTTCGATGGCTTTGAGTGTTTCGTCCGCATCCAAAAGGTTGGCACTCACTAATTGATCTGTACCATTTACTTGTTTCGGTTTTCGACTTACCAGACGAATATCGTCGGTGTAGTGACGTAGGGCGAGAGCAAGTTCATTGCCAATTTGGCCATTGGCTCCTAATACTGTCTGCATAAAAATGTACCTTCGTTCATACCGTGTAGAGCCAATCATAAGGTTAAAGCTAACTTTAATGTCAACAGCAACGTTATCGGTATTATTTGATCTTTTAAAAGTCAGCTATTTCAAACTCGCTTCCCACAATCACCCGCCTTCACAACATCCACACAAACTCGTTAATGTACCTATTGACCTTAAAGCTAAGTTTAAAGTTAGGCTCTGTGTCGCAAGCCGTGTTCACCTGCTTCACCTTGACCATCAAAAGTAAGAGTCGCGTAAGAACCTGCTTTAACAAGTTATTGAGCTTAATCATTCTGGCTCAGCCTCAATGACCTATTTGACACACTTTCACTTAAGGTAAACATCATGGAAATGAGCAAAATTGCAAAAAATGCAGGGGTAACTGCCAGTTTACTCATCAGTTCAATGAGCGCTCTAGGCGCGTCCGATATCGATAAACAGGAGATGTCTGTTGTCGATATTGCAGGCCATCAAGTACCCGTGGTTAAAGATGGATTATATGATCGCTTTCGTTCGAACCCACCTTTGTCCGTCATCAAAAAAGAAGCACCTGACATAGATTTAAGCTGGTTTAAAAGCTTAAAAAAAACCAAGGTCGATTCCGGATTCGTTACCTACTCCCCCAATTTTTACTACAAGACCAGCCGTATCACTGGCGTGTTTACTGCAGATTTAACGCGCTTACGAGAACTGATTCCAGCAAAAGTACAGGAACAGGTGCAGCCATTACAAGTTTGGCCCAATCGAGGCTTAGTCGCTTTGACCGCGTACGCCTATCACTATTGTGACAATGATAGTTATAACGAAATTGCACTTTCAATCATTACGAACAAACCCGGAAACACGAGTTGGGGACCTTTTACGTTAATGGGACAATCGTTATCAAAAGACTATTGGGGCTACGTGCTAAAACTCCCTGTAGATACTGAACTTGCAAGAGTACGCGGTGTTGTTGGCTACAATCTGCCTAAGTGGTTAACCGACATTAACTACAGTCAAAATAAGAAGACAATCCAGTTTGACATTATGGATAGTAAGACGGGGAAAACAGACCTCGTCATCAAAGGCGAAAAATTGGCCGATCTTTCAACCTCCGAAGAGTTTGTGACAAACAGCTTTACAAACATTGACTCGCAAGGTGAACTTATCTCCGGCTACGCGGTTTCCCGTCAACTTGCCCATGCATCAACCATGGACGATGACGCCATCCAACTCACACTAACGGATGGAAGCTTATCTGAATACATCCGTTCACTAAAATTGGGCGAGATGGTTAAGTATGAGTACGTACCTAATTTTCAAAGTGCTTTATACACTCCTAAAATATTACAGCACACTGCCAATTGATTCCCATTCTTTGAAATAGTCTCGATACATAAGCTTAACGCCATTTAGCCCATTGCTGAATGGCATTAAGGTCATCACCGCAGCGCAAACGGCGATGTGTTTTTGCATGGGTTTGAGCTAAAGTTACAGTTAACAAAACGGATTGCAGTAAGTTAGAATTATGAAAATTGGTGAACTTTCCAAAAAGACAGGCTTAGCGACGTCTAAAATTCGCTTTTATGAAGAGGTTGGCCTTTTAAAGTTGGTGAGTCGCAGCGCAAATGGTTACCGCACCTATCCGCCAGAAGCCGAAGTCATCCTAAATCTCATCTCAAATGGCCAAAAAGCGGGCTTTAGTTTGGATGAATTGCGCCAGTTGCTTCCCACCAGTTTAGACAATTGGCAACATGACGAGTTGTTGGCAGCACTTCGGAAAAAGCTGGCCGATATTGAAGATCTGGAAAGAAAGCTGGCTGAGAGTAAACAGCAATTGAAAAGTATTCTTGATGAGATTGAGTCAAAACCGAACGATATAGACTGCGCAGATAACGCCAGACGAGTGATATCGCAAATAGGTCTCGCAAAAAACGTCAGCTCCGACACAAAAACAGCCAAGTAATGCATGTCGAGCTGACGATTATCGCACAATATAAACCTACTTTTTACCTAGCGTAAGCCTCAACGCGATATCAGCAAACCTGCCAAATGGGGCACGAAGCAGGTCAGTGAAATTCCAGTGCCTTTGTTCGAATACCCCCTTGGCGTGACTCATTGACCTAAAACCTTCAATACCATGATATGCCCCCATACCACTTGGTCCAATACCACCAAACGGCAAATCATCTTGAGCAACATGCATTAATGTATTGTTGATGCCAACATTGCCTGAAGTCGTGTTACTTAACAGCTTGTCGCAGTCTGAGTCTTTGTTGCCAAAATAATACAGAGCCAACGGCCGTGGGCGGGCATTAATATAGTCAATAGCTTCTTGAATAGTGCGATAGGTTTTCACTGGTAAAAGCGGACCGAATATTTCTTCTCGCATAATAGAAGTATCTTCGCCAGGATTAATTACCAATGTCGGTGCGATCGTTCTTGCCCGTTGTTCTGAACGTTTCGGTTTAACTCCGACTTCAATAGTTTTCGCGCCCATATTACGAGCATCTTCAAGCATTCCATTCAATCGCTTGTAGTGGTTACTATTCACTATCGAGGTATAGTCATCACTAGTTGGACCTTCAGGGTAAAACCGTTTTACGGATTCTGAATATCGGGATATGAACACCTCCAGATCCTGTTCATGGATGAAAGCATAATCTGGGGCTACACACGTTTGGCCACCATTAGATAACTTTCCGAACACGAGTCTAGATACAGCCCGATCATTGACATGCCCTTTAGCCATAATGACAGGGCTTTTCCCGCCCAACTCTAGAGTCAGGGGGACGAGATTTTCACTGGCCGCTCTCATAACTTTATGGCCAACTTGCGTACTGCCTGTAAACAATAAGTGGTCGAATGGCAAGCCGCTAAATGCAGCTCCTAACTCCGGGCCACCGAGCGTCACTGCAACTTCACTTTCTTCAAAGCACTGTTCAACTAACCGTTTAATGGCATCGCTTGTCCTAGGGGTTAGCTCAGAGGGTTTAACCATCGCTCTGTTACCCGCTGCTAAGGCCGTCGCCAAAGGAATTAACGTCAAAGACAATGGATAGTTCCAAGGGGCCATAATACCAATAACGCCTTTGGGTTGATAATCCACATAAGCTCGGCCACTTTGGAAGAACAACCCAACATGCCTGCGCTCGCGCTTCATGAATGTCGACAAATTCTTGATCATATAATCGATGGATTGAATAATACCGAAAAGCTCTAAAATGTCCGTTTCATGGAGAGAGCGATGACCAAAATCTTCATTCACCGCAAACTTTAAACGCTCCCTATTCGACAAAATTGCTGCTTTCAATTTTTTAAGGTTAGCTTTTCTCTGCTGAATATTTGAAGGCTGACTTTTAATAAAGGCTTCACGTTGCCTCATCAAAATTTCGCCTAAGTGATTTGCTGGTAATGAATCAGATACTGAAGTGGCCGCATTGAACATATGTCACCATTAGTAGATACCATTGTGAATACTCGAATAGGTGAACAAAGGCGCAGCGTCAATCATTCTTCGCAAGGCAAATTACGTGCTTCATGCCTATCACCTAAACACGAATTCACACTCTAAGATTAAAGTTAACTTTAATGTCAAGAGTGGCGTTTTGGTCGAGTGATGTTCACAGTAACTTAGCCCACTTAATATACTTTTCTATAAATCGTCTTGATAGCACTCGCCTCCTTGCCCGCTACGAATCGTTCAAATACTTCTTATTGCATTCAAAATTAAATCAGATAACAATTCAATTACTAGAATATATACTCAAAGTTTCATATGTAGTATAAACGGAGTTAAATCATAAATTTATTTTTGTTAGATTTTCCAGCCATATAAATGAGTAAACATAATGAGCAAACATGTAGCACTCTTAGTTGCTGAAGCTCCGTGGTTCTCTTTCAAGAACAATCACGATCAGGCAAGTTGCCTTCCTTTTTTTGAAGGTGTCAAAAAACTGGTAAATGATGGTACCAACAAGCCTCAGCTCAATATTTATCACTGCAATTATTATGATGATAAATCACTCGAGTCTGCACTTGACCACCTTGTGAATACCCGAGAAGAGATACAGATTCTTTACATTGGTGGACACGGTGACGGAAAACATGTCGCTGACGCTAAGATTAAGAATGCTTCTCGATTTATCCGAAGTCGAGGTAAAAAGCTGAAAGGACTTATCGTAAGTTCTTGTATGGCAGGTCTTAAAGATGATCTGGCTTCCGCAACTGAGTGGGGGTTCGATGACAACAGTTTGTCAGTGATGTGGGTCAATGGTCCAAATTGGGTGATTTCATATAAATATTCAGTTGATTGGTTTCAATCTGCCCTTTTGGAGACCGCGATCATCAAAGAGTTTACCGAAAGTTACCGCACAGAAGGTAGGATAAACTCAAAAAGCAGTATTTTGGAGTGCCTTAAAAGAGCTTTAGTCCCGTTCAGTTTATACCAAGATTTTGCAACCTGTGAAAACGGCCAACATAAGCAACTTGGAGAAACTCTGCGTATCTGGGTTAGAGCTCAAGGCGCTACTTACGCAACAGATGTCACAGAAGAATTGCTTGAGGGGTTTGACTATTACCTGGATAACGAAACCTCATAATGACCTGAGTTTTCGTCAAAAATCGTGCGAAAAATAAATCACAATCCTGTATAACCGCGATTGTAGCTTAGCAACTAATCTACCCCTTACTAATTAACCTCCTCCCAACTCTCCGGGAGAGATATTTCACCTTCTACCATTTTTACCGAACAAGGAAATAGTATGGCTACTATAAATAGAAGAGCTCCAAAACCGGACAGGCTTACTATGAAGCAAGTTGCGAAAATCATCTTGATGATCAACGGCACATCTCCTGGGTACAAAGAGCAAATTCAACCAAAATTCAAAATACGCGAAACGGTTGTACAACAAATCATTGGCATGCCTCTGGCAGACAGTGAACGTAAAGCCATTGTTCGAGAGTTAAATCTACTGGGTTGGGACGTGGCAATTAACTCTGAATACTGGTTAGTGTTTACTCATGATGGACTGCAAAATTGGCACGATGCTGGTACGTTTATTCCCCATTCACTGGTTGAAGAATTACAAGACAATCCTGAGCCGGAACCACTACCTTTAGCAGGGCAGCTGAATTTAACGCCAAATGAAGTAGCAAAATTCTTCGGCTACAGTGAGGATGATATTCGAGATGAATTAGTTGAGAACGCCTACCACAGTGCACCTGAAAACGTTATAGAAGAGTTTGACGAAACTGAGGATGAATCTATTTTAGGTATACAAGAAGGCGATCAACTCCCTGTCTATACCTTTACATTTTGGCAGTACATTGATTATTACTTGGCCAAAAAAGCGCTAAATAGAAAGGCGCCTTTAATTCTATAACTCGCTAGGCCCCTACCTATAGGGGCTTTTTTAGGATCTTCCAATGCAATACAATTGGTTAACAGACATTCCACCTCCACTATCTGCATCAATAACCAAACTCTACGGGCAATTAGAACAGGGCATATTGGAATCTAGCTCCGAAAGTGAAGTACATCTAATTCTTTGGTTTCAAAATGACTTACTCAAGCTAAGTCATTTGGCTCGCAGTATATATACCAACCCACTATCCCCTGCGGATAAAACTAAGTTAGAACAATTGAAACGTCGATTCTTACTTTTGATTCGCCGTATTAATGACATACACAAGATAAATAAATGGAATAATGCTCAACTTGTCAGTGATATTACCCAAAACTTGTATGACACTGTTCACTTCCTTTTATCGGAAATCGATCAGCTAACCTAAAGTACAATGAAATTGGGGAATGAATAACCATACTATAGAATCGCAATCTTAAACCGTTTCCGCTTTCGGAGCATGGTTCTTTGTCCAACATACTTGCGGCCTGTTAGGTTCTATTTCGGTTAACGGCTCAACTTGTTTGAGTTCTGTATGGCAGCGTGCGGCGAGTTGTTGGTACATCTCGGTTCCGTGCTCTTTCCAGCGCAACTCATCATCCGTGACATCCCTAACCCTTTTGGCAGAGCTGCCTAAGATCATACCTCTTGACTGATAGACGCTCTTAGCTTTGACAAAACTGTTGGCACCGATGATGGACTCCTTTCCTATCTGACACAGGTCCATCACTACCGCGTTCATCCCAATCAGCGTGTTTTCGCCAATATGGCAGCCATGAATGATCGCACCATGCCCTACATGAACGTTTTGTTCCAGCACTGTTTCTTTACCCGGGAAGCCGTGCATCACACAGTTATCTTGAACGTTAGAACCTTTCTTAACGATGAGGCGACCGAAGTCACCTCTCAGAACCGCTAATGGGCCGATGTAGACATTCTCTTCAATGATCACATCACCGATGATTTCCGCGCTTGGGTGAATGAACGCGGATGGGTGGATTACGGGAATAACCTGCGCAAATTGATAGATGGGCATTGTGCTTTCCTTGTCACAAGTCCACGCTAGTTTAGGCCACCAAATCGAATGTAGTAATTAGGTGACGGTAATGGCAGCTTACCGTTTGGTGTTTCACTGTTTTCCATTACATATTGCATCGCTTTAGCGTGTACTTTTTTGTAAATGTTGATAGTCAGCTGCTCAGCGTCTTTTCTTGGCCAATCTTTTGGCAGCAGCTCTGTCGGTAAATCCGGATCTTTGACGATGATTCGGCGATAAAAGTGAATCACCATCAGTCGTATCTTAAACGCGTCTTCCAACGTGATGGCATCTTCTTCCATGGTTTGTAAAATTTCCCACGCGGGCGCAAACAAGTCGGCAAACTGCTGGTACTCTTCCGCGATACGATCGATATCCCAAGACTGGCTGACCATATTTCTCAGTGCTTCAGAATTTTCCGAATACAGCTCTGCTTGCTGGAAAATCTTAGCGCTAGGGATAACTTTCGTGATTTCTTGTTTCAGTTCTGGCGTTAACTGCTGAAGATCAGGCTGAACGAAAAAATCTTTGTCGAACAAACCAAACCCTTTATGTTGCAGGTATCTGACTTTGTCTTTACTGCTATTTGTTGGCCCAAGTGACGTGTGGATGATATTCCAGCGCTGGTTCCAAGCTGGCTTTTCAGAGTGGTAGATCTTCTTGTTCGCATTAAGCATTTCATTGTATCTACCCGGCTCTAGGTAATAGTAACTCTTACGCCCTACTTTATTGATCGTCAGCCATTCATCTTTATGTAACCGAAACACCGACGAACGTACTACGCGTTGGTTCAAGCCTAGTGTTTCCATGGCTTGAATTAAGTTTCCTAGCCAAATACCACCACCACAAGTCCACAAATAATCACCAAAATAAGAGACGATTAATGATGTACCACTGACAGACTGATGGCCTGAAATTTCTTCGAAAAAGGAATGTAATTCTTGGTTCAAAATAGCTCCATGTTTGGCTTTGTGTATAACAAAGCCACTCTTTTCCCAACTTATATTTGTATTATTCATAATTGGGACTGTTATACCACTCCCGATCCAACCTTTCTCGAGAGTGGTATATTTACTCGCTATGCTTTGGGACGTAAATCCCTAACACGCACGGCTTTACCTTCCGAGCGAGGAATACCATTCACTGGCAAAAGTTCGATGGTGGTTGAGATACCGATCATCGATTTGATTTGATGCTGCAAACGCTTGGTAATCGCTTCACTCTGGTCCAGATAGACGTTGTCTTTGGTTTCCAGAAGAACGACAAGATGATCAAGGTTGCCTTTACGAATCACTTCAAGCTGATAATGCGGACTCAACTGATCGATTTGTAGAATCTGCTCTTCGATTTGTGAAGGGAAGACATTAACACCACGGATGATCAGCATGTCATCGCTTCGACCTGTAATCTTATCCATACGACGCATAGTACGCGCTGTTCCTGGTAGCAGGCGGGTTAAATCGCGGGTGCGGTAACGAATGATAGGTAACGCTTCTTTAGTCAAAGAGGTAAAGACCAGCTCACCGTGTTCACCGTCAGGCATGACGTCACCTGTTGTTGGGTCAATGATTTCAGGGTAGAAATGGTCTTCCCAGATAGTTGGGCCATCTTTAGTTTCAGCACATTCCATCGCAACGCCGGGGCCCATCACTTCGGATAGTCCGTAGATATCAAGAGCAACGATGCCTAGACGCTCTTCGATCTCTTTGCGCATTTCGTTAGACCACGGCTCTGCTCCAAAAATACCGACTTTGAGTGAACACCCAGACGCGTCACCGCCATAGTGCTCTTCTAGTTTGTCTAGCAAATTTAAGCAGTATGATGGCGTAACCATAATGATGGATGGCTTGAAATGCTCGATCAGTTGAACTTGCTTCTCTGTCTGGCCGCCCGACATCGGAATTACCGTTGCGCCAAGTCGCTCAGCACCATAGTGTGCACCCAAGCCGCCGGTAAATAGTCCGTACCCGTAAGAAATGTGAATAATGTCTTTGGCACTACCGCCTGCTGCACGAATCGAGCGTGCGACAATGTTTGCCCAAGTGTCGATGTCGTTTTGCGTATAGCCGACCACCGTTGGTTTGCCTGTTGTACCTGACGACGCATGAACTCGCGCAACGTCTTCCATCGGTACGGCGAATGAATCAAATGGGTAGTGATCTCTTAAGTCTTGTTTCGTCGTATATGGAAATTTATTAATGTCTTCGAGACATTTAAAATCTGATGGATGCACTCCCGCTTCATCAAACTTTTTGGTGTACATCGGTGAATTTTTGTATGCGTGTTCCAGAGTCCACTTCATTCGTCTGAACTGAAGTTCTCTTAGCTCCTCTACAGAAGCGGTTTCAATTGCCTCAAGCGTATTTGAAAACTTATTCATGGTGATAAATCCTTTTGTTTCTGATTAGGCTGTTATTCACGTCTGTTGTGTTTTTTTTATGTTCAGACGTTTTCGATAATCATCGCGATCCCTTGCCCTACGCCGACACACATGCAGCACAAAGCATATTTCCCTTTTCTACGTTTCAGCTCGTTGCTCGCTGCCATGACTAACCTTGAGCCACTCATTCCTAGCGGGTGACCTAAAGCAATAGCGCCGCCATTTGGGTTAACATGTTCCGCATCGTCAGCAACACCCAAATCACGCAGTACCGCTAAAGCTTGTGATGCGAATGCTTCGTTGAGCTCGATAACATCCATATCATTAATTGATAGTCCGGTCATTTCCAGAACTTTTTTGGCGGCAGGTGCTGGTCCAATACCCATAATGGCAGGTTCGACACCCACGGTTGCGGTAGCGATTACTTTCGCTTTTGGTGTTAATCCATACTGTTTAACGGCTTCCTCGCTCGCGACAAGCAATGCTGCTGCGCCATCATTAACACCAGAAGAGTTACCTGCGGTCACGGAGCCATTTTTTGCAAACGGCGTTTTGAGGGCGGCCAACTGTTCGATGGTCGTTTGAGGACGCGGGTGCTCGTCTTCAGAAACAATGACAGGCTCGCCTTTTCGTTGAGGAATGGTGACAGGAACAATCTCCTGCGCCAACACACCGTTCTCTTTTGCTCGCTGCGTTTTTTGTTGGCTTCTCAGGGCAAATGCATCCTGATCTTCGCGGCTGATCTGAAAACGCTCAGCCACGTTTTCAGCGGTTTCTGGCATTGAGTCTGAGCCATATTGGCTTTGCATAGCTGGATTAATGAATCTCCAACCGATGGTGGTATCAAACATTTGGCCATTTCTGTCGAACGCGGATGTCGGCTTGCTCACGACATAAGGTGCGCGCGACATGGATTCCACGCCTCCTGCGACCATCAACTTAGCTTCTCCAGCTTTGATAGTTCGCGCTGCATGGCTAATGGCATCCATACCCGAGCCACAAAGTCGGTTTATTGTTGTGCCTGAAACCTCAATTGGCATACCCGCTAAAAGTAGCGACATGCGCGCAACGTCACGGTTGTCTTCACCAGCTTGGTTTGCACAACCTAAGATCACGTCATCAATTGCCGACCAGTCTAAGTCCGGGTGACGTTCCATAAGTGCTTTAAGAGGAATTGCTCCTAAGTCATCTGCTCGAACGCTTGAAAGTGCACCACCAAATCTTCCGATTGGGGTTCTGACACCATCACAAATATATGCACTAGTCACTTAACTGTCCTCCTTAACAAGCTTTGAGCCGATTCGGTGAGATTTCCCCCGAAACAGCGCGACTAACTTTTGGTTCTGATTGACGATTTCTACGTCGTAAGTACCGGTCAATTTTCCTTGACATTTCACACTCGCGATCGCGGTTAACACATCGTGTTCAAAGGCTGGGCGGATATATTCAATGCTGCAGCCAGAAGCCACTGCCGCGAGGTTTTCACTGTTGCATGCAAACGCGAATGCCGTATCTGCAAGCGTAAACAACATGCCTCCGTGACAAGTGCTATGGCCGTTTAGCATCGACTGAGTGATCGGCATAGAGACTTTTGCGATGCCTTTGCCCACACCCAAGACTTCCATTCCCATAGACTTAGTGCAGAGGTCATTTTCTAACATGGCTGCGACCGCCTTCTCTGCTGTCGCTTTTTCGCGCTCGGCTTCACTCCAATTGTCTGAAACATGCGCAGGATTTGATACGGTCATACAACCGCTCCTTTCGCTTGAATCACTAAACGGCGAAGTAGCGGTGAAGGTCGATACCTTTCTTCACAGTAGAACGATTGCAGATTCGTTAAAGTGTTTAGTACGTGCTGCCAACCTAAGCGTCCGCCCTGTTCAATAGGGCCAATTGGATAGTTAACGCCACTTTTCATTGCCACATCGACATCAGCCATAGAAGCACCATTTTGATTAACTAGATCCAGTGCTTCATTAATCAGCATCATCCACGTACGCCAAACAATCAGCCCTGGGTAATCATCCAGCACCAGCACTTGTTTACCTTTCGATTGGAAATAAGCAATGGCAGTATTTGTCTGCTGCGGTGTATTTTGCAATGCAGGTGCAATGGCAATAACCTCACTGTCACCATAATGATGGCAGTAGTCGACAACCACTACCGCTTGGTTAAGCTCTTCTGACAGTTGTGACGCCGTCATGCCTTGAGTAGGTAAAACGACAATATCGTTAATGTTGAGGCGAGGTTCACCGTGAGGATGACTATTAGGCAGCTGAGTCAGTTCAACAAAGCTAGGAGCCACGTTCCAATCGCCTTGAATGGAAACCGTTAACGATTCTGGCAATGCACATGCGTCAGAGAAATTAATGCTCGGCTGCTCGGCAGCTTCATCGTAACGGTAAAAACCGCGACCAGACTTACGCCCTAAGTAGCCCGCCTCGACCAGCTCTTTTTGTGTCAAAGATGGTAAGAAACGTTTGTCTTGGTAGTACGCGTCGTACACGCTTTTGGTCACAGCGTAGTTAACATCATGGCCTATCAAATCCATCAACTCGAACGGTCCCATATTGAACTGCCCGGATTTTTTGATGATATGGTCAATGTCTTGCACTTGTGCCACGCCCGTTTCCAAGGCTCGTAACCCTTCTGCATAAAATGGCCTTGCTACACGGTTAACAATAAAGCCAGGAATAGAACGCGTAATAACAGCATGCTTACCACAGGATTCTGCCCACGTCTTCGCGGTTTCTGTCACACTGGGTGACGTCGCGATGCCGCGCACTACTTCCACAAGCTTCATCAATGGGGCTGGGTTGAAAAAGTGCAGTCCAACAAATCGTTCTGGCTTGGCTAGGGCACTAGCAATTGAAGTCACAGAAATCGACGACGTATTCGTAGACAACAGGCAGTCTTCCCGGCAAATCGATTCTAGGTCTCTGAACAGACTTTGCTTTATAGCAAGATCTTCCACAATCGCTTCGATGACAAGATCTGCACCTGCAACGTCATGTAATGCTTCAGAGCAAAACATCGCGTTGAGCAACGCATCCTTTTCATTAAGCGACATTTTGCCTTTCGCGACGCGCTTTTCCAGTCGAGCGGCGATGGTTGCTTTCGCTTGCTCTGCTTTACCTTGCTTTAGGTCGAACAAGACGACTTGGTACCCTGATTGCGCCGCTACCTGTGCAATCCCTGCCCCCATGGTTCCTGCCCCAATGACGGCAACGGTTTTGATCATATATTCCATGATTTACTTCCCTTTAAACTCAGGCGCACGCTTATCAAAAAACGCGGCTATGCCTTCTCGGTAGTCATCCGTTTGGCCTGCCAGTCGCTGGAGATCTTTTTCCATGTTTAGCTGATCGTCGAGACTATTCTCGCTGGAATGATTCAATGCGTGCTTAATGAATCCCAACCCTTTGGTTGGCTGAGTTGCAAGGTGGTTAGCCACTGACATTGCGGTTTCAATTAAGGCCTCATCTTCCACACACTGCCAGATCATGCCCCACTCTTGCGCCTGACTGGCCGTGACTTTATCACCAAGCAGCATCAGTGCTTTTGCTCGTGCTGAGCCAATTAATCTCGGTAAAACCCACGTTCCACCCGAGTCTGGTACCAAGCCTATTTTGCAAAATGCCTGAATAAAGCTTGCGGATTGCGCTGCAAACACAATGTCACAAGCAAACGCAATATTTGCCCCCGCCCCCGCAGCAACACCGTTGACTGCTGCAATGACTGGCTTTGGCATATTTGAAATTTGTTTGATCAGCGGGTTGTAATATTTCTCGATGCTTTCGCCTAAATCTGCCATTTCCGCACCGCTATTAACGTTGCGATCATTCAGATCTTGGCCAGCACAAAACCCACGCCCTGCACCAGTCAGTAGTACCGCGCGTACCGAGTCGTCTGCCTCTGCTTGTTTTAACGCACGCTTAAGTGCTTTGTGCATTTCAGGGTTAAAACTGTTCAATTGTTTAGGACGATTGAGTGTGATAACTGCTACGCCAGCTTCTACCTGAAATAAGATTGACTCTTCCATTGATTACTTCCCTTTGAATGTCGCTTTTCTTTTATCCAGAAAAGCTTGGATCCCTTCCGCTCTGTCTTGAGTTTCCGCTAACAGACTGAACAATTGTCGTTCCATCACGAGCCCTTGGCCCAAGGTCCCATTAGGGACAGACTTTAAAGAGGTCTTCGCGGCACGCACTGCCAACGGCGCACGCTGGGCAATTGTGGTTGCTATTTCCTGTGCTTTGTTGAGCGTGTTTTGTGCAATAGTCACTTCACTAATCAAGCCTGAGTTCAGTGCTTTTTGAGCAGAAATCGGCTGACCTGTCAGCACCATTTGGTTTGCTAAAGACTTACCAACCGTTCGAGCGAGACGCTGTGTGCCACCCGCTCCCGGCATTAAACCTAGAGTGATTTCCGGCAAGCCAAACAACGTGCCCTCACCCGCGACAACGACATCACAAAGTAATACCAGCTCCAGGCCCGCTCCGAGTGCGTAACCATTGACCGCGGCAATGAGCGGCTTTTCAAACTGATCAATGCGTTGCCACAGTTTCGGTCTTGGATTTAACCAAGTTTCAATCGACTGCTGACTCGACATCTCATGCAAATCCGCGCCCGCCGCAAACATGCTTTCACCGCCATAAATCACCGCCGACTTCACTGATGAGTCTAGCGATGCCTCTTCCAATATTTCAGCCAAATGGCTTAAGACGTCGTTGCTGAGCGCATTTCGCTTTTGAGGACGGCTCAAAGTGATGGTTAACACACCTTGATTAGAAATATCGCACTTAAGATCTGGGTATTCCGTTTGAAATGGCATGGCTTCACCTACACATCAAAGTCGATTTCAATTTCGCTGGTTGTCGGTACCGCCTGACAGCTTAGAACGTAACCGTCTTCAACCTGATCGGCTTCCAGACTGTAGTTGGTGCCCATTTCAACGTGGCCGGATTTCACCTTACAGATACACGTTGCACACACACCGCCTTTACATGCATACGGCAGGTCTACCCCTTGGCGAAGCGCGGCATCCAGTAAACTGTCGTCTTGCGATGTCATGTCAATATTCATAATTCGACCATCGCGTTTAAGCGTAACCTGCGTATTTTCAGATTGATTTGCAGGTTTTTCCTTCGATTTAGTCGCGGTGTTGAATCGTTCTACGTGGTAGTTTTCTTCACCTAGCCCACCTTCAACCAACGCGGTATAGCAAGACTCCAAAATCTCTTCTGGGCCACAGACATAGCACGCATCAAACTCGCTCCATTTGAAAAGCTCTTTACCGAGTTCTCGTAGTTTTTTGCCATCCAGTCGGCCATTCCAAAGCTCAACTTCATTAGTTTCGCGTGAGAAGAAATAACTAATATGTAAACGGTTTGGGTAACGGTTTTTTAAGCCCAACAACTGGTTTTTAAACATCATGCTGTGCGCGTTGCGATTACCATAAAGCAGAGTGAAGGTACTGTTTTGTTCACTCTCCAATGCTGTTTTAAGCATCGATAAAATCGGAGTAATGCCTGAACCGACAGCGATACCAAGATAATTTACTTTGCGGTCCGAGCTAGGCGTAAAACCGAAATGGCCTTGCGGCGTCATGACTTCCAGTTCATCCCCTGGTTTAAGCTCATTAACCGCAAAGTTTGAGAAGCGACCTTCAGCAATGGCTTTAATCCCAACCTGTAAGTTGTCCTCACTTGGTGCGGAACAAATTGAGTAACAACGTCTAAGCTCTTCGCCATTGATGGTAGATTTGATCGTAAGATGCTGGCCTGGGTGAAAACGAAACTGGTCTTTTAGCTCTTGGGGTACGTCGAATTGCAGCACCACCGAATCTGGCGTTTCCTTGTCTGCACGAGCGACTTTTAATGGGTAGAAATCTGTCATAATAATCCCTTACTTTATATGCACTTGAAGTAATCAAATGGTTCCAAGCACGCTTTACATTGGAAGTGCGCTTTACAGGCTGTGGAACCAAATTCACTGACCATTTTTGTCTCTGCACTACCGCAATGCGGGCATTCAGGCTGTGCGTTAATGGTGCTGTGCATACACGCTTTTCTATCTGGTGGCGCGATCCCGTATTCGCGTAATTTTTGTTTGCTCGATTCTTGAATCCAATCCGTTGTCCACGCTGGGTCTAGCTGAACTTCCACCGCAACATCCTTGTACCCTTCGTTGAACAAGGTGGTTCGGATATCACTCATCAACATGTCTGTGGCTGGGCAACCTGAGTAGGTTGGCGTGAACTTCACTATCCACGACTCTCCGACTTTTGCGATGTTGCGAACCATGCCCAGCTCGCCAATGGTGATAACCGGTATTTCAGGATCGGGAATCGAACTGACTAACTGCCACACGCGGTGCATCTCTGGATCAGAAAGCGTGTCGAGTTTTTGTTCAATCATCCGCTTGCCCTACCACTGTTGGTTTGGATAAGTTCGCTGCATGTACTGAAGCTCCGACAAGATGAAACCTAAATGCTCACTGTGCTGGCCCGACTTGCCACCTTGCAAAAAGTACTTCGATTCCGGCAGTGTTAACGTCGCTTTAGTTAGTGTTGCTTGTACATTGCTAAGCCACTGTTCTTTTAAGCCCGCCACATCTGTGATGATGTTTTGCTGTACAAGGGCTAGCTCTGCATCACTTGGTTCGAACATTTCATCGGTGTAACGCCAAAGCTCATTCAATGCCATCTGCACTTTGTTATAGCTAAGCTCTGTACCATCCCCCAAACGTTCAATCCAACCTGCGCTGTACCTTAAGTGGTAAGCCACTTCTTTTAGGGATTTCTTAGCAATTGCAGCCAACTGCTCATCACTGCTCTGGGCGAGTTCTTGCAAAAGCAGTGAGTGGAAGTTGTCGTAAAGGAATTGACGCACAATCGAAATATCGAAGCCTTCGTTTGGGCGCTCTACCAATAGAAGATTTTTGTAGTCGCGCTCTTCACGCAGATAAGCGTAGTCGTCTTCTGTTTTATGATTACCTTCTATCTCTGCAACGTATTGGTATAAGTTACGAGCCTCTCCAAGCAGGTCTAGACCGATATTGGCCAACGCCATGTCGATCTCTAGCTCAGGTGCCACGCCACACCACTCAGACAGGCGATGACTAAGGATCAAATTGGTGTCGGCCAGTTGCAGTAAGTAGGTTACTTTTGTTTGTTGCCCAGTCATGATTCCCCCTACATATGCTTGATGTCAGCAGGAATGGAGTAATGACTCGCGTGGCGATAGACTTTATCTTCAGCTGGGTCGAAAAGTGGCCCCTGTTCACTGGGCTGTGACGCCGTGATCTGCTCAGACTCCACCACCCAAATTGAGCAACCTTCGTTGCGGCGAGTGTACAAATCACGTGCTGCTTCGAGTGCCATTTGGCCATCTGCCGCGCGTACGCTCCCTACATGTTTATGATCCAAACCTTGTTTGCTTCGTACGAACACTTCATACAGCGGCCAGTTCAATGAACTCATCTTGATTCTCCTTAATCTGTTTAATGCTTTACGGCGCTGTTAGGCTGCGCTTTCCATCTGTTTTTGCGAGTGAGCGATCGCGGCTTCACGAACCCATTCCCCGGCTTCCCATGCTGCGCGTTTATCTTTCAAGCGCTCGTGGTTACACATGCCGTGTCCGTTGATCACTTGGTAGAATTCTTCCCAATTAATGGTGCCAAATTCATAGTGACCAGTGTCTTCGTTCCATTTGAGGTCTGGATCCGGAATCGTCATGCCCAGCGCATGGACTTGGTGAACGGTGTTATCCACAAACTTCTGACGTAAGTCATCATTACTGACACGTTTGATTTTCCAGCCCATGCTTTTTGCTGAGTTTGGAGAGTCATTGTCATTCGGACCAAACATCATTAATGCAGGCCACCACCAACGGTTGATGGAGTCTTGTAGCATGGCTTTTTGTTCGTCACTGCCATCAGCCAGCACACGACACGCTTCATATCCTTGACGCTGGTGAAAGCTCTCTTCTTTACAAATTCTCACCATGGCACGTGCATACGGCCCATAAGAAGTACGGCACAGCGCAACTTGGTTAACGATCGCCGCACCGTCTACTAACCAACCAACAACTCCAACATCGGCCCAGCTAAGCGTTGGGTAGTTAAAAATGGATGAGTATTTCATCTCACCAGAGAGCATTTTTTCGTAGAGATCATGACGCTCACCACCCAGCGTTTCCGCTGCGCTGTAGAGATACATACCATGACCAGCCTCATCTTGAATTTTTGCCAGCAGTACCGCTTTACGGCGTAGTGATGGTGCACGGGTCAACCAGTTAGCTTCCGGCAGCATTCCAACTACCTCAGAGTGAGCGTGCTGGCCTATCTGACGCACCAAAGTTTTGCGGTAGCCGTCAGGCATCCAATCTTTAGGCTCGATAGCAATTTCTTGTTCGATCTTACGCTCGAATGACGTTTGCTCTGAAGACATCCTTCCTCCATTTGATACACTTTAAATGTTATTGTTAGATTTAATGTATCATGTAATTCATCAATCGCAACACAATATTTAAACAAAAGTAAAAAATCATGATTTTGATTGTTAATTTTGTGATAAAAAAACAGGGCCAAATGGCCCTGCTAAAATATTTGGATGTGTTTATACAAAAATGGGGAAGTTAGAAATCACCATTCTGTCTCGCTACTAAGGTAAGAATCGTATACAGCGCAACAGGTTTATCATCTTGGTTGCACACTTCAACATCCCATGCGACCACGCCCTGCGCTTGCTCTTCGGCTGAACGCTGGCGCTTTTTGATTTTCTTCTTACACGTGAGATGCACTTGGATGGTGTCGCCAATTTTAACGGGTTCGATGAATCTCAACCCTTCCATTCCGTAGTTGGCCAGCACAGGACCTGGAGCAGCTTCGACAAACAAACCAGCGGCAGCAGAGATAACGAAGTACCCGTGTGCAACACGCTCACCAAACATGGATTCTTTGGCTGCGATCTTGTCCATGTGGGCGTAGAAATGGTCGCCACTTAAGCAGCCAAAGTTGACGATATCTGCTTCGGTGATCGTTCTTCGCGCTGTTGTTAGCGTTTCACCAATCTCTAGGTCTTCGAAGTATTTTTTGAATGGGTGAATAGGATCACTGACGGTGTCTGCGCCACGAACCCACTCTCTCCCTATCTTCGCTAACATGGTTGGGGAACCTTGAATAGCCGTACGTTGCATGTAGTGTTTTACACCACGCAGACCACCCATTTCTTCACCACCACCAGCGCGCCCTGGGCCACCATGCACCAGCATTGGCAGAGGGGAACCGTGACCTGTCGATTCTTTCGAGGACTCTTCGTTCAAGACATGTAAACGTCCATGTGACGAGCCCACTTCAAGTGCAAGGCTCGCTGCAACGCTGCCGCAAGCGGTGACAATACTGCCCACTAAACTGCCCTGGCCTTTCTTCGCTAGCGCCGCAGCATCGGTCAGATCGCGGTATGGCATGAGAGTGCACACAGGGCCAAACGCCTCTACCGAGTGAACTTCTTCAACATCATGTGGGTTGTTACAGCGCAGCAGTGTTGGTGGATAATACGCGCCGTCAGCCGACCCTTGAACAATCAGTTCGGCCTCATTACCTCCTGTCAGCACTTCGCAGCTATTCGAGAGCGTTGTGACTTTTTCTTTCACGTCGTTCAGCTGACTCTTGCTGACCAATGCCCCCATTTTGACGCCTTCTAGGGCTGGATCGCCGACCGTAATTTGCTCAAGTTTTGAGGTTAATGCTTTAGCGACATCATCAATCAACGATTCTGGCACAATGGCGCGACGAATGGCTGTACACTTTTGTCCCGCTTTCACTGTCATTTCACGCGTCACTTCGCGCACAAACAGTTTAAATTCAGGCATCTCAGGCGTCACATCTGAACCCAAAATGGCGCAGTTTAACGAGTCCGCCTCCATGGTAAATGGAATTGATTTTTGAGTGATGGATGGATGAGAGCGCAACATTTGGCCTGTTTGCGCCGAACCCGTAAACGTCACCACATCTTGATAATCTAGGTGCTCAAACATATCGCCAACCGATCCACAAACGACCTGAATGGCACCTTCTGGCAACAGTCCACTCTCTAACATCACCTTAACCATCGCTTGGGTAAGATAGGCAGTTTCTGTCGCGGGCTTCACGATAGCCGCAACGCCACCTAACCACGTCGGTGCCAGCTTTTCCAACATTCCCCAGCATGGAAAGTTGTAAGCGTTAATATGCAATGCCACGCCAGTTTTACTCGTTAAAAAGTGGCGGGCTGCAAAACCACCTTCTTTAGACAGTGGGATCAAATCGTCTTCTGGCCAAATGGTGTCGTTAGGTAGCTCGCGGTTAGCAAGGCTTGAGTAGTTAAATAAAGTGCTGATACCGCCTTCAATATCAATCCAAGAGTCGACTCTGGTTGCCCCTGTATGTTGAGAAAGGACATAAAATTCTTCCTTGCGAGACAGCAGGTACTTAGCCAAATCTTTGACCATATTGGCGCGTTCTAAGAACGTCATACCTGACAGCGCTTTCGTTCCACGCTCCCGGCCATATTCAAGAACTTTATTGGTATCCATACCATCCGCACTCACGTGATACAGCATTTCACCTGTTATCGCGCTGGAAACCACGCGTGGTTTTCCCGTCCCAAAATACCATTCTCCGGCTACATAGCTGGTTAATTGTTCCATTTTTCTACCTCGTTAATCCTTAATGCCGTAGCAATCTACTCTCTAGAGTTTTTCACAGAGTGATATGCCTTTTTTGACAACGGCACGTCACTGATGAAATGGCGGTGATCTTCACCTGTAAAACATAACCTGATTCACAAAATCACAATTCATTAACAATCATGATACACAACTAGAATTTTAAATGATACGTTTAAATTATCAATTGACATATTTACGTGTCACTTGGTGAGGAGATTAATTTATTTCAACGGGACTTACAAAGGAATCAGTATGTTTAAATCAACCGTAGCTAAAGGCGTAGCAGGATTACTCGCTTCCACTATGTGGGTGAGTCACAGCGTTCAAGCACAAACACACGAACTCAAAGTGGCAACGTGGCTTAGCCCTATGCAAACCATGAATGCCGACGTTTTACCGACTTGGGGAAAATGGGTAGAAGAAGCCACTGATGGTCGTGTCACCATCAAACTGGAGTACGACTTAGCGCATCCAAAAAGTCTGGTTGAGTTGGTGGAAGACGGCGCGGTTGATGCAGCATGGACATTTCACGGTTATTTACCCGGACGCTTTCGCTTAACGCAAATTGCGGAACTGCCAGGAAACAAAGCCACAGGTGAAGCCGCGTCCGTCGCTCATTGGCGAGTAAACGAAAAGTATTTCAAAGATTCTTTTGAGTATAACGGTGTCGAATTAGCAGGTGTTTTCGTCCATGGGCCTGGCCAAGTGCACATGCGCGAGCCCATTGATTCGCTGAAAGACCTTAAAGGAAAAAAGATGCGCGTTGGCGGTGGGATTTCTACTGAAGTCGGCAAGCTACTGGAAGTTTCAGGCGTAAGTGCACCCGCAACCAAAGCGTACGAAATGCTTTCTCAAGGTGTCGCCGATGGTCTATTCATGCAGATGGATATGATGAAAGCGGCTCGCTTTAAAGATGTCGCGCCGTACAGCTATAAATTACCGACCGGTTTGTACTTAGGTTCATTCGGTATCTTTATTAGCCCTCAATTTATGGACAAGCTATCTGAAGAAGATCGCCAAGCGATACGAGATGTCTCTGGGGAAAAACTCTCTGCTCTTGCGGGACGTTACTGGTCTAAAGCCGATGAAATTGGTGAAGCGGATATTATTGCTTCAGGTAGCAAAGTAGAAAATCTATCCGATGATGATGCGCAGTATTTTGAGCAGTTAACGCAAGGTTTAGACGACAAATGGATTAAGTCTGTTAAATCTCGCAAAGTCGATGCTCAAGCCGCTTTAACTGAGTTTAGAAAAATCGTTAACGATTACGAACCAATCGAACTTTAGGAATGAATGATGAGAAGTTCATTGATTTGGTTTACCAGAAGTTGGGAGTCAACAGCCCAACTTTTGGATAAATTCCTGAAACTATGCGCGTGCCTAATCTTACTTTCAATGATGCTGCTCACTTGCATTGATGTCGTGGGCCGATATCTGTTTGAAAAGCCAGTCACCGGAAGTGTCGAACTCACGGAGATCCTGTTGGGCGCGTTAATTTTCTCAACAATGCCACTGGTCACGTGGCGTAAAGAACACATTAGCGTCGACCTCACCGACAGTATCATCCCTACGAAGGTAAAAAACATTCGTGATATGGGTTTTGATGCGGTGGTCTCTGTTAGTCTGGCAGTGATTGGTTTCAAGGTCTGGGAGTTAGGTAACCGAGCGCTTATGTACGGTGAAATGACCGAATACCTTGAGATCCCAACGTATTATTTTGTCTACTTTTTAGCAATTTCATGCTGGCTTACCGCGGTAACATCACTTGTTCTATTAGTGACACGCATCTTTAACAAAGAGTATTTGAATCAGAGGGATTAATATGACTATTGCCTTAATTGGTTTCGCGGTACTGATGATATTAATACTGCTAAGGATGCCGATCGCTTTTGCGATGGGGGTTGTCGGTTTTGTCGGGTACGCCGCACTTGGCGATTGGAATTTTAATGGCGCACTTACCATTAGCGCCAAACGACTGATCGATACAGCGCAAGACTATGGCTTGTCTGTAATTCCGATGTTTATTTTGATGGGTAACTTGATCACTCGCGCTGGTATGTCCCAAGAACTATACAAAGCGTGCTACGCCTTCTTGGGGCATTATCGCGGCGGTTTAGCAATGGCAACTGTCGCGGCATGCGGTGGTTTCTCTGCGATTTCTGGTTCAAGCCTGGCGACCTCGGCAACAATGGCGAAAGTTGCCATGCCATCGATGCGTAAATATGGATATTCAGACGGTTTAGCGGCCGCGTCTATCGCTGCAGGTGGCACGTTGGGAATTTTGATTCCACCCAGTGTTATTCTCATCATATACGGCGTACTGACCGAGCAAAGCATCCGCGATTTATTCGCCGCTGGATTTATCCCTGGCATGCTTGGCATCTTTATGTACCTTTTAGCCACCAAGTATGTGGTTTGGCGAAACCCAAATGCCGGACCTAAAGGGGCAAAGATGTCTAAAGAAGAAAAACGTGCCGCGCTAAAGTCGGTCTCTGGCATTCTTGGACTGTTCGCATTGGTGATGGGCGGTATCTACCTGGGCGTGTTTACCCCAACCGAAGCCGCAGGTATCGGTGCAGGTGGCGCATTTGCTATCGCGATTTATCGCCGTTCATTAACTTTACCAGTATTAAGAGAGATTCTGATTGATACGGCACGAACATCCACCATGTTGTTTGGTGTCATTATCGGTGCACTTATTTACTCGAACTTTGTTAACCGGACTGGGCTCCCTCATGAACTGGTCAGTTGGATGGAAACATTCGGTGCAGAGCCTATTTACGTCATTTTGGCGATCATGGGGGTTTATATCCTGCTAGGCACTGTGTTTGAGAGCTTATCAATGCTGCTGCTCACAGTACCTGTGTTTTATCCACTGGTGGCAAGCCTTGGCTTTGACCTGGTGTGGTTTGGTATTGTGGTTGTGGTTGTGACTGAGATCAGCCTCATTACCCCGCCCGTTGGTTTGAATATTTTTGTGCTAAGTAGTGTCGTAAAAGACATCAAAACCAGCACGATATTCAAAGGGGTAACACCATATTGGTGCGCAGACATTGTTCGACTTTTGATGTTACTGCTGATTCCACCACTATCACTCTGGCTGCCAAGTATGCTTTAGTCATTACCTAACGTAATAAACCCGCTTTCACAGCGGGTTTCTTTGTCTTAAAGGCACGCATGGCGTAATTCGTGCCATACATATTTTAATTTGCTACTATGCGCGTCCCCTAAAGCACGAGCCTAGGCTGCACATATGAACCGTAAGAAACGAATCAATCAGATTTTAAAATCAAAGCAGAAAAAGCAAAACGCGAAGCTGCATAAAAGCAACAAGCCTCGCTACATTTCTAAAGCCGAAAGAGCCAAGCTTGAAGCTCAAAACGAGCAAGAACAAAATGCAGAAAGCGTTGAGCAGCTCTCTGAAGAATCAGAAACGATTGAGGAGTAAATCCTCTTCGATAGGAACATGCTTATCGCACACATCAATGAGTGATTGTGCGGTAAGACCGGGGACTGAATAGACATCCACTTTGGTGCCAAACCTTTCTTGGATACGCGTCACCAATATTTCAAAGTCTCCATCTCCTGATAGTAAGACAATACGGTCGACTTTAGACGCGGCCTCATACACATCGAGCGCAATTCCTACATCCCAGTCCCCTTTCGCACTGCCATCTTGACGTTGGATATAAGGCTTCAACTTAACTTTGAAGCCAATGCCGCGCAAGATATGGTGAAATTGCCTCTGTTTCGGATCATTCGATGCGATTGCGTAGGCACTTGCCTCTAAGACTTCTCTGTCCTCTGTAGCGACATACCAAAACTGGTTATAGTCGAAATTCGCTTTGTATTTTTCACGTGTCGTGTAATAGACATTCTGTACATCGACAAAGATGGCAATTCTTTCCATAGCTACTTTTTAATAATGAGTGATAGAAGAAGTTTATCAGAATCACGCCCCGCTTACCTTCTTCCGTATGTTATACGAATAGGTTTTCTGGCTATAACATAAATATTACAACTCTATTTGCAAAGCGTGAGGCAATGATCATTTTCACACTTAAAACCATTGAAACTACGGGGTATTTGCAGAAAAACCTGAATATCCTCAATGTTTATGCAGATATTTATCACGATTGATACTTATTTGATACAAGTCATTTGTAGAACTTCTACTCCACAACTAGGATGTGCGCGATATGTCATAAAAAAGAAACTGAACGCTAACAGAATGGCCACTTTTAATTTCGATAGCGACAGCCGCAGTGAGAACTAAATAACAATGAAAGACAAGCATTTAAATAAAGACTTTTCCGCTAGCGCCAATTTAATTTCGACCACAGATCCCCAAAGTTATATTACCTATGCCAACGATGTATTCTGTGACATCGCAGGGTATGAAGAAGAAGAACTCGTCAGTAACCCTCACAACATCGTACGCCATCCAGACATGCCCAAACAGGCATTTGAACAATTATGGAGCTATATAAAATCCGGTCAAAGCTGGATGGGACTGGTTAAAAACCGTTGTAAAGATGGCAAACACTACTGGGTTTCTGCTTTCGCTACCCCGATCACTGGCCCTGATGGCAGTATCATTGAATACCAATCCGTGCGTTCAAAACCCGAACCGGAGCAAATTGAACGTGCAGATAAGTTATATGAAGAGCTAAGAAACGGTAAAAACGTTTCGCCACTGAGGCTGAAATACCACGCTATTTCGCTGAGTTTGGCTTCACTCATTTTTCTTCTAGCTGCTTTAGTCACCGCTCAGAACCCGTCAATCCTGAATATTGCGCTGATGGTTGTCAGCACACTGTCTATTGCGTGCTGCTTTTTCCAGTCTAAGCGTTTTAATACGGTACGTAATTTGGCGACTGACGCGTATTCTAACTCTTTAATGGAGCGTCCTTATACCAGTCATTTCGACGACTTTTCTCAAATTGAGCTTGCGTTAATAATGAGAAAAGCTCAGCTACGTGCTGTAACCGGTAGGGCCAGTGAAACCTCAAGTGAAATACATTCTTCCTCTGCGAAAGAACTTAAAACCTGTGAGCACATTGGCCAAAGCCTTGGCCAGCAATGCCAAGAGACAGAGAGCGTCGCAGCTGCTGTTGAAGAGCTTACCCACTCTATTAATCAAGTCGCAGACGCGGCCTCTGAAGCATCTAAACTCGCAGAGCAAGCAGATAAAGAATCCTCAACGGGCTTGGATAGTATTCAATCCACCATCGATGAAGTTAACCTGATGGCGGAAAAGCTCGATCATGCTCAAAGCATCATCAATAAGCTGTCTCATGACACACAACAAATCGATAGTATTCTGGAAGTTATTACTGCGATCACAGAGCAAACCAACCTATTGGCTCTGAATGCCGCTATTGAAGCAGCGCGCGCTGGTGAAGCCGGCAGAGGTTTTGCGGTCGTTGCTGATGAAGTAAGAAGTTTAGCATCTAAAACTGGCGACTCCGCCAATGAAATTCATGCCATGATCCGCCAACTGCAAAACACTGCAGAAAACGCGGTTAGCGCGATGGAGCAAGGTATAGGGCTTTCTAGCAGTTGTAAGGAAAGAGCAAACCAAACTGGTGACGTACTCAATACCATCTCAACGAAGTTGAATCTCGTTACAGACAGTAGTATTCAAATCGCGAGTGCTGTTGAACAACAAGCTCAAGTGACCCAAGAGATCAACCGCAATATTACGAATATAAAAACACTAGCTGATGGTACTTCCGAAATCTCGCATACTTCACTTACTCGAATTAAACAGTTGGTTGATCGGTTAGAAGGTTTAGAGAGGCTCATGAGGCAATTTAAAGCATAAAAATAAACATCCCATTCATGAGAGTAATAAATATTATATTTATTACTCTTATGGTGACTTAGCATAAAGACTTGTTAATCGGTTGGATTAACAAGTCTCTACTTACAAATGATGTGTATTATTCAACAACCTCGATGGTCACCTTCATTGAACCACTCGAAGTGAATCGGGATAAGTCTCCGTCAATTTTACCAAGATTTATCAACCCTGCCGCATACCCGAAATTTTTATAAAACACGACTAAGTTTCCCCAAGGAGCATAGTAAGAAATATCCCCCGCCGTTGAGCTTACACCTGTCGGGGCGCCTTCCTTAGTTAACGTTGATGGTAGGTAAGCGATTTTTTCTGTGCTTGCATAGTCTTCTAGTTCTAGTGTTAGCGGCAATATAGCAACAAAGTCTCGTGCACTCGGACTATCATTTAAGGTTGCAGTGACAGTGCTATCATCAAATACAAACTGAATTTTCATTGTACCTTCCTCGGTCATAGCTTTACTCTCAGTCACATTATTAGAAGCAAAGCCAAATTGACTAACAAGTAATACAGGTAACACTGAGAGCGTAAATGAAATAGCTTTGCGCCAGTTTTCGAAAAGCATATAAGTACCCCGCTCACGCCAAACAAAATTAGATAGTAAGTTGGACTGTTTTGCAGTTCAGAAAAACCTCGCAAACAACTCAGCTTCCAATCATGGCGCATGTTTACGGTGACAACATGAACAAACTTACCCCGATATGACAAAATCCGTTAGCCTAATGCTCGCTAACTTTTGCCTAATCATCCAAAAATTAGTGCTAACATTAAAACTTTCCTAGTCACTCCTCAACCATACAAGTTTGATGTAATCCAATGCCATACAAACGATTGAAGCTGAACTAACTGTACTTTCACTTGTTAGCAACGAAGCGATCATTCAAAGAAAGATCAACAGAACCACTAATGCCAGTTTGCCTATTAGTCTTTACTTAAGAGACATAGCTGATATAACTAAGGAACCAGACCAGAAGTAATCCAACCCTTTGGTTGCCCATGGAGTAACTATGAACGACTCGCACAACATTGCTGTAGCCGCATCAGTCCTTGCTGAAAAAATCCAAAGGTGGACTGGCGACGCCACACTATTTGATACCGAAATTCCTGGGCTTAGATTGAGTAGATGGACAACACCTACACCACCAACAAGCTACGCCCACAATCCAAGCATTTGCTTAATTGCGCAAGGCAAGAAACAAGTTTTGCTTGGTGAAGATAGCTACATCTACGATGCCAACCACTTTCTGATCTCTTCAGTTGATCTCCCCATTACCGCTAACATCATGGAAGCCAGCGAAGAATATCCATATCTTGGGTTGATTATGGAGTTGGATTTACAAGAAATTTCCCAACTCATTGTTGATAGTGAACTTTCTTTTCGTAACAACAAAGAAGCACAAAAAGGGATGGCGGTAGGTGAGCTTCCTGGCTCTTTACAAGATGCGTTTATTCGCCTAATTGCGCTATTGGAAGAGCCGGCTAGTATAAAGATCCTCGCGCCAGTAATTAAGCGAGAAATTTTTTACCGACTATTGATGACCGAACAAGGTGCGCGCCTAAACCAAATCGTTACGGCAGGCAGCCACAGCCACCAAATTGCAAAAGCCATTGACTGGCTAAAGAACAACTTTGTAAAGCCTTTAAGCGTGGGAGATCTCGCAGCATACAGTGGAATGAGTAAATCCGCTTTTTACGCGCACTTCCGCTCTATGACCTCAATGACACCTCTACAGTTTCAAAAAAAGTTACGATTAAGTGAAGCTCGCAGACTCATGCTAACAGAGAATTTAGATGCAATGGCGACGACATTTAGAGTTGGCTACGAAAGCCCTTCTCAATTCAGCCGTGAATACAGCCGCCTTTTCGGAGCACCACCTTCGAAAGATATTAAAGCTTTGAAAAAAGCGAGCCTTGCTAATTAAAGCAGCTCGCTTATTCTACCTTGACGTTTTTACACTAAAGTCGACATATCAATAACAAAACAATGCGCCGAGTCACCAGAAGTCAGCCGCTTGAGTGCATCTTTAATTTCATTCCTTTTAATCAATACTAGCAACTCAGGAAAAATAAAATTTTTAGGCAAACAATTGCGAGTATTGGACAATTCAAAGCTAACTGTTGCATGCCATACTGGAAGAGCCGCAATAAGGGAGAAATTGAGTAAACATACTTAGTTTCTGATAGAACTCGCCCCCTTACATTCAATCTAAGTGATAGAGATGTTCGACGATGGAATATACGACATTAAGTAACAATCTAGAGATGCCGATGCTAGGCTTCGGTGTTTTTCAGGTAACCGATAAAGAAGAATGCAAGCAGTCTGTGCTCAGTGCTATCCGTACTGGCTATCGTCTGATTGATACTGCCGCCGTTTATGGTAATGAAGATGCCGTTGGAGACGCGATACGTGAAGCGATTGAAGAAGGAATTTGCACTCGCGAAGAGCTATTTATTACGTCAAAGCTGTGGGTTCAAGACATGGCAAACTACGATATGGCGAAGGCTGGTATCGAAGCATCACTTGAAAAATCTGGTCTGAAGTATTTCGATTTATATCTGCTACACCAAGCAATGGGAGATTACTTTAGTGCTTGGCGTGCGCTTGAAGATGCTTACGAAAACGGCAAGCTAAAAGCGATTGGTATATCAAATTTCTATGCTCATGTTTTGGCGAACTTCTGCGAAACCGTCAGAATCAAACCAATGGTCAACCAAGTTGAGCTACACCCATACTTTGCTCAACCTGCTGCACTCGAAACAATGAAGCGTTATCAAGTTCAACCAGAGGCATGGGCACCGTTAGGCGGCGGCCGTCACAAACCTTTTGATAACGAAGCGCTAAAAAGTATTGCTGACACACACGATAAAACAATCGCTCAAGTAATTTTACGTTGGAACTTACAGCGTGGTGTAACCGTGATCCCTAAATCCGTCAAACAGGCGCGTATTGAAGAAAACTTCGACGTCTGGGACTTTACTCTGTCCGATCAAGAAATGGAGAGAATCAATCGTCTTGATCTGGGGTATGTTGGCGAAGCAGTGAAACACTTTAACCCTGACTTTGTTCGAGGTTGTCTGGGTGTGAAGATTCACGATTAGCAGTTTTGGACAAGTAGTACTCCGAAAAACTGGAGCTGAGCATTTTCACAACCGCTACAACTTGATTAATGCCAATAATTTTCACAATGGCATTAGTACCAGCAAGCCGCTCCATATAACTTGAGCGGCATTGCCTTTAATTATTGGGCTTCAGTTTTATTCTTCTTACTAAACTAAATGCTCCTTAAAGAAACCTTCTATTTTGTCAAAAGGAATCACATCCATCTGATCATAAAGATCAGTATGGTTTGCGTCAGGAATAATCATGAGTTCTTTCGGCTCGGCAGCCGCCTCATACGCAGTTTCACTGAAGTAGCGCGAATGTGCCTTCTCACCATGGATAAGCAACATCGGGCGTGGTGATATTTCTGCAATGTAAGTTAAGATCGGCATATTCATAAACGACAGCGGCGTCGTGATTGTCCAAGAAGCATTTGAATTAATTGCTCTTGGATGGAATCCACGTTGCGGGTTCTTATAGTAAGCTGCGTACTCAACAACAAACTGTGGTTCACCGCCCTGCAATTCAAGGGAAACTGGACCATACGCAGGGTTACCACTTTCTGCGTCTTTCCAACGTTGTTGCCCCAGTTGCTCTAAACCTTGCGTACGTTGTTCAAGCGTGACACTGTCGTTGTAGCCTTTAGACATCACACGAGTCATGTCATACATTGTGCTAGCAACAACCGCTTTTATACGTTTGTCTATTGCTACCGCATTTAATGCCATGCCGCCCCAGCCACAAATACCGATCACACCAATACGCTCGCGATCAACATTTGACTGCAAACCGATAAAATCAACAGCCGCACTGAAGTCTTCTGTATTAATGTCTGGCGACGCAACATTACGCGGCTCACCCCCACTTTCACCTGTGTATGAAGGGTCAAATGCTAACGTTACAAACCCGCGCTCTGCCATGGTCTGTGCATAAAGGCCAGATGATTGCTCTTTTACAGCACCAAATGGGCCGCTAAGAACAAGTGCTGCTTGTTTGCCAGAACTGTTTTTTTTGCTGATAAAGGTCAGCGGCAAGCGTAATTCCATAACGGTTTTTGAACGTCACTTTTTTATGGTCTACTTTGTCGCTTTTAGCGAAAGTCTTGTCCCAGTTATTACCTAATTCTAAATTCGAGCTTGCCATCGCCTGGCCTCCTGTCAGTGCACCAACGCTTAGGGCAACGGCGCCTGCACCAGCCATTTTTATTGCGTTTCGGCGACTAGCATCAAGCAAGTCCTGGTTGGTAGCTGTGTCGTTGGTATCGTTGTGTTTGTTCATCAAGTTTCTCCGAGTAAGCCTGCTAATTTTGTCATCTCAATCTCGATACTCGCTTGGTCAGCCGTACCAGACGGAGATAACATCGTTAGCATGAAAGCTGACAACGTTTAGGAGAGTAGTTCTCCTAGCGCCTTTTTCTGCTAGTTATAATGAACCAGTGCACCAACTATTAGTTATCCGAATACTACGGATTCCTTGCACAATCCTCCAAGCTTCTGGCAACTTAACGGAAATTCGAACTAGGCATGATAATCAAACCCCAAAAAAAAGAAATCCATTTTAAATATATATAATTGATTTTATTGGGACTATTTATCAGCAATATGAGCTATAAACCCAAAACGACTTATTACACTGTATGACAGTATTAATTGCCTAATTTTTTATTTTTAGCCAACACAATGAATAGACAATTTCTGACAAGACTAGTAGAAGAGCGGGTAAAGGCTGATCGTCATTGATTCTAAGAAGCAGCGTCGAATCCCGTAAGGACGTACTCGAGTCTTCTTGGGTTATAAATTCATAAAAGTATGCTCACGTCCTGCCCTCTGTGTTAATTACGGGAGGAGTTATTCATTTGAGAAGTTGATCATATTGTTGAATAGGAAAACGAGCCAAATGAATAAGTTAGCACCCATTCAAATTAGTGATACTTATTCCATAGTTAAACTTTAGTGGTAATTTAGTTGAAATAAGCAATAACATACCTATCCGAATAATACTCATTAAATTTCATATTATTAAATTGTATTATTGCTCAATATTTGATCTTGATGAAAAAATATGCGCTTAGAAACGTGATCTTGATTCAGTTTAAATCTTGATTCTGAACGGAAAAGGCATACTATTGTGTGATATTCAAACTACCGCATAGTGACTATTTAGGCACACGTCATGGAACTAGACATATTCAATCCCTCTAGACTACTCCGTAGTACTGTATTGTTCTGGTTCAGTATGCTGTTATCTGTTGTTTCTCTAATCACTGCGATCGTCAGTATCTCTATTTCTTCCCACATTCAGTTAGCCACGATTGAATTGGCATTTTCTGCATTTTCTGTATTCATCGCTTATCGCAGTTATCACAACCACGTGCCCCAGCCTTTATCTATTGCCTATGTTTATATGGCAATTGGTGTTCTGTATTTAGCAACCGCCGCTTATCCTATTGAGAAAGGGTTGTTTTTATGGAGCTTTCTTTGCCCAGTTCTGTTTTATTTGATCCTAGGCAAACGGAATGGCTTTCTTGCCACCAGCATCGGATTTATATGTCAGTTTAGTTTGGTGTTGGAGAAATCCAGTGACATACACTCGCACAGTTTTATTGCGCTTAACCTAAACTTTTTACTCGCCTATGCCGCTGTTTGGCTGGCTTCACACATTCTCGAAGTAAAGCGCAAATCCTCTGAAGCATCACTCGGCCAATTGGCATGCAGAGATGCGTTAACGGGTGTTTACAATCGCCATGCGCTGGTGCATAACTTTGACCGTTACCGAAGTGAAAGTGCCAAGCTGCCTCTTTCATTGCTGATCCTGGATCTTGATTACTTCAAGCAAGTAAACGATATGCACGGGCACGATATTGGCGATAAAGTTCTTATCCAAACCGCAGCGTTGATCGACTCGCTCAGCGAAGAGCATCTTGTGTATCGTATTGGAGGAGAAGAGTTCTGTATTGCCCTACACAATACGGATATTCATCACGCGACCCGTAAAGCTGAGCAAATTCGTGAATCAATCGAACGGTTTCGCTTTAATGAACGCGACTGCCCTATTTCGCTCACCACCAGCATCGGTGTCTACCAATGCGACCATTACGACAACTTGGAAAGCGTCCTCAGACAAGCGGACAAAGAGTTGTATAAAGCGAAGAAGAACGGCAGAAATCAAATTATGGTTTGCAACCAAAGCTCTATTGCTGCCGCATAGATGTAGTTGATCTAATTAACGATTAGATTGATGTGACTGTGAGAGTTTTTACTTACTGATTCGGTGAATCTTCTTCATCAAAAACGACGTTGTAATTTTCTGTATAAGTACACTGTGGCTGTCGGCTACAGGTGAAAAAACGTCGACCTTTATGATCTCCCACACTGGCAATTTTAATCACCATAGGGCTGCCACAACGCTTACAAAAACGCACTTCTTTTTCAGGTTCGATAAGGTCAATATGAGCCGCTAATAAGCGACGTAATCTTCCCACTTGGTAGCTGTGCTTGATCGTGGTACCGATTAAAGGAATAGATGCCGACTTACAGACATGCATTAGGAGTTTTTGGCGCTCAATCTTACCTTTATCTAATGGCTTACCATTATCGAATTCGATGATAACTCGTATATCTAACGTTCTTGGATCACACACAACAAAATCAAAGTAGCTTTTAGCGATACGATTATTCGCGATAAACCAGCGCTTTTTATCTGTCTCTAGCGGTGACAATACGTTTGCCATATTAACTTTCGTAAGTACAACGCCATGCGAGCCAACCGCTGTCACTAATGCATTGAAAAAAGCAGACTCTTGCATAGAAAGAATAGGGCCTTTCTTCTTATAGGCGCTATCTTTAAGCTCTTCTTGTTTTAAATAGCGCTTTTGCACTACCAAGAAAAAAAGCACTAGCAAGCCAACAACAATAAAAACACTTTCCATCTATACTCACTTAGCTAAAAACAATTAAACACCCTATTTTATACACTTAGCGCGCAAAGCCGTTAATTATTTATCACGTGATACTTTGTTATTTCACCAAAGCCTTCTTATAACTTCTTTCTGGTCGCCCAACTGATCCATATTTGAGGTCAGCTTCCAGCTCGCCAGTGCTGATAAGAAACTCCAAGTAGCGCCTTGCGGTTGTACGGCTAGCACCAATTTTTTCACCCGCTTCATCCGCGGTTAAGCTCACTTTATCTGCAAACAATGATTTAATCTTGTCGAGCGTGACGCCATCAATACCTTTAGGTAAGCGCGTTTTCGACGGCTCTGAAGTCGTGGCAGATTGAAGCATTTTATCCACCAGTGTCTGGTCTAGATCATCCACATGATTGAGGTGGTGTTTCTGAGCAACGTATTTTTTCAGCGCGGCATCCAAACGTGGGAACATCACTGGCTTAAGCAAGTAATCGACCACGCCCCCTCTCATTGCTTGCTGCAGCGTATCTACATCTCTTGCGGCAGTAATGAGAATGATGTCGCAACTGATATTGTTGCTACGCAGATCTTGCAGTATATCCAACCCTGAGCCATCGGGTAGGTGCACATCCAGTAACAAGAGTTCAGGCTCCAATATTTCCAATTGCAGCTTTGCTTCTGCTTTATTGGTTGCAATTCCAATCACTTGATAGCTGTCGATTTGCTCTAGGTATTTCTGGTGTAGTTGAGCGATAGCAATATCATCTTCAACAATCATTACTTTGGTTTTACGTGTCATACCAGATCTTCCTTAGGTAGATAGACCGTCATTCTGGCTCCATGCTCCTTATTGTTCGCCATTTCTAATTCACCCTGATAACGCAAGGCAAGTTCGTTTACTAAATGCAGCCCGACACCGCGAGTGTTGTCGTCTTTACTTGAAACACCTCTTTTTACCAGCGATGCCACACTCATGTTCTGTGGCAAACCGCATCCTTGGTCCTGAACTTCTAAAATCACCTCATTACCAAAATCACTAATAGAAACGTCGATAACTCTCCGACTTAGTGAAAAGTTAGGGTCACTAGATAATGCTTCTCGCGTGGCATCAAATGCGTTATCAATTAGGTTTCCTAAAATAGTCACCACATCTTCAGCGTTAATGCGGTCAGGCAGAGGCTCTAAACGTGAGCCATCTTCGACGACAAGCTTTAAACCTAGTTCACGTGCTCGTTCAGTTTTACCTAATAACATGCCAGCAATTAGTGGCTCTTTGATGGTTTCCCGTAAGAACTCGATCAGCGTTTGGTAGTGGTCCGTTTCTTGGCCTATCAAATGCTGGACTGCATCTAATTCGCCCATTTGTACCATGCCACTGATCGTGTTGAGCTTATTACGGTGCTCATGAGTTTGGGAGCGAAGCATGTCGGCGTATTCTTTGGTTTTTGCCAACTGCTCGGTTAATTCCGTTAAATCATCTTTTAGTCGGAAACTTGATACCGCTCCCACGACTTTACCATCAACAATAATCGGGCTTCTATTAGCAATAAGGCGTTGTTGATTTAGGTATAAATTGATGTCGTGATCCGTTCTAGCGGTTTGCAGCACAATATGTAAATCACTTTCCGGCAAGATCTGATTCAGTGGCTTATTCAAACACTCACTTTTTTCCAGTCCAAGAATCTGGCATGCACTGCGGTTAATAGAACGAAGACGCCCTTCTCCATCAATGCTCAGTATTCCTTCTTTTAAGGTTTCAAGCGTCACGTCTAACTCAACGTAAAGACGGCCAATTTCTTCTGGCTCAAAGCCTAAAATGGCTTTCTGAAAACGGCGTGATGCATAGCTTGAGACAACAGCATTGGCACCTACCACCAAAAATGCCATAAGGGTCAAATAAGCTAAGAAGGGCTCGATTCTATCCTGAAGTCTATCAATTAAGTAACCAACAGAGACAACTCCAATAATATTCCCGTTTGAGTCAAACACGGCGGACTTACCACGCACCGAGTAGCCCAAAGATCCTTTAGCTACGGAAATATAAGCTTGACCTTCTATCAATGCGCGATCGTTATCCCCCCCTTTCATAGGTAGCCCAATTCGCTCTTCAACCGGGTGAACTAGACGTATTCCATCCTTATCACCAATGACAATAAATGCAGCACCAATCAGTTCGGTCAAATTACGATAGCGTTCTTGATATTCTTCGTTCACGCCAGTTTGAATCATTTCCACAACGTAGGGTGACTCAGCCAGAAAGGAAGCTACCCCTAACGCCTTGCGACCCATTTCTTGTTCTTGCTCATGCTTTACATACATAAAACCAGCGGCTACAAGCAAAAGTAGCTCAATTAGCCCAGATAAAGTCATGATAATCAGCATCCTTTTCCGGAAGCTGATGCTGCTCCATTTCATACCTTCTCCTTAGTGCTGGAATAGGCTAACACTGCTTGCAGCTTGTCACGAGCATACTCAGCCTGAACTGTGAATGGAGTGTGTATGTCGTTAATGAATTTGATTGTTTTGTTGCAAAACTTTACTCAAAACGCACTTTAACAGCACAGAGTACTTAAACAGGAGAAAAGTTGATTTCGATCAAGTGTTTTAGTGGCTAATTTTTGCACACTGAAAGACAACATCTAGTATACTTACTAAGCACTGGTAGAAGTATCCAACGTCACTGTCTAGAGGCTTAATAAAAACATATAGAAAACTAGGTCCTAGTCTCAAAATGAGGGCTATTAAAAATGGAAAAGGATATATTTGGCATCTGTCTTTCTAGAGCTATGCTGTCGAATAATTTGTCAGGGACATTCACTCACGTACGGGCTTACTCCAAATCCAGAAGGCAGGAAGACGCGAAAGTCATGCAGGCTTATCCTCAGCTTTCTGGTAAAGAAGTGCTGGCAAACATGGAGTCATCTAAGTCGTTATTGTGGCGGGCAGAATTTGCTTGCCTAGATATGAAATAGTCACTGCCCAGTGAGTCAAAGAGCGGAAGTATTTCTTCCCTCTTTTTGATAACGAGCTTGTTGTTTAAGCTTGTTAGACACCATCTTTTTATTACTTAAATACTCAATCCAACTTTCCGCGCTCGCGGAAGGCTCGATTTTTTGAGCGGCTTTCGCTTCCTCTAATGCTTCATCCAACTGGTTTAACTTGTCGTGCACTTTGGCTTTGAGCAACGCGATGTCAGCGCGCTTTACTTGGTAACGTTCAAGCACGTTTAAGGCCTTTTGATGATCGCCATTTTGTGTCAAAGCAAGCGCTAGCTGCCGATGGTATTTTTCGTCCTTTTTCGACAAGCTTTCCCAGACAATAGCCGCATGCCCCCACTCTTTTGCCTTCTGCCAATAGCCCGCTTGTTCAACCAGCAGATCGATATTTTGTTCAGAAGCCGGTAACAAAGAAAGCTCTAGTGCTGCTCGCTCTGGAATACCAGATTTATCAAATAGCCTTGCCAATAGTTTTCGATCTTGAACATTCAATGCGATTTGATTTTTGGCCAATGACAACGCCGTTAAAGCCCCGCGCGTATCACCAGAGTGAAGTTTGACATTCACTAGCTGTCGCCACCAGTTTGGGTTTTTAGGTTGGTATTTGAGCAGAGCCCTTAACGTTTTTTCTGCACCGCGCCATTGAGAAGAGTGTATTTGCGCACTCAGCTTGATAGTGAGTGGCTCAAAATTGTGTTTTGACGCCCCCACAACTCGATTTGCAGCATCGATAGTCTGTTGCCACTGCTCTAATTGGTAATGAGCTTTTGCCATACTTAACCAAAGCTGTGAACGAGTGGGCTCTTGAGTTACAGCGGTTAACTGAGCGTAATGTTGTAGAGCTTCTCGGAACTCTCTTTGATTAAACAGCACATCTGCCAGCATTTTTCTCAGCTCCGTCTGCTGTTTTCCTTCGATGGCGTCTGTTTCTAGTGCTTTTTGTAAATGGTGTGCTGACAACTTAAGCTGGTTATTCTTCCAAAAGTAGACACCCAAACTTCGATCAACCATAGCGCGATCATAGCTACGTGAAATTGTCAGTGGCTGCAAAATACCGATCGCCTTTTCCAACTGGCCCTTAGAGTCATATTTTTGCGCTTGCTGCAATTTAGACGCGGTAAATACACTAAGTTCACGGCCTATTGCCGCGTTAGTCAGAATAATCGCACACAGAGCAAGGATTAAGTTTTTCATTTTGGTTGCCTAAACTCGAGTTTCACTGTTTGTCCGTGATGCGTCACTGGTTGGCCTTGTTCTAGCATAGGTTGATAACGCCACTGCTTGAGTGCTTTTACGGCTTCTCTTTCAAAAAGCCGTTTGGGTTTGGCTTCAATGACTTCAAGGTCCACTGGCCGCCCTTTTTCATCAATGTTGAATCTAATGACGACGTACCCTTCAATTCTACGTTGGCTCGCTTTATACGGGTAGCGCGGTTCCACTCGATGAATAGGCATTATTGGGCTGGCCGATTCGAAACTGCCGATTTCCGGCGCATTAATATCAACGCTACCAACCTCAATGTTTAATGCAGAAGTTGAGATCTGACTCGGTGTAATTGGTGCACTCAGCTGCATGGCTGGTTCGGGAGCGGTCATGTAATCAGTTGGCAGCGGCTCAAGTGTTGGTGGTGGAGGCAAAGCCCGAGTGCGATGCGCGACATTCTGCTCTTGTTCTTCAACAACGAAATTGACAGCGGTGAGTTCCAACATGGGTTGTGATTGTTGCTTAGGTGCCCCCACTAACCAGGCCATCAACAGGAACAGCAGCATTGCTAGTACCAAAGAGACCGGAATTGCAAATAAAAACCGCATCATTATTTCGCTTCCGCGGCTAAAGCAATATTCTCTATACCGGCACTTTTGGCGGCATCCATCACCTTAACCACGATACCACTGTGAGCACGTTCATCGGCTTGAATAACCAATCCGCTATTCGGTTTTTCAACCAGTAATACTTCGAGTGTTGCCTGCACTCTTTCAGAGTCCACCATACGTTTATCAATATAAATATCATTATTCGCTGTCACCGCAACGTGGATACCCGCTTTATCTTGGCTCACAATATTTGTCGCGCTAGGGCGATCGACTTCAATACCTGACTCTCGAACAAAAGAACTGGTTACAATGAAGAAAATCAGCATGATAAACACAATATCGAGCATTGGCGTCAAGTCGACCTGCGCTTCGTCCTGTTTATGCACTCGTCGGCCAAGTCTCATTGTTGAATCCTTAATTCTTTTTCCAGTTGATAAGCTTTTGTTTTGCAAATCTTAATTAAACGCGCATGGATAAATATCCCCACTAATGCCGCGACCATACCCGCCATAGTCGGTAAGGTTGCCAGCGCAATACCTGATGCCATCAATTTAGGCTCATTGTTACCTTCTAACGCCATGGAGTCAAAAACACTGATCATTCCCGTAACCGTACCGAGTAAACCGAGCATAGGGCACAACGAAACGAGCAACTTTATCGTATTCGTGTTTTGGTAAATGCCAATGTGCGCTTGGGCTATCCAACCATCACGAACGGATTTTGCGTACCAGGAGTGATGCTCACTGCGAGCTTGCCATGTACTCACCCAACTGGCTTTAACTTTGGGGTAATACATAAGTAAATAGATCACTCTTTCTACCACCAGCAACCAAAACAGCAGCACAACAGCAAAAAGACACCAAAGCACTGGACCGCCTTGTTGCATGAAGTGGGTAAATTCGCTCCACCAAATGTGACCGCCCAGTAGCGATGATAAAGCGGCAAGTGAATCAATCATTATGCAATGTTCTCGGCAACGAGTGGCGTGCTATTTTCGGCTTGCTGAGCAACAAGCGCTATCCCCTGTTTCTCAAGGATATTGCGTAAGTTTTCTGCTTGGGTAGTCAAAATATTGTGTACCAATAATAGTGGCATTGCCGCCACAAGCCCCATAACTGTCGTCACTAGCGCGGTCGAAATCCCGCCTGCCATGACTTTCGCGTCACCCGTACCAAATAAAGTCATGATTTGAAACGTCTCGATCATCCCTGTCACTGTCCCCAACAGCCCCAGCATGGGTGCCAATGCAGCAAGAAGTTTGAGCATAGACAGCCCTTTTTCTAATTTGGCTTGTTCATCTACGATGACTTCCAGCAAACGTAGCTCCAACGCTTCAACACTTCTTGTCTTATCTTCGCTGTACACAGACAACACACGACCGAGTGGATTATTGGTAGGGTGTTCAGGCGTTTTTAGCTGGGCACTGACCTGGCGCTTGATATTGAATACCGTCACACCTCGTACGATGGCGATTAGCATCCCAACGACAAGTAAAGCCACGATCACGCCACCGACCATGCCCCCTGCTTCAAGGCGATCAACCATCGAAGGCTGATAGGCAAACTGATCTAAAACCGCACCTCGTGTTGGGTCGATACTCATCATCACAGGTTCACGGTTAGCTAACGACGTCATGAGTTGATCTCGATGCAGCGTATTCTCCGGCTGATTGGCAAACGAGAGCGCTTGCTGTGTGTCGCCATCCCATTTCGCAAAGCCACGCTCGCCCACTAACGCGATCGAACCAAGTCGAATAAACTCTTGCGGTGAAACGAGTCCCTCTCCATCGACATATTTAAGCGTATACGCTTGGCTCACTCCACTGGCACGAATTTCTTGTTCTAGCGCTTGCCATAATTGAGTCAGTTGCTCAATATTCGGCAGCTGTGTTTCAGAAACTATCGCATTCAAGTGAGATAAATGCTCCTCAGCCCCGATACCTGAGATAGATGAATCCAACTCGGTTTTTAAAGATTTTGCGCTTTGTCTTGCCGTACCGAACACTTCACCTAAACTGCCAGATTCAAGTTGTAGCGTTTGTTCTAACTCGGCCAACGTCTTTTCATTGGCCGTAAAAGTCTGACTTAAAGTGTCGGTTTGTGCCGTTAGTGTCTGTTTTTTTTGCTGAAGCGATTTTTTACGCGTTAATAGCGCTTGCAGTTGCTGATCAAATTTCGCTTCTCGTTCTACGTTGTGCTGTTGTTGCTGTTTTTGCTCTGCAACGGTTTTTTCAACGATATCAGTGGCGGCAACAGTAGAAAAAGGCAGGCACATCATTACAACGAGTGTGGCGATCCAACGTATAAACATTAACGAGCCTCCACTGCATTCAATGTCACGGGTAAAGTAACCATTTGTGCCGCAATACGTTTCGAGGCAACATCAAACGCGGTTTCAATATCGTTATGCCACTCGCTTTTCACCATTTGCCACTGTTTTGCACTTTGTTGCCAATACCAGTAGCGCTGACCATCCAGACTGCGGGCAATTAAAGCAACCCGACCTAAGTGCAAGGCTTCCACCTCTCGTGGCGTGTCGCCATCCAATATCTGGCTGTTGTACACCCCCACTTTATTTCCATATTCCACTTCAATTTGGTAAGCCTCCAGAATAAGTCGATATTTTTCAGCATCACTGACATCGGCTCTGGTCATTAGCGCCTCCAACTTACTTATTCGTTCAGCGCGCTGGTGAGATTTCACAGGAATGTCTTGTTCCACAAAATGTTTGAGCCCATCTAGCATGTAGTACATCAGCGGAACAATGCCTTGGCGAGTGGTTTTAACTTCTTCAACCTGATCATGAAGACTGGTCATTTCCTGTTCTTGGTTTGCTACCAATGCAGTAAGGTGGTTTCGATACACTTCTAGATTTTTCACATCAGATTCAAGCTGTTCGATTTCAGCTTTGAGTAACTGAATACGCTGATCACTTTTATCGATTTCTTTTTGGCTAGCAGAAGATGCTTTATGAGTATGGCTCTGGATCGTGAGGGCTTTGTCGACTCCAGAAGCATGAGCATGACAGCTCAGTAATAAGCTACAGACAAAGAGAGCATTTTTGCGTAATTTCATGGGCTACATTCGGTTTGAAAGTGTCAGTGTCGGTCGACGGTATGTTTATAGAGTCACATACTAAAGAGATTGTGCCAAAGTTCAACTTAGCCCTATCGCTGACTGCGACGTAGATACTGGTTGGAATTAATAAAACAGGGAGGAATTACACTCGTAGCCCAGTGGCAATCGCGACGCGATCCACAACGGTTCTTACATTTATTGCTATCAGAGATAATGTCTCTGATTCTTCTTCAGTAAAGGGGTGGTTTAGGATAAGTTCTGCACCGTTTTTTCCCACAACTGTGGGCAAACTTAACACAACGTCTCTCAGCCCGTACTGCCCCTCCAATAACGTCGCAACTGGAAGTACCGAACGTTCATTAATCATTATTGCCTGGATTATTCGAAAAACGCTGGCTGCAATGCCATGAGTGGTGTTCTGTTTGCGCTTAAAGATTTCATAGCCCGCTTGCTTCACCGACTCTAATAACTCATCTGAACAAATCAGTCCTAGCTTGTGCGTATCGCAATAATAGTCTGCGGGTTGGCCTGCAATTGAAATTAGGCTTTTAGGTGCAAAGCAATTGCAGCCGTGCTCGCCCAGGACATAGCCAAAGATGTTTTTCGGATCTAGGTTTACGCGACTGGCGATAATGCTCATCAGCCTGGCAGTATCAATCACGCAGCCACTACTAATCACTTGAGAAGGTGAAAAACCAGTATTCTTTACAATGAAGTGAGTAACAATATCACAAGGGTTAGTAACCACAATCAAGGTCGCTGTTGGAGCAACGCGCTCAATTTCTGTCGCAATCTCGACACCAATTTTACTGTTCACTTCTGCCAATTCTATCCTAGTTTGGCCTTGTGTGATCTGCTCTCCAGCGGTGATCACGACAATGTCTGCCCCAATTAAGGATAGGTAATCATCAGTAGGAAAAATGTGGGTGTTTTTGGTAAACGTCAGTGCTGTTGTATGTCGAAAATCAAACACTTCGCCTTCTGCGCGATCAAGGTTCTTGTCCAGCAACACCAGCTCGCTCACACTGCCGAGAGTTAAAAGATAATTGCATATCTCTACTCCTACAGCTCCTGCCCCAATCACACCTATCTTCATTCTCTTATCCTTATACAGGCAATCATAAAATGAGATTTAACTGATGCTTAACTCATTTATACTTACTAAATTTTAGCAGTTGTTTAAGTGGGAGTGAGGTTAACTTTACTCTCTAAGCTTGATGAAACGGCCATCGGTCCGATAAAAAATGAGCGCAACAAGAATAAGACTACACCCTGCTACCTTGCTTCCAGACAATGACTCTCCATACCAAAGAATGCTCAAGATCACCGTCCAGATAGGCTCCAATAACATAATTAATGCCGCGTTCGCTGGGTTGCTTCCCTTCTGACCTAAGGTTTGCATGACATAACGTAAACTGGTTGCCAACAAAGCACTGAGAGCAAACCATCCCCAAATGGAGGGGGCAATACTCGCTGGAAAAGTTTCAAATAACGCGGAAGCAATCAGTGCAATGACCCCTGTGACAAATAGCTGAATACAAGTAAGTAATAACACTGGCAATTTGTGCGCAAGTTTACTGTTCACGTTGAAATGAAGCGCCAGTAAACACGCATTGGCAAAGAACCAAATATGGCCAGCAGAGCTATTCCAGCCTCCCTTTAGAGACAACAAAGCGAGGCCGGATATGGCGATTGGCATAGAAACCCAAAATGCTCGTTTTGGCCTTTCTTTATATAGTGCCCAAGCAACGATAGGCACAATAATCATTGAAAGGCTAACAATAAATGCACCCTCACCAAGTGTTTCGCTAACAGAAATCGCATAGACCCAAGCCATTAAAGCCGCAGCAAGAATTGCTCCTCCCCCCGCAGCTTGTAAAAATAAGCTGAAGGTAAGCTGCCGAAATTTTTTATAACTGAGTGGAACCAAGCATATTGAGGCAACTAAAAAACGTAGGCCCACAAAACCAAAAGGAGGTAACCCCTGAATGGTTTCTTTGGAGAAAATCCAACCAAACGCTGCGAGAGCGGTTGTCATCACGAGTATCCAGGCAGACTTATGTTCAGCGTTCACTCTTTATTCTCTTCACTATCATTATTATTTGTAGATGACGATAGTGTCAGATTTGACCGTACAACACCAAGAAATATCTGTCTGTTATCAAGTATTAAGAGTAATCTATTAACATCACGTAACAGAGAGCTAAGCGACCAATGATTATCGTGGGACACCGAGGAATTGCAGGGCGTTTCCCTGAAAATACCAAGGCCAGTATTCTGGCTGCCATTGAATTAGGTTTGGAGTGGGTGGAAGTCGATATCCAACCGACAAAAGACGGCGAACTCGTCGTTTGCCATGATCATAAAATCGATCGGTGTAGCAATGGTAAAGGTCGAGTGGACTCTTTCACTCTGGATCAATTACGCGAATTTGACTTTGGTGGCTGGTTTTCACCTGAGTTTAAAAGTGAGTCTATTGTAACGTTAGGTGAACTGCTCTCTTTAGCAAAAGCACACCACTTAAAGCTCAATCTAGAAGTGAAAATTGACCAGCATAACGTTCAGCAGGTGTGTGGCTTGGTCAAAGATTGTTTACTCAAGCACAACGCGAATCGAGACGACATTGTGCTATCTAGTTTTAGCCCGGATATTATTAGAGAACTACATAGTATCTTACCGGAGTACGATTTGGGTGTTTTAAGTGACCGGCTCACCTCTAAGGTTAAACAGCTGTTAGATGAAGTCTCCGCCATTAGCTGCAATTTGAATTACCTCAGAACAAATAAAAAACACATCGAACTTCTACAAGCGGATGGCTACCAGGTATGGTGCTACACGGTGAATAATCCCAATCGTTTAAAGTACCTACCTGGGCTAGATGCCATTTTCAGTGACTATCCTGAAAGATTCTTATAGCTCTCTGCGCCGTCAATAATAATGAGATATTGACGGCGAATAATCCCCTAGACACTGTCATTCCCTAAAAGCACTGTATAACACTGTATATATTAACGTGTTCAACCTCACATTTTTTATATCAGCGTATCTAGCACAAAGAAAACTCAATAGAATAATAAACAATAAATTCAATTAGTTATCAATAAATCTCTTAATGAGACATTGATATTAGCGTTCATATTATATCCCAAAGTACTTGATCCCTTACCTCAAACAAACTACTGTACACACATACAGCATGTGTATAGGGACAGTATTATGATTCAGCAACAGCCACACCATCGTTCAGTATCAAAATTTAATGCTCTCGCTCAGCCAACACATCCCCTTGATATTGATGATTCATCCCTTGCTCGCTTGGCGGGTTTGTCTAATCAGAATCAGTGGATTTTATTTACTGCAGAGTGTCCTCGTCCAGATTTCGCTCAATTCTCTTCATACAAGATCAGCTGTACAAAGATCATTCACATGAAGCCGTCACAAACCCAATCAGAACTGGAAATTGTGATGAAGGCGATCAAGTCAGGCAATGCCAGTGCCGTTGTCGCATCCAGAAACATTACAAGCATCGACCAAGTGCTTCTTCGCAGTTTGGGGCGTCAATATCAATGCGAAGTATTTTTTGTCGAGGGCAGCTCATATAAGTATCACTAACAAGCTTGGCAACAACACTGTCTTTAGCCTCTCTATCTTGGGAGGCTTCTTTTTATCTCTTTCTTGGCATTTTAAAAAACAAAGCAAACGTTTGCTTTTTCTCTGGCAGCACAAAATAGTTCTGGTATCATGCACTGCAAATCGATTGCCTAATTCAGGCTGTCACCCCATTTTTGACAAAGATAGGAATGTCTAAATGAGTCTTGCAGATCAAGTTCTTGCCGTAAATGATGATCTTCCAATTCGTACTAACAAGCCTGTTCATAGCGGGAAAGTACGTTCAGTGTATTGGCTGACCGAGGAAGACAGCAAACGTCTAATAAAAGAGAAAGGCTACAATGTCGCCCCGGATGCTCCGTTAGCTATCATGGTGATCAGCGACAGAATATCAGCCTTTGATTGCATTTGGCACGCAGAAGGTGGATTGCAAGGGGTGCCAGGAAAAGGGGCCGCACTTAATGCTATTTCAAACCATTGGTTTAAGCTGTTCAAAGATAACGGTCTAGCCGATAGCCATATCCTTGATATCCCTCACCCACTGGTTTGGATCGTTCAAAAAGCGAAACCGATCATGATAGAAGCCATTTGCCGTCAGTACATCACGGGGTCAATGTGGCGCGCATATGAAAAAGGCGAACGTGAATTTTGTGGCATCCAGCTTCCTGAAAGTTTAGAGAAAGATAAAGCGCTTCCAGACTTGCTAATGACGCCTTCCACAAAGGGGATCCTAAAAGGCATCCCTGGCGTACCAGAAGCGGATGATGTCAACATTACACGCAAGAACATTGAAGATAACTTTGCGGCGTTTAACTTTTCTAAAGCGGAAGACATCGCCCAATATGAGAAGCTACTTCGCGAAGGTTTTGGTGTGATTAGCGATGCTCTCGCTAAGGTTGAGCAAATCTTTGTTGATACCAAATTCGAATTTGGCTACGTAACAGATGCCGAAGGCAACGAAAAGCTTATCTACATGGATGAAGTCGGTACCCCAGACTCTTCTCGCATTTGGGATGAGAAAGAATATCAGGCTGGAAACATCGTCGAGAACTCAAAAGAAGGGTTCCGCCAATTCTTGCTCAACCACTTCCCTGATCCAGATATACTTTTAAATAAAGAGCGTATGCCAGAGCGTGAAGCACTCGCACGTGATAATGCCCTTCCACTCGATGCATTGATGGATATTTCAAGAACATATACTGGTATTGCAGAAAAAATTACTGGCAAGCCAATCAACCTGAGTGCTAACCCAAAGCAAGAAATCATTGATATATTAAGTGCCCAATACGGATTAATTGATTAATTCCTTGATTCTTAAATTTGGTCGTTAACAAAACGCCCGGCTGTCAGCCGGGCGTTTTTCTTTTCTATTTGTCTACGATTTGGAGCTTGGTTACAACTTAAAACGTTGAATTTCGTTTTCAAGTTGATGTGACAGTTCAGATAGCTGAGCTGCTTGGGCTGCAGCATCGTGCGCTTCATCAGCCAAATCATTCGAAACGTCGCGAATACCAACGGTGTTACGTGTGATTTCAGAGGTAACTGACGCTTGCTCCTCTGCTGCTGAGGCAATCTGAGTGGCCATATCACTGATACGCTCAACCGCCGTTTGAATTTGCGTTAAGCTCACTGCTGCGGAATCCGCGTCTGCCACACTAGTATCTGCCAGTTGACGGCTATCGCCCATAATACCTACTGCTTTCGATGTTGTCCCTTGCAGCGTTTCTATCATTTGCTGAATCTCTTGAGTCGAAGCATGTGTGCGCTGGCTAAGCACTCGCACCTCATCCGCAACAACAGCGAAACCGCGTCCTTGCTCACCTGCTCGCGCCGCTTCAATCGCCGCGTTTAATGCAAGCAAGTTCGTTTGCTCAGCAATGCCTTGAATTGTTGATAGAATCGTATTGATGCTATTGCCATGTTCTTCAAGCTCTTGGATAACACCTGTCGCTACTTGTACTTCTTGCGCCAAGTTTTGAATAGAGCTTTGAGTTTGAACGACTTGCTCACCACCGTGTACACAAGCTGTGACAGCTTCTGACGAGTTTTGCGCTGTGTGATCTGCATTACCTGCTATTTCTTGAGTCGCGGCAGCCATTTCGTTAATCGCCGTAGCAACCATGTTGATTTCGTCTTGCTGATGACGAATACGCGCGCTACGCTCTTCTGCATGTTGAGCTGTTTGCTTAGACTGCTCTGACAGTGACGAAGAAACTAAGCTAAGTTTAGAAACCATGGCGTGCATATTCGCAACGAAGGTGTTGAAATTTGTAGCTAGTTGACCAACTTCATCATCACTTCTTGGTTCTAGTCGTTGCGTTAAATCACCTTCACCTGATGCGATCTCCTCAAGCGCTTTTGATACGCGGCCAAGATCTCGGAACAGGAAGCTAACCAACCACGAGACAACCAGTACAACGATCAACGTAATGATAGCAGCGGTAATCACCAGCTCAGTAAGAAGCGCAGAGAAAGCTGCCTCTTCCGTTTTACGATCCATCTCAATAGCTAAAATCCATTGAGTATTTGGTACTGCTTTAAAGAAGTAAATCTTATCCGTGTTATCACGCTGAATGTACTTCATCACGCCATCACGTTCTGAATTTTCAATCACATTCATCGTCATATTTTTAGAAAGCGTCGACACTGGCTGAAGCAGAAGGTCGCTATTTGGATGGGCCAAAAACGTACCATTTTGACCATCAATAAGCATCGCATAAGCATTGTCACCCGCATCAAGATTGATAACATCTTCAATCAACTGTTCAAGCAATACATCTGCGCCAACCACACCAACGAATTGACCATTCAAGCGAACAGGTTCTGCAATCGTGACCAATAGAGCACTAGTGATCGCATCTTTATAGGCCGTCGTGATAATTTGCTTACCTGCCGCATTGGCGTCTTTGTACCATGGACGCGTACGAGGATCGTAATCTGCGCGATTTCGTTCAGGGTGAGAACGGTACATACCGCCATATGGGGTGCCTAAAAAGATGTCGTCAAATCCGCCCGCTTTTCTCGCTTGTTGCAAGTACGGTACAACATCGGCTTCTTCACTATAGTCATTGAATGCTTTTGCGATATTTTTACGAATAGTGATCCAATCTGAAACGCCTTCAGTCGCTGTTGTTGCTAGACTGGCCGCACGCTCTTGCACGCTCTGACGAGTTTGATTCATGAGTTTAACAGCAGAAAGCCAAGTTAATGCGCTAGCCATTAGCACGACAGCTAATAAGCTGGCACCAATCAGTTTTTGTTTGAGTGATATTTTCATTTGAGTTAGTTATTTTGATTGAAGATGCGACAAGTTGCGCAAATTCTATAGACAAACTCGCCTCTATGCACGTCATTTAGAATATTAGTTGCGCACATGATTGAACCAAGTTCTCACCATGGGCTTTAAATTCAAAGACTGAAAAAGTAAGGTAATTTCGTATGCTCAATTTCAGACACAAAAAAACCGAGCTAGGATGCTCGGTTTTTAGTTAAGACACTTAGAAGTTATTCTTGCGCGTCTTCATCATTTGCTGGAGTTTCAGGTGTGTTCTCAACATTTGATTCCGTTTCTTGAGCTTCTTCACCTTCTGGCAAATCAGCTTCATCAACTTCTTCAATACGTTGCAGACCAACCACAGATTCGTCTTCCGCAGTACGGATCAGCGTCACACCTTGCGTGTTACGGCCAACCTGACTTACCTCACCAACACGAGTACGAACAAGCGTACCTGCATCAGTGATCATCATCATCTCGTCACCTTCTACAACCTGAATAGCACCAACTACCGGGCCGTTTCGATCAGAAACTTTGATAGATACAACACCCTGAGTTGCACGACCTTTTGTTGGGTACTCTGCAAGCTCTGTACGTTTACCGTAGCCGTTCTCAGTTACGGTTAGGATGTCGCCTTCGTTTGAAGGAACAATGAGAGATACCACTTGGTCCTCTTCACCTAACTTCATGCCACGTACACCAGCAGCAGTACGACCCATTGCACGTACTTTGTCTTCGCTAAAGCGAACCACTTTACCGGCTTTAGAGAACAACATGATATCGCTGCTACCGTTAGTGATATCGACACCGATTAGTGAATCGTCATCACGTAGGTTCACCGCGATCAGACCGTTTGAACGTACGTTTGCAAACTGATTCAGAGGCGTCTTCTTAACAGTACCGTCACCAGTTGCCATGAAGATGAACTTATCTTCAGAGAACTCATCAACACGTAGAATCGCCGTAATGCGCTCACCTTCTTCTAGTGGAAGGATGTTCACAATTGGCTTACCACGAGCAGTACGGCTCGCTAGAGGCAATTGGTAAACTTTCAGACGATATGTCTTACCGCGAGTAGAGAAGCATAAGATGTTGTCGTGGGTGTTCGCCACTAGAAGACGCTCAATGTGGTCTTCATCTTTCATCTTAGTTGCGCTCTTACCTTTACCGCCACGACGCTGTGACTCGTAGTCGCTCAGTACTTGGTACTTAACGTAACCACCGTGAGACAAAGTAACCACAACATCTTCACGTGCAATCAGCTCTTCCATGTCAATGTCATGGCTCGCTGCTGTGATTTCAGTACGGCGAGCGTCACCGAAGCCATCACGAACGGCTTCAAGTTCTTCTCGGATCACTTCCATCAAACGCTCAGTGCTTGCAAGGATATGCATTAGTTCAGCGATTTCTTCTAGAAGCGTCTTGTATTCACCAAGAATCTTCTCGTGCTCTAGACCTGTTAGTTTATGTAAACGTAGATCTAGAATTGCTTGAGCTTGCTGTTCCGTTAGGAAGTATTGGCCATCACGGATGCCGTATTGAGGCTCTAACCATTCTGGACGAGCCGCATCCGTACCTGCGCGTTCAAGCATTGCCGAAACGTTGCCCAAGTCCCAACCACGTGCAATAAGACCCGCTTTTGCTTCCGCTGGTGTTGGCGCTTTACGGATAAGGTCAATGATCTCATCAATGTTGGCAAGCGCTAGCGCTAAGCCTTCAAGGATGTGTGCACGTTCACGCGCTTTACGTAGTTCGAAGATAGTACGGCGAGTTACAACTTCACGACGGTGATCAACGAAGCACTTCAACATGTCTTTCAGGTTGAATAACTGAGGCTGGCCATTGTTTAACGCCACCATGTTGATACCGAAAGTGGTCTGCAGCTGAGTTTGAGCATAAAGGTTGTTTAGAACCACTTCGCCCACAGCATCGCGCTTACATTCAATAACAATACGCATACCGTCTTTATCAGACTCGTCACGCAGTGCACTGATGCCTTCTACTTTCTTATCTTTAACTAGCTCTGCGATCTTCTCAATCAAGCGAGCTTTGTTTACCTGGTAAGGGATTTCAGTGACGACGATGGTTTCTTTACCATTCTTCTCCACTTCGATATCCGCTTTTGAGCGCATGTAGATTTTGCCGCGACCTGTTTTGTACGCGTCTACAATGCCTTTACGGCCACTGATAAGTGCTGCCGTTGGGAAATCAGGACCAGGAATATAATCCATTAGTTCATCAATAGTGATTTCTTCATTATTGATGAAAGCAAGACAGCCATCGATCACTTCGCCAAGGTTATGTGGCGGGATGTTGGTTGCCATACCTACCGCGATACCAGAAGCACCGTTAACCAGTAGGTTTGGAATTTTAGTCGGAAGAACCGCTGGGATCTGCTCGGTACCATCGTAGTTAGGTACGTAGTCGACGGTATCTTTGTCTAGGTCAGCCAAAAGTTCATGAGCAATTTTTGCCATGCGAACTTCGGTATAACGCATTGCTGCCGCTGAGTCGCCATCGATAGAACCGAAGTTACCTTGGCCATCAACGAGCATGTAACGTAGTGAGAACGGCTGAGCCATACGTACGATAGTGTCGTACACAGCACTATCACCGTGTGGGTGATATTTACCGATTACGTCGCCAACAACACGGGCAGATTTTTTGTATGGTTTATTCCAATCATTGCCCAGCACATTCATCGCATAAAGTACGCGTCGGTGTACTGGCTTTAGGCCATCACGCACATCTGGAAGAGCACGACCCACGATTACGGACATCGCATAGTCGAGGTACGAACCTCTTAGCTCATCTTCAATGTTTACGGGCGTGATCTCTTTAGCTAGATCGCTCATAGAGCCATTATCCCTCTATTTTTTGATCGTATGTACAATACGTTTAAGGTGCAAAAATATAACACACAAATTAACTCTTCGGCATCACTTTCCCTCGCCTTTTATCAGGTTGTGAGCTTGGTTGTGAATCAAATGCCGAGAAATTGCACATTCTAAATTTATGTTTCTGATTACAGGCTATATTTTAGCCAAAATTAGATAAAAGTGGCCTAGTCTATGCGCTACTCAATATTCGGGGTTATAATGCACTCATATTTTATGGAAGCCTTTAACATATAGAACAGAGTAGTTATGACCCAATCACAAAATGTCGACCCAAAGGAAATCAAGAAGTTTGAGGAAATGGCCTCACGCTGGTGGGATCTGGAAGGCGAGTTTAAACCTCTTCACCAAATTAACCCACTGCGCTTGAACTATGTTTTAGAGAATGCTGAAGGCTTGTTTGGCAAAACCGTTCTTGATGTCGGATGCGGTGGAGGCATCTTAGCCGAAAGTATGGCTAAAGAGGGAGCGACTGTGACTGGCCTTGATATGGGCAAAGAGCCGTTAGAAGTTGCTCGCTTGCATGCCCTTGAAACGGGCACCAAGCTAACTTACATCCAAAGTACAATTGAAGACCATGCAGCCGAAAATGCGGGCACCTACGACGTCGTCACTTGCATGGAAATGTTGGAACACGTGCCAGACCCACTTTCTGTTATTCGATCGTGTTCGGCACTTGTGAAACCAGGTGGCCACGTTTTCTTCTCGACTCTAAACCGCAACATCAAATCGTATCTCTTTGCGATTGTGGGTGCAGAGAAACTATTGAAAATTGTACCAGAAGGTACACACGAGCATGAAAAGTTCATCCGCCCTTCCGAGTTAATCAAAATGATCGACCGTACCGATCTCACAGAGATGGGAATTACGGGCTTACACTACAATCCGTTAACGGACACCTACAAACTGGGCAACAATGTGGATGTAAACTATATCGTGCATACACAGAAGTTTTAACATTTTTCACCATCTAGATGTAGTGGTTATTTTTAAGGCGGTAGCACAAGATCTCCGCCTTTTTTAGTGCATTTTTAAACAATTTTTGAGTTCTTGTTCTCAATTTAACCAAGCCATAAATCGGACTTAGTTTTTGCTAAAGATCAAGATATTTTTTTTTACTCTCGGTTACTTCTGAAGCGATCTTCAACTCGTGTTTTTCTACAATCTTGTCCGCCCTAATTTCATCGGTTAGTAGTTACTTACAGATTTTTTTTATTTTCACAGTTATCCACAAGTCATCCAAGATCTGTAACTTGAAAATAGCCATCGATAGCACTATCTTGTAACCCGCAATCACATGCACCCCTATATGTTGTGTTTGAACTACAATATATAGATAGACTTCGATCACAAAGCCCGTACATATTTTACAAGAATTATACATAAATACGGCTTTTATCAGTTTTTCTAGGGAAATGAAGCAGAATGAACCAACGACTAACCGTTACTAAACGTGATGGCCGCAAAGAAAATATTGATCTAGAAAAGATCCACCGAGTAATTACATGGGCCGCGGAAGGCCTAGATAACGTTTCTGTATCTCAGGTAGAACTGCGCGCTCACATCCAGTTTTACGAAGGCATTACGACCACAGATATCCATGAAACGATCATCAAGTCTGCGGCAGACCTGATCTCTGAAGAAACTCCAGATTATCAATATCTGGCGGCGCGTCTGGCCGTCTTCCACTTGCGTAAAAAAGCCTATGGCCAATATGAGCCACCAACACTGTTTGACCATGTTTCAAAACTGGTTGAATTAGGAAAATACGACAAGCACATTCTGGAAGATTACTCGAAAGCAGAGTTAGATGAGCTAGGTGCCTACCTTGATCACAAGCGCGATCTTGATTTTTCTTACGCAGCAGTCAAACAGCTTGAAGGCAAATACTTCGTTCAGAACCGTGTAACAGGCCAAATTTACGAAAGTGCTCAGTTCTTATACATTCTGGTTGCCGCTTGTCTGTTCGCTAAGTATCCAAAAGACACGCGCTTGGATTACATCAAGCGTTTCTACGATGCGACTTCAACATTCAAAATTTCTCTACCTACACCGATCATGTCTGGTGTACGTACCCCTACTCGCCAGTTCAGCTCATGTGTGCTGATCGAGTGTGGTGATAGCCTAGATTCAATTAACGCAACGGCAAGCTCTATCGTTCGTTACGTATCTCAACGCGCAGGTATTGGTATCAACGCGGGTCGCATTCGTGCGCTGGGTTCTGAAATCCGCGGCGGTGAAGCGTTCCACACTGGTTGTATCCCATTCTACAAATACTTCCAGACAGCAGTGAAATGCTGTTCTCAGGGTGGTGTTCGTGGCGGTGCAGCGACAGTATTCTACCCACTGTGGCACGGTGAGTCTCAAGCTCTGATGGTTCTGAAGAACAACCGTGGTGTTGAAGAAAACCGTGTTCGTCACATGGACTACGGTGTTCAGCTAAACCGTTTGATGTACCAACGCCTAGTGGAAGGTGGCAACATTACGTTGTTCTCGCCATCTGACGTACCAGGTCTATACGACGCGTTCTTTGAAGACCAAGACGAATTCGAACGTCTATACGTGAAATACGAAAACGATCCTTCGATTAAGAAAGAGACCGTTAAAGCTGTCGAGATGTTCTCTCTGTTAATGCAAGAGCGTGCTTCTACAGGTCGTATTTACATTCAAAATGTTGACCACTGTAATACTCATAGCCCGTTCGACTCGAAAGTGGCACCTGTTCGTCAGTCTAACCTGTGTTTGGAAATCGCACTGCCAACGAAACCTTTAACAAACGTTGAAGATGACTCTGGTGAGATTGCACTGTGTACTCTATCGGCCTTTAACTTGGGCGCGATTAAGTCTCTAGATGACTTTGAAGAGCTTTCTGAATTGGTTGTACGTGCTCTGGATGCACTGCTTGACTACCAAGACTACCCTCTTCCGGCGGCATACAAGTCTACAATGAACCGCCGAACTCTAGGTGTAGGTGTAATCAACTTTGCATACTACCTAGCGAAGAATGGCGTTAAGTACTCTGACGGTAGCGCAAACGGTCTGACTCACCGCACGTTCGAAGCGATTCAGTACTACTTGTTAAAAGCATCAGTAGAGCTGGCAAAGGAACAAGGTAAATGCCCATCGTTCAATGAAACGAACTACGCGAAAGGTCTGTTGCCAATCGATACATACAAGAAAGATATCGATCTGGTTTGTGACGAAGAGCTTCATTACGACTGGGACACGCTACGTGAAGAGATCATGGAGCACGGCCTGCGTAACTCTACGCTAACAGCCTTGATGCCATCGGAGACCTCTTCGCAGATTTCTAACGCGACAAACGGTATTGAACCACCACGAGGCTATGTCTCTGTTAAAGCATCAAAAGACGGTATCCTAAAACAAGTTGTACCTGATTTTATTAACCTGAAAAACAACTACGAGTTGCTGTGGAACATTGGCTCAAACAATGGTTACCTGCACCTAGTTGGTATTATGCAGAAGTTTGTCGACCAAGCGATTTCAGCAAACACCAACTACGACCCAACGCGTTTTGAAAGTGGCAAAGTTCCAATGAAACAACTGCTGCAAGACCTGTTGACTGCGTACAAGTACGGTGTGAAAACACTTTACTACCATAACACTCGTGATGGCGCGAGTGATGACCAGAAAGACGCAGTACAACCACAAGACGACGATTGTTCAGGCGGCGGTTGTAAGATTTAATCCATAACCCACACTTAATAGGGTTTATTCAGGTTTAACAAATTATGCCCCTCAGCGAGAGGGGCTTAAAAGGAATTGAGGCACTATGGCTTACAGTACTTTTAACAGAAACAAGAACGATCAATTAAAAGAACCAATGTTCTTGGGTCAATCCGTTAACGTCGCTCGTTACGACCAACAGAAATTTGAAATTTTTGAAAAGCTGATCGAGAAACAGCTTTCTTTCTTCTGGCGTCCAGAAGAAGTCGATGTATCAAGTGATCGCATCGACTACAACAAGCTTCCAGATCATGAAAAGCACATTTTCATCTCTAACTTGAAGTACCAGACTCTACTTGATTCGATTCAAGGCCGTAGTCCTAACGTAGCACTGCTGCCACTGGTTTCTCTGCCGGAAGTAGAAACGTGGATTGAGACTTGGTCATTCTCTGAGACTATTCACTCTCGCTCTTACACGCACATCATCCGTAACATCGTGAACGATCCGGGCATCGTGTTTGATGACATCGTTGAAAACGAGCACATCCTAAAGCGTGCAGAAGACATTTCTCACTACTACGATAAGCTGATTCAACTGACTAACGACTACCACCGTTACGGTGAAGGTACGCACCAAATCAATGGTGAAGAGGTGAAGATCAGTCTGCAAGATCTGAAGAAGCAACTTTATTTGTGCTTGATGTCAGTGAACGCGCTGGAAGCGATCCGTTTCTACGTAAGTTTCGCTTGTTCTTTTGCGTTTGCTGAACGTGAACTGATGGAAGGTAATGCGAAAATCATCAAGCTTATCGCTCGTGATGAAGCACTGCACCTAACTGGTACACAGCACATGATCAACTTGCTACGCAACGGTCAAGATGACTTTGCGTTCATGCAGATTGCTGAAGAGTGCAAGCAAGAGTGTTTTGATTTGTTCAAAGCCGCAGCAGAGCAAGAAAAAGAGTGGGCAGAGTACCTATTCAAAGATGGCTCAATGATCGGTTTGAACAAAGACATCTTGTGCCAGTATGTTGAGTACATTACTAACATACGTATGCAAGCAGTTGGCTTAGGTGCAGCTTACCCAGAGGCGACCACGAACCCGATTCCTTGGATCAATGCATGGCTATCTTCTGACAACGTTCAGGTTGCCCCTCAAGAAGCTGAGATTTCATCTTACCTTGTTGGTCAAATCGATAGTGATGTACGTGCGGATGACTTTAAGGACTTCGAACTGTAATGCCCAGTATCAAAATCAACGGAATTTCAGCTATTCAGTCCAACCCTTCTAATACAATTTTAGAAACGATGGAAAAAGCTGGTATTGAACCTGAATATAACTGCCGAGATGGTCACTGTGGTGCGTGTCGATGTAAGTTGGTTTCAGGAGAGGTAGAGTACGTTGGTTTTGCTATGGCGTATACGCAAACAGACGAAATCTTGCCATGCATCTCAAAGGCTAAATCTGACGTTCAACTTGAAAATGTCAATTACACCTTGAAAGAAAAACGCGCATAACGCGTCAATTGTGTGGATTGAGCCCGGTAGGATTACCGGGCTTTTTAATAGCGTGTCACACTCGTTTTGTTACTGCCTGAAAGTAATGCATCAGCCGTCAACATTGAGACTGCTTTATTCGCGATTTGTCTGCCATCATCATCAAATAATGATAAACGGTAGCCCAGCCCTCCCTCCTGATCGGCCTCTTCAGGTGCAGTTAGCCACAAAGAAATTGCATCAAAGCACTCATTACTCACCGCTTCCCCTAAAATAACCTTTTGACCAGCAATCTGATACCAAACTAAAATTTTTGAGTGATGGAACATGACTACCTCACAGAGTGAAAATTAGACGAATAGTAAGTCTAAGACGCAAATGTTAAAACTTCCGGCTCAATCTGGAGTAAGTTAATATTTATTATTTAAATCAATGACATAGCTATTATACTATTTTATTCTAAGATCCTGACTTTCGAGTGATAAACGAATAAATAAGTTATTCATAGAGTTAAATAATGTTATCTGTCATAACTAGCCTTGAATCGCACTTTGTGGCACAAACATCTCTTTGACGCGTTTTAGGGAGCTATAGGTTGGGAACATAGCCTGACCAGCGAAGTAACGTCTTAGCATGTCAGCTGCAACTGTCGTGATAACTAACGTTTGATCGTCTCTCGAATATTTTCTACCGAACGTCAACGTTTGCCCCCATTCTCCCTCTTTACTCGCAATAGCAACCGAAAAAGTGCTGTCCGATACATGACCTGTAACAATAGATAGATCAGTCCCGCATTTTTCCTTAGTCGCACCAGCAAGTGCAAATGCAGCGGCAAGTGAGTCTCCTTCCTCTTGTCCTACATCCACTTGACTACTCAAAACCCACCCATGTCCACAGAATTGCGCGGCGGCTTCGTCGAAATGCAGCCACTTTGACAGACTACCGTGTGTCGATTGCTCCGCCGTTGAAATCGACAGCTTCTTTTCTAGCATCAAATGAGCGACATGTTGCTGCATGGACTCATCAACACTCACTACATGCTCCGCTATTAACTTATAGATGATCTGCAGGAGCTTAACTCTGCGATCCACATCCCCTTTCGGCCCGAATAACTTAACTTCAATGTATGGGATGTAAGAGCGATAACCAAGGAAGTACCCCTCAGGAAGCTCAACTTTATCTAGCTTATCGGACAGTGCCGACTCTGAAGTCCCGAACGTATGCAGTTTGCTACAGTCCATCCCACTTTCAATAGGAAAATGCTTTCTCATATCCGGCAAGATTTCGCTTTCAATCATGCGCTTAAACTCGCTCGGCACACCTGGCGTAAAATAAAAACAACAATCGTTAATGGTTACTTTGAAACCACAAGCGGTGCCAACTGGGTTATCGACCATGGTCGAGCCTCTAGGTAACATCGCCTGCTTCATATTGCTTGCTGGCATATTTACGCCACGAGCAGCAAAAAACGCCTTAAGACGCTCAACCCACTCTGAGCATTCAACTAAGTCTGTTTCTGCCGCAAGAGCAGCCGCTTCTGCGCTTAAATCATCACTTGTTGGGCCTAACCCACCATTAACGATAACAATATCGCTGTTGAAACTAAGCATCACCAGTTCTTCGACCAAAGATGACTTTTCATCTCCTACCGTTGAGCGCTTTGTTAATGAATAACCACTTTCAAAAAACAACTGAGATAGCCAAGCGGCATTGGTGTCTACAATGTCTCCATGAAGGACTTCTTCCCCTGTACTTAACATTGCAATTTTTAACATTATTCATCCTTTCTGATTGCATGCTGTGTAAACATGCTTGTTGTATTTTTGATTCTTAGCGAAGAAAAGTACACGAAGTAGACTATTAGCCTAAATTCATGTTTTCATTGAACTGACTTTAATAGATAATTGTGAGCCAGATCATTAAAAACCGCTATTGGAGCCTTCCGTGTTAAAGACCGGCCTAACCGCTTTAATCTTGTCATACTCGACTTTTAGCAATGCGAGTATGGATTACTCAAGTCAACATATTGAGTTGTCATACACGGTTGATCAAGCTCAAAATTACCCTTTCTATACCAATGGCAACTCTACCGCTCTATTAGACCCATATAATTTCAACGCAAATGAAAGCGCATTGAAGCTTGATGAAGAACCCGTAGCCAAATACCTTACGGTACAAGACGAAAGAGACTGGGAGTACCTAAAAGGCCAAACTTACACAATTTTGGGCCTAAGTGTCGCAACAGTAGGTTTAATGACTCTACTTCCAGAATCCATCACCAAATGGGATGAAGAAGACCGTAACCTCAGCGGATTAGGCTCAAAATGGAAAGACAATGTAACAGCAGGCCCCGTGTGGGACCGAGATGAACATTATCTTAACTATGTTATGCATCCATACTTTGGTGGTGTTTATTATACTGCTGCGCGTCATGCAGGGTTTAATGAGTTTGAGTCGTTCCTATACTCCGCAACCATGTCGACTTTCTTTTGGGAGTATGGCGTAGAAGCATTTGCTGAAGTTCCTTCCTGGCAAGATGTATTCATTACCCCATTTTTTGGTGCTGTTGTTGGTGAGCTGATGTTAGAAGCCGAGCAAGATATCATTACTTCGGGCGGTGAAGTCTTGGGTTCTGCCACCATGGGCGACGTGACTTTGTTTTTCCTCAACCCTGTGGGCCACATCCATGGTTGGGTAAGCAATACTTGGGGTGGTAGTGCAGAACTGCAATATAGCAGCAATCCTTGGTTTGGTAATGATCAAGCTGCCAAGTTTGCGTTGGAGTCTGGTGCTCAGTACGACAACGTGTTCTACGGTGTTGAAATGAAGATAAGCTTTTAGCCCAACAGACAACCATCACAATTCACTACTACAAGCGACGTTACGACGTCGCTTTTTTGTGCTCGCAGTATAATAACTGTATATCGGACAAAGGATTAGCTTAAAATCTTGAACTCTGTCATGCCTTATTGTGCCTGCTACCCTACACTTGGATTTAAGCCGTTAATTCTATTTCCTGTAGGAGTCCGCACGTGAACAGTACATTCATTGTTAATTTTGTCGGTAGAGCGACGCCCAATACGATCAAACAGCTCGCTGCAATCACTCACGAGAACGGTGGGAAATGGTTGATCAGCAAAGTGAACTTTATAGAAGATCAAGTAGCCGCGGTCATCAAAGTTGAGGTGCCTGTGCAGAATGCCGACCTCGTGAAAGATGCTTTCCAAGATCAGCAAGGCTTGGTTGTTCAGATTATTGATTCGCAAGCACACAACTACAATACAGACACTATCTACCAACTCCGATTAGACTCGAATGATCGCGCCGGTATTGTTAATGAAATCACTCATATCTTGGATGGACAAGGAGTGAGTATTCTAGATATGGATTGCCAACGCGTATTCATTGCAGGTGGAGGTGGAGTCAGCTCAAGCCTATTTACCGCAAACATGGCCATTAGGTTACCCGCTGAAGTCGACATTGATGACATCGCCAATGAGCTTGAATCACTGAGTGAAGATACCAAAGTGATGGTAGAAGCATAGCTCAAAACCAAAATAGAAGGTAGATACAGAAAGAGCAGCCGAAGCTGCTCTTTTTTATTTTACTGACCACTGCGATAGTGAACGTTTAAAGTCTGAATAGTCAAATTCATTCAACTTCTGGATGTCACCATTTGAACGCTCGCAATAAACCGAAGGCATACGTAAACCATTAAACCAGTTTAACTTAACCATGGTGTAACCTGCGCTATCCAAAATGTGTAGACGCTGACCAATCTCAAGAGACTGATCAAAGTTCGCCACACAGAACTGGTCGCCGGCTAGGCAAGAACATGAACCGATCACGTATTCGTGTTCACCATTTTCTGAAGCTTCAAGTATCGAGGCAGGTTCATCATAGATAAGGGTATCCAAACGGTGTGCTTCTGTTGCTGAATCCACGATCGCGGTTTTCTTCACGTTCTCCACAATATCAACCACTGTTACGACAAGGTCAGTCGTCTTGGTGATGATCGCTTCGCCCGGCTCTAGGTACATTTGTACGCCGTGTTTTTCAGAGAAGGCTTTCAGTGCTAGACCTAGCTTTTCAATGTCGTAACCCGGCCACGTGAAAAACACACCACCGCCCATGCTCACCCAATCCAGCTTATCTAGGTACTCACCAAACTGCTCAGAGATTGAATCAAGCAAGCCGATAAACGCATCGACATCTTTGTTCTCACAGTTCATGTGGAACATCACGCCGTCAATCCCTTCAAAGACTTCCGGTTTGATATGATCAGCCTGAACACCAAGACGAGAGAATTGACGAGCAGGGTTTGCCAGGTCTTGTCCAGCGTAGCTCACACCAGGGTTTAGACGCAGACCAATTGAAGCTTTGCCTTCTACTATATGACGGTAAGCCGCAAGTTGTGATTGTGAGTTAAAAATCATCTTGTCACAGATGTCAGCCACATCGCGGACGTCATCTTCACTATAACCGACACTGTAAGCGTGTGTTTCGCCACCAAAGGTTTCGTGGCCAAGCTTCACTTCAAACGGACCAGAACTGGTTGTCCCATCTAGGTATGGCTTGATGATGTCGAATACGCCCCAAGTCGAAAAGCACTTCAGTGCCAAGACAAGCTTCACCCCTGAGATTTCTTTTAGCTGCTTCGCTTTTTCTAGGTTTGCAATCAGCTTGTCTTCATTGATCATGAAGTACGGGGTTTTTAGTTCGTTTTGTTGCATGTTACTACCTTGGGCCCCTCGCCTAAACGGAGGCACTATAAAATCGAACAAAGCCGACGCAAACGCATCGGCTTAAATTTATATTTCAGATAAGAGTGGTTAAGTTCTTATTTTAATTTGTGGATCACAGGTTGACCTGGTTCCAGCTCTTGAACGTGCCAGTCGAGACCGATAGATGGCATTGTTTCTAGGAACGGATCTGGGTCTAGTTGCTCCATGTTGAACACGCCTTTGTCTGCCCACTTACCGCGGAAGAATTGCAGCGCAGCAGTGATCGCTGGTACACCAGTGGTGTAAGAGATTGCCTGATGTTCTACATCTTCGTAAGCCACTTCGTGGTCAGCATTGTTGTAGATGAACACGCTGCGCTCTTTACCATCTTTCTTACCTTGAACCCATGTACCGATGCACGTTAGGCCAGTGTAACCCGGAGCTAGTGACGTTGGGTCTGGTAGTAGCGCTTTCAATACGTGTAGAGGCTGTACCACTGTACCATCGTGCAACGTTAGCGGATCTGGGCTTAATAGGCCAATATCGCGCATTACGTTGAAATAGTTCAGGTAACGGTCACCGAAACCCATCCAGAACTCGATACGCTTAGCTGGGATGAACTCCTGCATAGAGCGAACTTCATCGTGCGCCATTGAGTACACTTTGTGTGAACCACAGTTCGGGAATTCAAACTCAAGCATACGAGAGTGACAAGGTACTTGTTTCCACTCGCCGCTTTCCCAGTAGAAAGAATCGCCTTGGATCTCTAGCATGTTGGTTTCTGGGTCAAAGTTCGTTGCGAACTTCTTACCGTGGTCACCTGCGTTTACATCCATCACGTCGATTGTGTCGATTTCATCGAACAGGTGCTTCACTGCGTACGCAGCAAATACAGACACTACGCCCGGATCGAAACCAGCCCCTAGAATACCTGTGATGCCCGCTTCTGCGAACTTCTCACGGTAGCCCCACTGCCAGTCATAAGCTTGTGGAACTTGCTGGCCTTCTGAACATAGGTCAACCGCTACTGAAGTATCTAGGTAAGACACTTTCGCTTGGTAACACGCTTCCATAATGGACATGTTTACCCATGGAGGACCTGCGTTGATCACAAGGTCAGGCTGAACTTCTTTAATAAGAGCAACCAATGAATCTACGTCGTCAGCATTTACTGCGCGAGCTTCTAGCTTCTTAGTTGAATCTTTCAGGTTGTTTTTCTTCTGAATAGACCCGATGATTTTCTCACACTTACCAACGGTACGTGATGCGATTGTAATATCACCCAGAACGTCGTTGTTTTGAGCTGCTTTGTGTGCAACTACCCAGCCAACGCCGCCTGCACCAATCTGTAGAACTGCCATAGTTTTCCGTTACCTTTATTTAACTAGCTCAGCCGCTAGAATGTTGATTTTATTAAGTAAAGATTCAAAATCCGAAATCTTCAAACAAGGGTTTAGAATAGTGAATTTCAGCGCCGATTTGCCGTCCACTACCGTTTCTCCAAGTACCGCAACGCCACGAACCAGCGCTTCCAGTCTTAGAGCTTTGTTGAGTTCATCTAAATCGACAGCTTCGCTGCTTACCGCGCGGAACAATACAGTCGACAAAGCTGGCTCTGCCAATAGCTCAAATCCATCACTGTTGCGCACAAGATTTGCAACTTGTTGCGTCTGACCCAATAAGTGATCGTACATCTCACCAAGTGTGTTCGGCCCTACGTTTTGCATCGTCATAAAGACTTTCAAGGCGTCAAAACGTTTAGTCGTTGCGATAGACTTGTCTACCAAATTTGGTAGTTCATCGTGTTCGCGGTTCAAGTAATCTGCATGATGAAGCAAGAACTTGAAGTTGGCTTTGTCATTAACCAACAGCGCACCACAGCTGATTGTTTGGTAGAACAGCTTGTGGAAATCCACGCTGACTGACTCTGCGCGCTCAATGCCTTTCAGACGATTTTTATGGCTGCTTAGAATCAATGCACCACCATAAGCGCCGTCAACGTGCATCCACATTTCGTGTTTTTCAGCCATATCGGCGATGAAGTCGAGATCATCAATAGCGCCATGATCAGTCGTGCCAGCAGTGCCCACAATAGCGAAAGGAATCAAACCTTCTGACTTCGCTTGTTCAATCACAGCATCTAGCTTAGTTACGTCCATCGTACCATCAGCATTGGCATCGACGGCAAGAATCGCTTTTTCACCCAACCCCATCCAAGACGCTGACTTTTGTACCGTGAAGTGCGATTTATTCGAACAGACAATACGTAGCTTGTCGGCGTAATCGGGAAGCCCTAGCTTTTGAATAGAATGGCCGCTTAACTTATCTGCAATCCAGTCACGAGCCAGCATGAGGCCCATTTGGTTGCTCTGCGTACCGCCACTAGTGAAAATGCCGTCTGATTTCTCGCCTAGCTCGTACTTATCACACAACCAATCAACCACTTTCTGCTCTACATAAGTCGCAGAAGACGCTTGGTCCCAAGAGTCCATCGATTGGTTAAGAGCCGCAATCATTGCTTCTGCCGCTACTGCTGGCATCAACGGTGGAGTGTGCAGGTGCGCAATGCAATCTGGATGCTGAACAAAGATAGAATTCTTCGCTACCAAGTCCGCAGTTTCACCGATAACATCGATCAGTGGCGCGTTCTTGTTATCTAGGTCTACCGCATTAATCGCGTGTTCTAACAACTTAGGTTCAAGACCCGAGTAAGGCGCTTTTACTTGCTCAAATACAGACTTCATCGCTGCTGTGGTGTGATTCATCACTTTAGAGAACTCTGCACTGCCCATCTCACCCGTATGGATGAAATGTTGCTTCCAGCTCTCATTCGTGTGTTCAGCATCAACCTTGTTGCCACCAGCCACAAGAATTGCTTCTTCCATGACGCGCAGCGCAAAGTCGATTTGTTCAAAAGAGATGATTAACGGAGGTAGGAAGCGAATCACCGAGCCTTCACGACCACCCTTCTCAACCATTAAGCCACGCTCTAGCGCTGCACGCTGAATCTTCAGCGTCAGTTCACCGTCCGCGACTGGCTCACCAAATTTATTAAGTTCATTACCTGGCTTGCGGATTTCAACACCCAGCATCAGGCCTTTACCGCGCACTTCTGCAATACAGTCTACGCGCTTTTGCATCGCTTCTAGGCCATGACGTAAGTATTGACCAGCAATATTGGCGTGTTCAACCAAGTTATCGCGTTCAATGATCTCTAAGGCTTTTGCACCAGAGACCATAGCCAGTTGGTTACCACGGAAAGTCCCTGTGTGTTCGCCTGGCTTCCAAGTATCGTGCTGCTTGTTGATCACAAGAAGCGACATTGGCATACCACCACCAATCGCTTTTGACAAACAGAGAACATCAGGAACGATACCAGCTTCTTCAAAGGCGAAGTTATAGCCCGTCTTGCCGACACCACATTGAATCTCATCAAGGATAAGAAGAATACCGTGCACATCACAGATACGACGAAGTTCGCGTAACCAGAAAGCCGGAGCCGGGATAACACCGCCTTCGCCTTGTACGGGCTCAACAACAATCGCTGCTGGCTTCATAATGCCCGCTTCATCATCGTTTAGAAGACGTTCGATGTATCGGATGCTTGCTTTCGCACCTTCATCACCACCTAGGCCAAACGGACAGCGTAAATTATATGGGAATGGCATAAAGTGTACGTCTGACATCAAGCCAGTGCGACGCGCTTTAGTGCCCAAGTTCCCCATCATGCCCATGGTGCCATTAGTCATACCATGGTAGGCACCGCGGAACGCAAACATGGTATTGCGGCCAGTGGTTTGTTTTGCCAGCTTAATCGCAGCTTCTACTGCATCTGCGCCTGAAGGACCACAGAACTGCACTACGCAGTTATCTGCTAGTTGCTGTGGCAGGAAGTTTTTAACCGCTTGGATAAAGTCCGTTTTTGCTTTGGTCGCAATATCAAGCGTCTGATAAGGCAAACCGCTGTCTAGTTGATCTTTTAACGCTTGGTTGATTTCTGGGTGGTTGTAACCCAATGCCAACGTACCGGCACCAGCAAGGCAGTCTAAGAACAACTGGCCACGTGTATCTTCAACCAACGCGCCATACGCTTGCTTAATAGCAATCGGTAAGCGACGCGGATAAGAACGAACTTCAGATTCGTGCTGCTCTTGATCCAACAACACTTGGTCTGGAGTTAGATCATAAATACCTTCTACTGCTGGGATCTGAGTAGAAAATGGGGTTGCGATAGTATTCGTATCGACTTCAAAGGCTGTGCTCATGATTATCCCTTGAAATGAGTTCGTCTTTCTTGCAGGAATTCACCTACAGAAATAAAGCAGATCATTTCACGTTATTTTAAACAACGTGCGTGCAAAATTGCTCCATCATTAGATGGAGTACTTGTCCGGTAAACAAATCAAGGTTCAGTAATGCATCTGTCTTCTAAAACAGGGCATTCAGGAAGAACTAAGCTGATTAGTGTGTGTTTATTAAGTGAGTTCAATGTTGGGTTTCCCATTCACTTGTCGCAACGCGACAATAGTATCCCGTCTATCGATAAAAGGCCTTATCGATACCTACCCTACGTGCTGCCTACTCAGCCCGAATAGTCACCTCGCGTATCCCCCAGAATGTCTGCTTAGACTCAACTCCGAGATTGCGCGCGAAAATATCACAAATTAAAATATTCTGGCAACCATTTTTTATACCTAAACTACAGTTGTGTTATTAGCTTTAACAAAAAAAGCTGGCCCAAAAGCCAGCTTAAATATTTGTCGTTTTCTTAGATCTATGCGGCATCTGTTTTCAGTACTTGCGCAAGCATTTCCAGCTCGTTGGTGATGCTGTTATCCTGAATAAATCCCGCTTCAGCAAATGCGTCAACACAGTCTTCCAGCACGATGGTTTGCTCGCTGCCATTGTCACTGACTGTGAACACTAGATTATTTTCATCAAGACTTACATCCACCCGCTCTATCAGTGCTTCAAGTGAGATATTTTCGTCTGATTCAAGTATGTCTGTAATGTCAATCAAGTCACATCCTAAATCAAAGTTTTGCACAACATCGGTACCATTATCCAAAGCATCGTCCAACCAAGTGAACCAGTTGACGCTTTCATCACCAACAATCACCTCATCCCCGTGCTCTGCCCATACAATTGTGCAGTCCGATGAATCATCCATATCTAAAGTAACCGTCGCTTCTTCGCTGGTTGCTAACTCAGAGTCGACTGCAACATAGGTAAAAGAGTCATCTTCAGGTACGTCAGGCTCACTCGACAAGTATCTTAAAACCCAATTACCACCATTTGACGTCATTTCCATCTGTACTATCGGGTTGTCTAGTGACGCATAACTGAATTCGTAGAGAATAGTGTCATTCCCTACATCACCTTCTGTTTTCTGATATTGTTCAACGTAAACGGAGCCGTCTTGCAAAGTGTAGGTAACTTCGACATAGAGATTACTGGTGGAAACAAAATGCCCACCCCAGCCATCGAGTCCAAAGCTAACTGTCTCCAGAGGGTTATCACTTAGGTCAATAATTAGCGTCTCGTCCTTGTTTAAGCCATTACCATCACTGTCCCCAAGCCCCCAGCCTATGTGCGGGTCAAGATCGTCATACTGAACCAACTCTTTACCATTATTGTTTACCAGAGAAATACCTATCGTATTACCGTTCTCTAGTGTTACCAGACGTTCAGTTTTACTGACAAACTCACCCCAGTTGTAAAAACCGTCCTCTCCTGAAACAACGTCACTCGGATCACCAATACAGCCTATTTCGACTGAGTCGTCATTGCTATCTGGCACATAGCTAATGCTGTCTGGATCGAATAATTTATTTGGGTCAACCTCAGCTCCTAGCACATGTAAGTCGTCTTCAGTTAGTGCTCGGGTTGCCCCTTCATCATCCGTATAAAACAGTGTGCCGTTGGCAGGAAGACTCGTGATCATAATGCTAAGCTGAATGCCAGCTGCATCATCTTCTAAATCGGATATATTATCTAGGCACTGATTGTCAGAGTCGAAAATGATAGGCACTGACTCCGAATCATCAACATCGACTTCAAACGAGTTTGCGTTAGGCGGCGTGTTGTCTTCCTCTGGCGGCTCGTCACCACCACCACCGTTGTCACCACCACCGCCGTTGTCATCACCACCATCGTCCGCCCCTAAAACCGCGTTTTGACGAAGGATATCCAAAAGCGCCAAGCTTTGCGTTTCAGAAAGACCTTGAGATTCTAAGCCTGTTGTTTCGAACATAGTGGAAGCAAGTGTCTCGGCACCTGTTCTTTGAATGGCCCCTGTAGTTGTAGGGCTAGATCCACCTTCTCCGCCAGCTGCGGTTGCTAGTTCCGGGTCTTGAGTCGGGTCTCCACCCTGCTCAATTTGCTGTATAACAGCTGCTATCTCATCATCGATATTAATATTCGTTGCTGTGCCATCATCCACAACCAACTGAGCTTCAAGATCGGATACAGCCGTTGCACCTTGACCCAACACCACGATGACCTCTCCAGGACCTGGAACTTCACCTGGTAGTAGCTCTCGAATTTGTCCGTTGATATCAATCACCACGGTGGTGTTTGATAGTGCTAATAATGTTGCAAGGTTGTTCGTTTTCATAGCCAGACTTCCTAGTTATTTGGCTCACGATGCTGTTATTAAAAATCACTGCACAGCCACCGTTTCAGCGCATTTATGCACACTTTAAAGCTAGTGTTCCACAAAGCGACAATCCACCGAATGACATAAAAGTCCTAACGAAAAATGATAATTTGATAATTTAAATGGCCTTTATTTTTGTCGAGCGTCTAACTTTCCATTTTTTATAGGCTACGCTTTTCTTAAACACCCACTTGCAACTATCACTTTTAATGCTTGATTCCACACTTCAAAAGGTTGGCAGTCACGATTAAGGAGGCTACTTTGAATTGGAAAAAATCAATGCTGGCGAGCTGCATTCTCTTGGCGAGTATGAACTCTTATGGCCAGACACTAGAACAGGCGGTCGCAATCACCTTAGCGACTAATCCAGAAATAAAAGCGACATATAACGAATTCCAAAGTGCTGTAAAAGAAAATTCTGCTGCCGGTGGTGCCTATTTACCTAGTTTGGACTTAGATGCTGGCATTGGTTACGAAGGAATAGACCCTGCTGACTCAACAGGGCGACAGGACACGGATCTAACGCGTAAAGAAGCCACGCTAAGCTTAAACCAGTTGCTGTGGGACGGATCTGCTACGCTTAATGATATGGACCGAACCGCGGCGGATGCAGAGTCTGTCAGACAACAATTGATTTCGGATGCCTCAGACTTGGCACTCAAAGTAACCAGTGTCTATCTAGAAGCAGTGAAAGCGACAGAAGTACTGGCCCTTTCAGAAAGCAATTTAGCCGTGCACAAAGATATCTATCGTGACATCAAACGCCGCGCTCAGTCTGGCGTAGGTTCAACCGCCGATGTGTCACAAGTTGAGGCTAGAATAGCCAAAGCACACGGCAATTTGCTGGCGGCACAGAACAACATGATTGATACCCACACGCAATTTACCCGCTTAGTTGGGCAATCTCCATCAGGCTTAATTTATCCAAGAGCCGACGAATCTAAGTTGCCTCTGTCACTGACGGAAGCATTGGACGAAGCTTTTGAGAACCATCCTGTAATTAAGGTTTCCCAGGTTGACGTAGATTCTGCCCGCTTCCAGTACAAGCAATCGAAAGGTACTTATTATCCCACGTTTTCCATTGAGGCTAGTCAATCATGGCGGGATGATGCAGGCGGAGATGAAGGCCGAAGCGATGAAACACTCGCCATGCTAAGAATGAGATATAACCTGTTTAATGGTGGTTCAGATAGGGACCTTGCAGACAAAGCCGCTTTCCAGCTCAACCAAGCAAAAGATCTTCGTGACAATGCATTTAGACAAGTTGAAGAAGGCTTACGTCTATCTTGGAGTGCTTTGGATTTAACACTTCAGCAGAAAGAGTTCTTGGCTGACCATGTGGACTCGGCGTCTAAAACCGTTATCGCCTATGAAAAACAATATCGGATTGGACAGCGCACATTACTCGATTTGCTCAACACCGAAAATGAACTCTTCGAGGCTCGAAAAGATTACCTAGACGCGCATTACGCTGAACAATATGCAAAATACAGGGTGATGAACGCGACGGGAACGTTGCTTGACGCACTCTTGGTTGATACACCTGAAGAATGGTCTGAACGAGTGGAGTATTAATATGAAAAAGCTATACCTCATCCCGCTCTCTATGGCTCTTATTTTTTCACTGCAAGCCAGCGCTGAAAATATGAAAGAAGAGTACGATTATATGCCCCCTCCGGTTGCTGATCAGATTTCTGACCTCACTGACGATGATCGCGATGGCGTTGTCAATGCACGAGATATATGTCCTGAAACTCCTCTAGGGTCTCTTGTCGACAATGATGGCTGTGGAGCCGCTAGAAAAGCAGCAGAAGAGCGCAAGTTAAGAATATTGTTTGACAATGATTCGTACGCTATTAAGCCTATGTTCGCTGGGCAAATCAAAACCATGTCAGATTTTTTGAAGAAATATGATTCGGCTTCGATTCAGATTCAAGGGTATGCAAGTCGTGTCGGTGCCCCTGAATACAATCTAGCGTTATCTAAAAAGCGTGCACACGCTGTTCAAGATAAGTTGCTGTCTTATGGGATATCACCAAAACGCGTAACGATTGTTGGTTATGGTGAAAACCGAGTGCAAGCAGAAGGCAATGATGAGATATCTCACGCACTCAACCGACGCGTCACCGCCACAGTGGTTGGCTTAAGTCAACAAGTCGTGGAAGAATGGACCATTTTCACGACCAAAGAGAAATAACGTTTTCTGGAACGGCCATACAAACGAAAAGCCCCTTCAAAGTTGAAGGGGCTTTTTAATAATTAGACACTTTGGTCGGAAAGCTTAATGAGATGAATTGACTTCAGCAGCTGCCGCTTGTTTCGTTGGTAATGACACTCTTAGCAGAACATAGCCAAGAATCGCTGCGGTTGTAGAACCCATCAAGATACCCAAACGTGCATACGTATCGAATTGAACGTTAGCTTGTCCGAATGCCAGTGACGAGATGAAGATCGACATAGTGAAACCAATACCACACAGCACTGATACTGCAAATATGTTCTTGAAGTTAACACCCTCTGGCAATTTCGCTACACCCAGTTTTACTGCTAACCAACTGAACGAGAAAATACCTAACGGCTTACCCACTAACAAGCCTAGTGCAATACCTAATGGCAGCATAGAAGTTAGACCTTCCATGGATACGCCTTCCAGCGAAATACCTGCATTGGCAAACGCAAACAAAGGCAAAATACCGAATGCTACGTATGGGTGTAATGCATGTTCCATGTGTTTAAGCGGCGAGTACTCACCTTTGTTACCTTTAAGTGGAATAGCAAAACCGATCACTACACCCGCTAATGTTGCGTGTACACCCGATTTTAGAACCGCTACCCACAGAATAAAGCCAACTATCATGTAAGGTGTGAGTTTCGTTACATGCTTGGAGTTCAGCACAAATAGCGCCGCGGTCATCGCGAAACCAATCGCCAGTGCCGTGGTAGATAAATCACCCGTATAGAATAGCGCAATGATAACCACAACACCCAAGTCATCAATAATCGCTAGAGCAAGCAAAAAGACTTTAAGGCTAACTGGAACACGTTTGCCCAGTAGCGCCATAATACCTAACGCAAAGGCAATATCAGTTGCCGCTGGGATAGCCCAGCCTTGAATCGCTTCTGCATTACCAGCATTAAAAAGAACATAAATTAACGCTGGAGCCAGCATACCACCGACTGCAGCGATTGCCGGAAAAATTGCGGTTTCTTTCGATTTTAGTGCGCCTTCTAACAACTCTCGTTTTACTTCAAGACCAATTAGAAGGAAGAAAACCGCCATCAGACCATCATTAATCCAATGGGAAACTGACATACCAAAAACGTAAGTGTGCAGACCACTTTGGTAAATCTCGTTTAATGGTGTGTTAGCAATTGTCATCGCGATAGCAGCTGCAATCACTAGCAATATACCACCTGCAGATTCCATTTTGAAAAAATCGCGAATAATGTCACTCATGATATCGTCCCTATATTTATTATGTTAATAAACGATTAACAAAGAATACCGACGAGTGTATCGATAACAAAACCGAAGGAAAAATCGCTTGTTTAGAGTTCTCACCTCGGAATTTCCGATGTTAATTAGCTTAATCCTATTTAATTTCCTTATCTTATTATAGGCAACTGGAATAATTTGCCTCACAAATGCAAAAGGTGGTCACTTTTCTTCAAAGTGACCACCTTTAAAACACTAAAAAGCAAAAAATTAAGTTAATAACCTGTTAACTGCATAAAACCCGTCGCGTTATGTGTTCCCCAAGCCTTTATCGGCCCTTCCCAATAAGGAATAACAAAAGGTAAAAACAGTTCAGAGTTTACGACTTGTGTCGTCAGGCTAATATTGTGCTTAGGGATTTGGATTAACCACTGCAAGGGGATCTCTTTTCCATCAACATCTTGACTAGGCAGCAGAGGTTTAAGGTTTAAATCTTGAGGGTCGATAGACGTCACTTTTCCATCGTTTGTTGACAAAGTACCAAAGACGTACGGCATTTGTTGATTGTGGCGGTAACGGCTGACGGATAAAGATGTTTCATCATCCAGCTTCAGCACAAACCAATCCCAACCTTGCTGGCCTTCAGCCATAAGGCCGCTTCCCCACTCTTTACTCATCCAAGCATTGCCTTTCACTGAGATTAACTTGTTGGGACCAAGTCTAAGAGAGCCCTTCACTCGAAGAAATGGCGCAGTCAGGTTGTACGAAGCAACCGGGAGTAAGTCATGCTTTTTCTGGTACCCATATTCACCAGGCAACACATATGGCCCGCTGGTGGCTGATGTCATCTCTAAATCAAAATCATCCGTTGAAACAATGAGCTGCCCTGGGAAAGGCGTTTTGCTAAGAGAACGCCAATACCAGTTATCAATCCAAAGACGAAACGGCATATTGGTCATCCCAGCCTGACCAATACCACCTCGAGCTAAACGCTGTTCTTTCCACACTTGATTTTTATGAGTCACAACAATATGCGACACGAAGATCTGGGGATTCAACCATCCAGCACCAGTGTTGTTACTGTCAGCAATACGAAAGTAACTCCACTGAATCCCATACTCTTCTCCGTTTTCATCAACGACATTAGCAAAAAAGTGCCACCATTCATGCTGGTACTTATCGTGAAATGATAGATCTTCAGGTAACTTTACTGCGGTCCCTGGTAATACTGGTTCAAAGACCTCGTCAGGCTGAGACAGCAACAGAGAGTTAACGTTATTGTCTTCATTTTGAGGAGTGGTATTCGCTTCTGTAAGCAGATAAGCCGAGACTAATACCGCTATGATTGCTATCAATGCAATCAGTAAAATACCCAATATGCTTCGCTTCGCTTTCATCATCTATAGTGAATCCCGTAAAGATTTCATTGGTGTATTCCTTACCATTCGATAAACAGGGATCGCGCCAGCTAACATCAAAGAGCCCATGGCTAAAGCTATGGTTTGGAAGTACTCAAATGGAATCACTTGCAGTTCAAGCGTCCAACCAAATGATTGCTTAATAATGATGTCTACCACCAACCTCGCCAAAGCCAAACCTAATGGTAATGCGATGAGAATCGAGATAGCGCCAAAGACAAACAGTTGCAGGCTGCCCATCAGGATCAGTTCTTTCCCGGACATACCCACACAGCGAAGTAGCGAGATATGCTTCTGGCGTGATATCTCGCCTGCAACGGTCGCAAAGAAGATGCCGAATACGGCAATAACCAGTGTAATGTTGCCCAGTGTATCGGCTATTGAGAACGTTCTATCAAACACTCTAAGCGCTTGTTGATGAATATGACCATTGTCAAAAACACGCTCTGAATCGATTCGGAAGACAGACTCTAAACGACGTTTGAGGCCAATAGGGTTTACACCCTCATTAATAACTGCGCCAAGCGCTACGCTGCCACTGCCTGCAAACGCATACAGCCAGTTGCGATGAGATAGCATAATTTGGTTATACGGATTGCCATAATCATAATAGACCCCCACGACCTGCCACCCACTACCAAGCTCCGGTACATTAATATCATCACCAGGGCGGATACCTAACTTCAGCGCCATGGATTCACTCACCATCACCCCTTTTGAGTGATGCATGTGATACCAATAATTTGGAACACCCAGCTTAACCGTCAGTGAATCTAACTCGTTTTCAGAAGCGCCAGTACTCACCACTTGGAGCACACCACTTGCTGTACTCACTTCTTTTTCCCATCGCCACAGAACTGATTCAACTTCAGGCTGTTCGCTTAGCCAACCACTCACTCTGCCTGCCGCGCTATTATTCGGATAGATATAAAGATCTGCCGCTAAACGTTGGCTCAACCACTTATCCGTAGTATCCCTGAAACTCCCGACCATGGTTTCAACACCAATATTCGCAGCCATTGCTAACATAAAGCCCATGGTTGCGACGCCTCGATAGCTCATACTTGCAGCTGCGTCTGCGAAGAACCAACGCACTTTTACCCAGCGAAGTGAGTAAGACAAGCTGTTAAATACTTTCCAAATAAGGAAAGGAGTGAACAATGCAACACTTAGCAGCATTAAGGCGATGATAGCGAAACCCGACTCTTGGGTCTTAGGCGCCTGATAAATAGCGATTGCCGCAACAGCAAAAGCACAAGCAATTAACGCTTGTACAGCAAACTCCGTCCCTGCAAAACGGACCAATGACAAGCGCATCGTTAAACGTATCGGCTGAGCACGAAGTAATCGAACTAACGGCCAAGCACAGGCAATTGCAGCACCAATCAAAGCCAAAGCTAAACTATAGAGGCTTGCAGCCCAGCTCCAATGCACATCTAAACCAACATTAGCATCGTATAAATCACTTAAACTCGCGGACACTCCTGGAATCAATTGATTCGCCAAGAATAAACCAAACACATTGCCACATAGCCAACTCAGAAAAACAAGGATGAGCAGCTCCAACATAAGGGCTTGCATCAGTTGCCATCCAGACACCCCTGTTTGCCTTAAGATGCCTACGAGTAATTGGCGCTGAACCAACGATAAAGACATGGCTTGGTAGAAAATGAACAAACCAACTAAAAACGATAGCATCCCCATCGCATTCAAGTTCATATGAAATGCTTGGGTAAGAGATTCTAATTCTTGGCGAGAGCTACGACTTAACTCCATGCCTGCCGGCAAGATAGACTTTAGAGTCTCCAGCTTTTCTTTCGGCATTTCAGAACAAGCAATAAAAGCGAGGCCAGAGCTACGCTCAAGCATTCGTAGTAACGCAATATCAGCGATAATGCGCGTACCGTTCAATGTCTCTTGCTTATCTATCGCAATGGGACCGAGTTCAGTGCCGCTGTCTAATTTAAGAAACTGGCCATCTTGCCATTTCATATGTTCCGCAAGATCCATACTGACTAAGATTGGAAATGGCGCTTTCATCAAATCAAGAGAAGGCTCATTGTGTAAGACCGCGCCCGACTTAAAATTGAGCATCGCGACGGGATCTATACCGACTAGGGTAAGATCAGCCCCATTCGCGGTATGGACGGTAAGGTTCTCAAATGGCGCACATTGGTGGAAGCCATCGCGGCGCAGTTGAACGTAAAATCCTTGCGGGATCTTACTAGTAGCATGTTTGGGACGAATACGATAAGGAAGTGGATTAGAGAAGAGCTTTTCTCCATGTTCGTAACTTTTACGAGCATGGTCATTAATAGAGCTCACACCGACCAGCAGTGAAACGCCCAGCGTCAAGCCAAGCCAGACAAGAACAATTTGAAAAGGGTAACGCCTGTAGTGGCCAAGTAGTGCTTTAACTACGGGCCATAACATGAAGTTGTCCTCCTTGGAGACGAATCTTACCTTCCATATGCTCGGCAACGCGTTGGCTGTGCGTGACCAACAACAGCGTGCATTCAAGCTGTCGTGATAAGCTTGTCAGCAGTCGCATCACCGCTTCCGCATTTCTCTCATCTAAGCTTCCGGTTGGCTCATCGGCAAGGAGAATCTTGGGCTCCATATACAACGCGCGGGCAATCGCGGCACGTTGCTGTTGCCCACCAGAGACTTCTTCAGGATAACGACCTAACAAAGGCATCAGATCCAGTGCCGATAATATTTGTCGCCACAGCCCCTGATCTTCAGAAAGGCCTTTTAATTGTCGGCAAAAACGAATGTTATCCGCAATATTGAGGGTCGGAAGCAAATTAAACTGCTGGAAGATAAGGCCAATATTATTACGTCGGTATGAAGTTCGCTTACTCTGCGGGACTTTGTGCATGGCGAAATTAGGGAAAGTGACCTCCCCTGCATCCACGGTGTCTAACCCAGCGATCAAGTTCAACAGCGTGCTCTTACCTGAACCACTTTCTCCCATAAGGGCGACTTGATCACCTTGGTTCAATGTCAACTCAGCCCCTTGTAAAACAGGATGAAACTCACCACCGTCTACATAGCCTTTACAGAGGTCTGTTAGTTGAAGCATCAATACTCTCGCAAACGTAAAAATTTGGACTGTGAATCTACACTAAATCGCTCACAGTAGGAAGTATTTTGGATAGTAGATCACAAGATATGCACCAAAACACAGCCACTTACCGCTTTACGTCTAATTTTCGATCAAATTTCGAATCCATTTACGCGTATTCATACGATACAAAGAACCTAGCCATTTAATCACTTCTTCCGTCAAAAATAGTAGATAAATCCACTCTGGTTCCCAACCAAGCCCGATAGCAGCGAAGGCCGCCAAAGGGATACCGATCATCCATTGAGCGACTAGATCCTGGTAAAGGCAATACTTCACATCGCCCCCTGCGCGTAACACACCAACAATTGTCATCATAGGTACGGAACGAAGCACGATCGCCAAACTTAAAACCAACATGAACTTTTCTGCCAGAACGCGAGTTTCATCCGTTAATGCACTAAATGCGTTCAGTACCAAGCCTTGTGTGCCATACAATACAACGGCGACAACCACACCCACAATAAGGCTCAGAATCGTTACGCCAATGGCCTGATAATAGACTTCTTCGTAATTCTTCGCGCCAATCTGGTTACCGACCAGTACCGCAGCCGCATTAGACATACCGATCAGCAACGCCAAAGAAATCGACTCTACTGGTGTCATAACAGAGAGCGCCGCCAAGCCTTGTACACCTGACTGCCCCATAATGGCGTGATAAACAAATAACCCACCAGCCCAAGCTAAAAAGTTGAGTGTGGTGGGTAGAGATAGCTTTAAAAAACGCACGATTCGCTGCCAAGCAACAACCGCACGCAAGTCTTCTATACCAAATGCCAATAAGTGCTTTTTAAGATACAAATACCCATACAAGGTGGCGACTTCAATTGCCCCACTCATCACAGTCGCAATCGCTGCCCCTTTTATACCCAAAGCAGGTAAACCGAAGTGACCGAAAATAAGCACCCAGTTAAGGAAAACATTCGACAAGATACCAATGCCACTAAAAAAGGTACTCACACCGGGCTTGTGCATTGCTCGTAAACCTACCGACATACTCGCAACACACGCAACCGCAAACATACTGACAGAGGTGATCACCAAATATTCTGCGCCCAGTCGGATGACCTCATCTGAAGAGGTAGCAAGAGACATGATGTGGGTTGGAAACAAGATAAACAACATGGCGGTAAATGCCGCGAAAATCATCGCAACCAACCACGTCAAAGCGGTACTTTCTCGAACACCCTGTTTATTCGCCGCTCCCCAATATTGAGCCGTCAGCAAAGCCCCACCCGTGGTGACACCAACCAACATAATCGTGGTGACAAAGGTCGCCCTAGCAGCGACACCAACAGCAGCGATTTCCGCTTCACCCAATTGACCAAGCATGAGGACATCGACCAGACTGCGACTAGAGAACATGATACTTTGCAAAGTGATGGGCATCGCGATTGCTATTAGTCGGCGAAAAAAATCACCTCGAGTGTGATATAAGATTTTGGAAACCATGACGAAAGACTTACCTCAAGTAACAACAGTCTGAACCGAGAGAAATGGGACCGGTCATTATATGATCAGTTTCATATTTAAACTATACAAATCGCAGGACATACGAATGAAAAAAGTGCTGGTTTTGGGCGCCTCTGGCTACGTGGGTTCTCAGCTATTGTTCCAACTCTGTGAACAAGGCTATCAAGTCACTGCCGCAGCACGACAAATTGACTACCTCACCGCTAGGGTTACCCCACATCCAAATCTTGCGATCACCTATTTAGATTTAGCAGATGAACAAGCGACGTTAGATCTTATACCACACTTTGACCTGATTTATTTCCTGGTTCATGGAATGGCTCACGGGCATGACTTTCTTGACTATGAAATCTCATTAGCAGAAAACTTCAGTAAAGCACTCACTGATAGTGGTGTTAAGCATGTCATTTTTCTCAGTGCGATACAGCCGCAAACCGGCAATTCTGAACACTTAAAAGCACGTAAAATGACTGGGGATATACTCCGCCGTTCTGGTGTACCAATCACCGAACTTCGTGCTGGAGTTATCATTGGCGCTGGTTCAGCAGCGTTTGAGATCATGCGTGACTTTGTTTACAACATGCCGATACTCATTGCGCCTAAATGGGTGGACTCCAAAGCCAACCCGATCGCATTAGAAAACCTGAACCATTACCTACTCGCGCTAGCAAAAGAAACGCCAACAGAAAATACTGTTTACGAAGTCGGTGGGCCAGACACTCTCAGCTATCGAGAGCAATTTAAAGTGATCAGTCAGGTAACGAAAAAGCCCATTACTCTATGGTCAACGCCGTTACTGACGCCAAAATTGGCCTCATATTGGCTAGGCGTGGTGACTTCCGTCCCATCTAGTATTGGATCGGCGTTATTAGCCGGATTAGAGCACGACTATATCGCCAACGCAGCTGAGATCAGAAACAAATACCCACAGCCGCTCATCTCTTTTGAAGAAATGGTATCGTCGAGTATTGCAGCCGAAGGGACCTTTGTTAGAAGTGAAGTCTGGGGGTTCGAACCCGCTGCGCTTAAACGCTGGCAACCGGGCTATGGCTACTACCCAAAGCAAACTGGCGCGTCCATAGAGACTGATTGCTCTGCTGAACAACTCTGGCAAATTATCAAACAAATCGGCAGCCAAAAACAAGGTTACTTCTTTGCCAACATACTTTGGCGTACCCGTGAATGGCTCGATATTTTCTTTGGCGGCGGTAAGCCTATTCGCCGCTCGCCTTCTGGTCCTGAATTGAAAGTTGGCGATCATATCGACTCTTGGAAAGTGATCCGCTGTGAAAACCATCGATTCATATCATTGCTGTTTGGGATGAAAGGACCTGGGTTGGGCAGATTGGAATTCACCATTGATGATCTAGGCGATAAGAGACGTTTAAACGTCACCGCATGGTGGCACCCACAAGGGTTGCGCGGCTTACTGTACTGGTTTGCGATGATGCCCGCTCACCTATTCATTTTTAGAGGCATGGTGAAAGCCATTGTTCGAAAAACAAAAGAGCTTCCTTAATGGAAGCTCTTTCTATTTATATCTTGAAAAATAAGCGTATTTATACTTGAAAGCTAAGCGGTATTTCCGCTAAATGCTGACCGCGGTTTCCAGGGAAAACAAGGTACTCACCGTGATACTTCACGTTCGACTTATAATCCGTTACTTTATGTACCATAAAGCCCGCTGCAGCCGCTTTTTCAATAAACTGCGCGTGGTTACCGCGAACAAACCAGCTCATCGGTTTCACTAGATCTTCACCATCAAAGCAGCTTTCGCTCTGGTTTGCACAAAGGGCCAATGAGTTTTGACCTTCAGTAAAAATTTGAATTTTCCCGCAACCTACTAGCTCTTCCGATGTAGAAACTTCCCAGCCTTCTTTTTCCATCACGTCCAGAAATGCTTCAACGTCACTATCTTTAATGACTCGATCTTCTTTATCTGATGGAAAAAACTCAGCATAAAATTTTCTGATACGCTGGAAAGTAAACATTAACCCAGCGTCGTTCCCTTTCGAACGGCCTGCTTTCTGCCAACGAATCAAATCATCACCGACACAACGAGGAAAACGCTGAGATTTTATAGCGCGAGTTACCCAGCGCACCAAATAGTGATTATTCGCTACGGGCGCATTCACTTGCTTGCCTGATTTATGTTCCGCTGCCAACTCATCTAAAGCGGCATTAACAAGATTTTGTATTTCTATTGTGTATTCAGACATTACGCCTTTCTTCCAAATTTCCAGTAAAACGCGGCGGACAATACTGAACATGCCGACATCACCGTGATCATTGGCCAAGTAGCCCCACCAGGGAGCATAGCCACGACAGCACCAATGATAGAACCTATACCAAAACGTAACGTTCCCGCTAAAGATGAGGCGGTGCCCGCCATCGTCGGGTAGCCACTCAGCAATAACCCCATGGAGTTACTACCAATGGTCGACAAGGTTCCGATAAACAAAACCACGAAAGGTACCGTTCCCCATAGGCCCAGGTCAAGAAGCCACGTAATAAAAAGCCCTAAACCAGCAATCAATTGTACGGTAAGGCCAAATCTCAACATGGCGTGAGAGCCCACTTTCTTCACCAAACGGCCGTTAATGCTCGTCATGATGATCATCGCGACAATATTAAGGCCAAAAAGGTAACCAAAATGGTCTGGCCTAACCCCGTAAATATCAATATAAACAAAGGAACCTGCGGTTAGGAAAGCAAACATCCCTGAAAAAGAAAATGCTCCCGAGAGTATTAAGCCCATTGCAACTGGGTTTGCGCACAATCGAAAGTAATTTCGCATCGTGGTACCAAATCGTAATGGCTGCTTTTTCTCCGCGGTTAGTGTTTCAGGGATTTTCCAAAACACCAACGCAATGACCACAACAGAAAAAATGGCCAAAATCCAAAAAATCGCACGCCACCCAAACCACACGGCCACATGACCACCGATCATAGGCGCCACAAGGGGTGCAATAGTGATGACCAATGTTACGAATGACATCGCGCGGGCAAAGTCCTCGCGATCGAACATATCTCTGACCACAGCTTGAATAATCACCGCCGCCGCCGCGCCAGCAAAGCCTTGCGCAGTACGAACCCATGTCAGGGCTTCAATCCCTGTGGTTGTTGCACTCACTAAAGACGCTATGCCAAAAAACAGCACACCTAAAATAAGGACAGGTCTACGACCAAAACTGTCAGCAAGCGGCCCGTGAATTAATTGACCAATCGCAAAGCCAGCGGTATACGCCGTTAACGTTATTTGTACCGCACCTTCTGCTACACCTAAATCACGTGCGATCGTCGGCATGGCGGGCAAATACATATCAATAGCTAGAGGTGTTAACGCACCAATAGCGCCCAAGATAAGAAAAAGAAGAAAATTGATTTGGGGGGCTTTGGATTGCTCAATTGCAGAACTAGACATACATCTCCTACTCGGTTGCGTTAGACTTGCAGCTTCCGTGCTGCAACCAAACAGAAACAAAAGACCCGCATCCGCGAGCCTTGAATTGGTCTATATTCTTTCAATTCGTGAAAAAAGACTAGTTCCTATTTGGAACTAAAGTATTTCCTATCGCTGATATTATTTCCAGACAGAGTTAATCTCATCCTCAGTAAGGTAGCGATACTCCCCTGGCTCAAGCGATTCATCTAGTAAGATCTCACCAATACGCTCTCGGTGAAGATGCTCTACTTTGTTGCCCAGAGCAGCAAACATACGCTTAACTTGGTGGTACTTACCTTCCGTAATCGTCAAAAGCACTTCTTTTTCATCTTCATCAACGATTTCAAGAGTCGCTGGCAGAGTGGCTTCTTTTTCATTGCGAAGCTCAATACCTTGCGCGAACTTCTCAATGTAGTCTGCTTCAATCGGGTCCACGAGCCAGACTCGATAAGTTTTCTCACACTTATGTTTAGGCGATGTGATGCGATGCGACCATTTACCATCGTCAGTAATTAAAACGAGCCCTGTCGTGTCTACGTCTAGTCGGCCAGCAAAGTGAAGGTCTTCCATCTTCACTTCATCCAGTAAAACGAATGCCGTATGATTAAAACCATCTTCATGCGAACAAACAAAACCATCGGGCTTAAAAAGCATAATGTAACGGGGCCCCGGCTTGCGGATTTCTCTCTCTTGCCACTCTACGATACTGCCATCACCCACTTTGAATGAACCGCTTTTTTGAACCACGTCATCTACGGTCACATCGCCACTTTTAATGATCTTTGTTGCTTCTTTACGTGTTGCACCCAGTGCATCACACAAGTATTTATCTAAACGCATGAATACCTCATCTTTGTCAGGTGGGGTATTATAGTGTGACTGAATTAAATAGTTGAGCTATTTCACACATTTTATGTACACACTTCGTCCCTATCAGGCAGACTCTGTTAAAGCCGTTATTCACTATTTCCGTAAACACACTAGCCCGGCTGTTCTTGTCCTTCCGACTGGTGCCGGCAAAAGTCTGGTTATCGCGGAATTGGCGCGCCTCGCAAAAGGACGTGTACTCGTTCTCGCACACGTTAAAGAATTGGTTGAACAGAACCACGCTAAATACGAAGGGTATGATCTGAAAGGTGCCATTTTTTCTGCAGGCCTTGGCAGAAAAGAAACCGACCAACAAGTAGTCTTTGCTTCAGTGCAATCCGTGGTGCGTAATCTTGATGAGTTTAAAAACCAATTCTCACTCCTGGTTATAGATGAGTGTCACCGAGTACCTGATAACAAGAACACCAGTTATCAAAAGGTCATCAGCCATTTGCGAGAGTTGAACCCAGGAATTAAGGTACTAGGATTAACGGCCACACCTTATCGGCTTGGCATGGGCTGGATTTATCAATATCACACTCGAGGCCTAGTTCGGACAGAAGAACCACGATTTTTCCGAGATTGCATATTCGAACTCCCTATCCGCTATCTTTTGGATGAAAACTTCCTTACACCTGCTCGAATGATGGATGCACCAGTACTCAGCTACGATTTTTCACAGCTGAAGCCCGCATCAACAGGCAAGTACAAAGAAGCTGAGCTGGACATGGTGATAGATAAAGCGAAACGGGCGACGCCTCAAATCGTTGAGCAAATAATCCATCTGGCTCAAGACAAGCAAGGCATCATGATCTTTGCTGCAACCGTACGCCACGCCCAAGAGATCTTTTCTCTGTTGCCGCCAGATCAAACCGCGTTGGTAATTGGCGACACACCGACGGCTGAGCGCGATCTCATCATTCAAGACTTCAAAGATCGTAAAATAAAATATTTGGTAAATGTCTCTGTATTAACAACCGGATTCGACGCACCGCATGTGGATCTCATCGCTATTTTGCGTCCTACGGAGTCCATCAGCCTTTACCAACAAATTGTTGGACGTGGCTTACGCCTCTCTCCGGGAAAAACCGAGTGTCTTGTACTGGATTACGCTGGTAACAGTTACGATTTATATCAGCCAGAAGTTGGTGACCCTAAGCCAGATTCCGACTCTGAGATCATCACTATCCCTTGCCCAGCATGTGGCTTCAATAATAATTTTTGGGGAAAGTTGGACAGCAATGGCTTCTTAATTGAGCATTTCGGCCGCAAATGTCAGGGATTTTTTGAAGATGAAGAGACTGGCGAACGCGAACACTGCAATTATCGTTTCAGGGCCAAATACTGTGGCGAATGCGGCGCCGACAATGATATCGCCGCGCGTATCTGCCATGAATGTGACGCAACGTTAGTCGACCCGGATAAAAAACTCAAAGAAGCTCTGAATCTAAAAGATGCTTTGGTGTTTGAGTGTAAAGATATGGACCTAACCGTTCATAAAGATGACAAAGGAAAAAGTAGCCTCAAAGTAACCTACATTGGCGACAATCAAGCCCAAGTACACGAATTTTGGCCACTCAGTACCAAGAATCAAAAACAGCGGTTTAAGGATCATTTTGTTCGCCCCCATTTAGCGGACAAGCATCGCCCCTTTGAAGAGGCATCTCCAACCAAAGTGGTCAACAACCAGCACCGCTTTCGCCTGCCGCAGTTTGTGATTGCTCGCAAGGTTGGTCGTTTTTGGAAAATGCGCGATAAGATTTTCCAAGACGAATTGACCAATGGTTAAGTAAGTCTTTATTCACTTACTGTTCAGTTTCCATCATGTAACTTAGTCAACATCCATTCATCAAGGAGAAAGTTATGCTAAAACCAAAGACTGCTTTTTACTTGGCGGCCGCAATGACTATCGTACCTACGTATTCTGCTTTTGCTCATTCGCACACAGTTCAGAATGGACACGCACTAGTCCAAGATGTTTACAAACCCGGCACAGAGATTGAGTTCGACGAAGACCAAGATGAGGTGTTTGCCGCCGTCAAAAAAGGCGATATAAGACCCTTTTCAGAAATGTATGCGGCCGTTGAACGCGATCTACATGGACGTATCATCGAAGTCGAACTAGAAGAAGACGATGGTATTTGGGTGTATGAGTTAAAACTCAACCACAATAACAACATCATCAAAGTTGAATACAACGCACAAACCTTTGAAATGATGAAAATTAAAGGCCGAAACTTCACTAAAGCAATGAAAAAGTTAGAAGACTAATAATATGAAAATACTTGTCATAGAAGACGACATTCGTCTAGGTGAACAAATTGTCGAAGCCTTCGAAGAAACAGGCTGGGTCCCTGAACTCTCTCGTGACGGTATCGACGCCTTGTACCGTGCAACGTCAGAACAGTGGGACGCGATTGTTCTGGATCTGGGTCTGCCAAAACTGGACGGTTTAACCGTGCTAAAAAGTATCCGTGATGAAAACGTCAATACACCGGTCATTATCCTCAGCGCTCGTGACACGTTAACTCAACGAGTTGAGGGGTTAAATGCAGGCGCAGATGATTACCAAACAAAGCCATTTGAAATGGTTGAACTTATTGCTCGTATCCGCGCTCAGTTGCGCAGAGCTTCTGGCAACGCTTCACCTGTAATCCAAATTGGCCACCTGAGTTTGGATACACGAAGCTCAAAAGTGATATGGCAAGGCAAACCGATAAGCCTGACAGCATTAGAGTACAAAGTGATCGCCTACTTTATGCATAACCCTGAAAAAGTCATTTCGCGTACTGAGCTGGTAGAGCACATCTATAAACAAGATTTCGACCGAGACTCAAACACCATTGAGGTTTTCATTGGCCGTATACGCAAAAAAATAGCACCAAAAGTCATTAAAACGGTTCGAGGACTGGGATACCAACTGAATGCTGAGTAAAAAACATCATGTTTTAAAGCGTTTAAGCCTGAGAAGCCGTTTAGTTTTTGCTTCTATTGTGTGGTTAACCGCTATGATTATCGCAGCGGGTATCACCGTGCCAACACAAGTGTTCAACTATATGGTCGATGACACCACTGAACAACTTGCGATATATCTAGATGAGCTGTCGGCATCAATTGAAGTAAACGAAAAAGGGCAACTGAGTTTGCCAACTCAATTAGCGGACCCTCGATTTAATCAACCCTACAGTGGGCTTTATTGGTCCATACAAACTGATACGGACTTAGTTCGTTCTCGTTCTCTTTGGGACCAAAGGATCACATTTTCTGGCACTGAGAATACTCCTCTGGGTGCAAGACTAGAACGCCTTATCCTCATAGAAACAACGCTGTACTTTCCCGATTACGACGGCCCCATTTCTGTCCGAGTTGGGATAGATGAACAGCCTATCAAGCAAACCGTAAGCAAACTAATGAATCAGCTGTGGGTCATCCTTGCCCTACTCTACTTTGGCATTCTGTTTATTATTGTCATTCAAGTGTTGTGGTCACTGAACCCTCTCACTCAAATGAGAAAAGAGCTATCACAAGTAAGGACTGGAAAGAAAGACAGCCTAGATAAAGACTATCCTGCTGAAGTATCCCCAATGGTATCAGATTTAAACGCGTTACTATTCCACTATCAAGAGCTATTAGAGCGTGCGCGTAACCACTCTGGGAATCTGTCACACGCGCTAAAAACACCGCTATCTGTGCTCAAAAATGAAGTCAATATGCTTGAGGAAGACACTCAACATCGCTTTAGCTTGCCACTTAAACAGATTCAAGAGCAAATTGACTACCATCTTGGACGAACTCGTATGGCGGGATCCAAAAATATTCTAGCGGTTAAAACGAAACCCGCAGAACGAATAGACGCGATATCAATGGCGTTTGACAAAGTCTATGCCGACAGAGGCGTCACACTCATTAATGAACTCGATTCGGAAATAGAAATTGCGATGGATAAAAGTGATTTCGATGAAGTAGTCGGCAATCTACTAGAAAACGCGTACAAGTGGTCAAATAACCTAATTCGAGTTCATTCTATCTCTAATGACAACGATGTGATTACGATTCTGATCGAAGACGATGGTCCGGGTATACCTGAAGAGTTACTAGAGAGTGCAGTACAAAGAGGTGTTCGTTTAGATGAAAGTACTCCTGGAAGTGGGCTGGGTCTGAATATTGCCTGCGAAATCGTGCACAGTTACCGAGGCGAATTGTCTCTATCACGCAGTACTATGGGTGGCCTTAAGGCGGCAATCTCACTTAAAAAGTCACTTTCTTGAGTTCCATCGCAATGTCACCTAGCGTTGTCTTCACCTCTTCATAAAATAGTAAAGTGAACGACATTTGCTCAAACACATAATCAGAAATGCATCATAAGCTAACTAATTGAATAGGTTTAGACAAAAGGTGTGCTATTGGCAGGATTATCTATTGCCAGAGCCCCTATACAGTGTTAGTATCCGCGCTCGTTTTATGAGTTACTACCAATTACTCATTAAACGCATATACATTCTGGCAAGGTCGCATTGCCGAATGTGAAATCAATTTATTCATATTTGAGAGTAATACTATGAAATTTGAAGCAGTAGTACGTACTGAACTAGGTAAAGGTGCGAGCCGCCGCCTACGTCACGCTGGTAAATTCCCTGCTATCGTTTACGGTGGTTCTGAAACTCCAGTATCAATCGTTCTTAACCACGACGACGTTGTTAACCAAATGGACAAGCCTGAGTTCTACGAAGGTATCGTTCTAGTAATCGACGGTGCTGAAGTTAAAGTTAAGCCACAAGACGTTCAACGTCACGCTTACAAGCCAAAAGTTGAGCACATGGACTTCATCCGTATCTAATTCCCTACCAAGGAATTAATTGGATTTAATCCAAACCTTTTGCATATTAAGAATATCGGCTTTACCAACCGAGACTTCTAAAAAATTCGAAACCCCAGAGACTTACCACCTCTGGGGTTTCACTTTTCTGAAGCAAACCAAACGCCTACCATAACTGTTTAGTATTAAAAGCAGATTCTTTATATTTATTTAAAAAATTAGTCCCGCGCTCAAAAACAAGACAAATGAGACAAAAATGTCCCAACTATTTCTATGCATGTTATACGGCATGATTCATAGATCATGTACACTATTAAACTCTTTGATACGCAATTAAACGCAATAGTACAGACACGATGTCTGACTATTTTTTGTTTTAAGTTATATGCTTAGGGTTAATTATGTTGGATAGACTCACAATAAAACACAAGCTCTCCTTACCTATCGTTATGCTGGCTATTGTCATTGCCATCATGACGGTAGTAAACGTTATTCAAGCTGACAAGCAAGAGTCACTGAACGAGCAACTTAACAAAGAAGTTCAACCCGTTATGGATAGCTTAGAAGATGGTTATCGCGACCTTTACCAGGTTGTAACGGCAGCACAAGGACTCATGCTGGCAAAAACCCAAGCTGAGATCACTTATAACACTGAAGAGTTTAAAGACAACGCATACAAAGCGATGCCTCGTCTAAGTAAAGCCAGCGTGCTGGTTGAGGCGGGTCACCTTCCTCAAAGCCAACAACGTGAAATAGACAAAATTTCTGCCGCAACGGGTGCATGGGTCAAACTTTATGAACCGATGTTTGAGAATCCAGCACAAGCTATCAGCTACTATGAACAAAATCGCTCCAAACTAGACGCTGAATTTAAAACAATCCGCGAACAACTTGTGACGATACGTGCCGACGTTGAAGAACTTCAACTATCTCTGCGTAAACAATCTGCGGCATCGATTTCATCCAGCAAATTAGTGCTAGAAATCGGTTCGTTCATCGCTGTAATACTTGTGGCGATTTCATTCTGGATTGCACACCGCTTGGTACTGACTCCGATCAATCGAATCAACAAGGCGATGAAAGACATTGCCACTGGCGATGGTGATCTTTCAAAACGAATCACCGTACAAAGCAGCGACGAATTAGGACAACTCTCGAATTCATTTAACCACTTTGTGGAGCGTATTCACGAGACGGTTGGCCAAGTCATTATCTCTTCTAATGCTGTACGAGCTGAGATGGAAAACATAAAATCACTGACTCAATCGGTTGCCGAGTTCTCTGGGCACCAGCAGCAAGAAAGTGAAATGGTTGCCACCGCAGTCAACGAGATGCAGGCAACGAGCCAAACCGTAGCGTCAAATGCGGAAGAGGCTGCATTAGCAAGCACGAAAGCCAATGATGAAGCCTCGAATACCGAACGTACTCTTAATAGCACGGTTTCTTCAATTGAAACTCTGGCGGACGAAATTGATAACGCGAGCCAGGTTATCCATAACCTAGATTCGGATGTAGGCAACATCGCCTCTATCCTAGATGTTATCCGTGGTATTGCCGACCAAACAAACCTACTTGCCCTAAACGCTGCTATCGAAGCCGCACGCGCTGGTGAACAAGGGCGCGGATTTGCAGTCGTTGCAGACGAAGTTCGTTCACTTGCAAGCCGTACTCAAGACAGCACAGGTGAAATTCAGCTGATGATTGAAAAACTGCAAGAAGGTGCTCACCAAGCAGTCGCAGTCATGGGAGCGAGTAAAGAAAGTGGTCAACAAACTATTGTCAGCGCGAGCAGCGCCTCTGAATCTCTAAAAGAAATCATGTCTTCTATCTCGCTTATGAACGAAATGAATACTCATATTGCCACCGCCGCAAGTGAGCAAAATAGCGTGAGTGAAGAAGTAAACAACAATGTTGTTAGAATCCTTGATAACAGCAACCACATGGTTGAAATGATTAGCAGCTCAGAAAACGCGTGTATCGCACTGTCTGAACAGTGTGAGAGCCTAGATAACCTAATGGCTCGATTTAAGGTATAACACCCAAATACAAAGAAGCCCGCCGAAATTGGCGGGCTTCTTTTTAATGCTCTGTCTGCAGCTTAAGCGACTTTGCCTCGGAGGCGATCATAAAACGCGGGATATTTACTGCGAATATAACGTTGCTCGTCAACCATATGTTTAAATGATGGTCCTTTATCAAGCTTTATGACCATTTCATGCCCATCAAATCGAAAGACGTCCCCTACAATACTGACATCACTATCATTTTGAAGAGAAAGCACACCCGCCATTGCAAAACCGATCTGAAGTGCGGATGGCTCTTTCAATATGACCCGAATCCCACCTTCAGATACCTCACTAACACAGTACCTCTGCTTTGAAAACCAGACACTTGGCCTAGCACCTGGAGGATATTTAAGGCGGTAGAATTGTCGCTTATTTTCTACGGCACTCATCATTGCGCTCCTTTTCTCACTGTTCCTTAAACCGCCTGACGTTAGCTTACTCTTATTTGCAACTTATTCTAAATTGTTGATTTATCTTCAGGCTTATCAACTTTAATGAGTACGTTTATACCAAATTACTTTGTACATTTCTAAAATTAGTGCCGTTAAGGTGCAATAAACTCAGACCAGATAACGAATTGAGCAACAATACTTCACTTTGCTACAGCGTGAACCACCACTTTAGCTGCGTTCAATCACACTGAAATACAAAAAGCCCCTCGTTATGAGGGGCTCTGTGATTATAGTGAAACGCCTAATGCGCCATTCCACATCATCCCGACCGCTACCACAGCTACAATACTTAAAGCACAAGCGCCTATTTTTTCTTTACCTTCAAACGGGTCAATACCTTGCTCTTTCTTCGCTTGAATATAGAAATAAAGTCCAGGGACGTATAACACCGCCGATAACATGAGATAGTTAAGGCCAGACGCGTATAACAGCCAGACCCCATAAGCGGTGGCCCCTAGTCCGATAAGAAGTAAGCTGCCCTTGTTCTTTTCTTGTATCGCGAGCTTTAACACAAATGCGCCGACTAAAAAGTACGGTACTAATATCATCTCTGAGGCGATGATCAACAAGGTGTCGTACGTACTGCCAGCAAACATAACAACTATCAGAGATACTTGGATCCAGATATTCGTCAAGGTCAGCGGTTTCACTGGGCTTCCTGCTTTATTGAGCTTGGCATACGCTTTAGGAAACATTTTCTCTTTCGCACACAGATAAGGAGCTTCTGACGCCAGTACCGTCCAACTTAAAAACGCGCCACATACAGAGATCAACAAACCAACACTAATAATATACTGACCCCAAGGGCCTAGAATGTGAGTCAAAACCTTAGCCATTGATGGGTTTTGGTATTCGGCTAATTCCGTTGGCTTGATAACCCCCATTGAAAGCAGCGTAACAAACACATAAATAGCCAGCGCAGTCAGTAAACCAAGAATCGTTGCCCTACCGATATCTTTGCGGTTACGAGCGCGGCCCGACACAACCACCGCCCCTTCAATACCAATGAACACCCACACCGTCACCAGCATGGTGCTTTTTACTTGAGAAAGAAGATCGTGCTCTGCACCAAAATGAAGACCCGTGAAGTCTAGAAAAAATGTGTCCCAGCTGAACGCCACAAATGCACAGAATACAAAGATTAATAGAGGAACTAGTTTTGCAAACGTTGTCACCATATTGATTAAAGCAGCGGTCGAAACCCCACGTAACACCAGCGCATGCACCATCCAAAGCAAACAAGATGCACCTAAGGTAGATACCCAAGTATTACCCTGCCCAAAAATCACTGAATCTGGCGTATCGAAGAGCATACCTAGCGTACTGAACACGATAACTAGGTATGAAACATTCGCCAACATAGCACTGAGCCAGTACCCCCATGCAGAGCAGAAGCCGACAAAGTCACCAAACCCCTCCTTAGCGTATCCAAAGACTCCACTGTCTATTTCAGGCCTGTGAAATGCCAGTTTTTGAAACGAGAGAGCAAGAAAAATCATGCCAATCCCTGTAATTGTCCAACCAATCATGACAGCGGCAGGGCTGGCAACAGAGGCCATATTTTGTGGCAAGCTAAAAACCCCAGCACCTATCATTGAGCCAATGACGATAGCTGTAAGCGAACTTAGACCTAATTTGTTATCCATTATAATTATCCGGTGTAACAGGTTGCTATTTTCAGTAGAGGCATTCTACGCTTAATCTAGCGTGACAGGCAGAGCTCGTGTGAGCTAGCTCTCGGAGATAAAGGGGAAAAGAAAACTTTCATTGTCACCGATCAAACCTCGTCGCACATTATAGTAATTTAAGGCTGAACATTAAAAACAAAACCTCTCTTAAAAACCAAATAATATAAAAGATTTGGGATATTCCACCACAAAATGACTCAAAAACCATACAAACAGTATAAATATCCATCATTAAAAATTGTGACTATTTATCTTATTTATGTTGATATTTATACATAGAGGGAATATCTGCTAGAGATATGAAAAAGGCAGCCTCTTTAGGCTGCCCATAAACACATTTGAATTGCTATAAACATGAATTTCATTAAGCGCACTAGTGATGACGCTCATCCTCGGAAAACTCTACTTGCTTATACACATCAGCCAATGACTTAGCTTTGGCCTTTTTACCGCGTTTGCGCTTTTCTGAATGGCAACAATCCTCTTGGTGCTTGATTGCTTTCTCATGTGCTTTTGCTGATTGAATAAACTCTGGATCTGATAACGCCTTTTGACGTAGGCGGTTAACGCGTTCAATGGTTTCCCATAACATATGCCACCTCCTTTACCTGTTTATACAAACAGTATAGACAATGCAGCAGACTCGTCAATAAGCCATGTAATTTTATACAGCACTATGTATTAAAACTGCTTTGTTTATCACTATTTAGCAAGCTGTTCACTTCGGAGCACTTCCCCTAATATTTAAATGACGGGCCAGCTTGTTTCATCTACTCGATAGCTATTTTCTATCTGAGATCATGCCTATCAAAGTGATATATAGAACCGATTTTCTTACGTGTCTTTGGTTGAGTAACCTAAAGGAAAATATTCACGGATAAAAGTCAATGAAAGCACTAGTTGTAGAAGGTGGCGCGATGCGAGGCATTTTTGCCGCGGGCGTACTAGACACATTTATAGAAGAAAATTACTACCCATTTGATTTTACTGTTGGCGTTTCAGCTGGCGCTTCAAACTTGGTTGGTTACCTCTCAAAACAAAAAAGGCGTAGTTACGAAGTTATCACGACTCTGGCTACTGACCAGGCATTTTATAACCCTGCCCGTTTTATCAAAGGAGGTGACCTTGTAGACGTAAAATGGTTGGTTGAGGAATCTCAGAAACGGTTTCCTATTGATACAGATGCCTTTCTTAGTAGCCCCCCAATGCTAGCAACGACAACCAATGTCGACACAGGAGAAGCTGATTATTACAGGGTTAACCTAGATAACCTCAATCAAGTCTTAGAGGCGACCAGTGCCTTGCCCGTAGCCTATAAACAAACGCCCTGCTTTTCCGGTGGTTGCTATACGGATGGAGGAGTAGCAGACTCTATTCCTGTAATGGAAGCATATCGACGCGGTGCCCGAGACATTACCGTTGTTTTGTCCCACCCTTTAAGCTACGAGATGCCGGAAACAAAGTATTCTTGGGTCTTAAAGCGTGTGTTCGCCAAACATCCTAAGATAGCGCAAGCAATGGCAAGCCGATCTGAGCACTACAATCGCTCTCTGGCATTCATTCGGAATCCACCAGCCGATGCGACTATCCGAGTGATAGCACCACCAGAAGGCTTTAGCGTAAAGCGACTGACAATGAAGATTAAAGAATTAGATAAGGGATACAAAATGGGTCAGAAAGAAGGCGAACACCACATTCATAGCCGTCTGGGCAGGTTTGGCCTTAATGAGGAGAACTGTCATTTCTGTTTTTAGTGTGTAAGGGGTTGCTGCGCAGGAAATAAACTGCGGACGAATAAAACGATTCGCAGTTTATTGAGGAGTAAAAACAAGGTTCTAGGTCGCGATATCAAGGTGTTGATCGGTAACCCCATTGACGCGAAACCAACCAGCAATACTAAAACGCTCTGAATTTGTTGGTAAAACCTCATGTGGAAACTGCTCAGAAAAGAACACAAGCAATCGACCTGCTCTAGGGGCGACCTTTGCCAGTTCATTGTTATCCAAATCGTAAATCACTAATTCACCGCCATCGGATTCAGCCCAATTTTCATTTAAGTAAAAAACGATGGTCAGCCTACGGTTGCGGTTATTCTGGAAGCTGTCCAAGTGCTTTTGGTAAAAGTCACCGGGTTCATACTTGGCAAAGTGAGCTTCAAATTCGAATAAGCCAAGATAAAAATGTCGATTCACTTCAAGACGTAGCGCTTCCATCTGTGTCAGAAAGTCACTGACAGGCTTTTCCATATCGCTATTTAGCCAATGGATTTTATCACTTCGAATGGTTGCTTCACGTACAACCTCTTCATTTCGGCCAATACGGGCTTGCTTCCAGTTCTCTGGGATACAATCTCTCAAGCGTGATACGTCTTGAGCAGACATAAAGTCATCCCAAACGTAGTAACCATGGGTAAATAGAGCATCAATAAGCTGATTCATTGGTGAAAAAGATTCCGTAAGACTAAGAACAGCCTTATACAGAATTATTCTCTCTCACTTCAAATCAGCTTATTTACCCTTACGACAAGAGTTCGTTATGGTACCTAAAGACGCGTTAGATTAAGTTCTACCTCCGCACCCAGCCAGTACGCATAATCCGTGTGATCTTTGTAGTCATCATCGGTTAATGCGTGCACTAATACGGACAGCTCCCCTCTTTCTGCGTCTAGCCACGGGATCAGTTTATCAAACTCACTAGAATCGAATTCGACAGCAAAGCTCCACCTAAGGTGCGGACCAACAAACTTTTGGTGGAAGTTGCCAACCGGCATATTTAACTCAGTCGCAATACGATCTCTAAGCGAAGAGGCGAAATCACTACTATCTTGGTCAAAATAGATGTGAGCATGGTAGTGTTGATGTTGGTTAATTGGATATTTCATTGTACTTGTTGCATAGATAAAAACCCGAGGATAATAACATTAATTATCATTCTCGCCTAATTTACTAAACCTCTCTCAACTGCATATTTCGCCAACTCAGCTGTACTGTGCAGATCCAGCTTGTGTTTAATGTTCTGACGATGGGTTTCTACCGTGCGATAGCTAATATTGAGCAGTGATGCCACTTTTTTACTACTATGTCCCTGAGCGACTAACTTAAGCACCGCTTCTTCACGTCGACTCAGCGGGTTTGGCTTGTGTGCTGCGGGCTGAACCTCTTGAGAAAACAGAGTCTGAGTAACCGATTCGCAAAAATACGTCGAGCCTTGATTCACGGTTTTAATCGCTTGTACCATTTTCTCCGCACTGATTTCTTTCAACATATAGCCCACTGCACCAACCTGCATCACTTTCATGATGTATTCACGGTTGTCATGCATTGTCAGCATCAACACCTTCGCGTTTGGATTCTCCTCGCGGATCAAACTTGTCGCTTCTATCCCATTCATAATAGGCATGCTGACATCCATTAAAACTACATCTGGCTTCAGCTCACGCACCGTGTTTACGGCATCTAGCCCATTACTTGCTTTACCAATCACTTCGATCTCTGGTTCTATCTGCAAGCGCGCAATAAATCCATCAATTACAACTTGGTGATCATCTACGATCACCACTTTGATTGTGTTATCCATACACCAAACCATCCAACTGTAAAAGAACCGTAATTTCAGTACCAAAGCCCGGTTCACTCTCTATTTCGAAGTCTCCACCGATAAACTCCACACGCTCACGCATATTTCTTAGGCCAATACCGTCACTTCTTATCGCAGTATTCACATCAAAACCCATCCCATCATCGCGAATGATAAGCTGCAACATATTCCCCATCTGCTGCAAAATAACACTCACTTTGGTGGCATTGGCGTGCTTTTCTATATTGGTCAAAGATTCTTGTGCAACGCGATATAAGGTTGTAGCGACTTCTGATTTCAGCTTACCTGCTTGCGTCGATAATGACGCTTCAATCTGCGCCCCTGAATGGGCTTGATAGTCTTGTAACAAACTGCTCATCGCTGCTTGTAAACCGATATCGTCCAACGCACTCGGGCGAAGCTGATGTGATATGTTGCGAACTTCATTAATCGCTGTGGTCAGTGAATTCTGTGACTGACTCAAATGTACACGCAACTCTGGCTGTTCAATCTTGCTACTTAGTAAGTCTAAATGACATTTACTCGATACCAACAGCTGGTTAATGCCATCGTGTAACTCTCTGGCTAAATGCTTTTTCTCGTCTTCTTGAAACATGACCGTCTTATGTGCCAACTCTTTCAAGCTCCGATCGGCTAATCGATGTTCATGCAAATTGACCGCTAGCGTGATCACCAAAATGACCGCGACAGTCACAATCACAATGACGACCACAGTAAAAAAGGTCGTTTCGATATTGGTATTAATTTCTTCTTGAAGCCGGCTGACTTCGGTGGATATGTCTTCCACATAAAGGCCTGTGCCAATCATCCACTGCCATTTGTCTAACCATGCCGCGTAACTGAGTTTTGGTACGCTATCTCCGGTCGAAGGCTTTTGCCACAAGTATTGATGAAACCCGCCACCACTTTGAGCTTGATGTAACAGCGCTTCAATCAAGTAGTCGCCATTCTCATCTTGTAAGTCGATCAAGTTACGTCCAATAAGCTCGGGAATAATCGGATGGACCAAATTAGTTCCGCTACTGTCATAAACAAAAAAGTAGCCATCTTTGCCATAACGAAGCTCATCGATCATGTCTTTAACTCGCTGTTTAGCGATCTCCTCCGGGATGGACGGATCGTTATAAATATGCGAGATGGCATCAATAACCAAGTCAACTCTATCTTTTAACGCCGTTTCTTTGGACTTTATTAGACCTTCCCTGAAAAGCTCGACTTCATTTTCACCGAGCGTTTGCGCCTGATAGATGGATATCCAGCTGGTCATTGCCGTAACAAGCAGCAATGGTAATAAACTCAGCAATATCAGCTTTGCTTGTAGATGCATTCTATTCCCTTTAATACACAAAAGCTGCTTACCTTGCGATAAGCAGCTTCACTATAACAATAGCTGTTAAGTTTATGTAACTAAGCGGTCACATTCCGTAGAATTCCGGGAAAACCAACAAGCTAGCAAGCACGACAATTTGAATGGCGATAAATGGCATCACCCCTCGATAAATATCTCTGGTGGTTACCGATGCGGGCGCGACACCTTTCAGATAAAACAGACTAAAGCCGAATGGTGGTGTCAAGAAGGATGTCTGTAAGTTCATCGCAATCAAGATCGCAAACCAAGTCATATTGATACCCAAGATCTCGGCGATTGGAGCCAAAATAGGCACAATGATGAAACAAATTTCTACAAAGTCGATGAAGAAACCCAGCACCAAGATAACCAGCATCGTAATGATCAAGAAGCCCCATTTTTCTCCAGGCAACTGAAGCATCCACTCTTCCACTAGGTAATCACCACCTGTATAAGTAAATGCCATCGAGAACGCCGTTGCGCCCAGCAATATTGCAAATACCATTGCTGTTACTTTGACGGTTTCTTTTGAGGCATCAAACACCATCCCCCAGCTAAACTGCTTGTAAAGAACGGCCAGAACAATAGCACCTGCGCCGCCTAGAGCCGCCGATTCAGTCGGTGTGGCTATACCCGCGAAGATAGAGCCAAGTACCACGACAATCAATGCCAGTGGTGGAATGATCGCCTTAAGCGCTGTCATAATTTCTTGCTTACGGCTAATTGAACCATCGCTAGGAATTGGCTGCGCTGCTTCTGGATTTAGTTTCGCGTAGATAAGAATATAAATGACATAAGCACCAACTAAGACTATTCCAGGCCAAACCGCAGCTTGGAAAAGGTCGCCAACCGGAACGCCAAGTACATCACCCAGCAGAATTAAAACGATAGAAGGAGGAATGATTTGACCCAAAGTGCCTGATGCACAAATCGTACCGCACGCTAACCCTTTGTCATAATTGTACTTAAGCATCACAGGCAATGAGATAAGCCCCATCGCAACCACAGAAGCACCCACCACACCAGTAGAGGCCGCCAGCAGCGCCCCCACTAAAACGGTTGAAATCGCGATGCCGCCTCTCACTCCACCAAACAGTCGTCCCATTGATTCAAGCAGCTGCTCTGCAAGGCGTGTCTTTTGCAGGACTAGCCCCATAAAGACAAACAATGGAACCGCCATCAGTACGGTGTTTTCCATAATGGATTGGATTCGGTAAGGCATAAAGGCAAACATCTCTATACCTTCTGCCCAAACACCAAATATCAGTGCAATACCACCAAACGTGAACGCAACAGGGAAGCCAAGTAGCAAAGCAAACAAGGCCACAAAAAACATTACTATACCGATCATGGGCGACTCCTACTGCTTGTCGACATTGGCGTGCAATAAATGGGGATTGACGATTTTGTTCAATGAATGCAGAAACATGCCCACACCACTTACCGCCATAAAGAAGAAGGAAAGTGGAATCATCGCTTTGATGATCCATCGGTAAGGTAGCCCGCCAGGATCGCCGGATGTTTCACCCAAAGCGTAGCTTTCTTTAGCAAAATCAATACCGAACCAGGCAACGAGTAAGCAAAACGGCAGTAAGAAACAAACCGTACCGATCAAATCGATGATCGCCTGCGCTTTGTGAGACAAACGCTCATAAAACAAGTCAACACGAACATGGCCACCAGCTTTTATGGCATACGGTACACCTAATAGGAAAACGGCTGAAAATAGATGCCACTCCATTTCTTGAAACGCAATAGATACATCATTGAAGACATAACGCATCACAACATCGTAAACCACGTTTGCGAGTAACAAGATGAACAACACACTAGATAACCATCCTAGAAAGTCGCCGAAGCGATTAAACAACCGCTCGATATATATCAGACTTCTCATTCCCTACTCCCTGGAATTGTGATTTGCGCTACTCAAGTCGGTAGCGCAATTATTATTATGAATTTTCTTGGGCTCCCAAAAGGTGACATTGCCACCTTTTGTTTTTTGCTATATCAGATTACTGACCTTGTGCCGCTTGTGTATTCAGATACGCTCGGTGAGAAATATCTGTCCACGCACGAACTTGCTTCAGGTAATCGGCTTGAGACTTTTGAATCTCTTTCGCCAGTTCATCTTCCTCTGCATGCTTCTTAAGTAGTTTTGCATTGGCATCGCGCATTGCTTGCATCACTTGTGGTGGGAAATCTTTCACCTGAACATTTGGGTACTCCGACTTGATAGATACCCAGTTCTTGCCACTTTCGTGTGTTGCTTGCGTGTACATGTCGTAGGCTGCTGTACGCATTGCTACGCGCAGGATCTCACGCAGGTCTTCTGGCAAACGTTGCCAAGTACGCTTATTCACTAGGAATTGAAGCTCTGAACCCGGCTCGTGCCAACCTGTATAGTAGTAAGGCGCAATCTTGTGGAAGCCCATGCGAAGGTCAAGAGATGGGCCGACCCACTCTAGTGCATCGATCGTACGACGCTCAAGCGAAGTATAAAGTTCACCTGGGGCAATATTGGTTGGTTTCGCACCTAGCTCAGCGAGAATTTCCCCTGCAAATCCAGGAATACGCATTTTCAGGCCTTTCAGATCCTCTAGCGAGTTGATCTCTTTCTGGAACCATCCGCCCATCTGCACATCGGTGTTACCACCAGGGAAAGAGAGTAAGTTATGTGGAGAGTACACCTTCTCCATTAACTCCATACCGCCACCGTGGTAGAACCATGCGTATTGCTCAGACGGCGTCATACCAAAGGGCATAGAGGTAAAGTAAAGCGTGTTTGGCACCTTACCTTTCCAGTAGTAAGAGCCCGAGTGGCCCATGTCGTACTGTCCAGACTTCACCATGTCAAAAACGCCGAGTGGCGCTTTGTGTTTATTTGCCGAATCGATACGAATTTTCAGGCGACCATTCGACATTTTTTCAGCCATCGCAGCCATGTTTTTTGTGGCATCCCCAAAGACAGGAAAGTTAGGCCCCCAAGTTTCAGCCAATTTTAGGCGATACACCTTTTCTGCAGCACTTGCTGACGTAGCCATAACAGCTAACGCTGCTGCCATCGCCGTTCCTTTCAGCACACGTTTTAAAGATTGCTTGATTAAACTCATGTTCACATCCTTTGTTAAGCGACATACCTTTGTAGGCAGTTTCTGTTTCGAGTACAGAATGAAACAAGTCGATGAAATAAGAAATCAGCGTGAACACGGAAAGCATTTAACAAACACTACTGCCGTTAGACTAAAGAAGTACGTATTAATACGTAGCTCAATAGACTCCAAAATGGAGAAATATAGATAGTTCAACAGGTTACTTATAAAGAGGAAAGTAATTAGTAGGGAGAGAATACTTAGTTGAATTCTTGGAGGTAAGATAGGGAGAAATATAGCATTTCTGTGACACTTATAGAGTTTACGCTCAACTAAGGCTAGATAGACAAAAGCCTCGAATAAATCGAGGCTCTTAAAGAGATATCCCTAATTGCAAACAATTAGGTTAATCAGCAGCACTTATAGCGCTTTGTAGATAACTTTGTTACCTGCTAGCTGCTCTTTTACCACTAGGTTTTCTTCTAGAAGCTTTTTAAGAGCGCCAGTTGCCCATGAAGCGGCTTTAGCATCTTCCTGGCCTGCTGCCAGACCAATACCTTTTGGATTGATACCTTCAGCATTCGCTACAACGATATCAAGAACTTGTTGTTGTTTTGGCGTTAGAGCAACGTCAGCAGCTTTGGCTACTACAACTTTCTCCGCTGCTGGTTTTACAGCTACTTTTTTCTCAACTTCAGGCTTAGCTTTCTTAGTTGCTTCAATGTTTGCAACAGTTGCCTTAATACGCTTTTGCAGTTTCATCTGCACTTTGCGCTTATGAGCAAGTCTCATCGAGTATTTCTCCATTTCACTGCATACGGAGCAGTGGTGAAAATTTGAAGCGCGATTTATACCAAAATTTTGCAGCCATTTACAGGGCATGGGCAGCTTAATCGGGCAAAAATGCGCGATATGCCGTTATCAGACTACAATTTAATCAGGCAAACGAAGTTCAATTCTTAGAGTACTGAATAAATAAACAGAGGTTTGACTATTATTAATAGAGAGCGAGATATGCAAACACTCCACTTAAGTAATCAGCCACTAAACCTAAACTCTCCCATCATCAAGTTGATGATGGGGATGCTTGTGATTGTTCTATTGTTTCTATTTATTTTTTCTCCGGGCTGGCAACAATCTCTTTTGACCACCATTACTGTTTTATCCGTCCTGGGGTTTGGTTATCTGATGATAAAAAAAGCGACGGTTTGCTATACGTTAACCCCATTCCACTTCCAGCAACATCTATTCAAAGGAGGCTGGGTGGTGAAATGGAGCAACATCAGTGAAATCGGTATCTGCCAGTATGACCAAGATGGCTGGCAAACTCCTTTACCGTGGATAGGAATAAAACTGAAACACTACACACCATACCTTTCAAGTATCTGTCCCCGAATCGCGACAGAGTTGTTACTAAGCCAACGAGCCCTACTCTACTTAGGCGCCAAGCAGCACCAAAAGGAGATTCAATTTGAAGACATTGTGCTCGATGCTAAACCCTACAGAAGTTCAAATGGAGAGGTGTATTATGGTCTGCAAGCAATGCTCGCCAACCGCATGAAATACCAAAGGCGGTATTATGGGTATGACATCTTTATATCGACTCATGATTTAGACCGCTCCCCAGAAGAGTTTGTCGGCCTAACCAGAAGGTACTTAGCCGCTGCTGAACCGGAATAAATCTTAAATCCGTAAACGAAAAATGGCCGCATTAGCGACCATTTCAAACGTTTTATCCGAACTGGATTAGTACAGAGGCATTTCATCCGCCACGAATGGGTTTGATGCGCGCTCATGGCCAAATGTGGACTCAGGACCGTGTCCTGGTACAAATCGAACCTCTTTACCTAGTGGCCACAGTTTGCTTTTAATTGAGTGGATTAAGGTATCAAAGTCCCCTTTCGGAAAGTCCGTACGACCAATCGAGCCATTAAACAGAACATCACCAACAAACGCGAGCTTGGCTTCTTGGCTAAACAGTATCACGTGGCCTGGAGTGTGGCCTGGTGTATGGATCACATCCAATACCTGATTGCCAAAGTGAACCTGATCTCCTTCTTCTAGCCATTTAGTCGGCTCAAAGGCTTTAGTCAGTGGAAAACCAAACATTTGGCTTTGATTTTCTAGACCTTGTAACCAGAAGTTATCGTCTTTATGTGGGCCCACAATATCGACACCACCTAACTCAGCTGCTAAAGGCTCTGTCCCACCCACGTGATCGAGGTGCCCATGAGTAAGTACTAAATTCACCACTTTAACACCGAGTTCTTTGATGATCATCGCAAGCTGTTTTACATCACCACCCGGGTCAACCACAACCCCTTCCATGGTTTCATCGCACCATACAATAGAGCAGTTTTGCGAAAATGCAGTGACTGGAACAACTTGATACTTCAATGACATAAATAGACCTTCATAACAATCATAACTGGCAGAACTATGACATTTGCCAAAGCCTTTGACAACCTCGTGTTTAACCAGCTTAACGCATTCGACTATGTCCTAATCTACACAACCGAATCATTAAGACCAGTAGCGAACAGGACCCGTATCGATATGAATAAAGTTACTGCGAGGATAGTATCCAACACCACCAGCTTTAAGACTGATCGCGGCATCGCGCAGTGTTTTAAGAGAAACGCCGTCTAAACGAAAGTCGATGGCCTGACCAAGCATATGGTAGCTTTTCTTGGCAACGCCACTGGATTTTGATCGTAACGATTCGTTAGTGGCAGGTGAGCGGTAACCTGAAATGACTAAGACTTCAGCTTCTACCCCTAGCTCTGATTGGATCAAAGAGATTTGGTCAAATAGGTGTTTGTCCATAGGGTGAACTTCATCTCGACGATAATCACGGCACAAATGATCGATACGCGACAACTCTTGTTTCACGTATTTCTGACCATCGAAGTAACATGTTTCGAGTGCTTCACCTGTATTGATGTTATTTAATGCTAGCTCGCGGCGAAGATCTGGGTAAGAGGCCAAAGCCACACTTGGCGCACAGCTTGCGACAACAAGCCCACTGCCCGTCAATTTAAGAAAGTCTCTACGAGAATAATTCACTGCTCAATGCCTTCACAATTCGTTATCAAAAAGGTGTTAACGCGACACCTTACTTAACTCTTATATGAAGTGCAAATGCATAAAACGTGCACAAATGACATACTAAGCACAAATTTTTTGCTTACCTATTGAACAAGCTGATAAAAATCGTTTGGCACCGAGTATGTCATTTTTCGCGAAGATTAACCTTTCGAATGGCTCAAAGAGTCTAAGCGGTAAATATCTTCCCTATAGTGGGTTTTGCCGCCTTCAAACCAAGCAGTTTGATAGATGATATGCACGGGGACTCTTTTGCGTAAAGGGATCGCCTTATTTGACTGGTCGTTGGCCTCAGCGACTTTATTCGTCGAAATACCTTGTGAGGAAAGTAGCCTATTGGCAAACACATCGGCATTCTCTACGCGAATACAACCAGAACTAAATGCGCGTTGCTCTCGGCGGAACAAGCTTTTACTCGGCGTATCGTGTAAATAAATAGCGCGATTATTTGGTGTGTTGAATTTGTATAAACCCAGCGCATTACGATATCCCGAGCGCTGAGTCATGCGGTAAGGAAAGGCTTTCGGCTTCACACTTGCCCAATCAATCTCTGTTGGATCGATTCGTTCCGATGAACCCCATTTCGGTAAGATCTCTATATTCTGCTTATATAAGTACATAGGGTCATTTTTCACTTTAGGAATAATATCTTCCACCATGATCTTCCATGGTACATTCCAAGTCGGGTTCAGAATCAGCGCGTTTAAATTGGTCACCATCACTGGCGTAGGACGGGCTTTTTTCCCCACGACGACTTTAGATTCAAATACTTCTTTTCCATCGAACCAATACTTCATATCGTAGCTTGGGAGGTTGACCACGATGATGGTGTCTCTATTTTCGGGCCAGTAGCGCGCACGCTCCGCATTCAGTGCTAGCTGACCTAATCGCTTATCAATCGGTAAGTTTAACCACTTGATTGTTTTAGGCCCTATCACACCATCGGGCGTCAAACCATGTAAACGTTGGAACTGTTTAACGGCAGATTCAAGGGTATCGTCATACCAGGTAATATCTCGACGCACCTCACCCAGATCCACATCAACAATGTCCATTCTAGACAACAGGATATCTCTGTTTTCGAGGGTATCCCCTTCTCTCTTTAAGCCATCCTGTGTATACAAAGGTCGTTCAAGCTTTTGAAACTTAATCAGAGCCAAATAGCTTTCTATTAACTGCTTATAATCGGAAGAATCAGGCGTGTATGTCTCGATAATACTTGCCAGTTGATGACTACTTATCGCTCTTTCCAAGGCAAGCAAACTACTGTCCAATACTGGTCGAACTGGGTGTTTCAGTTTCTTACCAAAAAACCAATCCTTACCTTCTGTTTTGGCCTTTTCTGCGTAGTTTAGGTAAAGAAGTAACGTATCCGTGGCGAGAAGGTCATATTCATACCAACGATTACTTTTTCTGTAATATTGCAGATAACTCAACTGACGCGCGAACAAAGGGCTAAAGCCAGCACGCTGAATAACTTCTAATTGAAACTCTAAACTGCTCCCCTGTTGTAAATCGAACCAAATAAGTTGGTTACCATTCCTTTGGTAAAGCTGCTCAAGTTCAGGCTGATAGTTAATTAAAGTCGTGAGTTTACTGTCAGGTGCAATCCAGCCGAGTTGTTCAAAATATTCTGATGCCCACCCAGACACTGGCAACAAGCACACCGTTAGTAGCCACGTTCTCCAATTCCACATCATTGTTGTCCTTTTAATTCCTTTTTAACAAAGTATGGCAGAGAACGATGACGTCAGCGTGACTTGTTTTTAAGAAACCAATTAAAATGCACCTTGGCTCATATTTTATGTATAAATAGCCGACCAATGGTTGTCCCATTGGATGCCTGAATGTATTGTGCTTTTCCTGCTTGGTGAGTGCTGAGTGATCACTCGCCCTATTCCAGAGCTGACTCTGAATTCACCATCTCTAGCTACAACACCCGATGCATCAGGAAGTGAAGCAAGCTCAACTAATTTCTGAGTTTTCTTCGACCATATGCCATAGCAATTACCGCGTGGCGATGTCGCCAAGATCCATTCGTCAGTCGCTGCAATACTCGCAATGTAGTGATTAAAGCGCGCCCACTCTTCTGGTTCTGCTTTAAATGGTACTAACTGACCACCACGTGTGTGCATCGCCAATAATGAAGGATACTCGTCAGGCTCACCGCGATACTGCTGGCCACAAAGTACGGTCTTATCACCGTCATGGGCTAAATGCCGAATACTTAGGTGATTGTCAGGCAACGAATGCTGCTCCATAAGCTCACCATCCATATTGAGGTAGCTTAAGCTGGGCCTCATAGTCGCAATGTTGAGCGGCTCTCTGCCATTCGTATGAACACCACCGACTCCGATCACGATAGAATCATCCGGCATGGCAATCACTTCATGTGGACCTAAGCCAAAACCTGTAAACTCTGCGACTTTTTTATAACCTGCTAGTACATCATAAACTCCGATGATCCCTCTACTGGTACCGCGTTCACCCTCAGTTGCATAAAGCCACTGGCCATCATTCGAATACACGCCGTGACCATAATAGTGGCGATGAGTCGACGCGGGCATGGCTTTAACCATTTCCCCTGATAGGTAGTCGAATACAACCATAAATGTTCCTGGTCGCCTTGCAAAAGCAACCGCTTGGTGAACATTTGGGTTTATTGCGACGCCATGGCCACGCTCTGGTAATGCGACCTCTCTGATTGGGCGACCTAGCTCATCAGCCACAACGACTGCAAATTTATCTCGACCTTTAATTGAGCACCCGATCAGTGCTGGTGAGTGTGTATTTTTTATAGACGCACAACCCATTGGAAGAACGGGCGCGGTAATGCCAAACATTGCCGCCTTTAGCAAAGAGCGTCTTGTGTTATCAGTCACCATCTGTTGCATTGAATCCTATGACGACACCCAACTCGACCGCGACTTCTTCATGGATAAGATATTTAAGTTGTTCGAGCTTATTAAATTGTGAATACGCCAAGCGGTATCCCTCTTTTGTCTGCAGCAAATCAAACAAGCTTTGTTCTGTCGGCCAAGTGGTCAACGTCATCTCGAATTGATTCTTGATGGAATCCGCCAGTGAAGACTTTCCTCGTGCTCTCAAAAGACTATCCAATCCATTCCCCTGGGCAAAATACAGAGACTGCATCGCCTCTATGTTTGCTTTGAGGTTGTGCATTGACGCCTTTGAACGCCATGATTCAGCAAAGTAAGGACGTGGCTGGCCGAAGTTCGCCAATGGGCGGCTTAGCTTTTTCATACTGTAATCAAGCTGGTTGGACAAAAGTGCAATGTACTCTGATGTCCACGCTTTCTCATCCAGTGACTTCCAAGGGTTTTCTTGCCAAGCAAAAGCGATTTTCTCAGCATTTCGATGCAAGTTTTCTGTAATCGCGATACCTGTCTGACAAACGTGGGAATCTGTACTCAAATCGGACGCTGCATCGTAAAGGAGCCATTCGATCGCTCCCAACCCCTGTACTGTCACACTCTGCTTTGAGATATCATCCGCGCTCCAAACCTTTTCTGCCCGAGTCAACATCGCCATTTTTCGGCCAGTGGTATTTTTCTTATCGGGCCAGAACTGAACATTCCAACTCTGCTCTAGCGCCATTTCAGGGCCGCGCTCTTGGCCTTGCAGTGCCATCCATGTCAGCATTGCTGTTTGCCATTGATTCTGAAGCTCTTCAATGGATGAATCGTTTGTACAAAACGAAGAAAATGCCTGGTTCAACTGGTGGGTCTGAAGCGAGAATGCACGTGACGATGCAAACTCCACTTCGTAAACGCCTTGGCTCGCATGCGACGTTTGCTCTGCCTGACTGCGATCGCCATCATTCGACTGGCAACCAAATAAGCCGATTGCCGCGAGAATAGATATCGTGATCTTGTTCATCCTGATCCCTTACAACGAATTTAAGAATGCGATCAGTGCATCACGTTCTTTTTGATTAAACTTAAGCACATTTTGTTTGGCTGCTTCCGCTTCACCACCGTGCCAAAGTACGGCTTCCATTAAGTTTCGTGCGCGTCCGTCATGTAGGAAATAGGTGTGACCATTTACCTCTTGCGTATAACCAATCCCCCAAAGTGGCGCTGTACGCCATTCGCGACCATTGGCTAGATATTCTGGTCTGTTGTCCGCGAGTCCCTCTCCCATATCGTGTAATAACATATCCGTATATGGATGAATGGTCTGCTCTGAAAGCGCGGGTAATGCTTCTCTCTTCGCCGTTTTCACGTTGGTTTTATGGCAACTTTCACAGCCTGAATTCGCAAAAAGCTTTTGTCCGTGTTTCACTTCAGCATCATCGACATTACGACGAATCGGTACGGCTAAGTGCTGAGAGTAAAATTCAACGAAATCCAAAATTTTATCACTCACTTCTGGACTGCCGCCGTTAGGTAAATCTTTACATATCGTTTGATTCGCTGTGCAGTTTTCATTCGGGAACAAGTTACTGGTTAAACCAACATCACCATTAAAGGCCGCGGCGTTTTGCTGCATAAGTGTCGGTTGCCCTGCTTTCCAACCAAAACGTCCGATCGCAAAGTCATTTTTCTCTACATCCCACACTCGGTTTGTTTTACCCGAGATGCCATCGCCATCCGCGTCATGCTCGTCAGCCCATGAGTTCAGTGTTTCGTCAGAAATGCTTTCCAATAAACCTAATCCAATCATTGGTGGCGCGACACGGGCAGACAGCTGAGTATCAGGGTGCATTTTTCCATAACCAAGATCGGTTATTTCGAGGTTCGGCTTACGAAGCATCACTTCCGTTCCGTCGGTAAACTTAACGGGGACATCGGTATAAGTGATTTTAATTTGGCCTTCTGGCGTTTGATCTTGAAGTGCAAAGTCTTGTAATTGACCACCGTAGGTTGGTTCCGGGATCACGCCGTCTTTGATGTACGCTTTCTTTTGCTCTGGAGTCATAGCCGGAATGCTTAAGCGCACTAGCATTGAAACTGCGTGCAAGTCATTCTCTTCCGGTGGATGGCCACGCCCATCTTTTATATGACAGTTTTGACACCCGTTCGTGTTGAACAGTGGACCTAATCCATCTCTTGCATCGGTAGTTGCTGGTGCTTGGATCCACGGGTTACGGAAAAAACTGTTGCCAACACTGAAGTCCAGCCTTTTGGTCATGGGTAGATTGCCTGCGGGCAATGAGTATGCGTTAGCACCATCTTTTTTAACTGACGTATCACCACCAGATTTCACATCATAGGCCAGTGCAGAAGCACTCAAAAAAGCTAACGCGGTCAGAGAGGATTTTATATACAGATTCATTTTATCGCTCTTAACAAAGCCTTACCTAAATAAGAAAAACTCTCAACAAAAGTAAGGGCATAAAAACAGCAAAAGGGCTCATCATAGAGCCCTTATAAAATTTAAGAATTGATTAGAATTCGTGATCAGCTGTGTCTGGGTTTAGACTAGAAATACCAACGATCTTCGCAGCACGCTCAATTGACGCCGTCTGTGCGACAAGAGACATGATCGTTTCATTCACTAACGCGTTACCTTTCACGTTGCCAGAAGCAATAAGTTGATCGAAGAACTGACCGCTCTTTTCAGCAGAAGTAACCAACTGGCCTACCTGAGAACGTGTAATATCGAACTGTTTTTGGATCTCTTTCGCTGCTTGCTTGTCTTTTTGAGCCACAAGATCATTCATGCTTGGTCCGGAAAGTAGCGAGCCGTCCTGACGCTTGTAGATACCCGTGTAAACGTTGTAAATGCCCTGCTCGTTGTAGTAGTGAGAGTTATGCGTGTTGTCTGAGAAGCAGTCGTGCTCGTCTTCAGTCGAGTTGGCTTCTAAGGCCACTTTCATACGCTCGCCCGCCAATTCACCAAGAGATAGTGAACCCATACCAAACAGCATTTTACGCAAGCCATTTTCCGCAGAGCCATTGACCAACTCTTCACGGTAGTTGCCTTTGATATCAGCAGACCACTGTTTTTCCATCCATTCTAAATCTTGAATAAGAAGTTCAGCCGCTGCTTTCAGGTACTCACCACGACGATCACAGTTACCGTTAGTACACGCTTCACCCACCACGAAATCAGTGTAAGCACGTTCACCTGCACCCGCGTTTGTGCCATTTAAATCTTGGCCCCAAAGAAGGAACTCAATCGCGTGATAACCAGAGGCAACGTTCGCTTCTGAACCACCTATCTCGTTCAGATCTGCAATCGCTTTAGGTGTTAACTGCTCTACGTTGATTGTCGCTGCACCGATTTTTAACTGTTTGTTAGCAACGATATTCGCGTTAGCCCCTTCGTTACCCAGTTCATATTGATAATCTGTGGCAACATAATCAATCAAGCCTTCATCCAATGGCCATGCGTTTAGTTGGCCTTCCCAATCATCAACAATCGCGTTACCAAAACGGAATACTTCAGACTGTTGGTAAGGTACGCGAGATTCCAGCCACGCTTGTTTTACTTGCTCTAGCCCTTGAGCAGATGGCGCTGCGAGGAAAGATTCGATGGATTGTTCAAGTGATTTCGCTGTTGTCACGGAATCAGAGAATACGGCATGAGCAATATCCGCATAATGTTCCACTACTTGGTCTTGTGTTACGTTTCCAGCAAATACTGATGTGCTGGCAAGCACCATAGAAGCCACCATAGATGGTGCGAACAGAGATTTAACGGTCATTAAAGGCATCCTTGTTGAGCTTAATTCTTACTTTCAAACATTAGTGCTAATTATTCTCATTTGCACTATCAAACGCAGATAATACAAACTTACATTTTTTTTGCAAGCAGGAAACAAAAAAGCCTCACATAAGTGAGGCCTTTATCAACATAGGTTACATAAGTGTTTAAAGCTTTAAATCGTGTTTACCATGTGAGACTTTTGCTTTTAGGTAACCCTCGTTACCATCTTTTAAGTGCGCGGAAGTATTGACAACACACTCAATTTCAATTCCGTGTTCTTTAAGCTCACGTACTTTTTTAGGGTTATTGGTAACGAGACGAATCTTTTTAACATTCAACGCATTCAGCATCTGCGCAGCTTCCGTGAAGTCTCTTAGATCATCGCCAAAACCTAGGTGGTTATTCGCTTCATAAGTATTCATACCTTGGCTTTGTAGCTCATAAGCATCAATCTTATTGTACAAACCTATACCGCGCCCTTCTTGACGCAGATATAAAATAATTCCCCCTGATGTCGCCATAAAGTTGATGGTTTCATCTAACTGTTCGCCACAATCACATCTCGATGAATGAAATACGTCACCAGTAAGACACTCAGAATGCATGCGTACCAATGGGGTAGATTGGGTTTTATCAGCTTGTTGAAAAATAACTGCAACATGCTCTTTATCGGTTTTTAGCCCTCTAAAAGAGAGAATTTCTGCGTCAATGTCACTGTTATTGCCAACTTTGAAATTTACTCTGGCTCTTACTTCCGCCATATCCCTACTCACTTGAATCTACGTCTTTATTAGTTTCTATCTTAAAGATACCGTTTCTGTGACTAACTATGGGGACTCAAACCTGAGAAATCAATGGCTAGTTCACAATTGTTATAATATAACATTTTGGTTTTATGACAATAAAAAACCTCAGAGATTTGCCATCCTGAGGTTTTTTACAATTGATTAGGTATATAGCTTAGTGGTTTTGCTTAGTTTTCCAAACGGAATGTGCTATCCACATTGCTTCAAGCTCTTGTAGCTCTTCTTCTGTTAACAAAGAAAGTGTCGGTTTTGTTTGCGGCAACGTATAAGCCTGCAGACTGCTAATCTGGGCATAAAAGTCTTTTCGCAGCTGTGTTTTATTTATATCCACGACTTTCCTTGCAACCTCGTTAAACTAAAACAAATAACCGTTCGGCGTACTTTTGTCCAAAAAATGATAACAAATTACATAATCCACGCAAAAAGTAATGTTAAAAGTGCGTTTAGAATCACAATTTATTCAGCTAGTTAGGCTTTACAAACACAAAGGATCTTGGATCTTTTTTGATCATTTAAATGATCACTCTAATGATCGTATTAGCGCCGACTCCATAAAACAAAAAGCAGGCGTAGCCTGCTCATCATTATTTTCGGTAACCCAACTTAACGTTACCCTTGGAGTCAAACCACAACGCTTCTGAGCGCCTGCGGCCAATTACAATTGGACCGTCATCATAGAACAGAAAGTTCTTCCAATGCTTTTTAAAGGTTGACCACTTGGTTTCTAAGATGTTGTATTTTTCATAGCAAAAATAAACAGTTACGTCATCTTGCCAATCAAAAAAATCCAGTACTTCTTCGGGAAGAGGTTGCTCATCGCTTTCCCAAGCCGCCATCCAGTCAACCGTTTCTTTCCAGTTTGACTCTTTCGATGGCCAATCACTAGAACTTAAACGATCGGCATCTGGGCTTTGTGCGCTGATGTTCTCTTTCCACAACTGCGCGGCTCTTGCCTGATCCATTGGCTTAATCGTTGCCAGATCTTCTTCAGGAACTGGCATTGATTGATGAGTAAAAATCCATTTTCTTTGGTATTGATCCAAAGTTAGATACGACATTCATTTTCCTCGTTGATACTGGCTATCAAGCCTTGAGCCAGCCTTTTTCTGTAGCGTCTTCGATAACATGCTGTGCTTTTTCCCACAGTGCTTCGGAGCCGTATTCAATTTTTTGGTTGATCGTCAGCGCTTGCTCGCGAGTGACACCGTGCTCACACCAGCTCTGACCATTATTATGATAGTTTAAGAGCATTGGGATTAGACGATCCAACGCTTTTGCAAACTTAGCATCCGCCGATTGTGCAGCTTCAAACTCAAGCCATAGCTCAAACAGTGCTTTTCCTTGATCATCAGGAAGCATACCAAACAGCCGCTTTGCTGCTTCAAGTTCTTTTTCTTCCTGAACTTTTGAAGCTGCTGTGTCATATACAAACGTATCACCAGCGTCGATTTCTACAATATCGTGCAGTAAGAGCATTTTAACGACACGTGCAATGTCAACGGGCTCATTTGCATGTTCTTCCATAAGAATCGCCATGAGCGCAACATGCCAACTATGCTCTGCACTATTTTCTAAACGCCCTTCTGCACTTTTTACACGCGTTCGTCTTAGTACGGATTTCAATTGATCCAGTTCGATCAATAAAGATAGTTGTTGTTCCAAGCGGCTCATGCTATTTCCCTTTCCAGTTTTCATTAATGAGTGATGTTAAATTATGATCTTCCCATCGACCATTGATCAGCAAGTAGTCTTTGGCAAACCCTTCTTTGACAAATCCCACCCGATGCAACACTGCCTCACTTCTCTTATTACGCGGCATGTAGCCTGCCATAATACGGTGAAGGTTTTGTATTGAGAACATATAGTTGACGGCCATTTGAAGCGCACGGGTCATTACTCCTCTACCCTGAGCCTCTTTGCCAAGAGAGTAGCCGACATTACAGGCATAAAATGGAAAACGAGAAATATTACTGAAGGAAATAGTGCCAAGCATCTGGCCTGTTTCACTTTCAGTTATAATCATGTAGTAGCCCAAGCCCATTTTGTGTAATTCATTCAGCTTGATCAGCTTTTGCGTCCAACCTGACTCAGTGAAGAATGCTTCTTCTCGAACAGGCTCCCACTCGCGTAAGTGTTCTCTATTGGCAATGAAATAATCTGAGATCAGTTTCCCATCCATAGGTTCAGCAGTGCGTAGGATGATGTCCTCATCCTGTTCAAACACTCGCTGAGGTGTGCTCACTCTTTCCATTTAGTTTTTTCTGATCCCATATTCACGTAGTTTATTTGCTACCGATGTGTGCGACACATTCAGACGCTTCGCCAGTTTGCGGCTTGAAGGGAATGATTGATAAAGACGCTCAAGCACTTGTGATTCATACTCTTTCATAATCTCATCAAGTGAGCCATCCAAGTTAATGCTTGGTAGTGCTGACTCTGATGATTCCAGTTGAGGCAGATGAAATAAATCTGCAGTCAGTTCATTACCTTCTAACTCTGTCAGGGCTCTTAGTACCATGTTTTCAAGCTGACGCATGTTCCCTGGCCATTGATACGCGGCTAATTGGTCCAGCAGGCTTTCATCTAACGAAGGCTTATTGACCCCTAGTTGTTTCACATACTTAGAAATGAATAGATCCAGCAGCGGTGCAATGTCATTTGGTCGATCACGCAGAGATGGGATCGTTAGTGTCAGTACGTTGAGTCGGTAGAAAAGATCCTCACGGAAAGATCCTGACTCAGCAAGATCCGCTAGGTTATGTCGGGTAGATGCAATTACTCGAACATCGACGTGCATTTCGTCTTCTGCCCCTACACGGCGGAAGGTGCCATCTTGTAACAAACGCAGCAGTTTAATTTGCAGGTGCGGGCTCATCTCCCCTATTTCATCGAGCAGGACAGTGCCACCATTTGCCTGTTCGAAAATACCTTTGTGCCCTTGTTCATGGTTAAACGAACCGGGCGCATGACCAAATAGCTCCGTTTCAGCCACATCATCGGGCATGGATGCGCAGCTCAAAATCAAAAATGGATGACTTGCACGGTGAGAACGATTGTGACAGGCACGCGCCAACATCTCTTTGCCTGTTCCCGTTTCACCTTGAATCAGCAGCGGTTGATCAAGCATAGAAAGCTTCTTCGCTTGTCCCATCAGCGCTTTATGTCTGTTAGAGACACCAACAAAGTGTTCGAAGCCTAAATTGTTGTGAAGAGGCAAAGTATCATCGAAGAGACGTTTTTCTTGAGCAGAACGAATCATTACAACGGCGCTAGCCAGAATGGATTCGTTGGATTCATCTGTGATGTAAACTGGCATGATTTCAAGTGTGTAATCTAAGCCGTTAATCACGATGTTGTCTCTGTAGCGAGTGATGCTGCCCTCTGCCCACTTAGAGAAATTAAAATTTGGCAGAAACGAAGCGATTGGATGACCAAACATGGCCTCTTCTTCACAATTAAATAGACTTAGCGCTGAATGGTTTGCCATGTCTACGTGACCTTTTAGGTCGATAGACAACACTGGTTCGGGCAGGCTATTGAGTAACGAGATAAGCTCGGTATTATGCCTCTCCATTGGCATAAATTGAATTTTACGCACATCGTTCACGCCTGAGATTCTACGTATCTCAGCCATGAGTTCGCTAAAGGTATCAAAATCGATATCTGGGCAGTTCAAATAGATAATGCCCGTTATATCAATTTCAATACCGCGTAAATCGATATTTTTAGTAGCGAGAATATCGAGCAGCTCACGAGTCAGACCCAGTCTGTCTTCACAAAAAACTTCTAGACGCACGTATGAATCCCTAACTTGAGGTGTCACGAAAAGTTGACAGTAGTTTCCCTTAAGCCTAGATCCTCGTCAAGCAGACTGAGTCATACTTGCTTCACAATAGCGCTATTTAATTGTTATTGCGGCTAATTTTTCAACTATCCGTTTACGAATTGTACCCAGTTTTACTTTGCGGTCCTGATGCCAAGGAATCGGTCGCAAGAGTGACATTGCTTTTAAGCCTAAGCGTGCGGTTAATATTCCGACACCTAAACCTTGTCCTGCGCGCGCAGATACCTTGCCAGCAAGGTCCATAGACATCAAATCCATGCTTGCATCAATAGCAAGTTCACTCGCTCCAGCCGCTGCCATATTTATTAAGGTAGCTTTAAACAGCTTTAAACGCGACCAGTAACCAAGTTCCACACCATAGACATGGGCTAGGCTGTCGATCATTTTGAAGTTGCGCCACGCCACCAGCAGCATGTCCGCAACGGCAAGCGGGCTTATCGCCACCAACGCAGCCGATTCAGTGGCATGTTGAGAAACAATTTTTGTTGCGATCTTATCTTGCTCTGCCACCACCATCGCATCATACATATCGAGTATTTCAGCGTCACTGTGTGAAGAATTAATACTGTTTATCCAACGGTCATAGCTAAGTGACTCTTGCTTCACCCCGCTTTGCTTAGCAAGAAATTCACAAAACGACTTCCCTTTGCCGACGCTGTCCTCAAGCATGAGTTCTTCACTTTTCTCTTGCACACTAAAGTGACGACGTAACTTTCTAAGTTTCCAGATCTCGCGACCAATCGCGCTAATCCCTAACCCAGCAATAGTCGTAACAAAAGCAGCCCAACCTAGTGACAACCAATCAGAGCTTTGTATAGCGGTAATAACCGTATCTATCGATTGCCAACCAACTAAGCCCGCAAAGGCAGTCAGTAGACCACTGGCTAACCATTTAGGGCCCTTTCTGGGACGTATCACCTCGTCTAGCAGGTGTTCATCTCCAGATTCCTGCTCAACGGATTCAATTTGTGCGGGTACGAATTTCTCAGCTTCAGAAAACTGAATGTGTGCGCCTAAATTAACTTCCTTAGGTTGCTCTTTTTCTTGAGTGAAACCTTGTTCAAAAACTTGTTTCTTCTTGAGGGGAGAGTCTGTTTCTTTACTCATTTCAGCTTATCTCCAATTAAGTAATCGAGCGCTTTATCCATCCGGATATGCGGCAAAGGATCATCTTGTGAAAACACCTGTGGCCTAAAGGCAGTAAACTCAAACCCTTGCTCGTCCCAGTAAGATTGATTAGGCAGCTTCCTAGGGACTTCACCCGGAAACACTGTCATCGGCTGCTCATCCATTGTTACGCCTTGAATGGCAGGGACAGAGTGCTCTCCCTGGCTAATAAACCCGGTTTGAGTCGCTTGTATTGACGCAATGCTCATACAACTCATCTCTATGTTCTCATAAGAGGCACTTTGCCATGCCGGATGCACCATCTGCTGAAGAAGTGAGACGAGATTGGAGTGTTGTTCTGGCGTCACATGGTCTGCCTTGGTTGCCGCAAACAACACTTTATCGATACGTGGTGCAAACAAACGCTTGAGTACATTGCTACGACCATAACGGAAGCTGTGCATGATCTGCTCTAGCGCATCTCTCATATCATGGAAAGATTCATGGCCTGCGTTAAGTGGTTGTAAGCAGTCGACTAATACAATCTGGCGATCAAAAGTAGAAAAATGATGTTTATAGAAAGCTTTCACCACTTTCTGTTGATACTCTTCGTATCTTGCTTTGAGCATCGCCAGATTCGATCCTTTTGTTACTTTTTCATCAGCATTGAATCGACATGGGAAAAACTGCAAAACTGGCGCACCTTCTAGCTCTCCTGGTAATACAAACCGTCCAGGTTGAACCCAGTGCAGGCCTTCCTCTTTACAGGCGTACAAATAGCGCGTGTAGCTATCAGCAATTTCAGCCAACAGTTTTTCGTTCAGTTCGCCCTTCAAGTCAAGTTGGTTTAAGGCGTCTAACCAGTTTTCAGCCAACACTTTGCGTTTGCCTTTCAATGCGGAAAACTGAGTCATTGACCATTCTTGAAAACTCATGTCCAGCAAGGGTAAATCGAGCAACCACTCACCTGGATAGTCGATAATATCGATATGCAATGTCGAGCTACTGCTCAAGAGCTTTTTGGTTTTTTTGTTCGGTTTGTATTTCAGTGCCAAACGAATTTCACTGACATCTCGAGTAGGCTCGGGCCATTTAGGCGGCTCAGAGTCAATATGTTCCATCGCTTCGTCATAAGCGAAACGAGGCACCATCATGTTTGATTGCGGTTCACGCTTGGCCCCGATGACGCGTTTATCGCGAGCGGCTGCTAATAGTGGCAAGTTATCGTGTGTTGAAGTGTGAAGAAGTTGATTCACTAAAGAGCTTATGAAGGCGGTTTTACCTGCTCGAGAAAGCCCTGTTACCGCAATTCTGACATGTGAGTCCATACTACGGTTAATAAAGTCGTTCACTTCTTGTGTAATTTTCTTCATTCACAATCTCTTCATTTTTAAGTTACTGAACATGCTAATGAATATAATCTTAATCTTAGATGAACAAAAAAGCCCCTGATAAAAATCAAGGGCTTCAAGGTTACAAACTGGGCCTTGCCTAGTCGTCTTCAATTAACTTATAGATAACGAAAAGTGCGATCTCAACCAGCAGGGCAAGAACCAACGTGATGGTGACATACTTTTCATCAAAAATACTGATGCCGTGAAGAATAAGGTCGTAACCGACAAAAGCACCGACCACTGCGAGTATGATCAGTTGCAGGATTTGAACAAAACGAGGCATGAGCGCTCCTGACATTATAAAAAATTAGAATATATAAACTAAAGGTGCGACTGAAGCGCACCTTTGTCAAATGTTTGCCAATTAAATCAGCAGTTTCTCACACTCTTATGAGCGCTTAAAGCTGTTCTTCCATCTCTTGGATTTTAACTTTCCAAGTATCTGGGCCCATTTGGTGAGCATTTACGCCATTTGAGTCAACAGCTACCGTCACTGGCATATCCTCGACTTCAAACTCGTAAATGGCTTCCATACCTAAATCTTCGAATGCGACAACACGCGCTTTCTTGATTGCTTTTGCAACTAGATAAGCCGCACCACCTACAGCCATTAGGTAAACCGCTTTGTGATTCTTAATTGACTCTACGGTTGCAGGACCACGCTCCGCTTTACCGATCATACCCATGATGCCAGTTTCATCTAACATCATGTCGGTGAACTTATCCATACGTGTGGACGTTGTCGGACCTGCAGGGCCAACAGCTTCATCACCCACCGCGTCAACTGGGCCCACGTAGTAGATAAACTTACCTTTAAAATCGACGCCTTCAGGTAGCCCCTCGCCATTTTGCAACATAGTTTGGATGCGTTTGTGTGCCGCGTCACGACCAGTCAGGATCTTACCTGAAAGAAGAACAGTTTCGCCTGTTTTCCACTGCTCCACTTCTTCTTTGGTTACTGTATCTAGGTTGACACGACGTGTATTTTCACCCGCTTCCCAAGTGATATCTGGCCACTCTTCCAATTTTGGTGGTGTTAGATCCGCAGGGCCAGTACCATCCAGCGTGAAGTGTACGTGACGAGTCGCGGCACAGTTTGGAATCAAGCACACTGGCTTAGAAGCTGCGTGTGTTGGTGCCGTTTTGATTTTCACATCAACAACTGTCGTCAAGCCACCAAGACCTTGCGCACCAATACCCAGTTTGTTAACGCGGTTGAAGATATCTAGGCGCAGTTCTTCTTCTGCGTTTTGTGGGCCACGCTCGATAAGCTCTTGAATGTCGATGTGTTCCATCAAAGATTCTTTAGCCAGTACCGCTGCTTTTTCAGCCGTACCACCGATACCGATACCTAGCATACCCGGTGGACACCAGCCTGCCCCCATCGTAGGTAGCGTCTTCTCTACCCATTCAGCGATGTCGTCCGATGGGTTAAGCATCACCATCTTAGTTTTGTTTTCACTACCGCCGCCTTTCGCCGCGATCTGAATTTCAACTTTATCGCCCGGAACCATGTTGATGTGCACAACGGCTGGCGTGTTATCTTTGGTGTTGATTCGCTTACCTGCTGGGTCCATAAGAACTGACGCACGTAGCGGATTATCTGGATTTGTATAAGCTTGGCGGACACCTTCGTCGACCATCTGCTGAACCGTCATATCTGTAGAGTCCCACTGAACACCCATACCGACGTTCACAAAGCAGGTTACGATACCGGTGTCCTGACAAATTGGGCGATGGCCTTCGGCAGACATGCGCGAGTTAATTAGGATTTGAGCGATTGCGTCTTTTGCTGCTTGGCTCTCTTCCTTGTGGTAGGCCTTTTCCAGAGCTTGAACAAAATCTAAAGGGTGGTAGTAGGAGATGTACTGAAGTGCGTCAGCAACACTGCTGATCACATCTTGCTTACGAATTACCGTCATTGCATGCCTCGTTATAGTTATGCTTCCTTTTATATCCGCGACAAAAACGTTTGCTTATTTAGCGTGTGAGGAAAACAAACTACGCTATTTTTATTGTTTAACGTCGTCTAGCGGCTTTGGTTCGCAATATGATACTCTTGCTTTCCCTCTGTTACCATTCAGCGATCGAACTCTTTGTCACAAATTACACAAATGAATAACAACGCGCCAAATAGCTTAGAAATCAAAACGATTAAGTACCATACTGACCTTGCTCAGCAACTCTTCAGCCGTATTGAGCACATGCCCTGGGCGATGTTGTTACGTTCGGCTTCACCCAATCACATCGACAGCCGTTTCGATATTTTAGTGACGAGCCCACTTGCCACATTGACAACCATCGGCAACACCACTTCGGTCGTCAATCCTCAGGCAACGTTTAACTCAGAATCCGACCCTTTTACGTTGCTTCAGCAACAGCAACAGCAATGGCTACCAGAATATATCTACGAAGGGGAACTGCCGTTTATTGGTGGAGCGTTAGGTTACTTTTCTTACGACCTAGGCCGCAGAGTTGAACAGCTACCAGAAATCGCTGAACACGATTTATCAACGCCAGACATGACAGTTGGTTTGTTCGATTGGGCTATCATCATTGATCACAAAGAAAGTGCTGCCTATGTTGTTGGTCACCATGTCGAGGAGCGCTATCAGTGGTTGCGTGAGCAATCTCCTAAATCGGGCGATACCTTCGAGCTTATCGGTCACTGGCAGTCGAACATGACCAAAGAGAGCTACAGTGACAAATTTGCACAGGTGCAAGAATACCTGCGCTCCGGAGACTGTTATCAAATTAACCTTGCACAGCGATTTAACGCCGCTTACACAGGCAGCGAGTGGCAAGCATATCAAAAACTGGAATCGGTAAATCAGGGTCCATTTTCTGCGTTCATTCGTACTCAGCAAGGCGCGATTATCAGTGTGTCTCCTGAACGTTTTCTTGAAACCAAAGACCGAGTAATAGAAACCAAACCGATCAAAGGCACCAGACCAAGATACGAAAACTCAGCAGAGGATAATGCGGCAGCTAACGATTTAGCTAACGCTGAAAAAGACCAGGCAGAAAACTTAATGATTGTCGATTTACTACGCAATGATATCGGCCGAGTCGCTAAACCAGGCACTGTCCACGTCCCAAAATTATTCGATATCGAAAGCTTCCCTGCCGTGCACCATTTGGTAAGCACCATCCGCGCTGAACTTGATGATCAATACAGCCCAGCCGACTTATTAAGAGCAAGCTTCCCCGGAGGCTCGATCACTGGCGCACCCAAGATTCGTGCAATGGAAATCATCGAAGAACTGGAGCCTCACCGACGCAACGCATATTGCGGCAGTATCGGGTACATCAGCCGTCATGGTCGTATGGATACCAGCATCACGATTCGCACCTTGGTTGCAGAAAGCAACCACCTGTATGTTTGGGCTGGTGGCGGGCTGGTTGCAGACAGTCAATGCGATGCCGAATACCAAGAAACCTTGGACAAACTGAGCCGGATTCTCCCTGTTCTAGAAAACTAACTTCGACTCCTGTTCGAATGACTCCCGTTCGAATAATAATCGAATAATAATATAGAGGCGTTATGACATGATACTCAAGATGCCATGGCGCCTTTCATCATCCGTCTCTCTGGCTGCTTAAGACTAACGCAACGCTCGGCTAATCACTCCCCCACTAACACAAAAAAATATATAACTTAAATAAAGCGCGAATCGAGTTCTGGCAAATTGAACTATGATTACTGTATAAATATTTAAAAAAGAAAAAGAACTTGCCTTATTTTACAGTCAGTTATGGAGTTAATGTGGTACCGGAATTCAATAAAAGCCAGCTTATTCAGAATTTTCAGCTTCATCAAACTGTGGGTTACCACAAAGACTCGATGAAGCGCGTTGAACACCTCGAGTCATACTCCCTACGCAAAGCCTCCGTGTTAATAGGGTTTGTAGAGAGAGGCCAAGAGCTCAATGTTATTTTTACCCGCCGAGCAAAACATTTAAGGCATCATCCCGGCCAGATTAGTTTCCCAGGCGGGAAATACGAATCTGAAGACATCGATTTAGCCGATACAGCTTTACGTGAAACCTTTGAAGAGATTGGTATCGAGCGACAGGAGATTTCTATCTTTGGTCAAATGCCAGAACTCGTCACGATTAGTCGATTTAGCGTCACACCTTTTCTTGCGTTCGTTGATGACGGGTATGTCACCACCATCGACACTAATGAAGTGGACGAAGTCTTTGAGGTTCCCGCTCGGGTCGTATTTGATCAAGCCCAGTTGCATAGCCAACAATTTAAGTTTGGTAACTATACGCACCGAGTTTTTGGGCTTTCCTACCAAAATCACTTTATTTGGGGAATGACAGCACAGATCATTCAAGCACTCCAGAAGCACGTTTTGTATAGATAACCAGCTTCTTTTATGGCTTTAAAAAACACCAGTTGATTTCAATTAACTCAATAAAAACCATTCACATTGTGAAAAAGTTCTAATTTTGTTGCCATAAAATTAGAAAATCTAATCAAAACCATTATTAAAGCTCGCCCGTAGCACGTCATTTTCGTGACAATACACATATTTTTGCAATATCATGTAAAGCACCAACCCAATTCGTGATTTAGATCTATATGTAGATGCAGATTTTTATGCAGAATTGCGGCCGACTTATTTCCTGTTCCCAAAAATGAGTATCACAAAATGAACACTACTACTTCTGCGGCAACGACCGCACGATCGTCTAGTAAGTTTACTTACAAAGACTTCACTTGGTGTCTATCACTATTCGGTACCGCTGTCGGTGCCGGCGTGCTTTTCCTTCCAATCAAAGCCGGTGCTGGTGGTTTCTGGCCATTAGTCATCCTAGCGTTAATCGCAGCACCAATGACTTGGTTCGCTCACAAATCTTTGGCTCGTTTCGTTCTTTCAGCGAAAAATCCTGAAGCCGACATCACTGACACTGTTGAAGAACACTTTGGTAAGACTGGCGCAAACCTTATCACTTTCGCTTACTTTTTTGCTATCTACCCTATCGTTCTTATCTACGGCGTTGGTATTACAAACACTGTAGACTCCTTCTTGGTAAACCAAGTTGGTATGGAATCCATTCCTCGCTGGTTGCTGTCTGGTGCGCTTATTGCGGCGATGACTGCAGGCGTTGTGTTTGGTAAAGAGCTAATGCTAAAAGCCACTTCTGCAATGGTTTACCCACTAGTATTTATTCTGCTAGCGCTTTCTTTCTACCTGATTCCAGAATGGAATACATCTATGATGGATAGCTCTCCTGACTGGGCAGCAATGCCAACTATCGTTTGGTTAGCGATTCCAATCATCGTATTCTCTTTTAACCACAGCCCTATTATTTCTCAGTTCTCTAAAGAGCAACGTCGTGTATACGGTGAGAATGCGGTACAAAAAACAGACACGATCACTGCTGGCGCAGCAATGATGCTGATGGGCTTTGTTATGTTCTTCGTATTTTCTGTTGTTCTTTCTCTATCTCCAGAACAACTAGCAATGGCACAAGAGCAAAACATCTCTGTGCTGTCTTACCTTGCGAACGTGCATGAGTCTCCGCTGATCTCTTACTTAGGTCCACTAGTGGCATTCGCGGCGATTACATCAAGCTATTTTGGTCACTTCCTTGGTGCTCACGAAGGTCTTGTAGGTTTGATCAAATCTCGCTCTGCAGCACCTATCAGCAAAATTGAAAAAGCCTCTTTGCTGTTCATTGTTATCACTACTTGGATTGTGGCTATTGTGAACCCAAGCATCCTTGGAATGATTGAAACAATGGGCGCTCCAATGATTGCAGGTATCCTATTCTTGATGCCAATTTTTGCAATGCAGAAAGTCCCAGCTATGGCGAAGTACAAAACTTCTGCGCCTGTACAAGTTTTCACAACAATATGTGGTCTTGCGGCGATTAGTTCTGTAATCTACGGCGCTCTTTAATCGCGTAATTTACGTGCTTAAACCAAAAATATAACGACAATAATAAGCCTCCCTACACTCGGGAGGCTTACTTTTGAGGTAATCGATATGATTAGTGTTTTCGACATCTTTAAAATCGGCGTTGGTCCTTCAAGCTCACACACTGTAGGCCCAATGAAAGCGGGTAAAGAGTTTATTGATGAATTAAGTGCAATGGGAAAATTGTGCGACATCACTAAAATCACCGTTGATGTCTATGGATCGCTATCACTGACAGGGAAAGGTCACCACACAGATATCGCTATCATCATGGGTCTTGCTGGCAATACCCCTGAAAAAGTAGATATTGACTCTATTCCGGGCTTTATCGCTCAAGTAGAAGAAACAGAAATCCTTCCTGTTGACAATAACTGTCACACAGTATCATTCCCGAAAGACGGTGGTATGAACTTCCATACGACCAACTTAGAACTTCACGAAAATGGTATGCAGATCCATGCTTGGATCGGCGACGAAAACGTATTTTCTAAAACGTACTACTCTATCGGCGGCGGATTCATTGTTGATGAAGAAAACTTCGGCAAAGAAGTAGAGAGCCCTGTTCAAGTACCTTACCCGTTCACTACGGCGGAAGAGCTTATTGCTCAAACGCGAGAAAGTGGCCTGTCTATCAGTGCCCTAGTAATGAAGAACGAGCGTGAGCTGCACTCTGAAGAAAAGACTCGTGATTACTTTGCTAGCATCTGGAAGACCATGTCTGAATGTATGGAACGTGGTATGAACGAAGAAGGCATTTTACCGGGTCCACTTCGTGTTCCTCGTCGCGCTGCGGCTCTGCGTCAGCAACTTATGACTTCAGAAAAAACGTCTAACGACCCAATGTCAGTCGTTGACTGGGTAAACATGTTTGCTTTCGCTGTAAACGAAGAAAACGCAGCAGGTGGCCGCGTGGTTACTGCGCCAACGAACGGTGCTTGTGGCATCATTCCAGCGGTTCTAGCTTACTACGATAAGTTTATTCAGACAGTAACAGAGAAAGACTACATCCGTTACTTCGCAGCCTCTGGTGCAATTGGCGGCCTTTACAAGCGTAACGCGTCTATCTCTGGTGCAGAAGTAGGTTGTCAGGGTGAAGTGGGCGTTGCATGTTCTATGGCAGCAGCCGGCCTTGCAGAGCTTATGGGTGGTAGCCCTGAGCAAGTATGTATGGCTGCGGAAATTGCAATGGAGCACAACCTAGGTCTAACGTGTGACCCTGTTGCTGGTCAGGTACAGGTGCCTTGTATTGAACGTAACGGTATCGCTGCGGTTAAATCAATTAACTCTACACGTATGGCTCTACGCCGTTCTTCTGCGCCGACCGTTTCTCTAGATAAGGTTATCGAAACCATGCTAGAAACAGGTAAAGACATGAATGCTAAGTACCGTGAAACGTCTCAAGGCGGTTTGGCTGTTAAAGTTATCTGTTAATTGTCTGCTTAGAATAACAAAGCCCGAGCACTAAGCTCGGGCTTTTTCGTAATAGAGAAACCTAAATAACTTGAGACGCCAGCAAGAATCCACCAAACAACAATGAGAACAGCAACATCATTGTGCCTCCTTCAGTGGTATAACGCTCTGACTCTGTCCCTGCCAGTCTTAATTTATAAACCATGGCTAATGGAACAAAGATGGCTAACAACACCAAAATAATGCCCGCATATGCCAATACAGACAGGAATTTGTCTGCCGCAAACAATGCGCCGATCAACGGTAGAATGAAAGTGATCACGTAAGTCACTAATCGGTTCTGGTTAAACATGTCACGGTTTTGGTTGTATAGAGACATTGCTACCCCAAAGAACGACGTCAACAATGCTAAACCTGTAAACACTGACAGCAAAGAGGCAAACCAGCTTGAGTGATGTTCGAATGCTGCGATTAAATCGCTGATGCCTTTTAGTGCAACCAACTGCTCTGGGTTTAAATTACCTACTACTGCAAATAACCAGCACAAGTAGCAAGCAAGAGGGATCAACGAACCAACAATAACCATATTACGCAATTGCTTATCAGTTGCTTCTTTGTTGTAAGACACCAGTGATGGGATCACGACCATAAAGCCAAAACTAGTAAATAGTACCGCACTGGTTTTAATTAGTGCAAAGTGGTCATCATTAATGACGCGAGCCAGATTATTGCTACTAAAGTCAGGCAAAAGGAAGAGCAACGTCGCTGAAAGGCTTGCTATCATGATGAAAAATAGCGCACGGTTTAACTTATCTATCACCCCTGTACCAGCAGCAATCAAAATGCCAGACAGTAGAGTAAATCCAATTTGACTTTGATAGTTGGTTAAATCCACACCAAATTTCTGCGCCAGTTGGTTAACCAGATCGGCAGCGCCCAGAATGTACGCCATCAACAGACAAATAAGCAACGCATAAAGAAGTGCATTTGAAACGAGCTGTCCACCCTTCCCTAGAGTTTTGCGTGCAATCGAGTTTAGCCCTAGCCCTCCTCCTGATTTGATGGTCGCTTCAAGCAATAACAACGCTGCGTAGGTTGTTCCGAAGCATATAAAAATCATCAGCAAAGCCCCGTACCAAAGCCCAAACTGGGCCAGAACCATCGGGATTGCGAGCATGCCAGCGCCCAGCGCTGTACCGGAAATAATTAGGGAGCTACCTAAGAGTTTTGTGTTCATATTTTCGAATTCTATATTTGATGAGTAAAGATTGAGATGCGCGTGTGCCTAGCGCGATGGCTAACAATCAAAAGAAATACGAACAGCGAGCTTTAAAATTAAACGAACGAAAAGAAGCGGAGGTGCAGAAAGATAAGCTTTCAGAAGAGAGAGAAGAGAAATGTTGTGTAGCAAGTACTGAATGTGGCGACCCTTCGGTCGGTTCAATAATTGGCGTCGTAATTTTTAATATCATTATATTGTCCGATGTTGTGAAATAATCCATATAAACTGAGAAGCATACTTTGTGCGACTCACCTCTCATAACCGAGGCCAAATCATATTATCTATTGATTCGGGGAATGCAATGACAAAATTTGACAATTATTTACTAATGTAGATTTATTAACCAGGAGATCGAGACAAAACCAGTGGTTTACAATCCTACTTCACGTTGTCGTTACTTGTATTGCTAAACAAAAAAGCGAAGCTGTTTTGCTTCGCTTTCGAGTTCCAAGAGTTTGTTTACTCTTCTTCGCCCTTATAAATACAGCCAGCTGTACATGTCTCTTTGATTTCCACTTTACTCAACAGTGGCAGACCTGGCTTAAGCTGTTGCCAAATCCACTTTGCTAGTACTTCGCTGGTTGGATTTTCTAAACCTTCAATATCATTCAAATAATAGTGGTCTAGACGGTCATAAATAGGCTTGAACGCTGTTTTGATCTCAGAGAAGTCGATCACCCACCCTGTGTGTGGATCAACTTCACCTTCTACATACAGGCGAACTAAGAAAGAGTGACCATGTAGACGACCACATTTGTGACCTTCAGGAACATGCGGCAAGCGGTGTGCAGCTTCAAACATGAATTCCTTGTAAAGTTCAGTTCTCATTTTGATTCTCGGGCTTTAAGAAAGACAGGCAATACTAAGGAAATACACTAAGTGTGACAAGCATCTCAGAGCTTAAAATAGCAAGTAATCGCGCTTTAAACCGCACAGCACGCCGGAAAAACGTCACTTCGTCAAATAAACGTTAACAGACGCTTTACGTCACATTTACCTAACCCACACTTAGCTTGTGGTCACATAACATATCTCAACACCTTGAGTTGTATTAGAATTCAGACATCATTTTGACGTTTATTCCAATTATAAAATCTAAGTATTTACATATGAGCTCAACGATTACTGCGAAGTTGCTGGTGACTCTCGTCACTGTATTCTCTCTGGTACTGGCTTCCTCTACCGCGTATCAATACTGGCAACAAAAAGAGTTAATGAATTCCGTTCTTAGTGAACAACTCCATGACAAAGCAAGTAACTATTTTGATAGCCTCAACATGATGATGCTAACTGGCACCATGGCGCAAAAAGAAACATTGCGACAAAAAGCACTTGCGCAGGATGGTATCGAGCAAGTTAAAGTCCTTCGAGCTGATGCAGTCAGTAAGCTCTACGGTCCTGGTCAAGAGAACCAAAAACCCACTGATGAGATAGACCGACGCGCACTCAACGGCGAGCTTATTATCGAACCCATTCAAGCTGATTGGGGTAAAGGCTTGGTTGTCGCCCTACCGATGAAATCAAGTGAAAACTACCGCGGTACAAACTGTGTTTCTTGCCATATGGCTCCCGAAGGCGAAGTTTTAGGTGCTATCCGTTTGGAATACAACTTATCGCACGTGAACAGCATGATTAGCCAACGCACATTTATCGCGGTGTCTATCATGGCAACATTAGGCTTAATTGGTTTTCTGGTTACCCTACTCCTGATCCGAAAATTCATTGTTCGCCCAATTCAACAAACCTCAAGCTATATGCAGAGTGTGAGCGAAAGTAAAGATTTATCTCAAAGACTCGAACACAAAAATAAAGATGAAATTGGCCAATTAGCCATCGCGATTAACTCCTTTATGGGTACGGTAAGTGATAGCCTTCAACAAGTGCAAAATACCTCGCACGACCTAACTCATTCGGCAGCACAGTTAACCAATGTCGCGATGGTGACGGATCAAGCTGCGCACAATCAACAAAAAGAAACCTCTGATGTACAAACCAACATTGAACAGATGCAATCTCAGCAACTGCAAGTTGAGCAAGCAACCGAAGACGCGTCAGGTTTAATTAAACACACAACCAGTGTCGCAGAACAAAGCGCTTGCCAAGCTCATAGCGCCAGCTCTGAGATTAAAAACCTAGTCACAGACATTGAGCAGGTCAAAGGCAATATCGTCGACCTTAACCAGCAAACAGCAGAAGTATCAACGATTTTGGAAGTCATCAAAGGAATAGCAGAACAAACCAACTTGCTCGCCCTGAATGCCGCCATTGAAGCAGCTCGAGCAGGTGAACAAGGCAGAGGGTTTGCTGTTGTTGCAGATGAAGTACGCCAGCTTGCGAGCCGAACGTCTGAAGCAACCGGAAGCATTGAGAGCATCATTTCCCAATTCCAGAAAGACAGCGAAACATCACTCAAATCAGTCGATAACGTTTGTGATACCGCACACCAGCGTTCAAATGAAATCGAAGCTTTATCCACTGCGATGTCAGATGTAGTAAGCGAAATGCAACAAGCATTGCAGCATGCGGAAAATATCCAGCAGCAAACGAGCAATACCACTTTGATTAGCCAAGATGTGCAACATAAAGTAGAAATCATCACACAGCATGCGGATAACACCTCTCAATCAGCCGCGCAGACACGTGATATCAGTATGAATCTTGAGCAGCTTTCTGAGCATTTGGAATCACTTATCAATCAGTTCTCACTTTCTCAGAAGAAATAAGCCGATTTGAGTGGTTTTTATACGCCGAATCGAGAATTAAAGGTTGAAGCATATTAATTGAAAGGTAATATGTTCCGTTGAATATGTAGAATTCTACCCAACCCAGTGTTTGCTCATTATTCATTCAGTGAGCCTTACAAAACATTGGGTTGAATTTTTACTCAATGGAGAATATTTAAAACATGACTTACGCGCCTGTAAATGACGTACTAAGCGGTAAGCTGGCAGTAGACAGTGAAGTTACTGTTCGAGGCTGGATCCGTACACGTCGTGATTCCAAAGCTGGAATTTCTTTCCTTGCCATCTATGACGGCTCTTGTTTCGACCCGATTCAGGCCGTGGTCCCAAATAATTTAAATAATTACAACGACGAAGTACTAAAGCTAACCACAGGCTGTTCAGTTGAAGTTACTGGTAAAGTTGTTGAATCTCCAGCAAAAGGTCAAGACTTTGAGCTTGCCGCAACTGACGTTAAAGTTGTTGGTTGGGTTGAAGATGCAGATACTTACCCAATGGCGAAAACTCGTCACTCAATTGAGTATTTACGTGAAGTTGCCCACCTACGTCCACGTACTAACGTAATTGGTGCAGTCGCGCGTGTTCGTAACTGTCTGTCACAAGCCATCCACCGTTTCTACCACGAACAAGGCTACTTTTGGGTGTCTGCACCGCTTATCACAGCATCTGACTGTGAAGGCGCTGGTGAAATGTTCCGCGTTTCAACGCTAGACATGGAAAACCTACCTCGCACAGAAGAAGGCAAAGTGGATTACAACGAAGATTTCTTCGGTAAAGAGACTTTCCTTACTGTATCAGGTCAGCTGAACGCAGAAACGTACGCTTGTGCTCTTAGCAAGGTTTACACGTTCGGCCCGACTTTCCGCGCTGAAAATTCAAACACCAGCCGCCATCTAGCGGAATTCTGGATGGTTGAACCTGAAGTTGCATTCGCAGACCTAGATGACGTAGCAAAACTGTCTGAAGATATGCTTAAGTACGTGTTCAAAGCAGTACTGGAAGAGCGTCGTGACGACCTAGAATTCTTTGCACAACGAATCGACAAAGAAGCGATCACTCGCCTAGAACAGTTTGTTGCTTCTGACTTTGCTCAAGTAGACTACACGGACGCAATCCAAATTCTTCTAGATTCTGGTCGCGAGTTCGAGTTCCCAGTTGAGTGGGGTATCGATATGTCTTCTGAGCACGAACGTTACCTAGCAGAAGAACACTTCAAAGCACCTGTAATCGTTAAGAACTACCCGAAAGACATCAAAGCATTCTACATGCGTATGAACGATGACGGTAAGACTGTTGCGGCGATGGATGTTCTTGCACCGGGTATCGGCGAAATTATCGGTGGTTCTCAACGTGAAGAACGTCTAGACGTCCTAGATGAGCGTATGCGCGAAATGGGTATTGAACCTGAGCACATGGGCTGGTATCGCGACCTACGTCGTTACGGCACAGTACCTCACTCTGGTTTCGGTCTGGGCTTTGAACGTCTAGTTTCATACGTAACAGGTATGGGTAACGTACGTGACGTAATTCCGTTCCCACGTACACCACGCTCTGCAAACTTCTAATTGCAGTTAGCTTGAAAGAAAAGCCTCCTTCATTGGAGGCTTTTTTATATCTCTATTCATTGGAACAACCTAACTTTATCTACTAATTTTAAAGGTGTTTATAGTGTTTAGGGAAAGCAAAATGAAAGTATTCAAGATAGAAGATCTCAACTACAACGGCGTTCAGGATGGTGTGCACAGCTGGGATCACCCGCAAGGTCAACAACCCTACTATTGGCATCCTGATTGGTTACATGTAGCAGAAGATCTCATGGGCATTCACGGCCGAAAAGAATTGGATCTGAAAGAAGGGGAATCCCCCACTATCGAACATGCGAAACAGGCCATTGTTGATGAGTTGAATAGCAAACAGCAGAAGTAACCGAATCTAATACCACCAATTTACCGCGTTTCATAACAAGCAATAACTCACTCAATACGCCATACTTAAAGATGTCACTAAGAGTGGTATTTTAGTGAGGAGACAAGTTATGAAAGTATTCAGACTTGATGACCTGTCATACTGTGGCAGGCACGAAAAAGTGATGGATTGGGATCACCCTGCGGGTAGCCAACCCTACTACTGGCACCCTGACTGGCTACAAAACGCGGAAGATTTAATGGGAATCTACCCATCTGAATCCGACCCTTCGTCTTCAGATCCAGATAAAACATCACACAGACCCTAGTTACTTTAAAGCCTCCTATTTGGAGGCTTTACTCATTGTTCTCGGTCGACTTTAGACGCATAACGAACGCCATAAATGCATAAAGCAAACATGGCAAAAGGAATCGCAGCCGCTGTGTATTCTAAAAAGGGCATTCCAGAAAATGATTTGGACAAAATAAGGTGACCAAAAATAACAAGTAACGCGCTAACTATCGCAACAGCGATCAACCTAGATTCATGCTTCGAGCCCTGCTTTTGCATAACATTAACCAATTAAGAACGAGTTAAGCTATTTCACTACAAGCCACTACAACCGTTGCAGTACAGTTATTGTGATAAATGACCAAACAGTTCAGTTTTTGCTAATTCTGCCATCTGCTGAAGTGCTCGTTGGGTGTCCTCATTCAACTCAAAAGAGATGTTTAAGCGAATACAGTTTTGATAAAGGCCTTGCACGCTAAACAAATTCCCATACCCAAATGACACGCCTTGAGCGATGAGCTGTTTATAAAGCAACGAAGTATGGAGTTCTTCAGGCAGTTTCACCCAAAGAAAATAACCACCGGCTGAAGAAAACACCTGAGTACCTTTCGGAAAGGTGAATTCAATAAACTTAATGTACTGCTGCTGGCGTAAAGCCAACTCTTTTCTCAATTTACGTAAGTGGTTGTCGTAGCTTTCATATTGCAAATAATGGGCAACACCCTGCTGAATAGGAAAGCTGCTTGAGAGAGTCGATAATAGCTGTTGCTTTTGCAGGCGTTCACTCAATTTTCTATTTACAACCCAGCCTATGCGATAACCAGGACATAGCGACTTAGAAAATGAACCACAGAGCAGCACCCGATCGTTTTCATCCCAATATTTTAGTGGCTTAGGCTTACAGTCTGAGAAATGCAGTTCCGCATAAACATCATCTTCGATCAGGTTAACCTCATATCGGTTCGCCAAATCGACTATCTTTTTTTTGCTACTATCACTATAAAGTGCCCCTGTTGGGTTTTGATAGTTTGGCATCAGCCAACACGCAGTCACACTTTTTCTCTGAAAAGCCTCTTCTAAGCCTCTCAAATCAATCCCTTTGATTGGATCGACAGTAACACTCACCACATTCAGCTGACTTCGTTGTGTTGCTTCGATCGCTCCATAGAAGACAGGGTCTTCAATAACAACATGGTCGCCAGGGGTAGTGACCACTTGTAGGCTAAGATTCAGCGCTTCCATCGCCCCAGAGGTAATGACTATGTCCTGGTGTGATACGACGATGCCATTTCTTACATAGCGCTGCGCAATCAAACGCCTTAGCTGTTCATTTCCTGGAGGTAAGTCAGCCACGGGACTGTTTAATGGCATTTGCCGCCCTGCTCTTGCAAGGTGACGCGTCAACGCCTGAAATGGATAAAGTTGAGGATCAGGGAGTGCGAGCCCTAAAGGCGCTTCCACTTCACTGCTATCACGCAAGTATTCATAAAGTTCATCTTTATATTCAGTTCGAGGAGGCGGGTCATTGGGCGAATCCGTGCTGACTCTTTCAACCTTAGGCGAAACAAAATACCCAGACTGAGGTTTTGCTTTTAACCAACCTTCGGATTCCAGCAGTTGATAAGCTTGTAAAACAGTAGCTGCACTGACAGAAACACTGCGGCTCATAACACGCACAGAAGGAATCTTCTCGCCGGAGCGCCATGTTTCATTTTCTATTAACTGTTTAAAATCTGTTGCCAACTGTTGGTATCGATTCATACCTGTACTTATCTGCCATTACCACTGAGCAAAACATTATACGTACAGAGATACAGTTAGTACTAAAGTAGGAACTTAATTGTGCGTTCAAAGTAGCAAAACGATATTGATTCGCAGCCAGTGGTTAGAGGTAAAGGTTAAATAATAAACAAGCCGTGTAAGAAAAAAGCGCCTAGTAAGGTTCTAGGCGCTTAATCGAAAAAAAAAACAGATTATTGAATGGTTAGTTCACGCGTTACCTCTTCACCGTTAATTTCTAGTGAAAGCTTTACAACGTCACCTGCTTGCAAAGGCGTGTTCAACGCCGCTAGGTAGGCGTACTTAACCGTTGTTTGTAAGGAAGAATAGATGCCTACAATATCCGAAGGGTTAAGCACTTTATAGTAACTACCACCCGTTTGCTCTGAAATTGCTTTTAAATCTTCTTCATCTGCGCCTGCACCCAAAGCAATAGAGTGAACGGGGATAGAATTTTGATTCGCCGTTTCAATAACACCAGCTCTATCGTAAAAGCTACTCTTGCCGTCAGTCATCACAAATGCACGCTTAATTGCATTATTACGACCAGTAAGGGCCGTGAGCGATTCGTTAACGGCCCTTTCCAAGGCTGTACTGTATCCCCAGCGATTTGCTCGGCCAACTGATGCTATGTTATCAGTGCGATCAATATGTCGTTGATCATATTGAATTTGGTTATCCCAAAGCCCAGAATGGGGATTATACATATCGATCGCAAAATGTAATTTGGCCTGTTCTTGTGTAAAACCAGATTCTGAGTAGGCATAGCTCACTAACTGACCTTGATCATCGGAAAGCATAAACGTCTGTAAAAAAGATCATTAATCATATGTACGTACGTTGCAAAAGGTATCACTGCGACTTCATCTGCTGTATTTTTTTCTGAAACGAACTGATGGGCAGCCAAAGCGGTAAGTCTCGAAAGGTTATACGTCTCACCATTACTATCAACCACGTCCTTATTATTTTCGTCTTTAGCATCATCATCCATAGAACCACTTCGATCTAACGTCAAAGTATTACTACTCGCCACGCCAAGTTGATCCGATGAATTTAACGTCGAAATAGAGATTGGCAGATCGTTCACACTAACAGTAAAAGCCGCTTTCGTTAGCTGAATTACCGCGTTGTTGGTTGATGAGTCAGTCACAGAGAACATCAGCTCATCACCACTCGCTTTCTGGATCGCACTAATCACATAAGTCGAGTCGCTTGGGATAGTTGAAGCTACAACTGTTGGTTCGCTACCGTCTTCGGCAGGAACAAAGTTCTCCGCATGCGCTTTCAGTGTTTTGAACCCGTCAAGAGAAGCACTAATGACCGCATTTTCAACATCAGTGTCTTCTTTAGGTAACTGTAAAAGGAAAACACCACAGTTATTAGTTGTTGTTTGTGCACCTAACGCTGAGCCTGCTGAGTCTTCAAGAGTAACTTTAGCGTTAGCCATAGGCGCATAACCGTCTGGTACATTTGGACAGTCAGCACTAAGAGGATTGATCAACCCTGAGTACATTGCGCGAGAAGATTTAACCGCTACGCCTTCAGGAATAACCAGTGAGCCAGAATAGGTGTATGAAGAAGTGACTGGCACATCTGGTGTTGAAGTTGTATCTCCACTGGCATTATCACTGTCTCCACCACCACAGGCAGTCAGCGATAAAAGTGAGGCTACAATTGTAAGATGTTTTAGATTATCCATATTGTTATTTTCCTAGCAAATAAACGCCGACAAATACTAACCTCAATGCATATAAAGAAAACCACCTTTTTAAAACATTTTATTTACAATTCCAACAAGTGAGACACTTGGCTGTGTTTTAGAAAGGCCTTAAACGTTAGAAACAAAAACATCAATAACAACCATTCTGCTTAGATATATTCACTTTAAAATCCTATAAAGCACCATTTGACTATGTTTCTCTTACACAACTGAAATTTGTTTACTTTTGTACACGTAAACGGTTGTGCCAACACTACGAGAAAGGTATAAATAGCGGTATACCCACGTCGACTAACATGGATGATCAATATGTTTGAAAAAGTAGTAGCTGCTCCTGCAGATCCTATCCTTGGCCTTACCGAAGAGTTTAAAAAAGACGCTCGTACTGACAAAATCAACCTTGGTGTTGGTATTTACAAAAATGAGCAAGGTGAGACTCCTGTATTAGCTACCGTTAAAAAAGCAGAAGCTGCTTTGGTAGAAACAGAGAAGACGAAATCTTACCTAACCATCGAAGGTACAGCTGAGTATGGTTTGGCAGTGCAAAAGCTACTGTTTGGCGCAGATTCAGAAATCGTAGCGAACAAACTGGCAAAAACGGCACAAGCTCCTGGTGGTACTGGTGCATTGCGTGTTGCTGGAGAGTTTATCAAGCGCCAGCTAGGTAATGTAAAAATCTGGATCAGTAACCCTACTTGGGCTAACCACAACGGTGTGTTTACTGCTGCTGGTATCGAAACAGCACAGTACAGCTACTATGATGCAGAATCGAAAGACAAAGACTTCTCCGCTATGGTTGCTGACCTAGAAAAAGCGTCTGAAGGTGATGTTGTTTTACTTCACGGCTGCTGCCACAACCCAACTGGTATCGATCCAACACTAGACGAGTGGGAAACACTTGCCAAACTGGTTGCCGAGAAGAAACTACTTCCGTTATTTGATTTCGCTTACCAAGGTTTTGCGAAAGGCGTGGAAGAAGACGCTGCTGGCCTGCGTATTTTTGCTAAGTACAACAAAGAAATCCTAGTCGCTAGCTCATTCTCGAAGAACTTTGGCCTTTACAACGAACGTGTTGGTGCATTCACTCTTGTGGCAGAATCTGAAGATGTTGCAGCAACTGCGTTCTCACAAGTAAAAGCTATTATTCGTTCAATCTACTCTAACCCACCAGCTCACGGCAGCGCAGTTGTAACTCACATCTTAAACGATGCTGACCTTCGCGCAGAATGGGAACAAGAAGTCAAAGAGATGCGTGACCGTATCCAAGACATGCGTGAGCTGTTTGTTGCCACTTTAAAAGAACAAGGTGTTGACGCAGATTTTAGCTTCATCGAACGTCAAAATGGTATGTTCTCGTTCTCTGGTTTATCTAAAGAGCAAGTAACGCGTCTAAAAGATGAGTTTGGTATCTACATTGTGGGCTCTGGCCGTATCAGTGTTGCAGGCATGACTCGTTCAAACATGCTGCCACTATGTAAAGGTATCGCCGCGGTACTTTAATAGTCCAAGCCGGTAACAATATGAAAAGGGTCAGCAACGCTGACCCTTTTTAGTAATAATACCTAAATGAAATGCCACCTTCATTGATGGTTGCAATATGCTTATCGCGATGAGAGTAAAAGCCACCATAAGCTACTCTGGGGGATACATGGTAGTCCACCCGGAATGTGTATATCTCTTCATCTAAGATATCACTTCTTCTGAATTCGGCTTCTGTCGACATTTTCCAACGCTCTGTAAATTGGTAATTAAGCGCTAGATTGCCACCCCAGATAAAACAGTCTTCTCTGGTAAGAGTCTCATCTGTCTCATTATCAGTTTGGCTAGCCCACAGTATCCCGGCCAAAGCCCCCGCCACTATGTCCAAGTTATTATGTATGTTCGCGACATACGCGACACCTGGTAACAAGGAATAAAGCTGAGAGGTTGTTGTATCGGGGTGAATAAAACGCGCTTCGTAATCCAAAGTAAGTAATACCTCTGGCGTATAGAGATAGTTACCACCTACAGACATTGCTGATACATGACTATTCTCACCAATAATTTCATTTAATGAACCTGCACTAATTTGAGCGTAAAGAAGTTCATGATTGATATTGTCTCGAACAACATCATTTTGTGCGTATAGAGGCGCAGAACAAGCCAATATTACACCACTTAACAACCAACGATACTTGACGTCCATTCTAACCTCTCGTTGTTCATTTCCCTTTCTAACATTAGCAGAAAATGAGTAGGTATCGTAACTGCAATGTATATTGAATATAACAACTTATGCCATGTTAATGAGGCTAAAACCGAAGAAAAATAGCAAAAATAAAGCCTCTTCTGAGGCTTTAAAAAGTAATCTTAAGTTCGTCTTGATTTAAGCGTTGAATACGAGCATGAGCGCGGGAACTGACTTTTTCAATCTGATTGTTATCAAGCTCATACGGCATGACAAGATTGATCTCCTCCAAGCCTTCACTCTTTGCTAACTCTACTAAGGTAATGAGATTAGATTCATCACTCCGATTTGCAGATAGCGACTTCATAGCCTGATCCCACAAGCGATCTTCAACTGAAATAGAGTCTTTGACGGTGTTTTTCCACATCAGACTGAAAATAGGTGCGAAGGTGCTCATTGCTTCCAAAAATGTCCATTTTTTGGAACATGATGCTCCGAGGAAAGAAGTGTAATCGAATACCACACTCGCCTTTACTTGATGCTCCATATCAACCCCCGTTTATATCGGCAACACAGTATTCTAAATATCCTCCAACCTTCTAGATATAGCAATAGGATATAAAACAATCGTCTTTTATGCCCCTTCAGCGTTTTAAAAAGCTATATAAAAACCAGTCTTGTAACAATGCGTGCACAATAAAGCCTCATACGCGAGCGGTTGCTTAATATTTTACTAATTAAATAATTTGGCTACCTGACATCCACTATTCTGCTGGCTTTCTTATACTGGATTCGCCAACCTTTCCATGATGGCAACTCCCATCTTTTTGGATCCCCTTTACGAAGCCCATCACGATAAACGACATAAACTAGCTTCTTTGCCACTACGTATTCAACATCTAAATTGAGGTCACCAAGCTTCAACTCAAATGGGTACATGTCAGCGAAGTCCTGATATTCCCAATACGGGATCCCCTCAAACTGGAAGTCTTCCTCTGAAAATAGTTCTAATTCTTCGGGTTCAGTAAGCTCGAGCATCTCTAACTGCTCAGCAAACCAAGTATCAAAGCTGATTTGCTCGATTTTATTATTGTTGTCCGCGTGACCAAGTGCCACATACATCTTCCAATGTTCTATTTGCTCATGCCGAATTTTCGCAAAGCCCGGCATGAGTTCCCCGCTTTTCACCAACTCCAGCAATGGTTTTACAGCATACTGTCCTTGTGCCGGGACCAGCTTAGTGGCAACCACCCGACCGGCATACTCCATTTCCATCTGGACATACATCCCCTCATCCACAACTTTTGTCTCACCTTGTTGCCAACTTCCAAGCTCTAGTTCTTCAATGAGACTCAGCTCAGCCGGCATTACCACTGTTGCAAGGTTTAATGTCTGCTTTACTCCGCGTCCAGGTAGGCTGTGAGTATCTAGAACCAATGCGGCTAAGGTGGTTGATTTAAGGCGGCTACTGCGCCCAAGTGTCACTTCCATAATGCCATTGGCGAAAGCGTCTTGTCGTTTTTCTCTGCGGACAAATACGAGTTCTGGATGAAGCCTAGCAATAGCTTCAACAAGCGAGCGGTGATCATAATGGGATGACACTTCCAATTGCGGAAGTTCAAAAGCTTCTCTCATTTGTTCTGATAGCGCTTTGGCCTCGCGCAAAACCTCACTGTCCACGTTGACACCAGACAGCTTTTCCCCGCGCAATAAGCGAATCGCAAGTTGACCATCACAACCCAAAGGTTCTTCTTGGCTTAAACGTTCAAGGGACTCTTCATTACTCGATAATCGATACAGGCTAGCGGGCGTCGCCAATACAGCAGTTAAATCCACCATAGCTTCACGTAGAGCCTTATTCGGCATTCGCGTCACTAAATCAGCGTATAAAGCGTCAATGGGCAATGGGTAGATCAGCTTTCCATGCTCAGTCGCCAAACCTTTATCGTCCAAGGCATCCATACCTATGAGTATTTGCTTGGCCTGAAGCAATGATTTTTCAGGCAGCGACTCTACAAACTTAAGGCTATCGAGCGCATACCCACAACTCGCGGCTGCAAGCATCGCTTCTGTTAACGACTCTCGATGTAGTTCAGGAGGTGTCACCTCTGCTAACGCCGCATGCTCTCCGTATAAGCGAATGCAGATCCCATCCATAACACGTCCTGCGCGCCCGCTTCTTTGCTTAGCGCTCGCTTTGGAAATGTGTTTAAGACTTAAGGTCGTTTTGCCGTTCCGCTGTTCGGTTCTTCTTTCTAGGCCAGAGTCAATCACCGCAGCAATGTTAGGTATAGTTAATGATGTCTCGGCAACATTGGTGGCCAACACCACTTTTCTACTCGACTGAACATTTAGGGCGATTTCTCTTTGCGAGTCAGATACAGACGCATGGAGTGGTACAACTATCGCGTCATCTAGACCAGATAACGCCGACTGGCATTGGGTAATTTCTTTACGCCCAGGCAGAAAGACCAAAATATCACCGTCCATATCTAACAGTGCTTCCACTTCTTGCTTCACTTTCTGCTCTAGATTGCGCGCATCTGGTAGCTGCCTGGAATCTCTAGCCCGATGAGCAATTGAAACGTCGAAATTTCGCCCTTCTGCGCGCAAGCGTGTCGCGCCAACGTACTTGGCCAATTTTTCACCTTCAATAGTTGCAGAGGTGATGACGAGTTGATGTCGCTTATGCTCATTGAGCAGGGCTAACAGCAAATCGGAATCCCAGCGGCGTTCATGGAATTCATCGACGATAATAATATCGAAGCCTGCCAATTGGTTTTCAGAAAACCAACGTAGCGCCACACCCGGCGTCGCAAACACAACTTGTGTATTATCATCACATTGGTTGTCTAGCTTAATGGCGTAACCTATCGACGTTCCTAACCGCTCTTGTTTTTGCTCTGCTAAAAATTGTGCAAGCGAAGTACAGGCGATACGCCTAGGCTCTACAACCAATACGCGCCCATGCTCTGATGCCCATAGCGGTAAACGGGTTGATTTCCCCGAACCTGTATCGGCTTCTACAATCAGGTGGTTTTCGGATAGTTGAGCGAGAAAATGAGATTTTAGGGGATCAATCGGTAAGCTAGTCATCGTTTGCGTATCGTTTTCATTCGAGCAGCAAAGTATATCTGGAAACGGGGCGAGTTTGCAGGAATATCAGTTTACAACACGACACTGAATCCCTATCATTTTCATGTTCCCAGTTCCTTAGGTCTAATGGCCTCTTACCCACTAAAGGCATGTGATGAATAACGATAAACGCCCTTTATACATTCCCTATGCAGGTCCTGCCCTTTTAAGTACACCTCTGCTCAACAAAGGTAGTGCATTTACAGCGGAAGAACGTAGCTCTTTTAACCTTGAAGGTCTGTTACCAGAAAATACCGAGACCATTCAAGAGCAAGTTGAGCGTGCTTATCAGCAATATTGTAACTTTGACAACGATATGGATAAGCACATCTACCTACGTAACATTCAAGATACTAACGAAACGCTATTTTACCGCTTAGTTCAAAACCACGTTTCTGAGATGATGCCGATCATCTACACGCCAACCGTGGGTGCAGCGTGTGAAAACTTCTCCAATAACTACCGTCGTGGACGCGGTCTTTTTGTGTCTTATGCAAACCGTGATCGCATTGATGACATTCTGAACAATGCATCAAACCACAACGTAAAAGTCATCGTAGTGACTGATGGTGAGCGTATTCTTGGCCTAGGTGACCAAGGGATCGGCGGTATGGGCATTCCTATCGGTAAGCTGGCTCTTTACACGGCGTGTGGTGGTATCAGCCCAGCTTACACGTTACCAATTGTACTGGATGTGGGTACCAATAACCCTCAACGCCTTGCTGACCCAATGTACATGGGCTGGCGTCATCCGCGTATTACAGGCGCGGAATACGATGCATTTGTTGAAGAGTTTATGCAAGCAGTTCAACGCCGTTGGCCAGATGCTTTGATCCAGTTCGAAGATTTCGCGCAGAAGAATGCTATGCCGCTTCTAGAACGCTATAAAGATCGTGTTTGCTGCTTCAATGATGATATTCAAGGCACTGCTGCCGTGACTGTCGGCTCGCTACTGGCTGCATGTAAGGCGGCTGGGAACAAACTGTCTGAACAGCGTGTGACTTTCTTGGGTGCAGGTTCAGCTGGCTGTGGCATTGCTGAAGCAATCATTGCCCAAATGGTGTCTGAAGGTATTTCAGACAAGCAAGCGCGCTCTCAAGTTTATATGGTGGATCGTTGGGGTCTGCTGCAAGAAGGCATGCCTAATCTGCTCGACTTCCAGCAGCGTTTAGTTCAAAAACACAGCAACACTGCTGATTGGCAAGCAGAGGGTAATGGCTATTCATTGCTTGATGTCATGCGCAATGCAAAACCAACGGTATTAATCGGGGTTTCAGGTGCACCAGGTTTATTCAGTGAAGAAGTTATCACTGAGATGCACAAACACTGCTCTCGCCCGATTGTATTTCCGCTTTCTAACCCGACAAGCCGTGTGGAAGCAACGCCAAACGACATTATTCGTTGGACAAACGGTGAAGCGCTGGTTGCAACAGGCAGTCCATTTGACCCTGTTGTCTATGAAGGTAAAACGTACCCTATCGCTCAGTGTAATAACAGCTACATCTTCCCTGGTATTGGTTTAGGTGTACTTGCAGTACAAGCGAAACGCGTAACTGACGAAATGCTGATGGAATCAAGCCGCGCACTAGCAACCTGCTCTCCTTTAGCGATTAACGGCCAAGGTGCACTACTGCCACCACTAGAAGCGATTCACTCTGTGTCTAAAAAAATCGCTTTCGCTGTCGGCAAAAAAGCCATCGAACAAGGTGTTGCACTAGAGATTACCGACGAGGCGCTTCAAAAGACCATTGAGAACAGCTTCTGGCAGCCTGTTTACCGTCGTTACAAACGCACCGCTTTCTAACCTTCCTCATTGCAGCCCCTACTTGGGGCTGCTTTATTGCTATCTATGATTATTTTTGACTATCTAGCTCCTATCGGGCAATACCTTGTTCCATACTTGACTGAAATATCTACCGCGTTAGTCGCGTGCGTTTTAGTCATGCTCGGGGGTGAGGTGAATACGGTTTTAAGGCGTGTGCTCAGAAACTACCATTTTGTTCTTCGTACATTTGCTTTTATCTTGATTAACGCATTTGGTTACGGCTTAATCATTGTAAAAGCAACACCTTACCTAACTCGGACATTAAGAAATTTTGATGCTGGCATTATGTTTTCAATCGTTACTGTTAGTTTTATAGTTATTGGCATATGGGCACAGCGGAATCGACAAATTTAGTGAAAAAACTCTTTCAGAAATACAGACCTAAGCGCCTAAGCGTTAAAAAGCTGGCAAAGTACGCTTTTTCGCTCATTTTTGCGATGGCGGCAACTTTATTGATCATCGACCGTTGGGTGGCTTACCAAGCGGAAGATCAGCTGTATACAAAACAATCCGAAGTAGAAACATTCGATGTCGCCGTCGTTCTAGGTACCAGCAAGTACCTTGGGAAAGTACTCAACGAATATTACAGCCACAGGATCAATGCTGCGATCGCACTCTACCAAAGTGAGAACATTGGTTACTTTCTGCTGAGTGGCGATAACGCACACCGTTCTTACAATGAGCCGTGGACGATGAAACGTGATCTGCTTAAAGCAGGTGTACCAGAAGAAAGAATATTCCTCGATTACGCCGGGTTTAGAACCCTAGATTCCATTGTACGGGCCAAAGAAATCTTTGGAACTGACGACTTTCTGATCATTTCACAAAAGTTCCACTGTGAGCGCGCATTGTTCATTGCCAATTCTCACGACATCAATGCTAAATGCTTTGCGGTGCCCGACCCTTCAAGTCACTCAGGAATAAAGGTTCGCATCCGAGAAGTGTTTGCCAGAGCCAAAGCGGTATTAGATTTATACATCACCAATGCTCAACCAAAATTCCTTGGGCCAAAAGAGCCAATTTTAACCGATGAACAAAGCGCACAAGTCGTGACACCCGAAGCATCGGCCGCTGAAAACGTAGCTCAGTAATGTCAGGTAAGCGACTGATACACCTTGGCTACGGTTCAGCTCGCTTAACCTAACACCACGTATCTACAACAATCTCTGTTATTGTTATACTTCACATCTAATTAATCGGTCTCAATACGGCCGTTACCAATATTATAAGAGCAATGTCATGTCTTTAATCGCGAAAGGTACGCTAAACAAAATGCGTGCTTCTCTTGATGGTGAGGTCCACTATCACTTACCTGTTGGCGATGAACTGGTTGATCTTAAACCTTTCATCGGAAAATCTATTACGCTGACACACACAGGCAATATCTACTGCTGCTCATGTGGCAAAAAGACCAAGAAGAGTTACTCCCAAGGCCACTGCTTTGTCTGTATGAAGAAACTGGCGAGCTGTGATATGTGCATTATGAAGCCAGAAACTTGTCACTACGATCAAGGTACATGCCGAGAGCCTCAATGGGGTGAAGAGAACTGTATGGTTGACCATTTCGTCTACCTTTCAAACACTTCTAGCCTTAAAGTCGGCATCACTCGACACACGCAAATTCCTACGCGTTGGATTGACCAAGGGGCGACACAAGGTTTACCGATTTTTAAAGTTAAAACGCGTTATATTTCAGGCCTGATCGAAGTGGAACTGGCGAAGCACATTGCAGATAAAACCAATTGGCGCACCTTACTTAAAGGTGATGGCGAGCCAATGCCTCTGGAAGAAAAGTTTGCTGAATTACTGCCACTGGTCGAAGACAAGATTGCAGAGATAAAACAGCAATTTGGAGAAGACGCGATCGAGGTACTCAACGCTGATATTACACCTATCAGCTACCCGGTTACGCAACACCCAACGAAAATCACTTCGCATAATTTTGATAAAAACCCAGAAGTGACTGGTGTTTTACAAGGGATCAAAGGCCAGTACATGATTTTTGATACTGGCGTGATCAATATTCGTAAGTTTACATCTTACGAAGTTGAAGTCAGCGCATAAGTAAAAAAAGCTCCCGATTTGGGAGCTTTCTCATTATGGGTTCAATATCTTTTTCAGTTCATCAAATAAGATATCGACTTCTTCCAGCGTGTTGTAATGCATAAATCCGATTCGCACCACACCACCAGCCTCTTCCAGGTTCAGTTGACGCACTAAGCCAAGCGCATAGAAATGACCATTCCATACACAAATATTACGTTCACCTAGCTTTTTAGCAATGTACTCTGGTGTGTGGTTGTCGAACGTCAGTGCAAATGTTGGAGTGCGCAGTTCGCTATCCGCATCAGTGCGTCCCCATAAGGTAACACCTTCAAGTTCTGATAGTCGCTTCAAGAAACGTTCGCTTAATCCCGCTTCGTGACTATTAAACTGCTTATAAGATTCGACGAGACGAGAACGAAGTGAATCCCCTTCTTTCCCCCACTGAGCCAGATACTTAACAGCGGCAATAACACCAGCTAAACCTTCAAAGCTTTGGGTGCCCGTTTCAAAGCGGCCAGGCCCGATGTTCGTTGCTGGCTCTACTTTATATGGCTGAAGCGCTTGTAACCATTTTGGTGAGATATAAGCAATGCCAACATGTGGACCAAAAAACTTGTAGGCTGAACAGGCTAAAATATCGCAGCCCAGAGCTTGAACATCAACAAGATGATGCGGCGCATAATGAACAGCATCTACGTACACCATAGCCCCTACTTGGTGCGCGGCATCAACGACACGTTTCACGTCAACAATCGAGCCCGTGGTGTTTGATGCAAACGTCAGTGCAACCAGCTTGGTGTTTGCGTTAATTAATGACAGAAGATGCTCAATATCTAACGTACAATCCGATTCGTTAACACGCGCTTGATGCACAATAGCGCCTTTATCATCAGCGGCTTGCTGCCAGCTAGAGACATTCGAATAGTGATCCAGTGCAGTAACAATCACTTCGTCGCCTAACTCCCAACTACGGCTAATTGCGCGGCTAAGTTGGAATGTTAATGACGTCATATTTGCGCCAAACACGATATTATCTGCAGACTCAGCATTCACTAATGTGCCAGCATATTCACGTGCTTGCTTCATCAAATCCGTCGTTTTTTGACTTGAGAAGTAATGCCCACCCAAGTTTGAATTGAAATGACCTAAGTAAGCCGTCATCGCTTCAAGCACAGAATGCGGGACCTGAGCGCCTCCCGGCCCATCAAGAAAGATAACCGGAAGATCGTTATGAGTCTGCTGCAGGGCACCAAACTGTGCTCTGACTAGATTAGGAGTGAAGTTCATTCACCGCTTCCTTTGCTGTTAGTACAAACACATCCATGTAGCCTTCTTGGCCTTCAATCACAGACTTGATAGGCGTTGCATTATGCCAAAGCTTGTTATCGGCAAGCATGGCAACTTCACCGCTTTGCAACGCTTTACGGAAAAACGGCGCTTCATTAAAGCTGTTGTAAAGCATAATATCGCCGCCTTCAACGTTGTGGCGACCCATGCCAATTAACGCAATATGTTCAAATCCATCTTGGTGAACACCCTCTGGAGCCACCTGCGTTTCGTTATAAATTGCTGATATACGGATCTGATGAATTTCGATCTCTTGACCATTCTGTAGACTGTTTGATTGCGCAAAAACTTCGCATAATTCACGCATTCCTTCGCTTTCCAACGTCGACGTTTCTACAGGTTCAAATTGACGAACAACATTACCCTGAAAGCGATTGATATCATCAGTTTGCATGAACTCATTTTTGTTCAAATCAATCACTTTTCCATCTTTAAACTGAACCACAGAGTAACGACGTAAACGGTACTGACCATCAGCGTGTTCTGTATTTGGCAAATGACCAAAAGACGGCGCCAACTGCGCAATCGCGTTCTCACTCAGCTTAGTTAGTTGTAGGGTTGTTTCGCGGTTATGTAACATCATCTTCTCCTTAATGAATGTACATAGGTGTTATCGACTTAACATCTTTTTCACATTCATTATTTGCGCATTTATATCGTGAGATCAATGTTTTTTAGTATTTACATCCAGCATAAAACCAAAAATAAACACAAACACCAAAGTAAAGACAATATCTAGATGTAAGTTTCAGTTTTGAATGTTCCGTAGCTCAAAAACCAGTCAACTTCACTAGCTATAGGAAAATGCCACTTTTTCTCAGCGACTTAGCGAAATAAAAGAGATCGTTTGCGTTCTAATCTATAACCATTTATTACACTTCCAGCCCTTGTGAAGTGTTTGAATAGCCCCATATAATCATTAACGTTAAAAATTAATATGCATCATCGCAAAATGGAGCCCAAATGAGCGACGTTAAACACAGCAAGCTACTTATTCTTGGTTCTGGCCCAGCAGGCTACACTGCGGCTGTCTACGCAGCTCGAGCAAACCTAAACCCTTTACTTGTCACTGGCATGCAGCAAGGTGGTCAGCTCACCACCACGACTGAAGTTGAAAACTGGCCTGGTGACCCAGAAGGACTTACAGGTCCGGCTTTGATGGATCGGATGAAAGAACATGCTGAGCGTTTTGAAACAGAAATCGTCTTTGACCACATCAATGAAGTTGATTTTAGCCAACGTCCTTTCCGCCTAAAAGGTGACACAAGCGAATACACCTGTGATGCATTGATCATCTCCACTGGTGCGTCAGCAAAATACCTTGGCCTAGAATCGGAAGAAGCATTTAAAGGCCGCGGGGTTTCTGCTTGTGCAACTTGTGATGGTTTCTTCTACCGTAATCAAAAAGTGGCGGTTGTGGGTGGTGGTAACACTGCCGTTGAGGAAGCTCTCTACTTGTCTAACATTGCATCTGAAGTGCATTTGATTCACCGTCGCGACAGTTTCCGTTCTGAAAAGATTCTGGTCGATCGTTTGATGGATAAAGTTGAAAACGGCAACATCATTCTACATACCGATCGTACTCTTGAAGAAGTCGTCGGTGATGATATGGGCGTAACAGGTGTTCGAATTAAAGACACTAAATCAGACGCCGTAGAACAGATTGATGTCATGGGCGCATTTATTGCAATTGGCCACCAGCCAAACACAGGCATGTTTGAAGGCCAGCTAGAAATGAAAAATGGCTACATCGTTGTTAAATCTGGCCTAGACGGTAACGCAACACAAACCAGCATTCCGGGCATTTTTGCTGCAGGCGATGTTATGGATCACAACTACCGTCAAGCTATTACATCCGCTGGTACAGGGTGTATGGCCGCATTAGATGCAGAGCGTTTTCTTGATGCACTAGCAGACGCTGAATAATATTTTTCACTATTAGCTCAAATCCTTAAAGCCCTGCGGTATTCCCGTAGGGCTTTCTTTTGTATAATGCCCAGCTCTAACTCGCACTAATAATTATCATTAAGCCTTCACAATGGACAAAAAGAAACAGCGCGGCTTGAATAAGTGGCTCAAGCAGCAAAGTAAGCTAGCAAAACGCTGGTTAATGTTTGCTGTCGGCCTTGGCGTACTTTCAAGCGTTTTCCTGCTGGCTCAAGCAGCCTTGCTCGCCAACATTCTTCATTCGCTCATCATAGAACAAGTCGATAAGTATGAACTGATCCCGTACTTTGCTGGTCTTGCTATCATCATCGGTATTCGTGCCCTTTGCTCATGGGGACGAGAAATTGCTGGTTACCGCTGTGGGGAACAGATTCGCGTTTATATTCGCCAATTGATTCTTGATAAGTTACGAGAGCTTGGTCCTGCCTACATCAAGGGGAAACCTGCGGGCTCTTGGGCAACACTGTTATTGGAGCAAGTCGAAGACATGCACGACTTTTTTGCGCGTTACTTACCGCAAATGTCGCTGTCTGTGTTAGTGCCTTTCGTGATTTTAATTGTCGTCTTCCCGGTTAACTGGGCAGCAGGCTTAATTTTCCTAATTACCGCACCACTCGTACCTTTGTTCATGGCGCTCGTGGGCATGAAAGCAGCCGATGCAAACCGCAAGAACTTTAAAGCATTGCAACGCCTGTCGGGTCACTTTTATGACCGCTTACAGTCGATGACGACCATCCGTTTATTCGACCGAACAAAAGCAGAAACCGAAGTGATGCGCGGGGCGTCAGAGGTTTTCCGTACACGTACAATGGATGTCCTTAAGATAGCCTTTCTTTCATCGGCAGTACTTGAATTCTTCACTTCGATCTCGATTGCACTCACTGCCGTTTATTTTGGATTTGCCTTTATTGGTGAGCTGAACTTCGGTGATTACGGCGCGGGGGTTACTCTCTTTGCGGGCTTGTTTATTCTGATCCTTGCACCTGAGTTTTATCAACCTCTGCGTGACTTGGGCACCTTCTACCATGCCAAACAACAAGCCGTGGGTGCCGCGGAAAGTATTGTCGAATTTTTAGATACAGATGTCAGCACTGTTCGTTCAGGTAGCAAGACACTTGAGGAAGATGCTAGCGTCGTTATCCGTGCAACAGACCTTGAAGTTTTCTCTCCTGAAGGGCAAAAACTGCTTGGTCCGGTAAGTTTTGCGCTTAACGAGCACCAGACCACTGCGCTGGTTGGCCCAAGTGGTGCAGGTAAAACCAGCCTTATCAATGCCATTTTAGGTTTCCTACCTTATGAAGGCTCATTAACGATCAACGGCATTGAACGTACAGAACTCGATCTTGCTGATTGGCGAAAACGCGTAAGCTGGGTGGGACAAAACCCATTGCTGCTGCATGGCTCTATTCGCGACAACATTACGTTAGGCAAAGATAACGTGAGCGATGCCCAAATCGAATCGGCATTAAAAGAGTCCTACTCCGCCGAGTTTGTTGATAAACACGGGTTAGACTATCAAGTTTCTGACCGCTCTGGTGGTTTGTCTGTCGGTCAGGCTCAACGTTTAGCCTTGGCTCGCGCCATGATACAAAACGGTAAATTCTGGTTACTTGATGAGCCAACCGCGAGCCTCGATGCGCGTAGTGAACGATTAGTCATGGATGGACTGGCAGGGCAAGTGAGTGACAATACCGCGTTGATGGTCACCCACCAACTAACGCCACTTAAGAGCGTAGACAACATCATCGTGATGCAAGATGGTCAAATTGTACAATCAGGCTGTTACGATGCACTGTCTAGCCAAGAAGGTCTTTTCCAAACAATGCTTAACTCTAACCAAGCATTAAACCAAGAAAATAAGGGGAATCTTGATGCGTGATTTAATTCCCTATCTAAAACTGTATAAAAAACATTGGTTCGGTCTGTCTCTCGGGATGTTACTGGCGTTTCTAACCCTGTTTGCATCCATTGGCTTACTGACACTCTCAGGTTGGTTCTTGTCAGCCGCTGCAATTGCCGGTTTAACCATCGCACGTGAGACTTTCAACTACATGCTACCGGGCGCATTTGTTCGCGGTTTTGCAATGGGACGTACCGCGGGTCGTTGGGGCGAACGCGTTGTCAGCCACAATGCCACGTTCAAGTTATTGACTGATCTGCGTATCTTCTTCTTCTCAAAACTGGCCCCGCTTATTCCTGGACGCCTATCTAATCTACGGGATGCGGATCTGCTTAACCGATTAGTGGCAGACATTGACGCCATGGATCATGTGTATCTGCGCCTTGTTAGCCCAATGATTGTGGGCACACTGGGGATCGCAGGTCTGACCGCTCTACTTTGTTGGTTCGACAAAGAGCTTGGCTTGACCTTAGGCGCCATTTTGTTGGTATTACTGATCACCTGGCCAATGCTGTTTTACAAGTTAGGTAAACGTAACGGTGGTGAACTGACACAAAATAAAGCTGATTTACGTATTGCGACTCTGGATTGGCTACAGGGTTACAGCGAGCTGACTCTATTTGGGGCAGAGGAGCGTTACCGTAATGCGATCCTGGATACCCAGGAACGGTTACTCAAAAACCAGATGTTCAATGCGCATTTCGCTGGTTTAGCACAAGCCTTATTGCTACTGGCGAACGGCTGGACACTAGTGCTAATGCTTTGGCTCGCAGCAGACGGCGTGGGTGGCAACATGCCAGATCCAATGATCGCTTTAGTTGTGTTTGCCACTATGGCAAGTGTCGAACTGCTCATGCCGATTGCGGGCGCGTTCCAACACTTGGGCCAAACGCTAACTTCAGCAAGGCGCTTGAACGACGTTATTTTGTCAGAGCCAGATGTTACCTTCCCATCAGAAAATGTGTCGCACAGTGATGACTTTTCGATCGAGTACTCTAACGTTTCATTCCACTATTCAGATGATGATACGCAAGTACTGAAGCAAGTTAATCTGAATATTCCGGCAAAACACCGCATCGCAATTGTTGGCCAAACTGGTTCTGGTAAGTCTACCCTACTCCAACTCCTCAATCGTTATTGGGATGTTCAACAAGGTGAGATTAAATTGGCAGGCCAGCCTATTCAGAATTGGAGTGAAAACCAATTGCGCAAAGCGATCAGTGTCGTCAGCCAGCGCGTAGATGTTCTCAATGGTTCTTTGCGCGATAACCTTTTGATGGCAAAACCAGATGCTAACGATTCCGCTTTGGAAGAAATCCTTGAAAAAGTCGGCTTAGCCAAATTACTTGAAGAGAAAGGGTTAAACACTTGGCTAGGTGATGGTGGCCGTCAGTTGTCTGGCGGTGAAAAACGCCGAATTGGTATTGCTCGAGCGTTACTCCACAATGCCCCTATTTTGCTGCTTGATGAGCCAACAGAGGGGCTAGACAAACAAACGGAACACCAAATTATGCAGTTGTTTGAGGAGCACTTTGAAGGAAAGACTGTTGTGTTCATCACTCATCGACTAGTGAATCTAGATAAGATGGACTCGATTTGTTTGCTTGAGCAAGGAGAAGTGGTAGAACACGGCAGCCACAGTGACCTATTAAGTCAAAAAGGCCGCTATTACGAGCTCAACCAAACGCTTTAGTCGCAGTAAAGTAGTCACTCATACTAAAAGAGCCGAAGTCAGAAATGCTTCGGCTCTTTTTAATTGCGCATAGCAGAGATAAAAAAAGCAGCCATTGGCTGCTTTCTTCAATTAAGACGGTAAATTAACGCTGGCGCTGTTTGTTACGTGCACCTTGCTCACCGGCACCTTTCTTAGGTTTGCGGCGTGCTGGGTTATTGCTACGACCACCACCGTTATTCATGCGTTCTTCGTGACGTTTAACTGCACGACGAATTTTTTGGCTACGAGAACGTTCACGCTTGCGTGATGTGTTCGCTTTGTTTTCGTCCAATAGTGTTTCTCTTTCTGGGCGAAGCTCCACTAACTCACGTAAGTAGTTAACCTGTTTAAGGTCAAGCTCCATCCAACCGCCACGTGGCAATTTCTTATCTAGGTAAATATCACCATAGCGAACACGTTTCAGACGGCTAACGGTTGTTTCTTGAGATTCCCATAGACGACGAACCTCACGGTTACGACCTTCGTTAATTGCAACGTAGAAAGTGTGGTTCATACCATCACCACCTGCGTATACAACATCTTCGAAGCGAGCCATACCATCTTCAAGCTCAACACCACGAACCAAGTTTTTCACTTTCTGTTCGGTAACTTCACCAAATACACGTACGAGGTATTCACGTTCAACCTGACGGCTTGGGTGCATCAGACGGTTTGCAAGTTCACCATCCGTTGTGAAAAGTAGTAGACCAGATGTGTTTGCATCTAGACGACCAACTGAAATCCAGCGAGAGCCGCGGATTTTTGGCAAACGGTCAAATACAGTGCGGCGACCTTCTGGGTCATGACGAGTACACAATTCACCTTCAGGCTTGTAGTACGCTAGAACGCGACAAATCACTTCTTCCTGCGCTTTCGCAGAAACAATGTGTCCGTCAATTCGAACTACCGCGTTCTCATCTTCTAATCGCTCACCAAGCTTAGCGACAACTCCGTTCACACTCACGCGACCAGCTTTAATCAAAGCTTCAAGCTCGCGACGTGATCCGTGACCTGCTCGTGCTAATACTTTCTGTAACTTTTCGTTCATTTATCTACCTATGTGTCGTCTTCTCAGACGTCGAATAAAAATGTGCGACCCAAAATCGCGGTCGCACATTATCGCAAATACTGTGCCGAAAATCACGTATTTTTGATTATTCGAACGGTGCAGGATCCCCTGAGCCTAAACGGGCAATAACAGGCTCATCCTCGCTAAAATCAACCACTGTGGTTGGTTGCTCACCAAGATAGCCGCCGTTAAGAATACAATCGACTGCATGTTCTAGTTTGTCACGAATATCTTCCGGATCAGATTCCGTCACATCGCTACCCGGTAAAATAAGCGATGTAGACATCAGTGGCTCGCCCAGCGCTTCTAACAAATCTAACGCAATGCGATTGTCCGGAACACGGATACCAATCGTCTTACGTTTTGAGTTCATTAAACGTCGTGGCACTTCTTTCGTACCTTTAAAGATGAAAGTGTATGGCCCCGGTGTATTGTTCTTCAGCAGACGAAACGCCGTGTTGTCTACTCGTGCATACAATGACAACTCAGAAAGGTCGCGACATAAAAGCGTAAAATTATGCTTTTCATCTAAACGGCGGATCTGACAAATTCGCTCTAACGCTTGTTTGTTTTCTAGCTGACAACCCAATGCGTAGCCTGAATCCGTTGGGTAAATGACGACTCCGCCATTACGAATGATTGCTACAGCCTGATTGATCAAGCGAGCCTGTGGGTTTTCTGGATGAACGTAAAAAAACTGGCTCATTGTAATTCCTCATTATTGGGTCCGCGGACCCTATCGAATCTCTCGACTCTATATTCTAATGTATTGATATGATTCAAACAGACGCTTCTGTTTGTGAAGGCTCAATACCCCAATCTTGCCATACAGGTTCCGCACCTGCAGGTAACCAAAGATTTCTGCCCAATTCCATCCACGGAGATGGATAATGAAAATCGCTGCCTTGAGAAGCTAATAGTTTGTATTGTATAGCATAATCTGCCAAGTTGCGTCTTTCTTGTTGTCCTTGTTGAGGTTGTGCAACTTCCATTGCATCCCCACCCGCTTCAACAAAGGCGGAAATCAATCTTTTTGTCCACTTAGCCGTTAAGCCATATCGGCCCGGGTGCGCCAATACCGCTTGACCACCAGCTGCGTGTATCGCTTCAACCGCATCAGCCATTGAACACCATTGCGGTGGCACGTATCCCGGGTTATTGCGGGTCAAATACTTTTTGAAGACCTGTTGCATGGTTTTAGCATACCCGTTATCCACCAACCATTTAGCGAAATGCGCACGCGTAATAGGCGCGTCTCCCGCAATCACTTTGACTTCTTCTAGAACGCCTTCACGTGTCGCTTTGCTTAAGCGATGAGCGATGAGCTCTGCTCGGCCTTGCCTGTGTTCTTTTTGCTGTTGGATAAGAGCTTCAAGCTGAGCGGATTCAGGATCAATATTCAAACCGACGATGTGAATATCTTTGTTTTCCCATACTGTGGATATTTCGATACCGTTGATCAGCTTAAGCGTATAACCCTGCTCTTTTATGTAGCGATGAGCGGGCTCTAACCCGTCAACTGTATCGTGGTCGGTAATAGCCAGTACATCCAAATTAAAGCTTAATGCGCGATCTATCAATTCAGCGGGCGCTAGTCGTCCGTCAGAGGCAGTGGTGTGGCTATGTAAATCAATTCTCATAAATCTGTTTTTTTAGTTGACTTTTTACCTCTGCACTAGTTAACTAGTACACAAATACGAAGTACCTGAATTAAGGCTCACTATGTTACAAGAAATTAACCACAACCAGAAAGCGAAAGTTGCAGTTTGCTCAATGAGCACCACTGCATCAGATCTATCTTGGTGGCGCACTTGGACAAGTTCTTGGTGGGCTAACGTGTACTTCTAATTTATAGAATTATTGTTACAAAAGCCCGCTGATATAGCGGGCTTTTTTGTTTTATTACCTTTTACACATTTACATGCTCAATAAATCGCCGAATACAGATAAATCCCGATTGGGTGTCGCTTTTCTTTATGCGAGTATGTGTAGAAGGAACTATTTACCTACGGAAAGGAGGTCTTGTGAACAAGGCTATAGAAATCAGAAAGCTAGGACAGCTTGAAGTCATTCATGCTTCCGCTCCTTACACACAGGATCCAACTCGTCTGTTCCATACCTTGTGTGAGAACAAAACCGACAGTTTATTGCTTGAATCTGCTGAGATTGACTCGAAACAGGACTTAAAAAGCTTACTTATTGTTGATTCCGCCGTTCGCATCGTTTGCTTCGGTCACACCGTTACTCTAACGGCGCTGACACCAAACGGTCAGCAGCTTCTCATTCATCTTTACAACAATATCCACGCTAATATAGACAGTGAATTTGAAGGCTCGGTATTAACGCTAAGATTTACCGCTCCATGTGATACGTTGGATGAAGACTCCCGTTTACGTGAAGCTTCTTCCTTTGATGCTCTTCGTCTGATTCAACATAGCTTTGACCTTAGCGAGCAAGATAAGCACGCCATTTTTCTCGGCGGTTTATTCGCTTATGACTTAGTCGCAAACTTCGAGCCTCTAGGTGAAGCTGAACAAACGAATCAATGCCCTGACTATGTTTTTTACGTAGCGGAAACCCTGATTGTGGTCGATCACCAAGCAGAGAGTTGCGACATCCAAGCGACACTGTTTGCAAATCAGGACGAAAAAAACACGCTCCAGGCACGTATTAGAGATATTGCAGCCCAGTGCTCAAACCTAAAAACTCTACCACAAGCACAGAAGCTTAGCTCTATTGAAACAACGACCAATATCTCGGACAGTGAGTTTTGCCAAATCGTAAACGATTTAAAAGACTACGTGGTTAAAGGCGATATTTTTCAGGTGGTCCCATCGCGACGCTTTACCCTACCCTGTCCTTCGCCACTTGCTGCCTATAAAGAGTTGAAGCTAAGTAATCCTAGTCCATATATGTTTTACATGCAGGATGAGCTGTTCACCTTATTTGGCGCATCCCCTGAAAGCGCACTTAAATACGAAACACATACTAACCAAGTCGAAATTTATCCAATCGCGGGGACCCGCCGTCGTGGCAAAAGAGCGAATGGCGCGATTGATTTCGATTTAGATAGCCGCATTGAATTAGAGCTGCGCAGCGATAAAAAAGAAAATGCTGAGCACATGATGCTGGTTGACTTAGCGCGTAACGACGTGGCGCGTATTTCAGAAGCTGGCACACGACATGTGGCTGACTTGCTAAAAGTAGACCGTTACAGCCACGTAATGCATTTGGTATCTAGAGTCGTTGGGCAACTGCGTAATAACCTTGATGCGCTGCACGCCTATCAAGCCTGCATGAATATGGGAACATTGACTGGTGCGCCTAAAATTCGAGCCATGCAGTTAATTCGTGGCGTTGAAGGCGCAAGACGCGGCAGTTATGGCGGCGCTGTTGGCTATCTCACTGGTGAAGGCACGTTAGATACCTGTATCGTCATTCGCTCAGCATACGTCGAGAATGGCATTGCACAAGTTCAAGCTGGCGCAGGCGTCGTATTCGATTCTGATCCGCAAGCAGAAGCAGATGAAACACGCGGAAAAGCTCAAGCCGTTATCTCTGCAATTCAAGCAGCGCACAAGGAGTAGTAGAGATGGCTAATATCGTATTTATCGATAACTTCGATTCGTTCACATATAACCTCGTTGACCAATTCCGTTCATTGGGCCACAAGGTGAAGATTTACCGAAACAACATTCCTGCCGAAGCGATTGAAAAAGCAGTAGCAGAATTAGAGAACCCCGTGGTACTGCTCTCTCCAGGCCCAGGCGCGCCGTCATACGCTGGTTCAATGCCAGAAATCATCCAAAGGTTAAAAGGACAAGTGCCTGTTATTGGTATTTGCCTTGGTCATCAAGCGATTGTTGAAGCGTATGGCGGAGTAGTTGCTGGCGCAGGCGAAATCATTCACGGTAAAGTTTCTATGATGGAACACCAAAATCATGCCACATACGCTGATCTCCCATCACCTTTGGCTATCGCGCGCTACCACTCTTTAGTCGCGACCGAAGTACCTGACGCTCTGCAAGTCACCGCAGAAGTAGACGGCTTAGTGATGTCGGTGGTGCATGAGCAAGATAAAGTCTGCGGGTTCCAATTTCACCCAGAGTCTATTATGACAACCTATGGCGCAACACTATTAACCAATGCGATTAACTGGGCACTCGCGAAAGAGCAGCAGTAAGGAAAACGATCATGGAACAGATTATTAATAAGCTATACGGCCAACAATCATTGACTCAAGAAGAAAGTCAGACACTGTTTGATGTAATTATCCGTGGCGAACTCGACCCTATTTTGATGGCATCAGCTTTGACTGCGCTAAAGATCAAAGGGGAAACACCCGATGAAATTGCTGGCGCAGCAAAAGCCCTGCTTGCTAACGCGGCTCCATTCCCTCGACCAGAGTACGACTTTGCCGATATCGTTGGTACAGGTGGAGACGGCCACAACACGATCAACATTTCAACCACTGCAGCTTTTGTTGCCGCGGCATGTGGCCTGAAAGTCGCAAAACATGGTAACCGCAGTGTCTCAAGCAAATCAGGCTCTTCTGACTTGCTGGACTCTTTTGGCATAAACCTCGCCATGAGTGCAGAAGACACACGCTCTGCCGTTGACAAACTTGGTGTCGCTTTCCTTTTTGCTCCGCAATACCATGGCGGTGTACGCCACGCGATGCCTGTGCGCCAAACTATGAAGACCCGCACTATCTTTAATATTCTTGGCCCACTGATTAACCCGGCAAGGCCAAATATTGAATTAATGGGGGTTTACAGCAAAGAACTCGTACGCCCTATCGCCGAAACCATGTTACAAATGGGAATGAAACGCGCAGCCGTGGTACATGGCAGTGGCCTTGATGAGGTGGCAATCCATGGCGAAACCACCGTTGCCGAAATTAAAGATGGCACAATTACTGAGTACACCCTAACCCCTGAAGATTTCGGCGTAAGTGCTCACCCTCTTGAAGCCATTAAAGGCGGAGATCCAGAAGAGAACAAAGCGATCATCACCAATATCCTAACGGGTAAAGGAACCGATGCTCAGTTGGGTGCGGTAGCCGTCAACGTTGCGTTACTGATGCGATTATTTGGTCACGAAGACCTAAAAGCGAATACCCAAAAAGCCATTGAAGCAATGAATTCAGGCAAAGCCTACGAGCTAGTTAAACAGCTGGCCAACCACGCTTAAGTACTTTAAACCCCAAGTCACTTTGTTACAGGTAAGTAAGATGACTCATAAAAACAACCACTTGTCCGAACATGTCTCAGCTAAAGAAGCGCAAATGGCCGAAGTATTGGCAAAAATTGTGCGAGACAAGTATTCATGGGTAGAAGAACGTAAACAAGCCGAGCCGTTAGAGAGCTTTAAAGGCAACCTGACTCCCTCTGATCGTGATTTTTATCAGGCGCTGAGTGGCGAGAAAACCGCTTTCATTACAGAGTGTAAAAAAGCCTCTCCGTCTAAAGGACTTATCCGTGACGACTTTGACTTAGATTACATCGCATCTGTGTACAACAGACACGCAGACGCGATCTCTGTCCTTACTGATGAAAAGTACTTTCAGGGTAGTTTTGACTTTTTGCCTCAAGTCCGTAGCCAAGTCACTCAACCCGTATTGTGCAAAGACTTTATGGTCGACACCTATCAAGTGTACCTTGCTCGTCACTACTCAGCCGATGCCATTCTGCTGATGCTTTCGGTGCTTGATGATGAACAATACCGCGCTCTTGCCGAGGTTGCGGCGTCATTAAACATGGGCATATTGACGGAAGTCAGCAACGAAGACGAACTTCACCGCGCAGTAAATCTCGGTGCAAAAGTTATCGGCATAAACAACCGCAACTTACGCGATCTGTCTACCGACTTAAACCGCACCAAAGAACTGGCACCGTTGATTCGTAAACTCGCACCACAAGCCACCGTGATTTCTGAGTCTGGCATCTACACCAATCAACAAGTGCGAGATTTATCAGCATACGCCGATGGCTTTTTGATTGGCAGTTCATTGATGGCTGAGAAAAACCTAGAGCTCACCGCACGTAAAGTGATCTTAGGTGAAAACAAGGTATGCGGCCTGACACACCCTGATGACGCAGCCAAGGCTTATCGAGCGGGTGCGGTATTGGGTGGCCTGATATTTGTAAAAAGCTCACCTCGTTATGTCGATATGGAAACCGCCCGCTTAACCATGAGTGGTGCGCCACTGAACTACGTGGGTGTGTTCCAAAATGAAGCGGTAGATTTTATTTTGGATACAGTGAAATCGCTCGGCTTAAAAGCAGTCCAACTTCATGGACAGGAAGATCAGCAATTCGTCGACCAGTTAAGAGCTCAACTACCTGGCGATGTTGAAATTTGGAAAGCCTATGGCGTGACAGACTCGATCCCATCACTGCTGAGCAACAACATCGACCGTCACCTTTTAGATACTAAAATTGGTTCGCAAACAGGTGGGACAGGTTTGGTCTTTGACTGGTCTTTAATAGGCGATCCATCACGCGTCATGCTGGCAGGCGGGATCACACCATTTAATGCACAAAAAGCCGCTCAACAAGGCTGCCTAGGACTGGATTTAAATTCTGGAGTCGAAAGCTCGCCAGGTAAGAAAGATCAAACTAAGTTGAATCAGGCATTCGCAGCCATTCGCGATTACTAAAATTAAAACAAACAATATTTTTGGTGTGAGCAGTCATACCAAGCTGAATTATTAAAGGAATAAACCATGGCAAAACTTGATGCCTATTTTGGCGAATACGGTGGTCAGTACGTACCGCAAATTTTAGTTCCTGCATTGGAGCAGCTTGAACAAGCATTTATCGACGCGCAAGAAGACCCAGAGTTTCGCAGTGAATTCATGAGCTTGTTACAAGAGTACGCAGGCCGCCCTACTGCGCTAACGCTCACGCGTAACCTTACCAAAGGTACTAAAACCAAACTGTACCTAAAACGTGAAGACTTACTACATGGCGGCGCGCACAAAACCAACCAAGTGCTAGGTCAGGCTCTGCTGGCTAAACGCATGGGAAAGAATGAGATCATTGCTGAGACTGGCGCAGGCCAACACGGCGTTGCAACCGCTTTGGCATGTGCACTGTTAGGTTTGAAATGTCGCGTATACATGGGCGCTAAAGACGTTGAGCGCCAAAGCCCGAACGTATTCCGTATGAAATTGATGGGTGCAGAAGTCATCCCTGTACATTCAGGTTCTGCTACGTTAAAAGACGCGTGTAACGAAGCACTACGCGATTGGTCTGGCAGTTATGAAGATGCTCACTACTTGTTGGGCACAGCCGCTGGTCCACACCCATTCCCAACCATCGTACGTGAATTCCAACGCATGATCGGTGAAGAAACCAAAAACCAAATTTTGGCTCGTGAAGGCCGACTACCAGACGCGGTGATCGCATGTGTGGGCGGTGGTTCAAACGCAATTGGCATGTTTGCCGACTTCATCGAAGAAGAATCCGTACGCTTAATCGGCGTGGAACCAGCGGGTAAAGGCATAGACACAGACCAACATGGCGCGCCACTTAAACATGGTAAAACAGGCATTTTCTTCGGTATGAAAGCGCCGCTAATGCAAGATGAGAATGGCCAAGTAGAAGAGTCTTACTCCGTATCTGCTGGCTTAGACTTCCCATCAGTTGGCCCACAACATGCGCACCTTAACGCGATAGGCCGCGCCGAATATGACAATGTGACGGATGACGAAGCACTAGAAGCGTTCCAAGAACTCGCTCGCAGTGAAGGGATTATCCCAGCTTTGGAGTCATCACACGCCCTTGCGCAAGCCCTTCGCATGGCTCGTGAAAATCCTGAAAAAGAACAATTGTTAGTGGTTAACCTGTCTGGTCGTGGTGATAAGGACATTTTCACCGTACATGCCATCTTAGAAGAAAAAGGAGTGATCTAATGAGCCGCTATGAAGCTATGTTTGAGCGCCTAGGTAAAGTAAATCAAGGCGCATTCGTACCGTTCGTAACGGTTTGTGACCCTAATCCAGAGCAATCCCTGAAGATCATGGAAACCTTGGTAGAAGCAGGAGCAGATGCGCTAGAACTTGGTATCCCATTTTCTGATCCTTTGGCTGATGGCCCGACCATTCAAGGTGCCAATATCCGAGCGCTTGAGTCAGGCGCGACGCCAGCAATTTGCTTCGAACAAATTGGAAAAATCCGAGCAAAATACCCGGAATTACCGATTGGCCTGTTGATGTATGCAAACCTGGTTTACTCTCGCGGTGTTGATGCTTTCTATGAGCAATGCGCTAAAGCAGGTATCGATTCGGTCTTAATTGCAGATGTACCAACAAACGAAAGTGAAGAATTTGTCGCAGCCGCCAAAACACACGGTATAGAGCCTATTTTTATTGCTCCACCAACGGCATCGGATGACACCTTACGCTCTGTGGCTACATTGGGGGGCGGTTACACATATCTGCTCTCTCGTGCAGGGGTTACGGGAGCAGAAACAAAAGCCAACATGCCAGTGGGCGCCATGCTAGATAAACTGAACCAATTTGACGCACCACCTTCTCTACTTGGGTTTGGCATATCTGAGCCAGATCAGGTAAAGCAAGCACTTGAATCGGGGGCTGCGGGCGCAATTTCAGGCTCTGCGGTTGTCAAAATCATTGAATCTAATACGCAAAAACCAGACGAGATGTTAAATCAACTCGCAGCTTTTGTATCCTCAATGAAAGAAGCAACACGCAAGTAGCGTGTTAGCCATCTAAACATCTATGAGATCGGTTTCTTAAATTATTGTGAAATCGATCTTTTTATTAACATTTCAACTCTTTCCCTCACGTCACGAAAACCAATCACTTGACCTATCCCAAAAGCCAAACACATAGATAAAAACAATAGCAATCGTTTGCAACTGTTTAAAAATTGTCACTCGTCAATAAAAATGCCATTCACTGGGCTACTCTGCGTTCAATTGTATTGATAAATGTAAAAATAAAGTGTACAAAGCAAAGCGATATTATTGCCTAGATTCGAGTTTTAACTCAGATGGTAATTCTAGATAATTAAATTTTATTAGCACAGAGGTTATGGAAGTGTTACAGAAAAAGAGTTTACTAAGCAATATTGGCGTGCAGGTCGTCATTGCTATGATCGTAGGTACAGCCGTTGGTGCCTTTATGGGTCATAGTGCATCGATGTTTGCTCCACTAGGCGCAATTTTTATCAACTTAATTAAAATGCTTGTTATCCCTTTGGTTGCCGTCGCCCTTATTTCTGGTGCCGCTGGTCTAGGCAACAGCCAGTCTGCAGGTAAAGTCGGTCTAACAACGCTAGGTTACTTTGGCCTAACTTCAGCGCTAGCCGTGGCGCTTGCTCTATTTATGGGAGAGGTTTTTGAACCGGGCATGGGTATCGATGTTTCTGGCGTCGAAGGCATGTTTTCAGCAGAGTACGCTTCAAAAGGTGAATTGCCATCTTTCTGGGCAACCATCACTGGTATGATCCCAACCAACGTTTTTCAGTCACTAAACGAAGCGAATATTCTACAGATCCTTGTCTTCTGTATGTTCTTTGGTATTGCGATTTCTAAGCAAGAAAAAGAACGCCGTGAACCAATCATGAACGGTGTAAACTGCATTGTTGACGCAATGGTATGGATGATCAACAAGGTAATGATCATCGCGCCTATCGGCGTATTCGGCCTAATGGCGGAAGCAGTAGGTACGTTCGGTTTCGGTGCCCTTATGGTGGTATTCAAACTGTTTATTGTTTACATCGCAGCGATCTTAATTTTCGGCTTTGTTGTTTACCCTCTAATGGTTCATATCTTCACTAAGACCTCAGCGAAGAAGTTCCTAACAGCAATGAAGAAACCACAAGCCGTAGCACTTTCAACGGCTTCTTCTATGGCTACCCTGCCTGTGACCATGGATACGTGTGAAAAAGAGCTGGGCGTTAAAAACTCAACAGCATCATTTGTATTGCCACTGGGTGCCACTATCAACATGTCTGGTAATGCTATTTACTACGGTCTTGTTGCTATCTTCTTCGCACAGCTATTCAACATTGACCTAGGCATGGGTGCTTATATTGCGATCATCGTAACGTCTACTCTAGGCGCCGTTGGCCAAGCAGGTGTTCCTGGTCCTTCATTCCTAGTTGTAGCTGTGCTTCTGGCGGCGGGTATTCCAATTGAAGGTCTGCCACTTCTGTTCGCTCTAGACCGTATCTTCGATATGATCCGTACCGCGCTAAACATCACAGGCGATGCGGCTTGTGCAGTGATTGTGGACGCTATCATTGCAGAAGAAAAAGAAGCAGAGATGCAAAAGCAAGAAGCGTAATCGCCTCTAAGCTTTAACATTCTCGATTGATTAAGCCAGCGGTGAGTGACCGCTGGCTTTTTATTTTGCATGCCAGTCTCATAGTTGATTCAACTGGTGGTTTTACCGCGACTTACGCTCTTACGTTTTGATATGCAACGTCTATAATACTTTTCTTTACGGACGCAAAGTAGACGAATGCATGGAACAACAAGACCAATCTAACCGACGACCACTGGCCGTCAGAAGCTTATCCATTACCAAACGTATCTCTGTTTGGCTCGCGCAAAAGAACATTACCCCCAATCAGATCTCGTTACTCAGTATCGCTGTCGCTGCTCTTGGTCTCTTAGTTGCCATTGTTCATCACAACTCCCCTTCCATTGTCTGGCTGTTCGTTTTTCCAGTAACCATCCAATTACGCTTACTTTGCAACTTATTTGATGGCATGGTTGCCGTCGAAGGCGGTAAACAATCTCCCGCTGGTGAGCTGTTTAACGATGCACCAGACAGAATCGCGGATCTCATGTTTATTCTCGGTGCGGGGTTTATTGCTCAAAATGAGTATGCCTTACACTTAGCATGGCTTGCTGGTGCTCTCGCGATTATGACCGCCTATATTCGCGTTCTGGGTGTCAGTATGGGCTGCCAAGCAGACTTTCGTGGCCCTATGGCTAAGCAACATCGTATGGCTCTACTCACCTTTACCAGCTTAATAATGGCTGCCGCACAGGCTTTTGGTTATTTCTGGCCCGCAAGCCTCTATCTAATGGATTCTGCCCTAGTTGTAATCACCTTAGGCTGTGTCGCGACTTGTTGGAGAAGGCTGGCGCAGATTTATTGTATCAAGAACGCATCTGCTTTAACGGAGGCAGATGATGAGTAGTATTCCTTCACACTCGCTGCATATGATGGTGACGATCGTCATCGTCCTTCTTGTCGGCACGCTGTCTTATCTGTTCCTGTCGCGACGTAACCCAAACAAAGACTATCAAGAACTCAAACTCCGTATCCGTTCGTGGTGGTGGATGATTGGGATCGTATTTGTCGTCCTCTATCTCCCGACGCAATACACGCTCGTGTTTGTCGCATTTCTGAGTTTTATGGCGCTTAAAGAGTTTCTTTCTATCGTACCGACTCGCATGGCTGACCGCCGCGTCATTTTCTGGGCTTACTTGTCCATCCCCTTCCAATACTATTGGCTATCCATTGGTTGGTACGGCATGTACATCATATTCATCCCGGTTTACATGTTCTTATACTTGCCGATGGTGGCGGTGCTGATAGGAGAAACTAAAGGGTTTATCCGCTCTGCTGGCATCATCCACTGGGCACTTATGCTAACGGTTTTTTGTGTTAGCCATATGGCTTATTTGCTGGTACTGCCGAGTAAAAACCCAGAAGCAGGTTCTATGGGTATGCTGCTATTTTTGCTTGTGTTCACGCAGTTTAACGACGTGTGCCAATACGTTTGGGGTAAAAGCTTTGGTAAACACAAGATCGTGCCAAGAGTCAGCCCCAATAAAACGTGGGAAGGTTTTGTCGGTGGAGCCTTAACGGTTATTGCTGCGAGCTACTTTTTTGCGCCATACCTGACACCACTGACCTCGGTTCAGGGTTTGATCGCAGGCATGCTTATCGCGTTTAGTGGGTTTATTGGCGATCTTGTGATTTCTTCAGTCAAGCGTGATCTAAAAATTAAAGACACCAGCCAATTTATACCGGGTCACGGTGGCATTCTCGATCGTATTGATAGCCTAATGTTTACCGCCCCACTGTTTTTCCATTACATCTACTATCTGTATTACTAGGAGAGCAATATGAAGTTACTGAAAGTTCTGTTTGTGCTCTTTTTCGTTAAGCCGTTAGTTTTTATCGGCCTAGGTTTAAATATTATCCATCGGCAAAATCTCCCTGAGAAAGGGCCTATCGTTGTCGCAGCAAATCATAATAGTCACCTAGATACATTGGTGTTGCTGGCTTTGTTTCCTATCGATATGGTTCACAAGGTACGACCGGTAGCAGCGGCTGATTATTTCTTAAAAAACAAGCTGACGGCTTGGCTGTCACTGAATGTCCTCGGCATTATTCCTATTCGTCGTTCGCCATCCAAAAGTGAACGAGACGCCATCTTTGACGAGTGCCACAATGCTCTCAACAATGAGGATATTTTGATCATCTTCCCCGAAGGTAGTCGCGGTGAACCAGAAGTCATGAGTGGCCTGAAAAAGGGGATTTTCCACCTCACAAAAGAACATCAACACTGCCCTGTTATACCAGTAGTAATGCGAGGTTTAGGTCGCTCGTTACCCAAAGGTACGGCCATGTTCGTCCCATTTAATTGCGATGTTGTGCTTGGTGAAGCAATCCCCAAATTTAACGACGCCGAGGAATTTCTTCTGACAATGCAAAGCCGATATAGTGAATTAGCAGCCGAATGCATCGTGACAAACTATGAGGATGACAAGTGAGCAAGGACTACCCGATTCAACGCCTGTCTTAGTCCTACCCAAACTTATTTTCCTTCAAACAATTAGTCTCAATTTTCCACCGCATAGCATCACACAATGGGGGATGAGAGATTCTCAGCCCCTCTCCTCCCTAGCCTCTACGCCCAGCCCATTTGATGAGCTTGATTTGAGAGACATATCGCGTTCATTCTGATATTTCATACTGAAGTTGTGAATATCATTCATCGTAATTAAAAATTCACGGTCACAAAAAACTTAGATAGACACCCTCACATTTTGCACTGCCATCCGTCGAGTAGCATCACTGTTCACATTCACCGTCAGGTACTTTTACCTTTCAGAATCAGAATTTAATAACAATGGATCTGTAAACGTGGACAAAAATACTTTCAAACTATCGACCATCGCCAAGACAATTATCCCTTTGGTGTCTGCTACTCTGATTGCAGGGTGTGCTTTGGACAGCGACGAAAAGACCTCAATCGCTGACAATACCTCTCTGCATCAAGCGGCAGAAAACGAAGTGGTTATTTACTACAAACGTGATATCTCAAGTCGATCGACCAGTAATGACTATGAAGGTTGGGGATTACACCTTTGGAATGGTGATGGCTGTTCAAGCACTGACTTAGAAGCGATGGGGCTTACGAGTAGTGGAACAGATTGGAACAAGCCATTCCCATACACTGGGATCAATGAGACCTATGGTGCTTATTACGTCTTGAAAGTTGACCCTGACGCCGCCGACCCGCACAAATGCTTAAACTTCATCCTTCACAAAGGCAATGACAAAGCCTTCGGCAGCTCGAATTCCAAAGTGGACCTCACTAAGATTGGTGAGACAAAAAGCCTGTTTGGTTTCCACGGTAGTAGCGAACTGTTCTATGAGCCGACTGAACAACTCCCTGTGCAAGTTGATGGTCAAAAAGCACATTGGTTAGATGCCAAGACTATCGCCTGGGAAGCGGCCGCTAATGCCGATTCAATCAAGCTGTTCTATGATGCCAACAACGAAATCCAGATGGATGAAGACAATCAAATTGCAGGTGGAGCAGCTGTCGAGCTAACCAAAACAGGCGCCATGTCTGAAGTACTCAAAACACGATTCCGCCACCTAGGTAGTCTCTCCACCGCTGAAATTGAGGTTGATAACAAAACGTTGCACCAGATACTGAAGTCGCAGATCGTGATTGTTGCCTATGATGCCAATGGTGATGTTGTTTCGGCAACCCAAGTGCAAAAGGCTGGCGTACTGGATGCCGTCTATGCCGATGAGCAAGCTGGTAACGCCATCAGTCAAGATTTGGGCGCGATTGTTCAAGGTAGCGACGCCACTTTCAAACTTTGGGCGCCGACCGCTCAAGACGTTCAATTGATCATCTACGACGCCGATCTTAATGCTGAATCAACCTTGAAGATGACCGAAGATTCGGTAACAGGTATCTGGTCTTCGGCTGCTGTCACTGATGTTTTAAACAAGTACTACCGCTATCAAGTGACGGTCTACCACCCACTGACGGGTGAAATTGAAACGCGAGAAGTGACAGACCCGTACTCGCTGAGTTTGTCTGAAAACTCACTGTATTCTCAAGTCGTTGACCTAGATAGCACCAATCTGATGCCTGTTGGCTGGGCCGACGTTAATAACACGCGCCCTTCGCTAGACAAAGATGAAGACCATGTGCTGTATGAGTCCCATATTCGTGATTTCAGTTTTAGTGATAAAGCTGGCACACCTAGCCTAAACGGCAAGTATCTTGCGCTAACTGAAGATAACCGTGAATCCGTCCAGCACCTGCAAGCGCTTAAAGATGCGGGCTTAACCACACTGCATATTCTGCCCGCTTTTGATATCGCCACCGTCGACGAAAACCCAAGCAATGTCGTTAATATTACCGATACGGTTGGTAAGCTGTGCGGAATGAAACCGGAAGCGGCTATCTGTGACAATGAAAGCGACACTGCCACGATAGAAGATGTGCTAAACAGCTACGATCCTGCCACGGATAAAGCGCAAGCACTGATGAATGATCTTCGTATGCTTGATGGATTCAACTGGGGTTACGACCCTTACCACTACACCGTTCCAGAAGGCAGCTACGCGACTGATCCAAATGGCTCCAAACGCATTCTTGAGTTCCGTGAGATGGTGCAATCTACGCATGATATGGGGCTCAAGTTGGTGATGGACGTGGTTTACAACCACACCAACGCCTCGGGCGTCAATGAGAAGTCCGTGCTGGATAAAATCGTCCCAGGGTACTATCACCGCCTGAACGTCAATACAGGTGGGGTTGAAACGTCCACGTGCTGTGATAATACCGCTACCGAAAACTTGATGATGGGTAAACTGATGGTGGACTCGTTAAAAGTTTGGGCTGAGGACTACAAAGTCGACGGCTTCCGCTTTGACTTGATGGGCCACCAACCCAAAGATGTGATGGTTTACGCGCTGGAACAAATCCGAAAAGTAGACCCAGACACGCTGTTTTACGGCGAAGGTTGGAATTTTGGTGAAGTCGCCAATGACAGCCGCTTTGACCAAGCCACACAAATCAACATGGCAGGAACGGCTATTGGCACTTTCTCCGACCGTTTACGTGATGCGGTACGCGGGGGCAGTCCGTTCGATGGCGGCACAGATTCAAAAGGAAAGCACCCTTTGCGTTACAATCAAGGTTTTGGTAACGCGGCTTATCCAAACGAAGAAGTGATCCAAAACCAAGAGACCACCGATGCTCTGCTACACAGTCAAGACTTAGTGCGCCTTGGTATGGCGGGTAACTTGGCAGACTTCACACTGACCGATTATCAAGGCAACGCGAAGCTGGGTAAAGAGATTGACTACAATGGCGCGCCCGCGGGTTACACCAAACTGCCATCGGAGAATATCTCTTACGTTTCTAAGCATGACAACCAAACCCTTTGGGATAACCATGCTTACAAGATTGCCACTGGCACGAGTTCGGCGGATCGCGCTCGAATGCAAACCGTGTCTCTATCAACCGTGATGCTTGGACAAGGGATCCCATTTATCCATATGGGTTCAGAGCTGCTTCGCTCTAAATCCATGCAGCGTGATTCATACGACTCTGGTGACTGGTTCAACCGTGTATTCTTCGATGGCTCAGACAATAACTGGAACGTTGGCCTGCCGCGCCAAGATAAAGATGGTTCAAACTGGGAGTTGATTAAAACTATCGTCGCTGACACAACAGCTCACCCAGACAGTACTGACATTGAACTGACTAAACAGCAATTCCTTGAGCTATTAACAATCCGTAGCTCAAGTGAACTGTTCCGCCTAGATACCGCTCAAGAAGTGATTGATCGCGTTACATTCCACAATGTGGGACAAGGCCAAGAGCAAGGCGTGATTGTGATGTCGATTGATGACGGTGTGTCGGCTGGCGACGATCTAGATGCAAACTACGATTCGGTCGTGGCTGTATTAAACTCAACCGCTAAGCAACAAGTGTTTACGCTAAAAGGTGCGAATGGATTTGAACTTCACCCTGTTCAGCAAAACTCGGCTGACGCGATAGTGAAACAAGCCACCTTTTCCAACGAGCAATTCACTGTTCCTCCACTCACAACCGCCGTGTTTGTGCAGCTGCAAGGTGACACGCAAGGAACAGGAGTTGCCGTAAAATAACCCTGTCATCGTTTTCTAAGTAAAACAGACACAAAAAAGCCACTCGATTTAAGCGAGTGGCTTTTTTAAATTCAGCTAGCTTATAAAAATTATAAGAAGTGGAATGTCGCGTTTAGCGAGAAGTTTTCAACGTCTTCATCTTTCATTGAGAATACATTGTATGCCGCACCAAATGAGATTGGGCCCATAGTGAAGTATTCTGCACCTACACCGTACATAGTGTCGATTTCTTCTTCTTTGAAGTTCGCCGCGCTATCTTCTAACGTGTAAGAGTGAAGACCTGCTTTTGCGTAAATGTGCAGAGGACCGAAATCGATGCTTGGCTTAGCCGCAGCGTAAAGTGTTTGGCCTTCAAGGTTTAACTTTTGGTTCTTGTAGTTAACGCCTTCGAACTCGCCGAAAGTTTGGTAACCCGCTTCAAGACCAATAAAAGGAAGAATGCCAGTACCTACGTGAACATTGTAAGAAGACGCAGTCTCACCACCAAAATCTGCTTGGCCGACACTTGCGCTACCGTAAATCCATGAGTCCGCAGAAGCTGTTGCTGATGCGCCAATAAGAGCTAGCGCTAATAGTGTCTTTTTCATAATAAACCTTCTTTTAAATTACTAGAGGCAGGGGCAACCCTCTGCCTATCGAGTCAAAATACTGAACAAATATCTAAAGCAAAGCAATTAGCATGCCTAACAGGCATCTATCGCGTTCTTAACTCGCTTGTCCGAAACTGGGTACGGCGTCCCCAGTTGTTGGGCAAAGTAGCTTACACGAAGTTCTTCTAACATCCATCGGATTTCTTTGACATTTTCTGGCACTGCCACACCTTTTGGTATTTTATTGAGCAGTTCTTTGTAGTCATTGGTGACCGACTCAATTTTCAGCATATGCAAGCGATCCTTGTTAGGATCAATCGGCAATTTTTCCATGCGGCGTTCAATTGCCTTCAGGTAACGTAAAATATCCGGCAAACGCTTCCAGCCACATTCGGTCGCAAACCCTTTGAAGATCAATCCTTCCACTTGCGCCTTAATATCTGAAAGTGCAAATGCCATGGTGAAATCAATCTTGCCCTTGAGCTTTTTGTTGATGCTAAACGCAGTGGTCAAAATAGTTTCAACCTGTTTGGCAATGTCGACCACCGTATCACCCAACTCCGCACGGACATGTTCTTTCAACGCTTCAAACTGTTCAGGTTCCCAAACCAGCCCGCCCTGCTGTTCGATCAATTTGTCGACGCCACATGCGATGCAATCATCAATCAGATCGAGCACTTTGCCATACGGGTTAAAGTACAAGCCCAATTTAGATTTGTTCGGCAAGTTCGCGTGCAAATACTTAATCGGCGATGGCACATTCAGTAAGATCAAACGGCGTTGGCCCGCTTGCATGGCCTGAACCTGTTCTTGTTCAGTTTCATACAGCTTAATTTCAACGCTGTCTTTGGTATCAACAATCGCAGGATACGCTTTTACCTCATACCCACCGCGCTTCTGTTGATACACCTTCGGCAGTTCACCAAAGCTCCAAGTGTGTAAGCCTTGCTGCTCGATATCGTCATCTGCAACTTTCGACAAAGTTTCCTGAACTTTATCTTTTAAGCTCTCTTTTAGCTCATGCAGATTACGGTTTTCTTTCAGCTTACGATTTCTGTGGTCTACCGCGCGGAACGTCACCTTTAAGTGGTCTGGTACTTGGTCAAGATTCCAGTCTTCTCGCAGTACTTCCACCCCTGTCATGCGGCGCAGTTCTTTCTCCAATGCATCCAACAGTGGCGCTTCCATCGGCGTTACGCGTGCCAAGAATGCATCTGCGTAGTTCGGCGCTGGCACAAAGTTTTTACGAACCGTTTTTGGTAAAGACTTAATCAGGCTCACAACAAGTTCATGACGCAAACCTGGGATTTGCCAGTCAAACCCAGCGGGCTCAACTTGGTTAAGTACCGGAAGCGGAAGATGAACCGTCACACCATCGTTATCTTCACCCGGCTCAAATTGGTAGCTTAATTTGAGCTTAAGGCCGTTTTGATGCCAGAAGTTTGGATAATCCAAATCGGTCACGTGGCTGGCATCGCCTTTGAACAGCATCTCTTTTTCAAAGTTGAGCAGTTCGCTGTTTTCTTTCGAAGCCTTCTTCCACCACGTATCAAAATGGCGGCCTGACACCACTTCCGTACTCACGCGCTGATCGTAGAAATCAAACAGCTCATCGTCATCGACCAGAATGTCACGGCGACGAGATTTATGTTCGAGCTCTTCGACTTCTTGCAGCAGTTTACGGTTCTGCTTGAAGAACGCGTGTTTGGTCTCCCACTCTCCTTCAACCAATGCACTGCGAATGAAGATTTCACGGCTCACTGAACTGTCAATGTGGCCATAGTTCACTAAGCGTTTAGGTACAATTGGTACCCCGTACAGCATCACTTTTTCGTACGCCATGACTGCTGCGCGTTTCTTCGACCAATGCGGTTCGCTGTAGCTGCGTTTGATCAGGTGTTTGGCTACAGGTTCAATCCATTCCGGTTGGATTTTAGCAATGATGCGACCCCACAATTTTGAGGTTTCCACCAGCTCGGCCGACATGATCCATTTCGGCTGTTTCTTAAATAAGCCCGATGCAGGGAAGATATGGAAACGGGCATTTCGCGCGCCCTGATACTCATTTTTCTCTTGGTCTTTCATACCAATGTGAGACAGTAAACCAACCAGTATTGCGCTGTGTACGCCGTGATAACTCGCAGGCTCGTCGTTCAATTTGAACTCCATCTCGCGCATGGACTGATGCAGCTGGAAGTAAACGTCTTGCCACTCACGAATGCGAAGGTAGTTAAGATACTCTTGTTTACACTGCTTGCGGAATTGGTTACCCGTCAGCGCTTTTTGCTGCTTCTGAATGTAGTCCCACAAGTTCACAAACGTCAGAAAGTCCGACTCTTCATGGAAGAAGCGACGATGTTTATCGTCAGACGACTGCTGTTTATCACTCGGGCGTTCACGCGGATCCTGAATAGAAAGCGCAGACGCAATTACCATCACTTCTTTTAAAGCACCGTATTTTGGCGCTTCTAGCACCATACGAGCTAAACGCGGGTCGATAGGCAAACGCGCCAATTGACGACCCACCGACGTGAGGCGCTTTTTAGGATCTTTCGCTTCGGCGTTAATCGCACCAAGCTCTTCAAGCAAACGCACACCATCTTGAATGTTTCGCTTATCTGGCGCTTCAACAAATGGGAAAGCTTGGATATCGCCGAGCCCCAGTGCGGTCATCTGCAAAATAACCGAGGCTAAGTTGGTACGCAGAATTTCTGGATCGGTAAATTCAGGACGTGATTCAAAGTCTTCCTCTGAATAAAGTCGAATACAGATACCTTCTTCTACACGACCACAACGACCTTTACGCTGGTTGGCGCTTGCTTGAGAAACCGGCTCAATAGGAAGGCGCTGAACCTTAGTGCGGTAGCTGTAGCGGCTAATACGCGCTGTGCCTGGGTCAATCACATACTTGATGCCCGGAACCGTTAACGAGGTTTCCGCGACGTTGGTCGCCAATACAATGCGGCGGCCAGCGTGAGGTTGGAAAATCTTATTTTGCTCACCCGCAGACAAACGTGCGTACAAAGGGACGATCTCCGTGCTCTTCAAATTACGCTTTGAGAGCGCGTCTGCCGTGTCGCGAATTTCTCGTTCGCCGTTCATGAAGATCAGGATATCTCCTAAGCCTTCATCACACAGCTCATCGACGGCTTCAAAAATGCCTTCAAGCTGATCGCGATCCGAGTCATCATCACCGCGCAGTGGACGATAGCGCGTTTCTACCGGATAAGTACGACCGGAGACTTCGATGATCGGCGCATCATTAAAGTGTTTGGAAAAACGTTCAGGGTCGATCGTTGCCGAAGTGATGATCACTTTCAGATCAGGACGACGAGGCAACAGCTCTCTCAGATAACCAAGAATAAAGTCGATATTGAGACTGCGTTCGTGCGCTTCATCGATAATGATGGTGTCATATTGATTCAAGAAGCGGTCGTGCTGGATCTCTGCCAACAAGATACCGTCCGTCATCAACTTGATCTGAGTATTCTCAGAGATTTGATCGTTAAATCGAACTTTATAGCCGACAAACTCACCCAGCTTGGTTTCCATTTCTTCGGCAATACGGCTGGCGACAGAGCGGGCCGCAAGACGACGCGGCTGCGTATGACCAATTAGACCAAACTTACCGCGGCCCAACTCGGCACAAATTTTTGGCAGCTGAGTGGTTTTACCCGAGCCGGTTTCACCTGCGACGATAACCACTTGGTTTTCTTCTATCGCTTTGGCAATGTCGTCTTTTTTCTGACTGACAGGCAATAGCTCTGGGTATTCGATGGTCGCGTGGAAGCTAGCACGTTGCTCCACTTCCATCATGGATTTCGCAATATCGAGTGCAATTTCGTCAAATACGGCATTGCGTGACGCGTCTTTTTTAATTTTACTTGCGCCGGAAATGCGTTTGCTGAGACGAAATCGATCTCGCATCATGCACTGGCTAAGTGCTTTACGTAATGATGCTGGCGTATTAGCCTGAGCTTGTTGCTCAGTCGCCTTAGAATCTGTTCTTGGGGGCTGTGACGATGTCAAAGCGTTACCTATTCATTTATCTTGATAAAACTGCGCGGATTGTATCATAAGCCACCTTCTCGATTGAATAAAAACGCCTAAGCGCGGCAAGGTACCCCATCGCCTACGCCCTTCTCCTCCAAAGTGTTTAAAACACCAACACCATGAAACAAAAAAGCCCTACGCTAAACGCAGGGCTATGTTGATGAGTTTGAATGTTTGCTTTACCTGACAACAAACACCGAACAAGGGGCATGACGCACCACTTTTGCCGCATTTGAACCTAGTAGATAAGAACGTAATTTGGGTTTAGCCGATGCCATCACAATGGCGTCTGCTCGTGACTTTTTCGCCTGTAGAACGACTTCATCAAACACCACACCATTGCGCACAATACTCTTACCTCGGTGCTTTTTAGGCACCAGTTGTTCTAGCATGGTTTGAACACCATCAAACGAGGTTTGGTGATGACTCGAAAACGCGTTGCCACTTGTGGCTGGCACCATGCTGTGGTGAACACGTGCATCATCCACATAGAGCATGTCTATCAGCCCATCTTCAGCAATCAGTTTTAACGCCATTTCCACCTCACGTTTCACCACATCAGGGTATGCGAGATCCACTGGCATTAAGATACGTTGTAAACTCATATCAATTTACCCCCATCACTTTGTTCGGTAGCCACATCACGACTTCAGGGAACAACATACACATCACAAGTACACACAGCTTAAGTAAAATGAACGGCAAAATAGAACGGTAGATGTCCATCATGCTTACACCCGGCGGCGCTATGCCTTTTAAATAGAACAAGGCGAAACCATAAGGCGGAGTTTGAACGGCGATCTCGATGTTTAGAATCATCAAAATACCGAACCAAATCGGGTCATAACCCAGTGATACCACGATTGGGGTAAACAGCGGCGCACACATCAAGACAATGATCAGCTCATCGATGATGAAACCAAGCAGCAACATGATCACTTGCATCAGTATAATGACACCAAGCGGCGGCAAGCCTAAGTCTTGAGTGATGTCTGCAACCATATTCTGCACGCCACTCAGCATGTGGAAGTTACTAAACAGTGACGCACCGAGAATAATCCACATCGACACGCTCACCAGCATCGCGGTTTCAAAGCCGGATGATTTGAACATTTCAAAACGGAAACGCTTAAAAAGGAACGCCAATAGGATCGCGCCAACGACACCAATCGCGCCAGATTCTGTTGGTGTCGCAATACCGGTAATGATACTGCCCAGTACCGCTACGATCAGCAGTAAAGAAAATATCCCGTCACGTGCGGTTCTGAATTTTTCTTTACCCGTCATTGAGCTTTCACTGCCCGTACCAAGTGGCGCTTTTTTCGGGTTGAGCTTACAGCTAACGATCACATAGGTAATCAGCAATGTAATGGAAATAAGCGCAGGGATAATAGCTGCAAGGAACATTCGACCGACAGAGTTCTGCGTTGTCGCCGCGTACATGATCATCGGAATACTTGGTGGAATCAGGATACCTAAGCCACCACCCGCCATAATCACACCCAGAGCCAAGCGTTTATCATAGCCACGCTCCAACATAGGTTTGAGTGCGATACTGCCGGATGTCATGATACCCGCACCAATGATCCCCACCATTGCACCGATCATCGAACAGACGCCAATCACGCTGATCGCTAATGAGCCACGCAGGCGGCCAATCGCCATCTGGCTCGCATTAAACATCGCGTCACCAATCCCAGAACGAGTCAGCAACTGCCCCATGTAGATATACAAAGGGATAGCCAGCAATATAAAGCTAAAGAAGTTACTTTCGATGGTGGTCGGAACCAGGTTAAAAATGCCATCCCCCCAGGTCATGTAGCCCATGCCCATGGCGATACCACCCAATGCCAAGCCAACAGGCGCACCCAACGCAAAACTAAATAAAATACAGCCGATCAATAGCAGCGTTAATACTTCTATACTCATACATCCCCCGCTTGCTCAACCAGCGTATCTTGTTGTTCGTTGACTTCCGAATCTTGTTCAATTAAGGCTTTGCCTGTCACTACGTAGTACAGGTCTTGTAGCATGTCGCTGGTGAACTGGGCGATAAATGAGCCACAAGCCACTATCATCATGATCCAAAAATGTGCCATTGATGGTGCCCACTCAGACTGACGTCGATAGTTAAATTCAATCGCCTCTTCAAATTTTCCGTATGCCATCATCAACACAACAGCAAGGAAGAAAATCGCCAAGGAATAAGAGACAAGATTGAAGACCGAGCGCACGCGCATCGATACCGAAAGGTAAAGCACGTCCACGTTAATGTGTGCTTTGTTTTGTTGAGCTAATGCGCCACCCAGTGCCGCGATATAGCCAAATAAGAAAAGAGAAACGTCATACGCCCAGATGGTTGGTGAACCAAGCACATAACGAGAAAAGACTTCAAAAGCGACCGTTGCTGCAAGTATCGGCATGAGTACCGATGCAGATAGGCCGACCCAATAAACTAAGCGATTAATTCCAAGACAGTAAGCTGTCAAAACTTTACTCAACATATACATCATCCCTGCCAGAATAAAGGAAAAGGGGGCAAGCCCCCTTAGTAGGCAATTTCACTTGTCATTCTTCTTCTAAGTGAAGATCCGAACTATCCCCAATTGCCTTATATAATTAGTTATTTTGTACAATTTTAATCAAACGCTTGCTGTACTTGTCTGACTCTGCATATTCTGACCAAAGAGAGTTAGCAGCGTCATTCCATTTCGTGACATCTTCAGCACTTGGCTCTGGGCTCCACTTCATGCCTTTTGACTCCATGTCGGCAATCGCTTGAGATTCCCAAAGTCTTGACTTCGTCATCTGCTCACGAGCGTGAACCGCACTTGCTGCGCGCACAATCGCTTGTAGATCTTTAGGTAGCTTGTTCCAAGCACTCTTATTGACAACAATCGGCAACGCCTGAGCACCCGCGATTGGTAGACGGTACATGTACTTAGCCACTTCTACGTGGTTACCGTCACGGTGGTCGATGATGTTACTGCCAATCGAACCATCGATAACGCCCGTTGCTAAACTGGTGTAGATTTCGCTCCAAGACAAAGAAGCTGGAGACGCACCTAGGTTACGTAGGAATTTGCCGTATGCACCTGGCGCACGAATCTTCAATCCTTTGAAGTCTTCTACAGAGTTGATTGGCTCTTTAGTTAGTACATAAACTGGCAGTTGGATGTAAGGTTCTAGCCATACAAGGTTCTGTTTGTCGTAAGCTTCTTCTAGAACTTCGCTCCAGCCTTTCTCGTGGAAAAGCGCGCTTATTTCGCCTACATCGTCAGTCATGCCTGGTAGGCCAACTTCTACAACACCTGCTGGGAACTCACCCGCGTGCATTGGTTGGAAAGGAGCACCCATGGTCATCAGGCCTGATTTTACTGAACCAAGCACCCCTGTTTGACCTACGCCTTCACCGGCATACATCATTTGAACGGAGATACGACCGTTAGACATCGTTTCGATATTTTCAGCAAAATGTTTGTACACTTCACCGTAAGCAGAACCGCGTGAGTATAGGTTTACAAAACGCCAGTTGTGCTCGGCAGCGAAAGCTTGAGATGCAGTAAAAAAGGTACTTGAAATTGCAAGTGCATACCCAGCGACTAGTTTAGATACACTCTTTTTTTGCATCTTATTGCGTAAGGTTTTAAACATGAATTATCTCCTTGATGTATTCCTGTTTGCTCTGGCCATGCCAGTAACAGTCTTTTAAGTGACTTATCATTTCCCAGTTGTCACCTTGTTACTGATAATTACAATTCATTTACATTTGTTAAATCCAAATTTATCCACCTAAAGTTTTACGGCTCTCAAACCTTTCTCAAGCACGCGGACTGTTCTCCTCAATCTTCAGACGAAAAAAAGCAGCACATCAAGTGCTGCTATCAAAAAACCCAGAGGGTCTGAACAAACTAACAAGTTAGGGAAAACATGTAGAAACTATGTGAAATCAAACACTAAACACCATGGCATAGGTATTTGATTTCTAAATAATCATCGATGCCATATTTGGAACCTTCTCGGCCACAGCCTGATTCTTTCACACCACCAAACGGAGCAACTTCTGTCGAGATAATGCCTTCGTTGATGCCAACGATTCCGTATTCCAGCGCTTCACTCACGCGCCATACTCGGCTGTGGCTCTCGGTGTAGAAATACGCGGCTAAGCCAAATGGCGTATCGTTGGCGCGGCGAATCACGTCGTCTTCATCTGTAAATCGGAAAAGCGTCGAAACAGGGCCAAACAGCTCCTGATGCGCGATCTCCATCTCTTCAGTGATGTCCGTTAAGATCGTTGGCTGGTAGAACTGATCGCCCACCTCAGAGACATTGCCACCAAGCGTCTTGTTTGCGCCCTGCTCTAACGCTTTTGCAACTAGAGAATCCACCTTATCCACCGCTTTTTGGTTAATCAGCGGCCCAATCTCGTTACCCTCAACCAGTCCGTCACCGATGGCTAATTCTTTAACGACTTGGGTATAACGTTCAACAAACTGATCATAAACCGCATCGTGGATGTAAAGACGGTTGGTACACACACAAGTCTGACCTGCATTACGATATTTGGAGATCACCGCACCTTGAACCGCTTTTTCGATATCCGCATCTTCAAACACGATGAATGGCGCATTACCACCCAATTCCAGCGAGACTTTTTTCACTGTGTCCGCAGCTTGGCGCAGAATCAATTTGCCAACTGGCGTTGAGCCCGTAAACGAGACTTTGCGAACCAGAGGATGACGGCACAAAACATCACCAATTTCGGCCGGGCGAGACGTGGTTACGACGTTTATTACCCCTTTTGGAATACCTGCTTGTTCAGCCAGTTTTGCCATTGCAAGCGCACAAAGTGGCGTGTCTTCACCGGGTTTGACAACAACTGTACAACCTGCCGCTAACGCAGGACCCACTTTGCGGGTGATCATCGCTACTGGGAAGTTCCAAGGTGTGATCGCGGTGACAACACCAACAGGCTGTTTGATTGTGACATAGCGAGTGCTTGGGTTCGCCGATGGGATAACATCGCCATAAACACGTTTTGCTTCTTCGGCAAACCACTCAAGGAAAGAGGCACCGTACATCACTTCACCATAAGCTTCTTTGTACGGCTTGCCTTGCTCAGTCGTCAGCAGTTTTGCTAGTGCGTCAGCGTTTTCAACCATTAGGTCGAACCATTTCTTTAGTAGCCCAGCACGATACTTAGCCGTCGTTTTTCGCCAATCTTGAAACGCATCGTGTGCTGCAAGTACCGCGGTTTCCGCTTCTTCTTTACCCATATCTGGTACGGATGTAATCACATCACCATTTGCCGGGTTAGTTACATCTACTTGCTTGCCGTCCTTAGCTTCGACCCATTCACCATTGATCAAGCCACGGGATAAGACTAAATCTCTCATCACTCAAATTCCTATTTTTATAAATATTAGCAACTTCAAAGATTAATAACTCAAAATCGCGCATAATCACCAAAAAACATAACAAAATAATAACAAGCAGTCGGGGGAGTTAAATATTCCCCTGTAAACATAAAGTTTTACGAGCCTAAAACAATGAGCAAAAAACCTTCGCCTGTCGGTCAAATCGGTGACTATGAAATAAAACAGCTTAAGATCTTTAAAGTTGTTGCTGACTGTGGCGGTTTCTCAGCCGCAGAAACCGAACTCAATATCAGCCGATCAACAATCAGTATTCATATCTCTAATCTGGAATCTCGCTTAAATTTGATCCTTTGCCGCCGTGGCCGATCTGGATTCGCGTTAACCGAAGAAGGGGCGGTCGTGTATGAAGCTACAGTAAAGCTTCTGGGAGAACTGGAAGACTTCCGCAATACCATTAACCACCTCGACATTCAGTTGTCCGGTAGCTTGACGATCCTGTTTAGTGACACCATCAGTTTGGACCACCGCGCCAGCATACCTGCGGTGATTCGTAAGTTTTCAAAATTAGCCCAAGAGGTCTATTTAACGGCCGAAGTTGCCAGAATGACAGAAATCGAAAGAATGGTGATGCAAGAAGAAGCCGATATTGGCTTTATCCCCTTCCACCGTGAATTGGATGGCTTGGAATACGAACACATTTATACGGACATTTGCTATCTCTACGCGAGCAAAGATAACCCGTTGGCTCAGCTGAGTGATGAAGAGTTAACCGATGAAATTATTGATGGTTTTCCGGTGACCTACGCGGGTATAAAAACTCAAGAGCGTATCAATGGCCACCTTGCCAACATGAACCTTAAAGCGACCGCCTACAACTACGAGTCGCGGATGGCACTGCTGCTTTCTTCTCGCTTTATCGGTTATTTACCAGAAAACTATGCCAAACCATATGTTGATTCAGGTGAACTGGTGGCGATCGCGCCTTCTCGTCGGTTTTATCACTTAGAGATCATGGCGATCACCAAAAAAACCAATGCACTGAACAAAGTGCGATCGCTGTTTATTAAAACCATGCGTGACTATTATCGAAAGCATAACGTTTAGTAAGCCGGAATAAAAAAGAGCCTGGAAGTGATCACTTTCAGGCTCTTTTTTATTTTTAGAAGAATATTACGCGACGTCGGCTACTTCTGAGTTGGCATTCTCAGCATTATCTAGTTGCTGTTTTTGCATGATCTTATCGCAAATGTAGCCACCAATTGGGATAGCAGAGGTTGCTGCCGGTGACGGCGCATTACATACATGGAGGCTACGCTCACTTTCAGCGAACAAAAAGTCATGCACTAAGGTGCCATCTTTCAATACCGCCTGCGCTCGAATACCTGCTGGGTATGATTCTAAGTCTTCTACTTTGATTTTTGGGCAGTACTTATTCACCAGCTTCAAGTAGCCTTGTTTCCACCAAGAGTTCTTCGTTTCAATCAGCCCCGTCTTCAAGTGCTTAGCCGACACTTTCCAAAAACCAGGAAAGCTCACCATGTCTAGCACATCACGCAGATTGAAGTTGATTTTGCCGTACCCTTCTCGTTTCCAGCCTTGCACTGCATTCGGACCAACGGTTACTGAACCATCAATCATACGCGTTAAGTGCACGCCCAAGAATGGCAAGTCTGGATCTGGGATTGGATAAATAAGGTGATTGACGATGTCATTATATTTAGCAGGCAAACGGTAGTACTCGCCGCGATAAGGGATGATCTGAAAATCCGTTTCAATCCCCATCATACGTGTCATTCGATCCGCCATTAAACCAGAGCACACAACTAAAAACTGGCCATGATACGCCAACGACTCTGAGCCGCGTGTTGCAGAAACCAAGACTTTCTCTGTGGTTTCAACTAGGTTGGTGACTTCCGCCCCCAACTGAATGGTGCCACCCGTTTCAACGAATTCTTCCGCCATTTTTTCGGTCACTTGGCGGTAATTCACAATGCTGGTTGTCGGTACAAAAATAGCGCCTAAGCCAACGATATTCGGCTCACGTTTTTTCAGTTCGTTTTGATCAATCAGCTCAACATCAAGCCCATTCTGATGACAACGCTCATACAGCGCCTGCATTCTTTCCACTTCTTGCGGCGAAGTAGCGACCAACAATTTACCGCAGTTTTCGACCGGAATATCGTGTTTCGCACAGAACTCGGTAGTCGCAGCAACGCCAGCTTTACAAAACTCTGCCTTCAAACTGCCCGGTGCATAATAAACACCAGCGTGAATCACACCGCTGTTGTGGCCTGTCTGGTGACGAGAAAATCCTGATTCTTTTTCAATCAACAGGATCGATTTATCTGGAAAGCGGCTTTGTAGTTGCCACGCGGTGGAGACACCTACGATCCCGCCACCAATTACTATGTAGTCGTATATTTTTTCCACGCTTACGTGCTCCTTCACTTTCTTTATTTTAGTTATAGCGAAACGGCTTCACCGACTTAAGCTGTAAAGCCGTTTGACTATAAGCCCCGCAAGCGAGGCTATTTACTAGCGAGTAAAGTGACCACGTTGACGCAGAAGTTCACGCTTCAAGCCTTCGTGGGCAACAAACTTGTCGCGGCCATGTAGCCAGCAGTGGTTTTGTACCACCAGCATGCTGCCGATATTCACGCGAACATTGATACAGTTAGTGTCGTTCTCCAAAGACTCGCCCATCTGGTGCAGGTACAGACCTTGTTGCATGTTTTGTGGCTGAGCAAATTGGTCAATGAACAGCATGTGTGGTTTGCCATTTTTGTCTTCTTCGAAGAACACTGGATGCTCGATGGTGTAACCGATGTTTTTGCTTGGTGGCGCGCCCCATACAATGTTTTGCTTCGCCATTGGGTGGTTGTAGAAACGATCCAGATCTTGCCAGTCATCAACGTGCAGCAGCAGTGAATCGCCCATTTGCATGTTTTTCTCGTCCATCTTCATCATCAATACGAAATCGGTACGCTCATTCACGTAAGTGCCGTCGTTGTGCAGTTCCATACGACGATGAGCCTGACGTAGGTAACTGTCACTGTTATCTTCGTTCTTCACGGTGAAACGTGCGTAGTATTTACCGTACATCGCGTCAAAGTTTGGAATACCGATTAAGTGTGAAATCGCCGTAGAAAGAACGACAAAGAATTCGCGCTGTTCATCGCTGTCTTCAAACGACGCGATAGCCTCTTCAGAAGGCTCTAGCAAAAATGCACCCGTTTCGCGATCTTCCATGGTTTCAACTAGGAATTTACCCAGTTGGTAGTCACACGCTTTGTCTAGCGCGTCTGCCACAGCGAAACGAAGGAACGGTTTGTATTCGATCGATTGAAGCGAGTAGTTTTGAATGAGATCAGAGAATGTATCCAAGGTTTCTTTTGCAAGAGTCACCACTTGTAAACGCGGGCTCTCTGGGTGCAAAGAGATAGTAAATCCGCAACGTTCTTCTACATTTTGATTAAAAACCTTAGCAATGTTCATTGTTTCACTTCCTTATTTGGCTTGGCAGCATAATTGCCTTTCACGTCATTTTGTTTTTGTTAAGCGAGTCGGCCCGACGCTTGAGTCAACAAAACTATAACGATTGTAGGAATATATTAACAATATATGGTATGTATAGTTTCCATATACAAAATAGATAGCGAGTCATCACGATGGATCTGAAGCGGCTACATTATTTCAACCAATTGGCCAAAACTGGCAACTTCACCAAAGCGGCCGATCAGCTGGGTATCGCGCAATCTGCGTTAAGCACGAGCATCAAAAAGTTAGAGCAGCAATTGGATTTAAAACTGATCAATCGCACTGAGCGACAAATGAGCCTGACCGCAGAAGGGCAAGTTTTACTGCGTCATGCGAAGATTATTTTGGAAGATGTCGAGCAAGCAGAAAAAGAGCTCCAAGAGCTTAAAGGCTTAACCCGTGGTGTGATCCATTTTGGCTCCCCAGCTATGCTGGCATCCTACTTTTTGCCGGATGCCTTAGAGCAATTCAAAAAAGCCTACCCAGGCATTCAGATTAAAATTCATGAAGCAGGTACTGCAACCCTGGCACAGATGCTTGTTAATGGTGAATTAGATTTGGCTTTGATTCGCGGCGATAGAGATCATGAACAAATTCGCCATACTCTGCTTGCAAAAGATCAGATTGCCGCCTGTGTACCGGCTGATCATCCGTTCGCGTCCCGCGCTAGCATCACACTGGAAGAGTTCTGCCAACAGCCTTTGGTACTGTTTAAAAATGGTTATTTTTTGCGTGAAACTGTTAACAGTTACTGCCAGCAATCTAAGCTACAACCCAATATTCACTTTGAGACCAACCTACCTGAGCTGCTCAAATCTATGGTGCGTCGCCACGTAGGTATTGGCACTTGCCTGCCCGTTTTGGTTGCCGATGATCCCGAGCTGAAAGCCATTCCTTTCGATCCCCCGATTCCTTTACAACTGGGCATTGGCTGGAAATCAAGTCACTACCTTTCCACCGCGGCAAAGGCATTTGTTCGTTTTTTGCAAGGAAAGCTAAACGACGCCCGGTAAAGCTTGTGGCCCCTGAAGGATAAAGTTTGATAGCGCTAAACCTTTATATTTATTCGCGATGATTTTACACATCCAACACTACAAATAACATCTCCGCAACATTAACCAACCATAGAGTTTGTGGATCATGGATAAAAAAGTCAGTTACGAAGCATTCTGGATGCCATTTACCGCTAATCGCGATTTCAAACAGAACCCACGCATCATCAATCGTGCTGAAGGCATGTATTGCTACACCGACCAAAACGTCGAAATGCTGGATGCAACGGCTGGTCTTTGGTGTGTGAACGCAGGTCACGGTCGTAAAGAGATCGGTGAAGCAATGGCCAAGCAAGTTGCAGAGCTAGACTACAGCTCACCGTTCAACTTTGGCCATGACATTGGTTTTGAATTCGCCGAGCGTTTAGTGAAATACACGCCACCAGGCCTGAACAAAGTATTCTTTACGAACTCAGGTTCTGAGGCAGTGGAAAGTGCGTTAAAAATTGCACTGGCTTACCAACAAGCAAAAGGTAACACAGGTAAATTCAAGCTAATCGGCCGCGAGCTAGGTTACCACGGCGTAAACTTTGGTGGCATTTCTGTCGGCGGTTTGACTCCTAACCGCAAAGGATTTGGCCCTTTACTGCAAACCGACCACCTAGACCACACGCTAGATATCGCGCGTAACGCGTTTAGCAAAGGCCTGCCAGAAAATGGCGTTGAAAAAGCAGAACAACTTGAGCGCTTAATTCAGTTCCACGGTGCGGAATCTGTCGCGGCTGTGATTGTAGAGCCAATTTCGGGTGCGGGTGGCGTAATCCTTCCACCAAAAGGTTACCTACGTCGTCTAAGAGAGATCTGTACTAAACACGATATCGTGCTGATTTTTGACGAAGTTATCACAGGCTGGGGACGTTTGGGCTCACCATTCGCATCTGAAGAATTTGATGTCATCCCAGATCTCATCACGTCAGCAAAAGGTATCAGCAGCGGTGTTGTACCTCTGGGCGCAGTATTTGTTCAAGACAAGATCTACGAAACAGTGGTCAACAATGCACCGGAAGGCGCGGTTGAATTCTTCCACGGCTACACTTACTCAGGCCATCCTGTCGCTTGTGCAGCAGGTTTAGCAACGCTTGATATCTATGAAAAAGAAGGGCTACTGACTCGTGGTAGTGGCGAGATTGGCCAGTACTTCGAAGACGGTCTTCACTCACTGAAAGGCATCGGCTCTATTGTTGATATCCGTAACTACGGTTTGATCGGTGCAGTACAATTTGCCGAAGCTTCGCACGGTAAACCAATCGGTTTCGATATTCTTAAGCGTTGTTACGACAAAGGCGTTATGGTACGTAGCATGGGTAACACCATTGCGCTATCGCCACCGCTTATCATCGAAAAAGAACACATCGATGTGATCATTGATACACTTGGTCAAGTTGCCAAAGAACTGCCTAGTGAATAAAACACCGTCTCTCTGATAACAAAGGTTCTAAGATTCGATCTTGGAACCTTTTCTATTTGTCCCTCTACTTATCTTACCAAGTCCCCTCTTCAATCAATTACTCGTTGAGAATTCTATTTTCTGCCCTCAATGACACATTTATTAATCAATTGAGCAGGTTAATACTTATGTTTAAGGGTCGTATGCCGTTAAAATAGGTAACGTCCTGTTCCTACATGAATCTACTGTGAAAGCGTCCGAACTAAAAACACTGCTGACTTCCCTACCCGACAACACCGACCCAGAGGTTGTGTGTGGTGAACTGTGGCTTCCAGAGCGGCTCACTCATACTCAGCTTGATGGCGAGCTACTGTTTTTGGAGTTTGATTCAGCACCCGAGGAAACTCAGGGGGAAGAAGAAGGCAGAGGATTTGTCGAGCATGAAATAGATATGATCCGCCAGCGCTTTGAGCAAATTCTGGAAGAGGACTCAGATACAAAGACAAAAGCAGATGCTATGCTAGCACTCTTCCTGATGGGCCATGAGCTGACAAGCTCAGAAGTCATCGAAATACTCGAGAACCCAGATATAGTAGAAGAAACTGACTGATTAGGGCCTGTTTACCTTTCGAGATGATTTTTGCAGCAGTTTGTGGGTTCTTTATACAAGGCAGAGGATTTGAAATGTAGTTGTTCTACCTGATAAGCCGATAACGCAGTAGAAAGGGACCACAAACGCTGCCCGAAGGGTTCGGCTAAAAGCGTTTTACTCTTTGTTGAGAGGTATTTTGCTTAGAATGACTAAGCTACAAACCTCTCGCCGCGATTAAAACGCTTTTATCTCGAACAAAAATTAACCACGAAAGATAAACAGACCCTAATGACCTCTAATACGATTCCTTTTCTTATCGCTGGCCCTGTTTTACGTAAAGCAACGTCCAATCAACTCGTGTTTTGGCTCGTCACTCGCGAGCCGTTAAAAGGAACGTTCCAACTTTATAAACAAGGTAACGACTCTGCGTTTTTCTCGGCTGACTTAAGTGAAGCGCAATCTATTCAGGTCGGCACACATGCATTCGTCACGTTAGCAAAATTTGAATCTGAATTTCCAACCAATGCAGCGTTGAACTACCAGTTTGATACTCAATTTGGTGACCTTACGCAGCTAACGCCGCATCTGCTTTATGGTGATGAAAAACGCTTGAGCATTACCATTTCTGACAAAGCGGATTACATCGTCCACGGTTCATGCCGAAACCCACATGACCCTTGCAAAGATGCGCTCGTCGTTGCCGACAAGAAAGTGGAAACCCAAGCACTGCACGAACGACCAGACTTATTAATGATGAGCGGCGATCAAATCTACGCCGATCACGTTGCCGGGCCGACTTTGGATGTCATTGACCAAGTCATCGACTTACTGGGTTTACCGAAAGAAAATTTCTCCGACAGCCCTGTTGCCGATTGCACAGAGCTTCGCTCGCACCCAGATTTCATCTATGGACGAGACAAGATATTGCCTCATTACGTCGATGACGGCAGTTTACTCAGCAAATTTTTTCCACATCGCCATGCGCCTATTTTTACCTCGACAGATTGCGAGAACCACTTAATTACTTTTTCTGAGTTTTTCGCCATGTACCTGCTGGTTTGGTCGCCAGAATTGTGGTCTTGCGTGAACCGTACACGTCTGCTCGACCAGGGCTTTGTGCATAATGGAAAGCAACTCGAACCTAAATGGCAGCAAAAGTGGCGTGAAGAGAAAAAACACATCGACGGTTTTGTCGCTGGGTTGCATCACACTCAACGTTTGCTGGCTCACATTCCGACTTACATGATTTTTGACGATCATGATGTGACTGATGATTGGAACCTCACCATAGGGTGGGAAAAAGCGGCGTATGAGAACCCTTTCTCAAAACGCATTATTGGTAATGGTTTGCTGTCTTACTGGCTTTGTCAGGGCTGGGGAAATGAACCTGACAACTTTAACCAAGAATTTTTAACGCTGGCTGACACTTACTTTGCAGACCCGAGCTGCGAGTCACAGGATGCTTTTATTCAACACTTGTACACGTTTGAAAAATGGCATTACACCATTCATACCTCGCCCAAAGTCGTGGTGCTGGATACTCGTACAAGGCGCTGGCGCTCCGAATCGCGCATGAATAAGCCTTCGGGGTTAATGGATTGGGAAGCGATGATAGAGTTTCATCAAGAGCTGATGCACCAAGATAAAGTGATCATTGTTTCTGCTGCGCCAATATTTGGTGTGAAGTTTATTGAAGCCCTGCAACGTGCCATGACCAGTCTAGGCTACCCTCTGGTGGTGGATGCAGAAAACTGGATGGCGCATCCAGGCAGTGCCAATACTCTGCTGAGTATTTTTACCCACACCAAAACCCCAACCAATTTTGTGATTCTCTCTGGCGATGTGCACTACTCATTCGCTTACGACATCAAACTCAGGTTTAGAAAGTGCAGCCCAAACATCTTTCAGATCACCTGCAGTGGCATCAAAAATAACTTTCCCGAGCCTCTATTGGGCTTTTGCGACCATGCGGACCGTCTGCTTTATTCACCGCGCTCATTGCTTAACTTTTTCACCAAGCGTAAGCGAATGAAGATTAAAAAACGCAAACCGAACACATCAGGTGCTCGCAAGCTCGTTAACGCGAGTGCGGTTGGTGAATTAAGGTTAGATCCGCAAGGTAAACCGCAGCGCGTATCCATACTCACTGCAGAAGGTCAGGAAATCGATTTTCCACCGATAGAAGAAAAGTAAGCATTGTGTAAATCCCCTTGTGATCTGCCCTATCAATCGCTATCTATTAATAAGACGTTTTTCTGAGGGCAATCATATGGTCAACACCATCACTAAATTATTTAAACAGTTACTAGATGGAAAGGATTTAAGCAATCACTCAACCACAGATCCGAATCTGGCTATTGCTTGCCTACTGTCAGAAGTCGCAGGCGCGGATTACCAAATAGATGACTCTGAAACAAAGGCCAAAAACTACCTGCTGTGTAAGTTACTCAATATTGATGAAGCAGCAGCGCAAACTCTATTATCACGAGCTCATCACATAAATAAAGAGTCCGCTTCGCTGTATGACTTTACGTCACAGCTAAGGGAATTGAGCCAAGAAACACGATTTTCAGTGATTCAGGCCATGTGGCAGGTTGCCCATGCTGACGGGGAAATAGACCCGCTTGAAGATGCCGTGATTCGTAAAACGGCAGAGCTGTTGTATGTGGATCACAGTGAATTTATTCGAGCCAAACTGGCGGTCATCGACAAAACAAAGCCTTAGTTGACGGATTTTACGGACCCAAATACCACACCCCAAAAGCCCAAAGGGAGCCTTCAAGCTTCCTTTTCCCTCTTCCAACGCACCTATGCGGTTTGCACATACCCAAGTCTTGCACCCCATCACAACAGAATGATTCAGAGATAAAACTCCCCACTAAATCTCAACTTGGAAATCGATTTCATATAGACTGCAAAAAAGCCTATAGAAATCCAATTTACCATGTCAGAAAGCCAACAACTCATTAAGCAACTGAAAAAGCAGTTAAAACTGCGTGATATACAATATGTCGACATTGCCAACCACTTAGAGCTAAGCGAAGGTTCCGTAAAACGTCTTTTGGCGTCGGGCACTCAAATCAGTCTCGAGAGATTAAGCAAAATCTGCGACCTTATTGGGATGGAAATGTCGGAGCTATTTGCGTTAGTGGCGCAAGACAGCAAAACACTGCAAGGATTAACATTCGACCAAGAAAAGCAAATCGTTGATGATAAAGTGCTGCTGATGGTGGCGGTTTGCGTTATGAATGGCTTCTTGTTTGATGAAATTCTTGCCCGATACCCACTCGGTCAAACCACCCTTATTCAAAAGCTGGCAGAACTTGATCGCTTAGGCATCATTGAATTGCAACCTGGGAACCGAGTAAAGCTGATGCTCTCACCAGATTTTAACTGGATTGCTGGCGGCCCCATTCAAACCTTTTTCCTCAACGACGTGCTTTCCGAATTTTTCCGTAGTTACTTTAATCGCCAAGATGAGAAGTTAGTTTTGGCAACGGGTTTAATGACGCCACTCACTAACCAAAAGTTCCAACAAAGATTACAAAGGCTGGTCGATGAATTTTACTCCGCTTGTCATGATGACAAACAGCTGGGTATTGATGAGCGGAACGGCACGTCCCTTGTGGTGGCATTGCGACGTTGGCATTTCGACTTATTTGACCAAATTAATAACACAACCAGCACTGAGTAACATAAGAAATCACTTCTAGTCGCTCATTATGTTACTTAGACAATAACCCTACGCCTCCCGCTCCGTGTGTTGCATCCTAGCCCTCTCTAGAATGAGGTCTAACCACTTAGGAACGGAGGCAACATGGACCATAACCCACTAAGCCAATTAAAAAGCAATGTGCGTCGCGTTATCGACCTTGCATGCAGCTTTGTCCTGATCATATTTGCCGTTCTGATCAGCCCTAACCTTTTTGCAGCGGGCTTACTCAAGCCAAGCGATGCTCAATATCAATCACTGACTATTGAGACTCACCACGTCGATGTCGTCATTCAAGACGGCATAGCAACCACGACTATTGAACAAACCTTTGCAAACCCTAACGATCATCAGTTGGAAGCGCTATACACCTTCCCTGTTCCTGAGAAAGCTGTCGTTGGCGAGTTCATTTATTGGATTAATGGCCAACCTGTCATTGCCGAAGCGGTAAAAAAACAGCAAGCCCGCCAAATTTATAATGATCAGAAGGCTCAAGGTCGCTCTACTGCACTCACGGAGAAAGACGGCTATAAAGCATTCTCTATGCGTGTTTTCCCAGTATTGCCAAATCAAAGTGTCAAAGTTCGACTGGTCTACTTGCAAGACGCGATCCTTGATCACGGCGTCGGACGTTATGTTTACCCAATGGAAGAAGGCGGCACCGATGCAGCGGCAGACTCGTTTTGGACTCGTAATGACCGCGTTGAACAAGATTTCAGTTTCACCATGACCTTAAAGTCTGGCTACCCAGTGGATGGCGTGCGACTACCTTCTCACCCTAAGGCCCTGCTGTCTCATAGCCCTGATGGTGAACATACCATTTGGAGTGCGCAACTTGGCAATCTCAGCACAAACGTTGACGGTAACGCGGGAATTGAAGGAAGTGATAAAAGTGGCATCGCACAACCCTCTAACGTAAGCAACGCACCTGCTTTCAACTTAAATCAAGACATCGTAGCTTACTGGCGACTTGCTGAGGGCGTACCAGGCCGAGTAGACATGCTGGCTTACCGCGATCCTCAAGAAAGTGACCGAGGTACCGTTAAAATCACATTCACTCCAGGCGATGATCTCAGTGCCATCACGCAACCAAGAGACTGGGTATTTATTCTCGACCGTTCTGGCTCAATGCAAGGCAAGTACGCAACGTTGGCCGAAGGCGTAAAAAAAGCCCTACATAAACTGCCAACGCAAGACAGGTTCCAAATCATTATGTTTGATGACAGCGTGGTTGACATTACCAACGGCTATCAAGCGGTCACTCCTGAGCGAGTTAACCAAGCTATTGAAAAAATTAACACACTCGGTGTCGGTGGAGGAACCAACCTATATGCGGGCCTGAAGAAAGGACTAAGAAACTTAGACGACGACCGAGTTACCGGTGTGGTTCTGGTCACCGATGGCGTTGCCAATGTGGGGACAACAGAGAAAAGTGCCTTCTTGAAGTTAGTCGAACAAGCCGATGTGCGTCTATTTACCTTCATCATGGGTAACAGCGCCAATCGCCCACTGCTTGAACCTATGACTAAGATCAGTGACGGTTTTGCTGCCAGTGTTTCAAACTCCGACGACATCATGGGTCACTTGATGAATGCCACCAGCAAGCTTAATCATCATGCTTACCGAGATATTGAGCTCAAGGTGAACGGAGCAAAGATTAAAGATTTAACGCCTCAAGATATTCGCTCTCTATACCGTGGTGAACAACTGACCGTACTCGGCCATTACTTCAAACCGGGCCAAGCGGAGTTAACGCTCTCGATGAAAATCGCTGGACAAGAGAAACAGTACACAACCGAAGTCACGTTACCTGAAAAAGCGACAGAGCACCCAGAACTGGAACGTATTTGGGCATTCTCCGCGATTCGCGACCTTGAAGAGACTATGAATTACTTTGAACATAAAGATTCAGACTCACAACAAGCCATCGAAGACATAGCCTTAGAGTACGGTTTGCTCACCGATTACACTTCATTGCTTGTGGTTGAAGAGCAAGTGTTTGAAGAGCTGGGGATTGAGCGCCGTAATCAACAACGCGTTGAAAAGGAACAACAAGCACGCCAACAACGTGAGTCAGCCCCAACGGAATCGCGTCGTGCCGACAAAGGCCAGCCAATGTTCAATGACCCTGCACCTTCTCATTCAGGTGGAGGTAGTGGCGGCGGCAGTATTGGATGGTTATCACTACTTGGCTTTATCGGTTTGGCGTGGGTAAGACGTACGCCGAAGAAAAATAAGACCCAGTAAATTCACTGAAACACATTCGCCAAACACTTTGACGAGACAGCAACCACTCATGGGGCAAAGATAGGATTCCCTGCCCCATGAGTGAAACCGGACAACTTGGAGGTTATCATGAAATTTCTACCTAAATCGCAGCCCTCACATCGTTATCCCGCAGGTTAACAAACCGATTCAGAGCCATGCCCTTTAAGACTATGCCCCTTAAGACTGGCCCCTTAATCATTCAATAAGTTAAAGAGATCATTATGTTTACTTCTCGACGATTTTTGCCTTATTTCATCACCCAATGTCTTGGGGCACTGAACGACAATGTTTACAAAAACATCTTGCTGCTGATGGTGACTTATCAAAGTGTCGAAATGCTACCACTGCCCGCGCCGATTTTTGTGAATTTAGCAGCAGGGCTGTTTATCTTACCCTTTGTGCTGTTTTCAGCTCATGCTGGTCACGTCGCAGATAATATGGATAAGGCCAAATTGATCCGCCTATTGAAGTCGATTGAGGTAATCGTGATGACATGCGCTGCACTGGCCATTTTTACGCAAAATTATTGGGCAATGCTGGCTTTACTGCTACTTACTGGAACGCAATCCGCTTACTTTGGCCCTGTTAAATATGCACTATTACCTCAAGCGCTAAAAAGCAAAGAGTTGGTCTCGGGGAATGCTTGGGTGGAGATGGGGACCTTTATCTCGATTTTACTGGGCACGATCAGTGCGGGGGTATTATTGTCTCTGGCACACGGTCAGCTTCTTGCAGGACTGCTCATTTTTACTTTATCTCTTTTGGGCTGGTTAAGTAGTTTAGCGATCCCCTCGCTACCCAGCCTGAATGGCGAGAAAACAACCGCGTTTAAATGGCATCGCGGCACTCAAGAGACCATCCGTATTGGTCAACAAAACCGTGGGGTATGGATGGCGATTTTGGCTATCAGTTGGTTTTGGTTCTTAGGGGCAACCTATCTCACCCAATTTCCAAACTTTGCTAAACAGCACCTAATGGCCGATGGCACTGTGGTATCGATACTCTTGGCGCTTTTCTCGATTGGTATCGCTTTTGGTTCTTGGGTCTGTGAAAAGCTCTCTTTCAAACAAGTTGAGTTGGGTATCTTACCTTTTGGGATTTTAGGTTTAACGCTCTTTGGTTTAGATATGCTTCACGCTCTCCCTTCACTGCCGCAAGTCAGTGCTGGTGAGCAATGGCAAGCGTTAGACTTCATCCAACATCAACCACATTGGCGTTTAATGTTCGATCTGTTCATGGTGGGCGTGAGTGGCGGCATCTTCATTGTTCCACTTTATGCTTACATTCAATCCAGAGCAAAAGCTGAGCAACGTGCACGCACCATTGCTGCCAACAATATAATGAATGCCTTGTTTATGGTGATTTCCGCTGGATTTGCTATTGCTGGGTTCACTTATCTAGAGTGGAGTGTTGTCGATCTCTTCTTGGCGATTTCCATCATAAACTTGGTTGTTGCAGTGTTTGTTTATCTTCAAGTGCCTGAGTTTACGCTGCGCTTTATCAGTTATTTATTGAGCTACTGCCTGTATCGCGTTCGAATCAGTGGCAGAGATCAGATCCCTGACGCTGGTGGCGTGCTATTAGTCGCAAACCACGTCAGTTATGTGGATGCACTGATACTCATGGGGGTGTCTCCAAGGCCCGTTCGCTTTGTCATGCATAAAGGGATCAGTGAGATACCTGTACTAAAATATGGCTTTCGCCATGCCAATGTGATCCCTATCTGCTCACCTAAACAATGCCAAGAGACTTATAAGCAAGCGTTTGAATCGATTAACGATGCGTTAGATAACGGAGAGGTAGTGTGTATCTTTCCTGAAGGGAGCATCACTCGACATGGTGAAGTGAATACCTTTCGTCCTGGGGTTGAAAAAATCCTCGCCAACCGCCCAGTGCCTGTCATTCCTATCGGAATTAATGGACTTTGGGGATCGTTTTTCAGTCATCAGGACGGCCATGCATTCACCAAACGCCCTAAACGCTTTTGGTCACGTATTCACATTAAGGTAGGCGAACAAGTCGATGGTGCAGAAACCAATCGAGCGGATCTTCAGCAACGGGTGGAATTACTTACGCAAAATTAAAACGACGACTGGCAGCATCGCAGGCACCGTCATACCAGCCTCATCTACAACCAACAGGTCGCTGAGCAAATAGACCACTTCATCCAGCATGATCAATTCAAGCATTAGAGAGACAGTTAAAAAGCAAAAAGGGAGCACTCGCTCCCTTTTCAATGGTTCCAATTGGACTTGCTATAGATAGAAGACTAAAGTATGGCGAGGGCTAACTTAGCCAAATTGTACGCATCCACATAACCTGAATGCTGTCGCCCTTCCCATTCTATATTTTCGTTTTCTTGAGCCGCTCGGTGGCCAATTCGCTTGTCTTTCAGGCGATGCTGTATGCGGTATAACGTCGCTAAGTTGATGAACTCTTTAAATGGCATTTCGATGCCTTTGTCTTCGCACTCTTTGGCCAGCACGACGTCATCTCGTCCCCAAGATGCATAGATCTTATTCGCACCACCAAAGTTTTTGATCATCGACTTCAATACGTCTTGCAGTGGGCGACCTTGCTTTTCAATTTTGCGCGGAGTGATGCCCGTCAATTGTGAACAAAATAACGAGACTTCATCTTTCTCTGGTTTAACGTAGTACTGGGCACGTTTAACGATTTCACCTTTTACAAGGTCAATCTCAGCTAAACCTATTTCAATGATTTCACCAGTTGTCCCTACGCCGTTTTCATTCCAGCAACACATCTCTAGATCAAAACAAACTACACGGTTATGGTTCATCACTCGCCTTTAATTGGATTATTCGAAAGAGCGGAATTCTACCTTAGAACAAAATACAATTCGAATTTTGCGCCGCTGACTGACTAGTTATTCTGCAACCGACACTTGATTACGCCCTGCATTTTTACTTCTGTACAATTGAACATCCACTTTTTGCAACGCATCTTCTTCGTTTTCTGTCGTGCGAATGATGCCGCCGATACTCAAGGTGCATTTTACCGTATGTTCACCACACTCCAATTGCGAGCTTTCTACCGCCTCACCGATACGACGTAAATAGTCATAAAAGGCGCCTCTATCAGACTGGCTAGATAAGATGGCAAATTCATCGCCGCCAGTACGGATAAACATATCGCCCGGTTCTAGGTGCTTCTCCACCACTCTAGCGACGTGAATCAACATTTCATCACCAACGACATGCCCGAAGCTATCATTGATATTCTTGAAGTTATCAACATCAAAAGCGGCTAAGCCAAATTCTTGTTTACCGATAATATTCCGGTGAAGCTGTTCGCTAAACGCGCGGCGATTGAAAAGCCCGGTCAGAGAGTCATGATTGACGAGGAACTGTAGCTCTTGGGTACGTTCGTCCAGCAATATAGAGAGATGTTCTTTCTCTCGCACTTGCAAGAAAACAACATAAGCAAACAGACAAGCCACGGCTAATCCGCCAATGGCCACACTTTTCAAAACCAACAAATCATTGTTCGTCATCCTTTCGACCAACTTGAACTCAATCACCCATTCTCGATTCGGTAAGGTCACCGTTTTGCTGATCAGCATTCCGTCGCTGTGCGCAAAACCGTCGCTCTCATAAAGGGTAGGATCGTCCTCGGCATCAAACCCCAAATCCGTCACTTTAATCAGTAATTCTTGCTCAGCCGACGTGCGCGTAACCAAATTATCGAAGTAACGCGTGGTTCTGATGACCCCGACCACCACACCAATCAGATCCTGATTCGATTCCAGATCAAACACTGGGTGGTAAACCAATAAACCCGTTTTCTTTAACGACTGATCCAGTCCGTCCTGTAGCAACCTTACTTTGTCAGAAACACTCGGCTCCCCTGTCGCCCGTATTCCATCCACAACCAGTTGAAATCGTAAACGAGCTGAATAGAAGCCTAACAAATTCATATTGGTTTCGGTTCTGGGATAAATATCCGAAGCAACATAAATGGGTTCATTATTTGGCATGATATAGCCCAGCGTTTTCGGGCCATCTTTGGGAACGGTGTAAAGGGTAAAGCTAGGAAAGGTTTGTTTCATTTTGGCAACGTGCGCCGCCAAGTTATCTTTTTCAATTTTTGGCAGCCATTGGAGGCCAATCAAGGTTTCAGACGAGGCAATTAGCTTTTTCGCAAAGACAGGAAATGTGCCCCAATTTTCCGGTTTAGTCGAATGGAAATAATTCGCCCCAGCGCCAATGGAATGAAGGTCACTAGCCAGTATCTGCCGAAGGTTTTCCGCCCGTTGTTCGGCATGATTATCAAACAAGTCGACCGTATATTTAAGTTGAGAGAGATAAGCTGAGTAAAGTAATACCACCGTGACCATCAATACGGAGAGGAAAGCTACGATGGGATAAACAAACTTCTTATTGGCGGATAATTGCATACTTATTACTTCAGCCCTTTTAGATCGCTGCGCGGTTATCTTATCTGCATATTATCAATAACATAAGGGTTTGCATGTGTTCCTTGACCAAAACCTTACAAACATCTCGTTAACGTACACTTTACGTACTAAATACGGATAAAAACACATCAATCAAGCGTTCAGCTGACTGATTAAATACGATTTCTAGCAGCGTGAACCATTGAATGTGTTACTATTCGCCCCAATTTATCATAATAATTTGGCTTCAAATGCCCTTGAAAGCCAATGCAGAGATGAGCCAATCTCTCCTGAATTGTAACTATAAGAGAAATGTCATGACGTTCGATTTACAAATGATCCCTCAAACGTTCGATATGCTACATGCTGGCCTGACCGCATCTAGCGTTCTTTTACTGCTGATTGCGGTTTCTCGCAAATCTAAAGTTGTTGAGAAAGTGGTAGAAAAACCAGTCGAGAAGATCGTTGAAGTAGAAAAGCCTGTCGAAAAAATCGTTGAAGTTGAGAAAGTTGTCGAAGTTGAAAAAGTAGTTGAAAAAGTGGTGGAAGTTGAATCGAAACTTGCAACTGCTTCGACCGATTCTGCAATGCAGCTACTTTCTATTATGCAGCAAGAAGCGCGCCTAATTGATTTCCTACAAGAAGACCTAACTTCATTCTCTGACGAAGAAGTAGGCGCAGCGGCTCGTGTTATTCACACTGGCGGCCAAAAAGTACTTAAAGACTACGTGACGCTAGAGCACATCCGCAACGAAGATGAAGAAACTCGTATCACTGTAGCAGAAGGCTTTAATCCTCAAGAAGTTCGCCTAACAGGTAACGTAACTGGCAGCGCACCATTTAACGGCACTCTGGTTCACAAAGGCTGGAAAGCAAGCGCGATGAACCTGCCTAAACTAGCAGAAAACTACGATGCATCTGTGATTGCTCCAGCAGAGGTAGAACTGTAATGGAACATGCACAAACCGAAAACCAAGCACCTAAATTTAGCGTCGGTATCGATTTAGGTACTACGCATTGTGTGTTGTCTTACGTAGACACAGCTAATGAAGATGCGCGTGTTGAAGTGATGCCAATCCCGCAACTTACCGCGCCAGGCACGGTAGAAACGCGCAGCCAACTTGGCTCATTCCTATACCAGCCACACGAACATGAGATGGATCCTTCTTCTCGCGTTTTACCTTGGTCTTCAGAGCCAAGAGCGTTGGTTGGTGCGATTGCGCGTAACCTTGGTTCAAAAACACCGATTCGCTTAGTAGCAAGTGCGAAATCTTGGCTTTGCCACGGTGGTGTTAACCGCCGCGATGCATTCCTACCAGCGGGTAGCCCAGAAGAAGTAGAAAAAGTATCACCACTGCGCGCAACTGAGCTGTACCTAGAGCACCTAAAAGACGCTTGGAATCATACACACCCGCATCACCCTCTTGCCGAGCAAGATGTGACGATCACGGTACCTGCATCCTTTGATCCAGCAGCGCGTGATCTTACCGCAGAAGCAGCCCGAAATGTTGGTTTTGTCCATCTAACACTGTTAGAAGAGCCGCAAGCCGCACTTTACAACTGGATTGATAACAGCGACGACAAATGGCGCGACGAAGTATCGGTGGGCGACATTGTATTGGTTGTCGATATTGGTGGCGGTACAACTGACCTTTCTTTGGTTGAAGTAACCGAAGACGACGGTAACCTGACGCTTAACCGTATTGCAGTAGGTGAACATATCCTACTTGGCGGCGATAACATGGATTTAGCGCTGGCTTACCGCTTGAAAATGAAACTCGCGCAAGACGGTAAAGAGCTGGCGCCGTGGCAAGTTCAAGCGATGACTCATGCGTGCCGTGATGCGAAAGAAGCGCTTCTGAACGACAGTGAACTGCAATCTGTGCCAATCGTGGTACCAAGCCGTGGCTCAAAGCTACTAGGTGCGACACTAAAAACAGAACTCACACAAGAAGAAGTGCAGCAAACTCTGGTTGATGGTTTCTTCCCGAAAGTGGCGGTGAGCGAGCACCCTGTGCAACGTAACCGTGGTGCATTGACCCAAATGGGCCTACCTTACGCGCAAGATGCGGGCATCACTCGTCATATTGCGGCTTTCCTGTCTAAACAAGCAAACGCTCAGGGCGGCGACGCGGCACAAGCACAGGATTTCAATCCATTCGCCAACATGCCTGGTATGCCGGGTGGCGAGTCAGCTCCTGCGGCTGACTTCATCAAACCTACTGCTATCTTGTTTAACGGTGGTGTTCTGAAATCGTCACTACTGGCAGAGCGTTTAGAAGAAACCATCAACGAATGGTTGATCGACGCTGACACAGAAATGGCGACGCGCCTGACAGGTGTTGACCTAGACCTAGCGGTTGCAAGCGGTGCGTCTTACTACGGCTCTGTTCGTCGTGGTCAAGGTGTTCGTATCCGCGGTGGTATTGCATCAAGCTACTATGTGGGTATTGAAAGTGCGATGCCAGCCATTCCTGGTATGGCTCCTCCTATGGAAGCGCTTTGTGTGGCTCCGTTTGGTATGGAAGAAGGCTCTAGCGTCGAAGTACCAAGTCAAGAGTTTGGTTTGATCATCGGTCAACCTGTGAACTTCCAATTCTTTGGCTCCACCGTTCGCCGCGAAGATGCGGCTGGTACGCACCTCGATCACTGGGGCCAAGACGAGCTAGAAGAACTACCAGAAATTCAGGTAACACTGCCTGTCTCTGAAGGCCGTCGTGAAGGTGAAGTTGTTCCTGTAACACTCGCTTCTCGCGTTACTGAACTCGGTACACTGTACCTAGAAGCAATCGCAGCAGACAACGGTCAGAAATGGCACGTTGAGTTTGATGTGCGCGAAGACAGTAAAAACGACTTAAACGAACAAGAATAATGAAAACAAACGGCATCCTAATCGGGTGCCGTTTTTTGATAAGGTTTTGTCATGGCATCCCCTCGTTTTCTTGTCGGTATCGACTTAGGCACAACCAACACGGTTGTTGCGTACTGTGAAATCACCGACGACCTACAACAATCCAACGTATCCCTATTTGAAATTGACCAGCTTATCGGTCCGGGCGAAGTGGTTCGTAAGCCTCTCCTCCCCTCTTTTCGCTACCACCCTGCAGCTGGGCAGATTTCTCCCTCTGATCTGACGCTGCCTTGGGAACATCAACCCGTTAGTGGTGATATTCATCACGTGATTGTGGGTGAATGGGCACGAGAACTTGGCGCAAAAGTCGAAGGCCGCCAAGTGTCCAGTGCAAAGAGCTGGCTATCACACCAAGCGGTTGATCGCAGTTCTGATATTCTTCCTTGGGCTGGCGCGGCAGACGTCGATAAAGTTTCCCCTGTTGTGGCAAGTGCAAGCTACCTGAACCACATTCGCCAAGCGTGGAATTACCGTAACCCAAGCAATAAGCTAGAAGATCAAGATGTAGTGGTTACTGTGCCTGCCTCTTTCGATGAAACAGCACGAAAGCTTACTTTAGAAGCCGCCGAGCTGGCGGGACTAAAGAAAATTGTGCTACTCGAAGAGCCACAAGCGGTGTGTTACGACTGGTATGCTCGCCACCAGCAAACCGCAACAGAAGAATTGCAACAGCTACCATTGATCCTTGTATGTGATGTGGGCGGTGGTACCACCGACTTAAGCTTGATTGAAGCCAAATTTAACGACGATGATCTCGCACTTGATCGTATCGGCGTGGGTGAACACTTAATGCTTGGTGGTGACAATCTTGACTTAGCGCTCGCACATCTGGCAGAAAGTCGCTTCAACCAAAGCAAAAAACTGAATGCCGCTAGCTTAACCAAACTGATCCAACAAACCCGCAAAGCAAAAGAAAGTTTGCTTTCTTCAGACGCACCTGAAGAAGTGAAAATTACCATGCTGGGCAGTGGTTCTAAATTGTTAGGCGGAACAAAAAGCATCGGCTTAAGTAAAGAAGAAGTGCACCAAATCGCATTGGATGGCTTCTTCCCGCTCTCTGACTTCAGCGATACACCAGATAAACGCCGTAGCGCTGTAGTTGAATTTGGCCTACCTTATGTAGCAGATCCAGCGGTGAGTAAGCATGTTGCCGAGTTCTTAAACCTGCACCAGCAAGTGTCTTACTCCGCACTCAACCAAGAAGATACCTCAAAGCCAGCCATTCCAGTCGGTTTGCTGCTTAATGGTGGTGTGTTTAATAGTGACCTTGTCACTTCTCGCATTACCAGCTTGCTAGGCAATTGGCGCGGTGCACCCGTTACCGTGTTAGACAACCCTCACCCAGATTGGTCGGTTGCTTTAGGTGCCGTTGCCTTTGGTAAAGCTCGTCGTGGTGCTCAGCTTAAGATTGGTGGTGGTGCTGCACGTTCTTACTTTTTGCATCTGCAAGAAAAAAACAAAATGGGTAAAGCGCTTTGCTTGCTCGCCAAAGGCACAGAAGAAGGTCATGAAATTCGCTTGAGTGGTCGCCGCTTCTCGCTCACTTTAGGTGAACCCGTGCGCTTTAACCTCCTGACATCCACTCACGATACACTTACCCAAAATACCGCGATTCAAAACGGCGTCATGGTGGATGTGGATCCGGATATTTTTGCTCCTCTCCCGCCGTATATTTCGACATTGGAAGGCGAAGGCATCGAACTGCAAGCTAACCAAAAAGAGCGCGTTGAAGTTCAATTGGCCTGCCAACTGACTGAAGTGGGCACACTCAAGATGGAGTGCGTGAGCGTTGAAGATGAAAACAAACGCTGGGCGCTGGAGTTTGAAGTGCGCAACCAGAAAGCAGACGATGCAGAGCAAGAGCAACTTCACCCTCGCCTAGTCGAGTGTAAAGAGCTCATCACTCGGATCTACAGCGGCAATAAGAAGAGCGCCGATTCAAAAGAGATAAAAACACTGGCAAAAGATCTGGAGAAAAAACTAGGTAAGCGTGATGAATGGGATTTCACCACCCTTCGTCACCTGTTTGACTCCTTTGCGCAAGGTCGAAAACGTCGTCGTCGCTCAGAGCCACACGAGAAAAACTGGCTGCGCTTAGCCGGCTTCTCTCTGCGCCCTGGCTTTGGTGATCCAACTGACTCTTGGCGCGTTGAGCAAGTTTGGGGACTGTACCAACAAGGCATTCAGTTTAAGAACCATCAAGGTTGGACAGACTGGTGGGTATTCTGGCGTCGTATTGCTGGTGGCTTGAACCAAGAGCAGCAAGAAACGATTTTGGCTGACATTGCTAAGTATCTTCATCCAGGTGCGATGAAAAACCCACAATCAGCCAAAGCGGCTCAAGAAATGGGTTATGAATCCATGGTTCGCCTTGCTGCCTCTCTAGAGCATTTGGAAGTGGAAGATAAAATACTGCTCGCCAATTGGTTCTTAAATAAGGCGCTCAATCATAATCAGTTCGAGCAAGCACACTGGTGGGCAATGGGACGTTTAGCCGCTCGCACCCCACTTTATGGCAGCCAGCATAATGTCATACCGCGTGAACAAGCCGAACAATGGCTACCAAAACTGCTTGACCGAAACTGGCAAAAAGAGCCTATGATCGCGTTTGCTGCAGTCATGATTTGTCGGAAAACAGGGGATCGCTTGTTTGATATTTCAGATGATTTTCGCGCTCAAGTCCTAGCCAAGCTCAAACAAAGCAAAGTGCCGGAATCTTGGGTGTCGCTGGTCGAAGAAATCAAAGAGCTTTCAGAAAGCGAGTCTAAGCGCGTGTTTGGTGATGCTCTGCCAAGTGGCCTCTCACTTGTGAGTCACTAATCTCATGTTACGATTTGTCAGTGTAACACCTGGCAAATCGTGTACTACCCCACTCTGATGTTAACCTCTTATTTTTCCTAATCATTCATATTGCTTCCGACGACACATTTGATCCTTCTCACCACAGGCTAACATCCAGCTCACCGATGAAAATTGCGTAGCACGTAAATTGGTGCTAAAAAGTTCAATGTCGCAATGCTGCCGTATTTTTTATGACGTGTACGGCCCACTTTCGCTATCCATAAAATAAAAAATAGGATGCCACCTTTGTTTTTCAATAATTCGTTAAAGTCACAGAACCAAAAGCTGCGAGAGGAGCTTCACGCGCTTACACAAGTAAAAGAAAGCCTCGACGAAGATATGATCAGGCTCTCTCTAGATGAAAGCGGGGTGATTACTTCAATCAACGATCGACTTCGGGCTGAGCTTAATTTGCATGACAACGATGTGATAGGAAAGCACCTCACTCACCTTGTTCCAGAAGTCGCTAGAAACACAGAGCATTTCAAGCGTATGAGCACTGCTGTCTCGCAAGGAAAGCACTGGAATGGCGCACTGCAAATTGCTAAAAACAACGGGCAAGAAGCTTGGCTGCGAGCCATCGTTCAACCTATCCGAGACATCAACAATCATCTGATTTCATTCAGTGTCTTTGCTTCTGAGTTGACGCGCACCATTCAAACCTCTCGTGAACAAGAAGATATGCTTAATGCACTGCATCGCTCTACTGCGGTCATTGAATTCACTCTCTCGGGTGAAATTCTACGTGCCAACGACAACTTCCTCGCAACAATGGGTTACACCAGTCAGCAAATCGTTGGCAAACATCATCGAATGTTCTGTGAGCCTGCTGAAGCTAATTCTATTGAGTACCAAGATTTCTGGAAACGTTTGGCACGTGGCCAATATGTGTCTGAGCGATTTAAACGTGTAGACAGTGCTGGGCAAGTCGTTTGGCTAGAAGCCTCCTACAACCCAATTCACAATGACCGAGGTGAGTTATACAAAGTGGTTAAATTTGCCACGGTTATCACTGAGCAAGTCAACCGAGAGCAAGCGGTCGTACAAGCCGCGAATATTGCCCATGGCATTTCACAAGAAACAGGCCAACAAACAGAGCAAGGGCATCGCGTTATCAATACGACAATTCAGAGAATGAAAGAGCTCGCGGATGAAATGAATGCGGTGACAAGCAGTATTGAAGCGCTCAATGAGCATTCACAGCAGATCAGTGAACTTGTCAGCAGCATTAGTGACATTGCCGATCAAACTAACTTGTTGGCATTGAACGCAGCCATCGAAGCCGCCCGTGCAGGGGAACAAGGCCGCGGCTTTGCTGTGGTGGCGGATGAGGTGAGAAACCTTGCCTCAAGAACCAACGCCACAACGGAAGAAATTGGTGCGGTTGTCTCAGAAAATGTCAGGAAGATGTCCTCAGCGGTTGCTTTGATTGCTCAGTGCCAAACCAAAGCTGGTGAGGCACTAGAGCTTTCAACGGAAGCAGGAAAAACAATGGAAGACATTCAATCTGGCGCGCAACAAGTAGTTGATGCGGTTAACGAATTTAACCAAAATTTAGAGTAAACCCTCCTCTCATTGTGAACTTTGCTTTTCAACCTAAAGCAATTGAAAAGTAGCTGATTAAAAGCCATTAATCAGCTACTCCTTCCTCAATCACTTTAAATACATCTCTCTAGTCCCTCTCTCACAGCCATCCACCAATCTTCAATCACGAGCCAAGTGAGGTGACACATTCTGTCAGATAGCCTTTCTCGATCAGTGATAAATTTAAATTCACTAATAATAATTAAAAATTCACTTGAGAATACACATGCAATAATACAGAATAAACAAGCAAACCATTTGCATATCAACTTTTTTAATATTCAATAATTATAAGGCCAGCTCACAGAATGAAATTGAAAGTGTACTTTTCGACGGGAAAAACCGTCACATACCACAGCAATGTTCAAGCACTGATGAAGTCATTTGACTCAGCAGGAATCAAATACGATCTTGTTGAAACAGACTCAATCCTAACTCGCTCTCCACGCTAGTAAATTTGATTGTATTGAAAACAAATAAGGCCAGAGAAATTCTCTGGCCTTATTCGGTTTAGCACCTGCCTTTTTTGGCTTGCCCTGGCGGGCAGAACCTACCTGTACGATGATTGTCATAGTACCTATCGTACTTGTCGCCTTTGGTATTTACTTTCACTTCAACGTCCTGATACTCCCCTTCTACTCGGGTAAGCTGACAGCCCGCAAGAAGAGAACAAGTCATAAGTGCAATAAAGAGGTTCTTCATCATTCTTTCTCTCCGCTTTTATCGCAGACTTTAATCGCTATAACTTCTAGAATGTCAGCAAAGCGTCACTTTATGTTTAAGGTGTGTGAAGTTTTTAAAATGGAGAACAGCACATTGGCACTAGAAAAATACCAAGATATTTATCATCGAGCAGCGGAGAGAAAAGGAAGCGCAGAAAATTTGGAAGCTTTGCTTTCAAAACCATTAGATAAAAACGCAATCGCGGCTATCCCTAATGACCGTTGGCTATCCGCGTTCAGTATGAAAGTGTTTCAAAGCGGGATTTCATGGCGTGTCGTTCGCAATAAGTGGTCAAACTTTGAGGAAGTTTTCTTCGGCTTTAAAATTGAGCCACTCTTGATGCTCTCTGACGAGCAGTGGGACATAAAATCGACAGATACACGCATTATCCGCCACCACGCTAAGGTGAAATCCATTCTCGCCAACGCACAGATGATCCACGAAGCTTCTATTGAATATGGTTCTTTTGGAAAAATGGTCGCCAACTGGCCAAGTAACGACATTACCGGACTTTGGACCTACCTGAAAAAGCATGGTAACCGATTAGGGGGAAACACTGGGCCATACACATTACGCCAGCTTGGTGTTGATACCTTTATCTTATCCGGCGATGTGGAATCGTATTTGAGAAGTTACAATATTATCGAGGGGGGCAAAGACACCAAGCGCTCACTTGAAGCGGCAAGCGCGGCTTTTGCTCATTGGCAGAATGAAAGCGGACGTAGCTTGACAGAGATAAGCCAAACGATCGCTTTCAGTACTGGTGACAACCGAGTCGTTGCTGAATAAACCTAAAACCACACAACTTTGTCTTCTGGATAAAAAAATGCCGACCTATTGAGGTCGGCATTTTGCGGTTTAGTAGGCTTATACTTTTTCTGCGAACTCTTTACGTAGTTTCTTCGCAGCAGTCACCATGTTAGCGAGTGACGCTTCGGTTTCTGCCCAGTTACGAGTCTTAAGACCACAATCTGGGTTAACCCACAGGCGCTGAGCAGGAATCTTTTCAGCTGCTTTATTGAGGAGTCCTTCAATCCACTCTTCACTTGGAATGTTTGGTGAGTGAATATCATAAACACCTGGACCAATTTCATTCGGGTAGTTGAACTCTTCAAACGCTTTCAAGAGCTCCATGTTTGAACGCGATGTTTCGATTGTGATGACATCGGCATCCAGTGCTGCAACCGAATCGATAATTTCGTTGAACTCTGAGTAACACATATGAGTGTGGATCTGTGTTTCTGGCTTCGCGCTTGCCGCTGAAATCTTAAATGCGTTCACCGCCCAGTTTAGGTATTCTGCATGGTCACGTTTTTTCAGCGGTAGACCTTCACGAATCGCTGGTTCATCAATCTGGATGATGTTGATGCCCGCATCTTGTAGGTCAGATACTTCGTCACGCAATGCCAGTGCTAGCTGATCCGCGATTTCTTTACGCGTGATGTCTTCTCGTGGGAACGTCCAGCAAAGAATCGTCACAGGACCTGTCAACATGCCTTTCATCTGTTTAGATGTCAGTGATTGTGCATACGTTGACCACTCAACCGTCATTGGTTTTTCACGCTCGATGTCAGCAACAACAATCGCAGGTTTTACGCAGCGCGAACCGTAACTTTGTACCCAACCAAATTTCGTAGTTTGGAAACCCGCTAGGTTTTCCGCAAAGTACTCGACCATGTCGTTACGTTCAGCTTCACCGTGAACTAATACATCTAGGTCTAACGCTTCCTGGCGTTTTACTGCATCAGCGATGTGGCCTTTGAGTGCTTCTACATACTCTGCTTCAGAAAGCTGGCCTGTACGGAATGCACTGCGCTGTACACGAATTTCACTGGTTTGAGGGAACGAACCAATTGTCGTGGTCGGGAACAAAGGTAAACCGAGTACTTCACTTTGGTGAGCGGCACGCTCAGCGTAAGGCGCACTACGCTCTGCTAACGCTTTCGTGATTTTGCTTAAACGCGCTTGTACTTGCGGCTTATTCACTTGCGTTGACGTCTTACGTGCTTGAATTGGCGCACTGTACGTATCACAAGCAAGAATCGCCTCTTGGTCACCTTCCAACGCTTTACCAAGTAATGCAACCTCAGTCACTTTCTGTTTCGCAAAAGCAAACCAGCTTTGAACATCGTCAGACAGGGCTGGCTCTAGCTCTAGGTCAACTGGGCTATGCAGCAATGAACACGAGCTTGCAACCCACAATTTATCGCCCAATTTATCTTTCACTGGTTGCAGTAGTTCACGCTGCGCACTGAGATCCGCGCGCCATACATTACGACCGTTTACCACACCAGCAGAAAATACCCAGCCTTCTGGAAGCTTATCGACTATCGGTTGCAGCTGCTCTGGCGAAGCTGATAGGTCAACGTGTAAACCATCCACTTCCAGCTCAACAATTTTGTCCAGTGAATCTGTCACCGCGTCAAAGTATGTGGTCAGCAGTACTTTCACGTCACTGCGAATCACTTGATAGGCCAGTTTAAATGAGTCTAACCAAGGCTTTTCTAACTCAAGCGCTAGAATCGGCTCATCAATTTGCACCCACTCAACACCTTGCTTTGCCAGCTTCGCAAGAATCGCCTGATACGCAGTCAACAAGCGCGGTAGCAAAGTCAGTCTGTCAAAGCCTTCTTCGACTTCTTTACCTAGGTAAAGGTAGCTCAAAGGGCCTAGAAGCACAGGCTTAACGTTGTGACCAGCTTGAGTCGCTTCGTTTACCTCTTCAAAGAGTTGAGGCCAGCTGACTTCAAATGTATCGTCTTTACTGAATTCTGGCACAATATAGTGGTAGTTGGTGTTAAACCACTTAGTCATATCAGATGCTGCACTGCCCGATGCACAACCACAGCTTGCTTGAGACTGGCCACGACCCACTTTAAATAGTGTGTCGAGATCCGGAAAACCACTGCGATGACGCTTAGGCACGTGACCAAGTAACAATGTGGTAGTAAGCACATGGTCGTACCATGCAAAATCACCTGCCGTTACAAAATCTAAACCCGCTTCTTTCTGCGTATTCCAGTTTTTTGTACGAAGGTCGGTACCAACCGCTTTAAGTTCAGCCTGATCAATCTCGCCACGCCAGTATTTCTCTAGTGCAAATTTGAGTTCTCGTTTTTCACCAATACGTGGGTAGCCTAGAATGTGTGTTGTTATAGCCATGTCCGTTGTCCTTTTATTTTGAAACCGCTTAATCTGTTCAGAGCATACTTTGAAACGACTCGCTTATTATCAAAGATGTCTGGATGGCTAAACTATCTCTCTAAACACCGGTCTTAACAACATCCAATTATTCAACTTGTTTATTAAAAAATTTCATGTTGGTTAATCTATACATTAATAATTCCTAGCAAAAGCCCATCACCTATAGACGTCTAGATGTTTACACCGCCCAAAAATACAGGTAAGTTAAAGATATTCATGCTAGATGGACAATATTGAAGGGACTTCATGATAGAGCTTAAGCATCTTAAAACACTCAACTCACTGCGTGATACTGGCTCGCTGACCGCAACCGCGACCGCATTGCATCTGACTCAATCAGCTCTATCTCATCAGATCAAAGATTTGGAAGCGCGTATTGGCGGGCAACTCTTTTTGCGTAAGACTCGTCCGGTTAGGTTTACCTCTGAAGGCGAGATATTGTTAAAACTTGCGGATGACATCTTACCTAGGCTAGCCAAAGCAGAAAATGAACTCGCCAGCCTGAAAGAGGATGTGAATGGACGTTTGCATATGGCGATAGAATGCCATTCTTGCTTTCAGTGGTTAATGCCTGCTCTGCGTGAGTATCAAGTCGCATGGCCTAGCGTTACGCTCGATTTCTCTTCTGGTTTTGGATTTGAACCCCTGCCCGCCTTAATGAATGGTGAATTGGATCTAGTGATTACCTCCGATATTCAACCCCGTTCAGAGGTTCATTACGAGCCTCTGTTTGATTTTGAAATGCGTTTGGTCACTGCCACTAACCACCCCCTTGCCAATAAACCTTCTATCGAACCTGACGATCTTAAAGATCAAACGATGCTTTCATACCCAGTGCAGAAAAACCGACTCGATGTCGTTAAGCATTTTTTGCAACCTGCAGGTGTAGAGCCAGCCAAATGGAAACAAGCGGACAATACATTAATGTTAGTTCAGATGGTTTCGGCAGGGCTTGGCGTCGCGGCGCTGCCAAACTGGGCGATCAGTGAATTTTCGAGGCAAGGGCTGATTACCAGTATCCCATTAGGGAACGGCTTGTGGCGCCGACTCTTCGCGGCTACGCGTCATTCAGACAAAAGTAAGCGTTACTTGCAGGCTTTCTTTAACACTGCACGTCAGCAGTCGAAAAGTCATTTAGAGGGGATCAAGACGGTATAAAAAAGGAGGCTGATGCCTCCTTTTTCTATCTATCGTAAGACTTAAATTGGTTGGTCAGTGGGTCGTATTGATAGCCAAGCATATCCAGTTTACCTACCACATCTTCCACATTCATCTCGTACATGCTCACCAACTCGTCAAAGCTATTGCATTCTAGTCTGAGCTTCTCGTTGACGATACCGAGCAAAATGATGCTATCTAAACTTCCGACATTACTCAGATCCATAGCGACGCTCCTCTGCTTTTCCATTACCTAAAAGCGTAGCCACAAATCAGCAAATAGAAAGTGAGTAAGATCTAAAGAACGAACAATCCTTGGTTAAAGGTCACCGCCGTCAGCATACCGACTAACGCAATCGCCAATTGTACTTTCTGGATTTCTTTTGACATGAGCATATGCCAACACCAGATAAGCACTGAAGAAAGCAACAAAGCAAAACCAATTAGTAACGGCTGAGTAGCTTGGGCCAATGCTTGTTCATCAAGACCGGCTGCGGCCAATAAAACCGTCAAGCACATCAGCATCGTCGAAAGCACACCAGAGACTGGCAATAGTCGATGGAATGCTTGTAATCTGGTTCGAGCAATCGTCAATAACAGGTGAGCAAACAAGCTTCCAAGCAGCAAAATTTGCACAAATACGTTTAGACCTGCCGCCACACTCGGCTGTTCAAAAACTAATATCGCCACATAGGCCAAAGCAAGACCATTAGCTAGATACATCACCCACATTGGGCCCTGATCGCGCGTCTTTTTGGTTTGAACCTGAGAGTAAAAATACGCAAGAGCAAACACGATCATCATTGCCTGAATTTTCAGTGACGCAACCGACAGCCATAAAATGGCAATGGCAGGAAGGATTTTGTGAATACGGCCACGCTGACCCGGACAAATATCCCCTTTAACGAGAATAAGCGTCAGAACTAATTGCGCCCCTAAAAGCATTGGCGCTAATACTGCTAACAATTGCTGAACCATGAAGTTTTATCAGTTTAGTTTTGAATGGTGCGGATGATACCAAACTTGCTATGTTAGCGTAAGTTGAGCACCGTAATATCTTATTCATCGTTTTTAGAGTCACCCAGAACTACAGTAGCCAGCCATCACCCCACCTAAGCTGTCAACACCCTACTGTTCACAACATCACGGCCTTTTGAGCTTATTTCTCTTACCTGTCACCGGAAACAAGGTAGTTCAAGACAGATTTCATTTCGATTAACCCTTTGTAATGGCCGTGGTCATCCACCAGCACCCATGGGAATGCGGCTTCTTCGGATAGGAGTTGTTCAATCTCAGAAATATCCGTGCTCCAATCTAGAGTGGTGTGAATAGGGCTCAACATTCTGTTAGCTGTTTTGTTCCACATACCTCGCTCTTTACTGCTCTCTAAATCTGTCCCCATATTCGGCGTCATGTGTAGATTGAGATGCTCTCTATCAATAACACCGACACATTTTTTTCCATCAACCACAGGAATATAGTCAGCAGTGCCATCTTGAAAATACTGATATACCAATGACAAGGGATCACTAGGGTCTAGGTGAGAGCTATGTTTATTGGCTAGCATTGCTACCGATTGGCTTGTTGGCTGTGCCGTATTTTCTGGCCATTGGCAGTACTGTTCATTCGTTAAGATGCTTTCAAGGTTCTCCGGTTTTGCTAATAGATGCCCCTGTATGTAATCAACCCCCAAAGACATGACCATATTGAACTCTGATATCGTTTCTACTCCTTCTGCAATCACAGATAGGTCTAGTTTTTTCGCTAATCGAATCAGGGCCTTAACAATAGAGTATTCCCTAGTGCCCATTTCGACACCCGAGATAAATACACGATCGATTTTAAGCTCATCAAAAAACTTTTCTTTTAAATGCTGAAAGGACGAGCTACCCGTACCAAATTCATCAACCGCAATCGTAACACCTGAATCTCTTAGAAATTGGATAATGCGCATGCTCTCTTGATCACTTTCAAGATGTGCGATCTCAGTAAATTCTAACGTCAGTTTCTCCGCATCCATGCCCTCATCATCGATGATTATCGCGACCTGCTGAATGACATCGTAAACAGCTAAGTCGGTATGAAAAGAGCGATTCACACAAAGACCAATATGATCACCAAACACGTTTTTAAGGCGATTAAATTGACGAAATGCTAGGCGACATACCAAATCATCCAGCTGTACAATCAAGTTTAAATCTTCCGCTATGCTGATGTACTCCTCAGATGATACGTCTTCCCCTTCAAGCTCAGGAAGACGACAAAGCGCTTCAAACTTTTCAACTTGTTGAGTTGTCGCTGACAGCAACGGTTGGAAATACACGGACACATTCCCCTGCTTCAAGCATTCTCTAAAGTGAGCTTCTAACCTCTTTTTGCGTTCAATCTGTCGATGGATACTTCGGTCATAAAATGAAATTCTTCGCTGCTCGCTCGAATGGAGCTCTAACATCGCCTGACACGCATGAGAGATCAGGCTATTTGGCGATTCCGCATCCACACCATAAATTGATATACCGATAAAACTGGCTTTCAATGCCTCGTAAATGTCTGAAGGGACCGCCTTAAAACTCTGAAATAACATCGTCAGTGTTTTCGCAACATCCCGAACACGCTGCTTTGGATGCTCAAACGATACAGGAAAACACACCAGAAACTGTTCGTTTGGCATATAGCCACAACACAGCACATTGGTGTGTTCTTTCAAATAACGGGCGAACTGCCTTTTTTGCTCTAACAGGTTAGAAAAGGAGAACTTAGGTTTAATTGCAGCAACAAGAACTGTGCTGTGTCTATTCACTTGAGTACATTTCTGCTTTAACTCGAATAGAAAACTTTCAGCAGTTGGGAGCTGTGTCAGCAGATCCACACCGCCGGACTCAACATCTTCGAGTAAACCAAGATTAGAGGATAAATCGGTACCAAACCCTATGTAGTACTCGTCCTCTTCATTTGGTGATATTGACTGAATGGTTAGGTTTTGTGGAAAGATACTGCCTTTCGCATCTCGAGACAGGACCACACCACTCCAGAACCCATTCCGTTTCAGGTTGCCCCATAAATCTTTATAGTAGTCTTCATCATGGGTGGCTGAATTAAAGATATTCGTTTTCAGCCCAAACATCTCATTTCTTAAATACCCACTCATGGCTTCAAAATGTTGATTACAAGCCAGAATTCTTGTGCTGGAGTCTGTAATTAAAATGCCGTGGTGGGGGTTTTCAAACACAGAGTAAAATATCTCTGCGGCTTCATGTGCTGAGCTAACGCTTAAACAAGGTGACAAGGTACCTTTTAGCTCATGTTCTCCTGTGCGATAGACATTCACTTCCACATAAATGAATACACATTTAGGCGACAAAAAACAGCAATGAAAATAACGCTCTTCACCGGCAATCAGTACTTCGTGAAAGATGCTTTTTACTCTAAGTCTCTGCTTTTTTGGGATTAAATCAATAAGTTTAGAACTTGGAATTACGGAAAATGTCTCACCAAAAAACAGATTTTGCGCCGCAGGATCACAGCGAAACTCTTGTGTTTTTACATTTAGAGACCAATCGTAAACTAGATACTTCGGCACCTTTCGTTCTTGGTTATTTTCAACGCCAACCAGAGCCTCATTCATCTCTTCCATCACGCACACCTAATCACGTTCCCTTATGACTAGTGCCAATGTACAACATTTGGGGAAGCCAATACGTTATACGGCCTACAAAAACTATTGCCTGATATGCATTTCGACTCAATAACCTTCACCGTTCTCATCGAGTGGCTTTGCAAAGAAGAAATAACCTAAACAAACTAGGGATATGTTGAGGTAGATACCTAGGCTACAAGCCGCTATAATTCGCGCTCCTTGAAACAGAGAACAAAATATGTACAGCGAAATTACTCCTATTCATGAGCATAAGAAATACTGGGCAGAGTGCTTTGGCACTGCACCTTTTCTTCCAACCAACCGCAAGGAAATGGATGCCCTCGGATGGGATAGCTGTGACATTATTATCGTAACGGGCGATGCTTACGTGGATCACCCAAGCTTCGGTATGGCCATCATCGGTAGATTACTTGAAGCACAAGGTTTTCGAGTCGGTATCATCGCTCAGCCAGAGTGGAATACAAAAGATGCTTTCATGGAGCTAGGTAAACCAAACCTGTTTTTTGGTATTACCGCTGGCAATATGGACTCAATGATCAACCGTTACACCGCAGACAGAAAACTTCGTCATGACGACGCTTACACACCCAATAATGAAGGTGGTAAACGACCAGATCGCGCGACACTGGTGTACTCTCAGCGTTGTCGTGAAGCATACAAAGGTATACCTATCGTCTTGGGTGGCATCGAAGCAAGTTTGCGCCGCCTGGCTCACTATGATTATTGGTCTGATAAAGTTCGCCGCTCTGTATTGTTTGACGCAAAAGCAGACATTCTATTATTCGGTAACGCAGAACGCGCCCTTGTTGAAGTGGCACACCGCCTGGCAAATGGCGAAGTTATTTCCACAATGACTAACATTCGTGGTACTGCGGTAAACCTTCCGGCAGAACCGGAACACTATAAGATTGTTGATTCTTCGCGTATCGAAAAGCCACGTAAAGAAGCTTTCATTCCGCCTAACCCATACGTGGTGGAAGAGCAATGCGATACCAAAGCGAAAGCAGAAGAAACTGATGCAAAGCCGATCACCATTCGTCCTTCTCGCCATGACGCTAAAACGACCGCCGTTCGCTTGCCGCCGTTTGAAAAACTAAACAACGACCGCATTCTGTATGCTCATGCAAGCCGCATTATGCATCTGGAGACAAACCCATACTCGGGTCGCGCTCTTATCCAGCGCCACGGCGATAGAGAGCTTTGGGTAAACCAAGCTCCTATTCCACTCACAACGGAAGAAATGGACTACGTGTTTGGCCTTCCTTACGCACGTGTTCCGCACCCGATGTATGGAAAAGCGAAGATCCCGGCATACGACATGATTAAAACCTCGGTCAACATCATGCGTGGCTGTTTTGGTGGTTGCTCTTTCTGTTCTATCACGGAGCACGAAGGTCGAATCATTCAAAACCGTTCTCAAGAGTCGATTCTTAACGAGCTTGAAGAGATCCGCGATAAGGTCCCTGGCTTTACTGGCACAATTTCAGATTTGGGCGGTCCTACAGCCAACATGTATCGTCTAGGCTGTAGTGATCCTAAAGCCGAAATTAACTGTCGTCGCCCATCTTGTGTGTTCCCTGGAATCTGTAACAAGCTCAATACGGATCACAAGCACACGATCGATCTTTACCGCGCCGCACGAAAAGTGAAAGGTATTAAAAAGGTAATGATCGCGTCGGGTGTACGTTATGACTTGGCAATTCAGTCACCAGAGTATGTAAAAGAACTCGTAACTCACCACGTTGGCGGTTATTTGAAAATTGCTCCGGAGCATACTGAAAAAGGCCCACTGGATCTGATGATGAAACCAGGAATGGGTACTTATGATCGCTTTAAGGAAATGTTCGAACAGTACAGCGCAGAAGCGGGCAAAAAGCAGTACCTGATCCCGTACTTTATCTCTGCACACCCAGGCACAGAAGACGAAGACATGCTCAATTTGGCACTGTGGTTGAAGAAAAACGACTTCGAGTGTGACCAAGTTCAGAACTTCTACCCGTCGCCAATGTGTAATGCCACGTCGATGTACTACTCGGAAACAAACCCTCTAAAACGTGTCAAATACAAGAAACGTGAAGAGGTACCTGTCGCTAAAGGCGATCGTCAACGTCGTTTACACAAAGCGCTTCTTCGCTACCACGATCCTGCCAACTGGCCAATTATTCGTGAAGCGTTGATCAGCATGGGTAAAAAGCACCTGATCGGCGATAAGCCGAGCTGCTTGGTTCCTGCAGAAGATAATGATGCACTGACCCCAGCACAGCGCCGTAAGTCAGGCCGTCACGGTTCACACCGTTTTGCGACCAAACATACGAAGAGCCAACCTGGTTTTGAAAAAATGAATGGTTCTGGACGCAAACCTGGTAACAAACCGGGCAACCGTAAACCGAATGGCGGCAATGCTGGTCAAAACGCTAATGGTTCAGGCAAGCCAGCACATAAACAAGGTGGTAAGAGCCAAGGTGGACGTCCAACAGCACCAAGCAACAAGCCAGCGGCAGGACGCAAGCCAAAACGCCGTTAACTTCTAGATTGAATCGCAGCAAACGCTGCGATTTTTCTTTATACAACAAAAAAGCTTAGCCCTAATGGACTAAGCTTTTTTAGTGTTTAGATCGAGTATGAAATTTAAGCGTTATTTGCTTCGAATTCTTTCATAAACTCAACCAGTGCTTTTACACCCTCTACCGACATTGCATTGTAGATTGACGCGCGCATACCACCCACAGCACGGTGCCCTTTAAGAGCCACTAAACCACGAGCTGCAGCCTGTTCAAGGAACAACGCATCTAACTCTGGTTTTGCCAGTTGGAAAGGCACATTCATACGAGAACGGTTTTGCGGGTGAATGTCATTCTTATAGAAGTTTGAATTGTCGATGTGGCCATACAAAATTTCCGCTTTTTCACGGTTAATTTGCTCCATAGCTGCCACACCGCCCTGCTCTTTTAGCCATTTGAAAACCAGACCAGATAAGTACCATGCAAACGTAGGCGGTGTATTGAACATCGAGTCTTTGTCAGCCAGGATCTTGTAGCTAATGAAGCTAGGCAATAACTCGTGAGCAAGGCCTAACAAGTCATCACGAACAATAGCGATACAAATGCCTGCTGGGCCGATGTTTTTCTGTGCACCCGCGTAAATTACGCCGTACTTTGAAACATCAATCTGACGAGACAGGATATTAGAAGACATGTCGGCTACGATAGGCTTATCAGTAACCGGCAACTCAGAAATTTCGACACCATCAATGGTTTCATTTGGGCAGAAGTGTACATAAGCTGAATCTGGATCGATTTTCCACTCAGACGCGTCCAAAACAGCACTCTTGCCTTCTTTTTCAGTTTTTGCGTTAAAGACATCAACTTCGCAATACTTCTTCGCTTCATCAATGGCACTTTCAGCCCAATATCCCGCATCGATATACGTTGCTTTTTTAGCGCCGCCAAGAAGATTTAAAGGAACGGCAGCAAACTGAGCACGAGCACCACCTTGGCAAAATAGTACTTTATAGTTATCAGGAATATTGAGAAGGTCACGCAAGTCTTGCTCTGCTTCTTCTGCAACCTTAATAAATTCCTTGCTGCGGTGGCTGATCTCCATCACCGACGTGCCAAGTTCATTCCAGTCAACAAACTCAGCCTGCGCTTTTTCCATAACCGCTTTCGGTAACCCTGCTGGTCCAGCGCTAAAGTTATATATATTATCCATTCCGACTTTCCTTGCTCATGCTTTAATTGAGAACTTGTGGATTAATACCATGTTTTGATATGTATAAAAAGCAAGAAATGAGGTCTTAGAACCTCATTTCTTGTTAAATACGAAAAACAGTAACTATTACTGCATCATGACAGGTAACAGTAATGCCATCAGAGGAATTTTCTGACCATTTTCAAAGATTAGGTTTCCACCTTTTATCTCGGCTTTCACTTGATAACCTTGTTCTGTTTTCTCTATGAATTCATTGGTTGTCGCTTCTTCTACCGCTTCGCTAATCATAGGAAATTGCAGTAATAGTTCATCAGAGACATAAGTATCCACATTACCCGTCAATGCTGGGATGATGGCATCTGGGTTCTGAGTAATGTTTTTTGTCCCTTCGGGTACAGCAACACGTAACTGACTCTCAAATTGCCCCTTCTCAGCTAAGGTCATCGACAAATTATTCATCGTTAGGTGAAAACCTTTGGCAAATAAAGTGTCAACATACGGAATTGCACTCTCGATGTGTTCTGGCGTCAACTGCGGGTTGTCTTTGTACAAGTTCACTAGATACTCGAACGATTTTTGGTCAAGGTCACCGAACTCCACATCCATTGCGAAATTATCAACATTACCTTGTGACGTCTCTAGAGCCTCAATGCCAATAACGTGCTGGCTACTTACTCGTTCTGTTGTTTCTGTTAGGGACGATGAAAACTGATACTGAGCATTTTTCATCGCGACGATAGGGCTTTGTGACGTGTCTAGCAATGACATATCAGCGATCGTCGCATCTTGACTACCAAGCCAGAAACCATTTTGAATTCGACCATCGCCAGTCCCTTCAATCCCAGCGAGCAAGAACTTTTCACCCGAGTTGAAGTCAACTTCAACAGAAGGGATCGTTAAGTCATAAGTTATTTCACCAAGCACAGTAACATGGCCTTTTAACTCTGACGGAGTCATAGACATCATGGCGCCATCATTTGCTTGGTGCCAGTTATCCAGTTTTAAGGTGTAATCTGTGTTGCCATTCAGTTGAGTTACGGTGCTTAACGTTAGCGGAAGGTCATCCATATTTTCTAATACGGACGTAGCCTTTAATGTGATCAGCCCGTGTTGTACATGACTACTCACTACGTACTCACTAGGGAGGCCGTCTAAGGCTAGCTGCTGTGCCAAATCTGGATCTGTCACTGTATAGCGTGTTTTAACTTCTGATGAGAGGTAACCACGATCATATTGAATAATTTCGGCCTGAACTGACTGAGTATTTAAGTGTGAAATGCCATCTCTGATCACGTTGTGACCAATTTGCCCTACGGCAAGTGGCCAACATAGAGCAAGAGATACAGCGCCGCCAATAGCGCCGATTTTTTTTAGCTGGTGCATATTGCTTTCTTCTTTGAGTGTTTTAGCCAGTTTACATCAAAAAACATTGAGATATATCAGAGTATTGTCTTCATTCCTCGAATCCACCAAGATTCTTATACTTAGCTCTCAATAACGTAATGACTTACCTGCTAGAGTACTTTCAAGTGTTTACATTGAAAGCGACGCCACTGTGAATCAATTCGCCATATTATGTGTAGATAATAATCCAGTAAGCATAGAACAATTGCGAAACGAACTAAGATCTTTTTCTAGCCGTTTCGACCTATACGCGACCGACTCTATTGAAGAGGCCAACTCGGTTCTGGAGTATTGTTCGGAGAAAAGGCAATCCGTCGCACTTGTCATCGCCAGTCACCATGAAAATTTTAACGGTGCGGACTTTCTTATCCAGCTCGACAAAATGGAACACACGCAGCAAGCCAGAAAGATCCTGATCAGTTGCGGACAAGACATTCAGGCGATATTGTCCGCGGTGAATGATGGTCGACTTGATCACTGCTTAACGAAACCGCTTCAAGATAATTTAGTTCACAAAACGGTTCAGAAAGAGCTAACCACCTTTATCTTAGATAACGATAAAGATCATCTAATCAGCTACAGCAGAACACTGGATCAACAACGACTTCTGCGCGCTCACATAGACCAGAAAATGCGTAGCTACCGTGAAGGCTTCATTACCGACCACCACAAACTTTCTGATCGCGAACTGGCTCAGCAAGTGACCGATTCGCTCCTCGCGTTTTTCGCTGATAAAGATGAAACTCGCGCCTGTAGGCGATACTCACCCGAGCATTTGCTCACTGAAGAAGGCGCGGAAAACCGATTTTTGTGGTTTATTACTAAAGGGGACGTTGCGCTCTATAAGAAAGATGAAACTGGCACCCAGCGAGAAGTCGTACGTTACACGCAAGGTAATATTGTCGGCGGAATGTCTTTTGTGACTGGTGAGCCATCATTTTCAACCGCCCTCACCCTTTCAGAAACGGAAGTGATTAAATTAGATAGAGAAGTTTTTGCCAAAGTTATGCACTCGAACACTTCCCTATTGCCTTTGTTTACCAATTTACTGTTGCGCCACTTTAACCGCCGTTTGCAACGCAGTATTACCACCAAGCTGGAACTGCAAAAGACGCTAGAATCCCTTGAATCGGCACAACAGCAACTGATTGAAAGAGAAAAAATGGCCATGCTAGGCCAACTTGTAGCTGGCGTCGCCCATGAACTTAACAATCCAATAGCAGCGATTTTACGTGGCACAGAAACACTAACGAACAAAATCCAAACCTTAGTACAACTCCCAGACATAAAAGCAGGGAGTGAAGCGGTGGACGTATTAAACAACGCACTCATATCTAAGCCGCGCTCTACCGCATTTGAAAGGGAACTAGTGAAATCAGCTGCGCAGAAAATTGGTGACCGGCGCATTGCCAAGAAGCTCGTCAAACTGGGTTTAGAGGACAACTCAGTTTGGTTGGAAAAAGTGCTTAACCAAGACCCGGACATCGCCAATCAATTGGAGCGGTTAGCAGATTACCATGTCGCAGGTGCCACACTGCGCTCTATCAATGTGTGCGCTCAGCGAATTGCAGATATGGTAAAAAGCTTAAAAGGATACGCTCGCCCTGACGATGAGCGATTCAGAACCGTCGATATCCACGAAGGCATCGAAGACACCCTAGTCATTTTCGAAAACAAACTAAAATTTCATCAAGTAGATAAACGATATTCCCCTCTCCCACCCATTCGTTGCCTGCCGATTGCTCTACAGCAAGTTTGGACAAATCTCGTTTCTAACGCGATTGATGCCTTCCCAGAAAAAGGCCGCTTACTCATTGAAACAGAAGAAAAGCACCAAGATGGCAAGGGCTGGGTAGTTGTTGCATTCGAAGACAACGGACTGGGCATTGCGAAAGAACTGCAGGAAAAAATATTCGAACTCAACTTTTCCACCAAGAAAGAAGGAAACTTTGGGCTAGGTATAGGGCTTTCTGTTTGCCAGCAAATTATTCACCAACATGGCGGACGTATAACGGTGAATTCTGAAGTGGGTCAATTCACAAGAATGTCAGTTTGGCTTCCTTTAAGCCAATCACAATAACGACGAGGAAACTGAAATGAGTAAATACCTTATCTTATGTGTCGATGATGAACGTGAGGTTCTTGATAGCGTCATTCAGGACCTCGACTGTTTTGAAGAAGATTTTTTATTGGAAGCCGCGGAGTCGGTACAAGAAGCCAAAGAAATCATTGCTGACGCAGAACGAGATGAAGTGAAACTCGCACTCATTCTCTGCGATCATATTATGCCTGACCAAACCGGGATTAGTTTTCTAATCGAACTGAACGAAGCCTCCTCAACCAAGCCGACCAGAAAGCTCTTGTTAACTGGGCAAGCTGGCTTAGAAGACACTGTCGAAGCCGTCAATCATTCAAGTCTAGACTTTTACATTGCAAAACCATGGGTAGGTGAAGAGCTGCGAGCCGTTGTAAAGTCCCAATTGACTGAGTACATGATTGAAAACGAACCTAACCTTATGCCTTGGGCTTCTGTGCTAAATACCGAAAAAATACTTGAAGCGTTAGCCAAACACCGAATGGATTTTGGTGAATAAGCCAATATATTAATCAATTGATTCTTTTTTTCTGTAAAACAAGACAAAACAATGACATTTCTATAGAGGCCATCGCTATGATGAATTATCATGTTGTCACTTTCGTCATAGCGTATCTCCGCTAAAGACCAAAAATTAACAAGAAATAGGTTTATTGTCCTCATGCGTAAAACAATCTTAGCTACAGCGCTAGTACTAGCCTCTGGTTCTTCTTTTGCACAACAGTACGACCAAAATAGCCCAGCAGTAATGAGCAATTTTAGCTACGACTACGTAGAAGCTCGTATTGGTGTGAGTCCAGTAACGTTTGGTACGGCACTGAGTATGTCTGTACACCCAAATGCACACTTTATCGGCCGTATTGATTCTGAATTTGAAGGCGATTACGACGCAGCGGCAGGTTTTGGTTTCCATGCTCCAGTGAACAACTGGGCAGACTTTACTGGTGAAATGCTATTCCGCATGGTTGACACATCATACACCAGTGGCTCAGATACTGGTTTAGAGCTAAACCTTGGCGTTCGCCAATGGCTTGGTCCTCAGCTAGAAGTTGGTGGTAAAGCAGGCTACGTTTCTATCGAAGATAACGATGATTGGTTGGGCTCAGTGTACGCACGATTCCACTCAACAGAGCTTTTCTCAATCGGTGTTGAAGCGCGAATCAACGACTTCTACGATGATCAATTGATGTTCACTACTCGCTTCAAGTTCTAATCAGCACTGTACAGTAAACAATAAAAAAACCGAGGTAGCTTCGAAAAGCACCTCGGTTTTTTATCTAATCTATCTCACGCACTTGTAACTTGCTGAATCACTCGCATTCGCCAACTACTATTCACCAATGAGCTGATAGCTAAGCTTTATTGGCAGCTGTCTAGTAACTCACGTTTACGAGGTTCCTGGATCAGTTTCCAATGCACACCGTCCACTGCACCAGCAAATTTCCACAGAAGTTTTACGTCAACATCATTACCATAAGCCTGTTTTACTTTACTAAAAACGGCTGGTGCGCCTAGCTCAAGAAATGTTTCTACATCGTCTATGCCAGCTTTTTTCACCATACGTTCTAAAGTGAGTTGCATATTGGGTAAATCGCGAAGCCTACGGTTTGCTGCTGAACGTTTAAAATTTCTTTCAGAGACTGAAAAGTCGATAGACTGCTGCAATAACTCATCAAGGCGAGAATTGCGTGCTTCAAACATTTCAGTGATGTCGTAATAATTAACCGTCGCTGTGGTTTGTTTTTTTACGTGACGGTATTTCTCACAACCTAACTGCGTCAGTTCTTTATCTAGTTGGTCCCCACCTCTGATAAAGATTTTATTCGCACTAAGTAAAGCAAACATAGCTTCATCTTGGAACAGTCCTGTTCCGCCAAACATAGAACGTTTTTGGAATGAACCAAATTTACTTACATATTGTATAAATAATTGCTCTGTCATATCTATTGATCCTTCAAATCATCAAACCCCGATTATGTATGATCACCAGATAGCAGCAGTTTTAAGCGAAAATGTATAAGTTAAACTATTAAAATATGTGTTAAAAATGATTGGCCAATCAAATATTGGCTAGATAATAGTTTACCGAACGAAATAAGTCTGTGCATAGATCACACTGCAACAAACAAAATAGATACTAGTGGAGAAATAGTTCATCTAAGCCCATTAGACAAACTAGATTTGACAATAAACTCAATTACATAAAATCCCTTTAAATGCATCGATATTATGGAATCAAATCATTGCCTCTGACATTAAAGAAACGGTAAACTGACACTGTCTTTTCAACTATTTAGTATCTATGAACCACTTATCTTTTTACTGGCTGCCCGAGAATAAAGATTTACTCCTAAAAGGTATTGAATCTGAGTTTTCTCAATTTATCGAACACGCGGTTTCTAATAGGAAAATTGCATTACCACCTATTCCTGAAGTGGTTCTTAAAATACAGAAGCTTTGTACTGAAGAAACCACTTCAGTTTCAGATGTAGCAGATACTCTATTAGAAGACCCGAGCTTGGTTGCTACAATCATCCGAGTCGCCAATTCCGTGATTTTTAATCGTCGAAACATTACCTGCACTGATGTGATGACGGCTGTATCTCGTCTGGGCATTTTACGTGTGCGAGATATCGTCACCGCACAAGCAATCGAGCAACTCAAGCATTCCGTCAACCTCAGCCACACTTGCAATCGAATACTTGCAGACAGTGCACTTAACTCCCGCGAGCTCGCTGCAACCATGATTATGGTGGTACGTGGTTTTAAAGAGAGTGGCTCTCCTATATACAATAACCTTGAGCCTGAAAAAGCACTGCTTACTGGTTTATTGGCGGATATCGGTCTATTCTGCCTGGTCAGTGAGTACCATCATTATCTCGAAAATGGCAACTACTTAGCAGAAGACATCGCGTTTATGGTTTTTGAACGCCTCTGCTCAGATACCAGCTATCTCGTATTAGATACTTGGGGATTCGATAACGACTTTCTTGAAGTGTCTTCCAACCAGGCTCTGCAACAATCTCTAGACGAGGTTAGCTATCTTGATGTGGCAAGAATGGCGCACCATATCCTCATGTTCCGCCGTCAGGACGAAAATATCGATGACCATGTTGTAAAGTTTGACGTAACCGGTGCAGATGTACTGTACAAACTTAGCAATTTAAGTGATATTGAGTTTAATGCGCAACTGGATGAACTAATTAGCGCAAGCGGTTTATAACTCACAGGATGTACCATGTTTTCAGGGATGTTATTTATTTTTGCCCCACTCGTCGTGGGGTATCTAATCTCTATATCTAAAAAATCTTTACTCGAAACAATCAACACCACCACTTCGAATCTCATCTACGTCATTCTTGCGTTGATGGGGTTAAGTTTGGCTGCGCTCGATAATCTCGGCGAAAACCTCCAACTTATTCTCAAGTTCACGGCGGTCTTTTTCTTCTGCCTTGGGCTGGCCAACCTCGCCGTTCTTCCTCTGATCGACAAACTATTACCCATAAAAACAGACAATGCGCACAGCAAACTACCTTTGTCGAGCATGGCTTTAGAATCAGCCAAGCTCATTTTAGTAGTCGGCGGTGGGCTCCTTATCGGATTGGCGTTACCGCTAGATCTCAGTTGGGTAGATACAGCGAGTGAGTGGATACTATTCCTGCTGCTCTTCTTCATTGGTATTCAGCTGCGTAATAGTGGCCTTACACTCAAGCAAATCTTGCTCAACAAACATGGTATGGTGATCGCGTTACTGGTTATTTGCAGCTCAATGGTCGGAGGTTCGATCGCGGCACTGATCCTGAATATAGACATCTACCGCGGGCTAGCAATGGCGTCCGGTTTTGGTTGGTATTCTTTAGCTGGTATTTTAATGGGTGATGCATTCGGGCCAGTGTACGGAGGCGCTTCATTTATGATCGAATTATTGCGTGAGTTGATCGCCCTTGTACTCATCCCCCTCTTTATTCGTACTCGCCCTTGTACAGCGATTGGTTACGCCGGCGCGACCGCAATGGACTTCACTCTACCTGTCATTCAAACCACAGGTGGCGTACGCTGTGTGCCTATAGCAATCGTCAGCGGCTTCATTTTGAGCCTACTTGTGCCGGTCATGATGCTTTTCTTTGTCTCTCTTGCTGGCTAGATCGCATGATTTTGTGTCTAAATTCACTATATTAAGCAACAGCAATTTATTACACTTTAGCGAGTGCTAATATAACTGCCAAATTATAATTATATTTTTCAAAAGGATTCATTATGAAACGCCTGATTGTTGCACTTTTGCTCGGTGCTTCTTCTACTGTGGCTACGGCTGCAGACAATACCTGCCTGTCCAAGAAATACGACGCATATATCGATGCTTCAGTACACTGGTATGAAGACCTTACTAAACTAACGTCAGAGCAATACCCAGATCTCACAGAAGTGAGTGAATGGTTCCTAGAAGGCCGGAAAAATCACTTTGAGCTTAACCGTGCTGCTGTTCACTATTACCTGGAGCATGACTTAACTAAAGTAGCAACGCAGCAGCCTGTTGAAGCGTGGCTTCAGTTGGAACAAAAAGACATCAAGACACTTGCTTCACGAAGTGATGAACTTGGCCAACTTGCTAAAGTTACCTTTAATGATCGCCAAGCGAAACCACACGAGAACAACTACGACCTACGCTCAGCTTTTGCGGATCTACTCAGTCACCCGACAAAAATTGATAGCGCCCTCAAACGTTATAACCAAGCTATTAGCAAACTAGAAGCGATCAGTTGTGATTAAGGTATGTTGCACTAACTTTAACCAGTTAGTGGGCAAATATCGATAGTTCAAACTAGTAATCGATCATTTAAGACGGGACTTTGTTCCCGTTTTCGTTTAGATTATTCCGCTTGCAACAAAAATGATTAGAGCAAAATAGCTGTATGGTATCTGAACATAGAACGGCTGATGTGAGTTTCGAGAGTCTTCTTCGTATCTTCACAGTACCTGAAGGGCCAGACTCAACGCTAACCCAAATTGAAGAAAAACTCTCGCGTAACTTAAACCAGTTTTTGCGAGAACATATCGTCGCGGAAGAAAAGCCATTAGTCGACATTGAGAAAGACTTCTCCAATGCTTCGATCCCCGAGCAACCTGAGTTTGTTTCAGACCATACCCAGCACCTGCTCGATACATTAGTTTCCCACTCTGTACATACTTCTGCACCAAGCTTTATCGGTCATATGACGTCGGCACTCCCTTACTTTTTGATGCCATTGTCAAAGATAATGATCGCCCTAAACCAAAACTTGGTAAAAATAGAAACATCTAAAGCGTTTACTCCGCTAGAAAGACAAGTTTTGGGCATGCTACACAGGCTAATTTATCGTCAAGATGATGCCTTTTACTCAAAATGGATGCACAGTGCCAACCATTCATTAGGCGCGTTTTGTTCTGGCGGGACTATTGCTAACATCACTGCACTTTGGGTTGCTCGTAACAACGCCTTAAAAGCAAACGGGGCTTTTAAGGGTGTTGAAAAAGAGGGCTTATTTAAGGCGATGAATCACTATGGCTACGAAGGATTAGCCGTATTAGTCTCCGAGCGTGGGCACTACTCCCTTAAAAAAGCAGCCGATGTACTAGGCATTGGTCAAGAAGGCTTAGTCGCCATAAAAACGGATACCTATAACCGTATTTGTCCCGAGTCTCTAAAAGCCCGCATCAAAGAACTTAAACAGCAAAACATTAAGCCTTTCGCAGTGATTGGTGTCGCTGGCACAACAGAAACAGGCACTATCGACCCTCTAGAAGAGATTGCTGCTATTTGTCAGCAAGAAGATTGCCATTTTCATGTCGATGCCGCTTGGGGTGGTGCAACGCTAATGTCGAACAACTATCGTCATTTATTAGCGGGCACTGAACTTGCAGACTCCGTTACCATTGATGCTCATAAGCAGCTATATATTCCAATGGGCGCAGGGATGGTGCTGTTTAAAAATCCTGAAGCGATGAAATCGATTGAGCACCACGCGCAATACATTTTGCGTAAAGGCTCGAAAGATCTAGGAAGTCATACTCTAGAAGGCTCTCGCTCCGGTATGGCCATGCTCGTTTATGCTGCAATGCATATCATCAGCCGCCCAGGATACGAATTGCTGATAGATCAAAGTATTGAAAAAGCTAAATACTTTGCCGAGTTAATCAAAACACAACCAGATTTCGAACTCGTTTCTGAGCCAGAGCTGTGCTTGCTCACGTACCGTTATCTTCCACCTCACATCAAGCGAGCACTCGCGGCTGCAAACAAACAGCAACGAGCAGAACTTAATGAATTACTTAATGAGTGGACTAAGTTCATCCAAAAGCGGCAGCGTGAAACGGGCAAGTCTTTTGTGTCTCGAACTCGCCTTAATCCTAGTCAATGGGATAGGCTCAACACTATCGTTTTCCGAGTGGTTTTAGCCAACCCTCTGACCGGTCAAGACATATTGAATTCCGTTTTAGAAGAGCAGCGACACATTGCAGCCCAAGCGCCAAACTTAATGGCAAGAATAGATTACCTTGTGAAGCAAGTCACACCTGCGTGAAAGTTTCTTTCTTAAGAAATGTAAGTAGACCAAAAAACAGGCACCTCAACCTCGATTACTGCGACCCAAATTAAAAGATTTGTGTAGTTTTTATAAAATTTAGTTGAGGCCTGTCATATTATCACCAATTGAAGAACGGAAAAGTTACAGTAAAGCCTTGGCTTAGGTTTATACTGGCCTTATGGCGCTGGATAGTTATTGCCTTTTAGGAAACAGCTTGTTTCCCCAAGATTTCAATCATTTGGTATATCCAGCAAGTTGTTCTCTATACCTTCGTGAACACTATGAACACATTAGAAAAAATTCAGAAAAATCTAGAGAACTTCAGTAAATCAGAGCGTAAGGTCGCTGAAGTTATTATGGCCTCCCCACAAACGGCCATTCATTCTAGTATTGCTACACTCGCAAAAATGGCTGATGTGAGTGAGCCAACAGTTAATCGCTTTTGTCGCCGCTTGGATACCAAAGGTTTCCCAGACTTCAAACTACACCTTGCGCAAAGTTTGGCTAACGGAACACCTTACGTAAACCGTAACGTTGAAGAGGACGATGGCCCAGATGCATATACCCATAAGATTTTCGAATCTACAATGGCGTGCTTAGATGTGGCGAAAAATAGCTTAGACGCAATGCAAGTCAACCGCGCAGTTGATCTATTGACGCAAGCGAAAAGGATCTCCTTCTTCGGTTTGGGGGCATCTTCTGCTGTCGCTAAGGATGCACAAAACAAGTTCATTCGTTTCAATATTCCGATTACTTGTTTTGAAGACATTGTTATGCAACGCATGAGTTGTATCAATTGTACGGATAATGACGTGATCGTATTGATTTCTCATACGGGCCGCACTAAAAGCCAAGTGGAAATTGCAAACCTTGCTCGTGAAAACGGGGCGACGGTCATTGCGATTACTGCCAAGGATTCTCCACTAGATAAGGCAAGTTCACTTTCTATCTCGCTGGATGTACCGGAAGACACTGACGTATATATGCCTATGGCTAGTCGTGTTGTTCAAATGACAGTTATCGATGTTCTCGCTACTGGCTTTACTCTACGCCGAGGCACAGGTTTCCGTGAGAATCTCAAGCGTGTAAAAGACGCATTGAAAGATTCTCGTTACGATAAGCTTTCACAGTTTTAAACATTCCGATATAAACAAAAAAGGAGCAAGCAGTGCTCCTTTTTTGTTCTTCACTCCACTCTACTTGGGCATTTTTAGCTCACCCACCGACCTCCGCCGATCAATTTCCCACCAATAGATTTCACCTATCAAAGCAACAGGTAATTGCTTCTTTATTTCCGACACTGATTCGGGCATAGTGGCAATTAACAAATTAAAGGAGAAACATTTATGTTCGTAGTTATCTTTGGTCGCCCTGCTTGTCCTTTCTGTGTCCGTGCAAAAGAGCACGCTGAAACACTAAAAGAGAAACGTGATGACTTTAACTACCGCTACGTTGATATTCACGCTGAAGGTATTTCAAAAGCAGATCTAGAGAAAACTGTAGGTAAACCAGTAGAAACTGTTCCTCAAATCTTTATCGATCAAGAACATATCGGCGGTTGTGATGAATTCGAAGCTTACGCCAAAGAGCACCTAGGCCTTTTCGCTGAGTAATATCATGTAATCCTATAGAAAGCCGCTTTTAGCGGCTTTTTTACTTTTCGTAACCCCATCATTGATATTTACTCTTCAAAGCAATCTATGCAACGAGTGAGCTCCCCGTCATCTCGCAATGCGATACGTAAAGTAATGGTAAATTCTAAAAATTTTCACTATTCATTTTGTCTCATTCAGATACAATTCGCTCCACTTAACTTTCTCTCCGGCACAGAAAAAACCACCTGTGAACATCGACGTCGTACTTTTACTTGAACAAAACCCTATTCTTCTCATTTTTGTAGTCCTCGCCATCGGCTTAGCCATCGGGAAAATCCGATTTGGCAATATGCAACTCGGCAATTCTATTGGCGTACTTGTTACATCGCTAATCATGGGCCACCTTGGATTTACCTTTAATGCTGATGCGTTAACAATTGGCTTTATGCTGTTTATATATTGTGTTGGCATCGAGGCTGGACCTAACTTCTTTGGTATCTTTTTCAGAGACGGTAAGCACTATTTCATCTTGAGTATGGTTGTTTTATCAACAGCACTGACCATTACTTATTTATCAAGCCATTACCTAGATTTAGGCTTTGGTTTATCTGCCGGTATGATGGCTGGTGCACTGACATCAACACCAGTCCTTGTTGGCGCTCAAGACGCTATTAGCTCCGGTCTGACAACTATCCCACGGAATATGGATTTTGCTCTGGTTATAGAGAATTTGTCGGTGGGGTATGCAATGGCTTACTTAGTTGGACTTATCAGTATGATTATGTTCGCTAAGCTCATGCCAAAATTGCAGAAGCAGAACTTGTCTGACTCAGCAGAACAGATTGCCCAAGAGCGTGGACTAGGCAACTCAGGGCAACGTAAAGTTTACTTACCCATCATACGAGCCTACCGCGTCGGCAAAGAGCTTATCGATTGGATTGACGGCAAAAACCTGCGTGAACTGGGTATTTATCGCCAAACGGGTTGCTACATTGAACGAGTGCGTCGCCACGGTATTCTTGCACACCCTGATGGTGATGCAATTTTACAAGAAGGCGATGAAATCGCGCTGGTAGGCTTCCCAGATAGCCACGCTAGACTTGATCCAAGCTTTAGAAACGGCAAAGAAGTATTTGATAGAAACCTGCTCGATTTACGGGTAGTTGAAGAAGAGATCGTAGTAAAAAGCGATGCTATCGCTGGCAAACGCCTTTCTGATCTAAACCTCTCTGAATATGGCTGTTTCTTGAACAGAGTGGTTCGTGCACAAATTGAAATGCCGATGGACTTAGATATTGTGCTCGCCAAAGGTGACGTTCTACAAGTCAGTGGCGAGAAAAGTCGTGTTCATGGTTTAGCAGAAAGAATCGGTTTTATCTCTATCCACAGCCAAATGGCGGATTTGCTAGCATTCTGTAGCTTTTTTATTCTAGGGATCGTTTTTGGCCTGATTACAATGACCTTTGGCCAAGTGTCATTTGGCCTAGGTAATGCAGTTGGCCTGCTGTTATCGGGAATTACGCTAGGTTTCTTAAGAGCCAATCACCCGACTTTTGGTTACGTGCCGCAAGGCGCATTAAATATGGTCAAAGATCTCGGCTTAATGTTTTTTATGGTTGGAATTGGACTAAGTGCTGGCGGGAAGATGTTTGAACACCTGTCTCAAGTCGGCATTCAAGTTCTAGGCCTAGCGTTCATAGTGAGTGTTGTCCCTGTCGCGATTGCGTATCTCGTCGGTGCATATATGCTAAAAATGAACCGGGCACTGCTATTTGGCGCAATCATCGGGGCAAGAACCTGTGCGCCCGCAATGGACATTGTTAATGACTATGCCAAGTCAACCATTCCAGCACTGGGATACGCTGGCACATACGCCATAGCCAATATTTTAATGACGTTAGCGGGTACAATACTAATCATTCTGAGTTAATTTTCCGATGGTAAAAGGGAGACATCAATGTCTCCCTTATTAGTTTTTAAATCTGTATCTACAACGGCCAAGGAGTCGTACCATCTATAGGTACTGGAAGTTGGGCAAACTCAGCCTTGCAGTAGCCTCTGTTGCTTGACGCAAAATAGAGTAACGGCATCGCTTCTAGATTCATCGACAGAACCTCATTTTGTGCTTTATCAGAAAAACTAAAGCCCCACATGCTTAAATAGTCTCGCATATCAAAGTTCGTCACCACACTTAACGCAATGAGCAACCAATCATTGTTAGAAATTGAGTTTGCTTCAGCCAATGAATAACCACTAAAACCAACGCTCCCTCTTCTCTCTAACCATAATTCTTCTGATGCTTTTAATCGCTTAAACTCTCTCTCAATCAAATGGAGTCGACCTAATAAATGCCAGCCACTGTCGACCACACCTTGATGCTGTGCTTGCATCATCATTTGGATATAAATTCTAGCTCCCCAACTCCACCCCGTTTCTGATTTTTCAGCCATGTAAGCACTAGGGTTAGCTTGTTCTCGACTTTGCTGCAACAAATCAAACTGCTGTTTAAAGTCCAGAGATTGGCAGCTAGGATCGATGCCAGTCTCCTGATAATAGCGAGACTTACTATAGTAGGAGTAATAGTTCGTTGTAGAATGCCCTACCCAGCCAGAAAATCTAAACCTCGATTTTTCGAGCCCATGGCCTAACTCGTGCAGATCTCCATGCCCAATTGGATTGAAACTCCAGTAAGCATCATAAGGATTACCCGAACACCCGTAACCACAGGTTGCTTGATCAGCATTCATATGCTTAACAATATCGATGTTTTCGACTTCCCATCCTTTTTCCGTCGCCAGTGATTGTATATCGCTGATGACATCTATCCCTGGCCCCTTAAAACCAGCCAGAGCATGTGGAAAATTGTGCATATAGCGCTCAGTAGCCTCTGCCATAGCTGCGGGAGAATCCCAGGCTGAAACACTTTCAATCATTTTGTCTCGCTTGGAGTGAACCTCAAAACCTGGTGTCATTAACTCTGCCCAGTCAAACTGATTCGCCTCCAGCTGTTCAGTAAAGACTTGATTATTCGCTTCATTTCTCCAGACTGGGTGTTGCGCGATATGACCAAACTGAAGCTGAACTTCTACATCATTTTGATCGAAATAAACGTGTATCGGGCCACCATATGCTGAAGTTAGAGTGATGGTTTCACCTGACTCCACTTCATATGCGCTAGAAGTGACAAATTTGGGACGATTGTATCCATATTCGTAGAATTCGTGTGTCGCTCCACTGCGCAAACTGTTCACTACAATTTTAGTCGTCACACTATTTGTGTCTTTTCTTGTGACGGTGAATGTCTCACCTGGCAGCGCGTAGACACCAGCAGAGCGAAAGTTTCTCTTCGATTCCATCGTCACCAATTTATCAACCCGACGGATCTCCTCACCGAATTCACTACGGCTAAAGTTCCCCATATCACGCTGAGCAGGATTGCTGTGACGACTGTTGTACTGTATGTAATCAGAAAAGTAAGAGCGTAAAAATACGTTGATATCCGTTGCATTTTTATCCATTGGGAAAGTAACACTCTGACGGTAGTGATCTGCCAGCAATATCATCAACTTCTCATATTCATAATCAGCTTGCTTGAACAAATCTATTTTCTGCTTATCAAGCTCAGTCACCCGGAGGCTGATGCTATTCACAGGTGAGTAGAACTCACTATCCATATTGGCATCTTCTGGACAGGACCTGTTATCACAGTTGGATAGATCAACATTGAAGTTTCGATATCTAAACTTGGCCAAGAATGCAAGTTGGGTACTTATCTCTTCAGGCGTAAAATCCAAAATTTGATTCGGATTCCAGCCATCCACAGCTAGCTTTCTCCAATAGTTGTCCCCGACATAATCGACATGGAAGCGAGATAAAATCCAGTCTCCAAGTTGCGTCATGGTTCCGTCCCACTGCAGATACAAAATGGGGATTTCAAGTTGTTCCGCTCTTTGTATCGCAGCCGTTACCTCATCAAGTGTGTCACTGTCACGTAAGTGTTGCGACACAATCAATAAGTCAGGCTGGGCATCAATACAACGATTCATTGCAGTTCCATCGCACGTATTGGCTAAGTTGTAACTTACACGCTCAGGGAACTTCTCATCTAACCACTTCCTGGTGGCTTTCTCATCAGGGAAATAATAGGACTGATCCATCTGTGCAATGACAATCTGCTTACTTTCATCGGCACTTTTTGCTGTCAACCACGTCACCATATTGCTCAGCCAATCGTTCATCTGATCGTTTACGCTATTTGGAAAACGTAAACTGGTCCTAAACGGGTTGCTACCTAGTAAGACATAGCGGCCATTGGTTCCATACTCTCCAGCAATACCCAAAGACAGCGACTGATCACTATAGCCAGATTCCACTGCGCGACTAGTGTTAAGAATGCTATCATTGAACCCATAGGTTGGAGAAAACAAAGCGGCATCGTGTGTTGGATCCCAATGCAATGATTGAGCTCCGCCATTAATAGCTTTTTTTATGGCATTTGAAGCCGCCACATGACGACTATTAAGACGTTCAATTTCTTCAACAAACTGGTTGGAATCTTTGACTAGTGATGCGTTTCCAGACATTACCGCTTTTTGCACGTCTGTTGTCACAACACTGGAGGTGGATGTATTTTCACTTGAATCGCCCCCTCCGCCACAAGCAGACAGGAGTGACGATAAACACGCCAGGAGAAGTTTAGTTTTCATGCGTTTATTTTAATAACAAATAGAATAATAAAGTCTAATAGAACGGCGTGTTAGAGCAATTGTACCAAGGCAACTGATGCAAGATTTTGAAGCGTATTAACAATTCACAAAAGAAAACGGCACCGAAAGGTGCCGTTTTATCAACTTAAAGGCCTTGTGTATGCAAGGAACCTCTTTTCTGCCAGTTTAAAGCACCACAAAATCATGAAAGTGAGTGCCATATAGAACATTCCGGCTGTTAAGAATGACTCAAATGGTGCGTAGTAACGTGAGTTAACTAAACGCGCAGCTCCTGTTAAGTCAACAATTGTGACGATACCCGCTACAGCACTACCATGAAGCATAAATATCACTTCGTTACTGTATACAGGAAGCGCACGACGAAGAGCACTCGGCAATGTTATACGGCGATAAGTCATAAACGTGCTCATCCCGTAAGCTTTTGCCGCTTCTATCTCACCTTTCGGTAACCCGTTGATTGCTCCACGGATAATTTCTGCTGTGTACGCAGAGGTATTCAAAACAAATGCGACCAGCGCGCAGAACCAAGCGTTCTCCCAAGGCGTGTCTTTTACAGGGAAAAACTGATCCATACCGTAATAGATTAGGTATAGCTGGACGAGTAAAGGCGTACCTCTAAAAAAGTAAATATATGCCCAACTTGGCGCCATAAAAAGATAATTATGGCTGTTTCTCGCGACTGCCAAAGGAATAGCAACGGCTAACCCAATCACGAGCGCGACTCCTACCATCCATGCTGTGGTCCATAGACCGCTAAGATAGATAGGAAAACTTTCTACAATCAATGAAAAGTCCATATTCTACCTCGCATGAATACTGAATTTGCGTTCAACGACCTTCAACAAGCCTGTCGATACACTCGTGAAGAATAGGAAGATAATTGCAACAACCATATAAAACGTGAATGGCATTTTAGTTGAACCAGCGGCAAGAGAGCTGGTTCGAACCATGTCTTCTAGCCCGATAATTGATACTAACGCGGTTGTTTTAAGCAGGACTAACCAGTTATTACCAAAGCCTGGTAGAGCGTGACGAATCATCTGAGGCAATAAAATACGGTAGAAGGTCTTCACTGAACTCATGCCATACGCTTTTGCAGCTTCGAGCTCGCCTTTATCTACTGCCATAATTGCGCCGCGGAATGTCTCTGTCATGTAGGCACCAAAAATGAAGCCTATGGTAAGTACACCTGCGATAAATGGGCTGACATCAATATAGTCTGGTAGGTACGACGTCCACTCATGGTTAGGATCGCTTGACGCAAACCATTCATTAAGTGTCTCATTGATAGAATATAATGTGTTGTTAAGTAAAATTTGTCCGCCGAAGAAAATCAGCATCATGAGTACTAAGTCTGGTATGCCACGAATCACTGTCGTGTATATTGTTGCAATCGCACGTGCCCACTTATATGGTGCCATTTTTGCGAGCGCACCAAGCATACCTAATACTACCGCCAGCACTAATGATAATAGTGCCACCTCGATAGTAACCATGGCCCCTTTTAATATAGAGGCTTCGTATCCTTTCAAATCTAGCATAGGTGAGTTCCTGATCCCTAAACTCATAAAATCGACCGCTGGCTACCTCTAGGAACAAGCCAACGGTCGCTTAATGGCGACTTACTCGCCGTATACGTCGTACTTGAAGTAGCGCGCTGCTATCTCTTGGTAAACGCCTTTCTCACGTAGTGACAGAATTGCAGCGTCTAGCTTTTTCGTTAGGTCTTTGTCTTGTTTGCGTACAGCGATACCAAAACCTTCACCAAACCATTTCGGGTTAGTCAAAGATGGACCCACAAACTCGTAGTTTTCACCACCTTCTTTGTTCAATACGCCTTCTTCAAGCGCTGAAGCATCACCAAGCACTGCTACTACTCGACCATTAGCAAGATCTAGATAAGCTTCATCAAAAGAACCATAACGAACGATTTCCACTTTATCGCCGTAGTTGTCGGTTAGGTATTTATCGTGAGTCGTTGCACGCTGAACTGCAATTTTTTGTCCATCTAGATTATCAAAATCTAAGTTAGCGCCTTTCTTGGCAATAAATTTGTTCGGAATAAGTGCGTATTTGCCAGTAAAGTCAACTTTCTTTTTACGCTCTTCAGTAATGGACATGGCTGCAATGATCGCGTCGTACTTGCGAGCTAACAGCGATGGGATAATGCCATCCCAGTCTTGTGCAACAATCTTACATTTAACTTGCATTTCCTGACACAGAGCATTTGCCATGTCGACATCAAAACCTTTCAGCGAGCCATCGCCTTCAGTCCAGCTAAATGGAGGATAAGCACCTTCAATGCCAAAACGAACCTCTTTCCAATCCTTGGCTTGGGCTACTCCAGATACAGCTGTTGCAGCTAAAGTTGCTGCTAATAACCACTTTTTCATTTCCATACTCCTGTGATTTTTTATTGTATAACTATTATTTGTGTTGTGTTTATCGCTTGAATGAAGCGCAAATTAGTAGATCGAAGACACGAACTGCTTTAAGCGCTCCGATTCAGGGTTAGTAAACAGTTTAGAAGGATGTCCCTGCTCTTCAACCAAACCTTGGTGCAAGAACATCACATGATTCGACACATCACGGGCAAACGCCATTTCATGTGTTACCACCAGCATTGTGCGCCCTTCTTCTGCCAAATCTCGCATAACCCCAAGTACCTCACCAACCAACTCAGGGTCGAGTGCCGAAGTTGGCTCGTCAAACAACATAACTTCAGGGTCCACGGCTAAAGCACGGGCGATCGCTGCACGTTGCTGTTGGCCACCCGATAAATGTCCTGGGTAGTAATCTTTGCGCTCGTATAATCCGACTTTCTTCAGCAATTCTTCTGCCGTTTCAATCGCTTCCGCTTTCGGTACACCTAAGACATGCACAGGTGCTTCAATCACGTTTTCCAATACAGTCATGTGGGACCACAAATTAAATCCTTGGAAAACCATCGCTAAACGAGAACGGATTCGTTGAACCTGCTTTTCATTTGCTGGAACCGATTCACCTTGGCGGTTGTTCTTCATTTGAATTAACTCACCATTAACCCAAATCTCACCCGCAGTTGGCGTTTCTAAAAGATTGATGCATCTAAGAAAGGTACTTTTACCGGAACCGGATGATCCGATAATAGAAATAACGTCCCCTTTGTGGGCTTCCAGTGAAATGCCCTTTAGAACTTCGTTCTGTCCGAAGGTTTTATGTAGCTCTTTTATATCTAGCGCTGGTACATCATTCATGCGCCTAACTCCCTGTTATTATTTTGTCCCACTTGATATGTGACTATTAAAGGTGGGTTAGTTGTAGGTCTCCACCTACATTGCGAACAAACTAGCACTACAAATCAGAACATGCAACAAATTATTAACCTGGATTGCGGGGATATTTAACCATTTTATGTGACTAATGATTCGTTATTTAGTCATATTTACTTCTTGGAACGCATATTCCACATTAATTAACACATTATCAACCCACGAATGAAATTAACATTTTTATAAAAACAAGATCTGTCTCAATATTCAATTTATCTACTTTCAATCCCTTACCAATGCATATTAATCTGATTGCTTATTAAACAAATTGTGTAAGTTTATTTCACATAATTAGGGTACCTGTTAAGTGAACCCCGTTTGTTATGTAGTTTTCTTTCACATTCCTTCATAAGGTGATCTAAATCAATCACGCTCTGGGATCTGCACGTTACACTCAGCCCAAAGATAAAAACCTAAATTATGCGAAATTTTAGTGTTTTCCATCACTTCACCTAATCCCATGATACGTACTGTTTAGGTGAGATATACGGATTAAAACGCAGGATGCTAAGCAGAGTTTTACGAGATTGCCAGCCGACAAAAATTAATGGCAACTCATTAACGATTTATTAACTTTTTCAATATATGAGGAATCTATGTCAGACGCAGTCAACAAACCGCACTCTGATTCGGATATCGAGAATAAGAGTTATCAAGAGCTGCACCGCCCGGCTTCTGAATTTGCCAGTCGCAGCGATTACTTAGACCATGAACTGCAGATCATGAAGCCTCGCCGCTTTGGTCTGAACCTTCCTGGTCGTGACTTCCGATTCGAGTTAGAAGACTTAGTACCCGCACTAGCAGGTACGATTGGTATTATCGCGATGTATTCAGCGGTAATGATGTCTTGGGCAGATGGCTTAACCGCTGCTTGGGACCACGTAAACCTGGGTAAAGAATTTGCAATTGAAGTTGCCCGAGTTGAAATGCTTTTCCCTGCTTTATTTTTCTGTGTTTTCGCTTCAGGCTTTATTAACCCAAGAGCCAACCTAGCGGGTAACCATGGCCCAATGATCCCTCTTATCGGCGCAATTGCTCTTGCCGGTGCTCACCCTTTGGCTTTGGCTATTCTTCTAGGCGTTTTCGGCTTACTACTTAGTTACTTTAAAGGTGGTTCCAAGCTCGTCAATTTAACCTCAGAAGGTACTGCCGGTGGCTTGCTTATCTTCTTAGGTTTCACAGGAACAATGAGCCAAATCACGTCGATTCAAACTTGGGCAACAGGTTTGCAGTCCGCAGACATAGCGGCTGGTAGCATGGGCTATGTGGGTCTTGTTGTACTCGGTATTAATATTGTTCTTTACGCGTACCTAGCAAAAATCAACATGCGCTGGTTGGCTATTCCCGTGTGTGCTTTCACTGGTCTGATCATTGCGTTAGTGCTTGGCGCAGGTTTTGACCTACGTTTTGAAACAGAAATGGGCTTACCTAACTTAAATCCAGTTTACTGGTGGGGAAGCACTGAAAGCGGCTGGCAACTTGGCCTACCTACTCTGCAGCACTTTATTGCATCACTGCCTTTCGCGATCCTTGCTGTAGCGATGTGGTCTCCTGATTTCCTTGGCCATCGCATCTTCCAAGAACTGAACTACCCTAAGAAAACGGACAAAGTTCTCATGGATGTCGACGACACTATGACTATGTGTTCGGTACGCCAGATGGTTGGTACAGCACTAGGTGGCGGTAACATCACCTCATCATGGGGAACATACATGATTCCAGCGGCTATCGCTAAACGTCCAATCCCAGGTGGTGCAATTATCTTGGGCCTACTTGTGATGGCTATTGCGATTCTTGGCTTCCCTATGGATGTGGCGGTATGGCCACCTGTAATGCGCGTTGCTCTACTCGTTGGTGTCTTCCTTCCTTTATTAGAAGCTGGTATGCAAATGGTACGTGACACGAAAGATTCACAAGCTGCAGGTATCTGTATCTTTGGCTCAGCGGTTGTAAACCCTGTTCTTGCTTGGGCATTAACAATGCTTCTGGACAATAACGGTCTAATTGGCGACAAAGAGCGTGCTACTAAACTATCTTTTGTCGACAAAATCGTTATTCCAGGTGGTGTTCTAGTCGTTTGCTTAATTGCTATGCTTGCAGTTGGTATGCTAGAAGGTCAATATGGTATTCAAGCTTGGCTATAAGCTAAGAAAATAACGAGGGTGGCTACAATAGCCACCCTATTTTTATCGTAAATTTTGATGATTTATTGATTTAGTTTAAGGTTTGCAGATTTTTTTTAACTTATCCTTGTTAACAAGTTAAGGGATAGCATAAAAAGAAGTGACAATATATATAGTTTTATGACCACTTTCAGATATGAGAATTTAAGGCTATACATATTGTTATTCATTTAGAGTGTACCAAACCAGAAATGGGAGTCTGGCTGGCTCAACGGTCCGACAGGTACGTGTTTTTTCTACTAAAAAGGTAGGTATGTCATGGCAGAGCAATTTGCTAAAGCTTGGGAAGGTTTTGCTGAAGGTGATTGGCAAAACGAAGTAAACGTTCGTGATTTCATTCAAAAGAACTACACCCCGTACGAAGGCGACGAATCTTTCCTAGTTTCGGAAGGTACTGAAGCAACTAACAAGCTTTGGGCTAAAGTAATGGAAGGTATCAAACAGGAAAACGCGACTCACGCACCTGTTGATTTCGATACTTCTGTTATTTCTACCATCACTGCTCACGATGCAGGCTACATCGAAAAAGATCTAGAAACTATCGTAGGTCTTCAAACAGAAGCGCCTCTTAAACGCGCAATCATCCCTAACGGTGGTATCCGCATGGTTGAAGGCTCATGCAAAGCCTACGACCGCGAGCTAGACCCACAAGTTAAAAAAATCTTTACAGAGTACCGTAAAACTCACAACCAAGGCGTTTTCGACATCTACACTCCAGAGATCATGAAGTGTCGTAAGTCTGGCGTGTTGACTGGTCTTCCAGATGCTTACGGCCGTGGCCGTATCATCGGTGACTACCGTCGTATTGCTCTATACGGTGTTGACTTCCTAATGAAGGATAAATTCGCTCAATTCTCTTCTCTACAAGAGCGTTTTGAGAATGGCGAAGACCTACAAATGACAATGCAGCTTCGCGAAGAGATCGCAGAGCAGCACCGCGCACTAGGTCAAATCAAAGAAATGGCAGCGAAATACGGTTTCGACATTTCTCGTCCTGCTGAAACTGCACAAGAAGCTATCCAGTGGACTTACTTCGGCTACCTAGCTGCAGTTAAGTCTCAAAACGGCGCTGCAATGTCTCTAGGTCGTACTTCTACATTCCTAGATATCTTCATGGAGCGTGATATCGCTGCTGGCCGCATCACTGAAGAACAAGCTCAGGAGATGATCGACCACTTCGTAATGAAACTGCGTATGGTTCGTTTCCTACGTACTCCTGAGTACGATGATCTGTTCTCTGGTGACCCAATCTGGGCAACTGAGTCTATGGGTGGTATGGGTCTTGACGGTCGTACACTGGTTACTCGTACGAACTTCCGTTTCCTAAACTCACTATACACCATGGGTCCTTCTCCAGAGCCAAACATCACTGTTCTTTGGTCTGAGCAACTACCTGAAGGCTTCAAGAAGTTCTGTGCGAAAGTATCAATCGATACTTCTTCAATCCAGTACGAAAACGACGATCTAATGCGTCCAGATATGGAGTCTGATGACTACGCAATCGCATGTTGTGTATCTCCAATGGTTGTTGGTAAGCAAATGCAGTTCTTCGGTGCTCGTGCGAACCTTGCGAAAACCATGCTTTACACTATCAACGGTGGTGTAGATGAGAAGCTAAAAATCCAAGTTGGTCCAAACATGCCTAAGATCGAAGGCGATGTATTGAGCTACGATGAACTGTGGGAAAAAATGGACCACTTCATGGATTGGCTAGCGAAGCAATACGTGACTGCGCTAAACAGCATCCACTTCATGCACGACAAGTACAGCTATGAAGCAGCGCTAATGGCTCTACATGACCGCGACGTTAAACGTACTATGGCTTGTGGTATTGCTGGTCTTTCTGTTGCGGCTGACTCTCTGTCTGCAATCAAATACGCAACAGTAAAACCTGTTCGTGATGAAGATGGCCTAGCGATCGATTTCGAAATCGAAGGCGACTACCCTAAATTTGGTAACAACGACCCACGCGTTGATGACATCGCATGTGAACTTGTTTCTGTATTTATGGGTAAAATCCGTAAGCTTAAGACTTACCGCGACGCAGTTCCTACTCAGTCAATTCTTACTATCACTTCAAACGTGGTATACGGTAAGAAAACGGGTAACACTCCAGATGGTCGCCGCGCAGGTGCTCCTTTCGCACCAGGTGCTAACCCAATGCACGGCCGTGACGAGAAAGGTGCTGTTGCATCGCTAACTTCAGTTGCGAAACTGCCGTTTGCTGACGCACAAGATGGTATCTCTTACACGTTCTCTATCGTACCGAATGCACTAGGTAAAGACGAAGGTTCACAACGTTCTAACCTTGCTGGTCTAATGGATGGCTACTTCCATCACGAAGCTGGCGTTGAAGGTGGTCAGCACCTAAACGTGAACGTTCTTAACCGTGAAACTCTTGAAGACGCTGTTAAGCACCCTGAGAAATACCCTCAGCTAACAATCCGTGTATCTGGCTACGCCGTACGCTTCAACTCTCTGACTACAGAGCAGCAACAAGACGTAATCGCACGTACTTTCACTGAGTCTCTATAATCTCAGCTGGCTAAACCCCAAAGCCCCGCAAACGCGGGGCTTTTTCTTTATCATCATAAATTTAAAGGAGAAAACTATATAATCTGGCTTAAGGATATAAATGTTGCTAAATTTGAAGGACATAGACTTATCCATAGAGCTACCGCATTTGAATGAAAACTAAATTAGCTTTGCTGTTGGTTTTACCCTTAATTCCTCTTACCAGCCACGCATCCGATCGCTCAACATTATCTTTTACCTTTGATAATGATGGCCTGTATGGCGTGGATCAAGATTACACTAACGGCTTGTTTCTTTCTTATGCAACTGGCAGGTTTCAACCAGATGGCTTACTCAAGGCGCTAAGCTTATCTGCGTGGCACGATACTTCACTCGATAAATTAGAGTTCACTCTCGGGCATAAAATATACACCCCATCCGAACTTAAAGCGGACTACCCTTTAGTGAACGACCGCCCATACTCTGGGTATCTACATTCTGAGTTAAACTTCATCAGCTTAACCCCTGAACATGCACATCGTTTCAACTTGACGATAGGAACAACGGGAGAGCACTCGTTAGCAGATGACGCCCAAGATTTCGTTCATGGCATCACAAATTCTAAACAACCCAATGGTTGGCAATACCAAATAGAAGACTCCATCGTTGGTAGTATTGGTTATCTATCTCATTTTCGCCTTGGCCGCATGCAGTCGTTTTCTAATACTGAATGGGACATTTCAAACGTTTCAGAAGTCAATGCAGGCAACTTTCGTTCTGACATAGCAACAGGGTTTATGCTCCGCTGGGGCTCAAGGTTAGATGGAAATTTAGGGGCAGCCAATATAGATAGCGAAGCGCCATTTCGCCCAGGGATGATTGGCAACTCTAGTTCCGGGTGGTTTCTTTTTACTGGCTTTGAAGGTCGTTATCGATTTAATGACGTCACTATCGATGGATACAGACCTGGAATTTTTGAAAACTCAGAAGTTCACGAACCAAGCCGTTACGACGTCAGCATTGATAACGTACAAGCGACTGGCGTCGCAGGTATTGCACTGTATGATAAACAGTTTGGTATAGCACTAAGTACGACGATCAAAACACCCGATTTCAAAAACTCACCCCGGGAGGTATACAGAACAGGCAGCCTTTCTCTATATACTTTCTTTTAGCTAAAACAATCTCCCTGATTAGTCGTGTATGACTATTTTAACCACACTATTTGTAATAAAATAACGGAAAACCCTTTCTGAGAGAACTACTCATGGCAACAACTGGTCGTATCCATTCTTTCGAATCTTGTGGAACAGTCGATGGCCCTGGAATTCGCTTTATTGTCTTTTTGCAAGGCTGTCTGATGCGTTGTATGTATTGTCATAATCGCGATACCTGGGACACGCACGGCGGGAAAGAAGTGACAGTAGAAGAAATTATCAAAGAAGCCAAAAGCTATCGTCATTTTATGAACGCGTCTGGTGGTGGTGTCACCTGCTCTGGAGGTGAGGCTATGCTTCAACCTGAGTTTGTGCGTGATTTTTTCCGAGCAGCGCATGAGGAAGGTATCCATACGTGTTTAGATACCAACGGTTACATCCGAAAACACACTGAGGTTATTGATGAAGTGCTCGATGCAACCGACTTGGTAATGCTTGATATCAAGCACATGAAAGATGAAGTTCACCATGATTTCATCGGCGTATCAAATCGTCGTACATTAGACTTTGCAAGATACCTACAAAAAATCGGCCAAAAGACATGGATTCGCTATGTTGTTGTACCAGGCTATACCGACGATGAAGAGGCCGCACATATGTTGGGTGAATTCATCAAAGATATGGACAACGTAGAAAAAATAGAATTACTGCCGTACCACAAGCTAGGCGCACACAAGTGGGAAGCACTTGGTCTCGACTACCCTTTAGAAGGTGTTAACCCACCGACAAAAGAAACTATGGATAAAGTCGTTTCAATCCTTGAGCAGTATCACTCAAATGTAAAATACTAATATCATCTGATTTCCTTGTCAGACAAAATACTAGCCTCTTCAGGCTAGTATTTTTTTGCGGGGTTATTGTGCTACTCAACGAATTGTTCGCTTTGGTTATTGTTTTATGCTCACTCGGATTTATCTGGCGTGATGTCAAACAGGTATTTTTCCCAAAAATGCACGCTGAGCGAACGTTTCAGCACCTTACTTTTGCCGTCATTTTTGCATTAACTGTATTGTGGTCCGCCCAAGCAGGTATAAAAGAAGGGCTCTCTATTCACTTTCTTGCTTTGACCACACTCACGCTTATGTACGGGTGGAGAAGCGCTTACGCCATTTCGATTGTCGTCTCTGTGATTCTTGGCGTAATCGGTACCATCGAACTTTCCCAGGTCCCTGAATACCTGATTTTCTCATGCTTACTTCCGATTGGTGTAAGTTATCTTATTTTCCTCTTAAGTTACCGATTCTTACCGCGCAATATTTTTGTCTTCATTTTTGTCGCAGGTTTCTTTAACGGAGCCGTTACGGGCAGTTTCCACCTTATTACTAACTCGCTCTATCACGTCGTCTTGGGTAACTACGATTGGACAACCATAGTCGATAACTACTTGGTTTTTGTCCCTCTACTCGCTTTTCCTGAAGGGTTACTTAACGGTATGTCTTTAGCCATGTTTTCCGTCTTCAAACCAGAGTGGCTACGCGTGTTCTCAGATAGGGATTACATTTACAATCACTACCATAAGAAATGATGCAATTTCTGCGATTTCTTAGCACTTTTCATATTAAATATGTGTTGAGATCATGTTTCAGTAACGCAGCAAAAGATAACCTAAGCACATTAAAAATGTATTAGATTATTTTAGTGAGGCCACTATGGAAATGACCAACGCTCAACGCCTGATCCTATCTAACCAATACTACCTAATGTCTCAGATGGATCCGGAAAACGCTGCGAAATACAAACGCCAACAGTTGATAGTCGAGCGCGGCTACGAGCTCCAAATGAGTGAATTGGATAAAGACTTCGGGCACTTAAGTGAAGAACAATGCCGCCAAATCATCGATATCATGGAGATGTACCATGCGATGCAAGAGTCTAACAACTTGCTAGAAGACTCTGAGCGTAAAGACGTCGACCAAAGACGCTTAAACTTCCTTGGTTTTGATATCGCGACAGAATCGCAACTTGTAAACTACGTACGATTCCTAACTGAATCAGAAGGGCTATACCCTCAATTTGATAAAGCAGACCACCATTTCAATGCGCAAATGCCAATGCTAGATAAATACCAACGAATGCTAGCAGTTTGGCGTAACTGCCCACGTCAATACCACTTGTGCTCAAATGAATTAAGACAAATCCTAAGCGCATAACTGCCATAGCTGTAGGCTGTCTTTAAGGCGGCCTACTTTCTTTGCCTCATTCCTAATCACTCTCCCAACCCAGCCTTAAATACCGTTATTTACCAGTTAAAATCACTTCGATTTGGCTCATATCCTGACATTATCAGTGCCTCATCTTCGGTAAATTGATGCAGTAATACTTTATCCATAACCGTCTTATTTACTTCTTTATAACATTCGACTTCACATCACAAATTGCAAATAAACACATATTTTTTAAGCAGAATTCTAAAAACCAACTAGTCTTAAATAAGAAAGGATTAGCTTTCTATGCGGGTTGATTGTCGTTAAGACAAGTTCAGAGGGGAATTCATTATGAGTATTTTCGACCACTACCAAGCACGCTATGAAGCAGCCAAGGATGAAGAGTTGTCTTTACAAGAATTCTTGGCGCTGTGTAAAGATGATAAGAGCGCATATGCAAATGCTGCCGAGCGTCTGTTGATGGCTATTGGAGAGCCAGAGATTATTGATACTGCGCAAGATCCACGCTTGAGTCGTATTTTCTCGAATCGCGTTATTTCAAGATACGAAACGTTCAAAGATTTTTATGGCATGGAAGAAGCTATTGAACAAATCGTGTCTTACCTAAAACACTCTGCTCAAGGGTTAGAAGAACGTAAACAAATTTTGTACTTACTCGGCCCTGTGGGTGGTGGTAAGTCTTCCCTGGCAGAGAAACTGAAAGCCTTGATGCAACAAGTACCTATTTATGTACTTTCTGCCAACGGTGTACGTAGCCCTGTCAATGACCATCCATTCTGTCTATTTGATACAAGTGAGGATGGTGAACTTCTTAAACGTGAGTATGGTATCGATTCTCGCTACTTACGCTCCATCATGTCGCCATGGGCAGCCAAAAGACTTCATGAATTTGGTGGCGATATTACTAAGTTCAAGGTTGTAAAAGTACGTCCTTCCATTCTTGACCAGATTGCGGTTGCGAAAACCGAACCCGGTGATGAAAACAACCAAGATATTTCATCACTCGTTGGTAAAGTCGATATTCGTCAACTAGAGCATTACTCTCAAGATGACCCTGACGCCTATAGCTACTCAGGTGCATTGTGCCGCGCAAACCAAGGTTTGATGGAATTCGTGGAGATGTTTAAAGCACCGATCAAAGTGCTGCACCCACTGTTAACCGCGACACAAGAAGGTAACTACAACGGTACCGAAGGGTTATCAGCGCTGCCATTCGACGGCATGATCCTCGCCCACTCCAACGAATCCGAGTGGCAAACATTCCGTAACAACAAAAACAACGAAGCATTCCTTGACCGGGTTTACATCGTTAAAGTGCCTTACTGCTTGCGTATTTCCGAAGAAGTTAAGATTTATCAAAAACTTCTTGATCATTCAGAACTATCGAAAGCCCCTTGCTCACCAAGCACGCTAGAGTTGCTTTCACAGTTCAGTATTCTGTCTCGACTTAAAGAGCCGGAAAACTCGTCCATTTTTTCAAAAATGCGCGTGTATGATGGTGAAACATTAAAAGACACCGATCCGAAAGCAAAAAGCTACCAAGAATACCGTGACTTTGCTGGTGTAGACGAAGGGATGTCAGGGTTGTCCACTCGTTTCGCCTTCAAAATCTTGTCGCGTGTATTTAACTTTGACCAAACCGAAGTGGCGGCAAACCCAGTTCATCTCTTCTATGTGATCGAACAACAAATTGAGCGCGAACAGTTCCCGCAAGAAACAGCAGAAAGATATCTTGAGTTTCTTAAAGGATACCTCATCCCTCGATATGTCGAGTTCATCGGTAAAGAGATTCAAACCGCTTACTTAGAATCATACTCAGAATACGGACAAAACATCTTCGATAGATATGTCACCTATGCTGACTTCTGGATCCAAGATCAAGAATACCGCGATCCTGAAACTGGCCAGCTATTTGACCGTTCTGCACTGAATAATGAGTTGGAGAAAATAGAAAAAACAGCAGGCATCAGTAACCCTAAAGATTTCCGTAATGAAATCGTTAACTTTGTGCTTCGTGCTCGAGCCAACAACAATGGCATGAACCCAGTTTGGACAAGCTATGAGAAGCTACGCACTGTTATCGAGAAAAAAATGTTCTCCAATACGGAAGAGTTGCTACCGGTTATCTCTTTTAACGCCAAAACCTCTTCTGAAGATCAGAAGAAACACGACGACTTTGTCGCTCGTATGATGGAAAAAGGCTATACCGAGAAGCAAGTTCGCCTACTATCTGAGTGGTATCTACGCGTACGTAAATCATCATAATTATAGGTAGTGGCAGCTTAACTCAGCTACTCTAAATAGAGAGTAGTGGAGAGCCCATGAAACCTCTATCAGAGCCTTGTCGCTCTGATAGAAGGTCGATTGCATGATTAAGACATGCGCCTCAGATGCATGTACGGATAAGGGGTGACTCATGGCGCAATTTATTGACCGACGACTAACTAAACGGTAAGAACAAGAGTGCGGTAAATCGCCAGCGTTTCTTACGTCGTCATAAAGAACAAATCAAAGAGTCTGTTGCAGACGCTGTTAATCGCCGATCAATCACGAATACCGAGACTGGCGAGGATGTTTCTATCCCTCACAAAGACATCAAAGAGCCAACCTTTCACCAAGGCTCCGGAGGGCTAAAAGAGCGCGTTCACCCAGGTAATGATCAGTTCATCACTGGGGATAAAATCGAACGCCCTAAAGGAGGTGGCCAAGGTGGTGGTTCAGGCGAAGGCGATGCAAGTCCTGATGGTGAAGGTCAAGACGATTTTGTATTCCAAATCTCCAAAGATGAGTACTTAGACATTCTGTTCGAAGACCTCGAATTGCCAAACCTTGAAAAAAACCAAATTAACAAAGTGACCGAATGGAAGACACACCGAGCAGGCTATCAAACCGCGGGGGTGCCAGCTAACATCGCTATTGTTAAATCACTTCAACAATCCCTTGCTCGTCGAACTGCGATGACCGCGAGCAAAAAACGCTTTTTGCATGAACTAGAAGAAGAGCTAGAACGCATCAAAAATAGCGAACCCGCTCAATTGCTCGAAGAAAAGCGCCTTCAGGCTGAAATACAAGAGTTGCGAGAAAAGATCTCTTCCGTTCCTTTCATTGATACCTTTGACTTGCGCTTTAAAAACTACGAACGTCGCCCTATTCCATCAAGCCAAGCCGTGATGTTTTGTCTAATGGACGTTTCTGGCTCAATGGACCAGGCAACAAAAGACATCGCTAAACGTTTTTACGTACTACTGTACTTGTTCTTAACGCGCACCTACGAAAATGTTGAAGTCGTTTTTATTCGCCACCACACACAAGCGAAAGAAGTCGACGAACACGAATTTTTCTACTCTCAGGAAACTGGGGGCACCATTGTCTCAAGTGCACTCAAATTGATGAACGAAATTGTCGCAGACCGCTACCCAACAGGAGAATGGAATATCTACGCGGCACAAGCATCCGATGGTGATAACTGGGCAGATGACTCCCCACGCTGTCGAGAATTGTTGACTAAGCACCTGTTACCAAACTGCCAGTATTATTCTTACATAGAGATTACACGTCGCTCTCACCAAACTCTGTGGCATGAATATGAAAAGCTCCAAGGCAGCTATGACAACTTCGCGATGAAAAACATACGCAACGTTGAGGATATTTACCCTGTATTTAGGGAGCTTTTCAAAAAGGAAACCGCGTAGGGAGGCCGCTATGACAACAAGAACAACAACGTCAACCAAGGACAAAGTATTACCTGACGGCCCTGACTGGACGTTCGAACTGCTGGAGCGCTATCACACTGAAATTAAGCGTGTAGCGGATCACTACCGACTTGATACTTATCCGAATCAGATTGAGGTTATCACCTCTGAACAGATGATGGATGCCTATTCAAGTATCGGTATGCCAATTAACTATAACCACTGGTCATTCGGTAAAAAATTCATCCAAACTGAGCAAGGCTATAAACATGGCCAGATGGGGCTTGCATACGAAATCGTGATCAATTCAGACCCGTGTATCGCCTACTTAATGGAAGAAAACACGGTGACGATGCAAGCGCTGGTTATGGCGCACGCGTGTTACGGACACAATTCCTTTTTTAAAGGCAATTACTTATTCCAAACATGGACAGATGCGAATTCTATAATCGACTATCTACTGTTTGCTAAAAAGTACATCGCTGAGTGTGAAGAAAAGTATGGCGTTAAAGAAGTGGAAGAGTTACTAGACTCCTGCCACGCTTTAATGAATTTTGGTGTCGACAGATACAAACGCCCGGAAAAAATATCCATTGCTGAGGAGAAACTGCGTCAGGAAGAACGCGAGGCTTACCTGCAATCTCAAGTCAATGATCTGTGGCGCACAGTTCCAAAATCGAAGGTGCTAGAAGAAGAATCGAAACAACGCTTCCCTTCTGAGCCACAAGAAAACATTCTCTATTTCATTGAAAAACACGCACCGCTTTTGGAGTCATGGCAGCGAGAAATTGTCAGAATTGTCCGCAAGATCAGCCAGTATTTTTACCCGCAAAAACAAACGCAGGTTATGAATGAGGGCTGGGCAACATTCTGGCACTACACCATACTTAACCACCTGTATGATGAAGGTTTAGTCACGGAAAGATTCATCCTTGAATTTCTTCATAGTCATACCAGTGTGGTGGCGCAACCCGCCTATAACAGCCCTTACTTTAGCGGCATCAACCCTTACGCTCTTGGCTTTGCAATGTTTAGAGACATTCGCCGAATCTGTGAAGAACCAACAGACGAAGACCGCGAATGGTTCCCTGAACTTGCAGGTACCGATTGGTTAGACGCCGTACACTTTGCCATGCATAACTTCAAAGATGAAAGTTTTATCAGCCAATACTTATCACCAAAGCTGATCCGAGACTTTAAACTGTTTGCCATTACAGACGATGATAGGAAAAACTACATCGAAGTGAGCGCGATTCACGATGAATCTGGGTATAAAGCCATCCGAGAGAAGTTAGCCGCTCAGTACAATCTGAGTAATTTAGAACCTAACATTCAAGTGTTTAATGTTGATGTTAGAGGTGACCGCTCGATGACCCTGCAATACGTGCCTCACGACCGTATTCCTCTTGATGAGAGCTACGAAGAGGTACTTAAGCACCTTTATAGATTGTGGGGGTTCAGCGTCGTCCTAGAGGAAGTCAAAGACACCGGGAGAAGAGAAATATTGGCAACCTGTCCCAAAAGAAATGAATACGACGGAAAAATCTAACCCATAAATATAGAGTTAACTTATAGACAAAAAGGCCCAATCGGGCCTTTTTATTATCGCTTTGCTACAAATAGCTTCGCTGGGCGGATATCATTTCGATGCGACGATCTTTCGAACCACTTCCAGGTCTTCTGGAGTGTCGACACCCGCGGCAGGCGCTTCTTTCGCCACTTCAACATGGATTTTTTCACCGTACCAAAGCACTCTCAGTTGCTCCAGACACTCAATTTTTTCCAGTGCGGTTGGCTCCCAGTTGATGTAAGTGTTAATGAAACCAGCTCGATAAGCGTAAATGCCGATGTGTCTCATCAATGGATGAACCACTTTTTGTGCGCCGTTGGAAAAGTTATCTCTATCCCATGGGATAGTCGCGCGACTAAAATACATCGCATAACCGTCTTTATCAGTCAGCACCTTGACCGCATTTGGGTTGAAAACTTCGGCTTCATCGGTAATTTCTACCGCCAAGGTTGCCATTGGAGCCTGACTATTCGCCAAATTACCCGCCACTTGAGAAATAATGGAAGGTGGTACTAGTGGCTCATCACCTTGTACATTGACGATAATGTGGTCATCTGGGATACCCATAACATCAACCACTTCAGCCAAACGCTCAGTACCCGATTCGTGATTCGGTGATGTCATACACACTTCACCACCAAAAGCACGCACAGCGGTTTCTACTCGCGCGTCATCAGTAGCAATGATTACTTTTTCTGCACCAGCTTGAATCGCTTGTTCGTAAACCCACTGAATCATTGGCTTACCACCGATATCCGCAAGCGGTTTACCCGGAAGGCGAGTCGATTGATAACGCGCTGGTATTACGACGGTAAATGACATTATCGCCCCTCATCCATGCTCATTTGACGAGCTTCAGGCTCTAGCAAAACAGGAATACCCTCTTTGATTGGATACGCTAAGCGATCAAACTTGCAGATCAGCTCTTGCTTATCTTTATCAAAAGTTAGCTTACCTTTACACACTGGGCATGCGACAATTTCAAGCAGACGGTGATCCATATTTTTCCTTAACCTCTTTTATTTTATTCAAAATACGCTGCTCATCTTCTGAAGAAAAACTGGCTGTTACTGGTAAATACCACCAGTTTTCCTGAGCGTAATCCGCGCATTTTACTGCATCTTTTTCTGTCATAATTAGGTGCTTGCCGCGCTGTGCTAACGCTTCTAATTCTGACTGTTCGAAATCTTTGTGATCGGCAAAACCTTGAGTAACACTTGGCTTTGCTCCGAGTTTCTCTAAAGTATCAAAAAACCTAGGGGGGTGCCCTATTCCCGCCATTGCCACTAACCCATCGAGTTGACTTACTGGCATTTTTTGACGGTTTTTCAAGTTCACCGCTAAACTCGGGCTCAAAGCCATGCCTATTTCATTAGGCTGAGCCTTTCCACCGTTGGTGATAATAAAGTCCACCTCAGATAGGCGCTCTGTTGTTTCTCTCAGTGGCCCTAGCGGGATAAGTGATTCGTTACCAAAACGTCTTGCGCCATCTACAACCACAATTTCCACGTCACGTTCAAGTGCATAGTGCTGTAAGCCGTCGTCAGTAATAATGACATCAACACCAAGTGGTAATAACGCTTTTACAGCATCACTTCTTACTGGAGAAACAGCAACAGGCGCAGAAGTCCGCTTGTGAATGAGTTTGGGTTCATCCCCGCAATGTTTGGTGGAGGTTTCTCTAGCAACGATTAACGGATAATGTGGCGCTTTAGCTCCGTAGCCTCGCGATACAACCCCTGGGTTAAAGCCTAACTGTTGCAGGTGCTCTACCAACCAGATAACCACTGGCGTTTTACCGTTCCCACCAGCCGTAATATTACCAACCACAACCACAGGAACAGGCGCACGATAGCTTGCTTTTTTACCCTTACGGTACTGCTCACGTCTTGAACGACTAATCACGCCAAACACTAAACTTAGTGGCCACAGCAAGGGCCACAGTAAGTATTTTATGGGGTGGTTCTCAAACCAAATTCGTTCAATCACGTGTTACTGACCAAATTGAATACGGTGAAGCTGCGCATACGCACCATTTTGCTCAATAAGCGTTTGGTGGTTACCGCGTTCAACAATCTCGCCCTCATCAACGACCAAGATTTCATCTGCGTTTTCGATCGTAGATAAACGGTGAGCAATAACCAGAACGGTTTTATCTTTTTGTAATTCATCTAGTGCAGACTGAATCGCGCGCTCGGATTCAGTATCCAGTGCTGAGGTTGCCTCATCAAGGATCAATACTGGCGCATCTCGCAACAAGGCACGAGCGATAGCGATACGCTGACGCTGACCACCCGACAAATTAGCACCATTTTCACCAATAACCGTATCAAGCCCCTTTTCCATAGGTTCAATAAAGTCCATGGCGTATGCTAGTTTTGCCGCTTTTTCGATTTGCTCGCGACTGTATTTTTCTGTCGCAGCGTAAGCGATATTGTTCGCAATTGTGTCATTGAAAAGATGAACATTTTGCGAAACCAGCGCAAAGTGGGTTCGTAGGTTACTCAACTTGTAATCTCGAATGTCGTGTCCATCTAGCAAGATACTACCCGAATCAACATCATAGAAACGCGTAAACAAGTTGGCGATGGTACTCTTACCAGAACCTGAACGGCCAACCAAAGCGACTGTTTTCCCACTTGGAATGTTAAAACTCACGTCTTTGAGCGCTGGCTTCTCTTTTCCTGCATAAGTAAACGTAACGTCTTTTACTTCGACATCACCGTGCACTCGTTCCGCGTCGTATTTACCGTCGTCTTTCTCTGTTTCCAGATCCATAAGAGCAAACAACGTTTGGCTTGCAGCCATACCACGCTGGAACTCATCGGTAACGTTGGTGAGTGCTTTTAGAGGTCGCATAAGGCCAAACATTGCGGTAAACACAACAGTGAATGTACCAGGAGTTAAATCGGTGCGAATTTCTTCAACACTTGCCAAAAACAGGACAACCACTAACGCGATAGAAGCAATCAGCTGAATGACTGGGTTTGCAATCGCCTTGGCCGCAACCAACTTCATTGATTGTTGACGCATGTGATTACTTACTTCATCAAAGCGTTGGCTCTCAATATCTTGACCACCGTAGCTCAGTACCACTTTATGGCCTTTTAGCATTTGCTCTGCTGATGAAGTCACTATTCCCATGGTATCTTGCATGTTTTTAGATATTTTACGGAAACGTTTAGAAACGATGCCAATCGCCCATGCAACAAGCGGAGCTACCACAAACAGTACTAGGGAAAGCTGCCAGCTATTCCAAAACATCAAGATCAGTAAGCCAATAATACTTGCGCCTTCACGCACGATGCTGACTAGAGCACGGCTCGTTGCACCTGCAACTTGTTCCGAATCATAAGTGATGCGAGATAAAAGCCCGCCAGTCGATTCCTTATCGAAGAAAGCAACTGGCATATGCATAAACTGCTTAAAGAGCCGTCTACGCATAAGCATAACCACATTCCCTGAGACCCAACTCAAGCAATAAGATGAAACAAAGCCACTAAGGCCGCGAACCACCATCATTCCCATAATGATGATAGGTAAAATTCTGAAGAAGTTAGACTCTGCACTGCCAAAACCTTCGTCTAAAAGAGGTTTAAGTAAGGAGAGCATGTATGTGTCTGCGGCAGCATTAATAATGAGTGCAACAACAGCAACTGCCAAGCCTGCTTTATAAAGGCGAATATAAACCCAAAGGCGCTTAAAAGTATGCCACGTGGTTTCGTCGTTATTGAGAGACATAAAACTGCTTATTTTTATTACAATAATCTGCCTATTCTACTCCCTTACGCAGCATCTGCCTATACCAAGCACGTCCTTTGCTTTGCCTGAGTGACTTAACCTCATAGTGATTCGAATAAAACTCAACCGAAACTTGGCCAGAAGTGCCCGTATCTCTCCATTGCGCTTGCCTTGCTATATAGCGTTCAACGACTGACTGGTTTGGCAATGCCCATCGCCCTACCTTAGCTGTTGAAGCAATCGCATACTCGGGAGAAACCGCATCAATAAATTGGGGCCGTGAGGACGTCTTACTACCATGGTGAGGTACCAAAAGAATATCGGCGTTTAAACTCTTTTTGTCACGCAGTAGAAGCCATTCGGCTATTGCATCTACATCACCTGGCAAAAGGACAGAATAAGGTGAATCCAGGCGACTTAACTTAATAACACAAGATTGCGGATTATAGGCTCGAGGTACAACTTTAGGTGGCCAAAGTACCTCTAATTGCATACTCCCCCAGTCCAGAGTCCTGCCTTTCACACACTGCTCATTGCCATAACCCCCCTGACTAGAGAGAAATACTTTTGGCTTCAATGCACTGTTTATAGTCTTCCAACCACCAGCGTGATCGTTATCGAAGTGGCTGACGATGAGGATGTCTAATGACTCTACTCCTCTCAATTTTAGGTATGGGATAATCACCTGTTGCGCGAACCCCGACCCTTGCCACGACGCCCCCGTATCGTAGACCAGTGCACGGTTATCTTGAATAGCCACAACGGCTAACCCATGACCGACATCCAGTACTATCAACTCCCAGAGCGGCTTAGACCGCCAGTCAGATAATACAATAGCGGCAAGTGCCACAACTAACAGCAACGCCAAGCGGTTGAGCCAAAGCGCACTTGCCAGTAATAACACTAAAACAAGCATTACATTGATCTGAAAAGCGGAGAGTTGTATCCATGAAACATCAGCAAACGAGATAAGAAAAACGACAGGCTCAAGAGCCAAATCCACCCCCTGCCAAAGCATGTCAAGTTCCGCAAATACAAGCGAAAGCAGCAAACATACAAAGCTCATGGGGATAACTATAAAACTGAACCAAGGTACAAAGAGTAGGTTGTATAGCATCGCACTTAAGCTGACGCCCTTGAAAAGCATGGCGACGATGGGAGACATAATGACAACAATGAAACATTGGATTTCTATCGCAGATCGGAGCCCGCTTAAGGAACGACTCTTCAAACTGAGATAAATAAAAATAATGCCAACCGCTCCCATTGACATCCATAACCCCATATCAAGTGTAGAAAAAGGGTTGAGCAGTACTAATATTGCTAGTATCACTAACCACTTGAACAATAAAGGAAGGTAGCGAGCGCCAAACTGGAGAGCACAAAACAAAATGCACATCATTAGCGCCCTGCGTGTTGGGATAGAAAACCCAGCCAACCACGCGTACGTCAGAGCGAAAGAGACAGCGATAACAACTGGCGCGTAGTAAAAACACGGGCTCAACCGAAGCAACACGCGACCAAGCCCCCAACCCACACCAAACACAATACCGATGTGAAGACCGGAAATGGCAATGAGGTGGCTCAAGCCTGCGCTTTGTAAGTCTGACCAAACTGTGTTTGAAATGCTATGCCGAACTCCAAACAACAGTGCCTCAATCAACCCTTTGTGCTTGAACGATGCGATTTTCTCTGACACTTGCTCGTATAGGTGCTGCCGCCACGAACCCGAGCTTATAACGTAAAAGCTTGAAGAGCTGCGAATGGTGGCCTTTGCAACGACACCTTTCGCCAGAGCGTACCTTTCCGCATCGAACCCGACTTCATTCATGAAACCAGCAATAGGTTTAATAGCGACCTGGCTTGTCACCTGATCACCAATACCCAGTCGGACTGGAGAGACTAACCATACAATTGGTTGCTCAAACCTGCTTAATCTCCGTCCATTAATTGATCTAACTACAACTCTGCCCTGAAAGCCGTGACTTATTTGCTTAAAAAAGCTGTCAACCTCCGCATTTATGATAATATCCGGTTCTGCTTTGAACAGCTCGTTGGTTTGGTGAACAAGTATATTTCCGTGTACTAATATCACTGCACACGCAACACAAGAGCCTATAAACACTCTTAAAATACTTAGTTTAGTTGCAAGAAACAGAACACCAAAACAAGGAACTAGCCAAATCCAATCTGGCATAGCAGGCCACATGGGTGCGGTAAAAACAACAATTAAGAACGAAGCAAGCGTCCAGTAATTTAAATAGAGAGTCATCGTTCCCTATGCCAAGAAAGTTCATAAAACGCTTTATGCCTGATCACGAAGTGATCAAACGTCAAAAGGCATTAAAGATTTTTGGCAATGTGCTATACAACCCAAACCTGTGGTGCCTTAATCGTCGCTCTGCGGCAGGTGCCTTTGCAGTTGGTCTGTTTATGGCGTTTGTACCTTTACCAAGCCAAATGATTATGTCAGCAGGTTTAGCCATTCTATGCGGGGTGAATCTCCCGCTTTCAGTGGCGCTCGTTTGGGTGAGTAACCCAATCACCATGCCTGTGTTGTTTTATTTTGCGTATAAAATCGGCGCATGGGCCATGCATGTCCCTCCCCAACCTTTCCACTTCGAGCTTTCATGGGACTTTATCCTTGAACAGATGAGTACCATTGGCCCTCCATTTCTACTGGGTTGCATGATATGCGGTATTGCTTCTGCTATGTTTGGTTACTTTGGAATAAAAGCGCTGTGGCGATACTCTGTCGTACGCAGTTGGCAAAAACGTCAAATCAGATTAGGCGGGTTACTGAACAAGTAAAGTTCAGTGGTCATTGAATTGAGCCTGCTAGACACAAATCAGCAAACTCAATGAAAGAAAAGTATTAAAAAAGGACCCTTATCGCGGGTCCTTTTTCGTTTAGCCATCAACTACTTTGAGCTGAGCACGCTCGCCGGATTGAGTTTGCTCGCTCGTGAGGCTGGGTACCATGTCGCAAGAAGGCTCAAGATAATGGCTGTAGACGATACAAGCACAACATCAGACCAATTCACTTGTGAAGGCAAGAAATCGACAAAATAGATATCGCCGGATAAAAACTTGTGGCCGACTAAGCTTTCGAGCCCTTTGATAAGCTCCGTTAAGTTAAAGGCGATCAAGACACCCACAACGCTTCCGACAACGCTACCTAATACACCAGAGAACACGCCTTGCCATATGAAGATGCGTTTCACTAAGCCATCTGTTGCGCCCATAGTCCGGAGGATTGCGATCTCTGATGCACGATCTTTCACCGCCATCATTAACGTTGAAACAATGTTGAAGCTCGCAACGCCAATCACCAAAACCATCACGAGATACATAATGGTGCGTACAAGCTGGATATCTCGGTATAAAAAACCATATTTCTGCTGCCAGCTACGCAAATACACGTAAACATTGAGCGTATTACCCGCTTCGCGGACAATCTGAGTCGCGTTTAACACGTCACTCACCTTCAACGCAACACCGGTCACGCCATCGCCAAGCTTCGCGTACTGCTGCGCATCCTGAAGCGGTACAAGCGCCAAACTGTGGTCAATTTGTCCATTCAAGGTCAGAAGTCCTGCGACCTTTACTCTGACACGCTTAGGTGCCTGAACTTTTGTCGCATTTCCCGTACTCGGGATCATTAACGTTAGATAATCGCCAACATCCACACCGAGCAATTTTGCGATGCCTTGACCCAAGATCACCTGTTTGCTGCCTGGTGCGAATTGTTGCCAAACCTCAGCCTCAATATATTGACTTAAATTAGACACCTGCTGTTCTTGGCTAGGATCTACCCCCCGGACCTCTATCGCCTTTAATTGCCGTCCTTTCTCAGCTAAAGCGGTTAGCTTTACATAAGGAGCGGCGGCTTCAACATCAGGGTGCATCTTGGCTTGTTCAATCACCGATTGCCATTCTTCAATGGGGCCTCTTACACCTTCAAATTCACCATGTGAAACAACCGAAAGCACGCGATCTTTTAATTCACGTTCGAAACCATTCATTGCAGACAAGCCAATGATGATCACGGCAACCCCTACTGTGATACCAATCGTTGACGAAAGAGAAATAAACGAAACCATCTTGTTGCGTTGTTTAGCTCGGCTAAAACGACCGCCAATAAACAGAGAAAGAGAAGAAAACAAATTACGCCTCCTCAACATTCAGTAGCAGTCCATCCTGCATATGAAGCTGTCTGTCCATCTTGGCCGCTAATTCTCCATCATGAGTCACCACTAAAAACGCCGTCCCTGATTCGCTATTCAGTTCACGCATTAAATCGTAAATCGACAGCGCGGTTTTGTGATCCAAATTACCAGTTGGTTCATCCGCTAACACCAATGAAGGGTTATTCACTAGTGCACGAGCAATAGCGACTCGCTGTCTCTCACCACCAGATAACTCAGAGGGTCTATGGTCAATTCGATGGCTTAACCCAACTTTATCCAGCAAGGCTTTCGCTTTTTCTTTTGCCTCACTCGTTTTTTGCCCACCGATAAGCAGTGGCATTGCAACGTTTTCTAATGCGCTAAAGTCCGATAGTAGATGGTGAAACTGATATACAAACCCCAAATGCTGATTACGTAACTTGGCTTGTTTGTTTGAGCTGAGTTTAGAAAGATCTTGTTCTAAAAAGGAAACATGACCTTCGGTCGCATCATCAAGCGCACCCAGAATGTGTAACAAGGTACTTTTACCCGAGCCTGACGATCCGATGATAGACGCCAACTCACCTTTTTTCAGCTCAAAGCTAACGCCCTTCAAAACCTGTGTATCAAGACTCCCTTCGCGGTAGGTTTTACAAATATTATGACACTCTAGAAGGTTACTCATATCTCAATGCCTCAGCAGGTTTTACAGAAGATGCACGGTAAGATGGGAACAGTGTGGCAACTAAGCTTAGTGCAATCGCCAATACGACTACCACAACGATTTGGACAGGGTTAATTAAAACAGGTAACGAACCACCGACAGAAAACAGTGCAATGCCAGCACTTTGTAATAATGCGTTCAAGTTATTCGCCAGCAGCACACCCAGTACGCCACCGATTAACGCCCCTAACACACCACTGCTGGCGCCTTGAACCATAAAGATGGCGAGCACTTGTCTGTCTGACATGCCTTGGGTTTTTAAAATCGCGACTTCAGCTTGTTTTTCCATCACAACCATAATCAGTGCAGAAATAATGTTGAAAGCTGCAACACCAATAATTAGCCCAAGCATCAAGCCCATCATGTTCTTTTCCATTCTCACTGCTTGGAAAAGTTCGCCTCTTTGGTCACGCCAATCTTGCCATTTCCAGCCTTCAGGTAATGGTTGTGTGCTGAGTTCTGAGACGACAAAAGGGTCTTCGAAGAATAGACGCCACCCTGTCATTGAATCACTTTTCATTCGCAGTAAGCGCGCGGCATCATCGATATGCGTTAGCATTAGTTGGCCATCGACATCTGAGCCCGTATTGTAAATGCCTGCCACGGTAAACATTCGTTGGCTAGGGATACGACCAATCGGTGTAAACTGGCTGGCACTGGTCACCATTAGGCGCACTTTTTCACCAACATTGACCCCCATAGAACGTGCTAAAGTATGACCAAGAAATAGCTGATACTTACCCGCTTCTAGAGAAGAAAGACGACCCGCGATCAAGTACTGACCAATAGGATCATTAGCACTGGGTTCAATACCCATCATCAATCCAGCGCTTAACTGCGCAGAGCTTTGAATGACAGCCTCACTTTGTACAATCGGTTCCGGTGATGAAGCCGTCGAAAGTTGCTGGATAAACGAAGGTGCCTCTTCAGTACGTGGCGTTTTGCCATCATGCTGAGAAACAATAGCTTGGGGTAACACACCAAGAATGCGCCCTTTTAACTGGGCTTCAAAACCATTCATGACGGAAAGGACTGTCACCAAAGACATCACGCCAATCGTGATCCCAGCGGTAGACATATAGGAAACAAATCGACTGAATTTATCACCGGAGCGACCACGTAAATAGCGCAAACCGATAAAAGCCGAGACCGGATGAAACATAAAATAAACCAATAACGTTTGATAGTCGCTAATGTACCTATTTATGGCGGTGGGGTGTAGCCCTTAATTGCTAATTGCACGTCAAAATGTGTGATAAACAATGACATACCTTGATTAGTTGCGTCTTATAGCGATAATCATAGGATTAGAAAAGGAAGTTCCGAATGCCTGATCAAGAATACTTTACCGTCCATCATAAAATGACTGTCAATGTCGAGCCGCTTCTACCCGAAGAGCCTATCCCGTCTTTTGATCAGTTTATTAGCGAAATCCCTGCTCCTTTTCTTGTTGCAAGTGAATTCAGCAATCTGGATTTACTGAATGACAACGCAAGAAACGAACTTAAAAACAATGACTTCAAACACGTCATTGCGCTATTGGATACTCAAAACGCCAAATTAAACTTATTGCTCACCTTTATGCTTGAGCAGCAAAACGCAGAAGAGTATCGTCACTATACGAATTCTTTTGGTGCAAGCCAGTTCAGCTACACAGCTTCGTCACCACTTCAACTGGAAGACAAAGTACGCGTTAGGCTATTTTTGGACCACCCTGCCGCTGCCATTTATAGCTACGGCCATGTGGTTCAGTGTGAACCTCAAGATGAGCAATTTTTAATTACCATCAAATACGATCTGTTACGTGATTTAGACGAAGATCTACTGATTAAAGCTGCCCTTTACCAGCAGCAGAAAATACTGCGTCAACGTACTCTGAATCGAGATAAATGAAACCTATTTCTATGTCTGATAAGAACCTTTTTCGCCTCTCTAATCCTAGCGGTTCCGGTGACAAAAAACACATTGGCAACCTAACAGGGGCAAGCTTGGCGATCGCAATTGCAGAGCTTGCTCAGCAACACAATAACCATACTCTGCTCGCGGTACCTGATCCACAAACCGCCCTTAAGCTGTTACAAGAAATTGAACAGTTTACCGATCAAGAGGTTGCTTTGTTCCCAGATTGGGAAACCCTGCCGTACGATAACTTTTCTCCACATCAAGAGATCATTTCTGACCGCATAGCAAGGCTTTACCAACTTCCTAGCCTAACTGATGGCATTACCATTGTGCCGGTTAGCACCTTGCTACAGCGCCAATCACCGCGTGAGTTTTTAATGCAACATACGCTGATGGTCAAAGTCGGTGATCGCTATTCGTTGGATAAACTGAGAATCCAGTTGGAAAAGTCAGGCTACCGTCACGCCGATCAAGTATTTGGTCCAGGTGAGTACGCCAGTCGCGGTTCAATCTTAGACCTCTTCCCTATGGGGTCGAGCGACCCGTTTCGCATTGATTTCTTTGACGATGAAATCGACACCATTCGCACTTTCGACCCTGAAAATCAGCGTTCTATTGAAGATGTCGAAGAAATAAGACTGCTGCCAGCGCACGAGTTCCCGACCACAGAGTCTGCGATTGAAGACTTCCGTATTCGTTGGCGTCAACGTTTCGAAGCAAGACGTGAGCCTGAGTCGGTTTACATGCAAGTCTCTAAAGGCACATGGCCAGCTGGGATTGAATACTGGCAACCACTCTTCTTTGACGAAACAGAAACCTTATTCGACTATATCTCGGATGGCACTCAACTGCTCAGTGTAGGTGACATTGAAGCTGCGATTGATACCTTCTTACAAGATGTCGACTATCGCTATGATCAGCGTAAAGTCGATCCACTGCGACCACTGCTGCCACCGGAAGAATTATGGTTACGCAAAGATGAACTGTTTAGCCACTTCAAAACACTGCCACAAGCTCAGTTATCCGTAGAGCCGATTGTTGAAAAGGCCGGCCGCACCAACCCGGATGTTCAGCCACTGCCTGAACTAGCAGTTCAACACCAAAACAAAGAGCCAATGGCTGCGCTAAGGCAGTTTAGTGAAATCTATACGGGTAAAATCGTTTTTTCTGTTGAATCAGAAGGCCGACGCGAAGCTCTGTTGGAATTACTCCAGCCGATAAAACTTCGCCCTGTATCCCACAACAGCTTCACTGACGCACTCAATAGCACGGACAAGTTCAGCTTAATTTTAGGCGCCGCCGAACATGGTTTCCTATTCGGCAGCGAACACGTCGCCTTGATCTGTGAAAGTGACTTACTGGGCGATCGAGTTATTCAGCGCCGCAGAAAAGACCGAAAAACCACCAACAGTGATGCGGTTATTCGCAACCTAGCGGAGCTAAAGCCTGGCCAACCTGTTGTGCATATTGACCACGGTATTGGACGCTACATCGGCTTACAGACCTTAGAAGCCGGTGGCATGACGACCGAATACGTCACGCTAGAGTACCAAAACGAAGCGAAGCTTTACGTTCCTGTTGCCTCTTTGAACCTGATTAGCCGCTATTCTGGTGGAGCAGAAGAAGGTGCACCACTGCATAAGCTTGGCGGAGAAGCATGGGCGAAAGCGAGACGAAAAGCGGCCGAGAAAGTTCGTGATGTGGCGGCTGAACTGCTTGATGTTTACGCTAAACGGGAACTGAAGCCTGGCTACAAATTTGCACTCGACAGAGGCCAATACGCCACCTTTAAAGCAGGCTTCCCATTCGAAGAAACCGACGACCAGTCAACCGCCATTAACGCCGTCATGTCAGACATGTGCCAGGCAAAAGCGATGGATCGCCTAGTCTGTGGTGATGTGGGTTTTGGTAAAACAGAAGTGGCAATGCGCGCCGCCTTCTTGGCCACAGACAACGCGAAACAAGTGGCAGTTTTGGTACCAACAACACTGTTGGCACAGCAGCATTTTGAGAACTTCCGTGATCGTTTTGCTAACTTACCCATCCGCGTCGAAGTACTGTCGCGATTCAAAACCGCCAAAGAGCAAAAACAAGTTCTACAAGATATCGAAGAGGGAAAAGTCGACATCATTGTAGGTACGCACAAACTGCTTTCTAACGACATTAAGTTTCAAGACCTAGGCTTGTTGATTGTCGATGAGGAACACCGTTTTGGCGTTCGTCAGAAAGAAAAGATGAAAGCAATGCGCGCCGACGTCGATATTCTGACTTTAACCGCGACGCCTATCCCTCGTACACTCAACATGGCGATGAGTGGCATGAGAGATCTATCTATTATTGCTACACCACCAGCACGACGTTTAGCGATCAAGACGTTTGTTCGTCAGCATGAAGATGCCGTGGTACGTGAAGCCGTTCTGCGTGAAATTATGCGCGGTGGCCAGGTGTACTTCCTACACAACCAAGTCGAAACTATTGATAAAGTGGCGGCTGACCTTGAAAAACTGATCCCAGAGGCTCGAATTACTGTCGCGCACGGACAAATGCGAGAGCGCGAACTTGAGCGAATCATGAATGATTTCTACCACCAGCGATTTAATTTACTGGTGTGTACCACCATCATTGAAACAGGTATCGATGTTCCTACAGCAAATACCATCATCATGGACAGAGCGGACAACCTTGGCCTTGCGCAGTTGCATCAACTACGTGGTCGTGTGGGTCGCTCGCATCACCAAGCCTACGCATACCTACTCACGCCACACCCAAAAGCAATGACCAAAGATGCGATTAAGCGCTTGGATGCTATTGCCTCACTTGAAGACCTAGGAGCTGGTTTCACGCTGGCCACCCATGACCTTGAAATTCGTGGCGCTGGTGAATTACTGGGCGACGAACAAAGCGGCCAGATTCAATCCGTCGGTTTCACGCTTTATATGGAAATGTTAGAACAAGCCGTCGAAGCTCTGAAAGAAGGCAAGGAACCGTCTTTGGATGAACTGCTTAGAGATCAAACAGAAGTTGAGATGCGCCTTCCTGCATTGTTACCGGAAGACTATATTCCGGATATTAACACTCGCCTTTCGATGTACAAGCAAATAGCCAGTGTTAGCGATAAACAAGAGCTGGATGATCTTAAAGTCGAATTGATTGACCGCTTTGGCTTACTGCCCGATGCAACGAAAAACTTACTCTCCGTCTCTGAGCTAAAACTCCAAGCGGCTAAGCTGAAAGCCCGTAAGATAGAAGCTCACGATAAGGGTGGATTCATCGAGTTCTCCCCGGATGCAGAGATAAACCCGATGTATTTGGTTAAACTATTGCAGTCTCAACCACAAAAATTCGCAATGGATGGCCCAACTAAGTTCAAGTTTGCGGTACCATTAGTCGATAGACGTAAGAGAATTCAATTTGTTGGTGACATTTTGAATGATTTTCAACAGAACCTTTTACCTAAAGCCTGATCTTATCAGGCTGAATAATTTTCCAAGGTGAAACTACCTGATTATGGAGTTGTAATGAAAAAGCTGATCCCACTATTACTCTTTTTTGTCGCCCTACCTTCATGGGGACGACAATTTGACGTAGAAGTGATCGTTTTTAAACGCACAGTAAACCCAGAGCAAACGGCTGAGTCATGGCCAAACTCGCTACCTGAAATCAATCTTGAAAATGCGGGTAGCTTTTCTGACGCCAATTACCGTTCTCAAAAAGGGGTAAGAATCCTCCCTTATTCTTCTTACAGGCTCAAGGGCAGCGCTGCAAAGCTCAAACAGCACGCTGGTTTTGAAGTGCTTATGCATACGGCTTGGAGACAAGGCGATCGCGGACGATTATCTGCGCCAATCTTCCATATCCAGTCAGGTAAAGACTTCTCGTCCAAATTTAACCAAGACGGCACCTTAAAAGGGTCCGTTCAAGGCACAGAAGTAATTGAAGGTGTAACGGAAGAAACCATCCCAACGGCTTTGTACGAACTTGATGGCAAGATTCAGGTGTATGTTGACCACTATTTGTATGCCGATGTCCAGATGGATCTCAAACAGCCAAGCGTACGTGAGTCAGTACTGCAAGTCCCACTAAAATTTGAGGGTAAGGCTACTGAGGGAGATGCTGTTCAGTCTGGCTTCATGGAACAGGTTGCGCCGACCATTCAGAAGCAAGAGTTTTTGAAAAGCTACCGTTTTGATCAAAAACGCCGTATGAAGAGTAGTGAAACCCACTATTTTGACCATCCTTTGATGGGGATGATTATCCAAGTAAGAAGAGCTTGGTAATCGCCGCTATAATTAGGCGGAGTTAAGAACAACAATAATAAAGCAGCTCATCGAGCTGCTTTTCTTTCACAGGAAGAGTAATGAGCCCGGAATATTGCATTATCACTCCCAGACTTGCGCTCAAGCTAATACCTAATGAAGATGCAAACAAATTAAGAGACTGCGTATCTCACTCCCCTAGCCTACACCGCTGGATAGATTGGTGCGAGCCTGACTTCACACTCCAGCAAGCCGAACGGTTTTTGCTCTCTACACGCCTAAATTGGGTCAAATCAGAAGCCTACGGGTTTGGGGTCTATCGCCGATACAACGAAGAACTGATTGGTATGGTCGCGATTAATGAGATTTACCATACCTTCAACATGGTGAGTGTTGGCTATTGGATACGAGACAGTGAACAGCATAATGGTTACGCCAAGGAAGCCGTTGATGGCTTGGTGAACTTTTGCTTCGAGCAGTTAAAAATCACACGAGTAGAAATTGTGTGTGACCCAGATAACAAACCTAGTCAAAGACTGGCAGAACAATGCGGGGCGGTGTTTGAAGCAACAGCCCGAAACCGATTTATCTACAAGGGTCAGCCTAGAACGGGCTTAGTGTATTCCGTCGTTCCTGAGTAGAAATGTCTAGACGAACGATACAAAAAAGAGCGCTTTCACAGCGCTCTTTTATTTCTAATATCAAACTCGCGATTGGATTTAATGCAGTTTCAGATTCGGACGTAGCACTCGGTTAATGCGTCCCATCAAGATGATAAGACCCGTCTTAAACATACCATGAAGTGCCATTTGGTGTAATCGATACAACGAGATGTAAACCACACGTGCTATACAGCCTTCTACCATCATAGAGCCTTTGGTCAAGTTACCCATCAAGCTGCCAACCGTAGAGAAACGGCTCAAAGAGACGAGTGAACCTTTGTCTTTGTAGACATAAGGTTTGAGATCACGACCATTAATCATCGCCACAATGTTGGAGAATGCTCGACTTGACATCTGGTGCGCAGCCTGAGCGCGAGGTGGGACAAACGAACCATCAGCCTGCGTGCACTGTGCAAGATCACCAATAACAAAAATATTGTCATCACGCGTTGTTTGCAGGGTATCTTTCACCACTAACTGATTAATTCGGTTTGTTTCGAGACCGGCGATATCTTTCATAAAGTCAGGCGCTTTAATACCCGCAGCCCATACCATAATACGCGCTGGGATTTTCTCGCCGTCCTTTGTCGTTAAGCCATCTTCTTCCGCTTTGGTGACCATGGTTGCAGTTCGAACATTAACACCAAGCTTAGTTAACTCTTGATGAGCAGCCGAAGAAATGCGTGGTGGTAGCGCAGGCAAAATACGCTCACCCGCTTCAATCAGGTTGACGTTCAGTTTGCTTGAATCCAGATCACCGAAGCCATATGCACGAAGCTCTTTAATTGCGTTGTGCAATTCAGCAGACAGTTCAACACCGGTTGCGCCCGCACCAACAATCGCGATATCAACGCTACCTTGGCCGTTCTTAGCGTGAAGCTTAAGGAACTCATTGTTCATTTCAGTGCGGAAACGATGCGCCTGCTCTGGGCTATCGAGGAAAATACAATGCTCACGCACACCTGGTGTGTTGAAATCATTGGAAGTGGAGCCAATCGCCATAACCAGAATATCGTATTCCAGTTCACGGCTAGGGATAAGCAGCTCGCCGTTTTCATCTTTTAGCTCATGAAGTTTGATCACTTTTCGCTCGCGATCAATGTCTTCCAGGCTGCCCATTTGGAAGTCGAAATGGTGGTTTTTAGCGTGTGCGCGGTAGCTTAGTGCATCAACACCTTCGTCCAATGAGCCTGTCGCTACTTCATGCAAAAGTGGTTTCCATAAATGGCTGGCTTTGCGGTCAACAAGCGTCACTTTTGCGCGCCCTTTACGACCAATTGTACGACCAAGTTTCGTTACAAGCTCTAGTCCGCCTGCTCCGCCGCCTACTACGATAATTCGTGTCACAGCAATATCCCTCAAAAAAGTAAATAAACATGCATCGGACTGAGTGATCAATCCGATAAAATTCTGTTCTTTCTTATGGCTGACTGCTGAACCCACTTGGTTCAATCTTACGTCTTTTCTGCCATGGGAGGCTTCTATTGTTCTTTGACACAGTTATTGGATAAAGGGAGCTCTTTGGCTCAAAATTAACCACAGATATGTGATTTCGGGGCAATGGGCAAGTTTGTGACTTGCTCTCATTTTTTGATTACTATCAAATTTTTATGGCCATCCATTATAAAGAGCAAAATACTCATAGCAACCATAGAATCGTACGCTAATTGTAAAATACTCTGTATTTTATACCTGAGTGGGCAAGAAAAAAGCGACACAGTAAACCCATGTCGCTTTGGTGTTTTCACTCTTGTATTCAAACGCTATTTTGCCTCTTTAAACGCCTTTATTGTTTGAAGATGCTGCGAGATTTTCTTAAATTTGTGGCTCTGAGTCTCATCCCAAACAATGTCGTAGTAATCTTCCAGCTCCTCTGCCGTTTTGCTGTTGTCGTGAATTTCGTCTTCTTTCGACAAAATAACCAAACAGCGGCCATTGTTCTTCATTCGGAACTTCTCAATGCATTTGGTTGCGATATCTTCATACTCTTCAGGCCTATCAATTCGGCCTTGCATATTAATTTCAGGATGAAGATTCGGATTAAAAATCACCTGCTTAATACCACATAAGAAACCAACACGTTCAGACCAGTAACCTCCTAGGCCCACACCGCAGATGACTGGCGCAGGATCATCGGATTGCTCAATGACTTTATTCACTTCTTTAAGAAGATGCTGCATGTCGTGTTTAGGATGTAACGTACTATAGTTGATAAAACGTACATCATCGTCGATAAACTGCAGCTGAAGCACTTTTTCGTGATTGCCTGGGCTTGTCGAATCGAAACCGTGTAAATAGATAATCATTGTATTTCCCCCACTCCTTACCGCTTAAATCTACCACTAAATGCAGGGTTTTAAAGCGTACTGGATGAGATAAGCCTTATTGAGATTTCAAACAGTGATCTTAGCAACAAAATGTATCTGCCGTTTTTTGTGCTTGGGTTAAGTATTGTTCATCTCCCCAAAGTTGATACGCCAACAAATACCACAGCATCGCCATCATAGTTGCACGTGGTCTCCACGCCATAACGCCTTCTACCCAATCATCAACACCTTCAATACCTCTCTGCTGACAATATCTGTATACGGCATCAATAGGTGGCTGGTCCATCACATCAATACTCAGTGTCAGATCGAGCCTGGGATCCCCGATAACCGCGTATTCCCAATCAATGACTTGGTTGCCTTCAGTAGTCGCCACCATGTTGTAACCTGCCAGATCAAAATGACACAACGTTGAGCCAACATCGGCAATATTTGGCGCTTTTCGCCAAGCCTTATATAGCTCGGCATAAGGTGGTTGCTTAAACTCTTCACGCAACATCATCCAATAATGATCAACTCTGGCAGTGTAATTAAAGGGGGCGACAGGAATCCGAGTGGTGTTTAATTCGTGAATACGAATCATGGTATCAAGCAAAGCGTCAAAACTAAGGCTATGAGATAAAGATTCGCCTTCAATCCACTCTACGAGCAACCCCTGATCATTGATATGTATTGGCTGAGGGGAAATACCAGAATCACTAATAGAAGAAAGAATCTGATATTCCTGAAATCTGGAGATAGAGAACGCTTTGGTGATGTCTGTACTTGGCCGCCACACAAATGCGTCGCCTTGCATTGAGACAATTTTCCAGCAACGATTGGTTAACCCTCCGGTTAGCGTTGCCGCGTATTCCGGAGGAGTTTGAAAGAAGTGATCCAATGACATTAACGAACGATCAAGCTGGCATGCTTCAGACCAAGACATCCTTGCCATAAATCACCTCTTACCTGTTAAAAACCAAGTAGGCTTTTTGATTCTTGTTTACGGATTTCCGTTTCATCTGCCCATTCAATCAAGCCAGACTCCAAATCCATCAAACGCATGGTCATTTTATAGTAGACGTCTTTGTCGCTACCAGCATTCTTAACGATACTAGAAAGGTTTCCATACAACATATATTGCGCACCAACCATTTTACCAAACTGGATCGCCGCACTTTGGTTCACAAGCTGATCATTATTTTGGAAATTCAGCTGCTCACGTACTTGCTCAACGCGGTCCATATCTACAAAGCGGAACTTGCCAGAATTAAGTAACTTAGTACTCATGGTGTCTGTGATGGATTCCGTATCGATGTGTTCGCTTGTTTTGTTCTTGATACGTTCAACAAACACGATTGGACGTGAGTTACGAGTAATCGCCGCTACCGAGCCCGACATCATCATGCTATCAACCATCTCACCCGCGATGGTTTGTAAATCGGTCGAACCGAAATCAATCGTTGTGGTTTCCACTGCCTGAGCATCGCCATAAGATACGCGATTAGAACAACCACCTAAGATGACGGCTAAGCCAAGCAGTGCGATAACACTTTTATTCATTCTTGGATCCTCAAGATTATCGTTGTAATTTCTTTTCACAGCCTAAAGAGTACACCCTTTAGTTTGAACTAATTGTTGTTTTCGCGAATCTGGACGCGAAACTGGCGTCCTTCCGGATTCAAAGACACTTCAGAAATGATGATGGTTTCCAAACCGCGAACAATGGCCTGACGCCAAGGGCCGAGCTTGGTATTCACCTCGAGTCCATTCTCATCATACCAATAGAAGCGATACAAAATTGACTGATCACCGTTGTAGCGACTTTCCAGCCGCACAATACCACGCGCATGCCCCGCTTCCTCTGTGGTGTAAATATCTTCAACCAGCAACCGTCCGGCAAGGACATTGTCACCGAATAACACCCGTTGTGAAGCGCCATCAACACGCAAGCCTGCTGTATTGTCTGCGCAGCCGACCATGACCAATGCGATAAACGCTGCAATAAACCATTTCTTCATCGGATATTTCCTAACTGTTTATGCCAAATTGTAGCACTGTTCCCTTGGCGTGATACCCAAACCAACACAGTCCCCCCTCCTGAAACATTGAATTCATAACGCTTACCCGCGACTTCCATCACCTGCTCACCCGCTTGTATCACTGCGCTACTGCTGCGAACCTGGCCAGGTAACGTCAACCAACTTCGGGTATCGGCTTGCTCCGTCAGAACATTCCATACATTAAACAATATGTTGCCGACATCATTATCTTTTGCAGCCTGCCGACGAATCTGGTCTTTAGCCCAAACTCGCAGCACTTGCCGGATCACTATCGCAGGCATTCGCTCAGTAAGATTCTTTTGTGCCATCAGATTTACGTCTGTTAAGGGGGCACTGATTAAGGGAACATCATTGAGAGCTAACGGCGAGTAGCCCTGCTTACTTTGAGATGGATAATAAGGCAACGCGATACTGTACAGCACTCCCCGACCGTGTCTGTCAAACAGGGGTAAACTTTGCTTCCACTCCGCCAGTGAAGACACCACACCTTGCTCTTCGAGGATAATGACTCGAGCCTCATTTCTGCTCAAAGGGCGGGTTACACCGTATCGCTTTTCAAGCTTCTTTAGGTCAGAGTCCATGCCAAGACGTCTTGCAACCCGCTTTGCTCCTTCAACAATTTGTGGGTTGTTTGGCTCTACAGCCAATGCTCGTCGATAGTCAACATAGGCACTATTTAAATCTCCATCCGCTTCATACAGTAGCGCAGAAAGCAGGAGCAAATAGCTGTTCTGAACGGCTTTTAAGGTATCTCCTGCATCAGGGTACTGAGAAAGAATGCTGCCTAAATTCGGCGATAACCCCTGATTTTTCAGCTGATTTTGTGCCGATTCTAGTTCTTGCTCTCTTTCTCTCTTGGCACGTTCTTGCACAGTATTCGCTCGACGCACCTCTACCAAAGCCCCTTCTAAGTCATTTTCTTGAAGATAATTAAGGGCTAAGTACAGGTGAAGGAAACCTAATTCGTAATCTGCGGGGTAGTATGTTGTAAGGTTATCGTTGACAGCCAACGAGCTTAAACTAGCAGCAGACTCGGATACGGAAATCGTGGCCTGTTCCTGAAGCTCTCTGACCGAAAAGTCACTTCGTTCAAACGAGGTTTTACTCTCTTCGAAGTGCTCATTCAGCAAATACACGCGCCCTTTTTCCAAGTTATCCAATACATCACCGGCAATATAATCAGGTAACAAGGCTTCCGCTTCCTGGTAATTTCCCGACTTAACTGCCTGATGCATCAACTCATTTTGCGCACTGTAATGACTAAACAAATTACCTGCCGAAAAGCTCGCGCACGCAGAAAGAAGAGTAGAACAGGCAATAATGAATGCGAGTTGAACGTAATTACGCACCTCGTACTCCAATGAACTTAAATAATGATTATAGATAAGAATATATGATGGCAGTGTCGGCAAAAAGTTTCACCGACACTCAATAAAGGATGTGCTGATTAACTCATTAGCATTGGGCCAAGTGGTCTGCCGCCCAGAAGATGCATGTGAATATGGTAAACTTCCTGCCCACCGTGAGAGTTACAGTTGACGATTAAACGGTACCCGTCTTCATCAATCCCCTCTTCTTTGGCAAGTTTACGTGCAACAACAAACATACGCCCCATTAACGCTTCATCTTCATCCGTCACATCATTCACAGTCGGAATAAGCTTATTTGGAATGATCAGAATATGGCTTGGTGCACGAGGATTAATATCACGAAAAGCGGTCACCAGGTCGTCTTGATAAACAACATCTGCTGGGATTTCTTTACGAATAATCTTACTAAAAATGGTTTCTTCAGCCATGAAGTGCTCCGTATTTAATCTTGTCTCTGTCTGCAGTTGTCGAGTATGCGTCAAGCTAGGCAAAATAACCAATGAAAAACAACGATTACCGTCAATAAACATGACGAACAAACAGCCTGCAAATGAATTTTGTCGCCTCACTCCTAAAATACACATCTCGCTATCAATGAAACAGAGGAATATTTGTTAATTTTCTAAGACAAAATAAGAGTTAGGAGAAGTCCATGAAAGGCTCGGTGATTCGGCGCATGTACGCTGGTTTCGCATTGATCATCTTTATGTTTGCTGCCACAACACTGCTAACAATGAGGGGAATGCAAAAAATACATACCGATTTTGACAACGTCGCCAATGCGGCATTACCACTGGTATCGCAGGCCAACCTCACTAGTGTGACTCTATTATCGACGGATAAACTTTTCAAAGATTATCTGACGACTCAAAGCTTTGAGCGTATGGATGAGATTTCACATCAGTTCGACCTCGCCCAAGAGCAATATGAAAATGCCCTAGCAGAACTTGACCAAGCGGCTAGCCTTAATCAAAGCGGATTAGAAAGCAGCATGGCGCTGCTAAACACGCAGAAAGAACGCTACTTTGCCCAAGCAAAAGAAGCCATGTCTAACTATCGAGCTATGTTTGAAGCTCAAGCGCAGGTGCAGAAATCAAGCCGTAGGTTCCAGAGACTTCATTCTGAGCTAAGCGCAGGAATGAAGGAGTACATTGACGAGCAAAGTAGCATTTCTCTGAAAATCATGGCGAAAAGCTACTTCATTAAACTCAAAGACGCAGAAGTGATCACCTCTGATGCACTGGCAAGCAGCGATACCGAGTTGGTTGCTAAAGCAGTGGCCAAAAAGCAAGAAAGCCGTCACTCACTTAAATTACGCGTACCGAGGGCTGGCTGCTCAACTCCCTGAAATAAAGAATGCATTTGACGCATCAGTTGAACAATTCAGTACAGATATAGGTAAAAAAGGTGGCGTACTTGACCAACATAACTCATACCTGGTCGCTAAAAGTGCGCTTTACAGCAATGTTGAAAGTTTGACGTCAGAAGTTGACCAAATCATGGCAACGTTAAACACCTTTAGCGATGCAGCCCAATCCGAGCTACATGACTCGTTATTCGATGCTGCCAAGGTTTATGATCAAGGCGTTATTGGCTCTATCACAGTTGGATCTATTGCAATCATTCTGGCTCTAGGGATCAGTTACCATATCGCGCAAAGCGTTCGCAAGCCTCTAAGCCGTATTCTGGCCACATTAGAGCATTTGACGAACGGCGATATGACTCAGCGTATTGATATTCGCTATAACAATGAATTTAGCCGCGTAAGCGAGCACATTAATACTCTCACAGACAGTCTGCACGATATCTTAGTGAAGATTAGCGACGCTTCGGATGATCTCACGACAACGGCGAATACCAACCAAACCACTTCATCTCAAGCACAAATACAGCTTAATCAGCAACGCCAACAAACCGCTAATGTCGCCACAGCGATGACCGAGATGTCTCAATCAGTGCAAGAAGTCGCACAAAATGCGCAAGATTCGCAAAGGATGATCGAAAGCGTTGAAAGTGCCTCTGAATCAGGCCGAAAGGTCATGCTTAGCAATATCAACACAATAACACAGCTTGAGTCTCGGTTAACTCAATCGGCCAGCACCGTCAGCGAACTGCAAGCTTTAAGTAGCCAGATAGGCACTATCTTAGATGTGATTCGAAATATAGCGGAACAAACCAACTTATTGGCACTCAATGCAGCCATAGAAGCAGCGCGTGCGGGTGAGCAAGGGCGTGGTTTTGCGGTTGTTGCCGACGAGGTCCGCGTTTTGGCACAAAGAACCACAGATTCGACCTCCGAGATAGAAACAATGATTACCAGCCTCCAATCGAGTTCTACCTCTGCGAGTAGAGAGATACAAAGCTGTATGACTGACATGACGGAATCTGTCGAACAGGCCTCAAGTGCGAATCACACTATGCAAGAAATTCAATCCTTGGTTACTGAGTTCAGCCGGATGAGCTCACAGATATCTCAAGCAGCGGCAGAGCAAAGTACAACATCAAGTGATATAGCTCGCAATATTGAGGAGATAAACCTAATCGCTGAACAAAACTATCAAGCCATGGCCCAGATTGCCCGCACAAGCACAAACCTAACAACAATGGCCAATCAACAGGGAGAGTTGGTCCATAAATTCAAGCTATAACAACACTTAATAGAAAAACAAGGGCAACTAATTTTTCTCGTTGCCCTTGTTTTTTATAACCTATGACACTATATGGGTAATAGGCTTGCCAGTTTTCTGTCACACTTTTTTGCAAGCCATACTTGAGGAACAGTTATGGCAATTCATGTTGGCATCATCGACCAAGATCCAATTCGCTTGGTAACCCCGTTGCTAGACAATCGTACTATCAGTAACCATATCGTTTTTATCGGCGTAAAAGCCCAAGAAGAGATATTTACTCGCCTTCATAAAGTACTAACAAAACGTCAAATCACGTCTGAATTCTTCGAAATTCCAAACGTTGCCAATCCTTCTAAAATTAAACAGGCTCTTGCCGTTCTTGCCAAAGATTTACAGCAACGCTCTAAAGACATCAAGCTGAACGCAAGCTGTGGCCTTCGTCATCGCCTGTTATCGGTATATGAGATATCACGCTCATACCACTGGCCTATTTTTGTCGTTGAGCCAAGTACCGACCGACTATGCTGGTTATACCCTGACGGTAAGGAAGACACTCAAGTCCAAGACCGCATTACGATTGACGATTACTTAACGATTTTTGGTGCGCGAGGGGAATTTAATCAGAACGAATTACCACCACAGCTTGATCAAAAACTCTACGAATTAGGCGAACGTTGGGCAAGTAATGCCCTAGAGCTCGGTCCGGGCCTTGCGACTCTCAATTACTTGGCAACAACCTGTCGCAAAGAACAAAAACTTGACGTGGAGCTGTCAGAAAAGCAGCAAGGATATCGCGAACTCAATATGTTGCTAAACGACCTAGTCGAAGCGGAAATCGCAACTTATGAGAATGGTATTCTGACATTTGCCAACGAAGACGCACGTCGTTTTTCTAATGGTGAATGGCTTGAAACTCTTGTTCACAGTACCGTGCGTCAGATTCAAAAAGACATGCCAACTATCCAAGATCGTTCGCTGAACGTTCAAGTTTATCGCCAGCTTGGTGAAAGAGAAGTACGAAACGAACTCGATGTCGCGACAGTGGTAAATAACAAGCTGCATATAATCGAGTGTAAGACAAAAGGCATGCGAGACGACGGCGATGATACGCTATACAAGCTAGAATCATTGAGAGACTTGCTCGGAGGCTTACAAGCCCGCGCAATGTTAGTGAGTTTCCGCCCCCTACGCCATAACGATATTACGCGCGCTGAAGATCTAGGGCTCGCTCTAATTGGCCCGGACGAACTCAAAGATTTAAGAGCGCATCTAACTCGTTGGTTTCAAGAGGCTGGCGGTAGCGATGAAGAGTGTGCAGACTGCTAATAGTAATGTAGCCGCACGCCACTCAGTTAATAAAAAAACCGCCGAGGCGGTTTTTTTATTATTCGTTGAACATGCTTTAGTTAGCTGTCATCTTCCGTAAAATTAGTCGGAAGTGTCATCTTCATCTTATTCCAGATTTGCGCACTTTCCATTCCATAGTTACGTACAACTATCAGGATCCTATCACGATCACCTGATTCACAAACATCTAGCAAGTCACGATAAAAGTTCAAAGCTAGATTACGAGCATCTGGGTTTGAGAAATAGTAGCTACCAACGCGGTCATACAGTTTTTTCAACCCATTGAAGATCAAACCATAAATCTGGTTGCCTGAATGGAATGCCAAACGTTGAAATAGCATGTAATCGTAAAAGTTAAACGTTTTAGCTACAAGAATCGACTGGCGTTTTGCTTCATCTTTCTCGCCATCGTCTTTTACGTGTTGCAAAATCTTGTCAGCGTAAGCGGAAGACTCCATAAACGCATCCCATGAGTCAGCTGCCATAAGTGCTTCACATGACTCAATAACGTTTGAGATGGTTTTCTCTGAGCTTTCTTTGTTCGCTTTGAAAGCGTAGCGCATGAAAATCGGGCTGATGTTCGTACGTGCTGCAAGCAAATCTTCAACAATAGACGTTGCATTCCCTGCGTCTAATGTCATTAGCGTATCTAAGATATGCAAACCCGATGTTTCCATAAACTGGTTAACTCGAGTGGGTTTACCATGCTGAATAGTTAACCAACCATCACGAGCCAAACGCTGAAGTACTTCACGTAAAGTTGTTCGGGTTACACCAATAAGTTCGGAGAGCTCTCGTTCTGCAGGTAAAATAGAGCCAGGAGGGAAGCGTCCTTTCCAAATACTTTCAATAATGTATTTTTCTGCAAATCCAGCTGGGCTCTTTGCCTTTATGACCATCTATGTTGTATCCAATATTTTATTTATATGGGTCTAATAGAACTCATCATACCACTAGTTATTAGATATCGGAAACCACTCCCAAGTAAACTTGGTGTCAAACACGCTTTGAGCATTAACTCTAATTGTGCAACGAGTATTTTGCATATTCACATCAATGAATAAGGCATTTATTTCCAAGTTTAATAAAAAATTAACACATACAACTAACTGTAAATGCTAGATTTATTGGTTAATACTTAGATTCCAAATTTGCAAAATTACCCGTATCATTCCAGCAAAAATACGCGTGATTTCACTGTTATTTTCAAGCTTCAAGCCAGTCTTGCCAGTAGTAGAAGGTTTTAACAACTCTCCTGGGAAGTTTACGCCACTCAGATCGCGTTTTTTGACAAAAAACTCTGAATCCAATTGCTTAGTTCGACTTAATTATTGACTAAATCATACTGAAGAGTAGAGTGACGACCGAAGTAAGGAGTGCTTGTCTTCTCAGGGAGTGACTTGGCAAGGCCACATTGTAAATACCCATGTTGTTTTTCTAAGTCGCTGTTGGATCGGGTGCCTACCCTAAGTATCAGCCATCTCCACGTACTCTTCAGGCGTGGTTTAAGTTGTTATTGCTCCGATTTATGAACGCAAGCATCTGTAGTGTCGATTCATAACAACATACAAGAGTATTACGATCATGCCGATTTCACTCGGAAATGCGTTTATTAAGAACTTTCTTGGTAAAGCCCCAGATTGGTACAAAGTTGCCATCATCTCATTTCTAATTGTTAACCCTATTGTCTTCTTCCTAGTTGATCCTTTTGTTGCAGGTTGGTTGCTAGTTGCAGAGTTTATTTTCACTCTCGCGATGGCGCTAAAATGCTACCCTCTTCAACCAGGTGGCTTGCTCGCAATCGAAGCGATCGCGATTGGCATGACCAGCGCAGAACAAGTTAAACATGAGCTTGTCGCTAACATTGAAGTGTTACTACTTTTGATCTTCATGGTTGCGGGTATCTACTTTATGAAACAGCTTCTGCTGTTCATTTTTACCAAAATTCTCCTAGGTATTCGCTCTAAGTCGATGCTGTCTGTCGCCTTCTGCTTTGCAGCGGCGTTTCTTTCAGCCTTCCTTGATGCACTGACCGTTATCGCTGTTGTAATCAGCGTGGCTGTTGGCTTCTACGCGATTTACCACAAGGTTGCATCAGGCAAAGGTTCTAGTGCTGTGCATGACCATACACGCGATGACCATCTGTCAGAACTGACGCGTGATGACCTTGAAAACTACCGCGCATTTTTACGCTCATTGCTTATGCACGCGGGTGTAGGTACAGCGCTTGGCGGCGTAATGACAATGGTAGGTGAACCGCAAAACTTAATCATCGCAGATCAAGCAAGTTGGCAGTTTGGTGAATTCATCATCCGTATGCTACCAGTAACTGCGCCAGTATTTGTTTGTGGTCTTGCGACCTGTGTCTTGGTAGAGAAGTTTAAAGTGTTTGGTTACGGCGCCCGCCTTCCAGACAATGTTCGTAAGATCCTGGTAGATTTCGACACCGAAGAACGTCAAACCCGTACCAATCAAGACGTCGCCAAACTGTGGGTACAAGGTATCATCGCTGTTTGGCTGATCGTTGGCCTCGCCCTTCACTTGGCGGCAGTGGGTCTGATTGGTCTGTCTGTTATTATCCTTGCGACGGCATTCACGGGCGTTATCGAAGAGCACTCTCTTGGTAAAGCGTTTGAAGAAGCACTGCCATTTACCGCGTTATTGGCTGTTTTCTTCTCTATTGTTGCCGTGATCATCGACCAGCAGCTATTCAAACCCGTCATCGATGCGGTATTGCACGTTGAAGATAAAGGCACCCAGCTCGCGATGTTCTACATTGCGAACGGTTTGCTTTCGATGGTTTCCGATAACGTGTTCGTTGGTACGGTTTACATTAATGAAGTGAAAACGGCACTTGTTGAAGGCGTTATCAACCGCGATCAGTTCGACTTACTTGCTGTTGCCATCAATACAGGTACTAACCTACCTTCTGTTGCGACTCCAAACGGCCAAGCAGCGTTCCTATTCTTGTTGACCTCGACACTTGCTCCGCTAATTCGCCTGTCATACGGTCGAATGGTTATCATGGCCCTGCCATACACCATCGTATTAGCTATCGTTGGTCTTGCAGGTATCATGTTCTTTGTTGAGCCAATGACTCAGTGGTTTTACGATGCAGGTTGGATTTCACACCACACCGGCGAAGTGATTCAAGCAGTATCAAGTGGTCACTAATCCATAATTTGAAAAGTTTTTGTTGATACTGAAACTTTTACGAGATAAAAAGCTCTGATATGTCAGAGCTTTTTTTATAATCAAGGTACCTCTGTGAATATTTTTTCTGCAATCAAAGCATTTTCTCAAGGCCGACTATCTTGGCTTTTATTACTTATCTTCGTCCTATTTTTTGAAGCATGTGCTCTGTTCTTCCAGCATGTAATGATGCTATCTCCTTGCGTCATGTGTATCTATGAAAGAGTGGCAATGCTAGGAATTGGGGGAGCCGCAATCATTGGGCTGATTGCACCAAATAACCCTGTATTCCGCTGGTTAGGTTTAGCCGCTTGGGGCGCAAGTGCCTACAAAGGATTGGAGCTATCGATGCAGCACGTCGATTACCAGTTTAATCCATCGCCTTTTGCAACATGTGACCTGTTTGTGACCTTCCCAGACTGGGCACCGATAAACCAGTGGGCACCATGGATGTTTGAAGCATACGGAGACTGCAGCGAGATTGTTTGGCAATTCCTGACTCTATCAATGCCACAATGGCTAGTAGTGATTTTTGCGGCGAACCTTGCGGCACTTGCCATCATTGTTCTTTCTCAATTTGCTAAGAGCAAATGACACTAGCTCTTTATCTAAATATAAAAAAACGCAGGTTCTTACCTGCGTTTTTTATTTACCTATTATTGCTGGTATCAGTTCATATCCCTTCCAGGTGCTGGCGCTAACACCTCGCGATTACCATTGTGGCCCGGTGCACTGACAATACCTTGAGCTTCCAGTTGCTCAACGATACGTGCCGCACGGTTATAACCAATCTTAAAGCGACGTTGAACACCCGACACGGAGCCTCGACGGGACTGGACTACGTGTTCAACAACTTGGTCGAACAACGGATCCACATCTTCATCACCTTCCGGTTTTTCACCTGGTAGAAGAGCTTCTGGCCCCTGATCGCCATTAGTAATCTCTTCGATGTAATTTGGCTTACCACGAGCTTTCCAGTTATTAACCACCGCATGAACATCGTCATCGGATGCAAATGCGCCATGGACACGAATGGTATGGCTCGAGCCAGGTGGAAGGTACAACATATCACCCATACCAAGCAGTGATTCGGCACCGCCTTGGTCTAGAATGGTTCGAGAGTCCGTCTTGGTTGATACTGTAAAGGCAACGCGCGTTGGAATGTTTGCTTTAATCAGACCTGTGATCACATCGACTGAAGGACGTTGAGTCGCCAATATGAGGTGAATACCAGCAGCTCGTGCTTTTTGTGCAAGGCGCGCAATAAGCTCTTCAACTTTCTTACCCACGACCATCATCAGATCAGCGAACTCGTCAACCACCACCACGATATATGGCAGTTTCTCTAACAGTGGTGGATGCTCGTCCATACTGTCTCCTGGCTGCCATAAAGGATCATGGATTGGATGCCCCGCTTCTGCCGCCATTTTGAGTTTATCGTTGAAACCTTTGATATTACGCACGCCCAGTGCTGACATCAGCTTATAGCGGCGTTCCATCTCCCCAACACACCAACGCAATGCGTTTGACGCATCTTTCATATCGGTAACCACTTCCGATAATAGGTGTGGAATGCCCTCGTAGATGGATAGCTCCAGCATTTTCGGGTCAATCATGATGAAGCGAACGTCTTCTGGTGTCGATTTATAGAGCATGCTCAAAATCATCACGTTAACGCCAACAGATTTACCCGAACCTGTGGTACCAGCGACCAGCACATGAGGCATTTTAGATAAATCAGCGACAACCGCTTCACCCGCAATATCTTGACCAAGCACTACCGTTGTCGGTGATTTTGCTTCGATAAACTGCTGGCTACCAACTACATCAGAAAAATAAACCGTCTGACGACTCATATTTGGCAACTCTAGGCCAACATAGGGCTTACCAGGAATAACCTCCACCACGCGGACAGCCATTGCTGACAGCGAACGCGCTAAGTCCATCGATAAACCAGAAATTCGACTCACTTTCACACCCGGAGCCAGATCCAGCTCAAAGCGCGTAATCACGGGGCCAGGGAAAATATCCACCACTTCCGCTTTAATCTTGTAGTCTGCAAGCTTAGCTTCAACGAGACGAGCGATCTCTTCCAATGCATCGCGATCGATGAAGTTTTCACGTTTTTCTGGATGGTAGAGTAGCTCAAGTGTTGGCATTGGCTCTGTTGGTTTAGGCAAGTTCGGCTCTTGCTGAACTAAAAACGGGTTTTGTTGCGCAGCAACTTTCGCCTGAGCATCAGAGACAATATTTTGGAATGCTGCCACGTCTTCATCTTGTTGCGAAACTTCTTCTACTTCTGCCACTGCAGGTTGGACGGACTCTTCCTCAGCAACATCAAAAGTCGAAATGACCGGCTCTTGATGAATAGGATCAGGTTCAATATGGGACGCGATATCCTCTAAACCTTGCTTTTCGATCACAGGCTGAGTCAGATCCTCTTCTACATCCGGCTGAGCGCTAGACCAAGGTAACGGTTGTTCTGTGTCATGATGAGTGGCTGTTTCCGCCTCATCTATTTCTGTATCTTGGTAAACATTCGGGCTTGGATTTGACGGTCCTTCTGCTTGCTGGGCCATCGAATCTTCATACTGTGCAGCGGCTTCAAGCTCTTCGATCGTTGCACCTAATAAGGCTGAACGCTCAACGCTCTCCTGCACGTCATAAGAAGGAACCGGGTCAGGTTGTGGCTCTGGTTGAGGCTCAACGTACACGGGCTCCTGCTTAACTGGCGCAACGTCTTGAGCTGGTGTTACAGGTGTTCTATCTTCCGCAATCGGTTCTTGACTAAAGACTGGCTCTTTACGGGTATCCGGCATGTGTATATTAAAACGACGTTGCGGCTCATTCGCGTACTCGAGTTCTTCATCACGGGCATGCTTAGGCTCTGCAAACGCAAGCTGCTCTCCGCTATTTTCCGCAATGGTTGCTAGCTGTGGCTCTAGGACTTCTTCATGTTCACCACGGATCTTATTGACCAAACCAGTGAAGAGTGAAATTGCCGTACTGCCCAGCCAATCAACTATCGTCAACCAAGATATGCCCGTTAATAGCGTAAACCCCGCTCCCCAAAGGAAGAGTAAAACAAGGGTCGTACCGAGTACATTTAACGTCGGAAGCGCAAGCGTGGTCAAAACATCCCCAATGACACCACCTGATGAAAAGTACCAGATGTCATCAAAATTAATATCCGCTAAACCGCAGCTCGTCAGGATTAAAACGGTTAAACCCAGTAATCGCGTACCCCACAACATTAAATCAAGGGGGTCATCTTCATCTCTCTTACGAAGGACAACCCACGCCGCTGCGGTGATAATAAAAGGGATCGGGTAAGCGAGAGAACCGAATGTAAAGAAAAGCGTGTCAGCCAGCCAAGCTCCTAGCAATCCACCAGCATTTTCTACATCTGCCCCCCACGCAGTTTGAGACCACGAAGGATCGGCAGGGCTAAATGTCATCAGAGCGACGGATAACAAAATAGAGAGCAACACAACGACAATCAGCATGCACTCTTTGATTCGCTGTGGGCCAGACAAACGGGAAGACTGAGGCTCTTCTCCAGTTTTAATTATTGTTTCAACTTTACTTCTGTTCTCTTTGAACATGACCAACTTATCTTAGATATATATGAAAAAAATAGTCCGAGCAGCATTGCCGCTCGGACTATCGATTTAACCATATCAGAACTTAAAACCCAATTACATAAAGTCAGAATATCGAAAGGTATTCGCAACTGAGTTTAATTAACGTGTCTTGATTACCAATTGGTTGGTTTGCTTGACTTCTTCCATTACAACGTAAGTACGGGTGTCATTAACCCCAGGAAGACGCAGCAAGGTATCACCTAACAATTTACGGTAAGCACTCATGTCTGATACGCGTGTTTTCAGCAAGTAATCAAAATCACCAGAAACTAGGTGACACTCTTGAATATCATCGAGTTTTTGAACCGCAGTGTTAAATTGCTCAAACACGTCTGGCGCACCACGATTTAAGGTAATTTCTACGAAAACAAGTAGAGAGGCATCAAGATATTGAGGATTTAATAACGCGGTATACCCCGTAATGTACCCTTGACGCTCTAGACGACGCACACGCTCTAAACACGGTGTAGGAGAAAGCCCTACTCGCTTAGATAGCTCTACATTTGAAATACGACCATCTTTCTGTAATTCATTAAGAATGTTGCGATCGATACGGTCTAAATCCTTGGACGGCTTCTTATTGTTGTCTGCCATTTTTTTATTCCACCTTATTACTTCCTTGCAAAAAAATATACTACAACTTTTTAATATTTAGTATCAAATTTTATTACATCACACCTACACTAGATATACATCCAACAAATACCCTACACAGTAGCTTTTACAACTATGAACTGATTTTTAAACTAACATAAAATAAGGAGTCAGGATGATCATTGGCGTACCAAAGGAAATCAAAAACCATGAGTACCGCGTAGGCTTGATCCCTGCAAGCGTTCGCGAGCTTGTATCTCAAGGCCACCAAATTTTTATAGAAACCAATGCCGGTGCGGGTATCGGTTTTTCAGACGATGATTACATCGCTGTAGGTGCATCCATTCTGCCTACTGCCGCTGAGGTATTCACCACAGCAGAAATGATAGTTAAGGTTAAAGAACCTCAGTCTGTTGAGCGAGCCATGCTCCGTGAGGGGCAAATTTTGTTTACCTATTTGCACCTAGCACCAGATTTTCCACAAACTGATGAGCTAATCAAGAGCAAAGCTATCTGTATAGCATATGAAACTGTAACAGATAATATGGGTCGCTTACCACTGTTAGCACCAATGTCTGAGGTTGCGGGTCGCATGTCTATTCAAGCTGGTGCACAAACTTTAGAGAAGTCTCACGGTGGCCGCGGTCTTCTACTTGGAGGCGTTCCAGGCGTCGAACCAGCTCGAATCGTTGTCATTGGCGGAGGTGTTGTTGGTGCCAACGCAGCTCGCATGGCTGTGGGCCTTCGTGCTGATGTCACCATCCTCGACCGCAACGTAGACACATTACGTCGTTTAGATGAAGAATTCCAGGGGCGCGCAAAAGTAGTTTATTCAACTGAAGATGCGATCGAAAAACACGTTCTCGAAGCAGATTTGGTTATTGGTGCCGTTCTTATTCCCGGCGCAGCCGCGCCTAAACTGGTAACAAAAGACCATATTGCCAAGATGAAGTCCGGTTCCGCGGTGGTTGATGTAGCCATCGACCAAGGTGGTTGTTTCGAAACCTCTCACGCGACAACACACGCAGATCCAACTTATATCGTTGACGACGTTGTCCACTATTGTGTTGCCAATATGCCAGGAGCAGTTGCACGAACTTCCACTTTTGCGTTAAACAACGCGACACTACCTTATATCGTGAAACTGGCCAATAAAGGCTATAAAGAAGCACTCCTTTCTGACAACGGTTTTCTGAGCGGTTTAAATGTTATTGACGGCAAAGTGACGTGCAAAGAAGTCGCCGAGAGTTTTGGGTTGGAATACGTTGAGCCTGCTCAAGCAATCAGTATGGCTGGCTAACAATAATAAGAAGCGCTCTTGGCAGGAGCGCTTCAAGCAATAATTCGTTGTTCTTAATTTACTACCGCGCCTCTTAGAACCAACGTTCTAATGACGTTTTGTCTAACTGTCGAAACGCTCGGTTTAACACCTGCGCCAACTCTTTATATCTAGGGCGTGATTTTACCGGCTCCAACGCGAAACCACTTTCAACTATCTTGTGATGAATTTCTCGATACCAACTAGCGAGTGATGGCGGCAATTGAGTATTGGCTCGGTTTCCCAACCACCAAATTCCCTGAATAGGCATACTGATCGCGAATAGAGCAATAATGACAGCCTGTGGCATGGATTGATAATTGTTGAATACCATTTGCGTTAAGACACTGATTGCCGCAATAGCAGGCATAACTTTGATGCCGAAACGAGTCGCTTTAATGATACGTTGCTCAGGAAACAACAAATTAAGTTCCTTTCGCATCGGCCAAATATCCATGTACTTCTGCCCATTTCTTAGGCTATGAACTAATCCGACTTTGTTACTCATACGACTCTCTCACTTTAGCTTGGGGCATAAACTAAAAATTAATTGAAAGATTAAACTGAAAGCGCAAAAAAATGATAAAAGTTAATATTCTTTCAAATTTTTTTTGTTATCATTGGCGCTTATCGTTATCCTTTGCAGACCCACTATCTCATTGTTGCTGTTATTTAGCAGATACGCAACTCCTGAGACCTATCTGCAAGGATGCAAACGTGGTGATCTGGAGTCACCACTGTCATTATTATATGGAATTAGAAGTTTTTTTGACCAAGATTAGTACGCGGCATTTTCAGCATCGTCTATTCTTGTGATTAATTTTCATCCTCACTGATTTATTTAAATCAGACGAATAACAGGTAGTCACTCATGTCTAAGCTAGTTTTAGTTTTAAACTGCGGTAGTTCTTCTCTTAAATTTGCTGTTGTTGATGCCGAGAACGGCGACGAGCATCTATCAGGTCTTGCTGAATGTCTTCATCTTCCTGAAGCACGTATCAAGTGGAAACTTGACGGTAAACACGAAGCTCAACTAGGTAACGGTGCAGCACACGAAGAAGCGCTAGCGTTCATGGTAGAAACTATTCTTGCTTCTAAGCCAGAGCTTTCTGAGAACCTAGCTGCTATCGGTCACCGTGTAGTACACGGCGGTGAGCAGTTTACTCAATCTGCACTAATCACTGATGAAGTTCTTAAAGGTATCGAAGACTGTGCAACTCTTGCACCTCTTCACAACCCAGCACACATCATCGGTATCAAAGCAGCACAAAAATCTTTCCCAGCACTTAAAAACGTTGCTGTGTTTGATACTGCTTTCCACCAAACAATGCCTGAAGAAGCGTACCTATACGCTCTTCCATACAACCTATACAAAGAGCACGGTATCCGTCGTTACGGTATGCACGGTACTTCTCACCTATTTATCGCTCGCGAAGCAGCTGAGCGTCTAGGTAAACCAGCTGACGAACTAAACATCATCAACTGTCACCTAGGTAACGGTGCATCTGTATGTGCAATCAAAGACGGTAAGTCTGTAGATACTTCTATGGGTCTTACTCCACTAGAAGGCCTAGTAATGGGTACTCGTTGTGGTGATATTGATCCTGCGATCATTTTCCACCTACACGACACACTTGGTTACTCTGTTGAGCAAATCAACACGATGCTAACTAAAGAGTCTGGCCTACAAGGTCTAACAGAAGTGACTTCTGACTGTCGTTTTGTTGAAGACAACTACGGTGAAAAAGAAGAAGCAACTCGCGCGATGGACGTGTTCTGTCACCGCCTAGCTAAGTACGTTGCGGGTTACACTGCGACTCTAGAAGGTCGTCTAGACGCTATCGTATTCACTGGCGGTATCGGTGAAAACTCTGGCCCTATCCGTGAAATGGTTCTAAACCGTCTAGGTATCTTCGGTATCGAAGTGGATGGTGAAGCTAACCTTAAAGCTCGTTTCGGCGGCGAAGGTACAATCACTACTGCTGACAGCCGTATCCCTGCAATGGTTATCTCTACTAACGAAGAGCTAGTCATCGCTGAAGACACTGCACGCCTAGCAGGTCTTTAATTGACTTAAACTGGTTGGCCTTAGCGATAAGCGCCAGCCAGTTTTTTTACAGGGGCTCAACTCCTATTCCACTCCAAGGAATACGCAGTTGAGCTTTTATCCCAATAGCTAAAGGTACTCTACGAATGTCTCGTACTATTATGCTTATCCCTGCAAGCGCTGGTGTTGGTCTTACAAGCGTAAGCATGGGTGTTCTTCGCGCAATGGAGCGCAAAGGCGTTAAGGTTTCTTTCTACAAGCCTATCTCTCAGCCACGCACTGGCAACGATCAACCAGATCTGACTTCTACCATCGTTGGTGTTAACAGCGATATTAAGATTGGCGAACCTATGCCAATGTCTGTTGCTGACTCATTGATCGGTAACGACAACATGGACGAGCTACTGGAAACAGTAGTAGAGCGCTACAACCAAATCAACAAAGATGCGGAAGTAACGCTAATCGAAGGTCTTGTACCTACTCGTAAACACCCATTCGCAAACCAAGTAAACGCTGAAATTGCAGCGACTCTAGGTGCGGAAATCGTTCTTGTTGCAACGCCTGGTACAGACAACCCTGCACAGCTAAAAGAGCGCATCGAAGTAGCATGTTCTAACTTTGGTGGCACTAAAAACAAAAACATCTCTGGCGTTATCATCAACAAACTTAACGCTCCAGTAGATGAAGCAGGCCGTACCCGCCCTGACCTATCTGAGATCTTTGACGACGCAGATAGCGCCAAGCAAAACGAAATGAAAGTGATGGAGATCTTCAACACTTCTCCAATCCGTGTTCTTGGTTGCGTACCATGGAGCATCGACCTAATTGCGACTCGTGCAGTCGATATGGCGAAGCACCTACAAGCTGAAGTAATCAACGAAGGCGATATTAACACTCGTCGCATTAAGAGCATCACGTTCTGTGCGCGTTCACTGCCGCACATGATTGAGCACTTCCGTCCAGGTTCACTGCTAGTTACTTCAGCAGACCGCCCAGACGTTATTGTTGCGGCTTCTCTTGCTGCAATGAACGGTGTTGATATCGGTGCTGTCCTTCTTACTGGCGGTTACGACATGCCAGAAGAGATCGTTGACCTATGTAAGCCAGCTTTTGAGACAGGTCTACCTATCTTCAAAGCTAACGGTAATACTTGGCAAACATCTCTAAACCTACAGAGCTTCAGCTTAGAAGTTCCTGCGGATGATAAGCAACGTATCGAGTTCATTAATGAACACGTAGCTAGCCACATCGACGGTAACTGGATTGAGTCAATGACAGAAGGCACTCAAAAGTCTCGTCGTCTAAGCCCACCAGCATTCCGTTACCAGTTGACTGAGTTCGCTCGTAAAGCGGGTAAACGTATCGTACTGCCTGAAGGTGATGAGCCACGTACAGTAAAAGCAGCCGCTATCTGTGCTGAGCGCGGCATCGCAGAATGTGTACTTCTAGGTAACCCAGAAGAGATCAAACGTGTCGCATCGCAACAAGGTGTTGAGCTGGGCGCTGGCGTTCAAATCATTGACTCTGATGCAATCCGTGAAAACTACGTAGCTCGTCTAGTTGAACTACGTGGTGCGAAAGGTATGACTGAAGTGGTCGCTCGCGAGAAGCTACAAGATTCAGTATTCCTTGGCACAATGATGCTTGAGAATGATGAAGTTGACGGTCTAGTTTCTGGTGCGGTTCATACGACGGCAAACACGATCGTACCTCCGTTCCAGATCATCAAGACGGCACCTAACGCGTCTATCGTATCTTCAGTCTTCTTCATGCTTCTGCCTGATCAAGTGCTGGTTTACGGTGACTGTGCTATCAACCCAGATCCAACGGCTGAGCAGCTTGCTGAAATCGCAATCCAATCTGCTGATTCTGCAGCGGCATTCGGTATCGACCCACGCGTAGCAATGATCTCTTACTCTACTGGTGAATCTGGTAAGGGTGCAGACGTTGATAAAGTACGTGAAGCAACAAAACTTGCTCAAGAGAAACGTCCTGACCTGATCATCGACGGTCCTCTACAGTACGACGCAGCTATCATGGAAAACGTTGCAGCTTCTAAAGCGCCAAACTCTCCAGTAGCAGGTAAAGCGACAGTATTCGTATTCCCAGATCTAAACACGGGTAACACGACTTACAAAGCGGTACAGCGTTCAGCAGACCTAGTATCTATCGGTCCAATGCTGCAAGGTATGCGCAAGCCAGTAAACGACCTGTCTCGTGGTGCTCTAGTAGACGATATCGTATACACAATCGCTCTAACAGCAATCCAAGCAACGCAAGAGCAAAATTAATTCTTTTCTCTGCTTGATTGAATATTCAAAGCCCTCGATTCTTCGAGGGCTTTTTTATGCTTCATCGCATCAATACAAAAACGGCAGCGCCAGTCAGAACAGTCATTAACATCGCGGGAGACACTTGGCGAGCTAAAGCCTTATCCCCTATCACGATAACCATCCCCATTTTTACTAACGTATTCACCGAAGCCGCTATTAAAATCCCGAGCACAGCAGTCGAAATCGAAAGCGTTAAAGTGCTTTGCCGGCCCAGTGCCAAAGAAATTGCATCGACATCCGTGATCCCTGAAACCGCTGCCAGCATCAGCGTACCTGCACTGCCAAACCAATCCGATAACGCGTGCGAAAGCAGCATAATTACAGCTAGAACAACGCCAAAAAACACCGCTGCACGCAAAGCAAGTGGGTTCTTTTGGTTATTTGACTGCTCTATTTTTTCAGCATCACTTTTGCGCCAAATCCACCATGCGAACAGATACATCGTCAGCATCATAGACATCACAACAGGCCAAAGCAGTTTGACTAAAGGTGGGTTTAATACAGCTAAAATAATCACTAACCGCGGAAACATCGTCCCGCAACTGAGCAAAATACCACTAGCGAGTAACGAGCTTATATTGGGCTGTTCTCGCGATAGCTGAGAAAACTGAAGCGTAAGAGCCGTCGAGGAGCTGAGGCCAGCAAAGACGGATGTGAATAGTATTCCGCGCTTTGCCCCACCAATCTTAATCGCAAAATAACCGACAAAAGAAATACTGGCGATAAGAACGACCATCCACCAAATCTCATAAGGGTTCAACGCATTCCATGGGCCATAAGATTTATTCGGTAACAATGGCAGTAGCACGATAGAGATCAATAGTAAGCTCAAGGCCGCGTCTAACTCGTACTCTTGAAGCTTCTGCAGCGCATTATGCAGCTCTCGCTTGTTGTCTAAAACCAAAGCCGTTATCACCGCGGCTGAAGCCGCCAACACTGCTTGGCCAGACAATGCTAAGCAACCAATAACAAAGGTAATCAGCAAGCTAACCACACCAGTGATACTGACACTGCTGCTTCTTCTTTGCTGAATGATGTAGGCAATACCTGCTAGCATGATTAATGCGATAAGTGCAAAGCCAATAAGCAAAGGGGTGTAAAGGTTGGCAAGGATCGCCGTTAATCCTCCCAACAAGCCAACAAGAGAAAAAGTCCTGATCCCTGCCATCCGGCTACCTTCGAGGTTATGGCGCAATACCCACCCACGCTGAGTACCGATTATTGCTCCAAGCAACAGAGAAATAAAAAGGTTCCAAATATGGTTGTCGCCAACTATAAATCCGTTGATATCCATCCCACTCCTTAGACGATAAACAGCTTCTAATCATAAGTTTAGGCGCTTTCTGTTATTAATCTGTGAGTGAGATTGAACAATCGTTCGAATCAAAAAAATTGAGGGGAAGCCCGAAGTAAAGTGTTACTTCGAGCATGCAAGCATAAGGGGTTGGGATTAAAGGCGCTCTCTACCGTGCGCTGAATCCAGGTCAAGATCTGGCCCCGCAGGTACAATTTGCGTTGGATTGATGCCTACGTGACTGAAATAGTAGTGCCTTTTTATGTGATAAAAGTCGGTGGTTTGTTTGATCCCTTCGACTTGGTACAACTCTTTCAGGTAGCCCTGCAAGTTTGGGTAATCTGCAATACGCTTTTTATTACACTTGAAGTGACCAACGTAAACGGCATCAAATCGGATCAAGGTTGTGAACAATCGCCAGTCCGCTTCTGTGAGTCTGTTTCCTGCCAGGTAACGATTGGTCGATAAATGGTTATCGAGTTTATCAAGCGCAGAAAATAGGTCTTCAAACGCTTCTTCGTACGCCTCTTGAGACGTGGCGAAACCACATCGGTATACCCCATTATTAATATTTGGGTAGACAAAATGGTTCCATTCTTCAATCAGACCATGCAACTCTTGAGGGTAATAATCGTCTGTATTGCCTGTGATATGGTTAAACTCCGAATTAAACATACGAATAATTTCGGACGATTCATTACTCACGATAGTGTTGTACTTCTTATCCCATAAAACAGGGACCGTTACTCTGCCCGTGTAGTCTGGTTTCGCGTGAGTATAGATTTGGTGCAATCGCTTGTAGCCAAACAGCGGATCTGGCAGGCCCATTTGCCATCCTTCACTTAACATATCTGGGCAAACCACCGTCACATCAATATGCGCTTCTAGGTTCTTAAGCGTACGGAAAATTAGCGTTCTATGCGCCCAAGGGCAAGCGAGTGATACGTATAGGTGATAGCGACCCGATTCAGGTTGAAACTTTGCGTTTGGATCTGAGCTTATCCAATCACGAAAACCCGCATCTTCACGGATAAATTTCCCGCCGTTGGATTTCGTGTCGTACCACACATCATGCCAAACCCCTTCGACTAGCTTACCCATCTTATTCTCCAAATATGTTGTGTTATTGCTCTAGTATAAAAAAAGCAAGCTCTCCTATAACCCAAGTCATTTGGCTTAGTTGTTCGAATAATTTGAAGATGCATAAAAAAAGCGCGGCTCCCGAAAGATGCCGCGCTTAAGCCCGTCACAGGCTGAATCTATTGAATTTCAACGTGCAAGCAAGATACTGCGTGTACGTCATTACCCTTAATATTCGGCTTAGTTTTCGCACACTCCTCTGTTGCTTGTGGGCAACGAGTACGGAATACACAACCCGACGGCGGGCTGATTGGCGAAGGTAGATCGCCTTCCAGCATTTGGATCTTCTTACTACGCTCAATGGCTGGATCCGGAATCGGAACCGCTGACATCAACGCGCGAGTGTAAGGGTGTTTAGGGTCAGCAAACAACGCGTCCGCCTCACCTAGCTCTACGGCATTACCAAGGTACATAACCAGTACACGATCAGAAATGTGTTTTACCACTGACAGGTCATGCGCGATAAAGACTAGAGAAAGACCCAGTTCTTTTTGGATTTCTTTAAGCAGGTTGACGACCTGTGCCTGAATCGATACATCGAGTGCCGATACAGGTTCGTCACAGATGATCATCTTAGGCTTTAGAATCAGCGCACGTGCGATACCGATACGCTGACACTGACCACCAGAGAATTCGTGTGGGTAACGGTTGATCACGTTTGGTAATAGGCCAACTTTCGCCATCATCTCTTTCACACGATCTTTTACTTCTTGCTTAGAAAGCTCTGGGTAAAAGGTTTCTAACGGTTCAGCGATGATGTCACCGACCGTCATACGCGGGTTAAGCGATGCCAATGGATCCTGGAAAATCATCTGGATTTCTTTGCGCGTTTCACGACGTTGTACGCTTTGCATTTTCGTCAGGTCTTGACCTAACCAAACTACCTCACCATCGGTTGCTTCAACCAGACCGATAATGGCGCGGGCAAACGTCGACTTACCACAGCCCGACTCACCTACTACGCCAAGTGTTTCACCTTCGTAAAGGCGAACATTCACACCGTCTACCGCTTTTAGGTTTGAAGGCTTAGACCAAGGCCACGCCGATTTTGATGCAATGCTAAAGTGAACTTTAAGATCTTTAACATCTAATAGTAATGATTTATCTGCACTCATTTCTTCCAAGCCTCCCATTCAGAAAAACATGCGCGCTGACGACCATCACTAAATGGTGTCAGAATTGGCGCTTCTCGTTTACAACGGTCCATCACACGGTGGCAGCGCTCCTGATAAGGACAGCCAGGTGGCAGACGAAGTAAGTTTGGTGGGTTGCCAGGAATAGTTGGCAGGATCTCACCTTCAGTATCAAGACGCGGAATAGCTTTCAGCAAACCTTCCGCATACGGGTGACTTGGGTTGTAGAAGATTTCATCAACTGTGCCGTATTCCATGGTACGACCAGCGTACATCACTAACACTTTGTCACACGAGCCCGCAACAACACCTAAGTCGTGCGTGATCATGATGATAGCGGTGTTGAACTCATCTTTAAGCTCGTTAAGCAGGTCCATAATCTGCGCTTGAACCGTTACGTCTAATGCCGTTGTCGGTTCATCCGCGATCAGAAGTTTAGGACGACACAAGAGCGCCATTGCGATCATTACACGCTGACGCATACCGCCAGAGAACTCGTGCGGATACATGGTAATACGCTTACGCGCTTCTGGGATTTTAACCGCTTCAAGCATGCGGACAGACTCTTCAAATGCTTCCGCTTTACCCATGCCTTTGTGAAGCATTAGCACTTCCATCAACTGGTCACTAACTTTCATGTAAGGGTTTAGTGACGTCATTGGATCTTGGAAGATCATCGCGATCTGTTCAGCGCGAACTTTGTTTAGCTCTTTTTCAGGCAAGTTTAAGATTTCTTTGCCTTCAAACTTTGCGCTACCAGAAATAATACCGTTCTTAGCCAGTAGACCCATGATTGCGAATACTGTCTGAGATTTACCTGAGCCCGACTCACCTACGATACCTAGGGTTTCGCCTTGCTTCAGAGAGAAATTTAAATCGTTTACTGCGGTTACGATACCATCTTGCGTGGTAAATTCGACGCGCAGATCTTTGACATCTAATAAGCTCATCATTGCTTCCTTAATCTTATTTTTAATTATCTGTCTTTTGGATCCAGCGCATCGCGCAGACCGTCACCAACGTAGTTGAAGCAGAACAGAGTCACAACCATGAATACCGCCGGGAATGCCAGCTGCCAGATTGCCACTTCCATTGTCTGTGCACCTTCTTGTAGAAGCGCGCCCCAACTTGTCATCGGCTCTTGAACACCAAGACCAAGGAATGATAGGAATGATTCGGTCAGAATCATGCTCGGGATAAGTAGCGTAGAGTAAACCGCTACGATACCCAGCACGTTCGGCACGATATGACGAGTAATGATCTTCCAGTTACTCACACCACAAACGTGTGCCGCTTCGATAAATTCTTTACTGCGTAAGCTAAGCGTTTGACCACGTACAATACGCGCCATATCGAGCCATGCGATTGCACCAATCGCAACGAAGATAAGCATAATGTTACGACCGAAGAAGGTTACTAGTACGATTACTAGGAACATAAACGGTACCGCGTATAGAATTTCTAGAATACGCATCATAACACGGTCAACTTTACCGCCGATGAAGCCCGATGCCGCACCATAAAGCGTACCGATAAGTACCGCGACAAATGCGCCCATGACACCAACCATCAACGAGATTCGGCCACCAATTAAGGTACGTACATACAAGTCACGTCCAAGGCTGTCGGTACCAAACCAATGCTCCGCACTCGGTGCCACATGCATCGCATACCAATCTGTATCATCATATGCGTATGGTGCGATCATTGGCAGAACAATAACCGCCAATGTCATTAAAACAAGAATGAATAAGCTCACCATTGCCGCTTTGTTACGCATAAAACGGATACGAGCGTCTTGCCATAAACTGCGACCTTCGATCTCTAGGTTTTCTGAGAACTTTTCAATCGCTTCAAGGTTTTCTTTTTTCGTCAACATAACCAAACTTCCCTGTTAGTAGCGAATTTTCGGGTCAATCAGTGCAAGTAGAATATCTACGATCGCATTGAATAGGATAAATAGGAAACCAATCAAGATGGTTACACCCATTACTAGCGAGTAGTCACGGTTAAATGCAGCGTTAACGAACAGCTTACCGATACCTGGCAAACCAAAGATAGTTTCGATAACAACCGAACCCGTGATGATACCTACGAACGCTGGCCCCATGTATGAAACAACAGGAAGAAGCGCAGGCTTAAGTGCATGCTTTACGATGATGTAGCGGTAGCTTAGACCTTTAGCACGAGCAGTACGGATAAAGTTACTGTTCAGTGTTTCAATCATTGAGCCACGTGTAATACGCGCGAATGTTGCAACGTACAGCAGAGACATACCGATGACTGGTAGGACTAAGAATTTCGCACTGCCGTCTTGCCAACCACCCGCCGGGAATATGTGCCAATGCAACGAGAAAAGGTAGATAAGTGCTGGTGCAAGCACGAAGGATGGCATTACCACACCCAGCATTGCCGTCGACATGATGGTGTAGTCGACCCAGGTATTTTGCTTCAAGGCGGCGATCGTCCCGACCGTAACACCCATTATGACGGTAAAGATGAACGCAATTAAACCGACTTTTGCTGACACTGGCAGTGCAACAGAAATCAGTTCATTTACTGAGTAATCTAGGTACTTAAATGAAGGACCAAAATCACCTTGAATAACGTTAGTCAGATAAGTGGTGTACTGTTCAAAAACAGGCTTATCTAAACCGTATTTTGCTTCGATATTTGCCATTACTTCTGGCGGTAATGGGCGCTCGGTAGAAAATGGGTTACCTGGCGCGAAGCGCATAAGAAAGAAAGATACAGTGATCAAAACCAACATTGTTGGGATCGCCTCAAATATCCTTTTCGCTATGAATTTAAGCATAAACTCACTCTTTCAGTCTGTGACAAAGTAATTAAAGGAATCAATCCAAATTCAATTTTAGATTGTACATAGGCGCTACATGCAATTTCTCACATGTAGAGCCTAAATTTTTATAGTTCTATCGGGGTAAAATTACTCGTTGATGTAGAGATCTTTCGAGTAGATTTTCTCTTCCGCGTTGTTGTGTGGGAAACCACCAACTTTCGGAGACAGTAGACGTGATATCACGTACTGGTAGATAGGCGCGATTGGCATGTCTTTCGCTAGCAGCTTCTCAGCTTCTGCGTAAAGCGCTGCACGCTCTTCTTCAGACGTTGAGTTAAGCGCTTTATCGATGATTTCATCGTAAGCTTTGCTGCCGTAGTGAATACCACCAGTCGTGTTGTTACTCTTCATTAGAGATAGGAAAGCAGATGCTTCGTTGTAGTCACCACACCAACCTGCGCGCGCTACTTCGAAATCACCCGCGTCTTTAGACGACAGGTAAGTCTTCCATTCTTGGTTTTCTAGCGTTACGTCTAGACCTAGAGTTTTCTTCCACATTGAACCTAATGCTACAGCAATCTTCTTGTGGTTTTCAGAAGTGTTGTAAAGAAGGTTAAATTTAAGTGGATTATCTTTGCCGTAACCCGCTTCAGCCAGTAGTCTAGCCGCTTCTTTGTTACGCTCTTCCTGCGTCATTTGACCATAAGCAGGCATCTCTGGGTTGAAATCTGCTGTGATTTCAGGCGTTAGGAAGTAAGCAGGTTTTTGGCCTTGCGCTAAGATCGCATCTGTTACGATATTACGATCAATCGCGTAAGAGATTGCTTTACGAACACGCACATCATCAAATGGCTTCTTCTTCGTATTAAACGAGTAGTAGTAAGTACACAAGCTACCTGTTACAGAAACAGATTCTGGATGCTCTTTCTTAAGACGCTTGAAGTGTTCTATTGGCAGTTCGTTAGTGAAGTCGATCTCACCCGCTAGGAAACGGTTCATCTCTGCTACCTGGTTTTCAATAGGTAGGAAAGTCACCTTGTTTAGCGTTGTATTTTCGTTGTCCCAGTATTGCTCGTTACGTTTAAGAGTCAAACGCTCGTTTACAACCCATTGATCAACAACGTAAGCACCGTTACCAACGAAGTTTTCTGGCTTAGTCCACTGATCACCGAACTTCTCAACAGTCGCTTGGTGTACTGGCTTAACCGTTGTGTGGCCCATCATCATCACGAAATAAGGTACCGCAGCGTCAAGCTCAACAACTAGAGTATGATCGTCAACTGCTTTAACACCTAGCTCGCTCTTGTCTTTTTCGCCAGCAACGATGCCTTTTGCATTCTTCATCTTGGTGTATTCCATGTACCAAGCGTATGGAGAAGCAGTTGCAGGATCCACAGCGCGCTGGAAGCTGTAAACGAAGTCGCCAGCAGTTACAGGATCGCCGTTTGACCACTTAGCATCTTTGCGTAGGTGGAAAGTAAATGTTTTGTTGTCTGTCGTTTCCCAAGATTCAGCAACACCTGGAATTGTTTTGCCGTTTTCGTCTTGGTTCACTAGACCTTCAAGAAGATCGCGAATTACGTGTGATTCTGGCACGCCCTGAGATTTGTGCGGGTCGATAGTTGCTACTTCTGTACCGTTACCACGAACCAGTTCTTGAACTTCTGCAAGGGTTGGCTCTTGAGATTGGGATTCAGATTTAGCTTCAGGGGCAGGTGCTGGTTGAGTCGCTTGTTTTTCTTCTGGTTTGTCACCACAACCAGTTAGAGCAAGAGAAAGGCCCGCGCCTACAAAAAGAGCGCGTGTGATTTTGTTCTTGTACATGCGTAAAACTCCAAGTTTTTCATTTGCATCCATGACTTCTTTGTACGCCCACTAGAACGGCCAGTAATTTAGATATTTTTAGAGCAATAAGTCAGCAAAAAAATCTAAAGACATACAAAGATTGCGGCACATATTACCAATCATCAAAGTAATTTGCCATAAAAATGTAGTGAAAAATCGTATAATTCCCCGATTAGGTCAATATTTTAGGGGATAATACTACTTAGCCTATATTTAATCAGAATGATTGAATAATAACCTACAGCCAAGCAGTGCGAAATGCCACTTAATCTATAAAGACACGACAATTTAGCATCTTATGCTAGATCTAGATATTGTGCAAAAAAATTAACATTAAATATGTAAACAAGCTAACATTTAGCCACATCGATCTGATTAGACCTCACAAACTGTGAGCATTATCACCACGAGTTCATATCACTAAATTCGAACGAAATTTGAGATGAATGTTACATTTTGAACCTAATTTAACCCCTAAGAATGTAGGTTTTTTGGCTTTTTCGGCCCATCCCTCACAAATGAAAAAATTGCGAGTCACTTCAACTTAACGGCCCATCATTCTTTGTCAAAACTGTCGACAACGATAGCCCCCATCGAGGCCGGCATCGATATCACCACAACACGTTTAAACGCAACTAAAGGCTCAGACAACACGGGCAGCTTATCAAGGCAAAATAAGACTAACGACACCACCAGCGCTGTCATAAGATAGGCAACAGCAATTCTGAATATGAACACAAAATGACGAGAGCGAATGTTCTTTTGGAATACGCTCTCATACGTGTACAACCCCAAAAAGATCATTGATAGCGTAAACAGCAAAGCTAAATTTTGACTAGGTAGCGTTTCACCCAGTTTCCATGCTTCTTCTGAAAAAGAGATAGGCACGGCCAGCGCGAAGGCTCCCACAAATATTTGGCTGGCATCTTCTATATTAAAACTTAACTTCATGATTGCACCTAATATTGTCTTTTTGCTATAAATCTAAGAAGCCAATTTTGCCTACCTTAGTAGCATATTACGCTAGATAAATCTCAACTTCTTAAGTACCACTATTTCCACAGCGACAATGGCCGCCAGTGCAACACAAAACAACGTGAATGCAATGGGGTTGTCGGTGCCTGGCATACCAGCAATATTGACCCCCAATAAACCCGTAAAAAAACCAGCGGGTAAGAAAACGCCAGCAATCACCGAAAAGAGATAGGTATTTCTATTCATCTTTTCTGCTTGTTGCTGATTGAGGTTCATAAGGTAGACCGCTATCTGCTCTATATAGAACTCTACCGACTCGTTGATTCTCATCAACATATCTAAGCAGTTTTTTAAGTCATTTTGCTGTTTAGACAAACAACTAGGGTGACTTTCAAGCAAATCTTGCAACACATATTTTTGAGGTTTCAGATAACGTCGTAGCCTTAATAGACGCGTGTGCACTGAGTTTAAGCTTTTAAGTTCTATCTCAGAATCCAAACTCAACTCATCAAGCACCTCTTCAACAGGCACGAGAAAATCTGAAATATTGCCATTGATTCGGTTAATCATCCCGAGCAAAAGTTCTTGAAGCGTTTGTGGCCCTTGGCCAGCCTCTAGTTGAGAAATAAGAGACGTAACAGCTCGTGATGGGACCTTTCTTGTTGAAATTATTGCCCCTTTGTACCAAAGAATCCTTAGGCTGAGCATATCATCAGGCTCTGCTCCTTGGTTGAAGTTAATCCCTCTAAGAATGATCAAAAAGCAATCTTCTGAGTACTGCTCAAATCGAGGGCGTGTATCATCCGCAAGTAGCGAATCAATCACAGCATTCGATACGCGATTCCCAGCCAACCACTCTTTCAAACCCTCAGCATCACGTTGGCAGTGATACCATACCGAAGGCTCAATAGAATCCGTACTTGGATCATGGCTTTCAGCTTGCCCCTCTTTGAACAACCAACTTGTAATCAAAAACTCTTTCATACGCGGCCTTATACCTTTCTACGCATAAAGCGAATTTGCTTTATATCATCCTCTTTATGCATACGTTTCTATTAGCTTAATTTATCAGTGGCTTACGTCAAATCGATTAGCTCAGTGCCTAGAAGTCGATCATTGCTAATAGCACTCCAAGCCCATCGTGATAATCGATGAGCTTAAAGGCTTTAGAAAGAAAAATATTATAATGGTGAGGATAAAGATAATTTGTGACGAATTAGAGATATAGGCTCAAGGCTGATTGGCATTTAAACACCAAGAGAAAACCAAATGTAAACAGTCCTAATGGGTTGTGTTTCCCATTTATTCGACAATGCAAAGCGTACAGTCACTTCCTCCTGAACACGCAGGGAAAATGCTACAAAGAACACCATTGAAGGTCACTCTTTGCTGGGTGTGACTGACTAACTTTTCGTCTTTAAAGTAGTAAACATCTTCTTCCGTACAAACTGGCAGCATAAGCGGAACAACGACGACTAATGCACCACACCACTCTTTCGGCCGAGTGTACTTTACGGTTTCTAGGCCTTTTATTGTTTCAAAAGTTGGAGGAATCTTTTCGTACCCATTGTCTCCCCAATACTGGTGACCTTTTTCCAATACTGCGGACTTGGACTGACCGATTGGGTGCTCGGTATCTTTGGCGGTTTGCGTGGCAAAAATACCAAACCCTGCGCATCCTTGTAAACAAACCGCTACCAATAATAATAACGCTCTCATGCTCTCTCTTAAGCCCCTTGGCAATTTGTTGCGTTATAGAGTAGTACAAGGAACACCTGAATAAAGGCCAATCAGTGCAAATTTCCTGATTCGCTCAAGCTATCCCAACGAAATACAGCGAAGATCACATGGCACCGTATTGGTTAATTTACCGATTAGACTTGCTATACGACTGCGTATCTCTCGCCTATCAACAATCATATCTAGCGCCCCATGCTCCAAAAGGAACTCACTGCGTTGAAAGCCTTCAGGTAAATTTTCGCGGACTGTTTGCTCTATAACTCGCCGCCCCGCAAAGCCAATAATGGCATTGGGCTCACCAATATTGATGTCCCCCAGCATGCCCAAACTAGCCGACACCCCACCCAATGTTGGATTAGTAAACACCGAGATATAAGGCAAACCCAGATCCGATAAACGATTTAACGCCGCGCTGGTTTTAGACATTTGCATCAGTGACATTAACGACTCCTGCATGCGGGCGCCACCACTTGCAGTAAAACACACTAAACCACAGTTTGACTCTATTGCTGCCTCAACTGCTTGAACAAATCGAGCGCCAACCACCGAGCCCATTGACCCAGCCATAAAACCAAATTCAAACGCACAAGCCACAACAGGGATGCCGCCTAACTCACCTTTCATGACGATCAACGCGTCTTTTTCGTTCGTGTCTTTCTGTGCCGTAACCAAACGATCCTTGTAACGCTTTAAGTCTCTGAAGGTCAAAATATCTTTCGGTTCCGATTCACTGGCCAGCTCAACACCACTCTCTTGGTCTAAAAACGCGGTTAATCTGCGCCTCGCGGCCATCGCCATATGGTGATCACACTTAGGACATACATTTAAATTCTCTTCCACAACTCTGCTATATAAAACTTGCTCGCATGCCGGGCATTTACTCCAGACACCTTCAGGGATAGAAGATTTGCTAACCCCTATTATGTTCTTTTTCTCTAACAGCTTTTCTAACCAACTCATCGGAAGCCTTTTAATGTAGTTATTAGCCACTCCCACTTGTCAATTAATGGGATAATCAACTAATTTCAAAATTAATAAAAACAACATTGTATAAAGCAACACCTAATAATAAAGTGTTGAAAATGGGCTTTATAATCCAACATATTGGGACAATATGATCGAACAGATCGAGCAAAAGTGGCTTAAAAGTTTTCACTGCGTTTATGAAAACCAGAGTTTTAAGAGAGCTGCAGAATTTCTGAATTTACCGACCTCAAATGTCAGTCGACATATAGCCTTGTTGGAAGAAAGACTGAGTATAAGACTATTTGAAAGAACAACGCGGCGCATAATGGCCACAGAGGCTGGAGAGCAGCTGTACCTGTCAACACAACCACTGCTAGAAAAGCTAAACAGTGCACTGGAAGAAGTGACCCAACACTCTCATCAAGTCATGGGGCAATTGAAGGTTCTAATGCCGGATTCCCCTGCACTTGCTCAAGCTATGGTGGCGTTCTGCCAGAAACATCCATCCATTTCCCTAAGCTGTGAGACCAGTTTAAGCCCCAAAGAAGATCTGCTTGATGGGTTTGATGTTGTTCTTAGCTTCCATCGCGGACAACTCCCAGATAGCAGTTGGATCGCCAGAGAAATTAAACGCTGGCCGAGTTCAGTATTTGCTGCGCCTGAGCTTCTGCAAAATCACTCGACTCCCTACAAGCTTACCGACTTAAGCTACGTACCTTGTATTAGTACGTTAACTGCCATGAACGGCGCACCTTGGATTTTTAAAACGCCAGATGGACACACTGTCACTCAAAAAGTGCAATCCACATTTAAGGTCAATAGCGGTTATCTTGCTAAGTCAGGGGCCATCGCAGGGCTTGGTTTGGCAATTCTGCCTATCGACTCTTGCACTGATGAAGTAAATTCGGGCGCACTTGAAGTGGTTCAACTAGAGTACCAACCCGCTGACTTGGTTCTGTACGCTTTCTATGCCTCTAGAAAACACACGGCAAAAAAAATATTAACGCTTATTGAGCACTTACAACACCAGTCGAAACCCTAGTAGGCACACATAATAAAAAAGCCATGGTGGCAAACCATGGCTTTTCATTCTGACTCAACAGTCGCTAACCCCATACACCGTCCGTCGGCTCCACGACACTCTCTCGGTAGTTAAGAGATGGCGATCTATCTTCCGATAGCAGTAGTGGTCCATCGATATCCACCCAGCGAGCTTGCTGTGCGAGCAATAAAGCAGGCGCCATCGCGAGTGACGTACCAATCATGCAACCAACCATCACTTCAAAGCCCATATCCTGTGCTTCTTTAAGTAATGCCAGGGCTTCTGTCATACCGCCAGTTTTATCTAACTTGATATTGACGGCTTGGTAGCGCCCTTTCAATGATTCGAGCGAGGTGCGGTCAATACAGGACTCATCAGCAGTGATAGGCAACGCTGGTGTAATCGTTTCCAGCAAGTGCTCTTCCTCAGAAGACAATGGCTGCTCAACCATTTCAACGCCTAACTTTGCCAACTCTGGTAAGTAGTCACACAGCTGAGCAAAACTCCACCCCGTATTCGCATCAATCACTAAACGCGTATTTGGTGCGGCTTCTCGTACCGCGCGAACACGCTCCAAGTCTCCTTCACGTCCAAGCTTGAGCTTAAGGATCGGACGATGCTTTTGCGCAGCAGCAGCTTTGGCCATATGTTCAGCACTATTGAGCGATAAAGTAAATACCGTTGTCACTGGCTGAGGAGCCTCGGCAAATCCCGCCATTTGCCAAGCGGGTTGTTGCTTAAGCTTAGCTTCCAGCTCGAATAACGCGCAATCTATGGCATTACGCGGCGCAGCAGACGGTAATCGCTCACGCAGTTCTTCACGGCTGATACCCGCCTCTACGGCTTCGATCACGGATTGCACATCTGCCAACACATCGTATGGATAATCCGGCTCAAAGATGTTCATGCGCTCACACTCTCCGCGCCCAACACAGCCATCTTGCTCAATTTCAACCACAACAACTTCACCGTGCAACATGGGATCCATACGAGAGATAATAAACGGCTCGTGCAGTGGCCATTTTTCCACACGTACATTCATCTTACGCATAGCACACCTCTTCAATACTATCGATGATTTTCGCCACGCCTGTTCGCACCGGATCAACAACAGGGACCCCAAACTGCTTCTCAATTCGTGCGATTTCGTCCAGTGCCGCTTCCTCTGTCATGCTCGCCGTATTCAGAGCGATACCACCTAAGCGAATATTCGGGTTCGTCACACGGCCCATAGTGAGGTTAATGTCGATGGTGGTTTGCAGATCAGGTACGCTGAAACCTTCCATTTCATCCATCTGAGTACGACCAGCTTCGTGACACACAATGATCACATCCGCCTGAGCGCCGTGCAGTAGACCCAAGCTCACACCAGCATAAGCAGGGTGCAGCAGCGATCCTTGACCTTCGATAATATCCCAATGATCGGGCGCGTTATCTGGTGATAGGCTTTCAACCATACCGGAGATAAAGTCAGACACGACAGCGTCCACTGGCACGCCGCTGCCTTCGATTAAAATGCCAGTTTGGCCAGTCGATCGGAAGGTAGCTGGAATGCCGCGTTTTTCCATTTCTCGATGAATCGCCAACGTGGTGAACATTTTGCCAACACAACAATCTGTACCAACACTGAGTAGACGCTTACCGCTACGAGGCAATCCGGTACCACATACCATTGGGCCTTGAGGCACACGTACGTCCAGTAGTTTTTGCCCGGTACGCTCTGCCGCAGCAACCAGTTCTGGTACGTCATTTAAGTGCATGTGCAGTCCGCTCGCGACGTCCATTCCCGCTTCCATCGCCTCGATCAGGATATCAACCCACTCTTCTGGCAAAGTACCGCCCACAGGAGCTAAACCAAGAATAAACGTTTTAGCACCGCATGCCGCTGCTTCTCGCGGAGACATTTCCGCGATGCCAAGATCAGCCTTGGCGCCCGGCAATCGATACTGCGCCAAACATTTCTCTGGGCGCCAGTGTGCTACGCCTTTCGCGACTTTCGCCATTAGAAGATCATTTGCATCGCCCAAAAATACCAAGTACGGCGTTTTCAATTCAATCTTGTTCATTGTGTCGATCCTTTTTATAGTCAAAACGAGCCCACAAGAGCCTTAACTCCCGTTGCCAACTGGTTGTAGTAAGGTTTAAAAATTAGGTCGCGGCGGCGGTCACAGATTTCGCGCCCGGCGTTCGCTGAATTTGATGACGGTATAAGTAACGTTCTGCCTGACGCCATGCCATTACAAACAGAGTTGCAATAATTAAGTACATTGCTGCCGCCAGAAAGTAAGTCGAAATATCAAACGTCTGAGAAAATGCGCGTCGGGTCTGTCCCATCAGATCCATCACGGTGATCACACTCGCAACGGCTCCGCCTTTGAGCATTAAAATGCACTCGTTACCCAAAGCTGGAAAAGCAATTCGATAAGCCAGTGGTAAGACAATATGTTTATAAAGCAGGCTGTTATGCATACCCATAGATTTAGCCGCTTCAATCTCGCCAGCGTCTACAGATTGAATAGCACCGCGCAAAATCTCAGTCTGATAGGCTAGTGAATTGAGGGTAAACACCAGCATCGCGCAGTTAACGGGATCTCTGAAGAATGTCCATAGCCCCATATCCATCAACCAAGGACGGAACTGTCCTGAGCCGTAATACAACAAAAACAATTGAGCGATGAGCGGCGTGCCACGAAAGAAAGAGATAAATAGCTTCACAGGCCAGCGATAAACGCGCGAGGACTGGATACGCAATATCGACATAGGCAACGCCAGTAGTGCCGCCAAAGACACCGATATGAAGGTAATTTTGAGTGTTATCCACGCTCCATCCAGTAACATCGGAGCCACTTTAGCAATAAAATCCATCATAACCTTCCCCCTTATCGACTCACGCGAACGCCGCGTTTAGAATGCTCTTCCATTACAGCTAACAACCTTTCGCAGCATACGCACACAGCCCAATAGGCAAGACAAACCGTAAGGTAAAATAAAAACGGCTTTTTAGTCGCGCCAACCGCAATATTGGCCGCACGCATCAGATCATCAAGTGCAATGACTGACACCAACGCCGTATCCTTAAGTAAGTTGATCCAAAGGTTACCCAAGCCTGGCAATGCCAAGCGCAGTAATTGTGGACGCTCGATAAACCAAAAGATCTGCATTCGGGTCATCGCAAGCGAATATCCAGCCTCACGCTGGCCTTTATCCATGGCTTTCCATGCGCCGCGCAACACTTCCGCTGCATAAGCGCTGAATACTAAGCCCAATGCAATAACGCCCGCACCAAATGGATTCAACTCGAAAAAGCCGTTACTCGGATCAAGCCATTTCAGCGTATTGTTGATAAGAAGACCGACCCCGTGGTAGATGATGAATAGCGTCAATAGCTCCGGGAGGCCACGCAGAACCGTCGTGTAGACATTGGCAAACCAGCGATAGCTTTTGTTCACACTGATCGACAGTGCCGCCACGCCTGTTCCTATAACCAGCCCTACAGGTAAAGCACACAGTGCTAAGCCAAGAGTGACAACCAGTCCCTTCAGCAGCTCGTCACCCCAGCCACTATCACCTAAACTCAGATACGTCAGATAATCCATCACGTTGCTCTCTTTATGATTTACAACTCAGTGGCGACCAAAGCCGCCACATTGAGGCCAGCTTATTTAAGCGTCAGCAAGTTAATCGAAAAGAACTCGTCATTAATTTTCTGATAAGTGCCCTCTTTGATGATGTTTGCCAATGCCTGATCAACACGCTGACGAAGAGCTTGGTCTTCTTTGCGCAATGCGATGCCCACACCGTCACCCACGTATTCACGATCAGTAATCAATTCACCCACTTTTGTACAGCATGCACCATCTTCAGAGCTCAACCAGTCGGTCATCGGCATAATATCGCCTGCCTGAGCATCAATACGACCACTCACCAAATCAAGGTTCACTGCATCCTGCGTTGGGTATAAACGCACATCTGAGTCTGGGTACTTCGCCAGTAGATACTCGGCTTGTGTAGTCGAGCCTTGCGCACCAATAATCATCCCTTTCATCGCTTCAGGGGAAACATCTTTGATTCCCGAGCGTTTATCGACAACAAAAGTCATCGCAGAAGCCTGGTAAGGTTCACTAAATGAGACCTGCTTTTTACGCGCATCAGTAATGAACATCGAGGCAAGAATCATGTCGTATTTACCCGCCAAAAGCGCTGGAATAATGCCATCCCAATCCTGCGCAACAAACTCACATTCCACTTTCATCTCTGCACAGAGTGCTTTACCAATTTCGATATCGAACCCAGCCAACTGACCGTCTGACGTATAATAGTTAAATGGAGGGTATGCGCCTTCGGTGCCAATTCTAATCGTTTCCGCGCTGGCACTGACTGATGCAGTCAACGCCACTGAGCTAGCAAGCAAAGCACCTAATAATTTTCCTTTTGCCATCATGGATTCCCTTCTAGTTTTGTTATGGTTGAATTCTGGACTCTCGTTCACTGTGAAAACGACTTCCTTTCATTTCAGCAAACGATTACAAGGACGTTATTGAGTATGTTAAAAAAACGTTAATATCCAAAATGATGAATAAGTATGATATACATAGCCTGTCGCTATGGATAAGAAATTCAAGGAACGAACCCCATGCTTAATGCGAAAGACCGACTGCTGCGTAACCTAGACTGGAACTTGCTGTATACCTTTCTAACCATCGTTAACGAAGGCGGTATCAGCGCCGCAGCCCGTAAGCTATCTCTCAGCCAGCCCAGTGTCAGCAATGCATTAAAGCGGCTTGAAGAACACGTAGACAAGCGACTAATTTTGCGCAAAAAAGGCGTTTTTTCTCTCACTCTTCACGGGATGCGTGTGTACGAGTATGCCTCTTCGGTCAGCCGAATCATCGGCAATATGGCCGATCAATTCGTCGATCAAACGGATAATATTCAAGGGGAATTGATCATTGAAATCGCCAGCCACCTGCAATGTACTGCGTTTGATGCCACTCTGACGCAATACCACTCACTATTTCCTAACGTCATTTTTAATGTGAATACCCACCCTAGCGCCGATATCGTCAGCCACGTTGCGGATGGATTATTAAGGATTGGATTAAGCAACAAGAAAATTGCCAAAACAGGCATTCGCTGTGATTTTCTCGGTTACGAACAAATGGGCTTTTATTGCGGGCGCACTCACCCTTACTTTGGCCGCGATGATCTGACGCTAGAAGAGATTAAAGGCTTACCTTATATCTCGTTTGAAAGTGACCAGCCTGGGGAGGGGTTGGATGCCATTGCGCACTTTCGCGAACAACAACAATTTTGGGGGAAGCTCGTTGCGGTTTCATCAAACCTAGAGGAAGTTCGCCGCATGATAATGGCGGGTATCGGTTTTGGCGCACTCACCGTTGAGAGCGCGAAGCCCTACGTGGCACAGGGATTATTGTGGCCGCTACCACCATACGAATCACTACCCGTTACAGAGATGTATCTCGTAACACCCGAAACCGTTTCACTAAACGATATCGAGGTGCATTTTGTTCGCTTACTCAAACAACAAACGCAAAAGCTGGTGCGTGACACATTGAACGTGATTCAAAATGCACACCACCAGCCGACAATAGGGAAAAGCGAAGAATAATGAGCGATCAGTATAGCTTAGGCTTTCTTTACAAATTTGGCTGTCACCATCATCTCGCCTGTTCCATCTACTTTGCAGTCGAGTTGATGATCCTTGCCTTCAACAATCCGTCTAACAACCGCTTTAGTACCAATTTTTAGTACCAGCGAGCTACCTTTAACTTTGAGATCTTTGGCGAGCGTTACTTTGTCACCTTCCGCCAAAAGTGTGCCATTTGCATCATGAACACTGAATGCTTCTTCAACATCTGAGGGATTCCATTCATGGCCGCATTCAGGGCACACAAGGTTGCTCTGATCTTGGTATACATACTCAGATTGACAGTTGGGGCATGGAGGACAAGACATAAATTACCACTTGAAAATAAAGACTTTGGTGTATGTTAATGCGTTGTGTTAACACGATCGAGAAGATTTTCGTAATTATGCTTACCCGCAAACACGGCACACTCTAAAGATTGGCCGCAACGACCTAATCGTGAATGCCTGTACGGATAAAATATTAGACTTTGCGAAATTTCAGATAGCAAAAATCCGCTAATAAAAGCGGCTTTTCCAAGGGGTGGAAGCCCCAGCCACATCCCGGCACACAAGTCACTCGCTGCGGCTGCTTCCTTCCGGACCTGACCGAGTTCACGAGCTATTGTTGCGGGAGGACCAGAGCCTCCATAGATTCGTTTTCCTTAGCATCGCTAAGGAGTGATGAGGATTATCAAGCATCCCACCCTGTATTTCAAGCGCGTTACCAAAGAAAAATGACATTTTTAGTTTAACTGCTTGGTAAGTAACCATAAACCGAAATTTTTGTGTATTTTACATTCACGTTGAAATGAAAGCCTTGGTCATTAAGCTTTACAATTCATACATCTTGCTCTTCTTCAACACTTCGTAAGATGTAATCCGTCATCCAGGCTGTCGCTAGTAAGCAAAGCCAAACAACAAAAACGGGGTTAGGAACTTCGACACTTGGAGAAACGACTAAAGCGGCAAAACCAACTGTGGGCAAAGTCCAACACAACAATTTAGACCATTTGAAGCTCTTTAACTTCGACAAACTCTCCATAGAGGCAATAATACCTGTTACCGACAACGCCACCAACGCGGCGTATGACAAGTCTGCAATCCAAAGAGGAAGAATGAGTCCCAACACCCACCAACTGTGTCTATTCGAAGGTTTCCAATGATTCGCCGCCCACCAAATAACAACAACGGTCAAAAGCTGGATTACCGTGACTATTGGTTCACCAGCGAGCTTCCCGCCAATCTGTGTCACCATAATCCCGACTTGCAGCGTGACAACAATCAACGCAGAGGTTAACAAAACACCCAAGCTGCTTCGCTTAGAGAAAACAACCATCAATAATGGAAATAACACCCATACGCTTACAGATAACGCGATAGGTTGATACGGCAAGGTTAAACCGTAAGCGGTCATAGCGGCCATAAGCACCAGCCCTACAATGCCTCCCTGAGGCAATACCCAAAGAGCAGGTATGAGTAAAGCAAGCACCGGAATATCACCTTCACTTAAGCTGATAGCCCGTGCACATACCACCGCTAATAGAGTTGTCACAATGAACTGAAATGTAGAAAATACCATGCCCTCTCCTTATCCCTTCCTGGAACTTTTATACCAAGGACAAATTCATTATGGACCAGTTTTTAGCGCAAATCTTTGCTGTAATTCACCAAATTCCGCGTGGAAAAGTAACAACTTACGGTGAAATTGCGAAATTTGCGGGTTACCCCGGATATGCACGGCATGTTGGAAAGGCTTTAGGAAACTTACCAAAAGACAGCAAATTGCCTTGGTTTCGCGTCATTAATAGCCAAGGGAAAATTTCACTTAAAGGCGATGATTTAAAAAGACAGCGGGATAAACTCATTGAAGAAGGGGTTGAAGTGACACCTGAAGGAAAGCTAAACCTGAGAAAATACAAATGGCGACCAATGTAGCCGCCATTATTCATAATAATATTAAAGGGGATTATCGTGCCGCTGAGATCAAACGCAAGTTGACGTTATCCGTAGTGTTGGCATCAGTAATCACTTGATAAGACGTATCTGTAATAAACCTAAGCTTGCCATCAACCTCAATGCGCGCGCTAACGCTATAGCGATTACGCGCTTCAATTTTCGCAGTGTCGTATGCCAGCACAAAATCAAACGGGACTTGAGCGCCATTCGTTTCAAACTTATGTTCTGCGATCACCTTGGCTGGTGCATCCGCTAAAGACACGTCTTGCAACTTCACGGTCACGACGGCATTGTCTGGCAGCGCGATACGCTCACGATAGAATACCGTCCCCGTGATGGAGTCCATCTTTGCTTCTTTTACTTGTTCTTCAGACATTTGGCACCCCATTAAAACCGCGCCCAATACCACTGACATTACAAGTGCTAGTGCCTTTTTCATAAAGCCTCTCTTAAATCATTAAATTTAAAGAAATTATAGATAGTGTTCTGTGCTAAGTCATCGAATCAAGTGAAGTGTTGACAGCTTTTTAACGCAACAAGGTCCTTAATGACATTGTGCTCAAACATCTGTTTATATTATCGCTAAAGTGCGTAAAATAATCGGTTAGATAATAGTAAAGAGGGGATCATTGATGAGTAAGCCACTCAGCGAACTGCTGGATTTGCTGCAATTAGAGAAGTTAGAAGAAGGCCTATTTCGAGGCCAAAGTGAAAACCTAGGCTTACCGCAAGTTTATGGCGGTCAGGTTATTGGCCAGGCGCTTTCTGCCGCTCGTTATACCGTTGACCCCGATCGTACTGTCCACTCCTTCCATAGCTACTTCTTGTATCCAGGAGACTCAGAAAAACCCATCATCTATGATGTCGAGAACCTTCGAGATGGGCGCAGCTTTAGCACACGCCGTGTTAAAGCGGTTCAAAATGGTCGACCGATTTTTTATTTAACCGCATCGTATCACGGTGAAGCACCGGGTTTTGAACACCAGAACACCATGCCTGACATCCCTGGGCCAGAAAACTACGCTTCGGAATCAGAGCTGGTTGCTCGCATTGCGCATAACCTGCCTGAAAACATAAAACGTGTTTTTTGCGGCGAAAAGCCGATCGAAATACGACCAGTAACAGTGGTTAACCCGTTAAAACCTGAGAAAGTAGAACCAAAACAATATCTTTGGATTAAAGCCAACGGCGAAGTGCCTGATGACCACCTAATCCACCAATACTTGTTAGGTTACGCATCCGATTGGGGCTTTTTAGTGACAGCGCTCCACCCACATGGTGTGTCTCTGATGACACCCAATTTCCAAGTGGCCACCATCGACCACTCTATCTGGTTCCACCGACCATTTAAGATGGATGAATGGTTACTGTATGTAATTGATAGCCCAACAGCGAGCAATACTCGTGGCTTAGTACGCGGCGAAATCTACAACCGTGCAGGAGATCTGGTCGCGACAGCAGTACAAGAAGGCGTAATGCGTTTTACTAAATAAAGTCTACAACTTGGCGGGGAGCTTTATTCTCCGCCCAGTGGTAATGCCGTTGTGTACTTGAGTGGTTCCATTGCAAAAGTAGACGTCACGTTAGAAATACCCTCTACAGAGTTCACCAGCTTCTTGTAAAAGCGATCAAAACTTTGCATATCTTTCACTAGCACTTTCATCATGTAGTCGTATTCGCCGGCCATACGATAAAACTCCATTACCTCTGGAAACTCCGACGCTGTTAAAACAAACTTACTGTACCATTCGTGGGAGTGGTCGCTGGTTTTAACCAATACAAACGCCGTAAACGAAAGATCCAACTTTTCAGGGTTCAGCAAAGCCACTCTTTTTTCGATCACTCCTGACTCTTCCAGCTTTTTCAGACGCTTCCAGCATGGCGTGGTGGTCAAGTTCACCGCTTCTGCCAAATCACTCAGTGACAGTGTGCCATCTTGCTGCAGCAAGCTGAGGATTTTCCTATCAGTTTTATCTAAATCCATCTATACCCCATCAATATAAGAGAAATATTTTCTCTAAATTAAGCAAAACTGAGCAAATATAGCAAAGCTTTTCTCCAGCCTAGTAGATAAATTATCAACATAATAAGTCTTATGGAGTTCCCCTATGTGTACTGATCACAATTGGATTAATGATGCGGTAAGAAAGATTGAAGCGGATTATCAACGTAGCGCTGACACCCATCTGATCAAGTTAGATTTACCCAGTGTCGATGGCATTGATATCTATCTGAAAGATGAAAGTACACACCCAACTGGCTCACTAAAGCACAGGCTGGCAAGATCATTATTTCTGTACTCGATTTGTAACGGCTGGGTTGGTCCGGACACTCCGATCATCGAATCTTCTTCTGGAAGCACGGCTGTGTCTGAAGCCTATTTTGCACGACTTCTTGGGCTACCATTTATTGCTGTGATGCCCAAATGTACTGCGCGTAAAAAAATAGAGCAGATAGAGTTTTACGGTGGTAAAGCACACCTAGTCGATCGCTCCGATCAAATCTATGCGGAGTCCAGACGTTTAGCAAAAGAGCTAAATGGTCACTACATGGATCAGTTTACCTATGCAGAACGCGCAACAGACTGGCGTGGTAACAACAACATTGCCAACTCGATTTTTAATCAGATGAAGATGGAAGCGCACCCTGTTCCCACCTGGATCGTGATGAGCCCGGGAACAGGCGGTACATCAGCAACCATTGGCCGCTTTATTCGCTATCAAAAATTCGACACGAAACTGTGTGTGGTTGACCCAGACAACTCTGTATTTTTTGACTATTTTCAATCTCGCAATGCCGACATAACGGGCGATCATGGCAGCAAAATAGAAGGGATTGGCCGCCCAAGAGTAGAGCCAAGCTTTATTCCTGGAGTGATCGATGAAATGCGAAAAGTGCCAGACGCGGCGTCTGTGGCTACCGCGCACTGGCTCGAAAAAATTCTTGGCCGTAAAGTCGGGGCATCAACTGGAACAAATTTATATGGCGTCCTGCAGCTAGCAAGCGAAATGAAAGCCAAAGGCGAAACAGGCTCTATCGTAACCTTGCTGTGTGACAGCGGGGAACGCTATCTAGACACTTACTATAACCCTGAGTGGGTGAAAGAGAATATTGGTGATTTACAACCGTACGCGGCGCAGCTAGAAAGCTTTGAAGTCACTGGACATATAAATTAATTATTCTTAAACCGTTAACAACGCCAGATATGAAAACGCCACTCCATCAAGAGTGGCGTTTCATTTTTAATAGCGCGCTTACTTTTTATTTTGGCGGGCTTCGAACGCTGCCAACTGCTCTGGCGTTGCGGCTGGCTGATGGTTTTGTTTCCACTCGTCGTAAGTCATGCCATATACACGTTCACGCGCGTCATCAATATCCAGCTCTAAGCCTTGGTTCTCTGCTTCAGCTTTATACCATTTGCTAAAACAGTTACGGCAGAACCCTGCAAGAATCATTAGGTCGATGTTTTGCACGTCTTTATTGTCGTCTAAATGAGTCAACAAACGACGAAATACCGCTGCATCTAGCTTGTCTTGTTCTTCTTGAGACAAATTCTTGTATTTAAATTCAGCCACTTTACTCACCTTATTATCTTGATTGTTTTAGAAATAGTAACAAGTATTAAAGCTGATACCAATCGTAGGAATCAGAGACAATACAAAAACGCCCGAGTATCAACTCGGGCGTTTATTCTATTTCTTGTATCTTAACCTTGGATGCCGACAATTAACCACGGTGCGTTTGGTGTGGTTAAATCGCGCTCTAGGTGCCAGATATCTTCAATGTTCTCTTCAACACCTTCTACCGAATCACGGTAGCGACCGCTAAACTGCAGGCTAAGCTGAGCTTTAGACGCGTCGTAATCAGCACGTACGATTTCTGCATCTACATACATTACGTCGGTGTGTTGTTCACCGTCTAACTTGGCACGTTCGGCTTTTAGATCTTCAAACAAGCTTGGAGATACGTATTCTTCAATCGTGTCCAGTTGGTTATGGTTCCATGCGCCTTGCAGGGTACGGTAGTGCTCGCGTGAACCGTTAATAAACGCCGCTTGGTCAAAACCCGGTGGGTAGTTATGTGGTACGTCTGTTTGTGTACCGAAACCAAAGCCACCTTGTGTGCCTTGAGGCTGTTCGAAATTATGCACATTTGGCTGCTCAAACTTTGGCGCAGATCCGCCAAATGCAGGCTGTTGGCGATGTTGGTTCATACTACCCTGCTTCGCGGCAAGTACACCACGCATCAGCTTGAAGATCAGGAAAGCAACAAGGCCAATGATCAGAATATCCATAAACTGGATACCTTCAAACGCGCCGCCAAAGAATGCTGCAAGCAAACCACCAGCTAATAGACCGCCCAAAATACCGCCCATTAGGCCTTTTTTGCTAGAGCTCTTTGCTGCTGTTGTTTGATCTTTACCAACAGTGTTGGTGTTTTGAGTTTGTTGCTTAGGCGCTGGTGCCGTTTTGTAGCTTTTACCAAACGACTTACTGCCACCAAACTTCTTCGCTTCTGCAACCGGAGTAATGGCAACAGAAACCATTAGCAAAGCAACAAGAGAAAACAATCGTTTCATATTTATCCTTTCGGGTTCTTTCGAGGTATAAGGGCGCGCTTATCTTTCGTGATTGTATTCGTTCGAAATATAAATACGGCCTGAATTCTAGTTATACTTTTATAATATAGATTCGACAACTGTAAGCAAACTAAAAGCTCGCTCGCACATGTATCAGAATATTGCAAATAGTCAGTGACTGAGTTGACGCTATAGGGTGTCGCTCATTAGAATATTGAACGTTGTTCATTTAAAAAATTTTATCATGGCAAGACGAAACGATCATACAAGAGAAGAACTTATCGAACTTACCTTAAAAACAGTAAGGGAATTCTTAAGTGAAAATTCATATCACGAGCTAAGCTTGCGCAAAATCGCAAATATGATCGGCTACGTGCCAAGCACGTTGGTTAACGTGTTTGGTAATTACAATTTATTATTGCTACATGCCGTTGCACAAACACTGGACGAGCTATCTAACGAGGCACGCTCATCCGTATGTGAAAAAGACGATCCTAAAACCGCTTTATACAAACTTGCCTACTGCTACCATGATTTCGCCCACAAGAACCCTTACCGCTGGCAGCTCATTTTTGAGCACAACATGAATGGAGAACCCCTCCCAGAATGGCAGGCTGAGCGCATTGGAAAAATGACTGGCATGCTTGAATATCTTCTAAAGCTCCTTGCGCCTGAACGCAGCGATGAAGAAGTCTTAAAAGCAAGCCGAGTTCTATGGTCAGGTGTGCATGGTATTACTCTTCTCAGTGTCGACGACAAATTCTTTGCTTCGCTGCCTATCGATGGCAAAGAGCTCATCGACAACTTACTGGACAACTATCTCGCCAACTGGTAACCGCACCCTGAAGGAATCTAGGTCATCATGCCAAACAGTCAAACCTCCCTATTAGGGCAGAAGCGCTTTCTGCCTTACTTTATTACGCAGTTTTTTGGCGCGTTTAACGACAATATTTTTAAAAATGTCTTATTGCTTTTTGTCGCTTTTGCTGGCGTAGGCGTGTTACCTATTTCAAGCAATCTTTTTATCAACCTTGCAGCTGGCTTATTCATTCTGCCCTTCTTCCTTTTTTCTGCCTCTGCGGGTGTTCTGGCTGACAAATACGAGAAATCTTGGTTCATTCGTAAAGTGAAAATTGCGGAAATTGGCATTATGTGCCTAGGAGCGATTGGCTTTATTACTGAAAGCTACTTGATCCTGTTGCTACTGCTGTTTCTTATGGGTACGCAGTCCGCATTTTTTGGGCCAGTGAAATACGCTCTCCTACCTCAACAGCTAAAACAAGAGGAATTAGTGCCCGGTAACGCTTTGGTTGAAACAGGCACTTTTCTGGCTATTTTGCTTGGTACATTAGGGGCGGGCGTCATCGCCTCGGCCGAGAACGCAAAATATCTCGCCGCAGGTTCCGTAGTTCTATTCGCATTACTGGGTTATATTTCAAGTCGCTCAATTCCTGAAGCGCCTGCCAGTGCTCCTGATCTCACATTCCGCTGGCGACCAATCCAACAAACAAAGCAGACCATCGCCATTGCCAAAGCGGACAGAACCACTTTTCAAGCTTTAATGGCCATCAGTTGGTTCTGGTTCTTGGGTGCGGCCTACCTCACCCAGTTTCCTAATTTTACTAAAATTTATCTTAATGGCAGCGAAAGCGCCGTGTCGTTTTTGCTCGCGCTGTTTTCTATCGGAATCGCGGTGGGTTCACTGGCCTGTGACAAGCTGTCTAACCACAGAATAGAAATAGGTATTGTTCCACTGGGCAGTTTGGGAATTACTATCTTTGGGTGGTTAATGGCAAGTTCGGTTCCATCTAGCCTACCCGAGTTTGAAACCTTTGCTGACTTTGTAGCGCATCAACCTTTATGGCCTGTGTTTGTTTACTTACTACTCTTAGGCGCCTCTGGCGGTATATTTATTGTCCCTCTCTATGCTTTGATGCAGCAAAGGGCAAAAGTGACGGAACGTGCACAAGTCATCGCCGCATTGAATATCTACAATTCACTATTTATGGTGGGCAGCGCTGTATTGGGCATTGTGTGCTTAACGGTTATCAAAATGTCTATTCCGCAGCTATTCATGTTACTTGCGGCGATGAACTTGATAGTGGCGATATACTTATTCCTGCAACGACCTATCTTTGTGGTTCGCTTCCTAGTCTGGGTATTAACTCATACTATGTACCGAGTCACACATAAAAACCTTCACCACTTACCAAAGAAAAGTGGCGCTTTGATTGTCTGTAACCACGTCAGCTATATGGATGCTTTACTGCTGAGTGCTGTTTGCCCTCGCCTGATCCGCTTTGTAATGGAAGAAGATTACGCCAACCTGCCAATACTGCGCCGATTCTTAAAGCGCGCGGGGGTGATTCCTATCTCTGCTTCCAACCGAGGCTCGATCCGCAGGGCGTTCAATGAGGTTGAACACGCGTTAGCTGAAGGCCATATTGTGTGTATTTTCCCTGAAGGCAGGCTTACTGCCGATGGCGAAATGAATGAATTTATGCGCGGGATGGATATCATCTTAAAACGTAGCCCTGTCCCTGTGATTCCAATGGCACTAAAAGGCCTTTGGGGCAGCTATTTTAGCCGTTACAAAGGGAGTGCATGTAAAGGACTGCCAACACGTTTCTGGTCTAAATTAGAGATTGAAGCCGGAGAACCCGTACCTTCAGAGATAGCAACCACCACCTTGATGCATGAAAAAGTGTCCACTTTACGTGGAGATTGGCGTTAGTCACTTTTGTTCAACTTTTATGAACAGGTGTTCAAATCATTCAATTATCTTTATCGAAAGAAGTCCCTTACACTAGGGCTTCTTTCGATCTTAAGCTGTTGCCATAATGAATAATTTAAAAAAGCAGTCCCCATTCTGGATAGCCCTTGTAATTTGTTTGTTTCCCTTTATTTCTTCACCAACGGCGTTAGTCATTGGTTTTTTACTGGCATCGATTGGACTGGTTCCAACCCAATTAAACCTTGCCAAGTTCACGAAGAAACTGCTGGCCTACTCTATTGTAGGTTTGGGTTTTGGTATCCAATTTGAGCAAGCCCTAGCCGTCACTTCCGATGGTATCGGCATTATCGTAACAACCATTTTCGGCACCCTACTCTTTGGCTGGTTCATTGCCAAAGCAATAGGATTAAATAAGCAGACTGGCTACTTAATTTCTGCGGGCACCGCCATTTGTGGTGGCAGCGCGATTGCCGCCGTATCTCCAGCGATTAAAGCCAACGACGAGCAAATTGGTTTGTCACTGGCAACGGTGTTTGTCCTGAACTCTGTCGCGCTTTTTGTGTTCCCTGTGATCGGTCACGCGCTCAATTTAGACCAGCACACGTTTGGTACTTGGGCAGCAATTGCAATTCATGATACATCGTCTGTGGTTGGTGCAGCATCGGCCTATGGTGAAGAGGCTCTGACCACAGCAACGACGCTCAAACTCGCGCGTGCCTTATGGATCATTCCTGTGGCTCTATTCAGTGCGTTTCTATTTCGTAATGACTCGAAGAAGGTGACCATTCCCTACTTCATTTTGTTTTATTGCGCTGCGATTGCTGTGAGTGACTTGCTGCCACAATTTGAAGTGGTGTATCAGGGAGTTTTTGAGCTGGCTAAACGCGCACTGGTCGTCTGCTTATTCTTGATTGGTTGTGGAATTTCGGTCGATAAACTCCGATCGTCAGGACCGAAACCACTCATGTTTGGCGTCACATTGTGGGTGCTCATTTCCACCCTATCGCTAGCATGGCTAATGTTAAGTTAACGATCTTCTGGCTCTAGCGCGACCTTTTGGGGTCGCGCTTTTTTATGTTGAATACTAGCCCCATCACCAACAAAAAAGCACATAGCTCAGCTAGAGATCGTGTCAGTCCTTCACTTTGCGTCGCAACAATCACTTGAAGCACAATCGCTACAATTAAAATCGCTTTCATCACGTCTTCTTATACCCGTTTCCATACTAGAACCGAACTATTATGAGATAGAGTTATAAGACGACTAAATTATCTTTTGGACTATGAAATTGCGAAATTAACTAAGTTGACTTTCTAACCACTGCTTCACTTTGCTTCTGGACACTTTGATGCCACCAGCCAGCAGTGACTCCGGCATCGCATAGTACGCCACTGGCCATTTAAATCGAGTCAGTGAGCCAAGGTAGTGCTCAATTTCATCTTGCATGATTTCTGAGCGAGTTTGAATGACCGCGACAGGCCTGTGGCCAAATTCTGCATCAGGGACCGGAACAACAATTGACTGAATAATCTCTGGGTGCAGGTTTAACGCGCCTTCGATCTCTTCGCAATGAATATTCTCCCCACCGGAAATAAACAGGTTGTCCGCTCGACCGATGATTTTCAGTTCATCGTTGATCCATTCACCAAGATCTTTGCTATCAAACCAGTCATTTTCAACCAGCGGCGTGAGTCTTCCTTGGAAATAATAACCAGACGCGAGTGTTTCACCGCTAATATAAATTCGTTGCCCTTTTAGTCTCACTTTACGTTTCGGCAGTACTTTACCTGCGCTGTAACTTTGATCGATTTTCTTCGCTGTCACAGTCGACGCAGCTTCTGTCATGCCATAACCTAACCACGTTTCAATCCCTTGCGCGGCCGCTAGGTGGCTAATTTCAAGCGGGACATGGCTACCACCGAGCAACACATGAGTTAAAGAAAGGGATTGCTCGCTATCCAATAACCGCTTGAGTTGAGTTGACACCAAAGAGGCGTGAGTGGCACCTGTGATGTCTTCGAGCAAGTTTCCGCTGCCTACCTTGAGGGTTGCGCCAACATAGAGCCAACGATAAATAATCGCTAAGCCCGAGACGTGGTACATAGGCAAACTCAGCAACCAGGTATCACCTTGCTTAAAGCTAAACCTTTCCAGCAAACCAGATGCAGAGGCTAAGTGTTGCCCAGAGGTATGCGCCACCGCCTTTGGAACACCGGTCGAGCCGGAGGTAAAGACAATAGACGCGAATTGTCTATCACTATACCCTGCACCATAACCTGACTTTAATCCGCTGGCTTTATCCTCACCAAAGCAGACAGTGTTCGATAGATGTGATGATGAGTTTGATTGGGCTGACCAGAGTTTGGGTGGATTAGGCTTGGCATAGAGCGCATTCAGTTTAAGCGCTAACTCTTGCTCTGTTTGCAGCATAGTAAGCGCACAGATCGCGCCAATCTCAAGGCAAGCCAGATAGGTTAGTAGCAGCTCTGGACTATTTTTACCGACACAAGTCAGTACGTCATTTTTCTTTACGCCTTGAGCAAGTAAAGAGGCCGCTACCTTATCCACTTTTTCAGCCAATTGAGCCCAAGTATATTGTGACTGAGGTGTCACTAACGCTAATAAAGATGGGCTCTGCTGAGCCCATCTTTTGAGTGGTGATTGATTCAGTTCCATTAACACTGCCAGATAAGCGCTTGATCAGACAGCGATACAATCGGCAACTCACAGCCAGGCCAAGCCACTTCAAGTTGCTGAGCAAACAAGCCCACAGTATCTAACCCCGGGACTTCTTGCGGTAATTGCCACTGCGCTAACCTAGCAAGCTGCGTCAAACCTAAGCTCGATTCAATGCTTGAGCTAATGATCGCTTTAATCCCCAGAGCTTTGGCTTTGGCAATCAAACCGAGACAACGCTCTGCTGAGCCAATCAAAGTCGGCTTGATGATGATGGCTTTCGCCCCGTTAAGATCTTCAAGCGCAAAGTGCTCTTCCTTAATAGCGTGTTGCAATGTTTCATCCCACGCGATCGCAATACCTGTATCTATCGCGAATGAAAAGCTGTCTCCCGGCGATTGGCAAGGCTCTTCGATAAATGCGATTCGCTGACGTAAAGACGGCGCAATCTTCTTAGCAAATTGCTGCGCTTTTTCTGCTGTCCAGGCTCGGTTTGCATCCAAACGGAGAGAAAGATCGGGAATGGACTCTAAGAACAAGTTGACGAGCATGCCGTCGCGAATCGGCTCATACAGGCCCACTTTGATCTTTGCTACTTTCTCACCCTGCATGGCGTTAAGTTTAGGTAACAGCTCATCGGGATCACCAGAGCAAAGTGGTGCAGCTTGATAGCAACCTTCTTCTGGCAAAATGCCATCAAGCTCTAACTGAGCCATTGAAAGACCAAATGCCACCGATGGGTAAAGAGCTTCGAGATTAATCTCTTTTTCATGCTGCCAAAGCGCCAGTTGCTCGACCAGTTGAGAGTATGCGTCATCCATCGACTCGACGCTAAAGCCTGGTAGCGGAGCGATTTCCCCTCTACCTGTCTGCCCATCCATTGTTAATTCAACAATGAACCCTTCGCGTACTTTTAGCCTTTGTTCACGCAGTATCACGCCACTGTCCATCGGCAATTCATAGCGATACAGTTTGGCAGATCTCATACCAATATTCCCTTTTTGTTATCAAGATAAATTGAGCGCTGCTATATTCTCGCACTCAAGAAGATGGCCCCTTAATTAAGGAGCCATCAAAATAAAACCTGTAAATTGTGCGGTTTATGGATTACGAGGGAACTTGTTAAAGTCCGGTCGACGCTTTTCATTAAACGCGTTGCGGCCTTCCTGCCCCTCTTCCGTCATGTAAAACATCATGGTCGCGTTACCAGCCAGTTCTTGTAAGCCCGCCTGACCATCACAGTCCGCGTTCAGCGCCGCTTTCAGGCAACGAAGCGCCATTGGGCTATGCTGCAGTGTTTCACGACACCAGCGGATCGTTTCCTTTTCCAAATCTTCGACAGGAACCACCGTGTTCACTAGCCCCATATCGAGCGCTTCTTGTGCGTCGTAGAAACGACATAAGAACCAGATCTCACGCGCTTTCTTCTGACCAACAATACGCGCCATGTAAGAGGCTCCCCAACCACCATCAAAAGAGCCCACTTTAGGGCCGGTTTGACCAAACTGAGCATTCTCTGCTGCGATGGTTAGATCACACATCATATGCAATACATGACCACCACCAACAGCCCAACCGGCCACAGAAGCAATCACAGGTTTTGGACATGTACGGATTTGACGTTGGAAATCCAATACATTGAGATGGTGAGTACCAGAGTCATCTTGGTAGCCGCCGTAATCGCCACGGATTTTCTGGTCACCGCCTGAACAGAACGCTTTCTCGCCTAAACCAGTAAGCATGATCACGCCGACGCTTTCGTCATAGCGTGCGTCAGCCAACGCGTTAATCATCTCTTTTACCGTTTGAGGACGGAATGCATTGTGCACTTGAGGACGAGCAATCGTGATTTTAGCGATGCCATCTTCTGACTTGTGGTATTGAATATCTGCATATTCACCGGTGCAGTCATTCCAGTAGACTGGAGCATAGAGTTCTTCTTCTGAGATACCGACTGTTTTTGACATGGTGATTCCTGTTTAATTCTCTAACTCACTCACTTGACTAAGGTGTCAGATGAGTTTGGATTTGAGTACAAATAACGTTCGCGAACGCCTCTGGTTGCTCTATATGAACATTGTGCCCGGCCTGCGCGATTGGGCTAAAAGACAATCCACTTTGCTTTGCCAACTGGCCAAACTTGCTGTCTTCTTCACCACAAATGTAATGGATTGTGATGTCCGACTCTTTCAGCAAGTCGAGTAAAAATTCTTGTTTAGCTAGGGATGTTGCTAGCAACATATTCGCTACCGATGAACCAAGATTAGCACTGCGTTTAACGATCAGTTCTTGTCTTTGCTCATGCTTTAGTGAGCTAAATACGGGCTGCTGATACCAATCGTTCAAAACCTGAGCGATTGGTTCGCTGCTCAATCGTTCGGCCCATTTCCTATCGTTTTGTAAACGTGCCTGTTTTTCCTCACTGCATTGCAAACCAAAATGTCCACCTTCCACGATCAAGTGCTGGATGTTTAAGGAAGGAAAATAGTTATGCGCAATGCCTGACATCGCGATGCGAGCACCCAGCGAGTAACCAACCAATACTATAGGACGATGAGAGGCAATTTGGGTGAGGACCGCGTCAGATATTTGATCGCAACAATCTCTAAAACTGTTACAAGATTCTAATGCGCTCAAGCCATGACCGGGGAGATCGATAGCAATAGTTGGCAAATCCCCTAAATGTTCCAAAGATGATTGCCAATCCTCGCCTGAACCTAATAAACCGTGCAGAAAAACCACCACTGGGCCGGAAGTGTCACGTAAGCTGTTACTAATTCGACTATAGAGCATAAACTTGTTGGATAAATTCTTTCAGTTGCTGGGAAGCTTGTTCTGGTGGTGTTTGAACTTCCACTAATAGCGCACCACGACCACGCTCAAGGTGCTCTGTAATTAACGTTTGATAATCTGCCACCGTTTCCGGTTTGGCGTAGCCCAAATGAAACTGCTTAGCGGCAAATTGGAAATCAAAGCCATGTGGCATTTGATAAAGAGCTTGTTTCTGCTGCTCTGGAACGGGTAAAAGATCAAAAATCGCGCCGCCATCATTATTGGTCACCACAATAACCACTGGCGTGCTTGCTCGGCTAAAGAGCGCCAAAGAGTTCAAATCGTATAGTAACGACGTATCACCAAGATAAATTACCGTCGGCTGCGAATTAGCGCGAAGTACACCAGAGGCGGTGGCAATTAAACCATCTATCCCCGATGCGCCGCGATTACTGTAAACCTCATACCCATCGACTCGACCGAACATATCCACCAAACGGACAAACAAGCTATTGCCAAAAAAGATGTGCGTCTCTTCTGGCAATTGATTGACCGTTAGTGCAACCGCGATTTCGGTGAGCTTGGTATCCGTCGAAAGGTGTAACGAGGCCAACTCCGTCAGTTGCTTTGACAATGGGATCAATCCATCTGCCCAATTCGATGTCTGTACCAATAATGCAGGAATCGCTGCACGGAAGGCGTCAAGCCAAGAGGAAATATCACACACATGATGAGTTTGCATCAAATGCGAGGGGTTGTTGCGGTCAAAGCTTGGAGAGACGTAATGGTACTCTGCCTCTCGGCACTCAACTTGCTGGCTGAGCCACTGATTCAAGCGCTTAGAAATAATGCGCGAGCCAAATTGAATCACCAATTCACATTGGTTAAGCGCCTCGGCTTGGGCTGTGTTCTGCAACCAAAGATCATAGTGCGCCCAAGCTGAAGTTTGCCCAGACTGAGGATCGCACAGCAGTGGCCAACCAAGTTTTTCCGCCAGTTGTTTGGCTTTACTCGCTTCGTCTAACGTCACACTGCCAAGTATGAACACGCCTTTTTTCGATACAAACTGGGCAGTTTGAATGCTCGGTTCCGCTTGCCTAAACTGCTTATGCGTAAAGGTCTGCGAGCTTTGCCACCAGCGAGACACACTATCCATATAAGATTGATAAGTCGTTTTATCTTGGTCACTGTAGAGCGGCTCTGGAAACGGACAGTTGATGTGCACAGCACTGCCCTTTTGCGCTTGCTCGAACATGACTTGATCGACCGACGTTAGCAGCCACTTTAGCGGCGTATGTAAACTCGGACTTGGCAGTTCAAGCGCGGCAGAAACATGTTCAGAGAAAATGCCCGATTGATTGATGGCCTGATTAGCACCGCACCCGACTAACTCGATTGGGCGATCAGCCGTCAGCACCACCAGCTTTTCTCCGGTCAGTTTGGCTTCGGCAATCGCGGGCAATAAGTTGGCTACCGCCGTGCCCGAGGTAACTACAACTGCGACAGGTCGCTGTGATGCTTTGGCTAGACCCAGCGCCAAAAAGCCTAAACCACGTTCGTCAAAGTGCGTGTGTAGGGTTAACTTGGTGTTTTCGTCGGCTTCAAGCGTCAATGGTGTCGAACGCGAGCCCGGTGCGACACAAACATCGGTAACACCAAAACGGGTTAACTCTTCTAAAATCGTTTGACACCAAATTCTATTGATGACGGCTTGATGAATTAGGTTACTGCTCATTTATGATGCGACCCCAAGCGGCGCGTGATCGGAAATCAAAGATAATAACGTCGACATTTTTTTATCAAGCTCCTGCCACTCATGCTCGGCCACAGAGCCTGGGACGATCCCCGCTCCTGCAAACAGCTGGACTTCTTCGCCCAACACCAAGGCACTGCGTATCGCCACACAAAACTCTGCACGCTGATGGCTGATAAAACCCATTGAGCCAGCATACCAACCACGGGCAAACGGCTCGTGTTGCTGAATAAATGCCATCGATTCCTTGCGTGGCAATCCCGCCACTGCCGCTGTCGGTTGCAAAGCACTGAGCAGTTGAACACCATTGACGCCTTTTTTGAGATGGGCATGAATACTGCGCTTAAGATGCTGTACTTTACGTAAGCGCACTAAACGTGCTTCCTCTTCGACACAAACAGTTTCAGAATGTGGCGTCAAACGCTCAATAATGTCATCAACCACGTATTGGTTTTCATTGAGGTTTTTGCTGTCGTTAGCCAGCCAGTTGGCTAGTTCCATATCTTGGCTCGCATTAGCACCACGCCCAATGGTGCCTGCTAATGCCTCGGTATAAAGCTCCTGCCCTTGCCGAGCGTACAATCGTTCTGGTGTAGACCCGATAAAACTGTGCTTTTTATCCAGTGACAACATAAAGTGGAAACTGTGATGATTTTGTAGATAGCTTGCTTTGAGAAACTGGGAAGCACACAACGACTCATCCAACATGACCGACGTTTTGCGCGCTAAAACCACTTTCTTAAATTCGTTGTTATCAATACCCGTCAGCACTTTCTCGACCAACTCGCCCCAATGCGCTTTGCTTGGCGTATGCTCAATGTGCTCGACTTGGGCGGAGACGGGAGAAAGCGCACTAACCTCGTATTGCAACTTATACAGCGCTGACAACGTTCGGTGTTTTTCCGCCGTAAGGTTCACGGCTAGGGAGAACTGATCGTCAAATCGAATCAGTTCAATTTGCGGCAAAAAGAAGAGTGACGACATACAACGACGATTTTTGTCCGTATGCCCATCAAAGGAACGACCGCCCCAAACTCTCTGATCACCCGAAAGGATCGCGTAAGCGGGTGCCGGATCAACAAACGTATGCAGTTGCCCGAGTGCGACCACTTCTTCACGCGTGTCACGAGACTGCCAATAAAACTTAGGGAATAGTGGCTGAGCTTCTAGCCAATCTATGAATGCAAAGTCAGGTTTTTCCTCAAGAATTTGAACTAAACGGGTAACACCGTCTTCTACAACCTTGACGCGTTCAATCAGCTCACTTACGGCTTGATGAAAGTATGACAAATCAGCCTCGTATGCATGGGGATTGTTATTCATTTTAAACCGCTACTCTATTAATAGACCCTATTCAAATCAAGGTTGTCTCGAATGTTTTGCATAATCCTGTGATAATGAGCGTGCTACAAGAATCGAAATAGCCCTATTCAATCAGATTTTTATTCTAAAGAATCATTTTTTGATGTAGTTTAATAAAGAAATACATTTAATTTTAGGTTTTACGCAATGCAAAATATCGAGATGTCGTCAAAACTCGATAATGTCTGCTACGACATTAGGGGACCAGTACTCAAACATGCTAAGCGCATGGAGGAAGAGGGGCATAAAATACTGAAGCTGAATATCGGTAACCCCGCCCCATTTGGCTTTGACGCCCCTGACGAGATCTTAGTAGACGTAATCCGTAACCTACCGACCTCTCAGGGCTACTGTGATTCGAAAGGCATCTACTCTGCTCGTAAAGCCGTGGTGCAGCACTACCAACGTAAAGGCATCCGCTCTCTAGATGTGGAAGACGTGTATATCGGTAACGGTGCGTCTGAGCTGATCGTCATGTCGATGCAAGCGCTGTTGAACAACGGCGACGAAATGCTGGTGCCTGCTCCAGACTATCCGCTGTGGACGGCCTCTGTGTCTCTATCAGGCGGTAAAGCGGTGCACTACCTTTGTGACGAGCAAGCGGATTGGTATCCAGATCTGGATGACATCAAAAAGAAAATCACACCGAAAACACGCGGTATTGTTCTGATTAACCCGAACAACCCGACAGGTGCGGTTTACAGTCGTGATTTCCTACTCGAAGTGATCGAAATTGCTCGCAAGCACAAACTGATCATTTTCGCCGACGAAATCTACGACAAAGTGCTTTACGATGGTGCGACACATACTTCTATTGCCACACTCACTGAAGACGTGCTCGTGGTGACGTTCAATGGCCTATCAAAAGCATACCGAGTATGTGGTTTCCGTGGCGGTTGGATGTTTATCACCGGTCCTAAGCACCAAGCTCAGGGTTACATCAATGGTTTGGAAATGCTCTCCTCAATGCGTTTGTGTGCCAACGTGCCAATGCAGCACGCCATTCAAACCGCGTTGGGTGGTTATCAAAGTATTAACGAGCTTATCCTGCCGGGTGGCCGTTTACTCGAACAGCGCGATCGCGCGTATGAGCTGATCACTCAAATCCCTGGTGTTTCTTGTGTCAAGCCAAAAGGCGCGATGTACTTGTTCCCTAAAATCGACACCAAGATGTACAACATCAAAGATGACCAACAAATGGTGCTTGATTTCTTGGTCCAAGAAAAAGTGCTGCTGGTACAAGGCAGTGGCTTTAACTGGCCAAAACCCGACCATTTCCGCATCGTGACCCTTCCTCACGTGGAAGACTTAGAAATGGCGATTGGCCGCTTTGAGCGATTCTTGTCGACCTACAGCCAGTAGTAATTAGCGTCTAACTTTCATATGCTTAAAGGGTACTCATTGAGTGCCCTTTTTTGTTGTAACGGAGTCGATTTATGTCAGAACTTTTACCAGAAGAGAAACCCAAAGAAAGCCACTTTTTTGCCCACCTCGCCCGCATGAAGCTGATCCAACGCTGGCCACTCATGCGCTCCGTCTCCACTGAAAATATTTCTGAACACAGCTTACAAGTTGCCTTTGTTGCTCATGCATTAGCAGTGATTAAAAATAAAAAGTTTGACGGCAACCTGAACCCTGAGCGTATTGCTCTGCTTGGTATGTACCACGATACCAGTGAAGTGCTGACTGGCGACTTACCAACGCCCGTAAAATACTTTAACCCTGAAATTGCCAAAGAATACAAAAAAATCGAAGCCATCGCAGAGAAACGCCTGCTGTCTATGTTGCCGGAGGAGTTTCAGGAAGACTTTGCCCCTTACCTGGTTTCCCAATCTGTCCACCCAGAAGACGAGATCATCGTCAAACAAGCAGACACCATCTGCGCCTACCTAAAGTGCTTGGAAGAGTTAAGTGCTGGCAACCATGAATTTGCCTTGGCCAAAAAGCGCCTTGATGTCACCTTAAAAGAACGTAGCAGCCCAGAGATGGAGTACTTTCTCACCACTTTTGCGCCTAGCTTTGAATTATCGCTGGACGAAATCAGCTAATCGGTTGTACGGTAAGAAAAAACTCAGGAAACCTGTTTTATGACGTTCCATATCAGCGACTTATGGCAAGAACGCCATGATGATGAACACAAAATTCGTCGAGATGACCACCGCAGCCCGTATCAACGCGATCGTGCGCGTATTCTTCACTCCGCTGCGTTTCGTCGTTTGCAAGCGAAGACACAGGTTCATGGCAATAGCTTCGATGACTTTCACCGCACACGCTTGACTCATTCGCTCGAAGCCGCGCAACTGGGGACAGGCATTGTCGCGCAGATAAAAAAGAAACAGCCTGAGTTTCGCGATCTATTACCCAGCGACAGCCTGATTGACTCACTGTGTCTTGCGCATGATATCGGTCACCCGCCCTACGGCCATGGCGGGGAAGTCGCGCTCAACTATATGATGCGTGACCATGGCGGCTTTGAAGGCAATGCGCAGACCTTTCGCATTGTCACTAAGCTAGAGCCATACACAGAAAACTTTGGCATGAACTTGGCGCGCCGCACCTTACTGGGGCTGGTGAAGTACCCTGCTATGCTGAGCGAAACGCAAGCCGAGGTGATGCCTGACAGCGTTTCACACCAACGTAAGCTGCGTGCTCGCGAGTGGATGCCAGCCAAAGGCTTATATAACTGTGACCAAGATTTATTCGACTGGATGCTCGAACCACTCAGTGAAAATGACAAAGCACTGTTTAGCCAAATGCGTGACGAAAAGCTTGCACCGCATCAGCACAAAAAGACCCGTTATAAGTCTATCGACTGCTCGATCATGGAGCTTGCAGACGATATCGCGTATGGCGTGCATGATTTGGAAGATGCCTTGGTGCTTGGCATGGTCAATCGCCATCAGTGGATTGAAGGAGCGGCAAGCAAACTGGCAGAATGTGGCGACCCTTGGTTTGAAAAGCACATCGCTTCGATTACCGAAATGCTGTTCTCTGGTACCCATTTCCAGCGCAAAGACGCGATTGGCGGAATGGTTAACGCGCTGCTGACGAGTATTTCTATCAAGCCCGTCGACGCGCCATTCGAGTGCGAGTTGCTGGCATTCAATGCGTATCTTGAACCGACGATGGATAAAGCATTAGAGATATTGAAGCACTTCGTCAGCGAGTATGTGATTCAAGTGCCACACGTTCAGGTTGTCGAGTACAAAGGGCAACAGATCATCATGGATATCTTTGAAGCGTTAAGCGCCGATCCAGAAAGACTACTGCCAATACAAACTCGCCAGAAATGGCTCGAGCGCAAAGATGAAAGCGCGGGTTACCGAGTGATTGCCGACTACATCTCGTCAATGACTGACGGACACGCGCAACGACTGCACCAGCAGCTCTTTTCTTCTCATTAAACGTAACCGTCATTCCAGCAAGCAAGTTGGAATGACGGCATCTTACAAATGTTTTGCGTTACGCAGTCGCGACAAAGCCATCCAGCTTTTCACGCAACACACGCTTCTCCGCCTCACTGACAAAACTGGCGTTAATGGCGTTGCGCGTAAATAGCGCCAGCTCTTCTTGGCTTAACGCATGACATTCCGCCACCGCGAGGAAGTTATCGGTCATGTAACCGCCAAAATACGCTGGATCATCTGAGTTGATGGTGACGCACAAACCTCGGCGCAGCAGCTCAACAATATTGTGGTCACGCATTTCATCAAACACTTTCAGCTTGGTGTTCGACAACGGGCACACGGTCAACGGCATTTTGCTTTCGGCTAACAGGGCGACCAGTTGCTCGTCGTCAGCGCAGCGTACACCGTGGTCAATGCGAGACACATTAAGCAGCTCAAGGCTATTGTAAATATTGTTGACGGGCCCTTCTTCGCCAGCGTGCGCCACCGTTAGAAAGCCCTCGTCACGTGCTTTACTGAATACACGTTCAAACTTCTCTGGTGGATGGCCTAACTCAGACGAATCCAGCCCCACCCCAATAATCTTATCTTTATGTGGCAACGCCATCTCTAACACTTCAAACGCACTCTCTTCGTCTAAATGACGTAAAAAGCACATGATGATGCGGCTAGTGATACCCAATTGCTCAAGGCCGTCTTTCATTGCTCTGTCGATACCGGCAATCACAGTATCAAAGTGAATACCACGCGCGGTATGGGTTTGCGGGTCAAAAAAGATTTCCGTGTGGATCACGTTGTCTTGCTGGCATTTGAGTAAGTATGCCCACGTCAGGTCGTAGAAGTCTTGCTCTTCAATCAACACATTCGCACCTTGATAATAAATATCTAAAAACGACTGCAAGTTGGTAAATTCATACGCGGCTTTGACTTCTTGTGGCGAAGCAAAAGGCAGATCGATTTGATTACGCTGCGCGAGTTGGAACATCATTTCCGGCTCTAATGTGCCTTCGATGTGCAGATGAAGTTCAACTTTGGGTAGTTGATGAATAAAAGTAGCTTGGTTCACGCTTGTCTCCTCATTAGATGATTATGAACAAACGCTTTTCTCGAGATGAATTTGTGACATACAAAGAGAAAAGCGCAGTGCACTTAACTCTTCGTAATCTGGAGTTTACGGTTCCAGGTAGAGACTCCCACACCGTATCAGTGGGATTATACGAAGTACGTATGGCGGATACCCCAGCCAAACGTTTTCGGCGGCATTATATTCAGACAAGCTGCCCAGTGGCAACGATGCGCTTGAGATTAATTTTAGACGCTATTGTTATGACTGTAGATAATTCTTCTCAAAAACACCGGGTGGCATTTGTTTGATTTGAAACTCAATCATCTGATTAAACGACTCGATCAGCGGAGAAAAATCACGCTCAGGCTGCAATAGTGACAAGATGTGATACCCCGCCTCTACCGTCGATAAACTGTTGTCGCTCGGCGCTTTGCGAATCCGGTAATTGCCTTGCAGATCCTCTGGCAACTTGATTAACGGTAGAGAATGCAGGTTGCTCGATAGTTGCCACATTTTATAAGCTTTCTTCCAAGTTCCATCGAGCAAGATAACACGCACTTTTTCACCGTTATCAAGCTTGTCAGCCACTTGGTTATGAGTCAGTGCGCCTTCACCGGGGTAAAGGATAAAGTGGTGATATTGGCTATCGCTGAGCAGTTGATTGAGTTCATCATGTTCGCTGAAATTCTCTCCAACAAAACAGTGACTGTTGGCCAATGAGAGCTTTAAGATCCGCGCCGTTCCCATGGGTCTGTTTGTTTCACTCGGATGCTGTAAGATGACCAGCTCAACATTCGATGTTAGTCTTTGTATCCATTTACAAATACAAGCTTTTTGTGACTTTCCACATTGAGAACAGTATCGGGACATAGTGTGCGCTTATTTGTTTTGTTAATCGCTATCAGTTTGGTGTGCTTGGGGCTTCAGTTTGAGCCCATGCTTTCACTCGCTGAGTGGCATCGCCAATTGATTTTAGATGGTCAGTGGTGGCGGATCCTATCAGGAAACTTTACCCATACCAACTTTGCGCATTTTGGGATGAATCTTGCCGCACTGTGGGTGATCAGCTTTATCTTCAAACCATCGGCAAACACGCTGTTGTTGGTTTTATCTGTCCTTAGCCTAGTTGTAGGATTACTTAATTTCTTGAGTGACATGACAAGCTACGTTGGGCTTTCTGGCGTATTGCACGGGCTGTTCGCCAGTTTCGCGCTTAAAGAGGCTTTAGACGGCAGAAAAAGCAGTTGGCTATTAGTTATTGGCGTTATCGCTAAAGTCGCCTGGGAGCTAACTATGGGGGCATCTCAGTCCACCAGCGAATTGATCAATGCCCGTATTGCGGTGGAATCGCATTTATTTGGTGTTATCAGTGGGCTTCTATTTGCGGTGACTACACATTACGCGCCTCAACTCAAAACACTGAAAGCCCCTCATCGTTAATTTCAGTTGATGTTCCTACCCAAAGGGCGCAGAATGACGCCCTTTTCCCAGCAAACAAATTTGCTGGGAACAGTCCCCAATTCATACAGAGATCAATTTATGGGTTTTACCTCGTTAGGCCTTTCTGCCCCAATTCTTAAAGCCATTGAAGAACAGGTTTACGACAAACCATCTCCAATTCAGGAGCAAGCCATTCCAGCCGTATTAGAAGGCAAAGATGTGATGGCCGCAGCGCAGACAGGTACAGGTAAAACCGCAGGCTTTACGCTACCCATTCTTGAACGCCTAGATAACGGCACGCGAGTAAAAGGCAATCACGTTCGAGCGTTGATCCTAACCCCGACTCGTGAGCTTGCTGCTCAAGTGCAAGAGAACGTATTTAAGTACAGCCGTCACCAACGCCTGACATCTACCGTAGTATTTGGCGGCGTGAAGATTAACCCGCAAATGTTGAAGCTGCGTAAAGGTTGTGATGTTTTAGTCGCGACTCCAGGTCGTTTGTTGGATCTTTTTCAGCAAAACGCGGTTAAGTTCGACCAACTTGAAGTCTTGGTGTTAGATGAAGCCGACCGCATGCTCGACATGGGCTTTATTCGCGACATTCGTAAAATCCTCAACTTGCTGCCTGCTAAGCGTCAGAACCTGCTGTTCTCTGCCACATTCTCAGCGGAGATCCGCGAGTTGGCAAAAGGCTTGGTGAATGACCCTGTAGAAGTTTCAGTTAACCCTGAAAACTCAACGGCGGTTACGATTGAACAGTCGATTTACCCAGCCGACAAGCGTAAAAAAGCGCCAATGCTGGTTAAACTGATCAAAGACGGCGATTGGAAACAGGTACTGGTTTTCTGCCGCACCAAACACGGTGCGAACCGCTTGGCGTTCTTCTTAGAAAAAGAAGGCATCACTGCGGCACCGATTCACGGCAACAAAAGCCAAGGCGCTCGTACTCGCGCATTAGCCGATTTTAAATCCGGTGATGTTCGCGTATTGGTTGCTACCGATATCGCCGCGCGTGGTATCGATATTCCTCAGCTACCTCAAGTCGTCAACTTCGAGCTGCCGAACGTCGCAGAAGATTATGTACACCGAATTGGTCGTACTGGCCGTGCTGGTGAAGTCGGCCGCGCATTCTCTCTTGTTGAAGCAGACGAAGCTGGCGAGCTATTTGCGATTGAGCGTTTAATTCAACAAGTATTGCCTCGTTTAGAAATTGAAGGCTATAAACCAGTAAACGAGTTGCCAGAGTCCAAACTGGATACGCGCCCTATTAAGCCGAAAAAACCTAAGAAGCCGAAAAAGCCAAAAACAGGCCATGCTGATGGTCAACGCTCTGGCGATAACGCACGCGGCCATAAACCAGCTGGTAAGAACAAGCGTCACTTGGGTCCTAAACTAGGTGGAAATGGTGCAAGTAAACAAGGTGAAGGCAAAGCAGGTGCAGCGAAGAAAAAGCCAACTCGCAGACCTTCTAAACCAAAAGCACCACGAACCAATGCGCAAGCAAACTAATTCGTAATAAATAAAAAAAGCGCCCATCATCAGATGGGCGCTTTTTTATTATCTCAATCATTGAGGTAATTAAACAATCGGGCGCTGGCCGCGGTCGATCAGTTTCATCAGTACGTTGTCTGCGGCTTCGCCGGCAATGCCTGCCAGTTTAGACGCCAGTTTTTTCTTCTCAACGTAATGAATCGCCAATACGGTTTTGTCTTTACACGCTTCGACTACGATGTCATCTGAAGTTTTGATTTCATCGACTAAACCTAGCTCGTGTGCCTGAGTACCAAACCAGTGCTCGCCTGTCGCGACTTTATCCAAGTCCAGCTCTGGGCGGTGGTCACGGATAAAGTTCTTAAACAATCCGTGTGTTTCTTCCAACTCTTCTTTGAACTTCTCACGCGCTTTTTCGGTGTTTTCACCAAACATAGTTAGGGTACGTTTGTATTCGCCAGCAGTCAGCTGTTCAAATTCAATGTCATGCTTTTTCAGCAGTTTATTGAAGTTTGGTAGCTGCGCAATCACACCGATTGAACCAACAATCGCAAACGGTGCAGAGACAATTTTGTCTGCGATACATGCCATCATGTAACCGCCACTTGCCGCGACTTTATCCACCGCAATTGTCAAAGGAAGACCAGCGGCTTTGATGCGGTCTAGCTGAGAAGACGCCAAGCCGTAGCCGTGAACCATACCGCCGCCAGACTCAAGGCGCAGTAGCACTTCATCGCCTTCACGCGCGACCGCGAGAATAGCCGTCACTTCTTCACGTAGCGAAGCCACTTCTTTGGCATCGATACTGCCTTTGAAGTCCAGAACAAACAGGTGAGGCTCGCGCTGTGCGTCTAGGTCGCCCTCTTTCGACGCCTTTTTCACCTCTTTCTCACGCGCTTTGGCTTTTTCTTTCTCTTGTTTCTTCTCTGCTTTATCACGCGCTTTTAAGAACGCGTCGTCATGCAGGTGGTGCTCCAACTGATCAACGGTGTGTTTGTGTTGCTCAGTTAGGTTAGTAATTTCCAATTCACCTTTCGCGGCACCACTCTTTCCGCCCACAGCTTTAGCAATCACTAAGATCGCAATCACTGCGACTACAAAAGTCACAATCTTGGCTAAAAACAGCCCATAGTCCAACAAAAATTCCAATGTGATATCCCCTCATATGCGAATTAGTGTATTGTAACCACCTTGTCACGAAGACTTAAAGCAGAACATTACAAAAGGATACACATCGTGGAATATGCTGTTTCTTCAGATGCCCTGAAAGGTAAAGTTATTCTCGTTACCGGTGCTGGTGATGGTATTGGTAAACAAGCCGCAATCTCTTACGCGCAGCACGGTGCGACGGTTATTTTGCTCGGCCGCACAGTGAAAAAGCTGGAAGCAACCTACGACGAAATCGAAGCGGCTGGTTACCCACAACCAGCGATTATCCCTCTGGATATGAAAGGCGCAACTAAGCAGAATTACATCGACATGGTCGATACGATCGAAAGTCAGTTTGGTCGTCTTGATGGCGTACTTCACAACGCAGGTCTACTTGGTGTGCTTAGCCCATTTGATCAAATCGGCGAAGATACTTACGACGATATCATGCAAGTGAACGTTAAAGCTCAGTTCCTAATGACTCAAGCGGTGCTCCCTCTGCTACATAAGTCGGAAGACGCACGTATTGTCTTTACCTCATCAACCGTTGGTCACAGTGGCCGTGCTTATTGGGGTACTTACGCGATGTCTAAGTTTGCCACTGAAGGCATGATGCAGATCCTAGCGGATGAACTAAGCGACACTACGATCCGTGTTAACGCGATTAACCCAGGCGGTACGCGCACCAGTATGCGTGCAAAAGCTTACCCTGCTGAAGACGCAGAGCTACTGAAAACACCACTGGATATCATGCCACTTTACCTCTACTTGATGGCGCCAGAAGGCAAAGCCGTCAATGGTCAGTGCATCGACGCACAACCAAAATAATCGCCATACAATAAGATTATTTAGAATCAACGCCTTGTGAGCTAACTCTCAGCTGACAAGGCGTTTTTTTATCCGTCTGATATACCGATCTCTTGCCGTCGTTCTATAATAATTTATACTGTACATATATACAGGTATCTTGTTATGTATGAATTGATAGAACATCTTAGGCAGAAACAATGGCTTTGGCAGGGCAGCCAAACTCCTGAGTCAGAAGAGCACTACTCGACTGGCTACGATCTTCTCGATCGTAAATTACAGGGTGGCTTTCCAAAACATGGCGTAGTCGAGCTACAAACACCACAAGGTATTGGCGAGCTGCGCTTATTAACGCCGCACTTAAAGCACACCAGCAACGAGCGTTTGTCTGTTTTTATTCAACCTCCGGGCTACCTCTCTGCTGAACAGTTGTCAGCGGAAGGGCTCGATGCGAATAAGATCCTATTGATCTACCCCAAAACGGCGAAAGAAGCACTTTGGGCTGCCGAGCAATGCCTAAAAAGCGGCGCGTGCAGCAACGTATTGTTGTGGCAAGCCGACTTGGAAGTTCATCAGGCACGGCGCTTACAAGTCGCGAGTGAAACGGGGAATTGCCTCTCTTTCCTCTTCAAAGCAGAGCGAAAGAGTCTGTTTTCTTTACCTGTCAGTTTGAGCATGACACTACTGCCTCACGCCTTGGGAGTGGAAGTAACCATCACTAAACGCAAAGGCGGCTGGCCGCACGCCAGTTTTGTGCTCGATATGCGCGCGTTATGGCCATCTTTGACGCTACAGCAGCCCGATCCGGTTGTGATTCCTTTTCCGGCGCGTAAGCAAGGTTAAGCATGCAAGTTTGGATCTATCTTCACTTCCCTGCGTTACAGCTAGACGCGCTCTATTCTGACGAGTCCGATAAACCTTTGGCTATCGTCGAATCAACACGCTTTAAGGTGGTGCAGTGTAATACGCTGGCCGAGGAACAAGGGATTCAGCACGGTATGGGATTGGGCAGCGCCAGCGCCCTGTGCCACCAGCTTCAAGTTCACCCGTATGATGAGAAGATTGAACAACAAACGCTGCATGACATTGCCCAATGGCTGTATATGGTCACGTCTGATATCGCGTTGTTTCCACCTCAAGGCTTGCTGCTTAAAGCGACGGATATGTTGTCGTTATACGGCGGGTTAGAGACGTACTGGCAACGAGTCTCACGGCACTTAAATCAACTTGGTTTCCGCTATTTTTATTCGAGCGGCTTTTCCCCTTTTTCGGCCATGTTGCTGGCAAAGTCAGGACGAGCGTTACTCAGCCAAGATAAGACGCAAATCCGTAATACCATTAATCATTTCCCGTTGACCGCTACCGAGCTAGAAGACAAGCAAGTTGAAAAGCTGTCGCGTGTCGGAGTTAACACGCTACAGGACTTACTCAGCCTGCCGATGCAAGACATTGCGCGCCGCTTTGACATTGAACTGGTGAACTATGTAGGCCGCCTCTTGGGGCAATTTAAGCACCCGATTGAGTTTTATCATCCGCCGGAAAAATTCCACAGTTACTTAGAGCTGCTGTTTGATATCGAGAATATTCAGTGGTTAGAAAAACCGTTGACCAAACTGCTCGAAAAATTGGAGTTGTTTTTAACTCTGCGTAACCAAGTCGCTTATGAGTTAGAGCTCACCCTGCACCAACGAGATTATCCAGACGGCAAGATTCGTTTTACTTCTGCTTGTGGCGACTACTACGCCGAGCGCTGGCTGCGTCTATGCCAGTTGACGATGGAATCACTCAAACTGGATGCGCCTGTACACGGCTTGACGCTGAAGTTAATACGCGGTGGTGAATTGGAAGCCACCAGCCAAGATATATTTGCTGGTCATAGAGGTCAGCAAAGTGAGTTGGAATTGATTGGTTTATTGCAAGCCAAGCTAGGCAAAGACAGCGTACGAAAAGTGGCGTTAACTGGCGACCCAAGACCTGAAAAATCGACCTTACTTTGTCAGCCGGACTCTTGTCAGCTGGGAACGTCCATCCCAACCACGCCACAAGTGAAACGTCTGCGCCCGTTTATGATGCTGCCGACACCAGAACCTTTGGCCGAGCAAATCTCGATCATCCAAGGCCCAGAACGCTTTGTCACGGGCTGGTGGGACGGTGATGAAATGACGCGTGATTACTTTATCGCCCGCAGTCAAACAGGCCGCTGGCTTTGGGTATTCAGAAACCAGCAAAGGCAATGGTTTCTGCATGGGCTGTTCAGTTAGCGGAGCACAATAATGAAATACGCCGAACTGTTTTGTCAGACCAACTTTTCTTTTCTCAGCGGAGCATCGCACGCAGAGGAGTTGATCCTGCAAGCAGACTTTCTCCGCTATCACTCATTAGCGATTACCGATGAGTGCTCGGTCGCAGGCGTAGTTCGTGCCTATACCGCGATGAATCAACATCAATTAGCGATAAAGCTGATCATCGGCAGCATGTTCTGGCTCAATAAGGAGTGTCAGGTCGTGTTGCTTTGCCCAAACCGCGAAGCCTATGCCGAGTTATGCCGGATCATCACCAATGCCCGTAGACGCTCAGAAAAAGGCCAATATCAACTTTCTGAATGGGATTTGATGTCGGTAAAACATTGTTTGTTACTTTGGCTTCCGAGTGATAAACCCAGTGATAGAAAATGGGGACAATGGCTCTCACAGCACCATAATCACCGCCTATGGCTCGGCGTACAGCGCCATTTGGATGCCAAAGACAAAGCCTACTTACAGCATTGTGAGCGTCTTGCGCAGGAGCTTTCTCTGCCAATCACCGCATGTGGTGGCGTACTGATGCACACTGCCACGCGGCTACCTCTGCAACATGTGCTTACCGCAATTAAGCACGGCAACAGTGTTGACCACATGGGAGCCGACTTACTCACCAATACCGAACGCACGTTACGCAGTAAAGACAAACTCGCCAAGCTGTTTAAGCCGGAGTGGCTCGACGAAAGCGTGCGTATCGCTGAGCGCTGCCAATTCTGTTTGAGTGAGCTGAAATATGAATACCCAAGCGAGTTAGTCCCAGACGGTGAAACGCCGATGAGTTACCTGCGCAAGCTCGTAGAAAAAGGCAAAGCGATTCGTTTTCCCGAAGGAACGACCGCCCAGATAGAAGAAACGATTAATAAAGAACTTGAGCTTATTGAAGAGCTGAATTACCCGTTTTACTTTTTGACCATTCACGACATTGTGATGTTCGCCAAGCGAAACCGGATTCTCTACCAAGGACGTGGCTCTGCGGCGAACTCTGTGGTTTGTTACTGTCTTGAGATTACCGCTGTCGACCCACGACAGATCTCGGTGTTGTTTGAACGTTTCATCAGTAAAGAGCGCGATGAGCCACCGGATATTGATGTCGACTTCGAGCACGAACGCCGCGAAGAAGTGATTCAGTACATCTACCAAAAATACGGTCGTGAACGCGCCGCATTGGCTGCGACCGTGATCTCGTATCGCTTTAAAAGCGCGGTACGCGATGTCGGCAAAGCGCTGGGGATAGAAGAGAGCCAACTCGATTACTTTATTAAAAACGTGAACCGCCGTGACCGTTCTCTCGGCTGGCAAGCACAGATTACCGAGCTTGGCTTAGAGCCATCTTCGATGAAGGGCGAGCAGTTTATTTCACTGGTTAACGAAATACTCGGCTTTCCACGTCACCTTTCCCAGCATGTGGGTGGCTTTGTCATTGCCGCTGGGCCACTCTATGAACTAGTGCCCGTCGAGAACGCCGCGATGGTAGATCGAACTGTCATCCAATGGGATAAAGACGATTTAGAGAGCTTAAAACTGCTCAAGGTTGATGTCTTGGCGCTCGGCATGCTGACCGCTATTCGTAAGTGCTTTGACTTGGTCAAACGACTGCATCACACCGAATTATCCATTGCGGAAGTTACCCGCAAGCAGGATGACAAAGACGTATACGGCATGATTCAGAAAGCCGATACCATCGGAGTGTTTCAGATTGAATCGCGCGCACAAATGAGCATGTTGCCACGGCTAAAGCCCAAAACGTACTACGACTTGGTGGTGCAAATTGCGATAGTCCGTCCCGGCCCAATCCAAGGCGATATGGTGCATCCCTTTTTAAAACGCCGTGATGGTATCGAGCCCGTCACCTACCCTTCTAAAGAAGTTGAAGAGGTGCTTGAACGCACCATGGGCGTACCTATTTTTCAGGAACAGGTGATCAAACTGGCGATGGTCGCCGCAGGTTTTAGCGGCGGCGAAGCAGACCAACTACGCCGCGCCATGGCCTCATGGAAGAAAACCGGAGACTTGGTCAAATTTAAGAACAAGCTGATCGATGGCATGCTCAGCCGTGGCTACGAACAAGAGTTTGCCGAGCGGATTTTTGACCAAATTATGGGCTTCGGCGAATACGGCTTTCCTGAGAGTCATTCCGCTTCTTTTGCGGTTCTGGCTTATTGCTCAGCATGGCTGAAATACTATTATCCTGAAGCCTTTTACGCCTCACTGCTTAACAGCTTACCTATGGGGTTTTATAGCGCTTCACAGTTAGTGCAAGACGCCCGCCGACACAATGTGTTAATACTGCCCGTTTGCGTGAACCAGTCTTTACACGATCATCAGGTGATGCGATGCGGGCAACAGCTCGCGATTCGTCTTGGCTTTAGACAAGTCAAAGGCTTTAGCCCCGACAGTAGCCGACAACTGATAAAAGCCCGCGCGAACAAAGGGTTCAGTCATCCCTCACAACTGAAACATATTGGCCTGAGCCGCCGTGATATTGAACTGCTCGCTTCCGCTGATGCGATGCAATCTATCGCCAATAACCGCTACCAAACTCGCTGGTCGATGATGGATTCGTTATCCGATTTGCCGTTATTCAGTCAGGTAGAAGAGCCGGAACCTTATACGGTGCAAGCGCCGTCAGACGTTCAGACCTTATTGGAAGACTACGCCGCAACGGGACTCTCTTTAAATCAGCACCCGATCACTTTGCTCGACCAAGCAGGCCAACTCGGCCGTTTTTGCCGTATGCAAGAACTGGTAGAAAAACCGCACCAATCGTTGGTAACGGTAGTTGGTGTCGTCACAGGTAAACAAGCACCAGGCACCGCCGCAGGTGTAACGTTTTTTACCCTTGAAGATGACACCGGCAATATCAATGTGGTGGTGTGGCAAGCCACCGCCAGAGCGCAAAAGCAAGCCTATTTGACGGCTAAAGTGCTCATGGTGAAAGGCATTTTAGAACGCGAAGGCGAAGTCACACACATTATCGCCGGACGGCTAATTGATATGACAGAGAAGCTGCAAGGACTACAGAGCAAATCGCGGGATTTTCATTAATCCATGGTGGTTTAATTATCCGCGATTCAAGCTAAGTTGATTCGTTTAATCGAACAAGAAAAAGTGACCTAAAAGATACTGGTTCGAGCGCTTTCGTTATAGCTGAACCATGCCGCACTTATTCATCGTCTATTGGTACAGCCAACCAAATAACGATGAAGAGCGGGATCCCACCGCTCGCTATCAAGTAAACCTGCGCCGCATCGCTAATATTAAAGATTGACGTCACCTTCATCGAAAGGGATGCCAAAGAGAATAAGTAAAGGCATAGAGTAAAACAAAATAATCCTTTATCTCTTGAAGTCACTTTATTTTTCATCTTTTGGAAAAAAGATACAGAGTGTAAATTCATCAATACTAAAGAAAATATGTATGCAAAAACCCAAAAAAGCATTACAAGTCCTTTATATCCAGTAAACCACGGTGAGTAAATGCCTTTTTGCTTGGTTCACTTCCGCACCACTCATCATCTTTATCATGCTGACTAACAAACCAAAGGGAGCCTTAGCTCCCTTTGGTTTACTTGTTACTTCTTCAGGACTTCTCTTAAACGATCCTGAGCGACTTCGACCAATAGATCCGGCTGGAACTTAGAGATAAATCGGTCACAGCCGACTTTCTTCACCATGGCTTCGTTGAAGCTGCCGCTTAACGAGGTGTTTAGCGTGATAAACAAATCTTTCATGCGCGGATCGTTGCGCACTTCATGGGTCAGCTTATAGCCGTCCATCTCTGGCATTTCCGCGTCGGTGATCATCATCAGCAATTCATTGGCGACATCTTTCCCATTATCACACCAGGTTTGCAGCGTGCGGTATGCTTCCAGACCATCACGACATTCAATAATGTTCAAACCAAGCTGAGACAAAGTACCTTTGATCTGAGAGCGTGCGGTTGAAGAATCATCGACAATCAGTACATTGCGACCAACCATTTGTGCAGCAAGCTCTTCATCAAGCACACCTTCCGAAATAGAAACGTCGTAATCAATGATTTCCGCTAGAACCTTTTCAACGTCGATAATCTCAACAATTTCTTGTTTTTCGCCGTCTGTCATTCGGGTTATTGCCGTCAGGTAGGTAGCGCGCCCTGCCGTTTTAGGCGGTGGCTGAATTTCCGTCCACGCCGTGTTGACGATATTGCGCACTTGACCAACCAAAAAGCCCTGAACGGTACGGTTATATTCGGTAATAATTAGGTTTTGCTCTTGGTTTTCTAGGCGAGATGGAGGAAAACCGATGGCACTGCGCAAATCAATCACTGGCACTGAGATACCACGTAATGAAGCTACGCCTTTAATATTATGGTGCGAGCCTGGCATCTTGGTCAGAGGTGGGACTTTAATAACCTCGCGTACCTTAAATACGTTGATAGCAAAGACTTGTCTGCTGTTCAGACTAAAAAGCAACAATTCTAAGCGGTTCTCACCTACCAGATTCGTGCGTTGATCGACGGTATTTAAAACTCCGGACATACTGCTTCTCTACCAATGGGTTATAAACTGGTTTAGCTTAATCAAAGACTAAAATAAAAACTAATACCAAAGACAATAAATTTTATCTGGATCCTTTGAAGATGCTGAATTAGAGAGGATCTCAACAAAATTCGAACACGATAAGTTAGGAGCGATAAAATTATCAATATCATATTGGTGTTGCATAGTACCAATATGATATTGAAATCGCTACGTAGAAAAGACTGATTAGAGAGTAAGTTAGCCTTCAATGACTTTCATCAATAACAGGCCGTCATACAAGGCTTGTTTAATCAACGCCGCGCCCGGCATCGTTGCTTGTTTATAGAATCGAGATTCCACCAACTCAAGATCTTGGTGGTATACAGGTAAGCTTTGCTCTTCAATGCACTTCTGAATCGCAGGATAAAGCACTTCTTTAGCCTGGTTGATTGCACCGCCGATTAAGATTTTCTCTGGGTTAAACAGGTTAATGACAATAGAAATCGCAGAGCCTAAGTAACGACCAAGCTTTTCTACCACATCAACCGCAAGTGGATCACCATTCTCCGCCGCTTCACAAATGTCTTCTACCGATACCTCTTCTATTTCAGATAACGATGAGGCTTCGCCGTTGGCAATACGCTCTGTCACTTCATCACGGATAGCCTGGGAACTGGCCACCGTTTCAAGACAACCTCGATTACCGCAGTGACACTGTTTACCGTTCGGGTCAATCTGGATATGACCAAGCTCACCGATGTTACCGTGGCGGCCTTGAAGCACACGACCATCGAGGACAATGCCGGCCCCTAGACCATGGTGAATAGAGATAAGAACCGAGTTTTCGTTCTCTTTCGAGTGACCAAACAGCTTTTCAGCCAAAGCCCAAGCACGAGTATCGTTGGCAATAAACACCGGAAGCCCTGTCGCTTTGAAGATCTCGGGCCCAATCGCTAAGTTCTCCACATTATAGTGTGGCATCTGTAGAACAATACCCTGCTCTGAGTTCACTAAACCAGGCAGCGTGAGTGCGATGCTCGTTACGCGGTCAAGTTGGTCTGCGTATGTTTGGAAAAACTCTTCAATCTCGTGTAGCAGTCTAGCCAACACGTCCTCTTGATCAATCTCGTGGATATCAATTTTGGTATCGATCAGTACATCACCGCCCAACTCATGGAGGGCGATGGTCAAGTAGCCGCGACCTAAACGCATTGAAAGAAACTGCCAGCCTTCGTTATTCACTTGCAACCCAACAGCTGGACGGCCACGACTGGTGGCTTCCTGAACCGTGGTTTCATGAATTAAGTGCGCTTCAATCAGTTCACGAGTGATTTTGGTAATACTCGCTGGTGCAAGTTCACTCTCTTTGGACAAATCAATGCGAGAAATAGGGCCTTTTTGATCAATGAGTTTATATACACGGCCAGCATTGACCTGCTTGATATGATCAATATGGCCAGGTTGAGCCATGTACATAGGATGCTCCGAATATCAACAACCGACTAATTTTTTTACTTTGCGAAGTAATTGTGAAGAGATTTGATACGTAGCCGTGACAAGTGTCACGTATAAACATAATTCTTTGTGTACTTCATCAAATCGCGCCGCCTTTGTCACATTTACTACTCTATTTTTTTGCATAAATAAATATGTATTTTGTTCCCCAGACTAAACTAGTTACTAACCAAGAAGTGTCAGATCAAGGAGATCAGAATGACCTCATCTCAAAGAAGAACAAAAATTGTCTCTACGTTAGGGCCGTCGACCGATAAACCTGGCGTTCTTGAAGCCATGATCGAAGCAGGTGTTAATGTGGTTCGGATGAACTTCTCACATGGAAAAGCAGAAGATCACCGTCAAAGAGCGACTCGTGTTCGTAATATCGCCGCTAAATTAGGTACACATGTCGCCATTTTAGGTGACTTGCAAGGGCCTAAGATACGAGTGTCTACCTTTGAAAATGACAAAGTAGAACTGAACGTTGGCGACAATTTTATGCTAGATAGCGCGCTGGAGCCAGGAAAAGGCACAAAAGATTCTGTTGGGCTTGATTACAAAGCGTTGCCGCAGGATGTTTCCAGCGGCGATATTCTCCTTCTTGATGATGGTCGAGTGCAACTTAAAGTCGTTGGCGTTAGTGGTACAGAAGTGAGAACCAAAGTTCTGATTGGTGGGGCATTATCGAACAACAAAGGCATCAACAAAAAAGGGGGTGGCCTCTCTGCAGATGCCCTAACAGAAAAAGATAAAAACGACATTAAGCTGGCCGCAGAGTTACAAGTGGACTATCTCGCCGTCTCCTTCCCTCGCAACGGTGAGGATATGAAATATGCTCGACGACTCGCGAGAGACGCAGGGCTAGAAGCGCGTATGGTTGCCAAAGTAGAGCGCGCAGAAACCGTTGCCAGCGAAGAAAACATCGATGACATCATCTTAGCGTCAGACACGGTTATGGTTGCGCGTGGGGACCTTGGGGTAGAAATTGGTGACGCGGAACTGGTTGGTGTGCAAAAGCAGTTAATCCGACGAGCAAGAAGCTTGAATAGAACGGTCATCACTGCCACGCAAATGATGGAGTCGATGATTGAAAATCCAATGCCAACTCGAGCGGAGGTCATGGATGTAGCCAACGCGGTCTTGGACGGCACAGACGCCGTGATGCTATCAGGTGAGACAGCGGCAGGTAAATACCCAGTGGAAACCGTTCGCTCCATGGGAGAAGTCTGCCTCGGCGCTGAAAAAATGGCCGCGATTAATCGCTCTGGCTACCGTATGGATTCAATATTTGAAAACAGCGAGGAGACCATTGCGATGTCCACCATGTACGCTGCCAACCACATGCGAGGCATCAAAGGTATTATTACTTTGACCGAGTCAGGCCGAACGGCGCTTATGACATCACGTTTGAGCTCAGGCTTGCCGATTTTTGCACTGTCACGCAATGAAGGGACACTCAATCAATCCGCGCTCTATCGTGGGGTGTTTCCGGTTTATTTCGACACTAAAGCGGCAACGGGACTAGAGACAGCACAGGCGGCAGTAGAAACACTAAAACAGCGCGGACTCCTCAACGATGGTGACCTGGTCATTATTACTCAAGGGGATGTCATGGATGTTATAGGGGCAACCAACTGTATGAGAATATTATCGGCGTAAGATTAACGCCAGGTAGATAATATTGACGATAGGGAGCCAACGCTCCCTATTTAACAAAGTGAATTACATTAGGAACATTAGAGGCGTACATATCGACAAAACGGTATCCCGCATCAAGCCCGACTTGGTAGTCATGCAGTAAGTCTTCTTTTTCGCTCATAAGAGAGGTCGAGCGAAGTGGCTTATCTGGTTTAATCTGAACGATAAAGCAATCGTCTGGCGGAGAATGTAAAAAGTTCTGCGTTAAAGCATAAGTTTGATAGTGAACCATCAGCATATCGGCTAATCCCGCATCAAACTTTTCCCCCAAGAGATGGCTTAAGCGATAGATATCATCTGCACCAAACAGCCAACGCCCACCGTTTAATGATTCCAAATTATGGTGATTCGCTTTTTGATGCTTCGCTTGTGCAACTTTCTCGTTAAAAAATGAGTTCCAGTCATTCTTCCATTGCGATAATTTGATTTGCCACTGATCTTGAATGGAGTTAAATGAATCACGAAACCACTCCACATGGTCTTCTTGCGGAACAGGTTCTTCTTCTGGCAATAGATCCTCCCCTTCCGTTCTAATCACCACAATACAGCGCGCTGTCTTTCGCCAGGCTTCCTGCACTGGTATCGACGCGGAGACTCCCCCATCAATATATGTCCCGTGGTCAAATTCAATGGCTTGGTGATACAACCTCGGGATCGCACAACTTGCGATCAGCACTTTTTTCCAGTCATCCGACAACATAGGCAAATAGTGATCCATTAAGCGTTTAGTATCTGTCACCGCTGCATACGCTTCACGGTTGCCTAAAACGCGCCGCCCAAGGTCAATATCTAATCGGTATGGATAATCTGTAATTTTGTCCATAGCCCAATCTAACCCCAAAAACTGTCGGCGACGGATGTAACTGAACAAATGGAAAAACTCGGATGATGTCGTGAGTTCTAATATGAAGGATTTACCAATACCGCGCTGGCGGCAAAGGAAGGCACTGAGGTTGAGCGCGCCCGCAGATGTACCATAGAAAGCGTCAAAGGGGTCGAAGTCTGAAAGAATGAAGGCATCCAGTACACCTGCTGTAAATATCCCTCTTTGCCCGCCTCCCTGAGCTACTAAGGCATGTTTACCGCCAGTGTACTTTTTGAATCTATCGATATCTACCTGCACAGCGGTGTTGGTCACAGCACCACTGTTTGTCATGTAGATTTCCTTAGGCAGACGTGATAGCAACTAAACCATACCCAATCAGTACGGTGAAAATGATTGTTACCACCGTAAGTGCAAACTTAAGATCGCGTTCCATAAAAAACCTCATTAATTAACAACAAAACAACACCAGTAGAAAATATGCTCAGAATATATCTCTTTTCTGTACATAATTATGACGTTAACATCACAATTAATAGGTCTACTATTAAAGTTAGGAGATGCACTATGAAACATCCAACTAAATTCATCATCTTTCATATCTTAATGGGCTTGAGTTGGGCGGCAACCGCGCAGGTGTACGTAAGCCCATGGGTAGGCTTCACAGGTGGTGGTCGCGTTGAAAGCTTGGGAGGAGAACGTTTCAATTTAGATGCATCGTCCAATGTTGCTCTAAGCATCGAAACAACTTTTGATAAGGGCCGGATCGGTTTTTTCTATACCAGACAGTCTACAACCGTTGATGAGTTGGATGTAAACGCAGACTTGCAATACCTGCACTTCCAAAGCAGTATTTATTATCCTTTGAACAACAACATTTCGTCGTATATAGGCGCTGGTTTAGGTGCGTCTTATGTGGACGCTGACTGGGTTGAAAATGAAGTTGGTTTTTCAGCGTCGATAATGGGTGGGTTAGAGTTTAATATGACAGATTCGCTCGCGCTCAACACTCAGCTGCGATGGTTAGGTACGGTAGTAGACAATGACACATCTGGTGTGTGCAACCTTCCTACAACAGGTTCAGATTCATGCATCATCCGTTTTGATACCTCGTGGATGAACCAACTCTCCGCCAATGCAGGGGTAACTTTGCGTTTTTGAGCCAAAATAAATGAGGCAGCACTCGCTGCCTCATTGTGAAATTAAAAAGAGTAAGTTACACCTAATGCCGCACCAATTTGCAAATCAGGGCCTGAGTCTAGATCCAGCTCCGGATGTACTTGTCCGTACATGTTCCAGCCCGGACTGAACGCCCAGTCGACACCAAGTGGCACACGAGGTCCAAACTCGTCATCATCCCAGCTACCCCAGCCACCAACACCAACATACCAAGTCAACGGCGTGTTCGCGTTGAAGCTACCTTTCTTAAATAGGTAGTCAAACGCAGCACCATCGTTACCCACGGTAAAACGGTACTGATCTTCGATTTCCAACACCGCACTTAAACCTTGGTCCCAAGCCATACCAGCCGACAAACCTTGTGGCATAGTGCTTTCAGCAAAAGTAGGTAAAGAGTTTAGGGCAAAAAGCGAACACAATGCTGCCGGTACGATAATCTTTTTCATTTCAATCTCCTATGAAAGCGCAAATCCAATCACTAAAAATTATCAATGTTCACCATGAAAAGATGTCAGAACTAGGTCAGCGTTTAGACAGCGAAAATAGACTCTCACTCAGCAAGTGAGTCGCAACTCAATTAATTATAATACTCTTCTTTCTGATTGACTTTTTACTAGGCTTAAAATGCAAAAAAGGAGGCATAACGCCTCCTTTTCAATCAGATTGAGTGACCATTAACCTTGGTTACGAATCCACTCATCCATCTCAGTTTTAAGGTTATCAGACTTAGTACCAAAGATAGCTTGAACACCACCTGATACAACTACAACACCAGCGGCACCTAGTTGCTTCAACTTGTCTTGGTTTACAACTTCAGTATCTGCAACAGAGACACGTAGGCGTGTAATACAAGCATCTAGGTTAGTAATGTTTGCTTTGCCACCGAATGCTGCGACAAGCTCACCTGCTAGTTCAGAACCAGTTGCTACTGCTTCGTCTGCAGATTCGTCTTCACGACCTGGAGTCTTAAGGTCTAGAGCGCGGATAACGAAAGTAAATACAACGTAGTAAAGTACTGCGTAAGCGATGCCTAGGCCAACTAGAAGTAGCATGTTCTCTGCACGTGGCGATTGAACAACAAAGTCAATGAAACCGTTAGAGAATGTGTGGCCGTGTACAACACCTAGAGAGTTAGTTAGCACGTAAGCTAGACCAGCCATTACAGCGTGGATAGCGTAAAGCACAGGTGCAATGAATAGGAATGAGAATTCAATTGGCTCTGTGATACCAGTTAGGAATGAAGTCAGAGCCGCAGAAGCCATGATACCCATTACTTTCGCACGGTTTTCTGGCTTAGCACAGTGTGCAATTGCAAATGCTGCTGCTGGTAGACCAAACATCTTGAATAGGTAACCACCTGCTAGCTGACCGAAACCGTTACCTGCCGCACGAGATGCATCGTCCGCAGTTAGGAAACAAGTCATGATGCCGTTTACAGTCTCACCTGCACCGTTCACACAAGTACCTGCTTCGTAGAAGAATGGTACGTTCCAGATGTGGTGTAGGCCGAATGGGATCAGTGAACGTTCAACAATACCGTAGATACCGAATGCCGTTACTGGGTTTTGATGTGCAGCCCAATCAGAGAATGAAGCAATTGCCGCGCCGATCGGTGGCCAAATAAATGACAGAACCACACCTAGGGCAATAGAAAGGAAACCAGTAATGATTGGCACTGCGCGTTTACCAGCGAAGAAACCTAAGTATTCTGGTAGTTGAATTTTGAAGAAACGGTTGAATGACCAAGCAGCCACACCACCCGCTAGGATACCACCTAAAACACCAGTGTTGATGCTGTCAACACCCATTACAGATGCCATCACTTTTAGCGTAGCAACCATGATGCCGTAACCAACGATAGCAGAAAGACCTGATACACCATCGTTGTTTGTGAAGCCTAGAGCTACACCTACCGCAAATAGAAGTGCCATTTGGCCAAAGACTGAACCACCCGCTTGTTCCATTAGATTAGAAACAATTTCTGGCAGCCAGCTGAAATTAGCCGCACCCACACCAAGTAAAATACCTGCAACAGGAAGTACTGATACTGGCAGCATCAGAGCTTTACCTACTTTCTGCAGGTTAGCAAAAGCGTTCTTTAACATGTTTATGCTCCTGAAAAGTTTATAAGAATTATTGGGTTCTAACGGCACACCCCCGTAGCCTAAATGTTAGCACCCAGCAAAAATGTAACCACATATGTCATTATATTTTCCGGCTCTAAATATATATTGATGCTGAACAGGGTTACTAGCGACTTACGAAATTTAGTTTCAAACTAATAGGTGGATCACAGTTGAAATCGGGAGAAAAAGGGCATTGCAACTAGTTTAAGTTATTGTTTTTTAAAAATAAATAACTTAAACATATTAATTTCATTCAGTGAATAAAATAGAGCGCATTGTTATTTCACGTAACAAAATTACAATCTGGGTATTTTTTATCAATAAAGTTGATAATAGTGGTAAAAATAATAAAGTAATGGTTTACATAGTTCTTCAAGGAATAAAAAAAGGAGCTCTCGCTCCTTTTACATACATTTTATATTTCACGCTTCAAAAAAAGACTTTTGAAGTTTTTAGTGGTTTTTGTTCCTACTTCACTCAGCGAGACGCCTTTCAATTGCGCAATATACGCCGCGACCTCGACTACATAAGCTGGCTGGTTCTGTTTTCCACGATGAGGAACGGGCGCAAGGTATGGCGAATCCGTTTCAATCAGTAACCTTTCAAGCGGCAGCGCTTTCACCACTTCTTTTAATTCTGTCGCTTGCCTGAATGTGACGATCCCTGAAATAGAGATGTAAAAGCCAAGCTCCATCGCCGCTTGCGCAAAAGGCAAATCTTCTGTGAAGCAGTGGATCACCCCACCACACTTTTCCGCATGACCATTTTTAAGGATATCTAATGTGTCTTGCCTTGCATTGCGGGTATGGATAATAAGAGGCTTGTCTACATTAACCGCCAAATCGACTTGTTGCTCAAATCTCAGTTTTTGCAAGTCAGCAGTTTCAGGCTGATAGTGGTAATCAAGCCCTGTTTCACCGATAGCAACAACGCGTGGATGCGCTGCGTACTTATGCAGAGTATCTAATGAGAAGTCACTTTCCACATCTAATGGATGAACACCACAAGATGCATAGACATTCTCATAAGGTTTGATCATTTCAAGCATGTTAGGAAAAGAGTCCAGAGTAACGCCAACCGAAAGCAAATCCGTCACATTGGCAGCCTTAGCTTTCGCGATAACATCTTCGATTCCTGTGTGCAGTTCCTGATAATCTAATTTGTCTAGGTGACAATGAGAGTCTACAAACATGATTCCTCGTTGAATTTAAATAACCAGTCTAAAATTAGGAGCTCGCTATTGAGTCCAGGATGTTCTCTGAGTTGCTCAATCAAAGCGCTCAAAGTCAATGCCTGCTGGTACAGTACATCGTAGCTCAGACATTGCGCTAACGCTCCAGAACCCGGAGTAAAAAACGGCTCGTTTAACCCGAAATGCACCTTTTGCGCATCTGTCAGCAAATACCACATCCATGGTAAGTATTCGGTTGGATTTGCTGCCAGTTCTTTAGCGAGTTTAATCACATCCCCTTGCCCTTTGGCCAAAGCAATGAGCTGTTTTTCGAACTGTTGATAGTGCTCAACATTACCCTGATTAGCAAACTCGAGAGCTTTTAAAGGCGCGTTGTTATTGATGTGAGCAGCATAAGCGGGCACTTCTTTCGCTTGTTGCTTCGCTAACCAATTTGCTACCGACACCGAGTCTGGGTTGGTTATTGACCACTGCTGGCAACGACTCACAATCGTCGGCAATAGTGCGTTTGCCCGGTAGGTAACCAACAGGAAGAGACAATTACCTGACGGCTCTTCGAGCGTTTTGAGTAAAGCGTTGGCCGCAGACTCATTCATCGATTCCGCTGGTTCGATAATAAAAAGACGGATACCCGCAAGCTGGGAAGACTCTTGAGCTAACCGGTTACAATGACGAATTTGGTCAACGGTTATCGTCTTGCCTTCTTTCTCTGGCTTAATGACATGGTAGTCTGGGTGACTGCCTGAGCTCATAAGCTGGCAACTGTGACAAAAACCACAAGCTTCAGTGGCGTAGTTACTGCACATTACGCTACGAGCAAAGCGTTCCACGAGCTTCTCAGCGCCAAGACCATTGTCGACAGAGAGAATGGAAGCATTCGAGAATCTGTCGGCTTCTAAACTGGCTTGCCACTCTTGCCAAATGCTTTCTAACCAAGGGTAAAGCTGAGTCATAATTATGCTTCCAGCCAAGACTCTAATGCAGATTTAATATCAGCGGCAACGTGATCAATATCTTGCGCTGCATTAATGATGAGCACGCTATCATCCTGGTTAGCTAATTCCAGATAACGTTCGCGCGTGCGGTCAAAGAAGCTCATATCCATCTTCTCAATACGATCTAACTCACCACGACCGCGTGCACGCTCTAAACCAATCCTCGGGTCAATATCAAGGTATAGCGTCAAGTCCGGTTTAAAATCACCCAGTGTGGTCTGCTTGAGTGCTTGCATGGTTTCTTTAGCGATCTGACGCCCCCCACCCTGATAAGCCTGTGAAGACATGTCATGGCGATCACCAACAACCCACACGCCTTGCCTAAGAGCCGGTTTAATCACGTTTTCAACTAGCTGCACTCGTGCTGCATACATGAGAAGAAGTTCCGTCATATCTTGCAGCTCTTCCCCTTCATGCTCTTGCTTCACTAGGGTTCTAAGCTTTTCAGCTAAGGCCGTACCGCCAGGCTCACGTGTGTTTCGAATACTCTCGATGCCAGCTTGCTTTAGCGTTTCAAGTACTGCATTGATCGCGGTACTTTTCCCCGCGCCTTCTAGGCCTTCTATGACGATGAATTTAGCTTGTTTCATTTGTTACTTCTTAACTGTTTTAGGTAAGCACGTACCGCGCGATTGTGCTCGGCCAGTGACTTAGAGAATACGTGTCCGCCTTTACCGCTTGCGACAAAATACAGGTATTTACTGTGCTCTGGGTTTAATGCTGCAGCGATGGAAGCCTCACCAGGCATTGCGATTGGAGTCGGTGGCAAACCTGAGATCACATAGGTGTTATAAGGGGTAGGGGTTCGCAGATCTTTCTTACGAATATTACCATCGTATTTATCCCCCATTCCGTAAATAACGGTCGGATCGGTTTGTAACCGCATGCGTTTGTTAAGTCGATTGACAAAGACAGATGCAACGCGTTCACGTTCCTCTTCAACTGCTGTCTCTTTTTCAATAATGGAGGCGAGTATCAACGCTTCATATGGTGTTTTGATCGGAAGCTTCTCTTGTCTCTTCTCCCATTGTTGATCCAAGACTTGCTGAAGTTTATTGGATGCTCTTTGTAAGATATCAAGATCTGAAGTTCCGAACGTATAGTGATACGTCTCAGCTAGGAGTAAACCCTCTAGTTTTTCGTGTTTAAGACCTAGCTCTTTAGCAATCTCTACTTCGCTTAAACCTGAAATCACATGTTCCAGGTGGGAAGCTTCGATTAATGCTTCGCGCCATTCTTTAAAGGTGGAGCCTTCAACAAAAGTGATAGCGAACTGGTGCTCTTTGCCTGACTTAAACAACTTAAGCGCCTCAGTCAGGTTGAGTTCTGGTTCCAGTAAATAAGTACCCGCTTTCAACTGCGTTAGCTCAGGATAGAGTCGTCCAACTAACTTAGAGAATTTGCTTTCGTTAACAAACCCTTGCTCAGAAAGTTCAAACAGCACTCGATTAAAGCTTGTTCCTGGTTTTAGCGTAAAAATGCGCTCTTGCTCTAGTTGCATCGGCTGAGTGACGTATTGCTCAACCTGCTTAGTAACATACCCATAGCCTGCCGCCGCAATGACAGCGAGCAATAGTAAGAAAAGAGTGATCTTTTTAATCACAAGAGGGGGTCTCCTGAATTGTTTTAGTTATATGTCCAATAGCGTAGCGTTGCTCTGCAATCGCGGTAACTGGTGCGACGCCAAGTATCGAGTTGGTGATGAAAACTTCGTCCGCTGTCAGTAAATCACTGAGGGTATACTCCCCTTCGCAGACCAATAGCCCCTTTTTAGAGGCCTGTTCGAGTACAACGCGACGCATGACACCAGCGACTCCAGTTTTGGTCAAGGTTGGCGTATACAACTTACCATCGCGACACCAGAACACGTTCGCCATGGTTGTTTCCACAACGTGACCCTCGCAGTCTAGAGCGATGCCATCGCTGTACCCTTGTTGCTCGATATCCGCTTTCATTAATATCTGCTCAAGACGGTTATTGTGTTTATGGCCTGCCAGCATTGGATTTATACCTAGCCTTTTGTGGCATATGCCAAGGTTGACACCTTCACGGCACCATTTTTCATAATGAGCAGGAAAATGAAAGGCGCTAATAGTAACATTTGGTGAGGTCACTTGAGTAGGGCTATATCCCCTCCCTCCCTCACCTCGGCTGATGTGCAGCTTCAACCCTGCTTTCCCCTGTGAATAAGCGGCTTTCTCCAGCCACTTTTCAACCATATTCCAGTCCGGGAGAGAAATTTGAAGAGCATCAAGGCACGCTTCCATACGTTGGATATGCTTATCCCAATGACTGATCACACCATTAACAGTGAGCATGGTAGTAAAACACCCGTCACCGTATTGAAACGAACGATCGCTTAGCGAGATTGAATCGGTTAATTGTCCATTTACCCAATACACTTTTACTTCCACCTAAATAACAAAACGGCCTAATACCGAAGTACTAAGCCGTTTTAACATATTTTGCTAAGATGCTCGTTAGATCTTTTTGAAGACTAGCGAACCGTTTGTACCACCAAAACCGAAAGAGTTACAAACTGCGTATTCCATATCTACTTTCTTAGCAGTATGTGGAACAAGGTCGATATCATCCAGACCTTCATCGCGGTTATCTAGGTTAATCGTTGGTGGAACAATTTGATCAACAAGAGACATAACAGTGATGATTGCTTCAACAGACCCGGCTGCACCCAGTAGGTGACCAGTCATAGATTTGGTTGAAGAAACTTTCACTTGTTTCGCACCTTCTTCACCTAGAGCTCGGCGAACACCTTTGATTTCGGCAACATCACCAGCAGGTGTTGAAGTACCGTGAGCATTCACGTAACCCACTTGAGTACCAGTGATACCTGCGTCACGCATTGCTGCTTCCATCGCTAGCGCGCCACCTGAACCATCTTCACTTGGTGAAGTCATGTGGTAAGCGTCACCAGACATACCGAAGCCAACAACTTCTGCGTAAATCTTAGCGCCACGAGCTTTTGCCTGCTCATATTCTTCTAGCACCATGATACCGGCACCATCGCCTAGGACGAAACCATCACGGTCTTTATCCCAAGGGCGAGAAGCTTTCTGCGGCTCATCGTTACGAGTAGACAGTGCTTTCGCTGCACCAAAACCAGCCATACCTAGAGGTGTTGATGCTTTTTCAGCACCACCTGCTACCATTGCTTCTGCATCGCCGTATGCAATCATACGAGCTGCATGGCCAATGTTATGAAGACCAGTTGTACACGCCGTCGAGATCGCGATATTTGGACCGCGAAGACCGCGCATGATAGATAAGTTACCTGCAACCATATTTACGATGGTTGACGGTACGAAGAATGGGCTTACTTTACGGGGACCTTTTTCTACAAGAGCTGCATGACCTTTTTCAATTAGGTCTAGACCGCCGATGCCTGAGCCAATCGCTACGCCAACACGAGCTGCGTTTTCTTCAGTAATTTGTAAGCCAGAGTCATCTAGAGCTTGGATGCCCGCTGCAATGCCGTATTGAATGAATAAATCCATTTTACGAGCATCTTTCTTAGACATGTACTCTGTGCAGTCAAAATCTTTTACAAGGCCTGCAAAGCGAGTTGAAAAGTTCTCAGTATCGAAATGATCGATATCAACGATACCGCTTTGACCGTCTAGCAGGGCTTTCCAAGATGATTCTACAGTGTTGCCTACCGGTGACAACATACCCATGCCAGTGACAACAACACGACGCTTGGACACGATTTTATTCTCCGGGATTGAAATGATTCTATGAGAGGATAGAAGAGTTAAGAAAAACACAGGCGGCCAGAAGGCCGCCTGGGAGAGATATTACTGAGCGCTGTTCACGTAGTCGATTGCAGCTTGAACAGTAGTGATCTTCTCAGCTTCTTCGTCTGGAATCTCAGTGTCGAATTCTTCTTCTAGAGCCATTACTAGTTCAACAGTGTCTAGAGAATCAGCACCTAGATCGTCAACGAATGAAGCTTCGTTTTTAACTTCAGCTTCGTCTACACCTAGCTGTTCAACAATGATTTTCTTTACGCGTTCTTCGATGTTGCTCATTTTTCTTTTCCTTTACAGATTTCGCTCAATGCGATGATTCCGTAGTTTATTCGAACTATTGAAAGTTGCAAGGGGGTCCTTGCTGGTCAAACCACAATTTTAGCGAATTTAACCGAAATTCAATACATTTTTGACTTATATCATGCACAAATGTTGCGCAAGTTAATGCCATTTATCACCAAATATAGGCTATTTTGATGACAATCCCTAACAGGATGAGTGACATTATAAGTTAATTGACCAATTATGCAGTGATTTGGGTGCATGTTCACGAAAAAGTGCACCTTTTCTGCTTATTCAGCCAATTAAACCATGTACATACCGCCATTTACATGCAAAGTTTCACCTGTAATGTACGCAGCTTCTGGAGAAGCTAGGAATACAACAGCTGACGCAATTTCACGTGGGTCGCCAAGACGACCAGCAGGAACATTTGATAATGTTGCCGCACGTTGGTCTTCGTTAAGCGCTTTAGTCATATCGGTTTCGATAAAACCTGGTGCCACGGTGTTTACGGTTACGCCACGAGACGCTACTTCACGCGCCATCGATTTAGTAAAGCCAATTACACCCGCTTTAGCTGCGGCGTAGTTTGCCTGACCAGCGTTACCCATAGTACCCACAACAGAACCAACGTTAATAATGCGGCCTGCACGCTTTTTCATCATGCCGCGTAGAACTGCCTTCGACATGCGGTAGATTGGCGTCAGGTTTGTATCGATGATGTCATTCCACTCATCGTCTTTCATACGCATAAGTAGGTTGTCACGCGTGATACCTGCGTTGTTCACCAAGATATCAATCGCACCAAACTCATCATTAATTGTCTTTAGAGTCGCAGCAATAGAGTCAACATCTGTTACGTTCAGTGCCAGACCTTTACCATTCTCGCCTAGGTATTCACTGATCGCTGCAGCACCACCTTCAGAGGTTGCTGTACCGATAACCGTTGCACCACGCTCAACAAGCAGTTCAGCGATAGCACGACCGATACCACGGCTTGCGCCAGTCACTAGGGCAATTTTGCCTTCTAGGTTCATCATGATTATTGTTCCTTCGAGTTTACTTAGCAGCGTCTAGTGATGCAGTGTCATTCACTGCTGCGCCACTCAGTGTCTTCACAATACGTTTTGTTAGGCCAGTAAGAACTTTACCGGGACCAAGCTCTAGTAGTTTCTCTACGCCCTGCTCGCTCATCAGTTGAACAGTCTCGGTCCAACGCACTGGGCTGTATAGTTGACGTACTAACGCTTCTTTAATTTTTGCAGGATCTGTTTCAGCAGCAACGTCTACGTTGTTGATAACAGGAAGCTGAGGTGCATTGAATTGAATTTCTTCTAAAGCAACTGCTAGCTTGTCTGCTGCTGGTTTCATCAACGCACAGTGAGACGGTACCGAAACAGGAAGTGGAAGAGCACGTTTTGCGCCGGCTTCTTTACACAGTGCACCTGCGCGCTCTACCGCATCTTTGCTACCTGCGATAACGACTTGGCCTGGTGAGTTGAAGTTTACTGGTGAAACAACATCACCCTGCGCTGCTTCTTCACATGCTTTCGCGATAGCATCATCGCCAAGACCGATGATTGCGTACATCGCACCTGTACCTGCTGGTACGGCTTCTTGCATTAGTTGACCACGTAGTTCAACCAGTTTGATCGCTTCCTTGAAATCAATAACACCTGCACATACAAGTGCTGAGTACTCACCAAGGCTGTGACCAGCTAAGTTTGCTGGTTGCTCTAGACCGAGTTCTTGCCATACACGCCAAATAGCAACAGAAGAAGCAAGAAGAGCTGGCTGAGTACGGAATGTTTGGTTTAAGTCTTCCGCTGGACCATTCTGAACAAGCGCCCATAGGTCATAACCTAGTGCTTCAGATGCTTCTGCGAAAGTTTGTTTAACTACTTCATACTGTTCGCCAAGGTCAGCAAGCATACCAACAGCTTGAGAGCCCTGACCTGGAAATACGATAGCAAAGTTGCTCATATATTTTTCCTTAAAACAAAGTAAGAAAGAAAAGATGCCATATAGGCATCTTAAATTTAAATTCGGTTGGTTTTAGAACTTAACCAGAGCTGAACCCCAGGTAAAGCCACCACCAAATGCCTCAAGAAGAAGCGTTTGACCACGCTTAATTCGGCCATCGCGCACCGCTTCATCGAGAGCAGACGGAACGGTCGCCGCAGACGTGTTACCGTGTTTATCCAAAGTAATAACAACCTGATCTAGCGACATAGACAGCTTTTTCGCTGTCGCAGAAATGATGCGGTAATTCGCTTGGTGCGGCACTAACCAATCCAGTTCAGACTTGTGCATATCATTCGCAGCCAGTGTATCTTTTACCAGCTTCGACAACTGAGTCACTGCTACTTTGAACACTTCATTACCGGCCATGTGCAGCCATTTATCTGCATCTTTGCCACGCTCTGGCACTTCAAGGCTCAGTAATTCACCAAATCGACCATCTGAGTAGATGTGAGTCGATAAGATACCTGGCTCTTCGCTTGCGCCTACCACAACGGCACCTGCACCATCACCAAATAGAATGATAGTTGAACGATCCGTTGGGTCACATGTTTTTGACAATGCATCTGCGCCAATCACAAGCACGTTTTTACACATGCCTGATTTAACGTGCTGATCTGCAACTGAAAGAGCATATACAAAGCCTGAACAAGCCGCAGCTAAGTCAAATGCGGGGCAACCTTTGATATCAAGCTTAGCTTGTACCTGACATGCCGATGAAGGGAAAGTGTGACTACCGCTGGTGGTTGCTAGAATAATAAGATCGATATCGTTTTTATCAATACCCGCCATCTCGATGGCGTTTTTAGCCGCGATATAGCCCATATCCGCAACGGTTTCGTTTTCAGCAGCGATGCGACGCTCTTTAATACCAGTGCGAGCGACAATCCACTCATCACTTGTATCTACCATTTTCTCTAGATCTGCGTTAGTTCGCACCTGAGATGGCAGGTAGCTGCCAGTACCTAAAATTTTGCTATACATGAAGACTAATAGTGCCTCTCGAGTAAAACCGCTTCCAAACGATCGCTAATACGGCTTGGTACTTGTCGTTTGACCTCGTGCAGAGCTTCACCAATCGCGTTGGTAACCGCTTCTACATCAGCGCTTCCGTGGCTTTTTATGACAATGCCGCGCAATCCTAGCAAACTTGCGCCGTTATACTGGTCGGGGTTCAATGTTTTTAGCTCATTAAATAGGCCAGAAAATAATTTTCTTGCAATCCAACCCTTTATAGATGAGGAGATCATACTCGATTTCAACTTATCTATAAAAAGCTGGGCAGTACCTTCACAAGCTTTTAAACAAACATTGCCAACAAACCCATCACAGACAACAACGTCTGCAGCATCGTGTAATAATTGATTACCCTCTATGTAGCCTACAAAATTAACCGATTGAGTATTCGACAGCATTTCTGCACAGCGCTTAACAAGGTCATTGCCTTTTATTTCTTCTGCGCCAATGTTGAGAATAGCGACTCGTGGTGGTCTTTGTAAATTCTGCTCGGCTAAAGCACTACCCATCACAGCAAACTGAAACAAAGAGTCCGCGTCACTAGAAACATTGGCACCAAGATCAAGCATCCAGGTTTTATTGCCCGTGGCCGTCGGTAAGGCAGAAATCAAGGCTGGCCTTTCAATACCCGGTAATAATTTAAGACGAAAACGAGACAACGCCATAAGTGCACCGGTATTACCACCACTGACACACGCATCGGCTTTACTTTGGGCGACAGCGTCAATAGCAGCGGCCATAGAGGTACCATGGCTATTTCTAAGTGCGAGAGAGGGTTTTTCTGAGTTGGAGATCACCCGGTCACAATGCTGGATACGCAAACGAGTATCTGGCTTACAACCAAGGGATGATAATTGAGATGTGATCGCAGTTTGATCACCTAATAGGACCACTTTTAGCTCTGGGAAATGCGACAGTGCCTGCACGGCGGCAGGCACTGTAACGCGAGGACCGAAATCCCCGCCCATTGCATCAAGTGCAACGGTTATATATTGCAAAGGTCAACCTTACTTGTTGATAACCTTCTTGCCGCGGTAGTAACCTTCAGCAGTCACGTTGTGACGTAGGTGAGTTTCACCTGAAGTTGCGTCAACAGAAAGTGCAGCTGTAGTTAGGGCATCGTGTGAACGACGCATACCACGCTTAGAACGTGTTTTACGGTTTTTCTGTACGGCCATGGACCCTACTCCTGTGTTAATCCTTAAAGAATTACTTCTTTAAGCTTTTTAAAACGTCAAATGGATTCGGCTTTTCTTCCACAATTTCTTCTGGAATCTCACCAAACACCATGTTATCTGAATTAACGCTACAGTCCGCTTCGTCATGCATCGCAATTTGAGGCAAGTTTAGAATGAACTCGTCTTCAACCAACTGTATCAGGTCAATTTCACCGTACTCGTTCAGATCTACCAAATCGTACTCTTCCGGTGCGTCTTCTTCACTTTTTTCGCTATAATACGGCGTATAAGTGAATTCGACTTCACACAAGTGTGTGAAAACCTCGTTACAGCGTTGACACTCTAAATCAACTTCGATGTTAGCTTTACCAGAGATAACAACAAGTCGCTGTTCATCTAACCCAAATGACAATGACACTTGAGCGTCGCGTTTAACGCCTTCGACCGATTCCTCTAAGCGCTTAAAGAGACTCATTTGAATGATACCTTCAAAATCAAGTCGCTTTTGAGCAGTTCTTGCCGGATCAACCGTTCGCGGTATTTTTACCTTTTGCATAGGGCGCGAATTCTATCTTCCAATTCGTTTATAGTCAAAGAAAAAGGGCAAAAAGTTGTACTTTTTTTCCTTATCACTGAGATAGCTAGGATCTCGACCATTAGATCGATTAAGCTACTTATAAGTCGTCTGTTGATTGTAAATAAAAATGCCAAATTACCAACTAGTTTTAGCCTCTACTTCGCCTTATCGCCAACAGTTGCTCAACAAGCTCTCACTTTCTTTCGAAACAATGTCACCAGATTTCGATGAAACGCCTATAGATAACGAGACTCCTTTCACTCTCGTCGAGCGTTTAGCGAAGGGAAAAGCTGAATCTTGCCATACCGACAAACCTAGCCTCGTGATTGGTAGCGACCAAGTTTGTGTTATCAACGGCGAAATCATCGGTAAGCCACTCACCCCCAAAAACGCGATCAAGCAACTGACAGAGCAAAGCGGTAAGACCATTCAGTTTTTCACCGGGCTTGCACTGCACAACACCGAGACTGGCAATACTGATGTTAGAGTCGATACATTTTCAGTTCATTTTCGCTCATTAAGCCAACAACAGATCGAAAACTATGTTGAGAAGGAAAAACCCTACTACTGTGCTGGTAGTTTCAAGAGTGAAGGCTTAGGGATTGCGTTGTTTGAAAAGTTGGAAGGCAAAGACCCGAATACGCTTGTTGGACTGCCGTTAATAGACTTAGTTGACATGCTTGAGACTCAAGGAGTCAGTGTACTATAAGTCAAACTGGTTAATTCAGCCTATTAAACAGAGGGAGCGACAAGGCTCCCTTTCTATTAGCAGCTACCTTAGCTAGTAGCAGCTACCTTAGCTAGTAGCAGCTACCTTAGCTAGCAGCTACCTTAGCTTTCGGAGCCCTTCTAATACTTTTTCAAGTTTAGGCTCCATTGGTGCATTAATTTCCATCCATTCATTGTTTGACGGATGTTGAAACTTAATGTTAGCAGCATGAAGAAATAATCGATCCAATCCTACTTTACCTGTATACGCATCAAAACGTCGGTCACCGTAACGGTCATCCCAAGCTATTGGGTGCCCTGTATATTGGGTATGTACACGAATCTGATGGGTTCGACCTGTAATAGGACTCGCTTGAATAAGCGTTGCATCTGGAAATTTCTCAATGACTCTAAAGCGCGTTTCAGACGGCTTACCATTTGGGTTAACGCGCACGATACTATTCACTTCATTTTTAAGCAGTGGTGCATTTACAACCTTGCACTTGTTCTTCCACTCTCCCATAACCAAAGCAAAGTAGAATTTCTTGACTGTTTTTTCGCGGAACTGTGCTTGCAAATGACGCAATGCCGAACGCTTTTTCGCCACAAGAAGAATACCCGATGTATCACGGTCTATACGATGCACTAGCTCTAAGAAACGTGCTTGAGGTCGGAGTGCGCGCAGCGCTTCAATTGCGCCAAATTTTAAACCGCTTCCACCATGCACCGCTGTTCCTGAAGGTTTATTGAGAATCAGCATATGATCGTCTTCGTAGATGATCATATGCTCCAGCTCCGCTACCTTGTTGAGCTTGGTGCTTGGTGCCACTTCTTCTGCTTTTTCTGCTATGGTCACAGGCGGGATACGAACTAAATCGCCTGCCTGAAGTTTATATTCAGCTTTAATACGCTTTTTATTTACACGTACCTCACCCTTACGCAAGATCCTGTAAACCATGCTTTTTGGGATGCTTTTCAATTGGTTACGCAGAAAGTTATCAATCCGCTGGCCAGCCATATCATCATCGATGTCAACAAACTGGACTTTTGTTCTAATTTCGCTCATTCCGTCATTCTAACACTCAACCCTGCGTAGATTCACATTTTATACGCAACAGACGGGTTATTTTATCTTTAAGAGTGAATTTCCATCCAGATAAGGATAAAAAATCACCAACTCAATAGCTTATATCAAAAAAGATTTCGTAAATGCTTTAAATACAGTCACTTATTAAAAATAAAACTAGGTTTTTTAGTGATTTATAATAAAGCAGATTGCTGAGTTTATTGGGTACTGCTATAGTTCACACCTGCAATAATTGATTAGGTTGCCTTTTAAACAAACCCAATCATTTTAGAGCGAACAAATGAGTAGCCCGCTAATTTAGCAAAATGCAGCACACGGCGTAAGACATTTTCGACATTAGCAATCTTGTAGCCCTACTCAGTATGCCAATGCCATTGACTAGATAGTGAGTACATTGCACAGGGAACATCTTAATAGATAGGCATGAATTGCAACCAACGAGTTATTCTAATTGCAAAACTCATCATGCCTTTACAAAGATTTCCCCGCAAATAAACGCCGCTGGCTAATGGTATAGCATTCACTTTCATGTTGAGTATTTCCGCCAACATTGCGGCTTACATGCGTTACTAGCTTGTGAGACTGACGTGCCCTAGAGCATCCCTCCAGCCGGGAGGCTGCACAAATTAAGCCATGGGATCTGGCACCGTGAAAGACACAAAGGCAACAAGAGCAGACATAGAATGACAACGAGATTTATCAATGAAAAGAATGTTAATCAACGCAACTCAAAAAGAAGAGTTGCGTGTTGCTTTAGTTGATGGGCAGCGCTTATACGATTTGGATATCGAAAGCCCTGGTCATGAATCTAAAAAAGCAAATATCTACAAAGGACGTATCACTCGCATCGAACCAAGTCTGGAAGCAGCTTTCGTAGACTATGGTGCAGAAAGACACGGTTTCCTCCCTCTCAAAGAAATTGCCCGCGAATACTTCCCTGAAGGTTATACCTATCAAGGCCGTCCAAGCATTAAAGAAGTGCTAACGGAAGGCCAAGAAGTCATCGTACAAGTTGAAAAAGAAGAGCGTGGTAGCAAAGGGGCTGCATTAACAACCTTCATTTCTCTTGCTGGTAGTTACTTGGTTCTTATGCCAAATAACCCTCGTGCTGGTGGTATCTCTCGCCGTATCGAAGGTGATGAGCGTACTCAACTAAAAGCGGCTCTGAGCACTCTAGAACTGCCACAAGGTATGGGCTTGATCGTCCGCACTGCTGGTGTCGGTAAAAGTGCAGAAGAGTTGGAGTGGGATTTAAACGTTCTTCTAAACCATTGGGGTGCGATAAAACAAGCCTCTGATGAGAACCCAGCGCCTTTCCTGATCCACCAAGAAAGTAACGTTATTGTTCGCGCTATACGCGATTACTTGCGCCGTGATATCGGTGAAATTCTAATCGATAGCAACACCATTTATGAACGTGCTCTACAGCACATTCGCCTAGTACGCCCAGACTTCGTTAATCGAGTGAAGAAGTACGACGGTGAAGTGCCGCTGTTTAGCCACTACCAAATAGAAAGCCAAATCGAGTCAGCCTTCCAGCGTGAAGTGCGTTTGCCATCTGGTGGTTCAATCGTCATTGACCCAACAGAAGCTCTGACATCTATCGATATCAACTCGGCCCGTGCAACAAAGGGCGGTGATATTGAAGAAACCGCGCTAAACACTAACTTAGAAGCTGCTGATGAGATCGCGCGTCAGCTTCGCCTACGTGATTTAGGTGGCTTGGTCGTGATCGACTTCATCGATATGACACCAGTTCGTCACCAACGTGAAGTAGAAAACCGCCTGCGTGATGCAGTGCGCATGGACCGTGCTCGCGTACAGATTGGCCGCATCTCTCGCTTTGGCTTACTAGAAATGTCGCGTCAACGCCTTAGCCCTTCTCTTGCAGAAGCAAGCCACCACATTTGTCCTCGCTGTACGGGTACTGGTGTCGTGCGTGATAATGAATCTTTAGCGCTTTCTGTACTTCGTTTGATCGAAGAAGAAGCACTAAAAGACAATACAGCACAAGTGCTGGCCGTGGTACCGGTGCCAATCGCTTCATACCTGCTTAACGAAAAACGCCGTTCGGTTAATCATATTGAACGCAACCAAGAAGTTAAGATTACGGTTGTCCCTAATTCAGAGATGGAAACACCTCACTTTGACGTCATTCGTGTACGTGAAGGTGAAGAGTTCGACCTACTGTCTTACTTACTTCCTAAGAAATTGGAAGCAATGAAAGAAGCGGAAGGCCGTGAGGTTCCAGAGACTGAAGCTAAACCGAAGAAGATTGAAGAGCCTGCGCTGAAAGGCTTTGCAGCTCCTGCTCAGTCTGCTCCAACGCCGCAGCCAAAAGCTAAAGCCGTCGAGAAGAAAGTTGAAGTTACGGAAGCAAAACCTGGCCTTGTTAGCCGCCTGTTCAAAGCTCTAGGTAACTTCCTATTCGGCTCTGGTTCAAGCTCTGACACTGAAGAAAAAGTGGAAGAGAAGCAAGAGAAACCAGAGAAGAAAGAAGGCCAGCGTAACAACCGTAATCGTCGTAACCGCAACGATCAACGTCGCCGTAACACTCGTGATAACCGCAACGAAAACCGTGAAGATAAGCGAGAAGATAAACGCGATAACAGACGCAAGCCTAAACCACAGCGCGACGAAACTGCAGTAGAAAGTAAACCTGCTAACGAGCGTAAGCAACCGAACCGTAAGCCTAAGCAAGAACGTCGTAACAAACGTGACGATGTGAAAGCAAGCAAGGTTGAGGAAGAAGGTCTAAAACTAGCAGCTGAGGCCCAACAGTCTGATAAGCCAGCTCGCAGCGAAGAAAAAACTGCGAAGGTTAAAGAACGTCGCCAACGTCGCAAGTTGACTAAACAAGTTCGTATTAAAGATCAGCAAGTACAACCTCAGGCACAAGAAGTAGCGAAAGAAGCAAAAGCTGAAGCCGTTACAGAATCTGTAGAGCAAAATACAGAAGCGCCAGCTCAAGAAGCAGAGCAGACGAAACAACGCCGTAATCGCCGTTCGCCTCGTCACCTACGTGCAAGTGGTCAACGTCGTCGTCGTGGTCGCGATCGTCGCCCTAACCCATTCCGCCTACGCAAAGGTGGTGTAGCATCACCTGAAATGGCAATGGGTAAAGTAATGCCGAGCTATGGTTTAACTAAACCTGCTGCTAAGCCTCAACCGAAGGCAGACAAAGCGGCTCAAGCAGAAACCGTGGACACTAAGGTATCTCTAGGTGGTTTTGCCTGCCCAGAGATGGCAATGGGTAAAGTGATCGTTCGTCATGAACAACCTGAAACAGAAGCGCAAACAGTAAAAGCTGCTGAAGAAGTGGTTCAACCGATTGTTGAAACACCGGTAGAAGTAGCAAAAACTGTTGAAACAGCGGCTACTGAGCCAGTAGAGCAAGTTCAAGTAGAACAACCAACACCTGTTGAAGAAAAAGCACCTACAATGCCTGCTCCTTCATTTAAAGGTCATGCTTCTGCCTCTATGGCGAAAGCACCTGGCTCAACAGAAATGAAAGAGATCACGGTAGTAGCAGCCCCATTACGTGAAAACCGTTACCAAGGCAAAGGTGCGGGTAGCCAGGTTGCAAAAACCCAGGCGAGCGCGGCAATGACCAAGCCTCAAGGTTTCTAACCTAGGCCTTAGCAATTAAGACAGCCCCTGACTTCAGGGGCTGTTTTTTTGTTTTATGACTTGGTCTTCATTGTATTTTCACAAAAATTGGTCAAAATTTGGTTCATTCTTGAACTTAATCACACTTTTCGGTAGCATTCGCCGACTCGATCTGAAACGCACGCTTTGTTTTATCCGCTCTTTTATATCGCATTTTTGCTTCTTGGGGTTGCAAGGCCGTTATTCAGAATACACTTAAACACTTAGCATAACTGAGCAAGCATGTTTGAATTCCCACAATTTTCTAAGCACTCTGTAAAAAATGATGTGCTTTCAGGCCTAACCGTTGCGTTGGCATTGGTTCCTGAAGCTGTCGCATTTGCTTTCGTAGCAGGCGTAGACCCTATGGTTGGTTTATACGCTGCCTTTATCGTTGGTTTAATCACCTCTATCTTTGGTGGTCGTCCAGGTATGATCTCTGGTGCAACAGGCGCAATGGCTGTTGTTATGGTTTCTCTGGTTGCAAGCCATGGCGTTCAATACCTATTTGCGGCAATTATGCTCGCTGGTATCCTGCAAATTGCAGCGGGTATTTTCAAACTCGGTAAATTCATCCGTATCGTGCCGCACCCAGTCATGATTGGCTTCGTGAACGGACTAGCGATCGTGATCTTCTTAGCTCAACTTGGTCAGTTCAAAGCACCTGATATCAATGGCATGCTAACGTGGCTACCACAAGGCCAAATGATGCTAATGCTAGGCTTAGTTGCTCTAACAATGGCTATCATTCACTTCTTACCAAAACTCACTACCGCAGTACCCTCTTCTCTTGTGGCTATTGTTACGGTAACAGCTTTGGTTGTAGGTCTAGATCTTGAAACACGTACAGTGGTTGACTTCCTACGTACAATGTCTGGTGATGAGGCAGCAACACTGGCGGGTTCTTTGCCAACCTTCTCTATCCCGATGGTTCCATTTACCCTTGAAACTCTACAAATCATTTTGCCTTACGCCATTATTCTTGCGGCTATCGGCCTGATTGAGTCGCTACTGACACTCACAGTACTGGATGAGATGACGAATACGCGTGGTCAATCAAACCGCGAATGTATTGGTCAAGGTATGGCTAACATGACCTGTTCGGTATTTGGCGCAATGGGTGGCTGTGCGATGATCGGTCAATCAATGATCAACGTAAATTCAGGTGGTCGTGGTCGCCTATCAGGCATCGTTGCTGCAGTAGCACTGCTGATGTTCATTCTGTTTGCATCAGCGCTTATCGAAATGATCCCATTGGCAGCACTGGTTGGTGTTATGTTTATGGTTGTTATTGGTACTTTCGAGTGGGCGACATTCAAACTGGCGCGTCGCGTACCAAAACAAGATTTCTTCGTTATCGTATTGGTTACCGTCGTTACAGTTCTCACTGACCTTGCTGTAGCCGTTGCTGTCGGCGTTATCGTTTCTGCCCTAATGTTTGCATGGCAACACGCAAAGCACATCTACGCAGATACGTGTATCAACGAGGAAGGTTCTAAAGAGTACAAAATTCACGGCCCTATTTTCTTCGGCTCGACGGCAAACTTCTTGGAGCTATTTAATGCTCAAGAAGACCCATCAGACGTCATCGTCGATTTTGCTGACTCACGAGTGACAGACCACTCAGCTATTGAGGCGATTGAAACTCTTGCAGAAAGATACTCTGCGGTAGGCAAAACGTTACACCTACGTCACTTGAGCCCTGATTGTCGTAAGCTTCTAGACAAAGCGGGCAGCTTAATTGAAATCAACGTGAAAGAAGACCCAAGCTATAAAGTAGCAACGGATATCCTTGCGGGCTAATTCGTCGCGTATCCAATTCCGTAATTTATAATAAAAAGGGCTTCCAACTGGAAGCCCTTTTTGTATGCTTTACATGAGTTTATTTAGCTTCTCGCCTAGTATTTCGAGTCGCCATCCTTGCATCACATCTGGCAGCTTGGCTGGATCTCGATCTGTTTTCCAGACCCAACTGATAAACTGGTTAAGCTGTTTCTTCGATGCCAAAAACTCAGTTGCAAGGCCAGTTGTTTGAGAAGCATGTTTTACTTCATCTTTTAACTTTTTAAACAACTGTTTGTAACCGTGCATATCCATCAAGCGTTCAATCTTTTCTGGGTATTCTTCTGCAGGTGTTTGGCAGGCTGATTTTACGATGGCGATAATCCGACTCGCATGTCGACCGATCGCACGAGGGTCTATCCCTTCTTGCTCCATTCTTTGACGGTTCTGGAGCCCAAGCCGCGCTACGGTTAGCAAATCCCCTTCTTTAAAAACAAAGTTCAATGCCAAATCACGACGTATCGCTTCTTTATGGCGCCATGTCGCTAATGGTTTAAGAATAGCGAGCTCTCGAGGTTTAAGCTGCCAAGCGCCTTTGATATCAAGGTACGCCATTTCTGGGTTAATGTTTTTTACCCGTTTGGAAGCAAGCAATTCGCTCTCTTGCTGCGCGGCTTCCCACCAGCCAGCGTCAGTGACTTGTTGGGCCAACTTTTCATAAAGTGGGTACAGATAAAACACATCCGCCGCAGCATAGTCCAATTGCTTGTCTGTCAGAGGCCTTGCTAGCCAGTCTGTTCTCGACTCACTTTTATCCAGCTCTACATTTAAAAAGGACTCTACCAGCGATGCGAACCCAGTAGAAAGGCCATGGCCCAAAAAGGCGGCCATCACTTGAGTATCCACCATAGGGAGGGGCAAGCAGCCAAAACTGTTTTGGAATACTTCAAGATCTTCACCACACGCGTGCAGAACTTTAAGCACTGATGTGTCTTTTAGGAGCTGCTCAAATGCACTCATATCTTCAATCACAGTAGGATCTATCAATGACAAATGCTCGCCATCAAAAAGTTGAATAAGTCCTAACTGAGGATAATAAGTTCGTGTACGTACAAACTCGGTATCCAACATAACGATGTCAGTGTCCCTTGCCTGCAAACAGACCGTTTCTAATTGTTTTGATTGGGTGATGATTTGGTAGTTCACTAAATTCTCACTGTGAGGTTGAATACGCCGGATACAAAAATGCCGACACGTGTTTGCCGGCATTCTATCATTTATCCATGCGATCTGCTTGGCTAGTTAGCCTTGCTGTGCTTTGGCTAGATTCGCTTCGTTTTCTTCACGTAGCTCCCTACGCAAAATCTTACCAACATTTGTTTTAGGCAAATCCTCTTTGAACTCCACCAGCTTAGGTATTTTGTAACCCGTTAGGTGCTGGCGACAGTGCGTAATGATCTCTTCTTTCGTTACGCTAGGATCGCGTTTCACGACATAGATCTTGACCACTTCACCAGAAACTGGATGTTCCTGTCCAATTGCCGCAACTTCTAGCACTTTTCCGTGCAGGGCCACCACGTCTTCGATTTCATTCGGGTACACGTTAAAGCCTGACACCAAGATCATGTCTTTTTTGCGATCGACGATATGAATTAACCCTTCTTCATCGAACTTGACGATATCACCAGTTGATAACCAACCATCAGCGTCAATCACTTCTTTGGTCGCTTCAGGGCGCTGCCAGTAGCCTTGCATTACTTGAGGACCACGAACTTGAAGCTCGCCTACCTCTGTATTAGGTAACGCTTTTCCTTCATCATCAACAATACGAACTTCTGTTGACGGTACAGGTAAGCCGATTGCGCCTGTATATGCCGTCAGATCGTATGGGTTACCGGTTACAAGCGGTGAACACTCGGTTAAACCATAACCTTCCAGAAGATGTATACCTGTCGTTTTTTGCCACTGCTCAGCCACCGCACGTTGAACTGCCATACCGCCGCCGACGGAAAGCTTCAAATTACTGAAGTCGAGTTCGTGGAAATCTTCATTATTCACTAACGCGTTAAACAAGGTGTTTACACCCGTAATTGCTGTGAACGGGTGTTTTTGCAGCTCTTTTATGAAACCAGGAATATCACGCGGGTTAGTGATCAGTAAGTTGCGCCCACCCATTTCAATAAACAGTAAACAGTTCACCGTTAAAGCAAACACGTGGTAAAGCGGCAGCGCCGTCACAACCAGTTCACGACCTTCAGACAAAACGGGGCCATACGCGCCTTTGGCCTGCATCACGTTAGCAATCATATTGCGGTGAGTCAGGATAGCCCCTTTAGCAACCCCTGTTGTGCCACCAGTATATTGCAAGAAGGCAATATCTTCGCCCGACATAAATGGCTTCACATATTGCAGACGACGTCCTTGGCGCAAGGCCTTACGCATTGAAATCGCCCCAGGTAAATCATATTTAGGCACCATGCCTTTCACATACTTCACCACAAAATCGACAATCGTGCCCTTCGCGCGAGGCAGCATCTGACCAAGGCTGGTCAGTACCACATGCTTAACAGGCGTGTTATCTACGATTTGCTCAAGCGTATTGGCAAAGTTTGAAACGATAACAATCGCTTTAGCGCCCGCATCATTGAGCTGGTGTTCTAGCTCACGTGGGGTATACAGAGGATTCACGTTTACCGCGATCAATCCCGCGCGTAGTACACCAAACAAAGCCACTGGGTATTGCAGTAGGTTTGGCATCATCAGCGCAACGCGATCACCTTTCTGCAATTTCAATTCATTTTGCAGGTAGGCCGCAAATGCCCTACTACGCTCTTCTAGCTTACGGAATGTCATTACCGAGCCCATGTTCATAAACGCAGGCTGGTCAGCGTACTTTTGTACTGACTGTTCAAACATTTCAACCAGTGATGGATACTGATCTGGGTTGATGTGCTCAGGCACATCGCTTGGATAACGTGATAACCAAGGTTTATCCACGGTAATACTCCTCGAAATAAGCGGGCAGTTGTCGACGAAACGCCGTGTTTTTGATGCCGACTATTACACCACAGGCAAGATGTCTGGGCACGAAACACCCGAACACTTGTTTAAATTTTGTTAACTAAGCCAAAAATTAGGTCAATTACTCTAGATGGAGATTGAAGGTGGCAGTGATGCCCCCCTAAAACCCATTCAAATTGAATCGTTTCAGAGGCATCTTGTTGAAAGCTATGCAAATGAGAAAAGCCTTGCTCACCGAGAATCACTACCTGAGGGCAGGTAATGTGCTGGCGAATGGAGTGTGCATGTTCCAACGACATTCGATAAAGAGACTGACTTTGCAGCTTAACGTCGTGTCGCCAAAACCATTGCGAATCACGCTCAACTAACCCACGTGAGACAATGGGTTCAATCAGCTCAGGCAAAATATGATTTACCTTGGCCCGTCTCTCTACAGCATCTTGTTTAGATGGGAATGCTCTTGCCGGTTTTTTACGAATTCTCTGACGGCTTAATACCCCTTCTCTTAATCGAGAAACGGTTTCACTCTCTTTTTCCGCCAAAGGACCGTAACCTTCTATCTGAACCAATCCACTGACTTGTTCAGGAAAGGCGGCACTATAACAACTTGCGACCAAAGCACCAAGTGAATGGCCGACTAACACAACTCTGTTTGGAGAAAACTTAACCAAAAACTGATAAATATCGTCAATATAGTCATGAAATGGATAGAAATTATTGTGAGTTTTATGGCTTGAATGGCCATGGCCTGGTAAATCGATTGCGCAAAGATGCAAGTTCGGGGCTTGCCCAAACAGCCCTTCCATAACGGTGTAAAAGCTGGCCGAGTTATCTAGCCACCCATGCAAAAAAACGACCGAGATTTCGGCCGTTTTGCAGTCTCCATACTCTATCGCTTCGATGAAACCATCGTGCAATTCGTAACGTGTCGTCGTAAACGTCATTTCACTTCCTGAATAACTTTTCCCTGTCGAGTGCCAAACCGTAGATCTCTGCAATAGAAACTACGGCAAGGATACAATCCACTATCAATGTCATGAACAATGATTTTTTCTTCAATACGCCATAGATGGTAGCCTTTTGCCTCCATCACTGGAAAGTCATAAGTAAACTCTCCCACCTTGCCTTGTTCCTTGGACTGACTTTGACCAAGTAGAGTAATTAAACGCCCTTCGGCCAACATGACGGGATCTGCGAACCCTTTGATATAGGCAATAAATCGCCCTTGCGGCTCTTTATCGATATCCGGTTTGCCAATTGAGCTTATCGGCAGGTTAACGATTTCAACCCGTGTTGACTGCTCTAGATTGGTCACCCCAGCGATCACACCACCAAGTCGAACTTCTGCGGTCGTAGATGGAGTAGACAGCCATTGATCGTAGTCAGTCACCACGTTGGCATTCTCTGTTTTGAGGTTTTCAGGAAGGGAACCGCAAGCACTCAATAAAAATGCCGTGCAGATAACGATGGCTTTGAGAAGCGAGTGAGGCAGCAAGGAGTGTGCTTTCATGATGTCACCACCTTTAAAGTGAAAGAACTATATATAAATATCGACACCCATCATCATTGAGAGTTCATCACGTTTCGATTGATTCATAACGCTCATGTACTCTTCCATCGCCTTGCGCCCTCGCCCTTCTGGGAGATCATACTGAACTTGCGCTTTATGAATGTCTGACTCGTTGACATGACGGATAGTATGAGCGACCGCATTCGCCACCTTAGAAGGCTGGCCAACTGCGCTCTTTTGTTCTGACTTCTTGACCTCATTCTTCTTATTGGCCTTATTAGCCCTATTGGGGCCAGGTACAGAAGAAGGTAATCCGTTAATTGAAACCATACTATCCGTCTAACTCAATTATTCACGACCAGGCAGCTTTTTCCACGCCACGGTGTCACGAAGATATGTTGGGCTTGCTTCTTCCGCATCTAAAGTGTTGCCTTTCTCCAGCTCAAGTTTCGCAATTTGGACAATATCTTCCGCATCTGGGAATAGAACATCACTGCCTTCACGATTGAACTTTAAACCCGCCAACGCTTCACCGTACGCGTCCCAACCCGTACCCGCTGTCGACCAAACGTGTTCGTCAGCCTGACTTTGCTCAGCCAATACTGCTGGTGGAATCACTTGCTCTTGATCAAACTGCGCCCAAGTTCCATCTTGCTGACGTACAAAACGTCCCCAATAGACTTCGCTCATGCGTGCGTCAATCGCACATGCTACATGGCTTGCATTGTGCTTACGGAAACAACCCTGAGCCATAGCTTCTAGCGTCGAGACGCCTATCATTGGCAGATCAGCGCCAAATGCTAAGCCCTGAGCAATACCGATACCAATACGTACACCAGTAAAGCTACCAGGGCCACGACCAAATGCCAATGCATCCAAGTCTGCCAGTGCTACGCCAGCTTCTTTTAATACTTCGTCCACCATTGGCAGAATCTTTTTGGTATGGTCTCTTGGTGCAACTTCACTGCGTACATACACTTTCTCATCAACTAAAAGAGCCACTGAACAGTTTTCTGTCGCAGTATCTAGGGCAAGGATCTTAGCGCTCATTGAAATCTCTAAATTATTCGTTTGTTGTTTCTAAAATATGGTCAAGAAAGTCTTCCACCACACCCAAGTCTCTGGTGCGCGGAATCGGCGGTAAACTCGCTAGAAATACGCCGCCGTATTCTCTGGTTACCAGTCGATTATCACAAATAATCAACGCACCTTTGTCTTTCTTGTCTCGGATTAACCGCCCGACGCCCTGCTTGAGTGTAATGACTGCATCAGGGATCTGAACTTGAGCAAACGGATCACCGCCTTTTAGTTGGCAATCTTCTATGCGTGCTTTCAGTAGTGGGTCATCAGGCGCGGTAAACGGCAATTTGTCGATGATAACACAGCTCAGTGCATCACCTCTAACATCTATCCCTTCCCAAAAAGCGCCAGTGGCGACCAACAACGCATTTCCCAGCTCCATAAACTCGGCCAATGTTTTCTGTTTACTGGTTTCACCTTGCATAAGGACGGGTACGGTCAACGTTTCACGAAAGCGCTCTCCCAACTCTCTCATCATGCTGTGCGAGGTACAAAGGAAGAAACACCGCCCTTGGTTGCGTTCAATCACTGGTGACAGCATTCGCACTAGCTTGTCTGCTAGCCCTGGGCTATTTGGCTCTGGCAAATAACGAGGGACACAAAGCCTTGCCTGACTTTGGTAATCGAACGGGCTGGGTAACGAGAGCTGTTGTTGCGGTTTTAACCCCAGCCGAGATGTAAAGTGGCCAAAATCACCGTTAACCGCCAGCGTCGCAGAAGTAAAAATCCAAGCACCCTGCTTAAGCTCGATCTGCTCGTGGAATTTATCCGCAACAGAAAGCGGCGTGATGTGGAGACTGAAGTGGCGCGGCGTGGTGTCGAACCAATACGAATATCCCGTAATAGAAACATCACAGACACGCTGCAATCGCGCTTGGATTGTATTCGCTCGTTCGAAAGCACTGTCGAGCAATTGGCTTCTTCCAAGAGCCAACTTCAACACCTCAAGCGCAAAATCGAGTGCTTCTTGCAACCGTTCCAACTCACGTGCAATGGAAGGAGACTTGATCGCTTCACGCCAGTTGCCGCGAAAGCCCGGTTCTCCCAAAGTAATGCGCAGATCCATCGCCGATTGCAGTAATTTCTCACCCACTTTCTGTAGTTGGCGCATATCTTTCGCTTCGGTTCGATAACCAATCTCGATATCTTTTGACAGTTCTTGGATCTGACGACTAGACAATGATTGCCCAAAGTACTGGCTGGCGATATCAGGCAACTGATGGGCTTCGTCAAAAATGAACACGTCTGCTTCTGGGATCAGCTCTCCAAATCCTGTTTCTTTAATGGCGAGGTCAGCGAGGAATAAATGGTGGTTAACCACGACCACATCCGCCTCCATTGCCTTTTTACGCGCTTTCAACACAAAGCAGTCTTGATAACTCGGACACTCTTTGCCTAAGCAGTTGTCGTTGGTGGAGGTTATGGTCGGGATCACTGGGCTATCTTCGGCGATCGCATCACAATCCCCTAGATCGCCCGTTTTTGTCTCACTCACCCAAGAGCGCACTTTAACTAGCTGGCTCAACAATGCAGGGTCCGCATTATTGCCGTGACTTTCCAACATTTGCCGACTTAATCTGTCTAAACACAAATAGTTCGCCCGACCTTTTAACAGCGCCACTTGACCATAAAATCCCAAGGCGCTAGTCATAAGCGGTAAATCACGGTGGAACAACTGCTCCTGAAGGTTTTTTGACCCAGTGCTGATGATGGTTTTCTTCCCGCTTAGTAAAGCAGGCACCAAATAGGCAAATGTTTTACCTGTTCCTGTTCCAGCTTCAACCACTAACTGCGTGTTTTGCTTTATCGCATTGGAAACCGCTTCAGCCATATCCAACTGAGCCTGACGAGGTTGAAAGCCCGGAATGGCTTTTCCTAATGCGCCATCGGAAGAGAAAGTTTTGGAGATCATCGAAAAAGGGTCTTTAGGGTCTGCAAATCTAAGAAGTGGATTATGGCAGCTTTGATGACGGCGTGCGAATAAGAATGAACATTCGTCGGGAGAGCTCACTCACTTACCGTCCCAGATAAGAAAGCGACAAATAAAAAGCGACCATGACGATTATTTGTTGAAACCACGTCAATATTAGTTTAATTGTTACTTTTAGGATTTAAGAGACTTCTTCGTTCGAAGCCCTAAGAAAATCTAAAAAACACAACAAAAAATCATTCATGGAAGTATCTATATAAATGGAAAAGAAAACGCTACTCACGCACTGCACTGACGCCCCAGGTCTTATTTCAAAGATCACTAATATTTGTTACAAACACCAACTGAATATCATTCACAACAATGAGTTTGTAGATAACACCAGTGGCCACTTTTTCATGCGTACGGAACTTGAAGGTTACTTTAACGACGAGACATTTCTCGCAGACCTTAGCCAAGCACTACCTGAAAATGCCAATTACAAACTGATTAGCTCCGCACGCAAACGCATTGTGATTTTAGTGACCAAAGAAGCACACTGTATCGGTGATATCCTAATGAAGAACTACGACGGTAGCCTCGATGTTGAGATTGCCGCTGTGGTCGGAAACTACGACACGTTGCAAAACTTAACCGAGAAGTTCGATATTCCTTATCATCACGTGTCACACGAAGGCTTGAACCGTGAAGAACATGAACAGAAAGTGCTCGAAGTGGTTGACCAATATGAGGCGGATTATTTGGTACTCGCCAAATACATGCGCGTTCTAACGCCGTCTTTCGTTGAGAAATACCATCACAAGATCATTAACATCCACCACAGTTTCTTGCCAGCCTTTATTGGTGCGAAACCTTACCAGCAAGCGTACGAACGTGGGGTTAAGATCATCGGTGCAACCGCACATTTCGTCACTAATGATTTGGATGAAGGCCCAATCATTAAACAAGACGTGATCCCGGTTGATCACACGTTTAGCGCACATGATATGGCCCAGGCTGGACGCGATGTGGAAAAAAACGTGCTGAGCAAAGCGCTCAACAAAGTGCTGAATGATCATGTGTTTGTTTATGGCAACAAAACCGTGATTCTATAACGCGTTCCTTTCACGATTTAACCGAGCATTGATACAAAAAGACCTCCCATTTCGGAGGTCTTATTTTATCTGTATATTCTAAAGCTTACTCGCCAATTCCACCCCTTGACGGATGGCTCTTACCGCGTCTAATTCGCCTGCGTAATCCGCACCACCAATCACATGAAGCTTACCTTCTAGTTGCTCCCATTTGTCTTCAAACGGGCGCACGGACTCCTGTCCGGCACAAATCACCACTTTATCGGCATCAAGCAATTGTTGGTTACCATCAATGGAAATGTGTAACCCCTGAGCATCGATTTTTTCGTAACTCACACCACCTAACAAATGCACGCCTCGCTTTTCTAATGTGCGTTTGTGGATCCACCCCGTGGTCTTACCCGGCCCCTTACCGACACGGCCTTTACGGCGCTGCAGCACCCACACGGTTTTATCACTCACAGAATCAGGATACGGGTACAAACCACCCGGATGCGTGATTTCTTTATCAATGCCCCACTCATGCAGCCAATCGTCAAGGTTATGTGCAGCGGGCTCTGTTAGCATGGTCGCGACATCGACACCAATACCACCAGCACCAACTATTGCGACTTTATTGCCAACAAACGTTTTATCTCGAATAAGCGTTTGGTAATCGACCACTTTTTCTGGGTTATCAATTCCTTCAATCGCAACTTTACGCGGTTCAACACCCGCCGCCATGACGACTTCGTCATACTCAGACAATAAATCGAAGTTCGCTTCTGTTTCCAAATGCAGCTTCACACCCGTTTCATCTATTTGATTCGCGAAGTAACGGATGGTTTCTCGAAACTCTTCTTTACCTGGGATCTGCATCGCCAATCGGAACTGACCACCAATGCGATCGTTACGCTCAAATAAATCAACATGATGCCCGCGTTTGGCAAGCGTCGTCGCACACGCTAAGCCGGCAGGCCCAGCCCCGACCACTGCAATGTTTTTCGCCGCTTGTGTCTGGGTAATTTTCAGCTCATCTTCTCGGCAGGCCAATGGATTAACTAAGCAACTGGCGCGCTTTCCTTTAAACACATTGTCTAAGCATGCCTGATTGCAGCCAATACAAGTGTTGATCAAATGCGACTGCTGATTTTCCGCTTTGATGACAAATTCAGGGTCCGCGAGGAACGGGCGCGCCATTGATACCATATCGGCTTGACCACCCGCCAAAATACGTTCGGCCTCTTCAGGCGTATTGATTCGGTTGCACGTTACGATGGGTACGCTCACGTGAGGACGTACTTTCTCAGTTACCCAAGTAAAGGCACCACGAGGCACTTGCGTGGCAATGGTGGGAATTCGCGCTTCATGCCAACCAATACCTGTATTGATGATAGTCACTCCGGCTTTTTCGAGCTCTTTCGCTAACTGGATCACTTCATCAAATGTGCTGCCCTCTTCGACGAGATCCAGCATGGATAAGCGGAAGATAATGATGAATTCTTCCCCCACAACTTGACGGATCGCCTTGACGATTTCTAACGGAAAACGGATACGATTTTCGTAGCTGCCACCCCACTCGTCGTAACGCATATTGGTCCGTTTACAGATAAACTGGTTGATCAGATAACCTTCTGATCCCATTACTTCCACGCCGTCATACCCTGCCTGCTGCGCTAAAGCAGCGCTATTGGCAAAAGCTTCGATGGTCTTGTGAATTTGGCGCACACTCATTTCACTAGGCGCAAAACGAGCAATCGGTGCTTTAATTGATGACGCGCTTTGAGAAAAGGGGTGCATGGCATAACGACCTGCATGCAAAAGTTGTAGCGCGATCTTGCTACCATGTTCGTGCACTGCCTGCGTGACCACCTTGTGAGCTTTAGCATGCTTAGGTTTACTGAACTCGGCACTAAACGGGTGCAGTCGACCACGCAGATTGGGCGAAAAACCACCCGTCACAATCAGGCCTACGCCACCTTTTGCTCGCTCAGCATAAAAGGCGGCGAGCTTCCCTAGGCCTTCTTTATGTTCTTCAAGTCCGGTATGCATTGAGCCCATCAAGACTCGGTTTTTAATCTGGGTAAAACCTAGATCCAACGGCTTTAATAGATTTGGGTACATGGCAGACATCACTTCCGTTTGTTATTATGGTCTGACCACAATAAAAGTCTTTGTTATAAAAATCAAACAACCGTTTACATTTATGTAACACCGATCAATCTTACGGTTGTGCGCTTATACTTGTTTAAGTAGGATGTAACTTTTCTGAATTTATAAGGTCTTACAACGGTTAAGCCTTAAACTGCGACGCGCGCAGCGGAGATTAAATGAAAACACTATTTAAGTTTATAGGGATGTTCTTTAAAGGGATCTGGAAACTGATCACCTTTACCCGACTCGCCCTAGCAAACCTTCTTTTTTTAGTAACTATCGCGGTTATTTATTTTGTTTACTTTCATGCGGCTCCGACTGCGCCACAAGTACCCAAAGCATCCGCTCTGATCCTGAACTTATCTGGGCCTTTGGTCGAACAGCCACGTTACGTGAACCCAATGGATTCGTTTACAGGCTCACTCTTAGGTCAAGAGTTGCCAAAAGAAAACGTCTTGTTTGATGTTGTAGAAACCATTCGCTACGCCAAAGACGATGATAAAGTCACCGGCTTAGTGCTTGCGTTACGTGACCTTCCTGAAACGAACCTAACTAAGCTGCGCTATATTGCTAAGGCACTGAATGAGTTTAAAACTTCAGGCAAGCCTGTTTACGCTGTTGGTGATTTTTATAATCAAAGCCAATACTACCTGGCAAGCTACGCAGATGACGTTTACCTAGCGCCTGATGGTGCGGTGATGCTGAAAGGCTACAGTGCCTATTCTCTTTACTACAAAACGTTCCTAGAGAAGTTCAACGTCAATACGCATGTGTTCAGAGTAGGCACTTACAAGTCAGCCATTGAACCGTTTATTCGTGATGATATGTCTCAAGAAGCGAAAGAGTCTGCTTCACGTTGGCTAGGACAACTTTGGGGCGCATATGTTGACGATATTGCATCTAACCGCCAAATAGCCCCAGAAACGCTAACACCTGACATGAAGTCATTCTTGTCACTGCTGAAAAAGAACGATGGTGATTTAGCGGCGCTGTCACTCAATATCGGCTTAGTCGATAAATTGGCAACACGTCAGCAAGTCAGAGCCGAGCTCACCGAAGTATTTGGTAGCAATGGTGAAGATAGCTACAACCATATTGATTACTACAGCTACCAGCAAACAATGATGCCTAAGTTTGATATGGCGGCGGATGACGTTGCTGTCGTGATAGCAAGCGGAGCCATCATGGACGGTTCCCACCCTGCTGGCACTGCTGGGGGTGATACGGTTGCATCCCTGCTTCGTCAAGCTCGTAACGACCATAAAGTGAAAGCGGTGGTTTTACGCGTAGACAGCCCAGGAGGCAGTGCTTTCGCATCAGAAGTGATTCGTAATGAAATTGAAGCACTTAAAGAAGCAGGCAAGCCTGTCGTCGCGTCAATGTCTAGCCTAGCGGCGTCAGGCGGTTACTGGATTTCAATGAGTGCCGATCAGATTGTGGCCCAACCAACCACGCTGACAGGTTCTATCGGCATCTTCAGTGTCATTACGACCTTTGAAAAAGGGCTCGATAAACTGGGGATCTATACAGATGGTGTCGGCACTTCACCATTCTCTGATGTAGGTTTGACCACAGGTCTTTCTGAAGGCGCATCGGAAGCATTTCAGTTGGGTATTGAACATGGCTACAAGCGTTTTACCAACCTAGTTAGCTCAAACCGCAATATTCCAATTAAGCAATTGGACAAAGTGGCGCAAGGTCGAGTTTGGACGGGCCAAGATGCACTGAACCATGGTCTGGTCGATACGATTGGTGATTTTGATGACGCAGTGAAGCTGGCCGCTAATCTGGCAGATCTAGAGAGCTACAACATCTACTGGGTTGAAGAGCCACTGTCACCTGCACAGCAGTTCATCCATGAGCTGATGAATCAGGTTAAGGTCTCATTAAATTTGGATGTCACGTCTATGCTGCCATCCTCTATGCAGCCGATTGTGAACCAAATGAGCGCAGATGCGGACCTACTACAAAACTTCAATGATCCAAAAGGTCAGTACGCGTTTTGTTTAAATTGTTTGGTTGAGTGATCTGACCTGTAGCAGCATAAATATATGCAACAGAGTTTTACTCTACTTATAGTGTGATTGAGGGCATTCCAGTGTGGGATGCCCCTTTTTATTGGCGTCGATTGCTATATAATCTCCCACCTCTGTTCCCCCTACAATGATTGGTTTCTAAGCAATGGCAAGAAAACACATTTATATCGCTTACACTGGCGGCACCATTGGTATGCAGAAGTCGAATGATCATGGCTATGTTCCAGTGGCAGGATTTATGGAAAAACAACTGGCAAGCATGCCGGAGTTCCACCGCCCAGAAATGCCAGAATTCACAATCCATGAATATGCGCCACTGATCGACTCGTCAGACATGACGCCAAAAGACTGGCAGCAAATTGCTGATGATATTCGTAACAATTACGATAAATATGATGGCTTCGTTATTCTCCACGGTACAGACACCATGGCGTATACAGCCTCTGCCCTGTCATTCATGCTAGAGAACTTAGGCAAACCCGTTATTGTGACTGGTTCGCAAATTCCTTTGGCAGAGCTACGCTCTGACGGACAAGCCAATTTGCTGAATGCTTTACACATTGCGGCCAACTACCCAATCAATGAAGTGACGTTGTTCTTCAACAACAAACTGATGCGCGGCAACCGCAGCACTAAATCTCACGCGGACGGCTTCAACGCATTCACTTCACCGAACCTTCCCCCTTTGTTGGAAGCGGGTATCAACATCCAAATCAGCAATGATGTTCAAGTGGGTGCGGAGCCTGAAGGCGAATTTAAAGTGCATGACATTACACCGCAGCCGATCGGTGTTATCACCATGTACCCTGGAATTTCACATGAAGTGATCCGCAATACACTGCTGCAACCTGTCAACGCGATGATTCTACTGACATTTGGCGTCGGCAATGCACCACAAAACCCTGAGCTATTAGGGCACCTGAGAGATGCATCAGAACGTGGCGTGATAGTGGTCAACCTGACTCAGTGCTTAGCGGGTAAAGTCAACATGGGTGGATATGCAACAGGCTGCGCCCTTGCCGAAGCAGGCGTCATCAGTGGTTACGATATGACACCAGAAGCGGCATTGGCAAAACTGCACTACTTACTCAGCCAGGACCTGTCTTACGAACAAGTCAAAGTGAAAATGCAGCAAGTACTGCGCGGTGAAATGAGTATTTAACTCTTCCGTCCAAATAACAAAAAGCCAGCAAACACCTTGCTGGCTTTTTTATACAAGCCTACTTATTAGCATAGCGTGCAAGAAAGATACGCGTGGTTTCCTCCACTAGGCTGGCTTTCTCCTTGTCTGTCAAAGCCTCTCTCAGACGGACTAACTGAGGCCAAAGCGCGCTCCCTTTAATCAAACTGTGTAATTGCTCTTTAGCAATATTGGCATCAAGTTCAATGAGCTTTCCATCATCTCTTGCGGCAATAATCCACCGATACACCGCCGTTTCTTTCTCTGAGAGCTTCTGCAGTTCCTCTTGTAAGATCCCTGGGTTACTAAACAGGTAATCAAACGCTACACGTGCTAAGTCTTGATATTGAGGAGAGGAATAAAACTCCAGCTCTTTTCGCAGTAACTTGGACAATTGAGTATCTAATGGCTCTTTGCTGTCATAGACCACTTCGGTTTCCATAATGGATCGCTGCCATAACTCTGCAAGTAAGTGCAGCACTAAAGATTCTTTGTTTTCAAAATGGTTATAGATGGTGCGCTTTGAGACATTAGCCAATTTCGCCAGTTTATCCATGCTTGTCGCCTGGACCCCTTCTTCTCTAAATGCTTCGATTGCTGCGTCTACGATGGCCTGACGCTTTAGCTCACTTCGACTCAATTTAATTTCAGTCATACAACTCAATATTCATTCACGGTGCGTTAAGCATAAATTTTACACTCTGTAGTTTACTTTTCAAAAACATTAAGTAAACTACACCGTACAGTTTACTTTTGTGACGATAAAAATATGAAATGGATTATCGCAATCGTGTTTGGGAGTTTACTCATGGCAATACCAAGTATGCAGAATGAAAATGGTAAGTTTCACAATAGCGAGACGCGTTACTCCTCTAGCCTTGGGGACACAGCCAAAATCGTGCTCGCGTTCTTAACCGCCCCCAAGGTAGATAGAACCCCTGACGATTTACTCCCCATAAAGCCTATTGCTGCCGATCAACTTTGCAGCGCCAACGAAGACTGTCTATTCCGCCTAGGGCACTCCACACTATTGATGAAAATTGATGGTCTATGGGTTCTAACCGACCCTGTACTAAGTGAACGGGCTTCTCCTGTTCAATGGGCTGGCCCAAAGCGCTTCCACCCTTCACCTATTTCAGCCGAAGACCTTCCGCTTATTGATGTCGTAGTGATCAGCCATGACCACTACGATCACCTGGACAAAAACACAATCCAAACTATTCAAGATAAAGTGGGTGTTTTTATTACTCCCCTTAAAGTCGGTAGCCATCTTCAGCGCTGGGGTGTCAGCCACGACAATATTATCGAGCTCGATTGGTGGCAAACAACCACCATAAAAGGCGTTGAATTGATCGCTACGCCTTCTCAACACTTTTCTGGTCGTAGCCTTTTTGACCGAGACACTACCCTCTGGTCGAGCTGGGTCATCATCGGCAACCAACGTCGGATCTTTTTTAGTGGCGATAGCGGATACTTCTCTGGCTTTAAAGAAATCGGTGAGCGTTACGGTCCTTTTGATTTCACTTTGATTGAAGCTGGCGCCTACAACCGTTTGTGGCAAACCATTCATATGATGCCCGAAGAGAGCGTGAAAGCTCACCTAGACTTACGCGGCAAGGTGATGATCCCCATACACAACGGCACATTCGACTTATCTATGCATGCTTGGCACGAGCCTTTATCACGAGTCTCTGATATTGCAGCAAAGCGCGATGTTCAAATACTTACCCCAATTTTTGGTGAACAAGTATTGCTAGATAACCCCGTAGCTAATAGCGGCTGGTGGCAAGCTCCCCCTGACTTTAGCCAGTTGGAAACCGCCAAATACTGAATGATCAATTGATGACTTTCTTTCAAGGAGAATACAATGAATACATGTTTAGTCACTGGCGCAAATGGCCATGTCGGGAATAACTTAGTCAGAGCATTGGTTAGGCAGGGAGATCACGTCCGTGCAGGTGTCAGGAGCACGGACAAAGCCAAATCGTTACAAGGGGTGGATTGCGATATCGTGTATTGTGACTTACTCGATAAAAACTCTTTGCTCCGAGCGCTTAACGGTGTTGATACCTTGTATCAGGTGGCTGCCGTATTTAAGCACTGGGCAGAAGATGAAGAAGCGGAAATTGTTGAGCCAAACCTCGTCGGTACCCGCAACATCCTTGAGGCCGTGAAAGAGGCTGGCGTAAAGCGCGTAGTATATGTGAGCTCTATCGCCGCATTGGAGCAAACCAAACGCAATGCCTCTGACGAGATCATCGTTGAAGGCTACAATGTATCAGATCAAATCAATCCATACTGCCGCGCCAAAACCTTAGCAGAGCAAGAAGCGTGGAAAGTGGCACAAGAATTGGAGCTCAATATGGTCTCGGTACTTCCATCAACAATTTTAGGTGGGGAGTACCAACCAAGCACTGAATCTTTGGACGCTTTTTCCGCCATCGTAAACGGGAAAATGCCTTTTCTTTACGAATTATACTTAAGTCCGATCGACGTCAATGACGTAGTAAAAGGTATGATCAATGCAGCGCGATATGGCGTCAAAGGAAAGCGCTACGTATTAGCGAACACAGAAACCGTAACCACAGACAAAATCATTGAGATTGCACGCGAAGTGAACCCTGATTTGATTGCGCCGAAGCTCCTGAATGAAGAAGAGATTTATGCTTTGGTCGACCAAGCAGAAGCGGAAGCACTGAAAACGAACACCCGTCCAAGAATCATCCGAAGTAATGTAAAGCGCACACTCAAGCACAAGTTTATCTTTGAGCTACAAGACTCTATCGAGCATCTCGGGCATAACCCGAAACCCGCAGAGCAAGTGGTAAGAGAAACGATGCAAGCACTCTATCAAGCGTCGTAACCCATTAGGCTAGCGTCTTTACCCCCTTAAGACCTAGACTAAAAAGGCGACTCCTAAGAGTCGCCTTTACTTTAGCTAATCGTGTATAAAAACCAATCTTGCGATTAACCGATGTGCGTTACGCCACCCATGTATTTCTGTAATGCAGTTGGGATAGCGATACGGCCGTCAGCTTCTTGGTTGTTTTCAAGAATCGCAACCATTGTACGACCTACCGCCAAACCAGAACCGTTTAGAGTGTGAACAAGCTCAGGTTTCTTCTCGCCTTTACGACGGAAACGCGCTTGCATACGACGAGCTTGGAAATCCCACATGTTTGAGCAAGATGAGATCTCACGGTACGTTTCTTGTGCTGGAACCCAAACTTCAAGGTCGTAAGTTTTACGAGCACCGAAGCCCATGTCACCCGTACATAGAACCACTTTACGGTAAGGAAGCTCTAGCAATTGTAGAACTTTCTCAGCATGACCTGTCAGCTCTTCAAGCGCATCCATTGATTCTTCTGGCTTGGTGATTTGTACAAGCTCAACTTTGTCGAACTGGTGCATACGGATCAGACCACGAGTATCACGACCATAAGAACCGGCTTCAGAGCGGAAACATGGTGTATGCGCCGTCATCTTAAGCGGTAGATCGGCTTCGTCAGAGATCGTGTCACGTACCATGTTCGTTACTGGCACTTCTGCCGTAGGGATAAGCGATAGTCTACGTGGCTCTTCGTCATTCACTTTTTCTTCTAGTGGTTCTGTGTGGAACAGGTCTTTACCAAACTTAGGTAGCTGACCAGTACCAAACAAGCTGTCAGAGTTCACTAGGTAAGGCACGTACATTTCTGTGTAGCCGTGCTCTTCAGTGTGAAGATCTAGCATGAACTGTGCAATTGCACGGTGTAGACGAGCAAATTGACCTTTCATGACGATGAAACGAGCACCTGAAATTTTCGTCGCGCTAGCAAAGTCTAGACCATCGCCCATTTCACCTAGATCAACGTGATCTTTAAGCTCAAAGTCGTAAGTTTTAGGCTCGCCCCAACGAGAGATTTCAACGTTGTCTTCTTCATCTTTACCGTCTGGCACATCATCAGCAGGCAGGTTTGGAACAGATAGAGTGATCTCTTCAAGTTGAGACATTACTGCGTCAAGTTCAACTTTTTTCGCGTCTAGATCGCTACCAAGTGTACCGATTTGCTTCTTGATCTCTTCTGCACCTTCTTTGTCACCAGCCGCCATTTTTTGGCCGATTTGCTTGGAGATGGAGTTACGCGTGGATTGTAAATTCTCAACTTCTACTTGAATGGACTTACGTTGTTCTTCAAGGTTACGGATTGTCTCGACGTCTAGCGTGAAGCCACGACGTGCCAGTTTTGCAGCTGTTTCATCCAGCTCTGTACGAAGTAATTTAGAATCCAGCATTGTTAATCCTATGCTTTTTAGTTGTGAAGTGGCGTATAAGCATCATGCTCATACGCTAAAAAAATTTACCAAATAAATGTATCCAAAAAAGGCGCTTATTCATAGCGCTTTTGTGGGCTTTTTGCATCCAAACTAGCCAAGTAATCTAACTTTTCGCCAATTTTCGTTTCTAAACCACGATTAGTCGGATAATAGTAGCGCGTATCGCTCATTTCTGGCGGGAGATACTGCTCACCCGCCGCGTATGCGCCGGGCTCATCATGCGCGTAACGATACTCAGCACCGTAGCCCAAATCTTTCATCAAGTTGGTTGGTGCATTTCGCAAATGCGGTGGTACTTCATACTCTGGATGATTATGAGCATCGCTTAGTGCTTGTTTCCAAGCGGTATATACCGCATTACTTTTCGGCGCACAGGCTAAATAGACAATCGCTTGGGCAATGGCGCGTTCACCTTCTGCAGGGCCGACACGTGTAAAACAATCCCATGCCGATAACGCCACTTGCATCGCTCGTGGGTCCGCATTGCCTACATCCTCAGATGCTATCGCAAGTAATCGGCGAGCGATGTAGAGCGGGTCACAGCCTGCGGCAATCATACGCGCCGACCAATACAAAGCAGCATCAGGGTTTGAGCCACGAATGGATTTATGCACCGCTGAGATTAAGTCGTACCAAATATCACCTTTGTTATCGAAACGGGATACTTTCTCACCAGCCACTTCGGCTAGGAGCTGCAGCGTGATGCGTTTGGCGCCCTGATCATTTTCCTGAGCCATATCGTACAGAAGTTCTAGGTAGTTCAGCGACATACGCGCATCACCATTCACCAACTCTGACAACCTATCGAGGACATTGTCGACAAACTCGGCCTTCACCTGACCTAAGCCACGCTCGGTATCATTAATCGCTTGGTCTAAGGCTTGACTGATGTCTTCTTTGGCTAAAGAAGTCAGTTTGTACACACGCGCACGAGAAAGCAGTGCGTTGTTTAATTCAAAAGAAGGGTTTTCTGTCGTCGCGCCAATGAATGTCACGGTGCCATCTTCAATGTGCGGTAAAAACGCATCTTGCTGGGATTTATTGAATCGGTGCACCTCATCCACAAATAAGATAGTGCGTCGCCCAGCCATTTTGTTTTCACGCGCTTTCTCTATCGCAGCGCGGATCTCTTTCACGCCAGAGGTCACGGCTGAGACTCGCTCTACCTCTGCATTCGCGTAGTTCGCGGCCACTTCTGCCAGGGTAGTTTTACCTGTGCCCGGCGGTCCCCACAAGATCATTGAGTGAATGTGGCCCGCTTCTAATGCTCTGCGCAGTGGCTTACCTTGGCCAAGTATGTGTTGCTGCCCAATGTATTGCTCCAAATTTTGTGGACGCATTCTAGCAGCAAGGGGACGAAAATCTTCGTCCCCTGAAAAGTCTAACGAGTAGTTACTCACTGTTAATTCCTTTGGTCGTCTACCTCAACACCGTTTGGAATAGTAAAGGTAAAACGATCTGCTTTCGGCTTGGTTAGGTCAATATTATTGAACTTGAACGTGCTGTTTTGGCCATCTTGCTCGATGACACTAAACCCTTTCACCGCCCCTTTTTTATCAATCTCGAGCTCAAACTTACCTTGGTTTGAGTCGACTGCCGTTGGTATCAGTGTAAATACATCGCCTTGTTGAGAGACACGATAGTTTTCCCAATCACTGGCACGGTTACGGGTCAATAAGATAAACGGGGTTTGTTCTGTCGCTTGCTCTTGCCAGTAAATACTGACTTGCTCAATAAACGGGCTGTAGTACCACAGCGTTTTGCCATCTGAAACCAGTACATTCTCATCCGGTGTCGTGGTTGTCCAACGGAACAAGCTTGGGCGAGAAATTTCGACCTCCCCTTCTCCTTCCATCACAACATCGCCTTCTGGGCTTATCACCTGCTGAGAAAAGTCTGCACTGAAGCCTTCTGTTTGTTGTAGGCGTTGGTTCAGTTCATCTTTAGGTGCGGCAAAAACTGAACAACTCATCAATAGCAACGCGGCTAGTTTTTTCATTATTTGTATCCTTTTTAGACGCAGATAACGCGTTTATAGCTTCTATTACGGATAAGTTTGACCGAGAAAAGTTAACTTTGTTCTATTTCCCGCAGCATTGCTTGAATTTTTTACCGCTGCTGCATGGGCACTCATCGTTGCGACCAATGTCTTTAAAAGGGTTAACGCTTTGCGATTTCGCACCGACCATCACTTCATCAGCCGCGTGAGCCACCTCTGCAATCATAAGATCAAGCTGGTCAACAAAATCCGTCAGCGATGGTGGTATTTCAATACCAGATGCTTTCATTTGTGCTTGAGTTTGCTCTTCGTCAATCGCCAGCATAAATGAGGTCAGCATAGCTTGCATCATACGCACAGTGCCATCACCGATTTGCACATCTTGCCACTGCTCTTCAACCGTTGGCCACAATGTCATAAAGCCTTCCGCGACATCAGCAAGTTGTTCACGTTTCTCTTGTGAGTCAAGCAGCTCAGTCAGTGAGTACTCATTTCTCTTTAACACGTGGTATTGATGAGTAATGTGCTCTTCCACCAATTTTCTTACGTCATTAGCATGCTCTGCAAACACATTGGCCAGCCAGCTTTCCGGCGCAAGCGGCTTGGTTGTCATGTTGGCTGCTAATGTTAAACCTTCCAGAAAATATGGTGACTCTTGGCAGTATGACTCAGGCAGTGTCAGTAGTTGATACTTCATTATTTACTTCTAGTGATTCACGGATAACGGCGCATTATAACCTTATGTAAGCCCTCGGGCCACTGGCTGGCTTATCGAGAGATAAAGAAAAGATTTGCGCTCAGATCTTCGCTACTCAGTGACTTTTGCTTGCGTTACCTCTAAAATCACGCCTCCGTGAATAAAGGCGTTTATTATATGCGAGTAGTTCTTGGCCCGATGGAGGGCGTATTAGACCATTTGATGCGTGAGATCTTAACCGATATCAATGACTATGATTTGTGTGTCACTGAGTTTGTTCGGGTCGTCGATCAGTTGCTGCCTGATCACGTATTTCACCGTCTATGCCCAGAACTGCTTCAAGGATCCCAAACCAAATCTGGCGTCCCTGTTCATATCCAGCTGTTAGGGCAAGACCCACACTGGATGGCAGAAAATGCGATAAAAGCAGCTGAACTGGGAGCAAAAGGTATTGATCTGAACTTTGGCTGCCCGGCTAAGCTTGTGAATAAGAGCAAAGGTGGCGCGGCACTGCTACAGCATCCAGAGCTTATTCATCGTGTCGTTAAAGCCTGTCGTGACGCCGTTCCGAGTAATATTCCCGTGACCGCGAAAATCCGCCTTGGTTGGGAAAACCCTGAAGATTGCTTCGAAATTGTTGATGCCGTGGAGCAAGCCGGTGCTAATGAGCTGACGGTTCATGCGCGCACCAAAACCGGTGGATACAAAGCCAGTGAGATCAAGTGGGACTATATTGGCCAAATTCGCCAACGCTTTTCCATTCCATTGATTGCCAATGGTGAAATTTGGAACTACGAAGATGGGCAAGCTTGTATCGACACCACCGGGGTGGATTCATTGATGGTGTGCCGCGGTGCGTTTAACGTTCCCAACCTAGGCAATGTGGTAAAGCATAACCATACTGCGATGCCTTGGCCGGAAGTTGTGAAGCTCTTGCTGGTTTACTCTCAATACGAAATGAAAGGCGATAAAGGCCTTTACTATCCAAACCGCGTTAAGCAGTGGTTCTCTTACTTACGCCAAGAGTACCCTGAAGCGGCGGCCCTGTTCCGTGATATTCGAACCTTCAATAAAGCAGAGCCGATTGTTGAACATATTACCGAGTATCAAAAGCAATTGGCCGCAGCGTAAAGCGAGTTTCACTTTGTCCGCTTCGATATAAAACAAGCCCATCATTGAAATGATGGGCTTGTTGCTTTTAATTAGGACAATATTCCTTTAGTTAAGCAGAAGGCTATCATCGGCCAGCTCTTCCCCTCTGACTTTCGAGAACATCTCCAGTAGATCCGGCACTTGCATATTTGCTCGCTGGTCCCCCGCTACATCCAAAACAATCTCGCCTTGGTGGAGCATCACGGTTCTGTCACCACATGCGAGCGCGTCTTTCATCGAGTGCGTCACCATCATTACCGTCAGGTTAAACTCTTTCACGATCGTGTTGGTTAAGTCGATAATAAAAGCCGCCATGCGAGGATCCAGCGCAGCCGTGTGTTCATCCAACAAGAGAAGCTTACTGTCTGAGAGCGTTGCCATGACAAGACTCACCGCTTGGCGTTGCCCACCAGACAACAAACCGATACTGTCTCCTAGCCTATCTTCAAGCCCAAGACCAAGAATACTGATCCGTTCTTGAAAGAGCTTTCTGCGTTGGGCCGATAATGACAAACTCCAGCCACGTCTTTTACCACGCATGTAAGCGAGCGCCATATTCTCTTCGATGGTTAGTTCACCACAAGTACCCGCTAAAGGATCTTGGAAAACTCGTGCACATTGCTTGGCTCGCTGATCGACACTTTGCCGTGTCACATCCTGCTCATCAATGATCACCTTGCCACCGACCATGGGCGTTTCACCCGTCACGGCACCAAGCAGTGTCGACTTCCCCGCACCATTGGAACCGATTACCGTTAAAAATTGATGCTCAGGGACTTCAAGCGAGACGCCTCTAAGCGCTTTATTTTCAAGAATGGTGCCCGGATTAAAAGTAACTTGAATATTTTCCAGCCGAATCATGCAACATCTCCTGATTTCTTACTTCCCTCTACTGCCTGTTGTTCTTTAACAGGAGTATTAGCCTTTTTTGCTTTCAAGTTACCTTTGATTTTTGGTGCGATCAGAGCAAATGCAACCAGAACGGCTGTCACTAGGTTCAAATCAGACGCTTGCAAACCAAACATGCCTGAGCTTAAAGCAAACGCAACGGCAAGCCTGTAAAGCACAGAGCCGAGAACGACCGCGAGCACAGCAACCCAAATCTTGCGTCCTGGAATCAACGTTTGACCTAAGATCACCGCCGCTAAGCCCACAACGATCGTCCCAACCCCAGAGGTTACATCAGCAAAACTGTTTGTTTGTGCAAACAACGCCCCGGAAAACCCAACAAAACCGTTAGAAAGTGCTAAGCCAAAATAAGTATAAAAAGCTGTACTTGCACCTTGTGCTTTAACCATCCGCGCATTGACACCCGTTGCTCTCAGGCCTAGGCCGAAATCACTGTTGAGTAGACGCACGACAAACCAAGCAGAGATCAATACTAAAAGTCCCACGACGAGGGGACGTATTAGCATTGGGTCACCCATGGTTTCAAAGGGTGTCAGAATGGTTTCTTCACCCAGCAGCGCGACGTTAGGGCGTCCCATGATGCGAATATTGATCGAAAATGCCGCGATCATGGTTAAGATAGATGCAAGCAAATGGAGAATACCGCAGCGAACGGCAAGAAATGCGGTCACCCAACCAGTCATAGCACCGGCAATAATGGCCATGCCTGTCGCGACCCAAGGGTTGATACCCGCAACAATGGCGGTTGCCGCCACCGCAGCGCCCATTGGAAAACTGCCATCAACACTTAAATCAGGAAAGTCGAGAACGCGAAAAGTCAGGTAGACACCCAGAGCAACCAAGCCGTATAACAACCCAATTTCCAGTGCCCCAAAAAATGCAAAAGCAGACATACAAACTCCCTTTTCTGCTAGAGGACAGGAGAACACAGACCTGTGCTCTCCTGATTTAGGGGGATTACTTCACGCTGGTTGCGCGATCAAGTACAGATTGCGGGATAGTCATACCCAATTTGTCTGCCGCTGCTTTATTCACAACCAGATCAGAACCCTCGGCTACTTTCACATCTAGCGAGCCAGGCTCACTACCTTGAAGAATCGCAGCTACGTACTCTGCTGTTTGTACACCCACTTGGTAGTAATCAAAACCTAGGCCGGCAATGGCACCTTTTTCGACATAAGACGTCGCACCTGCCAATACCGGTGTTTTCGATTGAGTTGCCGCCACAATCATTCCTTCGATCGCACTTGCCACTGTATTGTCAGTTGGGGCATAAATCACATCAGATTTGTCTGCAATAGCTTGTGTCGCTGATTGGACATCAGCACTTTTTAGCGCAGTTGCTTCCACCACTTTCAGACCATGCGCTTCCGCACTTTGTTTAAGGAGATCCACCAACGCGACAGCATTAGCTTCACCTGGGTTGAAGACCACACCAATAGACTTAGCGTTTGGTAAGATTTCTTTGATAAGTTCAACATGCTGAGTAACAGGAGAAAGGTCAGAAAGACCAGTAACATTTTGCCCAGGTTGTTCAAGCTGTTTCACCAGTTTCGCGCCTACGGGATCGGTAACTGCAGTGAACACAACGGGAATCGAACGAGTCGCAGACACCAATGCTTGCGCTGTCGGGGTTGCAATACCAACCAATACATCTGGCTGTTCACCCACGTATTGGCGTGCAATCTGTACCGCAATCGCTGGGTTACCCTGCGCCGTTTTATAGTCAAATTCTAGATTTTTACCCTGCTCGTATCCTTTTGCTTTTAAACCATCTACGAGTCCCTGACGGGTAGCGTCCAACGCTGGGTGTTCTACGATCTGTGAAACAGCAACTTTGGCTGTTTTAGCCATGATACTGGTTGAAGAGAGAAGTGCAGCCCCTGCTAATACTGCGGTCGCAATAACTTTTCCTGCTTTCATCTTAGCTCCTTGAATTCAGCAAATTGTTGTGATGTTGTGTGCGATATTATTTGTAGATTTATTATTTAAATTGCACATTTAGTGTTCATAACAATCATTATTACCAATAAGTTGCAGGAAAGGGAAGCAGGATTTAACAACATCACAACAAAAGTAACTTCTCGCGGTTTTACTCTCTTTCAGCTTGAATCAATATATTGCGGGGCGTAACCGATTTAGAACAAAATTCTTTAACCGTCACGTGATAGCCTTCTTGTTCTAGGTACATGGCCTTATCTAAGACCAGCCAAAGTTCTATGCTTCTTCTAAAGACTTGCTGCACTAGGCTTAGGCGCTCCATATGCCAATAGCGCCTTTCTCCCTGTTCCAGATACGCATTAAAATCCACGTCTGGCAGAGCAATTTTCTTTTGCGCCGCAGCCCATTGGCAAAACGCTTTAAACCCTTCAGATAACATCGACTTTTTAATACTCGGCACAGGCTCGTAGTGTTCAAAACCACACTCCGAACGGAGTAATAAGTCAAACCCGAGACGAAAGCGCATCTCTTCGAAACGATGTCTTTTTACGCGTTCCCCGCCCGTAACGGTTTCTTGAAGCGGGATTCGCAGCTCCGATTTAATGAGTTTTAGCTTGGATGCTTTACCCAATTGCGATAACGCTTCGTACTGGTCGGATTGAATGAGGTGGTAACAGCACGGAGAAATTGTCATTGCAGGCAGGTTTCGGCTTACTCCTTTCTTGATGAGTGACACATGGAGATCGCCACAAGCATGTAGAGCCACCGCGTGTTGATGTTGATTAAGAACGTTTTCAGCCGACTCGGTTAACGCGTCACCTTGAACAAAAGTCATCGGCAACCCTTGGCTGTCTGCTTGAGCCTGGCCTGAATCACATAGCGGCTGTTGATATTCAAAGCTTGTCACTTTTTGCTGGCTTTGGCTGGCTAAAATACGGCCAAGAAATCCTTTGCCTGAACACCACTCTAGCCACTCGCTCCCATTATGGTGGGTTAGTGCCGCCTCCCCCATAGCAACGATCTGTGTCAACTTTCGACCAGGCACACCGGAGTCCACACCCCGCTCTAATTCTATTCCTTTTAGAGAAATACGCTCAAGGTTGCTCAGTGAAATAAGAGAATGGATGTTTGGAAGGTGCGTTGCAATAGAATCCACCAGCTTAGGTGTATCACCTTTCAGCTCGTCAATTTGCTCACTGGTTAACGAATTGAGCCAATCACACAGCTTAGGGTGCTGTTCTGCCCACGGAAGCTGATCATTTAAACTCTGAAAAAATGGCTCAAAGCGCCAAAGCTCTTGTTGAATTTGTAAAAGTGTATCGAGTGTTTTAAATCGCTGTTGCATGCTTCCCCCTAACTGCGCGCGTATTTTAGAGGGAAGTCGAGACGTTTGATAGAGGTTAGCGAACTGGCAACTCGATATCTTTAAACATCGCTTCTATTTCAGCATTTGATTTGAGTGACAAAGCTTGCTCCACAACAGGTCGAGTAAGGTGAGGCGCAAAACGCTCGATAAAGTCATACATGTAGGATCTTAAGAAAGTACCACGACGGAACCCAATGCTTGTGGTGCTCACACCGAATATATGGCTTGCATCGATCGCCACAAGATCGGTGTCTTTCTCAGTATCAATAGCCATACTGGCAATTACACCAACACCCAGCCCCATACGAACATACGTTTTGATGACATCCGCATCGGTTGCGGTAAAGACTACTCTCGGTGTCAGTCCATGTTTATGGAAAGCCGTATCTAACTCAGAATGACCCGATGCACCAATTACATACGTAACCAACGAATAAGATGCGAGATCTTGGATGCTAACATGCTCTTTCTGCGCCAATGGGTGAGTTTTCGGCACGACAATCGAGCGGTTCCAGTGATAACAAGGCAGCATGATCGCGTCTTGATAAAGATGCAGTGCTTCAGTCGCGATGGCAAAGTTAGCGATACCTTTCGCAATCGCTTCAGACATATGAGAAGGCGTGCCTTGATACATATGTAATGATACTTTGGGGTAACGAGCGGTGAAGCCTTTAATCACCTCGGGAAGTGCGTATCTGGCTTGCGTATGGGTGGTAGAGATATTTAGCGTACCCATTTCAGGATGCGTATACTCACCAGCAACAGCTTTTATGCTTTCAACGCGGCTCAAAATCTCTTGAGAAATGCGGATGATATCTTCGCCAGCATTCGTCACTTGCGTTAGGTGTTTACCGCTACGCTCAAAAATTTGAATGCCTAGTTCGTCTTCAAGCAAACGCACCTGCTTACTTATCCCTGGCTGAGAGGTATACAGGCTTTCAGCGGTTGCTGATACGTTCAAGTTGTGATTAACGACCTCAACAATATACTTCAATTGCTGTAATTTCATTCCTAACCCGCACTCCCTTAGCGATACATCACGAGTATTACATCATATTTTATAATATTTAGTTATAATGCCTCTGCATAAAAATTGGTAGTCCAATGACTAATTAGCGTGACTAAACTAGTAACTTGATCGTTCTAATAGGATGTTTTGCAATCAATTACTCATTCTCACTAGCCAATTGACATTTTTCATTAAGAAATGTCGTCGAGTAAGACATAATGCGGAAAATCGGTGTAGAGAGTTAGCAGTATCGTGTATCCTAGTCTGCTAGCCATCAAAAAAACATAAGATACGGAATTTATGAATATTGGTTTAATCATAGCTTTAATTGCCATCTTACTGGTCTTGGTTCTTGGCTATAACATCATGCTGCAGTACAAGGTCAAAGTAGAAGCGGCAAAAAAGCACGAGTCTTCACGCTACATTCAAATCATTGATGCAACAGAAGAACTCATTGGCCATGCTCACCACCTGCCCTACAGTAAAGATTTATTAGTATGTTTGAACACGCGCATCCTAGATGCCTTGCAAAACATGCTTGACCTAGATCCAAAGAATAAACATTTGGAGCAACGCGTCGATAACGTTAAACAACAGATCACCCAGCTTGAAGAAACTTTTAAAGGCAACGACAATGCTGCATTTAAAGTACCAAGCAGCGATAAGCAAGCCATCATGATGCTTAAGCTTGTGAAAAGACTGCGAGATACCATTCGTAGCGAACACAATAAAGGCCGCTTTGAAACTCAAGCTTATGTGGCAGAAAATGCACGTTTAGAAACCATTCAGATTCGTATCAATATTGAAAATGTCATTAAACGCTCTAACGATGCGATTGTACGCGGGCAGCCGGGTACAGCACTTCAACTGTTGAAAAAAGGGATTGATGCGCTTAGCACTAAAAATGATAACTACTCCAATCAAGCACGAGAGAAGTTGCAAGCCATGCATGATGAACTAGAGCAAAAACGCCAGAATAAAAACGCTGAAGAGCTTCATCAAATCGCCCAAAAAGAACGTCGTGACGATATGGATGTTATCTTTGGTGAAAAGAAAAAGTGGTAATATAATTTCAAACGTTTCGTTTCAAAGGTCGCTACGGCGGCCTTTTCTATTTACAAAGTGACAGCATGATTGACCTGAAAACCTACGACTCCCTACTAGAACCTATCAACGCCTTCCTACAATGCTCAACGCCTGATGCTTGGGTAAATGAAGCGAAAAAGCCCGAAAACCTGAAAACCGTCCTCATTGATCACTTGCTGTGTGAGCTGAAGGCGGGTCAATCGGCTATGTATTTGATCCGTAAATACGCGGTGGATAAAAGTAGCGCTAACAGCCTTCTAGACTGGTTTAAGCCGTATGAAGATTTTGCCTACCGCAAAACAGGCAGCCTAGAGACGCTGAAGGGTAAAAGCAATATCTCCAAAGCAATCATGGCAAAATCTAATTCGCCTTACAGTCAAGATTTAATCGATAAGATGGTATTGCTTATTAAAGAAGAGCTGCACCATTTTTATCAGGTTCTTGAGATCATGGAGAGTCGTGGCATTGCCTACGAGCCTGTACCAGCAAGTCGTTATGCAAAGGGATTACTGTCAGAAATGACCACTCATGAGCCACAAACGTTGATCGACAAACTGATTATCGGCGCCTACATCGAAGCGCGTTCATGTGAGCGTTTTGCGAAACTTGCTCCGCATATGGACAAAGACATTGCGAAGTTTTATGTGTCATTACTCCGCTCTGAAGCACGTCACTACCAAGACTACCTGACTCTTGCCGAAGAAATCGCAGGTAAAGATATTTCTGAACGAGTGAATTACTTTGGCAAATTAGAAGCTGAGCTGATTTCATCCCCCGATAACGACTTTAAGTTCCATAGCGGTGTACCTGCCTAATTGGCTTTAACTATAAAAAATCCCCCTATTACAGGGGGATTTTTAGTTAGGTGTACATCTTAACTTGCTTAGTGTGCCTTTAGGTCATGTCTCAAATCATTAATTCGGTTATAAACTGGTAGGTTTTCCAAAGATTGAAGCTGGTAAGCGTACTGCTTGTCTAACGCTTTACGTTTTTCAACACCTTGGAAGTCTGCTAGGTTAATAACTGAAAGTTCAACAGACGTTAAATCTTCATTCGCGGCTTCAGCCATACGCAGAGCTTCAAGGTCAGCCTTAAACCCAAGCATATACCATGCATAAGTGTTTTCTGGCGTTGCATAGTACGTTGCACCATTTGAACGCTTGAATTCGCGTAACGAATTTGATGGCCCAACAGGTTCACTGCGCATTGTGATCTTGCGAGCAAACACTTCATCACGCTGGTCGCTCGTCTGGTCAGTTGCAGTTACTGTCATTGCAGTCAAAATCGCTTTGTTTAGTGGCGTTTTACCGAAACGTGGTAACGCAAACTTATGCCTGATAGGGAAGCTATCGTAGTAAGGCATTGCTTCAATCATGTCATCCCATGTAATTGCGGTGAAATCACCCTCCGCTGGGCGGTAGTTACCTTCTGCATCTTGGAAGTTTTTATATAAATTACCAGTACCGAGGATAAGCGTATCTAGCAATAAATCACCTTTAGGGAAAACAGTAAAGAACCCTTGACTATCTACCCCCGTCGTTTCTGGGAGTTCAATAAGAGACGAGATAGAACGCGATGTAGAACGACGTGTGCCGATTCTATCCACAAGAACACTCGCTGCTGCCAACTTATCCGGCCAATGACCAATGTAGTCAATGTAGTTCGAGTAGTTGTTCACTGGGGCTGGGCGAGGTGCACTACCACTATTGAGGAATTTACCCACTTCACCGATCACTTTCTCCCCAGCAGCTAGAGACGCAATTACCGTGTCATCAAAACATGATGTAGGAACATAGTTCACAGGGAAATTATTACGCATAGAGTAGTTTGAGATGATATCTGCAAGTTTCTTATACGTAAATGAACCATCCGCATTTTCGATTTCACACGTGTGGTCTGGTGTAATCAAGATATTCACCAGCGCGTCACGAGCTTTATCAACCGCTTTTGGTGCGCCACAATACACTGTGTATGGCCATTGCGTCGGATTCCCTTGACATACATCGGTAAAGATAAATGGTAAACCTAGCATTTGAGCGTGTGTAAGTTCAAAGCCAAGTGCGAGCTCACGGTAACGATCGTAATTGTGAAGGAAGTTTCTCCAGTCTTGGAATTGACGCTCTCGTGAAGCTGCATAATCCATGATGCTTTGCTCATCGAAGTCATTACTCATTCCACGAATCGTGCGGATATAGTAGTTATCATTATAAGCTTCTAGCTTATAATCCATAATTTCTTCGACACTGCGCCCTTCGTCGTGACGGTTACAATTATCGTTTAGGCTAACATTTCCATCAGTACAGAAGTCAAAGTCACGCATTGGAGTCACTGGATATTCAGCTTTTAGAGCTTTAACCGTACCATCGCTCAATAACGCAGAAGGTTGTTTATATGGGTCTAAAACATCTGCACGCAAGCTTGCATCGTATTGACCTGCGTCAAGGTAGATCGTTTCGTTCTTGACCTCGTTATCAGTGGTGGTGACCTGCGCTGTAGCTTCTACCTCACGTTTATAGCCAAAACGTAGTGCAGCCAAATCATATGGACCAAATACTGGCAGTGCATTCATCATTGATGGGTTGTAGTCCATAATTGATGAATAACGCGGCACAATTTTCAGGCCATGATCTTCCAGTTCTTCAGGTTTAAAGTAGTTAGGTTCATCATTACTACCTTTAAAGTTATGACGCAAACCTAAGTTATGCCCTAGTTCGTGAACAAGAGTTTTGGCATAGAATACGCCTACAATGAATAAACTAATCTCTTCTTGCTGAGCTTCTGTCAATTCATCCCACTTTTTGAGGTTACCAACCTCACCGACAGTGCCATTCCAAAGTGATGGGTCTTGGTAGTTGAATGTTTTCCCACCAATAGACGTTGGTAATGTTTTAAGCTTTACGCCCGCGCGCAGAGAAGAAACTGGATACATATTGTTTTCAGCCCACAGACGGGTTTCCAACTCTTGCAATGCGCTCATATCTTCAAGAGTTAAGTCCTCTTCTGCAACTTCCAGCTCTTCTTTTACAGCCAACATTACGTCTGCAAGAGTTTCAGTCTCCATTTTTGCATAATCAAACTCAACCACAGAACCGACATCAGAAGTGATTGAATCAGCAGTCACCTGCTGTGTTTGAACAGGACTGGAGCTTGACGATACCGAGCTAGCTTCAGTCTCAGTCTCAGTCTCTACAGCATTTGGATCTTTAACGAGCTGTACACGATCTTCATTGTAGTCAAGAGCGATGCGATCCCACAGTCTGTCTGAGATAGAACGAAGAACACCTGAATACTGGTTAACGTGTGCGTGAACAATTTCGCCCGTTAGTGGGTTTGCTGCCGAAGGACCGTAACCCGCTAAACCATTGTCTAGTGGCTCATCAATTAGATTGATAACATTGTAGCGCAAGTCACCAGACAATTTACCTGATGGCTCATGGAGGCGGATCTTTGGTACACCCACTTTTTCCAACTGAGGGTTAATACGATCAATTACGTCTTTAGTAATTTGCTTGAAGAATCGTGTTTCATCGTTTTGATCAAAGTTGTTCGCTAAATGGTAGTCGATGAACTCTAGGTTTGGGTTAAAACGGTGTAAGTAGCTAAACTTCTGGTCAAAGTTACCACCGACATAGGAAGGATCAGGTCGACCTACTTCGTTGGCAAAGAAGCCGAAAGTATCTTCATCACCTTTAGCATAAACAATTGGTTCATACTCATTTGACGGAGAACGAACCAAATCAAGCGGAACTAGAGAATAGAACTGAGAAGCCGTAAACGACAACTTATCCATATCATAGTCTGTCTTCTCAAGAGCGTTAAACATACAACGCCAGTTATTTGTAATGCGGTAGTCTTGTTTAACTTCAAAGTTAATCACGCCATCTTTAGTTACTTCGTAACCTTTCCAGGAGATGCTTGGGTTCGCAGCAACCCTAGGGCTACCTACTTTGGTGTAACAACCATTTGCGAATGTAAACAGGTCATTCCAAGTTGCTTCAGCAACTTTGACATCTTCAAAACTAGGCTCGAAGAAGCGACGGTCTTGCCAACGAGTCTCGTTGTTGTCGACTTTCTCTTCTTTGTTAGTACATTCGTTATAGTCATTCTCTTTACATTGGTAATCGACATAATCAACCGGGATGGATAATACAAGACTTGTATCATCTGGGCTTTCAATCCAACGCCCTAGCTCACCTTCGTCAATTTCACCTTGGCTGATCACATCAGGACTGACCATGCGAACTTTTAGCTCGCCGGAATCAGAGTTGTCTTGTCCCGCTTCAAAGGAAAGCGTAACTAACTTTTCTTGCCCCTGCATAAAAGGTGCCATTGAGCCAGCAAACCTTGGCGCATTCGCCATTGAAGGCATGTACAGGTAAACTTGATCGGTTTTAACGTCCGTTTTTCGGAACGAGTTTTCTGGTTTAGATAATGTGTCGTACGCTTGGTCATCTGCACCACAGCCAGCCAATATGCTGGATATAGCCGTTGCCAATGCTATTTTCTTAAAATGCATAATGTCATCCTATTGTTATTTTTATATCCTTAGAAAGAAAAACTAAGTTGAGCGGTATAAGTCGCTTTATCCTCATCAAATAAATCGATATCACCCAACGTGCCGCGCTCAGCATCTGTATAGAAGCCTGCTGTGGAAGCAGATAAAGAAGCTGACCAGTTATCGGCGAGCTGGTATGAGCTAAATACAGAAGCACCATAAGTAAATTGCTTACTTCGGTTCCCCTTATAACTCATTCCATTTCCTCCAAGCGCTGACGCCCCTAGAGTCAATTTGTCAAACTGATAATTCGCACCAACTGAAAGCGAATACACCCACTCTGTAAGCACACGACCGTTCATAGTTTTGAACTTATAAAAGTTTTTTCTAACACGAGGAGAAACTGAGTAATTCCCGCCTAGCATTTCAAAACTAATCGGTACATCTACTCGTAGCGATGTATAAAGCTCCGTATCGCGAGATGTTTCAGAAGTCGGTATCGTTAATTGTCCGCGTAATCCAACCTTTCCTGTTTCACCAAAAGTGAATAAGTTAGAATAACTCGCGCCAATAATGCTATCTGTTGCAAAATCTCCTGTTTCGTTTTCGTATGCTCTGTACCCTCCGGACGAAATATATCCGGTAATATTATCTGTGAACCCATAATTTAAACTTCCATTCCATGAGAGACTTCTTACGGAGCGGTAGTCGTTAGGGCTATATATATTTGTGTTGTAAGCAAGAGAGAAACTACCACCAATATTATCTAATATTGAGTGCTGCTCACCGTTATTAACCTTATTTTCCTCAGAATAAACAGATGAGGAAAATAAAGCTAAGACAGCGAGCGCAGTTACTCTTTTGTCCCACTTTGTTGTGTGTTGCATAGATTACTTCCATGAAATATTAAACTCATTACGAGCGTTCCATGTGTTATTTGCTTTATAAAGGCAAATAACAACCATCAGAAATAATTCTCCTTATTTCCGATAAATATTTCTCAAGCGAAAAAGCTAATTTTTACTTTATTATTTTTATACCTAGCGTCGTTGTCTTTGGCTAGGGTGTGTTATAGGTATTGCTGATAATAGTTTTTTTGTATATTCATTCTCTGGCGAGTTATATACTTCTAACGCAGGGCCATATTCGACGACTTTACCAAAATACATTACTGCCACGTCATCGGAAACTTGCCTTACTACGGATAAGTCATGTGAAATAAATATAATGGCAAGATTCATTTCTTTCTGTAGTGCCAGTAATAAATTAATTATTTGAGCTTGTACTGAAACATCTAGTGCGGATACAGACTCGTCACAAATTAATAGTTTTGGCTTTAAAGCTATCGCACGAGCGATACCAATACGCTGCCTCTGACCACCAGAAAACTCATGTGGATAGCGATTAATGGCTTCACGTGGTAAGCCCACCTTATCCAGTAACTCCAAAACCCACTGTTTTCGCTCCTTATCACTTCCCATATTATGGATAATGTAAGGCTCCTCTAAGATCATGCCTATGGTATGCCTTTGATTAAGGGATTCCATTGGATCCTGAAATACAATTTGCATATCTTTACGCAAAGGGCGCATCTCCTTCGGAGACAGTTTGGTAATATCTTTTCCTTCGAAATAAATACTGCCTGCTGTTGGTTCAAATAACTTTAGTATTGTTCTCCCTAAAGTACTTTTCCCACAACCAGACTCACCCACTAAACCCAAGGTCTTTCCTTGCTCTAAAGAAAAAGAAACACCATCAACGGCTTTGACCGTGTAACCTTTGGAAAACAATCTTTTTCCAGAAACAAAGTGCTGCTTTAAGCCTTCAATCCTTAATACTTCTTGCATCACTCACCCCTAATTACTCTGGAACATACTTGGATCAATCGGCTGTATATCGATCATTTGCTTGGGTTCATGTTCTAAACTCGGCATAAGCCCCATTAATCTTTTGGTATATGGGTGCTGTGGATTATCGAATAGATCGAACACATCAGCTTTTTCGACAATTTTTCCTCCGTACATGACAGCCACGTCATCACAAATTTCCGCCACGACCCCTAGATCATGAGTAATGAAGATCATTGCCATTCCTGTTTCTTCTTGAAGCTCTCGCATAAGCTCCAGAATAGAGGCCTGTACAGTCACATCCAACGCGGTGGTAGGCTCATCACAGATGAGAATATCTGGCTTACACGCTAAGGCCATCGCAATCATAACGCGCTGTCGCATACCGCCAGATAAATTATGTGGATACTCATCAATGCGCTTTTCCGGCATAGGTATTTTGACTTTTTCCAGCATCTTCAAGGCATATTGTCTTTGCTCTGTTTTTGCTAGCTCAGGGCGATGAAGTTCAAGTACTTCCATGATCTGCTTGCCCACTGTATGCACTGGATTCAAAGCCGTCATCGGATCTTGGAAGATGATTGAAATGCGATCACCACGCATGGCATACATTTCTTCAGCAGGCAGAGAAACCAAATCTTTACCACGGTATAAGATTTCACCGCCAACCACCCGGCCATATGGCTTAGGCAATAAACCCATTATGGACATTGAGGTAACGCTCTTACCGCATCCAGACTCCCCAACCAATCCCAGTGTGCGCCCTTTCTTGACATCAAAACTCACACCGTGGAGGACTTGAACTGGTCCATTGTCTGTTAAGAATTCAGTCTCTAAGTTTTTCACACTCAGTACTACTTCACTGCTCATCTTCCTGATCCTCGCAAGCTATAGCTTGTATCGTTCATCCACTACCGTCACCTCAGGGAACGCTTTGCCCTGCTTCATGGCTTTTTTGGTCTCTTTCTTCGCCTCTGTATCTATCCAGAAGGTGTGCAGACCGAAAGTACGGTCAATCGGGAACATGTTGGCAGTTCGCTTAGTCATTGCTTGCTCTGGGAACTTAATCCAACGCCAGTGAGCTTCACGCGCATACGGAACCATGTAACCAGGTACAATCACATTAGCTGTGGTAATTTCTTGCTGGATCTGGTGAGACAAACCTTGTTTCTTCGCGAGATCGAACTCCGTTTTGTATTGCTCAATTAATTTATCGAGGCGTGGAGAGCTAAAGTTCGTATGGTTATTTGTCTGTGGTTTATTCGCATTAACGCTATGGAAGTATTCCCAATAGGCCGGAACATCAGCAGTCCCCATATTCAGAAATGCCAGTTCATGCTTCTTTTCAAGGATGTATTTGAAGGCCGCTGAACCATCGACAAGATTCAGGGTAAATTCCAACCCTGCTAATTTAGCCTGCTCTTTAAGAAATGCGATCCGAGGCGTCCAAGAGTTGCGGCCGTAAGTGATGCCAAAACTCAAGCGCTCTCCTTTAGCATTTACGCGTATGCCATCAGGGCCAATTTGATCGAATCCCGCCTTCGCGAAATGCTCGGCTGCCTTTTCAGGATCAAACTTTGATGGCTTCGGATTAGGCAGATCATAGTTTCCGTGACCAAAACCCATCGCATGCGGTTTGCGTGAGTAATCCCCACGGGTAATGTTTTCGATCATGCCATCATAGTCAGTGGCAAGCATGATGCCTTTACGCAGTTCACCATCTGACAACAGCGGCTGCGCAGTATTCATCCACAAACCACCAGCACCTTGCGGCATTTGGTTGTAGCCCCAGAATTTATGGATATAGCCTTGCTTATAAGGCTCTGAGCTTGTTTTCTCGTGCCATAGTGAAGGTAATAACAAACTAAAGGCGTCTAAGTTGCCTTTTTCAAAGTGCTTCATCGCAATATCGTTATCTCGGATCACTTTAATTCGTATTTTGTCTACGTTATAGCGATTCTGATAATAACGGTTGCTGTAGCCCCACCAATCATCACCTGCATGTTTGAAGGTCAGTTGCTTACCTTTTTTCACCTTGTCTAGATAGTAGGCGGAAGTTGTTGGTTCACTTTTAAAGTTATACTTACGGACAAAATTATCATCTATACCGTCGCCGTTTTCGTCCTTTGAAGGGTTCGCGTAAAAATGAGCGGGTCGAGGTACTAAGCTACCAAGCGTATAGAGTAGATCTTCTGGGTTTTTCTCGATGCCACTGGTTACCGAGAACGTAAGATCGTCGAATTTTTTCACTTCCGCTATAACGTTGCTGTAATACTCATTGTACCAAGGCGCGATAATGTCTTTTGAGCGATAAAACTTCAGCATAAATACAAAATCATCCGCCGTCACAGACTTGCCATCCGACCATTTAGCGGCTGGGTTTAACTTGAAGTAAACCGTTTTGTTGTCATCACCAAAAGCCCATTCGTTCGCAAGCGAAGGAATCCACTCTAATGTATCAGGATGTTTGCTGACTAGATTTGGTACGTCATCCAAGAAGTATGCTCTTAGACCGGAGTTAGAATCAGGCCCCACACTTCTTAATGTTTGCGGAAAGCTAAGAATATGGGTTCGATACGTACCACCGCGCTTTGCTTCAGCAGACGCGAATAAGGGCTCATCCCAATTCGTTTGCCAATCAAGACCTTGCGGAAGGTCTGCTGCATAAGCGCTTGTTCCCAGCGCTGATAAAATTGAAGCAACTAATAATTTCTTCATTTTGAATTCCCTGTCTTGTTTTGTGTTACACGTATCGTGTAAATTTTTTCGGGTCAAATGCGGCGCGGATTGCTTCACCAATAAAGGTCACCATTACTAGTACCGCGACAATTGACGTCACAACGGAAGTGACAATCCATGGTGCATCTAAGTTTGATTTTCCTTGCTGAAGTAACTCTCCCCAACTTGGCGTTGGTGGCATTAATCCCAGCCCCAAATAATCCAATGCAGTTAGTGCTGTGATATTGGCTGCAATTGTAAAAGGCGCTAACGTCACGATCATAACCATAGTATTAGGTAGAATATGCTTTAGCAGAATTCTGAGTGTAGAAGCGCCTAACGCCCTGGCAGCCATAACATATTCACGAGCCGACTCTTTGTAGGTCATGGTTCTCATGTACCAAGTCATCCCCATCCAACCAAACAGCACGTTAATAGCAACAAATAAAGTAAAGGTTGGTTGTGTAATCGACACCAAAATCATGATCACATATAGGAATGGCACCATCGACCAGACCTCTATTAGCCTCTGGACAAACAGGTCAAATCGTCCACCGAAAAAGCCCATAGAGCAGCCAACTACCGTACCGATTGCGTAAGAAATGGCCATTGTTAGGAGCGCGAAGCCCATAGCAATGCGAAATCCATACACAAGACGCGCTAATATGTCTCTGCCAATCACATCTGTACCCAAATAGTGCTGTGTGTCGACACTCGGCGCTAATGGTGGATAATCGCCACTAAAGTCTTGCTCATAGGGATTCCATGGCACCAAAGGCATTAATACAAAGTTATCGCCATCATCTTCTTCGAACTGTATTTTAAGTGCTCGGTAATCCACTTCACTGGAATAATTAAGCCCAAACTCATTACCTGTCCGAACATCGCTAAATACAGGGAACGACCACTCGCCATCGTATTTAACCACCAGTGCTTTGCTGTTGACTAACAACTCTGCAAATAGCGATAACACCAATAAGGTTGTTAAAATGATTAGCGACCAGTATCCACGCTTAATCTCTTTAAAGTGTTTGATTTTTTTCTGAGTTAAAGGAGTCAATTGGATAATCATGAACCGAACCTCACTCTTGGATCTGCTAAAGCCACACAAAGATCCGATAAGATATTACCAATCATCAACATTACCGCGTTGATAGCGACAATCCCCATTACCACTGGATAGTCTCTTTCCATTATGGATTCATATCCCAATAAACCTATTCCATCGATATTAAAAATAACTTCAATAAGGAACGAACCTGTCATGAAAAAGAGTAAGGAGTTACCGAAATGACTGGCGATAGGAATCAAGCTGTTTTGTAGCGCATGTTTCCGTACAGCAGTTTTAAAAGGTAAACCTTTGGCGATGGCAGTTCTAATATAATCGGCGGAAATATTCTCCATCAGATTATTCTTCATCGTCATTGTTAGCGTGGCAAAATCACCAATCAGATAACAAATCAAAGGCAGGATTGCATGCCACATGATGTCTTTGAACTGCTCTAAGAACGTTTCATAGTCATCAAAATCATCACCAACGAAACCACCCATAGGAAACCAGTCAAGGTTGTAGGCAAATACGGTAATTAAAAAGACGCCAACGACGTACCCAGGCAGAGCATAACCTATAAAGATCAGTACAGAGGACGAGGAATCAAATACAGACCCGTGTTTAATAGCTTTGTAATAACCGAGAGGAATGGAAATAAAGTAGCTTATAAAAAAGGTCATTCCGCCATAAAAGAGTGAGACAGGCAGTCTCTCAGCTATCATCTCGCTAACAGGCTCGTAATATCGCGTAGACTCGCCAAGGTCCAATACAATAATTTTCGATAACCATTCTAAATATGATTCAAGAACAGGTTTATCTAAACCGTAAAACGCGTTTAATTCTGCTATTTGGTCTTCAGATAATGCGGAACTGCTACCTGCGACATTCATTGATGCGCTTTCAGACACGGATTGCATGTTGGCAAGCATCCGCTCAACTGGACCGCCAGGAACAAAACGAGTGATGGCAAAGATTAGGATGGTAATACCAAGGAATGTAGGTATTACTAACAATAGACGCCGTAATATATATGCTAACAATTGGAAGTACTCCGTACCAATTACTATAAATAAGTTACATCCTGTAACCGAATAAATTTTAAACTGTTCTAATATATGTGGTTTTTAGAATCTGAGCGACGAAAACCTTAAATCATAACCAGCAGTTATAGAATTATTATTAGTTAACACCTTGTATTTTATCGACGTAGTTCATACTTTGCGTAACTGAACTAAATGATAAATACACATTACTCTGCTAAAGGAGTCGCAAACAGCTATAGAGTTCAAGAATATTGATATTTTAAAGAAAATCTAGTGTTTATTTTGGTCAGAAAAGGACCACAAAGGTGGGGATATTTAAATTTTTAGAGTATTTAACCAAATTTAAATACACCTAAACGTTTACGTCATTTTTCATGCTTGTTTAGGTGCATATATTCAGAAGATTTATTTGTGACAATTATGTTTCAAATCGTCATTAATAGAAGCTAGAACTGCAGCTGGATCTTCAGATTGTGTGATTGGACGCCCAATAACTAAGTAGTCCGATCCAGAGTTAACAGCTTCAACTGGGGTCATAATACGTTTTTGATCGCCAACTGCAGCACCTGCAGGACGAATGCCCGGAGTTACTAATTTAAACTCTTGACCAAGCTGAGTTTTAAGCATTGTTGCTTCTTGTGCAGAACACACCACCCCATCTAAACCTGAGTTTTTAGTTAAGGCTGCTAGGCGAATAACCTGCTCTTGAGGGGCAATATCTAAACCAATCCCTGCTAAATCACTTTGCTCCATGCTAGTCAGTACAGTCACACCGATAAGCAGTGGGCGATCTTTCCCATATGGCTCTAAGATTTCACGTGAAGCAGTCATCATTCTTTCACCGCCACTTGCGTGGACATTCACCATCCAAACGCCCAGTTCAGCTGCCGCGCGTACTGCTTTTGAGCAAGTATTTGGAATGTCATGAAATTTCAAATCTAAAAATACTGAAAAGTCACGCTTGTGTAGCTCTTTAACGAAATCTGGACCAAACAAAGTAAACATCTCTTTGCCCACCTTAAGGCGGCAAGACTTTGGATCAATTCTATCGACAAAAGCAAGTGCATCTGCTTGATTGTCGTAATCTAGTGCAACAATAACTTTTTGGTCGTTCATTTCATCTCCTAACTTACATGTAACGTGCCTAAAAAAAGCAGCGGGATCACCGCTGCCATTTTATGATTGGATAAACCAACCGGAATACTTATTCACCATCAAGCCCTCTAATAGGCTTAATCGTCCCCCATCCTTTACATGATGGGCAATGCCAATACAGCGAATGCGTAGAAAAACCGCACTTTCGACAACGATAATGAGGCTTAACTTTTAATTGTTCTCCAACTAGCTTCTGCAATGTATCAAGACTTGCCTTCGCGCGCCCTTCTTCGGCTTCGGCCAAGTGATAATCCATCAGGCGGTAAAAACCTTTCATCGTTGGGTTCTTCACCAGTTGGCGCGTCAATAACTCTTGGGCTGCTCCCGCGCCTTCGTGCTGTGCAACTAGCTGTGCCAACATAAGCTCCGCTGACGCCCCTGCTTTGCTCACTATACATTGGCGCAAGAATTCTAATAACTCGTCTTCTTGGCCTAAGTGGTAATAACTGTCTGCAAGAGTAGGAAGAACTTCACTGACAAAGTCGCTGTCTTGCTCAAGCACCATCTCCATATACTTTATCGCGTTCGAGTAGTCTTCAGACTCTAGGTATATTTTCCCCAGGGCCATACTGGCGCGAACACATTTAGGATCTTCTACAAGCGCTTTCTTAAAATTCTGCAAAGCTTTAGCATCATTGCCTTCTGCCTTTTCTTGCATAGCGAGCTCACACCAAAAATGCGCGATGCTGTTTTTCATCCGTTTTCGCCCCAACTTTACAAGCAACGAAGCGTAATGAATGGCTTTGGCCCACTCTCGAGTTTGCTGGTAAATAGACACTAATTGACCGAGAGCCGCTTCTTTGTGATCCGGCTCTTCGACCAATTGTTCAAATATTTTCTCAGCTCTATCAAGGAATCCTGACGCCATATAGTCTTTCGCTAATTGCTGAAGGGCTATATTTTTTTGGTCAATGGTAAGACCAGAACGAGAAATTAAGTTCTGGTGAATACGGATAGCTCTATCAACTTCCCCACGTGAACGAAACAAATTACCTAACGCGAGATGCGTATCAATCGTTTCGTTATCGACTTGAAGAAGCTCAATAAAGTGATCAACTGCTTTATCAGACTGATCTGACAGTAGCAAGTTCAAGCCCGTCACATATTGACGGGATATTTGATTGGATTGATTCTGCTTGTCTTGTTGGGCACTTCTATTACCCATATACCAACCGTATGCTGCAGCGATTGGTAATAACAAGAAGAGTATTTCTAACATCTAGTGGGAAGCCTGCCTATCACTAACGCTTAAGCTTTAGATTGCTCAGACTCATTTGCAGAGGGTGTTAGCTTTTTAAGCTGTCTTTTCAACTTGCGCACTTGAAGCTGCGATTTGAGGTGTAAGCTACCAAATACAATCCAAGCTAAGATAAAACCGACAATGAATACGCTACCTAATAACGTTGAAAGGTGGAACTCACCTTGCGCGATCAGATAATTGAAGTTCACGACATCCTGATTTTGTGAACCTAAAGCTAGTGCAATCAAAAATAGAGCTAATACAACAACGATTTTTATAATTTTCATGTTCCATCACCTAAGCATGTTTCTGCTGCTACGATTATGCAGTAAAACCACAAAACAAACCATGCCTATCTCTGAAATTTAGTCAATAAAAAAGCGGCATGACTAACGCATGCCGCTATTTTATCAGTAATTTTACTATCTAGCCGATATCAACTCGCTCACGAAGTTCTTTACCTGGCTTAAAGTGAGGTACGTACTTACCCTCTAGTTCTACCTTATCCCCAGTTTTTGGGTTACGCCCTACACGAGGCTCACGGTAATGAAGAGAGAAACTACCGAACCCACGAATCTCTATTCTGTCTCCGCTTTCCAATGTTGAAGCCATATGCTCTAAAATATCTTTAACAGCATCTTCAATCTCTTTTGCTGAAAGGTGGGTTTGCTCAGCGCAGAGTCTCTCGATTAGCTCAGACTTAGTCATAGTTTCCCTCATAGAGTAATTTATCACTTATTATAGTAAGTAATACCAATTCCAACAAACACTTGCCTTTAATTTTAGTCAAAAACTGAGCAACTTGCCTAGACTAAAATACAATTCTGAAAAATGATTTGCGCAGATTGGTATTACTACTCACTTAGGACTAAACATAAAAAAGGAGCCTTTCGGCTCCTTTTTTTAAAAAGCGATTAAATTATTCGCCTTTAGCTGCTTTGAAAGCGTCAGCCATAGCGTTACCGAACGAAGCATCGTCTGCTTTGTTCAGAGAAGCCATTGCTTCTTGCTCTTCAGCTTCATCTTTAGCTTTGATAGATAGGTTGATTACGCGGTTCTTACGGTCTACACCTGTGAACTTCGCTTCAACGCTGTCACCAACGCTTAGGATTAGAGAAGCATCTTCTACACGGTCACGAGCAACTTCAGATGCGCGGATGTAACCTTCTACGCCTTCTTCAAGTTCTACAGTTGCGCCTTTAGCGTCTACTGCTGTAACTGTACCATTGACTAGAGCACCTTTCTTGTTCTCAGAAACGTAAGCGTTGAATGGGTCGTTTTCCATTTGCTTAACGCCTAGAGAAATACGCTCACGCTCAGCGTCTACTGCTAGAACTACTGCAGAGATTTCGTCGCCTTTCTTGTATTCACGTACTGCTTCTTCACCTGGAACGTTCCAAGAGATGTCAGATAGGTGAACTAGACCGTCGATGCCGCCTTCTAGACCGATGAAGATACCAAAGTCAGTGATAGACTTGATCTTACCAGTAACTTTGTCGCCTTTAGCTTGCGCTTCAGCGAAAGATTGCCATGGGTTAGCTTTACACTGTTTCAGACCTAGAGAGATACGACGACGTTCTTCGTCGATTTCAAGAACCATAACCTCAACTTCGTCGCCAACATTAACAACTTTAGATGGGTGGATGTTCTTGTTAGTCCAATCCATTTCAGAAACGTGTACTAGACCTTCAACGCCTTCTTCGATTTCAACGAAACAGCCGTAGTCAGTTAGGTTAGTAACGCGACCAGATAGTTTGTGACCTTCTGGGTAACGCTTAGCGATTGCTACCCATGGATCTTCGCCTAGTTGCTTAAGACCTAGTGATACGCGAGTACGCTCACGGTCAAACTTAAGAACTTTAACTTGGATCTCGTCACCAACATTAACGATTTCAGAAGGGTGCTTAACACGCTTCCAAGCCATGTCAGTGATGTGTAGTAGGCCGTCAACGCCGCCTAGGTCTACGAACGCACCGTAGTCAGTAAGGTTCTTAACGATACCTTTAACTTCTGCGCCTTCTTGTAGAGTTTCTAGAAGCTCATCACGCTCAACGCTGTTCTCAGATTCGATAACTGCACGACGAGATACAACTACGTTGTTACGCTTCTGATCAAGTTTGATAACTTTGAACTCTAGCTCTTTGTTTTCTAGGTGAGCAGTGTCACGGATAGGACGTACGTCTACTAGAGAGCCTGGAAGGAAAGCACGGATACCGTTTAGTTCAACAGTGAAACCGCCTTTAACTTTACCGTTGATGATACCAACAACAGTTTCAGCTTCTTCGTAAGCTTTCTCAAGAACGATCCAAGCTTCGTGACGCTTAGCTTTCTCACGAGAAAGTTGAGTTTCACCGAAACCATCTTCAACAGCGTCTAGAGCTACGTCTACTTCAGCGCCAACTTCAACTTCAAGTTCGCCAGCAGCGTTCTTGAACTGTTCAGCAGGGATAGCAGATTCAGACTTAAGACCAGCGTCAACAAGAACAAAACCGTTCTCGATAGCTACTACAGTACCTTTAACGATGCTGCCTTGTTGGAATTCTGTTTCGTTTAGAAACTCTTCAAAGAGTTGAGCAAAAGATTCAGTCATTATTTAATCTTCAATAAATTAAACGTCCACGGGTGTCCTACCGCATGGGGTTATTAACTTCGCCAGTCATCATCCTTGCGACCGACGCTCTGACCTAGCAGCCTAGGCTACTAGCTTAGATTCAATATATTGTAGTGCTTTTTCTACCACTTCGTCGATACTCATAGAGGTCGAATCGAGTAATAAAGCATCCTCTGCAGGGCGTAATGGTGCCACTGGGCGGTTACGATCGCGGTCGTCTCGCTCTTGGATCTCGCACAAAAGGTCATCAAATTTACCATCTAACCCTTTGCGTTGCAACTGTTTAAGGCGGCGATTAGCTCGCTCTTCTGCACTCGCATCTAGGAATATTTTAGCTTCGGCTTGAGGAAAAACAACCGTACCCATATCGCGACCATCAGCCACTAGTCCAACGCCATCTGCAAATGCTCGCTGGCGGCGGAGTAAAGCTTCTCGCACACGAGGAAGTGCCGCCACTTTTGATGCGGCCATGCCTGTCTCTTCTTTGCGCAATTCTCGTGACACGTCTTCACCTTCAAGGATGACTTTGACTAAGTCTCCTTCCGCCACAAACTGTACGTCTAAATGGGTAGCTAGAGGGACAAGTGCATCTTCAGACTCAAGATCCACACCATGGTGAATTGCTGCTAGTGCAAGAACGCGATAAATAGCACCCGAATCTAACAAGTGAAAACCAAGCTTCTTTGAAAGAAGCATACACAGAGTGCCTTTACCCGCACCACTTGGTCCATCAACGGTCACGACCGGCGTATGAGAGGACATGTTTAACTCCACCTTAGTTATTGTTCAGCGCACATGCTGATCTTATTCGGCGAGAAATTATAGAGGTTATCGAACCTTGGTGCTAGGAAGGATTTGTAGCAGATACAAAAAAGAGCGCCAGGCGCTCTTGTATTTAGTTATAACTCAATTCGCTCTCGGTTTTTTTCTAGAGTAGCTGACCCAATGCCTTTTACATTGACTAAGTCATCAGCATTTTTGAAGTCACCATTTTGTTTACGATACTCAATAATAGCTTCAGCTTTCTTGATTCCCACACCAGAAAGCAGATCAGCAAGTTCTTGTGCCGACGCTTGGTTAACATTTACTGTAATCTCAATTCCAGCGTATTTCTCTTCTTTTGTCACATCACTCTGCGCCATGGCAAAAGGAACGGCAAAAGTAAGTGTCAGTAGTAGCAATAATCTGTTTAACATGGAGGTTTACCTTCTTCAATATTGACTCAATTGAGCCAGAATACTGACCTCCCTATCGAATAAAATGTTATCCCAATAAAAACAAAACGGGCCACAAATGCGGCCCGTAATATTTGATATATCAATTACATAATTAAATGCTATTGACTCACAGTAAAGTACTCAATATCGATGGTTTTACGCAAAATGCTAATTAAACCTGAAAGCTCTTGTTGAGCACTCATCTGCATTAGCTGTTCGCCAACCTGTTTATTAAATTGAGAGTCGACTTCTTCATTTACCTTGGTCAGCTCAACAAGCACAATGTCACCGTTCAATTCTTTAGCTTGCGCGTATTCAGCCTTACCAGCAGCAGGCTTAGGCATGGAGAAAACTGTACTCGCTAGGCTCGAGCTACGATCAATAACTTCACTCTCACCAAAAGACAGATTGTTTTCCGCCAGTAATGCTTCTTTCCCTTCCTGCAGTTGAGCCATTAGTTTTTCAGCCAATTCAATAGCCGCTTGCTCACCTTTAACTTTCGCTAACGTATCTGTTACTTCATCGCGTACTTCAGTTAGTGGAAGAACGGTCTCCTCACGGATATCCTCCACTCGCACAACGATTACATGCTCAGGTGCAACCTCAATAACTTCAGAGTTCAAGCCGTCTTCTTTAACTTCAGGGCTAAGAATTGCTTGAAGGACTGCTGGAGAACTTAGTAACTTTGGAGCATCGACTTGAGAAATAAAATCGGTTGTAGTGATTTCTGCGTCGATTGCTTGAGCTGCATCATCCAACGAGTCAGGGTATTCGAATGCAATCTTCTCTAGCTCGCTTTGAAGCTCGTAAAACTGGTCAACCCCTTTCTGATTTCTTAACTCTGCTTTGATAGAAGCAACCATATCAGCGTATGGCTTCGCAACAGACGCTTTGATCTCGTCAAGCTTAATGATGTGGTAACCAAAACCTGACTTAACTAGACCCGTCATATCACCAACGCTCTGTAGTGAAAATGCGGCTTCTTCGAAAGCTGGGTCCATGACATCACGTTCAATGAAGCCTAGAGAGCCGCCTTCTGACGCACTACCAAAGTCATCTGACTTCTCTTCGGCCAATGCAGCAAAATCTGCACCTGCGTTAAGTTCATTAAGAATAGCTTGTGCTTTTTCTTTGTCATCACCTTCTACAAGGATATGGCTTACACTACGCTGCTCTGCTGAAGAGTATTTGTCTAGGTGCTCCTCGTAATACTGCTTCGCCTCTTGTTCGGAAATGTTGATGCTGTCTTTTAGTTTTTGAGCAGCAAGCTCAATGTACGCAACTTTAACTTGCTCAGGGCGCGTATAACGTTCAGCATTTTCTTCATAGAAAGCGTTGATGTCATCTTCTGATAGCTCAACATCAGCTGCGAAATCTGCAAGAGGTAATGTAACTTTCTTGATTTCACGAGTTTGAGTCAGCAATTTAGACTGAAGTTCCACTTCCCCTGGAAGTGAAAAATCACTTGCTTGGATTGCAGTGAGAAGTTGATTACGCACGAGGTCACGGCGCAAATATTCAGCAAAGCTTTCAGGGTTAAAACCAGCACGACGCAGCGATGTTTGATAGATATCTTGATCAAATTTTCCATCAACCTGGAATTGAGGCATATCAAGAATCATCTTGCGTACTTGACTGTCGCTGACGCGTAACCCTAAAGATTCTGCATGCTGCTCAAGCAAAACGTCATTAACCATGCGATCCAACACAGACTTGCGGAAAGTTTCTACATAGCTAGGGTCTGCTAATAGGTTTGAGAAATAATCACCTAGCTGGGCTTGCATGCGATTGCGTTCATTTTGATACGCTTGCTCAAACTCACCACGACCAATTTCTACATTGCCAACTTTTGCTGCAGTGTTACCAGTACCACCAACGATGTAGCTACCAACACCAGCAAATACGAATGATAGGATGATAAGTCCTAGGATAATTTTAACCGCGATGCTGTTAACGCCTTCGCGTAATCGATCCATCATACTTAAACTACTCTCCGCTCGCATAACAACTCAGCCTTAATACACTGATTGAAAATGCTAAATACTAAAACCAAAAATGAATAGCGCGATAATATCAGAAAAAGAAATGCGCATCAGTATGATGCGCATAAATTAAAAAGGTTCTCTAAAAACGCTAAATTGTGCGATTCTATTAGTTGCAAGCGTCTTTCAGAGCTTTACCAGCTTTGAATGAAGGAACTTTCGCTTCTGCGATTTGGATCTCTTCACCTGTTTTAGGGTTACGGCCTGTGCGCGCCGCGCGAGTACGTACACTGAACGTACCAAAACCCACTAGAGCAACCTGATCGCCAGACTGTAGAGTGTCGCCTACCGCGTCGATAAATGCATCAAGAGCACGACCAGCTGATGCTTTAGATAAATCTGCGTTTTCTGCAATTTTTTCTACTAATTGTGTTTTATTCACTGTGATTCCCCTTTGCGCTACCTGTTGTAATTATTCACGGTAGCTTTTCGTTCCATTTCATTTCAAATTAGCGACAATCCCTTACACAACAAGGCCTGAAGCTTTAGTGGCTAACGTTAGCCTTCAAAAAAAACGCTGACAAGCCTTTTTCAGGTTATCAGCGTAATCTTTTACTTATTTTTGCTACACATCACTATTTTACAGGCGCAATGTCTACCCCTGTAGGGTCTTGTTCCAACGCAACTTTCAGGACTTCATCAATCCATTGTACTGGAATAACTTTCAGGTCTGCGATGACGTTATCAGGGATTTCTTCCAGGTCACGTTCGTTGTCTTTAGGAATCAACACCGTTTTAATTCCACCACGATGTGCCGCAAGCAGTTTCTCTTTCAAGCCACCAATTGGAAGCACTTCGCCTCGTAGAGTAATTTCACCCGTCATGGCAACTTCTGCTTTAACAGGGTTGCCCGTCAAGCTAGACACTAATGCCGTGCACATTGCAATACCCGCACTAGGGCCATCTTTTGGCGTTGCACCTTCAGGTACATGGACGTGAATATCACGTTTTTCATAAAAATCAGAGTTAATACCCAGTTTTTCAGCACGAGAACGAACCACTGTCATCGCAGCTTGAATCGACTCTTGCATAACATCGCCAAGTGATCCCGTTTGAGTAAGTTTACCTTTACCCGGCATTGACTGGGTTTCGATTGTCAGCAAATCACCGCCTACTTCCGTCCAAGCAAGACCAGTAACTTGACCAATGCGATTGCTTTCGTCAGCTTTACCGTAGTCATGACGCTGAACACCTAAAAACTCTTTCAAGTTATCCATCGTCACTTTGACCGTTTTAATATTCTTATTCAGAAGAATATTTTTAACCGCCTTGCGACAAACCTTCGAGATCTCACGCTCAAGGTTACGTACACCCGCTTCTCGTGTGTAGTAGCGAATAATACCGATGATCGCAGAATCATCGATATCAATTTCACCCGGTTTTAGGCCATTGCGCTGAATTTGTTTATCAACAAGGTGACGCTTAGCGATATTCAGCTTCTCATCTTCTGTATAACCAGAAAGACGAATCACTTCCATACGATCCAGTAGAGGTCCTGGAATGTTCATTGAGTTAGACGTAGCAACAAACATAACGTCTGACAGATCGTAATCCACTTCTAGATAGTGATCATTGAACGAGCTATTTTGTTCTGGGTCTAGGACTTCAAGCAAAGCAGATGACGGATCACCGCGCATGTCTGAAGACATCTTGTCGATTTCATCAAGCAAGAACAGTGGGTTCTTCACACCAACTTTCGACATTTTTTGGATTAGCTTACCCGGCATAGAACCAATGTAAGTACGGCGGTGACCGCGGATTTCTGCTTCGTCACGCACGCCACCCAGTGCCATGCGGGTGTATTTACGGCCAGTCGCTGCCGCAATTGAGCGACCTAGCGAGGTTTTACCTACGCCCGGAGGACCAACAAGGCAAAGGATCGGACCTTTCAACTTATTAATACGGTTTTGAACCGCTAAATACTCAAGAATGCGCTCTTTAACACGCTCTAGACCATAATGGTCTTCGTTAAGAATGTCTTCTGCCTTCGCAAGATCTTTCTTCACTTTTGAGCGTTTGTTCCACGGAACACCTACCATCCAGTCGATGTAACCACGAACAACCGTCGCTTCCGCTGACATCGGCGACATCATCTTAAGCTTTTGTAGCTCTTGTTCTGTCTTTTCACGCGCTTCTTTCGGCATTTTGGAGTCGATAATTTTTTGCTTCAGAGCTTCAAACTCATCGACACCATCTTCTGTTTCGCCCAGCTCTTTCTGAATCGCTTTCATTTGCTCATTCAGATAGTACTCACGCTGAGATTTTTCCATCTGCTTTTTAACGCGAGTGCGAATACGCTTCTCAACTTGTAGCAAGTCGATTTCTGATTCCATTTGTCCCATTAGGAACTCTAGACGCTCTCCAACATCTAATGTTTCAAGCACAGTTTGCTTATCAACAAGCTTCAAAGGCATGTGCGCAGCAATTGTATCGGCAAGACGAGCTGCACCTTCGATGCCATTAAGAGAAGTTAGAACTTCCGGTGGGATTTTCTTATTGAGCTTGATGAAACCTTCGAATTGATTGATCGCACTGCGCACAATCACTTCTTCTTCGCGTTCATCAATCTGTTCTGTTACTAAATACTCTGCATCTGCAACAAAGAATTCGTCATCCGTCAATTGATGAATCTGAGCGCGCTGCTGACCTTCAACCAATACTTTCACTGTACCATCTGGCAGTTTAAGTAACTGTAGAATGGTCGCGACAGTACCTACCTCAAAAAGGTCGTTTTTTGTTGGCTCATCTGTTTCTGCTTCTTTTTGAGCTACTAGCAGCACTTGCTTGTTGTTATCCATTGCTGCCTCTAGGCAAGCGATCGATTTTTCTCGACCAACAAACAAAGGGATTACCATGTGCGGGTAAACGACTACATCTCTTAGAGGCAGTACGGGGATCTCGATACGTTCGGAACGTTCCAAGTTCATATTCTTCTCTCTTCCGCTTAGTCTTATGAGCAGTATATGGGGGCTAATTGGTTGGATTCAATGAAAGAATAAAAAAAAGGAGGCATTTGATAGCCTCCTTCTTTGATTTAGTAATTTATGTGAATCTGATTAAGATTCTGCACCTGCAGCTTGGTTATCAGAGTTGCTGTAAATCAGAAGTGGATCTGATTCACCTTTAATTACTGACTCGTCGATAACTACTTTGCTGACGTCATCCATTGATGGCAATTCATACATGGTTTCAAGCAAAATGCCTTCTAAGATAGAACGCAAACCACGTGCACCTGTTTTACGTTCCATTGCTTTTTTCGCAATAGCTCGCAGTGCATCTTCGCGGAATTCCAATTCTGCATTTTCGAGTTCAAACAATGCCGCATACTGCTTAGTAAGTGCATTCTTAGGCTCACACAAAATTTGGATTAGTGCATCTTCATCCAGCTCTGTCAGTGTTGTTGTTACTGGCAGACGACCGATAAACTCGGGGATAAGACCGTATTTCACTAAATCTTCTGGTTCAACTTGAGTGAATAGCTCACCCACCGTCTTACTTTCGTCTTTAGAGCGAACTTCTGCGCCAAAGCCAATACCAGTACCCGTCGCGACACGTTGGTCAATCACTTTATCAAGGCCTGCAAACGCACCACCACAGATAAATAGAATCTTCGATGTATCTACTTGTAGGAACTCTTGCTGAGGGTGCTTACGACCACCTTGTGGTGGAACAGAAGCAACTGTGCCTTCGATAAGTTTTAGTAACGCTTGCTGAACACCTTCACCCGATACGTCACGCGTAATAGATGGGTTCTCAGCCTTACGTGAAATCTTGTCGATCTCATCAATGTACACAATGCCACGCTCTGCTTTTGCTACATCGTAGTCACATTTTTGCAGAAGCTTCTGGATGATGTTTTCAACGTCTTCACCAACGTAACCCGCTTCGGTAAGTGTTGTTGCATCTGCCATTGTGAAAGGTACATCTAGGAGACGAGCCAGTGTTTCGGCCAATAGCGTCTTACCACTACCCGTAGGACCGATCAGAAGGATGTTACTTTTACCAAGCTCAACACCTTCACTTGTCGTATCTCCGTTACGTAAACGCTTGTAGTGGTTGTAAACGGCTACCGCTAGCACTTTCTTAGCGTAATCTTGACCAATCACGTATTCATCTAGATGTTCACGAATCTCTCTTGGCGTTGGTAGTGCCTCAGATTGTTTCTTAGGAAGAACATCTTTGATTTCTTCACGAATAATGTCATTACATAAGTCGACACATTCATCACAAATATAGACGGATGGACCGGCGATTAGCTTGCGAACTTCGTGCTGGCTTTTACCGCAGAAAGAGCAGTAAAGAAGCTTACCACTACCACTCTCTTTGCTTTTGTCTGTCATTCGCTAACCTCTTAGCCTTTACTCTTTATGATTTGAGTGTATATCAATTTAAGCCGAATTGCGCTAAACAATTACTATCAATTCCTAGCTGCGATGGCTTAATACCGCATCAACCAGACCGTATTCAACTGCTTGCTCTGCAGACATGAAATTATCGCGATCCGTGTCTCGTTCAATCACTTCCATAGGTTGACCAGTGTGCTCTGCAAGCAACGTGTTCAGCTTGCTCTTAATAGACAAGATCTCTTGTGCGTGGATCTGAATATCAGATGCTTGGCCTTGGAAGCCACCTAGTGGTTGGTGAATCATGACGCGAGAGTTAGGAAGGACGTAACGCTTGCCTGGTGCACCACCCGCTAATAGGAAAGCACCCATTGAACAAGCTTGACCAGTACATAAGGTACTTACGTTCGGTTTGATGAACTGCATAGTGTCGTAGATAGACATACCCGCAGTCACACTGCCACCCGGCGAGTTGATATATAGGAAAATATCTTTATCTGGGTTCTCTGACTCAAGGAAAAGAAGTTGGGCAACCACTAGGTTCGCCATGTTGTCTTCGACTTGACCAGTCAAGAAAATGATTCGCTCTTTTAGCAGACGCGAGTAAATATCGTAAGAACGTTCACCACGGGAAGTTTGTTCAACCACCATTGGTACGAGTGCGTTCATAATTGGCGACATTGCATTTTTTTCTTGGTAGCTCATATTCTTATGTCCCTAAAATAAATGGCCCGGATGATTATTATCATGCGGACCATTGTTAGCAGAATAGTTAACGCTAAGTCAACCTTCTACGCGAGAACTTGCTGATTAAGCAGCTGGTTGCTGGTTCATTAGCTCGTTGAAGCTAACTTCTTTTTCAGAAACCTGTGCTTTAGCGATGATAGCGTCGATAGCTTGCTCTTCTAGAGCAACGTTACGCATGTTGTCCATCATCTGTTGGTTTTGCTCGTAGTAAGCAATAACTTCAGATGGATCTTCGTATGCTGTCGCCATTTCTTCGATAATCGCTTTCACTTTCTCGTCATCAGCTTTTAGCTCTTCAGACTTGATTACTTCACCAAGTAGAAGACCAACAACTACGCGACGCTTAGCTTGTTCTTCGAACAGTTCACGTGGAAGTTGAGCAGCAGCTTCTGGGTTACCACCAAAACGCTGAGCAGCTTGTTGACGTAGAGTACCGATTTCTTGATCGATAAGTGCCGCAGGAACGTCGATGTCGTTCTCTTTAACAAGGCCGTCAAGAGCTTGCTCTTTGATGCGGTTCTTGATTGCTTGCTTAAGCTCACGTTCCATGTTCTTACGAACTTCAGCTTTAAGTGCGTCAACGCCGCCTTCTGCAACACCAAACTTAGAAACGAACTCGTCGTTTAGTTCAGGAAGCTCACGCGCTTCAACTTTGTTTACTTTGATCGCGAATTTCGCCGCTTTACCTTTTAGGTTTTCAGCGTGGTAATCTTCTGGGAAAGTCACGTCGATTTCGAATTCCATACCAGCAGTCTTGCCTGCGATACCGTCTTCAAAACCAGGGATCATGCGACCTGCGCCCATTTCTAGTGGGAAGTTCTCAGCTTTGCCGCCTTCGAACTCCTCACCGTCGATAGAACCAACGAAATCGATAGTAGCACGCTTGCCTTCTTCAGCCGCTTCTTCTACTTCAACCCAACCAGCTTGTTGCTTGCGTAGAGTTTCGATCATCTCTTCAACGTCAGCGTCTTGAACTTCAGTTGTTGGTTTTTCAACAGTGATGTTCTCTAGGCCTTTTAGCTCAACTTCTGGGTAAACTTCAAAAGTTGCGTTAAATACTAGGTCTTCACCTTCTTTATTTTCAACTGGAGCAAAAGTTGGTGCGCCTGCTGGGTTGATTTTCTCTTTAACGATCGCTTCGATGAAGTGACGTTGCATTACTTCGCCCATCACATCTTGACGTACTGCTTTGCCGTACATCTTCGCAACCATTTTTAGAGGCACTTTGCCTTTACGGAAACCATCAAAACGACGGTTTTTAGCGATGTTGCGTAGTTCAGCTGTTACAGCGTCTTCGATGTTTGCAGCTGGAACAGTAATGTTAAGACGGCGCTCTAGGCCCTCTAGAGTTTCAACAGTAACTTGCATTATTCTTTAACCTCAAAACTGGCTCAGTTTGGCTGAGCTTATGTGCCCTTAAGCAATAAGGACCCATCCTTGTTTGTACTCTGTGAGTACTCTTTGTATATCGAGTATCGATAACCGAATGAATCAGTTATCGGACTAATGAGCGATATCTTCTCGAACTCAATTCGCTAAAGGTATCTCTGATTAGCCTCAGGATAAAAATTTAGACGCAGCATTCTACCGACCTAGTCGATAGCTGTCGAGCCGATCCCAAGAATACCAAGGGCATTACCCTAAAAACCCATTTAACTGCTAAAAAAATCAGCAATATTGTCATTAGCAGTTTCAGAAATGGGGACATTAAAGGCTTTTTCAAGAGAAACTAGAATTTTTTTCAATTTAAAGAATAAAACTAGATCTAAGTCCGGTTTTATTCCTCATTTTTATTACAGAGATAAACACTCTCTTAACAAAACCCATTACTCTATATACCTGTTGTTGTGCCTTACCAGGGAAGGTTATGTCGCCATTTCGCCGGGCAAATCTGTATTTGTTCTTATTCTATCTAATGTGTTTGCTTGTTGGTTCTCAATCTATTTGGGACTATCACCACCAGTCTCTTCTGGAGGAACATCAGGCTCAACTGGATCGTTTTGCGAGCAACATATCGTCAAAGCTAGATAAATACGCGCACTTACCTCAACTACTGGCAAAAGATAATGAGCTGATTTCAGCACTGAAACAACCGACAAACCCAGCGCAAATCGACCTGACAAACCGCTACTTAAAGAACGTAAACGAGATAATTCAAGCCGCTGATACCTATCTTTTAGATCAGTGGGGGAACACGATAGCAGCCAGCAACTGGGATTTAGACCGTTCATTTGTCGGAATTAACTTCGCTTGGCGCCCGTACTTTTCTAACGCCATTAAAGGAAATGCAAGCCAGTATTTTGCTTTAGGCTCAACGTCCGGCCAGCGTGGTTACTATTATTCGTACCCGGTCGTTTATGCCGCCGATATTGTTGGCGTGATTGTGGTTAAAATGGATCTAACAGCCATTGAAGGAAACTGGAAAAGTCGTACCAATACCTTCGTTGCCACAGACAGCCACAACGTTATCTTTATGTCGAGTAACCCTAACTGGTTGTTCAAAAGCCTGACACCACTCAGCGAAGAAGAACGTTTAAAAATAAGTGCGAGCCGTCAGTATCTTGATACCGACATCCTCTCGTTAGGACTATTTGGATCCCTCAACGAACCGGCAACGGTACTTCGAAACCCTGATATTGGTTGGATCAAGGGGGACTACATTATTTCAAGCCGTCAGTTTCCTAGTATCGATTTAACCATTCGAGTGCTGACCGAGAAAATGACCTTGTTCTGGCACACGCTAAGCTTCGCGATGGTGATGACCCTTGTCTTTGTTGTTGCATTTTTGACCTTACAACTGTCTTATCAGAGACAATTGAAAAAGCGTCAATTTGAACAATTGCAGTCAGAATCAAAGCAAAAGCTGGAGTTTCTTGTACTGGAGCGCACGTCTGAGCTGCAAGCTGAAATTTTAGAGCGAACCCGAACCGAACAAACGCTGAGACACACGCAAGATGAGCTGATCCAAGCGGCAAAACTGGCGGTTTTAGGGCAAATGTCCGCCAGCATCAGCCATGAACTGAACAATCCATTAGCGGCGATACGCAGCTTTGCCGACAATGGCCGACGTTTTTTAAGTAAACAAAAATATGACCGTGTCGATGACAACCTAAGCAGGATTTCAAACCTCACCGACCGAATGGCAAAAATCAGCAGCCAGCTAAAATCATTTACGCGCAAGTCAGACAGCCGCGACGTGAGCGTTCAGGATCTCGCGCCTATTATTATTTCAGCGCGGGAATTGCTGGCACCGCAAATCAAAGCCAATCGCGTTGAGTTTATTGCTGATGTCGAGCCTACGCTTGGCTTAGTAGAAGTGAATGCCATTCAGGTTGAACAGGTGTTAATTAACCTTATTACCAACGCAGCTCAGGCGGTTGAAGATATGTCTGAGCGGCTTGTTCAGCTAACGATTCAACAGCAAGATAGCGGAATAGCTATTCACATAGACGATAACGGCCCAGGGATTACCGAAACACAAGCTCAGCATTTATTCGAACCATTTTTCACTACCAAGAAAAATGGCCTTGGTCTTGGTCTGTCTATTTCCCAACAAATTATTGAAACCATGAAAGGGACACTTTCTGTTGGAGAGTCCCCTTTAGGCGGAGCAAGGTTTACCATTACCCTGCCATTAGTGAACGCCAATCAAACCAAAACAGCTAAGGACAGTTGATGGACGACGTATTTTTTATCGACGATGAAAGTGACATTCGCCTAGCCATAGAACAAAGCTTTGAGCTGGAGGAGATTTCCGCGCAATTTTTTGCCAGCGCGGAGGATGCAATGCTGGCGATAAAACAACAAGGCTTGCCTAAAGTCGTAATAACGGATATTTGCTTGCCCGGTTTATCGGGCGAAAACCTGCTTTCGACTGTTATAAACCAAGACAGCGATGTGCCGGTTATCTTAATTACGGGCCATGGTGACATTTCGATGGCGGTTAACGCGCTACAAAATGGTGCCTACGACTTTATCGAAAAACCGTTCGCGATTGATCGCCTGATCGACACCACCAAACGTGCGTTGGAAAAACGCGAGCTAACGTTAGAAAACCAAGAGCTTAAGCGCAGCCTGAAAGCAAGCCAAACCCTTGGCCCAAGAATTATTGGTGACACACCCGCCATTGGCGTGTTGCGCGATACCATATTACATATCGCCGATACCAATGCGGACATTCTACTGTTTGGTGAAACCGGAACAGGTAAAGAGCTATTTGCTCGTTCCATCCATGAACAAAGCTCACGCCGAGACGCCAATTTCGTTGCGATCAACTGCGGCGCGGTGCCGGAGAATCTGATTGAGAGCGAGCTCTATGGGCACGAGAAAGGCGCGTTCACGGGCGCAGACGCCAAACGTATTGGTAAGTTTGAACATGCACAAGGCGGCACACTGTTTTTAGATGAGATTGAGTCAATGCCGATGCAAGCTCAAATTCGGCTGCTGCGGGTACTGCAAGAACGAGTGATTGAACGCGTCGGTTCGAACGAGTTGATCCCTGTCGATATTCGTGTGATTGCCGCCACCAAATCTGACCTAAAAAAAGCCGCGCAGGAAGGCACATTTCGTGAAGACCTCTATTACCGCTTAAACGTCGTAACCCTAGATTTGCCGCCGCTTCGGCAACGAAAAGAAGACATTCCAGCCCTATTCCATCATTTTCTGTTAGTTGCGGCTTCACGTTATGGCAAAGCGGCCAATGTACTGCCCGAGGCAGATTTGCAAACGTTAATGAGCCACGATTGGCCAGGTAATGTGCGTGAATTAAGAAACAGTGCAGAGCGATTCGTACTACTTGGCAATCTTGGGCATTTAAACCCAGAGTCGCCCTCGCAAATTTCGACACCACTTGCCGTACAGGTGGCAGAGTTCGAAAAGACCATCATCGAGCAAGCGCTTTCCAGCTGTAATGGGCGCATCAACGAAGCGTTGGACATTCTTCAAGTCGCAAGAAAGACACTGTATGACAAAATGCAGAAATACGGTTTGGATAAAAGCGATTACAAAGGGGACTAATTTGGCATGCTGGGCTATACCGTATAGCCCAGCAAAGATGAACAATTAAAATTCGTACTTAACCGTCACCGACCAGTTACGACGCGCTTGGGTGAGATCTTTGTCCTCAAGTGTGCTGTCTTTAACGTCATTCCAGTCGTAATACTCTTCATCTGCAACGTTAAACAAACCCGCTCGCAACGTGAGATCTTTGAGCGGCTTATAATACGCCGTCATATCAACAACCATCGCACTGCTAAGCGGCAAAATGTCATCGCCATTGATATCACTTCGACGTTTGGCCGCGGTGTAGTTGAGGTTCAACGATGTCCCCCAATTATGATCGGAATCATAGTTAATTCCTGCCATCACATTCCATGGGTTGACGCTGTTTAGCGGGTTATTATTGCCATCCTCACCTTCGGTATACGCCGCTGCTAACCTTGAACTAAAGCCACTGACAGGCATAAAGCTATCCCACGAGAGTTGGTTTGATAATTCGATCCCTTTAATCGTCGCTTTCGCAATATTTTCATACTGCACAATTGCAGGGTTAGCCGGATTCATAAATTGACCCGTTGTCGTCCGCTCAATGAAGTTTTTGTAATCGCTGTAAAAGACTGCAACTTCACTGTTCGATATTTGATTATTATGACGCCAGCCAAATTCGTAAGACGTACTCTCCTCTGCTTTCAGATTTGCGTTCGGCTTACTGTAATAGCTCATTCTTGGGCTACCGTATGAATAGAAGAGTTCTTGGAAATCCGGCGCACGGAAGCCTTGGCTAACCTGGGCAAATAATCGATGCTGTTCATTCAGCTTGTAGATAGTACCTAATCGAGCCGTTAATGCGGAGTCAGAGAATTTCTTATACTCGTTATCAGCGTTACCACTTGGGTTATCACTGGTGTCTCCCGGATCTGTCTCGAACGAGTCATAGCGTACCCCAGGCGTAATGATGAAATTGCCCGCGGTAATTTCATCTTGCAGGAACAAACCGTAACGGCGTTCAGTTGCGGAAGGAATGTAAAAGACGTCCTTATCACCACCGATGCTATTGTATTCTTTGTTTACGTTTTCAATGTCTTTATCAAGGTAAGACGCCCCATAAACGATATAGTGTTCAGTACGACCTAACGCTAAGTACTTATCAAACTGGATATCGAATTGGTAGCCTTCATCTTTATAGAGGTAGTCTTTACGCTGATGATTGAGGTCTGATTCTCCAATTCGATGCGTTACCCCGTTTTCTTCTTTGCTCAGCCAATCAAGCTGCCACGCAATAGAATCGGCCACCGCACTTTGCCCCTGCCAGATGTGCTTAATGCCGCCTTGGAACTGCTCTGTTGTGTCTTCGCTCGAGGCATTGGTGTACCCGTTGTATGCTTGATCGCCGTTGTCCTCGTTATGAGTGTAATGACCATTCAACTCAAGTCGGTGGGCTCCGTTGAGTTGATATTGCAACTTAACCAACAGATTGTTAGCAATCGCATCCATCTCTTGGCGATCACCAAAGTTATCAAGCTCTTTCCCGTCTCGTCTGGTATAAGCCACCAAAGACTCTAACTCTCCGGATTTATTGGCTAAAGCGATGGATTCACTAAACGTGTCGTCTTCAGATGAGAAATTGAATTTGGCATAACCACCGAACTCTTTTCCGCGTAAAAAGTCAGCGGGATCTTTTGTCTCAAACGCCACAATACCGCCAATCGCATCTGAGCCGTGTAACGACGACGCGGCACCTTTCACAATCTCAACCGATTTGACCAAATCGGTATCAATTTCTACCCGAGCTGAATTAACAAAATTACTGCCAGAGTCAAATTGGTTACCCTGAGCAACGCCATCCACCAGCGCTTTGATCCGGTTGCCTTCAATGCCGCGTATATTAATACTTTGCACACCTTGGCGAGCATTGGTTTCGACGGTGACGCCCGGGGTATATTTGAATAGGTCGTCCAAGCCCGTAATCATGTCTTGTTCGATGTTTTCATCACTAATGACGGTCACTGACGCTGCGGTATCTAAGAGTTGGCTATTGGTACGCGTCGCAGAGACCACGACTTCATCTAATGACACACTTTCTTCTGCGATGGCAGGCGCGGAGAGCAGACCGCCAATAACGAGGGCTAACTGAGTTTGCTTAATCATTATTTATTCCGTTTAACAAAAACAATAAGGCTGCTGTTATATGTTTTATTAATGAGCCCTAAAATGGCTGGATTACTTTGACATTTGCTCTTTTTCTTTTTGGACATGCCCTTCCGTCAGGTGCACAAAATCCAACAAGTCATTTCCAGATATTTCAAACGCTTGACCAAAACCTTTGACATAACGACCAGACTCGGGAACAAGGCGGTACAGGTTAAAATCACCCAGTTGGCTCAAATTTTCGATAATGTCGCCAAAGCGGGTTTGCAGCACATTCACCCCTTGTTGCCAGGCTTCGGTATTTCTTTCTACAAGCTCCGCACGAGTATCAAAGGTCAGACGCTTACGCGCATAAATCTGCTTGCACTCGCTTTCATCTTCGATCATTAAAATCGACACGTTACGGTTGGTTTTAAGGTTACGCCCATGAGCGGCGATATCGCTTACCAGTATGTAATAAGCTTGGCTGTCAAACGCGAATGGTGCGTACGTCGCGTTTGGAATGCCTTCTGCACTTATTGTGGCCAGTTGCAATGTTTTACGTGAATCTCGAAAGGCTTGAACTTCTGGTTCTAAACGGTTTTGTAAACGTTCACGTCGAATATCTGTTCTTGTCGGCTGTTCTGTTTTTTCTGACTGACTTTCTAAACTCATACTGAAAGTTCCTTTTTCATTTTCTTGAAGGCAGAAACCTGCTCTGGGATTAATTGCCGTTTTTTATCGCGGCCCAAATAGATCTTAAATACGCACTCCCCTGAAGAGGTAAAGAATGCAATATAGTGGCTTTCCATATTTCTAAAAGGCTTACTAACAAACGCGATATTCGCCACCAAATCTAGACGTAAGTGCCCGTGTAATTCACCGTCGCGCCCCATGAGGTTGTAATACCCATGAGCTACTTTCCCCCTAGGGAACGGGGCTTTACTTTCAAAAATGGATCCAAACGAGTGAATGATAGTTGTCATCACACCCCATTCAGGCAACTGCTCAAGGACCGTTTGTGCTTGTTCGCCAGGGACTTGAGTGACCATCTCGTTCGGTAAAGCAAATGTAATCGCACCTTCGCTTAGGTTTAACTGCTTTGACATTTCAGAAACGGGCACAGTTGGATCTGCCGCCATCGACGTGCTGACTTTGTCTGCGACCTCGGTTTTAGTGCAACTGGTGTACATTATTTCTCCCATTGACTTATTGTGTTAAGACAGCCGCTCGTTTACAGAATCTCTGCAGATGGTCATCTGCCAAAACCGCCATAACCAATAGTTTTATCACTAAAAGTATTGACGATTATGATACAGGCGGACAACAATAATGCAAATGATATTTGATATCATTTGCATTCAATGCATAATAACCACCGCTGTAACGTTTAAGACACAATCGCTACTTCGTCCCTACCCTTGGTGCTCTTCTCCATTCAAGCCGATAAGCAGGCCCCATAGGAGTCGAACATGGATCGGATTGCTGTCGTCACGGCACTCACTTTAGCCATCAAAACGCAATGGAACGACAATAATGAAAATGCTCACTTTCGCCCTCAGCTTACTTATCACCTCTTCATCAGTATGGGCGGAACAAGCCCCAACTTCTAATCGAATTATTAGCGCAGGTTCGAGTATTACTGAACTACTTGTTGAGTTAGGCGCACGAGACCAACTCATCGCGCTCGATGTCACCAGTAAAAAGTACAATCAAGATGGCCAATTACCACTGGTTGGCTACCATCGACAACTCTCAGCAGAAGGGCTGATGGCGTTATCACCAACGCATTTAATTGGATCCCATGAGATGGGCCCAGAGAGCACTCTGAACTTAGTGAAAAATGGCGGAATTCAAGTGCAAACGGTCCCATCTGGCGACAGTGAGCAAGACTTGTTCAAGCGTATCGATACCATCGCAACAATTACGGGGACAGAAGAAAAAGCAGTGCAGTTGAAGAACTCCCTTCGCTCAAAGCTGCAAACTATGCGAGAGCGAAACATAGAGCGCGCGCCGAAAGTCTTATTCGCCATGTTAAGTAAAGGCCGCCCCGCGACGATTGCTGGTGACGACACCACCATCGATGTGATTATCAATCTCGCAGGTGGTGATAACCCGGCCAACACTCAAATGAGCTCTTATAAACCAGTCTCTCAAGAAGCGATTGTCGACATGCAGCCCGATTACTTATTGGTGACTAAGCGTGCTTGGCAGGCGCTAGGGGGCAAACAAGGAATACTGAATGAGTTCCCACTTCTGAAGGCAACACCAGCAGCCAATGCTGACCGAATTATCGCGGTGAATGGCAGTGCCATCATCGGCGGATTGGGTATTGAAAGCCTAGAGCTTGCCGATGAGCTTCACCACACGTTTAGCCTCGCTCAGCAATAAGACTTGGATTTGTCATGACTGTTTCTACTAGAGCACTATCAGCCAAATCGCTGTGTATTATCTCCTGTATTGCTTTGTATCTAACGACTGTCGCATCAATCACTGTCGGCCCGATGAGTATAAGCTTTACTGACAGTATCCAATCGCTGCTACCACTAACCAACGCTGATATTCCCAATCACATCACTATGATTGTTCAGCAAGTGCGCCTCCCACGTACATTATTAGCAATTGCCGTTGGCGGCATATTGGCGATTAGTGGTGCGGTGATGCAAGGGCTATTTCGTAACCCTCTCGCTGATCCAGGTATCATTGGCGTGTCTTCTGGGGCGGCATTGGGTGCAGCCATCGCCATTGTTCTGTTTGGTGGGTTGGCCAGCAACTATCCCGTATTATTGCTGTTTGGCACAGTGCCGATGTTTGCTTGCTTTGGCGGTGCGTTGATTACCTTTACCGTCTATCGGTTAGGCACGGGATCGAATGGAACCTCAGTAACCATGATGCTACTTGCCGGTGTCGCGATTTCTGCATTAGCCGGGGCCGCTTTAGGGCTGTTGAACTACTTTGCCGATGACCAAGCATTACGCGATCTCTCGCTTTGGACCATGGGGTCATTGGCAGGTGCGAACCCTCAAGGATTATGGTTAGCGTTTACCACTTTGATTGCCCTGTTCATCCTTTATTATCGTGATGCCGATAAAATTAACGCGATGCTACTTGGAGAATCGGAAGCTCGCCATATGGGGATTAACGTACAAACATTAAAAAGACGCTTAATCATACTTGCTGCAGTAGGTGTTGGTGTGACAGTCGCGTTAGCGGGCATGATTGGTTTTATCGGGCTTATTGTTCCTCACGTTTCACGCATGCTGATCGGCCCTAACTATAAAACACTGTTACCTGTCACAGTATTGCTAGGCGCTCTTCTGTTGCTGTTCGCCGATATGCTAGCGCGTACCGTTGTCGCACCACTGGATATGCCTGTTGGCATTGTCACCGCACTCATTGGTGCCCCTTTCTTCGTCTGGCTGCTGATCAAACAAAAAGGGCGTATCTGATGCTAGCTCTCTTTACTCAACCTAAAAATATGACTCACGACTCGATTGCTCAGTACCGTGGTTCAACAAGCGTTTCCGTCAATCACCTATCGGTTGAATTAAGCCGACGAACCATTCTTGACGACATTAGCTTTGTACTGAACAAAGGTGAATTTACAGCGTTGCTGGGGCCAAATGGCACAGGCAAAAGCACACTGTTAAAAGCGATGACAGGAGAACTTGCAGCCCACGGTGATATAAAGTTATTTAATCAGCCCCACCAATATTGGCGTTCTGAAGATTTAGCGCGCCACCTTGGTGTTTTGCCTCAAAGCAGTACGCTCTCGTTTAATTTTATCTCGCGCGAGGTCGTCTCTCTTGGCGGGATTGGCTTGAACATTCCCAACCACCAATTGGAACACCTCGTGGCCAACAACATGGAAAAAGCGGATGTTCTCCACTTGGCAGACCGCCCCTACCCTACTTTATCAGGCGGGGAGAAGCAGCGCGTTCACTTTGCCCGGGTGTTAACCCAACTTGAACAAAGTGGCTCCAACAAAGTGATCCTGCTGGATGAACCAACCTCCGCGCTCGATCTGCGCCACCAGCACAGTACCTTGGCACTTGCAAAAGATCTGGCCAAACAGGGTGCAACGGTTGTTGCCGTGCTGCATGATCTTAACTTGGCGGCTCAGTACGCCGATCGCTTAATGATACTCAACCAAGGCAAGATCATCAGAGATGCCACACCAGAAGACGCGCTCAAAAGCGACATTATCGAACAAGTCTATCAGCACAAAGTGTCTGTCATCCCTCACCCAGAGCTAGGACATCCGATTGTGATAGCTACCTAAAATAAGTTGATTCGATTTCTTGGGCAAGATCACATTTCTCACTCATACTCAACAAGCAGGGAGGAATGGGGTATGGGTGAAAAAACAAGAATTCCAGCCATTACCGACACCATTTTGGTCAATGGTGTGTATGTCACAGAGCAACGTACTGGGAAGGACAGGCGTAAGAATAGAACCGCGAAATGGCGCTTTTATGAACGTCGACGAGGGATTGATCCTCGCTTTACGCCCGTTAAGAAAATAGATGAGGAGGCCTAAGCCTCCTCGTTTTATTTATTTGGTAATGATTTCTGGCCCCATTAGAGTCGTCGGCAACCAAGTTGAAACCCACGGTACGTAAGTCACGATAATCAGGAAGAGGAACATGACTGCTACCCATGGTAGTGCGGCTTTCACCACCTGCATCATCGACATCTTGGCAACGCCTGCCGTCACGAAAAGGTTCAAACCGACTGGCGGGGTTATCATCCCTATTTCCATGTTCACCACCATCATAATACCAAGGTGAATCGGGTCGATACCCAGTGCTATCGCGATTGGGAAAACCAGCGGTGCGACGATAATCAACAGACCTGATGGCTCCATGAACTGACCACCAATCAACAGTAGAACGTTCACCACAATCAAGAACGTGATTGGACCTAAACCAGCAGAAAGCATTGACTCTGTGATCATTTGCGGAATACGCTCTTCTGTCAGCACGTGCTTTAGAATCAACGCATTAGCAATGATAAACAGTAGCATAATCGTCAGCTTACCCGCTTCATACAGGGTATGCTTAGTATCCTTATGCACAAGCGCCTGAAACACTTTCACTATTGCAGGTTTGGTATTTTCTTTATCCGCAAATGGCCCCATATCTTTGTAGATAAAGTTCGCAATTAAGAAAGCGTATACAGCCGCGACAGCCGCAGCTTCTGTTGGCGTAAACACGCCGCCGTAGATACCACCTAAGATAATCACAACTAGCAATAAACCCCAGCTGGCGTCTTTTGCTGCTGCAAACATCTCGCCCCAACCGACAAACGGCTGCTTAGGCAATTTTTTCACTCGGGCTGCGATATAGATAGCAATCATCAGCATTACACCAGCAAGCAAGCCTGGAATAACGCCACCCAAGAACATACGCCCAACAGAGACATCCGTTGCCGCTGCATACACAACCATTACGATGGACGGCGGAATCAAGATACCTAATGTACCCGCGTTACAAATCACACCCGCCGCAAAGTCTTTTGAATAACCGTTTTTAATCATACCCGCGATAACGATACTACCAATCGCGACAACGGTTGCTGGAGATGAGCCGGACAGCGCAGCAAACATCATACATGCCACAACGGAAGCCATCGCCAAACCGCCACGGAACCAACCGACCATCGCAATGGCAAAACGGATAATACGTTTCGCCACGCCACCAGTAGACATAAAGCTCGATGCAAGAATGAAGAACGGAATCGCCAATAAAGTGTAGTGGCCAGCAAAGGCGTTAAAAAGGGTTTGAGCCACCGAAGCTAATGACGCATCAGAATGCATCATCAAAAATAAGATACTTGATAAACCAAGTGACACAGCGATTGGCACGCCGATAAGCATAAAGCCAATCACCATCACGAACAAAAATAGAATATCCATGGCTTAGCTCTCCTTACTCTTGTCGTTGTCTTGGCTTTTCTCTTGTTTCGGCTCCATCGCCTCACCCGCGTCCTTAAGCTCTTCTTTTAATGCTTCTAACTCTTCTTCTGCTTCATGGCCGGCAATCAAGCGGTCTAGCTTGCCTATGGCAATTTGGTAGGTCACTTGTGCAAAGCGGAATGTCAGCAAAGCCATGCCGATAGGCAGTGCCATGTAAGGAATAAACCTTGGTAGCTTCTCGTAGCGTTCGCCTTCGTTCAGCCAGTCGGCTAAAAACTGCAGCATTTCTGGCATTGGAATATCATCGGTTTCGTACCATGCGCGGTCTGTCGCAAACGGGTACCAGTAATTCCAAGAGCCGATTAAAAGCAGGATAGAGAACGTTAAACAACACGCCGCCGCGATCAAAGCGTAAATTTTTCTTAGTTTTTCCGGGGCCAGGTTGATCACGACATCAACCCCAATGTGGAAGTGTTTTTTTACGCCGTAAGAAGCGCCCACCAGCACCATCCACGCAAAAAGAAATACCGTAAGTTCAAGAGCCCAAAGAATGTTGTCGTTAAACACGTAACGAAAGACAACGTTGGTAAAGGTAAGCAAGGTCATGGCACCAAGGAAGAACGCAATTAAGGTCTCTTCAATGGCATCGGTCACCTTCCCTATTCTGGCAAAAATCGATTGTTCCATAGTTAGATCGCTTTTCTACACCAATTGAAAATTGGCTATACAGGACAAAGAAAGGCCCTCCTCCCGATCGGAGGGCCAATGGTTAGGGAATCGTTATTATTTTGATTGGTTGATTACTGCTTGTTAGAGGCCATCGCCGCTTCGATAAGATCAGAACCAATGTCTTTCTCAAACTTCTTCCATACTGGTTGAAGCGCCGTTAACCACTGTTGACGCTGATCCGGAGTCAAAGAACGAACCACGCCACCCGCTTCGATGATGTTGTTCTTGTTCGCTTGGTTCACTTTGGCTGACTCGGCATTACGCGTTTGTGTCACTTCTTGGATAATGGTGTTTAGCTGCTCGCGCACATCACCTGGCAGGTCTTTCCAAAAGTCGTTTGACGTCACCACTAGGTAATCAAGGATACCGTGATTAGTCTCGGTGATACCGTCTTGTACTTCGAAGAACTTCTTACCGTAGATGTTTGACCATGTATTCTCTTGACCATCGATAACTTTCGTTTGCAGGCCGCCATACACTTCTTTGAATGACATTTTTTGCGGGTTTGCACCAAGCTGTTCAAATTGAGCAACTAAAACATCGGATGCTTGAACGCGGAATTTAAGACCTTCAGCATCGGTTGGCGTCATCAGTGGCTTGTTAGCAGACATCTGCTTCATGCCGTTGTGCCAGAAAGCCAGGCCTTGTAGACCACGACGTTTCATCGCGTTTTTCAGCTTGTCGCCAGACTCTGAGTTTTGGAATCGGTCAACAGCCGCGACGTCTTCAAATAGGAATGGTAGGTCGAAGATGCGGTACTTTTTCGTGAACTTTTCAAACTTTGATAGAGAAGGGGCAGCAAGTTGCACGTCGCCATTCAGCAGCGCTTCCAGTACTTTGTCATCATCATAAAGCGTCGAGTTAGGGAAAACCTGCATACAGACTTTACCGTTCATCTCTTCGTTCACGCGTTGTTCTAGCAATGAAGCTGCAATCCCTTTCGGGTGTTTATCTGTGTTCGTTACGTGGCTGAACTTGATGACCGTTTCACCTGGGTCACAGTTTGCAGCAGCATTAAAACTCGTGACAGCAAGAATTGAAGCAGATAGTAGGGTTAAAGGCTTTAGCATTATCATTCTCCTTGTTAAATGAACAACCCCATCACTGGGTGTTGATACATATACAAGGGCAAGTTCAATGCCAAACTTTATAAGAAATCAATTTAGCTTTAATTTCAGTAACTTAATTTAATGTGGCTTTTGAAGAATCGTTTGAGATCAAATTTATCAAACGAGTTTTGTGTAGATATCTACACATGGAATGTAAGAGAATGTGTGAATTTACACATATTTAACACAATCAAACTTTCAGCAACAATTAAACGCCAAGCTGGTGAGAGTGGCCCAAACAACGTAAAGGCCACTGTGAAAACTCCAAAATTAAGATGAGCAACTGATCTCCATTTTTTTACCCCACTCAGGAGGCAGATTGGCATAGTGCTCCATTTCTGGTTGCTCGTCGTAAGGCGTTTTCAGTAAAGCCGCCAGTGCTTCCACTTCACTAAAATCCCCCTGCTCTGCTTTTTCTATCGCTTGCTGAGCCAGGTAATTACGCAAAATGTATTTAGGGTTTGCGGCCCTCATCGAAGCGCACCTCGTTTCTGCGCTAATAGGGGCAGCGTCATCGTCCACTTCGCATTCACAACGTGCCAAATAAAGATCGAGCCATGCTTTAGCTGCTTCTCTATCAATAAACAGATCAACCACCACCTGAGGATCGGCATGGTCTAAATTAGACAGTTCACGCATAAACCGCGTGTAATCGACGTGGTTTTGATGCAGCAGCTCAAACATCGCTTGGAAAAGTTGGCTGTCTTGATCTAACTTGCAATGCAGACCCAGTTTACTTCGCATAAACTGGCTGAAATAAACTCCTAACTTGGCTTCAAACTGCGCCAATATGGCTTCTAAATCCGGCCTCTCAACTAAAGGTGACAGCGCATGTGCCAAAGCCGATAAGTTCCAAAGGGCAATTCTTGGTTGCTGATCAAACGCATATCGCCCCTGATAGTCGGAGTGGTTACAAATATAACCCGGTTCGTAATCGTCTAAGAAACCAAAAGGCCCGTAGTCAAATGTTTGGCCTAATATCGACATGTTGTCCGTATTCATTACCCCATGGGCAAAGCCATAAGCCTGCCAGTAGGCAATCATATTCGCCGTTTTATCGACAATAGTTTCAAACATCGCGGCGTATGGCTTGTCGTCTTGCAAACATTGTGGCCAATACCACTCAATCACTTTATCTGCGAGGAGTTTTAGCTCTGCCATTTGATTGGTATAAAAGAAGTGTTCGAAATGGCCAAAACGAATGTGGCTTTCAGACATGCGGATCAACAATGCCCCCTGCTCTACTCGCTCTCGGTAAACAGGTGTATCACTCGTCAACATGCCAAGTGCTCTAGTGGTCGGTATACCAAGACCTGCCATCGCCTCGCTGCACAGATATTCACGAATAGTCGAACGTAAAACAGCGCGACCATCACCCATTCTCGAGTATGGCGTTAACCCTGCCCCCTTCAAGTGCACATCGAACAAAGTGCCGTCACTGTTTGCTAACTCGCCGAGCAGCAAGCCTCTACCATCCCCAAGCTCTGGGTTATAAACCCCAAACTGATGGCCCGCATATTTCATCGCTAAAGAAGGAAAAGTCTCGGAAATCAACTCCCCAGCGAAAAAGTGCTTAAGATCGCCTTCTGGGGGCAGTGCCGGTAAGCTAAACTGGCTCGCGAAATCATGGTTCCAAGCTACCCAGCGGGTGTTGTTTAACGGTTGAGGGGTTACCTGCGTATAAAACGCGATAGGAAGGTCAAAAAAGCGGCTGGATAACGACAAAGATGAGAGTGACGACATACACAAACTCTTAACATGAATTTATCGTTAACCGTACCACATTGAATGGAAGAACATCCACAACTGCGCCCTAATAAATCATACTTAAAGGTAAGTAACCACAAACTTACTAAGGCTTATAGACTCTAGCTACTGTGTGTTAGATAACCGCAAAAATAGTAATAATGCCGACGAGCGAAAAAATACAAATACGGCTAATTAGTCCTAAGTGAGAATATTGGATCATTTCTTGATGCTGCATAAACACTCCTTGTTTTCTTTGCATTTGTTACATCGTCATTACAATATGATGAATTTTCAGACAATACTCAATCTCACATTCCATGAATTTTTTATGACATGACCTTTCGAACGCTCGATCACAACAAATTGGAGACACTTCACACTAAAACCACATCACACCAAACAAAAACGTGATTTAAATCAATTAAACTACTAATTTTTAATAAATTAATAGCAAGACTAAACATACTTAGTTAAGGGACAATAGGCTACACTCAATTAAGCTTCCAATTTTCACTTTCCGGGGGGAACATGAATCAATTGATGCGAAATATTTCGCTGCACCGACTCGTTATGATACTAGCCGGAGTACCCATCATTCTTGCCTTACTAGCAGCTGTAAAGTTAGTGCAAAACTATCAACAAACGGTGGACGTTGCGCATAACGACAGTGAGACAATTCAATTGGTACTGCTTTACGACAACCTTGCGCATAACTTGGCGGTTGAACGTGGCTTAACGGCAGGTGTGCTTGGCAGTCAAGGTAACCCTCAGCAAGTTGCTGCGCTTAAGAAACAACGTAAAGTGACGGATGCTCAAATCACGGCGCTAAGAGCTTACTCTCCGACTTATCTTCAACCGTCGATGACAGAAACCCTGGCGGCAGACGTATTCCAACAGCTATCAAAACTCAGAGATATTCGAGTACAGGTAGATCAACTTTCGCCTACAACTTCTCCTTTCGCCTACTATTCGAATTTAAACCAACTGAGCATTGATAACGCATCGTTATTGTCCTCTCGGATTGCGAACCAAGATATCTCTGATTTAGGTCAGGCTCTTATAGCCATAGTTAAAATGAAAGAGCGCGCTGGTCAGGTTCGTGGCGCTTTAAATGGCGCGTTTTCGCGACAAAGCTCTAACGTTGGACAGTATGTTGCGATTGAACAATATTTAGCGGTGGGTGAATACGCTCAACGCCAAGCAGAACAAACTCTACACTCGGACTTTGCAACCCAACTTAGGGACGCCATGTCATCGCCTATCTGGAAAGAGGTCGAGCAAGTTCAACAACGCTACCTAGATCAAAGACAGACACTCTCATCACTGCAAGGACCTGAGCCAACCCAGTGGTTTGCTGCGGCCACAAGCCGGATTAAGCTCATTAACCAAATTCGAAATAATCTCAAAACAGAGATGTTATCAGTCACAGACACAGCCGCAGCAAATGCGAGCTTCCAAGTGAACCTGATCATGTTATTGGCACTAGTGTTAACGGTTGTTTTAGTCGCGACGGTAACCGTCTGCGTTAAAAGCCTGAAGCAACGAGTAGGTACACTGACTCGCCAGCTCGCGAACATGTCTAGTGACCGAAATCTAACCATATCTTTGGCTGATGACGGTAAGGATGAACTTTCACAAGTATCGCGCAGTGTGAATGGATTAACCGATAGCATCAAAGACTTGCTATTTAACGTTACAAAAGCGAATGAAAGCAGCTCGCACAGCCTCAGCCAGATCGTTCAAGGCGCGAACGATCTGGGCACCAGCAGTCAAGCAACAGCAGACAAGTGCGGTAACATAGCGGCGGCCATGACTGAACTGTCTCAATCAAGCCTGGAAATTGCTTCATCGTCAGAGCGTGCTTTAGAAGAAACTGAGCAAATGGCCAACAAAGTCTTATCTTGTCAGGAACAAAGCAAATCATCCTATGAGATTGTGAGTGCACTTGTGAACCAAATAGAACAAACACAAAGCTGCATTCACCAATTGGAAAAAGACGCAGAGAGCGTGAGCAAAATTGTCGATACTATCAATGGCATCTCTGAGCAAACCAATCTATTGGCACTCAATGCAGCGATTGAAGCCGCTCGTGCAGGTGAGCATGGACGTGGCTTCGCTGTCGTTTCATCAGAAGTTCGCGATCTTGCGCAGCGCAGTAAAGAAGCCACAGAGCATATCTCTCAGCTACTGCATAACATCACAACAAATACTCAAACGGCAGTGAGTAATATGTCGAAGAGCCACCAAGCGACGGACTCTACTTTCGAATCGGTATCTTTAGTTAATGAAAGTGTATCGGAGCTTGAATCATTAATTGAAACGGTGAACGAGCACATTACCAGTATCGCTAGCTCGACGACCGAACAATCTAAAGCCAGTGAAGCGGTGGATAAAGATGTCGATGTCCTTACCGAAATCGCACTCAATACGGGTGACTTGGCAGGGAACATGAATAATGTTGTCTCAAGTTACCAATCTGAAGCAGAGAAAGTGAACTCTCAGCTTCAGGAGTTCAAACTCGTCTAAGGCTTTAAGCTTCAGGAAACAAAAAAGCGGCATCAATTGCCGCTTTTTTATCGAATGTTCAGAGAAATTCGGACAAAGTCCTCATCTTCGTATTCCATTTTATGGTCAAACAGAGACGAAGAATAAATGGTGCGTAAGAACGCGCTCTTCTCACCATGAGTACCACGAAACAGCATAGATATATCGCTAATCAAGCGGTTTCTGTTGTCAAAATGCGCGTTTAAGTCGTTAGATAACACACACAGTAGGCAACCTTTCGGGTTATAACTCAAATCCACATCTTCAGGGCTTGAAACCAATACCGTGGTGTTCAGTTCTTTCTCGATCATATTGATCAAAAGAAGAAAACTATCCAGATGAGGTAGCTCATCACCACGTAAGGGCGTCAGCAAATTGCTTAACATCGCTTCCATATCAAGCTTCTGTGAGCGAGTATGGCTCACCAAAGAACGAATTTTCTTCTTGAACGGCTTATATTTTTTAGTATTGGCAGACTTATTCAACCAAGCGGAAAGAATATCATTGATCTCACCGCGAGTTTTTCGGCTAAGCGTTTTGGCGCTGTGATTAGTACGCAGATGCAAAAGCGCGTGGAGCGCCAGATCTGATAGCAAAGGTTCAAATTCAGGTTTTATCTTGGTGTGGATACTGCGCATGGTGCCTTAGACGTATAGAGCTCGACGAGTACTGAAACAATCAGTGATTGTCAGGGAGCGATATGCTACCGAAAAGCTTTGCGTATGTACAGTTCGAAAGTTAAGCAAAACCAGTACCAAGTTAGCACTACAGAGAAATCTATTAGACCGACCACACATAATCACTTGTATTTCTCAACTCGACCTAAACAAATGACTAACGAAATCTTTAAAATACTGAATCTTACGTACTGTTCTAGCCCCAGCAGGATACAAAAAGGAAATGGGGGCATCGTCGTTACTTAAGCACCTTGGCATCACCTCAACTAATGACCCATTGGCAAGTTCTTGCTCAATCGCGAGGTAAGACTTAATCGCCAAACCACTACCGTGCAGTGCTCCCTCAGTTAACATATCTGAGCTGGATACGATCAGCTTCTTTGCCATCTGAATCGATTGGCTAGATTTGTTGCCATGCTTTACCATCAGGCTTGTTTGCCAAGGTAAACACACCCAAGCAGCCTGCTGAAGCTTGGTGACGGAATCAATATCACCGAATTGGGCAATATACTCTGGTGAAGCACAAATCACGCGCTTATTGTCGGACAACTTGTAGCCCACCATTGAGCTGTCCACCAGCTCACCGACACGAATAGCACAATCGGTCATCTCTTCGGCCAAAGGAACAAACCGATCCGAAACATTCAGGTCAATGGTTAAATCTGGATGTTCAGCTTGAAACTTGGGCAAACTCGGCATAACAAACCGCTTGAGCACCCAAGGGGACATCGTTACTCGCAAGTGTCCTCTCAACTGAGTTGAACGGCCACTGATTTCACATTCCGCCTGTTGAAGCTCTTCAAGGATAAACTCGATTCTCTCCAAAAAACGAGCCCCCTCGTCACTTAACTTGAGCGAACGGTTACTACGGTGGAACAACGCTACTTTGAGAGATTGCTCCAACTTAGACAAACGATGACTCGTAGTGGCAACCGATATTCCCAACACACGTGCCGCAGGTGAAATACCACCATGCTTGGCGACCGCGACAAAGGTTTCCAGATCATTAACACTATACATTTCGAAATTTTAGAAAGCAGGTTTCAATAATTAGCCATATTACACAACTTATTCTAACAATAGAATATTCCTAGTTCAGTCATCAGACATGGATAGATAACATTAGGAATCCAATATGATTAAGTTCTATTACCACCCAACACCCAACCCGATGAAGATTGCGCTGTTTTTAGCCGAAACTGACTTGCCGTTCGAATTAGTCCCTGTAGATACCTTTAAAGGCGAGCAGCATGACGCGGAGTTTAGAAAGGTCAATCCCAATGGAAAACTGCCTGCGATTGATGACAATGGCGTGTTCGTCTTCGATTCTACGGCGATTTTGCTCTATCTTGCAGAGAAACACAGTCAACTGTTAGGCCAAGCAGAACACAAAGCTCAATTGCTATCATGGTTAATGTTCATTTCATCTGGGCTTGGTCCATTTTCTGGCCAATCGGTGCATTTTCATTACGCTGCACTAGGGCCAAATGACTATGCTAAAAACCGCTTTATGAAAGAAGCAGAGCGCCACTACGCCATTTTGGACCAACACTTGGCAGGCAGAACCTATCTTGTCGGCGAGCAATTTACCATTGCAGATATTTCAGCTTGGGGCTGGGTAGATAAAGCTGACCGTGTACTGGGCGAAGGGCGTTTAAGTGACTACCCTAACCTGCAAACATGGTTTAAACGCATCAATAGCCGCCCTGCCGTTGAAATGGCGAGAACAATGGGAACAAGACATGAGTTTAAAAACATCATGGATGAGGAAGCGAAAAAAGCACTGTTTCCTTCTAACTTCAACCTGTCATAAATTTCACGCGTACTAAAGCCAAAGTAAGCTGGCTTAACTGCTCATTAGCCAGCTTAAATTCGCGCGGGGTTCTACCATTTTCAATCAAACAATAGCTGCAAGTTAAACTTTAGAAGTACCGCAAATTTTTCTAACCACCCTACCTGTCTATTTACCCAAGAATACACTTTTAATCGCAAATCAAATCAAAGATATCAGCAACCTAGCAATGAAATCTTGACGCACTCTTATGCGAAGCACTTAACATGATTTAACACTATAACTTTCAAGTTTATTATTCTCATAAATAGCACATAAACCACTCAAAAACTCAAAGTAAGATTGGCAATCTAACTTCAATAATTTCATTCACTTACAACCACATGAAATGGAATGCCATTCTAATTAGAGGGACCAACCGTGCTAGGGAATAAAACCAAACTCTGTATGATAATCGGCAGTGTGCTGGGGATAAGCGGCTGCTTTTGGGACGATAACAACAGCTCACCGACTGTCTCTATCGAATCAGAGCATGCTCAAACATACGGCCAAAGAGAAATCACCATTCAAATTAACGCTGCCGATCCTGATGGCGACACACTCTCTTTCCAATGGGAGCAACTCCAAGGGACTAGCCAACTCGATTTAAGCAACGTTGATGAGTCAGGCAACCTGACATTACGCTTACCGGAGTTAACCGAGACAGAAACCTTCGTGTTGAAGGTCACCGTCAGCGATGGCGAGTTTACGGTAACTGACTCGATCGAAATTAACGCAGATAAGTCAAACCCAATACCAACGGCAAAAATTATCGGTAAAGATACCATCTCCCGAGTCCTTAACTGGCCAATCGCAAACCAAGCCAACCTTTCCGTACTGTCTAGCGACGGCTCTGTTGGCGTCAACCCTAAATGGCGGGTGACACAAGCACCTGATGATAGCCAGTATCAAATTACTAGCCAAAACTCACTGAGCACTGGGTTCTATGCCGATACCTTAGGGCAATACACGCTTGAGTTGATTTTGGACAACGAACAAGGCCTATCTTCAACGGCTTCTTTTAGCATTAACGTCATCGATGATCTGGATGGCGATGGTGTCCAAGATGGCGCCGACTTAGACGCCGATGGAGATGGCTACCTTAAAGATGACCTTTTCCCCGCAGATAAAGCATCACACTCAGACAGCGATGGTGATGGTATCAGCAACTATCACGACACCGATGAAGATGGTGATGGTGTTGTTGATGAACTTGATGGGTACCCATTTGACGCAGGTAAAGACAGCTGGCCGGAACATATTGAAGCGAGCTGGAACAATGATGGCATTTCTGTTTCCGAAACGGTCAATGGCTTCCCTGCATTTATTTCGGGAGCTATACAAGGCACTAATGGTTACGATCAAGATTACTTTAAACTTGCTTTACCGGAAGGACGCGTATCTATTCAGCTCAGAACCTCGAGTGAATTCAGTGGTTTCTTAACACTGGTTAACGCGCAAGGTGTCCCTGTTGCCTTCATCGAGCACTCACTGCCTAATCAACGTATTATCAGCGCTGTTGTTCCTTCTGCGGGCAACTACTACTTTGCACTTGGCTCCGACGTCAGCACTAAAATCGATTATCAAGCACTCATTTTCCTAGATTCAGACCAGGATGGGTTAAGTGACGATCTTGAAAAAGCCCTCGACAGCAATGCCTTAAACTCTGATAGCGATGGCGATGGGTTGAGCGACGGCGTTGAGTTCTATGGCCGAAGCACACCCGTTCTTGATTTAGATAACGACGGGCTACCATCTTGGTGGGACCTAGACAGCGATAATGACCTGATTGCCGATCAACTTGAAGCCATCAATATCGCTCTCGATGTCGACCTAGACGGGAATATTAACAGCCAAGACGAAGACAGCGATAACAACGGCATATTAGACAGTATTGAAGTCGGTGATAATGTATTGGAGCCAGCGAATAACGATGGCGATTCTGCGTCTGACTTCGTTGACCTAGATAACGACAATGATCTAATCGATGATAACCAGGATAACGATCTAAATACCGTGATGCTTCCCTCTATCGATAGTGCTTTAGAGATCACCGAGATTAAAGATAGCAACGGCCAAACCACATTCCAGTGTTTACCGACCCATACAGTCAATATTACTCTGTCAGACGGCAGTGCTCTTACTAACCTTAAAGTGATTGCAAGCCACCAAGCTAGCAGTATTGAACTGCCACATAGCGTCAATGGCCAAGAGCTAGAAGTCAATTGTGCAGATCTAAAAATCGGCAACAATCTTCTTCTAATCACGGATGGAGCGACCCGATCGGGTGAGTACCCTCTGGAAGTTCTTCCTGAAGACAGTTTGTACTTAAACCAAGTTTCTTTAGTTAATGACCTGTTGACTTTAGAAGGTGAAAATTTAAACCAAGCCTTCAAGCTACACTTCCCTGCAGGGGTGGTAGACATCAACGCAAGTAATGGTTCTGAAAGTCGCACTATCACACTGCCAAATGATTTTACTGCTGGCGAAGTTTATATCGACCACGCAAATGGGCAAACTCAGCGATACATTGTGAATTACAAAAACACCACAGAACACAATGTAACTGCTCAATTGCCGGACGGTATAACCGCTGAAAATTTATACCTATCGACCACATTAAATAATGAAGTGCCTTTCACCGCTGATGGCGCGACAGTCAACATTGACGTTGCAAAACCAGAAGTGGCCTCACTGGTTAAATACATTAACGACGAACTGCATACCATTGGTTACGTGCCCGTACTGCCAAATACGCAAGCGGCGCACATTACTTCTGCGACTACCGCCGTCGGCTACCTATGGTATGGAATCAACTATGATTGGTCATCAGAAGGTGCTGAACAAACTCTGCAAGACATTTACGCTTTAGAAAGCGTACAAAAGTTAGGTGCGTTTATTTATAGCGGACTAGCGAACGATATCGATTACATGGTATCGCAAGAAATTTATCAGTCCCCACATTACCTGCAAGCACTGAATGACATCAAAGCCTTGTTATCACAAAGCCAAAACGCAGCCGTTCAAGCTCGCTCTTCTTCTCAAATCGTCATCACACCAGAGGAAGAGATAGACGATATCGGGGTGAAAATTGATGCGAAAAATCAATTCAACATCGAGAATGACACACGCCTACACCTTGCTTTTCAAGTCACCGATACCGAAGGTAAAGCGATTTGCCAATATGGTTCTGGTATGTGGAGTTCAAACTATGTCGGCCCTCAGGAGACAATGTGGAATATCGCGTCTACAGGTGTATGTAATGGCTCTGCTGTGCAGGATTCAAAAGTCAGAGTGCTAAGTGCAGGCATCGATAATAGCTACGACGCAAAGTTAACTCCTAGCCAGATTTCCGCGCATGAACAAAACATACGCCAATTTTTGGTTTCGAGAACCATTATTGATGGCGTCGTACTGCCTCAATTAATGTTCATTTTGGATAATGCGGGTCTACTGACCATCAGTAAAAGCAAGCTCGCCTCTATTTTTATGCAAGAGGCTCCTTGGTTTTCTGCGGAAGTACTCGAATTTACTAATGGTGGTCAAAGCCTAGACGAATTTAAAACAGATGTCGTAAATAAACTGATTAATGACTTCGTCAGCTATGGCCCTGTCACTCAAGCCATTTTCAAAGAAGCGGCAAAAAATTTAACCGCGGAGGCGCTGGCAAAACTCGCAGGAAACGCAGTTAAAAAAGCTATTCCTGTCTTGGGTCAACTGCTTGTCGTCAAGGACTTAACTTTAGCTGGGATTGATGTGGGTAAAACCCTGACGGATCTGTCAACGGTTGATGTTGTTCTCGATTTTGAAGTAGAAGTCGCACTCGAAATAGACAACGTTGAACCCGCAGTTATCATGCCAGATGAGGAAGATAAGAAAATCACCATCACGGGTAAAGGATTCCAACCAGTCAAACCTGACTTCTGGAGCAGTAAGAAGTACCCGCAGGTTACGCTAACCAGCACAGTATCTGGTATCAGTAAATCGTATAAGCCTTACTACATCAATAGCGATGGTACAGAGATGTGGTTGTATGCGGACGCCAGCCTGTTCGATACCGACGATGACATCTTTGATGTTTCGGTCAAACATTTGGCCTTTGATTTACCTGCAGAAGAAGCAATAGAGGCAATCAAAGTAGATGCCGACTTAGTGCTCACCAGCGTATCTAAAACCCAAGCTGCAGCGAATGATATGTTGACAGTAACAGGGTCTGGTTTTTCTAAATATGCCTCGGAAAATGTGGTGATGTTTGGTGAGCATCAGGTCTCTATACTGCACTTAACTAGTACTAGTGTGACTTTCCGTATACCTAAAGATTTGGCACCAGGCACTTACCCGGTGAAGTCCAAACGTTTAGACATTAAAAACGCAGATTGGTCAAATGAGTTACAAGTCGAGGTCGCTGAAGCAGACATCGTGATTACAGTGTGTGACAATGGTGGCGCGAAAGACGATAATTTTGCACTCGATGTGAATGGCCAGCGTCTTGGACAAACTGCCACAACGTATAGCAAATACTGCTTCTCGTTCCCACATACACTGCCAACTGGCGTGCATACTGCGACCTTAACTGGGCTTGATGCTCCTGACGGAATTGGTACTTACAGCATTTCGTTTGCTGGGGTCACAGAGCTCAGTGGTTCTCCGACATCAGGCCATGATTTGGTACCAGGTTCAACGCCTAAACGATACACCTTCAAGGTCGTGCAACCGCAATCACAACGGATGTTTGTAATCCCTCAAAGTGTTCCGAGTACCCTAGGCATCGAGTAATTTAGATAGCAATGGCCAACCTGTATTTAGGTTGGCCTTTTCACAGGATAAGTCATGCAAGACGACAACCAACAACACTGGCAGTATGGCGAAAAATCGAACAAAGCATTCCCGCTTCGCTTGCCTCCCGCAAAACAGCGACGCACCTTCTTTATTCTAACTGCTATTCTGTTCTCTCTGTGGAGCTCTTCCGTGGTTCTCCTATACGATATGTTTACAGATATCTTGCCTGCTCGTACAGACATTGGTAGAGGAGTTAGTGTAGAGGAGCTTTGTTTCTTTCTATTTTTACAGTCTTACTTAGTATGGATTTGGCGTTACACCGCCCCACTCTCTGTTTGGCGTTATAAAAAAGACCAATACAATCGCCCGACATTGAGCAGCAAGCAACAATGGGTCGCGAGCCTTATCACGCTGATACTTTGCGTTGCGTTTGTCATTCTAGACTATTACTTACTGCTCCATTTTTAGTATCAACGATAAGAAACCCTTTAACCAACCAGGACTTTCAACAGTAAAAACACCCAGACGTTTGGACGTCTATATTGACATATAGCCAATGTACCAGTAGGCTTCTTACCTCCCTTACTGTCAATACTATCGTTTACATGTCCTGTTCCCAAGATTCAAACCAAACCACGGCACCATCTGCGGTCGCACTGATCCCTTTACTCGTGTTCCTAGCGCTGTTTATTGGCGTGGGCACCTACCTCTCTTTCCAAGGTGTCGATTTCGCGTTTTACCAACTGCCTGCACCTGTAGCGGCATTGCCTGCCATCGTGGTGGCTCTGTTGCTCAGTAAAGATTCGCTTAACCGCTCTATAGAACAATTCTTACGCGGTGTCGGCCATCAGGACATCATCGCGATGTGTATGATCTACTTGCTCGCAGGCGCATTTGCTGCAGTCGCTAAAGCCTCTGGCGGCGTGGATGCCACAGTGAACCTGGGTCTATCTGCTATCCCAACCAGCATGATTCTGCCGGGCATCTTTTTGATCTCCGCTTTTATTGCAACAGCGATGGGGACCTCTATGGGCACTATCGCGGCGGTTGCACCAGTTGCGATGGGTATTGCCCAATCAGCAGGAATGAGCCTACCGCTGACCGCTGGGGTCGTGCTCAGTGGCGCAATGTTTGGTGATAACCTTTCAATCATCTCCGATACCACCATCGCGGCAACGCGCTCTCAAGGCTGTGAGATGAAAGACAAATTCCGCGAAAACGTGCGCATTGCTCTGCCTGCTGCGTTCTTTGCACTGGTGCTGTTCGCCTTCAACAGCTCGGCGACGCAAGTACCAGAAACAGGCCCGATTGAATGGCTTAAAGTACTACCTTACATTACGATTCTTGTGCTGGCGGTCGCTGGCTTGAACGTGTTTGTGGTGCTATCGGTGGGAATTCTACTCGCTGGTGGGGTGAGCCTAACCTCGGTGGATAGCTACACGCTGACCGATTTAAGCAAAGATATTTATGCTGGCTTTGGCAATATGCAGGAGATCTTCTTGCTGTCGATGATGATTGGGGGCTTGAGCGAGCTCATGCGTCGCCAAGGTGGCTTAGCTTTCTTAACCAACTTTATCAGTAAGACAATTAAAGCGTTTAGCTCTAGTCACTCTTCAAAAGCCAACAGCCGCGCAAGCGAACTCGGCATCGGGAGTCTGGTGGCGCTGGTCAACACCTGCACCGCCAACAATACCGTCGCGATTATTGTCTCGGGTAGTGTGGCGCGCGAATTGGCGGAAGAGCACAACGTCACGCCGCGCCGCTCAGCCAGTTTGCTGGATATCTTCTCATGCGTTATGCAGGGCGTACTGCCTTACGGCGCTCAGGTACTTCTGCTAGGTTCTGTGTTCCAGCTTTCACCTATCGAGATAGTAGCAAACTCATACTACTGCTTTGCGCTGGCGATCGCAGCCTTACTGGCGGTGTTCTTTAAGCATCCATCACGCCGTTCAGCATTAGTGGCTAATCGCTAAGCCAAACAAAAATCACAGCTCCAAACAGCGAAGCCAGTCAACCGTGACTGGCTTTTTTAGGGTTAAGTACTGCCAGATACGAAAAAGCCCCGACAACTCATTGAGTTATCGGGGCTTTAAAATAAATGGCACGCCCTATTGGATTCGAACCAATGACCACATCCTTAGAAGGGACGTGCTCTATCCAGCTGAGCTAAGGGCGCGCTACAGGGAAAGGATTATACGAGTTCAAACTCGTAACACAAGGGCTTTTCATAACATTATGATCTGAATGACTAAAAAAAAGTCACTAGATTATATTTTGATTAAAAACACCACGAAGCAAACGTTTGCTTATAGATGTTCGTCAAATAATTTGCGACAATGCGCTGCAAATTATTCGCCATTCTCATTGAAGGAAAGTCATGACTGCTCAAAATATCGATGGAACGCTTATTTCTCAAACTGTTCGATCAGAAGTTGCTGCGCGAGTAAAAGCTCGTGTGGAAGCTGGCCTACGCGCACCTGGTCTTGCTGTGGTATTAGTCGGTGAAGATCCCGCTTCTCAAGTTTACGTTGGCAGTAAGCGCCGCGCGTGTGAAGAGGTTGGGTTTGTGTCTAAATCTTTTGATCTTCCTGCAAGCACCAGCGAAGAAGAGCTACTTGCTCTGATTGATGAGCTGAATGCAGACAATGAGATTGATGGTATTCTAGTTCAGCTTCCTCTTCCGGCTGGCATTGATTCAACACACGTGCTGGAACGTATCCACCCAGAGAAAGATGTGGATGGCTTCCACCCATACAACGTAGGTCGTCTAGCACAGCGTATTCCTAAGCTTCGTTCATGTACACCAAAAGGCATTATTACCTTATTGGATCGCTACAACATTGAATTACGCGGTAAACACGCGGTCGTCGTTGGCGCTTCTAACATTGTTGGTCGCCCAATGACACTAGAGCTGCTGCTTGCTGGCTGTACTACCACGACTTGTCACCGTTTTACGAAAGATCTAGAAGGCCATGTACGCCAAGCTGACGTTGTTGTTGTAGCTGTTGGCAAACCAAACTTTGTGCCTGGTGAGTGGATCAAAGAAGGCGCTGTTGTGGTCGATGTGGGTATCAACCGCCTAGATACAGGCAAGCTAGTTGGCGATGTGGAGTATTCTAAAGCGCGTGATCGTGCAAGCTTTATTACCCCAGTTCCTGGTGGTGTTGGCCCGATGACAGTGGCAAGCCTGATTGAAAACACTATGTTGGCTTGTGAACAGTTCCATACAAAAAAATAGCCAATGCGTACTGTTAGATAGCAAAACGGGTAGCCACTGAGCTACCCGTTTTTTATTTCGTCATAGAGCGTTTACAGGCTCATGATAACGCCTGCGATCGACGCGCTCATCAAGTTTGCCATCACCCCAGCAGTGATCGCTCTAAAGCCATGCTTAGATACAAATGCGCGCTTTTCAGGAACCAGTGACCCTAGTCCACCAATCAGCATCGCCATGCTTGAGATGTTCGCAAAACCACACAGTGCAAAGGTCACAATGGCTTGTGAGTGTTCACTCAACTCAGACTGTACTTCCGCCAACTGGATGAAAGCAACAAATTCATTCACCACGATTTTGTTACCTATCAGAGAGCCTGCGGTAATCGCTTCACTCCAAGGAATACCCAGCAACCAAGCAACAGGCGCAAATAGGTAGCCTAAGATCAGTTCAAAACTCATCTCTGTGCCAATTTGGTCACCAAACCAACCTAGCATGCCGTTTAAAAGTGCTATCACACTGATAAACGCCAGCAGTGTACCACCAACAGAAACAGCAATACGGACGCCAGCCATGGCACCATCTGCTAACGCTTCAACCACGTTTGTCGCGCGTGGGATCTCAACATCGCTAATATTAATGTCTGGTGTTTTCACCTCAGATTCTGGCATCAGAATTTTTGCCATTAAAAGACCGGCTGGTGCCGACATAAATGCTGCCGCGATCAGGTAGTTAAGATCCACACCCAACGAGGCATAGCCAACAAGCGTACCACCAGCAACAGAAGCCAAGCCTCCCGTCATGACTGCGAAGAACTGAGAGTCACTCATATGCTTTAGGTACGGCTTGACCATCAGCGGCGCTTCAATCGTACCAACAAAAATGTTTGCAGTGGCAGACAAAGACTCCGCTCGACCGATCCCTAATAGTTTTTGAATTCCACCACCAATGAAATTGATCACTCGAGGCATCACACCAAGATGGTATAAACCTGAGATCAGCGCAGAGAAAAAGATGATGATACCAAGCACGTTGATCGCAAAGGTGAACCCACCTGTAGCAAGATCACCAAAGAGGAAGCCGATACCTTCTTGCCCGTAGTTGATCAAATTAGAAACGACACCACTGACCGCGCGTAGCGCTTCACGCCCAGCGGGTACATAAAGTACCAGCAGTGCAAATACCACTTGCAAAGCAAAAGCGAATACGACCGTTTTAATCTTGATATTTTTTCTGTTTGTAGAAAGTAGCCACGCCAAGGCAAAAATGGCGACGATTCCAAGTAGTGAGTTCATAAGTATTCCGACGAAAAAGGGGCAAATAAATTGCGCCGGATAATATGCAGATAAAAATGAGATGCAAATCACAGTTGTTAACAAACTGTATTTTGCAAAGTTCAATAAACAACCAAGAAGATAACTCTATGTTTTATATGGATATAAACGTTTGCTAACTGGGATTTTTTCCATTTGGAAAATATGTTTATAGGAAAGGAAATAATTTCTTACGTTTATGTTACCCAAAAAAGCTTTCAGCTAGCGCTGAAGGTAAGGAGCAAGTTGCTTGTCCCAATAACATGGCGAGCCAATTTTTCCTTTGATAAACTCGATAACCGCCGCTGTCTTTTTGGGTAAATATCGACGAGAGGGATAAACCGCATAGAAAGGCATGTCTTGGCTAGGCTGCCAATCCGGCAACAATTGAATAAGTTGGCCATCTTTAAACTCATCCCGGATAAGATATGTTGCTAAATAAGCAATCCCCCACCCTGCAACGGCCGCATCCCGAACAGCTTCGGCTAAATCAACCGAATAGTTACCCGATATTTTGACATTGAGCTGCTCCCCCGGTTTGGCAAACGCCCAACTGGTGTAGTCCCTTTCCCAACTTCTGTAAATCAAACAGTTGTGAGTGGCCAAATCATTCGGATGGTGCGGCGTATCGTGTTTCATTAAGTACTCAGGAGATGCGGCAACGACAAACTTGCTGTCCGCCAGTCGCTGTGCGACGTACCCTTCGGGTAGGGTTTCATTATTAGTGATCCAGAGATCCAACCCTTCTTGCAGCATATCAACACGGTAGTCAAACAAATGCATTTCAACCTGAAGGTTTGGGTATTGATCTCTGAACTCATCGATTGCTGGTAAGATGTGCAATGAACCAAAAGATTGCGAAATGCCGATCTTTATTAATCCGGACACTTCATCGCGCTGGCTTTCTATCTCTCTCTGAGCTTCTTCTACTGTCTGGACGATTTGTTGGCAATGGTTAAAAAACTGCTCCCCGACCTCGGTTGGGGTGAAACTTCTCGTTGTTCGCTGTACCAGCTTTACACCCAAAGATTCCTCAAGTAACGCAAGCTGCTTACTCACGTGCGAAACAGAAACCCCTAAGCTACGTGCCGCAGCGGTAAAATTTTTATGGGTCAGCAACGCTGAAAATATCACCATCTGAGAAGCGCGATCAGATAACACAATAACTCCGAAAATAATAAGGGGCTCAACTGAGCCCCTTCAAAAATAATTATAGAACGATTCTATCAGCCAAATGGCTCACCGCCAGTGCAAAGTAGTAAGAACGATTCCACTTCATCAACACGTTATAGTTATTGTAAACCAAGTAGGCTCTGCCATTCGCATCATCAGGGGCAATCAACCAGGCTTTAATATCGTTATCTAACTGAGGCAATGGACGGCCATCGTAACGAGTGAGACCAAGCTCGCCCCACTCTTTCAAGTATTTGCCTTTTTCAGCGCTTCGTCCTTGAATACTGGTATCAAACCCTTCCGGCAATTTGATCTGACGGCCCCAAGTATAATCTTTTTGCCACCCAGATTGGCTTAGGTAATTCGCAGCAGAAGCAAAAACATCGGCTTCCGTGTTCCAAATGTCTTTCTTACCGTCACCGTCGCCGTCTGCAGCAAATGACAGGAATGAACTCGGCATGAACTGGCATTGGCCCATTGCACCCGCCCACGAGCCTTTAAATTCAGAATGCGGGATATGGCCCTCATCCAAAATCTGTAATGCAGCCATGGCTTCCTTGCGGAAAAACTCTTCACGTCGGCCTTCGTAAGCCATGGTAGACAGCGCATCGATCACGCTGTAATTACCAGTGAATCGGCCAAAGTTACTTTCTACGCCCCACAGCGCAACGATGAATCTTGGCTGTACACCGTATTTTTCACCAACCGCAGTCAGTGCCTCATGGTGCTTTTGGTACAGTGCTTTCGCCTGTTTGACCTTCCACGCCGGTACCGCTCTTGGAATGTACTCATCGAGTGTCAGTTTTTTCTCTGGCTGGTTGCGATCCGCCTTCACCGCTCTTGGCTTGTATGTGACATCTTCAAATGCCACCGAAATAACCTGTTCAGAAATGCCTTTCGTTCGCGCTTCTGCTTTTAATTTTTCAACGTACTGCTCAAAACTCATCTCATTCGCAAACGCTGAGCTAGCAATAGATGCACCTAGTATGACTGACAAAAATTTTTTCACATTGCCCTCCTTGAGCAACTGATTAAATGATGTCCGTTATTATTATTCTTCGGACTGTTGGCGAGCTTTTTTCTGCTCTTTGTATTCTTCCAAAAGATTCTTTGGTGGTGGCGGCAATTGAAGGAAAAAACCCTCACTTTCCAGAGATTGTTTCACTTTTTCAATATCGACAGTCGCAAGTTGACGACCGTCTAACTTGATCATCATAACCATGGTAGGTTTACCAAACATCTGCATTAATGTGTCTGGAACTTGTGAAAAATCATCCTTTTTTGGGATATAGAGGTAAGCGCCCTCTTTTTTCGAACTTTTATAAATTGCACAAAGCATGGGAGGCCTTTTGTCCACTAAGAGTCAATAAACGTTAATGTTTCACTTTTTTGAGAGCAAAACACTCAATTGAGCGCAAGATAACTTGCTGTGCTTATTGTGGGAATATAACATGAGAACCCTAGTCTCAGGCAACGCCCTTACGAGGTTGTAAGAAAAAAGATGTCACATTCTCCAGACCTAAAAGGCAGTAGCTTCACATTGTCGGTTTTACATTTAAGTGATAACGACATTGAGAAAACTGTGCATTTCCTCAAAGAGAAAGTAGAACAAGCACCGACTTTCTTTGCATCTGCACCAGTTGTCATCAATATTTCAAAAGTAGATGGTGATATTGATTTCCAAGCACTGAAAAATGGAATCGCAGACGCGGGAATGATTCCAGTGGGAGTTACGGGTTGTAAAGACAAACGAACCCAGAATTTGGCGTCTGACGCCTCGTTCGCCATTATGTCGGCGAGTAAATCGCCAAATCAGGCACCCGCCAAAATGGCTCCGACCAAGATAGTTCGCTCTCCTGTTCGTTCAGGTCAGCAAGTCTATGCTAAAGATTGTGATTTGGTGGTACTCAATCACGTAAGCGAAGGAGCTGAGGTCATTGCAGATGGTTCGATTCATATCCACGGAACATTACGAGGACGTGCTATCGCAGGTGCAAGCGGCAACCAAGATGCGGTAATCATCTGCAATAAGCTCAACGCCGAACTCATGTCTATCGCTGGGCACTACTGGTTAACAGAGCAGTTTGCTGAAGAATTTTGGCAACAAAAAGTAATATTTAGCTTGAGCGATGATTCACTCAAGTTCGAGCTATTAACGATTTAAAGATTATAAGGAACAAATAATGGCACGCATTATTGTTGTAACGTCAGGTAAAGGTGGTGTTGGTAAAACCACGTCAAGTGCCGCGATCGCATCTGGTCTTGCGGTAAAAGGCAAGAAAACCGCGGTTATCGATTTTGATATCGGTCTGCGTAACCTTGACCTAATCATGGGCTGTGAACGTCGTGTCGTGTACGATTTCGTTAACGTTATCAATGGTGAAGCAACACTAAACCAAGCGTTGATTAAAGATAAGCGTACTGACAACCTGTTCATTCTGCCGGCTTCTCAAACACGCGATAAAGACGCGTTAACCAAAGACGGGGTCCAACGCATCCTTGATGAGTTAGATGAAATGGGCTTCGATTTCGTTATCTGTGATTCACCAGCAGGTATCGAGCAAGGTGCTCTTATGGCACTTTACTTTGCCGATGAAGCGATTGTGACAACCAACCCTGAAGTCTCTTCAGTTCGCGACTCAGACCGCATTCTCGGTATTTTAGACTCTAAGTCTCGTCGTGCTGAAGCGGGCCTAGAACCTGTGAAACAACACCTGCTACTGACTCGCTACAACCCTGCACGCGTAAGCCAAGGCGACATGCTGAGTGTAGAAGATGTGGAAGAGATTCTTCACATTTCATTGTTGGGTGTTATCCCAGAAAGTCAGGCGGTATTGAATGCGTCAAACAAAGGTGTACCTGTAAGCTTTGATGAACAATCAGATGCGGGTATGGCCTACAATGATACAGTAGAACGTCTGCTCGGTGAGCAAGTGGATTTCCGCTTCTTGACTGAACAGAAAAAAGGAATCTTTAAACGACTATTTGGAGGCTAAAGAGGCATGTCACTACTTGAGTTTTTCCGCCCGCAGAAAAAATCATCTGCGAATTTAGCCAAAGAGCGACTGCAAATTATTGTTGCAGAGCGTCGTAGCCAGGGGGATCCAGCGCCTTCTTATTTACCTCAACTGAAGGAAGATATTCTAAAAGTTATTGGTAAATATGTCGCTATTGACCCAGCAATGGTTGACCTCTCCTTTGAGCATAAGGACGATGACATTTCAGTACTAGAGCTGAATGTTAAGTTACCTGAAGACGAGAAGTAATCTCTAACTCAGCATGACAAACCCTCTGTAGTGCAGAGGGTTTTTTATTATTATCCTGCTCACTTATTCTCACCTTTCATCGACGATGGTTTCAAATCCGCCGACAATGATCCTCGACGCATCAAATGGCATCTTGCTTTTCTCTTCGATAATCCGAGGATCTTGCATCACCCTAGGCACATTGAGATCTCTCATGCTTTTTGACGGCCACACTATCCACGAAAACACCACCACTTCCCCCTCTTCGAGCTTCACTGCCATTTTCATTGATGTTTGAGTGCCGTCAGGGATATCATCTCCCCAGCATTCCACATATTCTCTGGCTCCGTACTCCCGAAAAATCTTTGCTACCTTCTGAGTATGTTCAATATAAAGGTGTTTGTTTTTCTCTGGTACCGCCGCCACAAATCCATCGACATAACTCATAAACCTATCTCCTTGCCCTGTACGAAAATGAGTGTAGGGTACAAATCGACGGTTTGCGTTAGATTGTCTCGCCCCACAATGTGTTTACACGAGACAGGCTAAAAACGAAAAAAGCCCCAACCTTACGGCTGGGGCTTGTTCTTTTTCCCGATTTGTAGGTTTCGTGCTAGCGAAAACCTATCTCAAAACTTACGCCTTACTTATGCGTTCGCTTTTTCTTTTTTTGCTTTAGGTGTGGCTTTCGCTGCTTCTTGGTCTGCTTTCTTCTTGATTACAGTAGTACCTTCGAAAGTTTCACCTTCAACAAAAGCTTTACCGTAGTAAGAAGCCGTTAGAACTTCTTTCAACTCGCTGATTAGAGGGTAACGAGGGTTCGCACCAGTACATTGGTCATCGAACGCTTCAACCGCTAGCTCGTCTAGTTTTGCGATAAAGTCAGACTCTGCAACACCCGCTGCTTGGATAGACATTGGAATGTCTAGGTTCACTTTTAGCTCATCCAACCATGCTAATAGACGTTCAATCTTCTGAGCAGTGCGGTCACCAGCTTGGCTTAGGCCTAGGTGGTCAGCAACTTCAGCGTAACGACGACGTGCTTGTGGACGGTCGTATTGAGAGAACGCAGTTTGCTTAGTTGGGTTGTCATTCGCGTTGTAACGTACTGTGTTAGAGATCAGTAGTGCGTTCGCTAGGCCGTGTGGCAAGTGGAACTCAGCACCTAGTTTGTGCGCCATTGAGTGACAAACACCTAGGAATGCGTTCGCAAATGCGACACCCGCGATAGTTGCTGCATTGTGTACTTTTTCACGAGCGATTGGGTCGTTTGCACCGTTCGCGTAGCTTGATGGTAGGTACTCTTTTAGCATCTTAAGTGCTTGTAGAGCCTGACCGTCAGAGTATTCGTTCGCAAGAACAGATACATAAGCTTCTAGAGCGTGAGTAACTGCATCGTAACCACCAAATGCTGTTAGAGACTTAGGCATGTTCATAACTAGGTTCGCATCAACGATAGCCATGTTTGGCGTGATTTCGTAGTCAGCTAGTGGGTATTTAGCGCCAGTTTTGTCGTCAGTAACAACCGCAAATGGCGTAACTTCTGAACCCGTACCTGAAGTTGTAGTGATACATACAAGCTCAGCTTTTTGACCCATTTTAGGGAACTTGTAGATACGTTTACGGATGTCCATAAAGCGCATTGCAAGCTCTTCAAAGTGCGTTTCTGGGTGCTCGTACATTACCCACATGATCTTAGCCGCATCCATTGGTGAACCACCACCTAGCGCTAGGATTACGTCAGGCTGGAAGCTGTTCATCGCAGCCGCGCCTTTTTCAACCACAGATAGTGTTGGATCCGCTTCAACATCGAAGAATGTTTGAACTTCCATACCTTGTGCTTTAAGAAGCTGAACTACGTCATCTGCATAGCCGTTATTAAATAGGAAACGGTCAGTGACTAGGAATGCGCGTTTCTTACCTTCTAAGTCACCTAGAGCAATTGGAAGGCTACCACGACGGAAGTAGATAGACTTAGGTAGTTTGTGCCACAACATGTTTTCAGCTCGCTTCGCTACAGTTTTCTTGTTGATTAGGTGCTTAGGACCTACGTTCTCAGAGATAGAGTTACCACCCCAAGAACCACAACCTAGAGTTAGAGAAGGCGCAACGTTGAAGTTGTAAAGGTCACCGATACCACCGTGAGTTGTCGGGATGTTTACAAGAATACGTGCCGTCTTCATTTTGTCACCGAAGTAACGGATACGATCTGCGTTTACGTCTTGGTTAGTGTAAAGACCAGATGTGTGGCCGATACCACCGATTTCAACCATAGTTACCGCTTGAGCAACTGCGTCTTCGAAGTTGTCAGCGCGGAACATACCTAGAGTTGGAGATAGTTTCTCGTGAGCGAATGCATCATCGTAAGACACTTTACCTAGGCCTTCACCGATAAGTACTTTAGTGTCTGCAGGAACTTTTACACCTGCCATTTCTGCGATTGCTGTTGCTGGTTGACCAACGATTTTCGCGTTTAGTGCACCATCGATTAGCAGTACATTACGCACTTTATCTGCATCTGATTTTGATAGAACGTGTGCTTTGTGAGTCGCAAAACGCTCTTTTACTTCGTTGTAAACTTCGTCAACGACGATAACCGCTTGCTCAGAAGCACATACTACGCCGTTATCGAACGTTTTAGACATAAGTACAGATGCGACTGCACGTTTGATGTCTGCTGTTTCATCGATAACAACTGGAACGTTACCCGCACCTACACCGATCGCTGGTTTACCAGAAGAGTATGCAGCTTTAACCATGCCTGGACCACCAGTTGCAAGGATAAGTGCAATGTCGTCGTGCTTCATAAGAGCGTTAGAAAGCTCTACAGATGGTTGGTCAATCCAACCAATGATGTCTTTTGGCGCGCCCGCGGCTACTGCTGCATCTAGAACCAGTTTCGCTGCATCGTTAGTTGAGTTTTTCGCACGTGGGTGTGGTGAGAAGATGATACCGTTACGAGTCTTCAGAGAGATTAGAGATTTGAAGATAGCCGTAGAAGTTGGGTTAGTTGTTGGTACGATACCGCAGATGATACCTACAGGTTCAGCGATAGTCATAGTACCAAGGTTGTCATCCTCTTCTAGGATGCCGCAAGTTTGCTCGTCTTTGTATTTATTGTAGATAAACTCAGAAGCAAAGTGGTTCTTAATTACTTTATCTTCAATAATACCCATACCAGACTCTTCCACCGCCTGTTGTGCTAGCGGGATACGCGCTTGGTTAGCTGCAAGAGAGGCTGCACGGAAGATTTTGTCCACTTGCTCTTGAGAGTAAGTAGCGAACTCTTCTTGCGCTTTCTTGACGCGAGCAACCATTGCATCTAGTTCAGCCATATTAGTTACAGGCATAGGGATTCTCCTAAAATTAACAAATATTAAAAACTTTTTATTAAGCAAACTGTGTACGTTTTTACGTGTAACTAAACAGAATATCTTAGTAAATTGCTTTCAGGGCTGAGTATATTATTTCATGTTATGAAAAATATTGACTCAGATCAGTTCTGAAAAAATAAATACCCAATAAGTGTTATACGCATCGCACAAAATCACTCAAACCAATGAAAAATAAGGATTTAAATCACATCTGACAATTGAGCAAAATAACATCAACCAGACAATTAACTATTTAAAGCGACAACAATTTGTAAAAAAGTTTCATTTATCGACCACAGACTTACATGTGTACCACAAAAAATGTGCCACCGATAGAGTATGCAACAAGGTATTTTGGCTCCATTTTGGTCTACCCTCCGATCAAAAATGTACAATTATTAACGTTTATGTAAACCCGCTTACAAAACACTCAGTATTATGCTTAACAAAGCATGTCCGTTTTATTTACTTACCTGTCAAAAATTAGAATTTCTCAGTAATGGGACCGATTACCGTTAGTTTTTTTCATTCGTTGCCTCCGACATTTTAGACTATATTTCGCCTATACCTCGCTTTCCCTTTACTTTGTGTGGATACACTTAATGCAAACTTTTGAAGCTGCTATCTTCTTACAGTTTTTTCTCGGGCTAGTCGCCGCTGTAAACCCTGTTGGCATAATGCCTGTTTTTGTTTCTTTAACCGGTCACATGACACTGGAAGAGAAACACAAAACTGCAACCACAGCGAATGTGGCCGTTGCTATCATATTAATTGTGTCTTTACTCGCGGGTCAGTTACTGCTGGATATGTTCAGTATCTCTCTGGATTCATTTAGAGTAGCTGGCGGCTTACTTTTACTCAGCATCGCCTTTTCAATGATGAGCGGTAAATTAGGTGAGGATAAGCAAAACAAGCAGGAAAAATCTGAGTACGTGAGTCGAGAGCAAATCGGTGTCGTACCCTTGGCAATGCCTTTAATGGCAGGACCTGGTGCAATTAGCTCTACTATTGTCTATGGCGCACGCTATCCAAGTATGTTGGACACTGTGGGAATTGCTGTCACTGTTGGGGTGTTCTGTTTATGTTCTTGGTTATTATTCCGTTCTGCACCGCTGATTGTGCGATTCCTTGGCCAAACTGGAATTAACGTCATCACTCGTATTATGGGATTGATCCTTGGTGCACTAGGTATCGAGTTTATTGCCAACGGCTTACGTAACCTTTTCCCTGGATTAGCCTGACTTTCATTAAGATTGTATGATGGAGCGATTCATGTACGGATCGCTTTGTTATGACTGATAATTCTGTAAAACACACTCTTTACGTCACTATTTTTGGTACCCACACTCGTGCAGGTAAAACATTTGATATCGCGCTGATCATTGCGATTATGAGTTCTCTGGTAGTCCTTGTCTTGGACTCCATCCCCTCAATAAGTGCACAGTGGTCTAGAGAACTCAAATACCTGGAATACATGTTTACCGGGCTATTCACTATTGAGTACATGTTGAGGTTGTATTGCTCTCCAAAGCCAATGGCGTATGCAAAAAGCTTTTATGGTGTCGTCGATTTACTTGCGATCTTGCCGACTTATTTAGTTCTTTTCTTCCCATCGGCCTCTTTTATGGGGGTGATTAGAGCGCTTCGCGTGATGCGGATATTTCGAATTCTTAAATTGGTACGCTACTTACAAGAGTCCAACATTTTACTGCGCTCTCTTTTGATGGCGAGGCGAAAGATATTTATCTTTTTTACAACGGTCGCAATACTTGTCACCATCTTTGGCTCTCTGATTTTCGTCATTGAAGGGCCTGAAAATGGGTTTACCAGCATTCCGATGAGCATCTACTGGGCCATTGTGACTATCACAACAGTAGGATATGGCGACCTAGTGCCACAAACTGGATTAGGAAAAGCCATTGCGTCACTGACGATGTTAATGGGCTATTCCATCTTAGCGGTTCCCACTGGCATTTTTACCGCTGAGTTACACCAAGAAATGCAGTCACACAAATCATTGGTAAAATGTCCGAACTGCTCTCAAAGTGGCCATGATTCAGATGCCATGCACTGTAAACACTGTGGTGGAGAATTAGCAGACCCCGATCAAAGAGTCGTTACTAACGAAGAGTAGCTTTTTCTTAGTTTCATGCAGATAAAAACAAAAAAGCGCCAATCGGCGCTTTTTTATTAACACAATGTTGGGATTACTTTTCAGCTAGGATAATGCGCAGTGTGCGTCGTAGTGGCTCTGCTGCACCCCAAAGCAGTTGGTCACCGACAGTGAATGCGTTAAGGAAATCATCACCCATTGCCATTTTACGTAAACGACCCACAGGTACCGACATGGTGCCTGTCACCTTCGCAGGCGTTAGCTCTTGCGCAGTAATATCACGATCGTTAGGAATGACTTTGACCCAATCATTATGAGTCGCGATCATTTCTTCGATCTCGTCCATTGGCACGTTTTGCTTCAGCTTAATTGTTAAAGCTTGTGAGTGACAACGCATTGCTCCGATACGAACACAAGTTCCATCGATTGGCACTGGAGCGTCGTTGAAGCCTAAGATCTTATTTGCTTCTACTGCCGCTTTCCATTCTTCTTTGCTTTGGCCGTTATCGCGTTTCACATCGATCCAAGGGATCAAAGAACCAGCCAGTGGCACACCAAATTTATCTGTTGGGAACGATGAGCTGCGCATTGTATCCGCAACTTTCTTATCAATATCTAGAATAGAACTTGCTGGGTTTGCGAGCTCTGAGCTTACCGAATCGTTAATCACACCCATTTGTGAAATTAACTCACGCATGTTCTGTGCACCAGCACCTGAAGCGGCTTGGTAAGTCATTGCGCTTGCCCACTCGACAAGGCCTTTCTCAAATAGGCCACCAAGACCCATTAGCATCAAACTTACCGTACAGTTACCACCGACAAAAGTGTTTGTGCCGCCGTGAATACCTTGCTGGATTTGAGTTAAGTTGACTGGATCTAAGGTAATAATCGAGTCTTCTGCCATACGTAGTGTAGAAGCAGCATCAATCCAGTAACCTTTCCATCCCGCTTTACGAAGTTCTGGGTACACTTTCTCTGTGTAGCTACCACCTTGACAGGTGATCACAGCATCTAGCTGTTTTAAACTGTCGATGTCATAAGCATCTTGTAGATTTCCGGCTTCTTTGCCTAGGTTTGGCGCGGGAATGCCTACTTGCGACGTACTGTAAAAGACTGGTTCGATCAAATCGAAGTCACCCTCTTCTACCATTCGCTGCATTAGTACTGAACCAACCATACCACGCCAGCCAACTAAACCTACTCTCATCATCAACTCTCCATGTAAAGATTTACAAAAACCAAGTGATCCATAGTTCAATTTTCACAACAAAATCTCAAGGGAAATTTAAATAAAAACGATAACTTTTGGGTCAATTCTAACAATGCTCAGATAAACCGCTGTTTTTGTATGCAATTTAGCCGGTTGATATATTTCTAGACAAAGAGTGATTTTATAAAAACATTTCCTTACACCTTGTGACACACAAAAGTTACATGACAAAACATTTTAACCCACTCACATTAACAAAAAATAAAATACTTATTCTTAAAATTAAACTTTTGTGAGTTAAAAATACACAAAAATCATAATTCCTCGAAATATTATCCCGAGTAATGTAAGGTTCACTTCGTACCCGAATAGGAGTTAACCCTTGCGGTAGCTTTCTTTGCTATGTGTGAAAAGCTATCGGTTCATAATACTTATAAGAGGCTCTGTATGACGCAACTTTCCCCACGTCTGCCCAGCTTGATGCAGGTTATTTTTGCCCTTGGTCTTTTCTTGCTAATGGCATTTTCATTCACAGCAAAATTACACTTACCAATCCAGCTCGCACTGTACATTGGTTGGTTCATTATCATGGTGCTTGGTATTCGCCTAGGCCATCAATACAAGGATCTTGAAAAAGCAGCGCTTAACGGCATTTCAAATGGTCTTGGCGCGGTACTTATCTTACTCGCTGTTGGCGCTTTGGTAGGTACATGGATCTCTGGCGGTATCGTACCAACCATCATCTATTATGGTCTGAAAGCAATCCATCCTTCTATTTTCCTTCTTGCTACGATGATCATCTGTTCATTAACTGCACTGGCTACAGGCACTTCTTGGGGTGCGGCTGGTACAGCAGGTATCGCAATGATGGGGATTGGCCAAGGGTTAGGTATTCCGGCGCCTATCACAGCAGGTGCAGTACTTTCAGGCTGTTACTTTGGCGATAAGATGTCTCCACTGTCTGACTCAGTCATTCTGGCGTCTTCAATGTCGAACGTTGAAGTCGTGGAACATATTAAGGGCATGCTGCCAATCGCGCTAATCAGCTATGTCATCACTGGCATTATGTTTACTGCTTTTGGTTTCCACTATGCTGGTAACGTTGATATGTCTCAGGTTCAATCTGTGATTGCGGCAATGGAGCAACAGTTCTACATAACACCTTACTCTTTTGTTCCAGTTGCTATCGTCTTAAGTTTACTGGCGATGCGTATGCCGTCATTCCCTGTGATTAGCTTTGGTTCGCTACTGGGTATTATCTGGGCAGTGATGATTCAAGATGTTAACTTCCTTCAGGCATTTAACACGGCTTGGGCACCTTACGAAATTGAATCTGGCGTCGCGTTTATCGACTCGATTCTTAATCGTGGTGGTATGTCTTCTATGCTAGGTTCCGTTGCAGTGATTGTATTTGGTCTTGGCTTCGGTGGCCTACTGGATAAAGTTGGCGTACTTGAGACAGTTGCTAAGCTGTTTGAACGTCGTGTTCAAAGTGCGGGTTCTTTGGCAAGCAGCACGATTGGTACAGCATTCCTAGGTAACGTATTTGGCTCTGCTATGTACGTTTCACTTATTTTGACGCCAAAGATTTGTGCGAAGAACTACGACAGACTGGGCTACCAACGTAAAAACTTGTCACGTAACGCAGAGTTTGGCGGTACGCTGACTTCGGGCATGGTTCCTTGGAGTGATAACGGTATCTACATGGCGAGCATTCTGGGTGTAGCAACGCTTTCTTACGCCCCATTCATGTGGCTGAGCTTCGTATGTATTATTGTTACGATCATCACTTCATACATGGGTTGGTTTGTTGATAAATGTGAACCAACAGCCAATGCAGAAGCCGAAGAACAAGCAGAGTTAGCTAAGCAAACCGCTTAACCTAACGAAATGAACATAATAAAAAAGAGCGCTGTGACTAGCGCTCTTTTTTTGCATCTGAAGAAAACAGTACAACGTTTCTTCGATCACTTGCGGAATGCTAAACAAAAACACCCTGCCGTTTTAGTGATTATCGATTTCGGGTCAATTGATCGCGTAAGTTAGGTGGGGTGCCTTTAATGGTTAAGGTATCCGTCTCTGGATCATAAAAAATACGCTCACCCAGCAGCAAACTGTCAAAGTTAATACTGACCCCGCCACCAGCACCAACATATTTCGTTAGTTTACGCACCGCTGTTCTGTCACCAGGGAAGCTTTCCTCCAGCTCATAACCTTGTTCTTGGGTGTAATCAAGAAAGCTAGTCCCATCCTGAGATGCAGGAAGTTCTCCAGACAACTCTTTAACATACACTTCATCGCCAGATTTAATCTGCTCACTGCAGTATTCCGCTACCTGCTTTTTATAGCTGATGGCTTCATCTTTCTCTAACTTAGAATCCGCACAGAAGTCTTCAACCGCTTGCATCAAGACTTGGTTTTGCTGCTTAGTATCTAGACCAACTTCTGCTTGCAAAAAGTCTAAGAAAAAGTCTGCAACTTTACGACCAACTCGACCTTTAATGTAAGCCAAGTAGCGGTTGGAATCTTTGTCTGTTTCGTAGCTTGTTAAGTCAATGCGCGCGGCGATATCCATCTTACTGATATCAAGATAATCTGTTGCGCTAATATCGAGACCTTCAGTCACTTTAAGGCTTTGATTAGAAGGAATGATTGCGACAAAAAGATAGTCTGTAGCTAGCGATTGATATTCAGCAAATACCAAGATGCCTTCATCGGCAAACGGATACTTAGACAGCTCTTCTTTCAAGCGCGTCGCGCTAGTTTGAGAAAAGTCGTAGAAGTTTTTCTCACCTTTACGTAATTCTTGCAACCAATGCTGAAATTCGCTGTCCGATTTGAAAGAACCAAATCCTTTACCAGCTTTAAAGTTGAACACGCGGTGCAACTCAGCAACAAGGTTTTCGGTTGAACCATCGTTCGCCAGAGATTCTTGCCTGAAATTCACAATCAGCTCATCTGAATCGTTTTTTTGCAGTTGGTGGAGGATAACGTTTGAAAGTTGAATGCTCATGATGAAATTTATCGCTGCATAGGTTTCAGTTGCGTGGCATTGTAGGTTATCATAAGTCGCTTTACTATCAACATTAGAACACTTTTATGCCAATTACTTCTAAATACAGCGACGACAAAGTTGAACAGATCTTAACTGAGATTGCAGCGGTTCTTGAGAAACACTCAGCAGGTCCAGAACTTTCATTGATGATTGCAGGCAATATCGCTACCAATGTCTTAAATCAAGATGTTGCTCCTTCACAACGCAAGGTAATTGCAGAAAAATTTGCACAAGCACTTGTTTCTTCTATTGAAGACAAATCTCATTAATCGCAATAAAAACATAGAATAAATACATGGTAGATAGCGGAAACACATACGGTGAGCGTGTATCACGTTTAGTAGGTTGGGGGCATTGGTTCGCCTTTTTCAACATTATTGCAGCAATGTTGATAGGAACCCGTTTCATATCTCAGTCGCCATGGCCGGAAACATTATTAGGGCAAGTATACTTAGCTTTATCATGGGTCGGGCATTTTGGTTTCTTAGTCTTCGCTCTCTACCTGTTAGTTCTGTTTCCGCTGACTTTCTTGATCCCCTCAAGAAAGCTGTTTCGACTCATTGCAGTTTGTTTTGCCACATTGGGGCTTACTCTACTGCTTGTCGACACCCAGGCATATCAAACCATCAACCTCCACCTAAACCCTGTGGTGTGGGAGGTATTGTTTACCGACAATGATTCACATGTAAGTGCTGACCTCCAACATTTATTCATTGTCATGCCGCTGATTTTTATGCTTCAGCTAGGGCTATCAGAGTGGGTTTGGCGCAAACAACGAAAATTGTCACACAAACACATTGGCCGTCCTCTGGCTATTCTGTTTTTTGCCAGTTTTACCTCTAGCCATCTTATCTATGTTTGGGCGGATGCGTATTTCTATAATCCGATAACCGCTCAGCGTGCAAATTTCCCGCTTTCTTATCCGATGACCGCCAAGTCGTTCATGGAAAAACACGGCTTGTTTGATCGTGACGAATACATGAAGCGTTTAAAGCAAGAGCAAGAAGAGAATACGGAGCTCGTTAACTACCCGCTAGAAACATTAACGTTTAGCCGCCGCGCCAATCCATTGAATGTTCTGGTTGTGAGTGTGAACAACTTGAGAGCGGACGCCTTAAACCCAGAGTGGATGCCATCGACTTATGCGTTTGCGCAGAACAATTTGAATTTCACCAATCATTACAGTTCCAGTAACGATACTTATGGTGTATTTGGTTTGTTTTATGGTTTGCCGAGCGCGTATGCTCCAAGTATTAAAACCCAAGGTGAAAAGCCAGTTCTTATCGATACCCTAGCAAACAAAAAGTACAACTTTGGTTTGTTTAGTAGTGACAACTTCGATGACCCGATTTTCGGGGAATCCATTTTCCGCGGTATGAAATTTACAGGTATTCCATTTATCACCGGTAATTCAGCGGATATGCAGACAATATCGGCATGGTCAGATTGGGTAAAAGAACAAGACGGTTCAACTTGGTTTAGCTTCATAGAATTAACGACGCTGACTAACTTCAATGCGTACGAAAACAACACTAAGCAGCAAACCAACGAAGAAAGACTTAAGTCAGGTTACAAAGAGTCTGTCCAGAAGGCGGATCACGAGCTAGCTGCTCTATTGACAGAAATAGAATCTTTGCAGCTTAGTGACTCAACCATCGTTGTGATTACATCCAACCATGGCACCGAGTTTAATGAGACCAAAACCAACAGTTGGGGCTCTAATACCAATTACAGCCGTTACCAACTTCAGGTGCCAATGATTGTTCACTGGCCTGGTAAAATGGCCTCTGAGTATACTCACCGTACGAGCCATTTGGATTTGTCTGTCACCTTACTTCAGGATTTATTGGGTGTATCCTCTAATCCAAACGAATTCAGTAGCGGCCGTAACATGTTTGATGAACGTTCTAGAAAGTGGATTCTGGCTGGTGATACAAAAGAACTAGCGCTTATCACGACTAAAGATACAACGGTTATCGATAAGTTTGGTAACTACAAACTCTATAACAGTGACTACGTTCGCCTGAAAGATGAAAACCCTACCTTGCCAGTGCTAATGCAAGGTTTAACTGAGCTACAGCGATTCTACGCAAAAGGGAACTAAATCAAATTCTTAGCTATTGACGACCCTGCTGATTGTAGATAGATTATTTCAATCGGACTGTAGCGCAGTTTGGTAGCGCACCGTCATGGGGTGTCGGGGGTCGCTGGTTCAAATCCAGTCAGTCCGACCATACACCTAAAAGAGAGCTTCGGCTCTCTTTTTTCATTTAAAGACTATATTCCATCTTATTTCACACAAAATTGATGTAAAAATACGCGCTTAATCTTATTTTTAGCTCCAAGCGCCTACAAATGCAGCAAACAATCATTTTAGGGGTTTACAAGTTTTCGCAACCCCTATATTATTCGCTGCAACAACGGAGAGATGGCTGAGTGGTTGAAAGCACCGGTCTTGAAAACCGGCATACGTTAATAGCGTATCTAGGGTTCAAATCCCTATCTCTCCGCCACATTCGAAAAGCCTGCTGAGAAATCAGCAGGCTTTTTTCGTTTATCCTCCTCAACTTATCGCCATCGCCAATAAAATTAATTTTGATCCTACCGAGAGATTTCCTATCAGACGGTTGAACATCTGCTGTTCTAGGTCTAAAAATGGGAGCTTGCACTAATGGAAGGGATAATCGATGAGCGAGCAACTAACTACCACGCCAACCTTTGATGCGATTGCTTTTCGCCAGCAACTGCACCGTTTTCCTGAATTATCGGGGAACGAAGTCAACACCTCACAAGTCATTGCTACTCAGCTCGCTTCTTTTGGTTTAGATCCAGTTATCGGTGTCGGCGGACATGGTCTGTTTTGCGTTATCGATAGCGGGAAACCAGGTCAAACAACGTTATTTCGCGCCGATTTTGATGCACTTCCGATTACAGAGAAAGCTAACCATAACCACGTATCTCACCACGACGGCATCATGCATGCGTGCGGACACGACGGACATACCGTCTCGCTGTTAAAAGTGGCGAAGCACTTAAGCGTACACCTGCCCCAACACGGCAAAGTTATTCTCTTGTTCCAACCCGCAGAGGAAACGGGTACAGGTGCAGACGCGATGATTCGCGATAAGCATCTTGCCGAGCAGCCGATTGATAACGTCTTTGCTTATCACAATTTACCCGGCTTTCCACTGCATGAGATCATCATCAAAGACAACACCTTCGCCTGTGCGTCAGTTGGCGCTCTGGTGAGTTTAAAAGGCAAAACCTCTCACGCCGCGAGGCCCGAAAACGGAATAAGCCCGACCAATGCGATGGTAGAGCTTATCGGTTTTCTGCAATCTCTCGCGGACCGCTATCAGGATGCTTTCTGCTTAGTGACCATTGTTCACGCCAGTCTTGGTGAAGAAGCGTTTGGTATTGCGCCGGGTGAGGCAAAAGTGATGGCGACCATGCGCAGTGAGTGTAATCGCGCGTTCAGTGATATGAAGCGTCAACTAACCAGTAAAGTGGAACAACTTGCCGCCCAGTATGGTTTAGAGATGGAAATGACTTGGGATGAACCATTCAACGCAGCGGTGAATTCAAGCTCTCATGTCGAACTGGTTAAGCAAGTCGCCAAGCAAAGCCAGCTCAATGTACATCAACTTGAAGAGCCGATGCGTTGGTCAGAAGACTTTGCCGAGTTCCTGACTCAATGGAATGGCGCGCTATTTTGTATCGGCAGTGGAGAAGCGCACCCTGAGCTACACAACCCTGACTATGACTTCCCCGATGAAATTTTAGAAACCGCTGGCACTATGTTTATCAGCTTAGCGAAAGCGTTGCATGGATAACATGCCTGCCACGCCAAAGCGTTATTGGTCTAGATAGTTGATGGTTTCGAACTCACCTTGGACATACGCGCCAAGGTGAGTCGAATAATTACGCTTTTTAATCATGGTGAGCAAACGAGATTGGAGTTCGACTGGATAAAGCCTTTTGCCTGACAACTCAGTGACGCGAACCCATTCGACCGCTTGAATGTACTCCTCATCACTCAAGCCCTTGAGGTTTTGAATGTGTATTTCGCCGCGGTATCCTGTCACTTGGTAAAAGAACTCCGCGTTATAACGCCCCTTACTGGTTTCGAGAAACTCGCGAACACAAACCAGTTCCCCTACTTCCACGTCTAAGCCAGTTTCTTCGAAAAACTCTCGCTTTACGCACGCTTTAGTGCTGGTGTCTCCCTGCTCCATTCCGCCACCGGGAAGAATCCAATACTCGCCACTGAAGTCTTTTACTTTCACCAACAACACCGCGTCTTCTTCGATTAAGATCCCTGCTGCGCGTATTCTGTGTTTCATCACTTCATCCTTATTCGCCGTAAATTGCTTTCGCGGCGTCGATGAGCTGCATGTGGATTGGCACTAGGTCTTGATGCTGGCTACGATAACCGCCACCCACGACACACGCGATTGGCAGATCTCGATTGCGTGCTAAGCCAAACATAAAGCGGTCACGCTGACCAATCGCCTGTGTTGAGACGTTGAAATAACCCAGTTCGTCATCCTGATGAATATCGACACCCGCGTCATAAATGATCATATCCGGTTGATGCAAGTTCACCGCCATTTCCACTACCGAGCAAAACGACTCAAGAAACTCTTTGTCTTGAGTCTCTCTTGGCAGCGCCACATCCATATCAGAATCGGGTTTGCGCGCAGGGAAGTTTTTCGCACAGTGGAACGAAAGCGTAACGATATCAGATTCATCGGCGCACAAGGTTGCCGTACCATCACCATGATGCACATCGCTATCGACAATCAGTACTTTGTCGATGCCATCTTGTTTAAGCGCGCGCTTCGCCGCCAACACCAGATCGTTAAACAGGCAAAAGCCGCTACCAAAATCGTAGTGCGCGTGGTGATAACCGCCACTCAAATGAATCGCGATGCCTTGCGCCAACGCTTGCTCGACCGTATCGCATGTCCCGCCCGCTGAAGTCAGCGTTCGGGTGATCAGGCACTCACTCCACGGGAAACCAATTCGACGCATTTTAGCGGCAGGCAACGAGCCTGACACCAGCGCTTCAACATATTCGCTACAGTGCGTTTCCAACACTTCTTCCACACTGAGCGCCTTGGGTTCGACAAAGCGAAAGGTACGTAGCCAATCCTCATCACTTGAACATTGCTGGGCGATTTGTTGATACAGCAAGCGATACTTGTTGATGGGGTAACGATGTCCTTCCGGGAGGGCAAGCTCAGAATAAATTGAGTGGTAAATCAGTGGGATCATAAGATTCATTAGTGAAAAAATACGCCGTCATGTTATCAAGTTGTTTTACTCGTCGCGACCTTTTCTGGTTCACCCAATTGTCATCCATATTCATAATTTCAGCTCACAATGGGCAAACTGCTTGATTTTATCTTATTGGCTTCGCACAATTTCTTGGTCTGTCATTCAACGTTTCAAACGTAAGGAACCCCTATGAATACCGTTTTGGTTACAGGAGCGAATCGCGGCATCGGTTTAAGTCTTGTCGAACAGTTGTTGTCTAAAGGCTGGCAAGTCCACGCGACATACCGCAGTGAAGACAGCGCTGATAAGCTGAAAAGTTTGGCTGACAAAGGGGACTTGATTTGTCATCAACTTGAGATCACCGACTATGCAGCGGTTTCATCGTTAGTTGACGTGCTGCCGAGCCTCGACTTACTGATCAATAACGCTGGATATTACGGACCAAAAGGTTACGGGTTTGGCCACACCGATGTGGAGGAGTGGCGTAAGGTATTCGAAGTTAATACCATCGCTCCGCTCAAATTGGTTGAGGCGCTCTATCCAAAACTGCAGCTAGGAACGCTAAAGAAAATTGCCTGTCTCTCTTCTAAAGTCGGCAGTATGACGGAAAATACCTCCGGTGGAGGCTATATTTATCGCTCATCGAAAGCGGCGTTAAACTCGGTAGTAAAGAGCTTGAGTAACGATCTGACCAATGACGGTTTTACCGTGCTCGCCCTGCATCCGGGATGGGTGCAAACCGAAATGGGAGGGCCAAACGCTTTGATTGATACTGCGACATCTGCACGCGGATTGATTGAAGTGATTGAACACGCCACAACGGCCAATTCCGGTGAGTTCATCAATTACGACGGTACTCACCTACCTTGGTAAGCGACCTAAGCCAGCATTAACCGCTGGCTTTTTTATTACTAGTGCGTTTGCTTGTCGACCCTTTGGCCGCGGGTTTGCGTTTACGCTTAAATGCTGGTCGCTCTACTTTTGGCAAGTGACGTAAAGACTCCGGGACCGGGCCTGATTTCACTTGGCCCATAAGTCCATTAATTCGGTCAAGTAATGACTGCATAAACGGTTGATACGCTTGATTGCGCTCGGCCATTCCCTGCAACTGGTGTTCCCAATGTGCGGTCATATCAGGGTAAGTAGAGTCGCTTGGCAGCGCATGAATCAAGCCACGTCCAGCGGGAGAACTCAAAATCGTTTTACCTTGACGTTTTAGTAGCTGGCGCTTGAACAAGGTATCTAATATCCCAGCGCGGGTCGCTTCCGTTCCTAAGCCATCGGTTTCTTTGAGGATCTTTTTCAGCTCTTTATCTTCGACAAAGCGTGCGATTCCCGTCATCGCTTGCAGTAGCGTTGCTTCGGTAAAGTGTTTTGGCGGCTCGGTTTTGCGATCTTTGATTTCACCTTCGCGACAAGTCAAAACGGTGCCTTCAGCTAACGGTGGTACTGCGTCAACGCCGCTGTCTTCATCGTCTGCTTTGCCCATTAACTCTTTCCAACCCGCTGAAACCAATTGTCTGCCTTTGGCAATAAAGGTTCCGCCGGCAATATCAAACACCAACTTGGCTTCCGCGTAGATTGCAGCAGGATAAAACTGCATCAGATACTGGCGAGCAATCTGCTGATAAATTTTCATTTCGTTGCCGGATAGCGCGTTCACTGACGCCTTTTTAGGTGTCGGGATGATCGCATGGTGCGCGTCGACTTTTTTGTCGTTCCACGCTTTGGATTTCAGCGACAGATTCGCACCTTGTACCGCCTTTCCCAATTCTTTGGCGTTGTTACCTATCGCTTGGCAAACACTCTGCGCTTGAGCGTAATGCTCCAACGGCAAGTAACGACAGTCTGAGCGCGGATAGGTGATCAGTTTGTGCTTCTCATATAGAGACTGACAGGTGTCCAAAACCTGCTGGGCGCTCATGCCAAAACGCTTCGCAGCATCAATCTGTAACGCAGACAAAGAGTAAGGTAGCGGTGCGGATTGTTTAGTTTGCTTTTGCTCTGACTCAACCACGGTTGCGGGTTGATTGGCAATCCGGTTTGCGACGTTTTCCACCAACTTACGGTTAAGCACTCGCCCCTCTTCATCTTGCCAGGGTTTGCAGGCTTCACTCGGTTTCCAACGGGCGCGAATATCAAATTGTTGTGCGCCATCTTGATACGGGATCAGCGCGTGCAACGTGAAGTAATCTTTCGGTACAAAGTTTTCAATTTCTTCGTCACGTCGTGCCACCAAGCCGAGCACCGGCGTTTGCACTCGACCGACCGACAACACTCCTTGATAACCCGCTTTTTGTCCCAGCAAGGTATACGCGCGTGACATGTTCATGCCATATAACCAGTCAGCGCGAGAACGTGCTAACGCAGAAACAGACAACGGAATAAACTCGCGATTGCTGCGCATCTGGCCTAACGCACGTTTAACAGCAGGTAAGTTGAGGTCGCTGATCAACAGGCGCTGCGCGGATTCTTTCTTCGTTTTACTGACTTTACAGTAGTCGAGTACCTCGTCGACCAGAAGTTGCCCTTCGCGGTCTGGGTCTCCCGCGTGAACAATTTGGTTGGATTCTTTGAGCAGTTTTCGCACTACCGTCAACTGCTTGCTCGCCGATTTTCGTGGTCGTAACTGCCACTGTTCAGGAACAATTGGTAAGTCCGCTAAATTCCATTTTTTGTATCTCTCGTCGTAAGCATCTGGTTCAACTTGCTCTAGCAGGTGGCCAATACACCAAGTCACCACATCGCCGTTACCACAACGGATAAATCCTTGGTCTTTCTTTTGGGGATTGGGCAAAGCCGCGGCGATGGCTCTTCCTAGGCTAGGCTTTTCGGCGATAAACAGACGGGACATAAAATACGTTCGGGTAGATACAATAAAGGCCACATTATCGAATGTGGCCTTTATAAATCAAGAAAAACTGTAAATATAGACAGTGGTTTCTTTACAAAGATTATTCTTCGTCGCTTGCAGCGCGTGCCGCAGCTTCTTTAATTAGTGGCTGAAGTTCACCTTTTTGGAACATTTCGATGATAATGTCACAACCACCAATCAGCTCGCCTTCAACCCAAAGCTGTGGGAATGTTGGCCACTGTGCGTAAGCTGGAAGCTCAGCGCGAATGTCTGGGTTTTGTAGAATGTCTACGTATGCGAATTTTTCGCCACAAGCCATTAGTGCTTGCGCAGCTTGAGAAGAGAAACCACAGCTAGGCAGTTTTGGTGAGCCTTTCATGTAAAGAAGGATCGAGTTCTCTTCGATTTGCTGTTTGATTTTATCGATAGTTTCCATTGCTTCCTCTTAATGGAGTTACTGCAAATTATCTGGACATTCTAAACCATTGGAGCAGAATAAAAAGCCTATAATCATTGTGGCTTTATTCGATAATTAAATTTCATATAGAAATTGGGCATCTAGCCTTTTAATAAAGTAAAAACTTGCTAAACTATAGCTCAAGTCAGCAGTATGACCATGGTTGGCTATCAAGCGAAGCGGGCCATGAATAATAAATATCACTGGAAGCAATCGAAAGAGTCTGACTCTTTCTTACAAATGGAGAATCGAGCAATGGCATTTGAACTACCAGCTCTTCCTTACGCGAAAGACGCACTAGAACCACACATCTCAGCAGAAACACTAGATTTCCACCACGGTAAGCACCACAACACTTACGTTGTTAAGCTAAACGGCCTTATCCCTGGTACTGAGTTTGAAGGTAAAACTCTGGAAGAGATCATCAAGACTTCAACTGGCGGTGTATTTAACAACGCAGCGCAAATCTGGAACCACACGTTCTACTGGCACTGTCTAGCGCCAAACGCGGGCGGCGAACCGACTGGCGCAGTTGCTGACGCAATCAACGCTGCTTTCGGTTCATTCGAAGAATTCAAAGCGAAATTCACAGACGCTGCAATCAACAACTTCGGTTCTTCATGGACTTGGCTAGTTAAAAAAGCGGACGGTTCTCTAGACATCGTTAACACTTCTAACGCTGGTACTCCTCTAACAGATGAAGGTGTTACTCCACTTCTAACTGTTGACCTGTGGGAACACGCGTACTACATCGATTACCGTAACGTTCGTCCAGATTACATGAACGGCTTCTGGGCTCTAGTTAACTGGGACTTCGTTGCAGAAAACCTAGCTAAATAATTCCCTTCCCCTTAGGGTTTCAATTTAGTCGATGAAAAAGCCAGCAGTTAGCTGGCTTTTTTGTTTTTAATCACTAATCTCTCTAAAGTTTTCTCTGTTTGAGTCGCTACAAAAGCATCAAACGAGGGGTTATATGCAAGTCCATACTTTAGACAAAGCAACGATTATCAACGAACTTCAGTTCGGCAATGGTATCAACCATGCTGTTCATGAAGGACGTCGCGCCGATTTTGCTCTGATACTGTCGATGTTTTCGGATGATGTACGCGACAACACCCCTGTCGAAAAAATAGAGGAAATAGACGCGACTGAACAAGCACTTCGCCAGCGTTTTCAACTCCAACCCCCTCAAGCGCTTCGTTCCGATCAAAGCTCTTACGAAGTATCTGCGCAACAAGCAACACTCTTTCATGACTCAGGTTTACCGAGTGCCAAATTGAGCCATTATTTAAAACCCGAAGTCTTGGCTTATTTACCTGAAGATACGCACAACCTTCCTGAAGAGGTTTACCATAACCTTTCAGGGCACCAGCGTCGAAAATTGGGAGAAACAGAGCCGAAACAACTCATGCCTGCAGATTTGTATAACCAGCTCGTTGCCGCTCAGCGCAGTTTCCAGATTTCCGCACAAGCGTAACGCTCTATAAAACACCAGCCATATCACACAACGCATAGACCATATTTGCTTTCGGTTCAGCAATCGGACCACTTAGTGTGAATAACCGCAAAGAAACAACTTTATCATTCTTACGTCTTGATTAAGTTTGACCTTATTCACATATAAATCCCCGTTGTTCTACCATCATTGAGAAGCTAAAGAGCATTGATTGGTCTTAGGGGATAACCAATGAACATTACAAATTCAGTGGTATTAGTAACATCGGCTGGCTCTCAATTGGGGAGTACACTGGCATTACATTTTGCCTCATTAGGGGCAACGTTGATTTTATGTGATAAAGACACTCGTCAGCTCGCAGACGCATATCATTTATGTTGTGAGATCTCAGATAATGTTTATCAATTCCCGATCCCCGATCATTCCATAGAATCTATTTCAGCGCTCTTTCAATATATTGAGCAAGAAATACACCGCTCCCCTGATGTTTTAATCAATGCACTGACGGTAGAAGCTATGCCAAATATTTTCGATCATGCGGCTAGCGATGCATTTACACAAAGTTTGTCTCTCATGGCAGCGACTTTGTTTACTTTCGGCCAGGCAACCGCAGAGAAAATGCGCAAAGAGAAGAAGAACGGAGTGATTGTGAATGTTATCTCTCACAATGATTATCAAGACCTTTCCGGAATAGACAATGCAACCTCTATGATCGCAGGCTTTACCCAAAGCTGGGCAAAGCAGCTGACACCATTCAATATTCGCGTGGGGGGGGGTCGTTCCAAACCTAGAACATGAATCTACCCATTGGGCAGAAATCCGGGATGAACTGATCCGCAATACTGAATATATTGTCTGTAATGACTATTTCAGTGGTCGGGTGATGGCCGCATAGTGGCGGGATTAGAACCGTTTAAGCAGGTTATCACTGGCATTTTCGATTAAGTCGAGCACCAACTCAAACCCATTATCACCACCATAATATGGATCGGGAATTTCGTCATAGTTTGAATCTGAAAAACTTAAAAATAGCGCCAGTTTGTGTTGGAGATGTGCAGGACAACGCTGCTGAAGATCCGCCAAATTATCCTTATCTGCCGCCAAAATCAGATCAAACTCTTCAAAATCAGCCTCAACAACCCGCCTAGCACGAATCCCCCTAAACGAGTAACCGCGCTTCTCGCCTGCCGCTTTCGCACGCGGATCGGGTGGATTACCTTGGTGATAGCCAATGGTCCCTGCGGAATCGACCATTATATTAACTCCCATTTGCTGTGCTTTCGCTTTGAGTACCGCTTCACCTGTTGGCGAGCGACATATATTCCCCATACAGACAATTAATATCTTGTTCATAATATCCTTCAATAAGCCATGGTTTTTGCACTTCGCGGTATAGGCTATGATAGGAATAATTTCGCTAAATTAACAAGGATTTGCCATGTCTACTGAAGACAACAAAGAAGCCCGTCACAAAGCCCGCCAACAAAAAGTTAAAGAGCAAGTTGATGCAAAAATCGCTGCCGCCCAAGAAGAGAAAGGACTGCTACTCATCATCACTGGTAACGGTAAAGGCAAATCAACGTCCGGCTTTGGTACTGTCGCACGCGCGGTAGGTCATGGCCTGAATTGCGCTGTTGCTCAATTTATTAAAGGCACGTGGGATAACGGCGAACGTAATCTGTTAGAAAAGCTTGGGGTCGAGTTTCAAGTGATGGCAACTGGCTTTACTTGGGAAACCCAAAACAAGGCCGCAGATACACAAGCCGCGCAGCAAGTCTGGCAAGAATGTAAACGCATGCTTCAAGACGAATCCATCAATGTGGTTTTGTTTGATGAACTCACTTACATGGTGAACTACGGCTACATTGACTTGGAAGAAGTCGTGGAAGCGTTAAATAATCGCCCGAAAATGCAATCTGTGATCATCACTGGTAGAGGCGCTCATCGCACTCTTGTCGAAATGGCCGATACCGTCTCTGAAGTTAAGAATGTTAAACACGCTTTCGAATCTGGCGTGAAGGCACTAAAAGGCGTCGACTGGTAACTTAACCCAAGCAAAAACAAAAACGGCGTATCGGTAGTTCCGATACGCCGTTTTTTTATCGCTCTAGATTAGTTGAAAAGACCTTTAATGAGGCTGTTTACCGCTTCTTTGGTCTTCTCATCTTTTATCTTCTCACCGAGTTTTTCATCCAGCTTTTCCAGTCCGCGATCAATCTCTTTTTTCGCTTTCTGTTTCAGCACATCATCAAACACGAGTTTAAATTTCGGATCATCCCAAGAACCAGAAACATTAATAGGAATAGTCACATCACGCAGTTCATCAATGTCTTTACCGCCTTGGCCTTCCAACGACCCAACAACCGAAGTACTCACGGTAAAGTCGACAGTTTGGTTGATGTAGTTCGTTTTACCTTTACCACGAATACGCAGTAGCGGCGATTGCATGTTCATATCATTGGTCGATACATTACCTTTATTGATATTCAAGGTCGCTTTCAGAGCACTGAAGTCGGTTTTCTGGACACCTTGCTTACCATCCAGTGACTGGCCTTTAAACTTCGCGTAGTTTTCACGGATCATCTGCGCAACGTTGATGCCGTTTACAGCACCGTCTGTAAAGTTGATCACAGCTGTACCTGCTAGGTTCTTCTGAATAGCAGAAGGCTTAAGGCTACGTCCTGTAAGATTAACGTCAATGTTACCAGTACCTTCCAGCTTTTCGTTATCAACCAAATCGATCAATAGAGGCTGAACCGCCACACCTTTAATGCGTTTGACGATAGAGTAAGTCGCTGGCGTTTTACGCGCGTCTAACTTACCCGAAGCGCTAATAGAGCCTTGATACAAATTAGAGGTAAATGACGTTAACTGTGCCACACCGCGATTGACACCGAAGCTCGCTTTCACGTTTTGCATTTTCGCGTTGCTTGCTTTGAACTTATCAATCGTAATATCGCCTTTAACATCTAAGGTTTTCAGCGCAGATAAATCCGGTTCTACTTCGGCTTTGGGCTCTTGTTTCGCGGCATTCGAGGTGCTGTTACCTGCGGTTTCTGAACTCTTAGAACCACCTGCTTGCTTTAAACCTAAAAACTCATCCAAATCAATATTTGGGCTGTGCAATGCAAAACGCACTTTCGGGATATCGCCCAGCGTGATATCGGCTTTACCATCAAACGCGAGTGCATTTGCCGTCAGTTTGTTCAGCAAAAGGTTCAGATGATTTTTAGCTAGGTTGAAACGTATGTCCGTCGCCATGTTAATTTTCATTGGCGATTGAGGAAGCGCTTTGCCGTCTAACGACCCTTGTAGCGTCAGCTTATCAAGCACAACATTTGAGATGGCTTTATCGACGGTCAAAGAACCTGCACCTTGCAAGTCAATATCAAGATCTGCAGCTCGACCTTGGATGGTATACGTTAGCGCATTCACTTTATCGAATTCGAACGTCTCTAACGCCAGTTTGATACGATCCATCTTGGTTGCTGGATCGCTAAAGCTGCTCTCGATGTTGATATTGCGCAGAGCGTATTCAGACATTCCTTTGGCGAGACGAAATTCGACGTCACCTTCTGCCGCGAATTTCTGCTGGTTGTTCTCACCTTTTGCCGCAAACTCAGCTTTAGTCCAGTTATCAAATGAAAATTCAGACAGATGAAGAGAAACATCATAAAGCTTAGTGAAACTGCCCACCTGTTTATCTTGGATTTCAACCGCAGCGTTTGACACGGTTACCCCCGCAAGACTTATTGCCCAATCAGACTCTCTTGGAGAGCTAGATGCTTGCGGTTGTGAGGCTGTTTCCCCAGCTTGCGGCTCCTTTGGCTCGGCTTGAGAAGACTGAGCCTGAGTTAAAGCATCAATGTTCTTAGTGCCGTCTTTGAGTGTCTCAAACGAGAACTCAGCACCATCCAGCACAACATTACCAACTTCAAGCTGCTTGCTAAATAGAGGAGCGACAGACACTTCTACAACAATATTGTCGACCTTAAACATGTTTGGCTGGCTGAACCCTTCCGGGTTACGCAGTTCTGTTTTGCCGATTTCAAAACCAATAGAGGGAAAAAATTGCCAACCAATGTCCCCTTCAACCACCAAGTCTAGACCGGTTTGAGCTTTCGCTTGCTCAACAATCAAAGGTTTGAACTGGTTTGGGTTCACCAGCAGCACCAGTGCAACAAGCGCACCGACAACTGCAACAACGGGAATTGCAATAAATAGGAACAGTTTCTTCATTAGCAGTATCCTTGCTTGATGAGTAATGTTTGCTCATTACTCCAAGTATAAGTAGCCGTTGAAATAAATTAGTGGCCATAAAAAGAAAGTGGCACCTAAAGTGCCACTTCTCTTAATAAAAATAAAGCGTTTGCCGCGAATAAATACTTAAGCTTTCAGAAGCTTGGCAATATGCGCTTTTAGTACATCAATTGCGATTCGGTTTTTACCACCACGAGGGACGATAATGTCAGCGTACTGTTTAGAAGGTTCGATAAACTGCATAAACATAGGGCGAACCGTTTGCTGATACTGTTTAAGTACCGACTCCATTGTACGGCCACGCTCTTCTACATCACGCTTAACACGGCGCAGCAAGCAGATATCTAGCGGAGTATCCATAAACACAGTTGCATGCATTAAGTCACGTAGTCGAGGGTCAGTAAGGAGCAAAATACCCTCAAGGATGATCACTTTCTTAGGTGTCATCGTCGTAGTATTTGATGTACGCGTGTGATCTGAATAGCTGTATTCTGGCACTTGGACTGCTTCGCCACGAACAAGCTTTTCTAGGTGATCACAAAGCAGATCATGGTCCAGTGCGCTCGGGTGATCGTAATTCGTTTTTACACGCTCTTCCATGCTCAAGTGGCTTTGATCGTTGTAGTAACAATCTTCCGTAATTACACCAATTTGATGATCGCCCACTTTCTCACGCAGCTCATTGTAGATTGTGCTCGCGATTAAACTTTTTCCAGAAGCAGACGCGCCAGCAATACCGACGATGACGCATTGATTATTATCAGACATTATTCTTGCACCCGATGAATTGAATTGGTGTCGTTAGCTAATAACTCAGATATGCCAACAAAAGCATACCGATATTAGTCAAAAATAGATAAACCGCCTGATTATAGGGAGTTCGGGGGGGAGATTCCAGCGCGTATTATCGTAATCAGCCTAATTGGAATAACGGCTCTCAACGCAAACGATTACAAATAATAAAAAGCCTGTTTACTGTTTAATTAACATCCACAAGCATACCGATTCCACCACGCCTTTCCGCTCAAAAGGGTGAAAAGGAGTGGTGATAATCATATGCAACAGATAACAAGCTGTGCTATTCGACCATGGTAAAGAGGATAGACTCCGGTTTTTCTTTACCCTTCCAGTACATTCTGGCACAAGTGGATTGCGCAAGTGCCATGTACTGTTTCGCGTGCTCTGAGTCAGGACGCGCTGCAACGGTTGGTTTACCGTTATCAATATCTTCACGTACTGAAATGTGCAGTGGGATCTGCGCTAATAGATCCAATCCATATTCCTGCGACATTTGTTCTGCACCACCAGCGCCAAAAATGTGCTCTTTTTCACCACAATGACTACAAATGTGGTAACTCATATTTTCGACCAAACCAATCACTGGTACGTGGACTTTCTCAAACATCGCCGCGCCTTTACGAGCATCAGCCAACGCTAGATCTTGCGGTGTCGTCACGATGACGGCGCCTGTAACTGGTACTTGCTGCGCCAGTGACAATTGAATGTCACCCGTGCCCGGTGGCATATCAATCACCAAATAATCGAGCTCAGGCCATTCAGTCTCATTAAGCAATTGTGCTAACGCTTTGGCCGCCATTGGACCACGCCAAATCGCGGCTTCGTCTTTTGAAACCAGGTAACCGATGGAATGGGTGTAAATACCATGCGCCGAAATTGGCTGCATCCACTTGTTGTCACGCACTTGAGGGCTGGCATTCATTTCGCCCATCATCATGGGTACTGAGGGACCGTAGATATCAGCATCGAGTAGGCCAACTTTTGCCCCTGAATGCGCCATTGCCAATGCTAAATTGACGGAGGTAGTTGATTTCCCTACCCCACCTTTCGCCGACGTAACGGCAATGATGTTCTTCACCCCTTTCACTTCGGCCGCAACGTGCGTCTCTAACGCCTTAGGCGCAATTTGAATAGAAAACTCAAACGAGGGTACTTGAGCGGATTCTTGCTGGTTAGTGATCCAGCCAGATAAATCATCAACGAGTGAATTAGCCGCAAAAGGCAACGCAATACTAAAACCTTCGGTTTCGACTGCAATAATATTTGGCTGTGAAGCCCATTCCTCTGTAAGGCATGGGTGCTTAAATTGGTTTAACCAATCACAAAAATCTTGTTTTGAAGTGAACTGACGCATAGGCCCTCCTTTTACTGACTATGCTACCACTAGCAAGGTCCGTACTGAACCCTGAAAAAACTAAGGTAATCACCCCTTTGACAGCTTGGAGTCATTCGGGGGATAAGGTAGTATTACTCTTTAATTTTTTAGACCTATCAAAAAAGCGAATATTAAGTATGGCAAACGATCCAAGAAACTTTCCTGCAAGGAAAATGCTGGTAACTTGTGCCCTTCCGTACGCTAACGGTTCGATCCACCTTGGTCATATGCTAGAGCATATCCAAGCGGACATTTGGGTTCGTTACCAACGCCTACGCGGCAACACTGTAAACTTCATTTGTGCTGACGATGCTCACGGCACGCCAATCATGCTTAAAGCGCAACAGATGGGTATTACTCCTGAAGAGATGATTGCCGCCGTCAGCGAAGAGCACCAAAAAGACTTTGCCGGCTTTGATATCAGCTTTGATAACTACCACAGTACACACTCAGATGAGAACCGTGAGCTGGCTTCACACATCTACCTTGAACTAAAGAAAAACGGCTTTATTTCTAGCCGTACGATTTCTCAGCTGTTTGACCCTGAGAAAGAGATGTTCCTACCGGACCGTTTCGTAAAAGGTACTTGCCCTAAGTGTAAGTCTGAAGACCAGTACGGCGACAACTGTGATGCATGTGGTGAGACTTACAGCCCGACTGAACTGATCAATCCTAAATCTGCCGTTTCTGGTGCGACGCCAGTAATGAAAGATTCTGAGCACTTCTTCTTCGACCTACCTCAGTTTGAAAGCATGCTAAAAGAGTGGACTCGCTCTGGCTCGCTACAAGCTGAAACCGCGAACAAGATGCAAGAGTGGTTTGAATCTGGGCTACAACAGTGGGATATCTCGCGTGATGCGCCGTACTTCGGCTTCGAGATCCCAGGTGAAACAGGCAAGTTCTTCTACGTATGGCTAGATGCACCTATCGGCTACATGGGTTCATTCAAAAACCTATGTGATAAACGCGATGACCTAGACTTTGACGAGTACTGGAAGAAAGACAGCACTGCGGAACTTTACCACTTCATCGGTAAAGACATTGTTTACTTCCACAGCCTATTCTGGCCAGCAATGCTAGAAGGTTCTGGTTTCCGCAAGCCAAACAACGTGTACGTGCATGGCTATGTAACCGTAAACGGCGCGAAAATGTCTAAGTCTAAAGGCACGTTCATAAAAGCGAGCACTTACCTTGATCACCTAGACCCTGAGTGCCTACGTTATTACTACGCAGCGAAGCTAAACAGCCGTATTGATGACTTAGACCTTAACCTTGAAGACTTTACGCAACGCGTGAACGCTGACGTAGTAAACAAGATCGTTAACCTAGCATCACGTAACGCTGGCTTTATCGCTAAACGTTTCGAAGGCAAGCTGTCTGACAACTTTGCTGAGCCAGAACTATACAACGAGTTCGTTGCCGCAGCAGAACGTATCGCAGAGCTCTTTGAAACTCGTGAGTTTGGTCGCGCAATCCGTGAAATCACGGCACTAGCAGACAAAGCGAACCAATATGTTGACGAAAAAGCACCTTGGGTAATCGCGAAAGAAGAAGGCAAAGATCAGGAGCTGCAAGACATCTGTTCTGTGGGTATCAACCTGTTCCGCGTTCTGATGACTTACCTAAAACCAGTGATGCCAGCACTGGCTGCGCGTACTGAAGCGTTCCTAAACCAAGAGCTGACTTGGGAAGGCATCGCTGCGCCACTAACGGGTCACGAAATCACTAAGTTCAAAGCACTGTTCAACCGCATCGACCCTAAGAAAGTTGAAGCGATGGTTGAAGCTTCTAAAGAAGACGCAGCCGCTGAAATGGCAGCGAAAGAGAAAGCAGAAGCCGAGAAAAATGAGACAGAGCTAAGCAAAGAGCCAATCGCAGATGAAATCGAGTTTGATGACTTTGCCAAAGTAGACCTGCGCATTGCTAAAATTGTTGAGTGTGAAGAAGTGCCTAAAGCTAACAAGCTACTTAAGCTTCAACTTGATATCGGTGGTGAAATGCGCCAAGTATTTGCAGGGATTAAGTCTGCATACAAGCCTGAAGACCTTATCGGTAAACACACGGTGATGGTTGCTAACCTGAAGCCGCGTAAGATGAAGTTTGGTATGTCTGAAGGCATGGTGTTGGCAGCTGGCCCTGGTGGCAGCGACCTATGGATTCTTGAGCCACACGAAGGTGCTCAGCCTGGTATGCGCGTCATGTAAGCTTTAAGCGACAAATAAACAGAAACCCCGCCACTTTAGCGGGGTTTTTTATTGATAGCTTAATTAAAGTGATACCGAAATAGACATAGCTCTACAATTGCATATAAAGTGAAAATCATTTCAACCAAAAGTATTGATATATATAAGGTAAACATTTAGCTTGTGAGCGCTTAACAAGGATTTGTTCACATGACCGATACAACTCGCCCAATCGCAAATAGCTCTGATTCTCCAGCACAAGCAACAACGTCTAAAGAAGCCATTACGCTCAATCAAACTCGTTCATTTATATGGGAGTTTGTACTGACGTTGTCTACTTTTTCTGTTTACTCCATCTTTTATTTGGTGGTTAGAACACACGAGTTCAACAAACTCGGTAAAAAAAGATTCACACCTTGGCTGTGGCTGTTCTCGTTATCCCCTGTTATTTCTCTATTTAGTCTGCCGATACTACATTCGACTCTTACGAAGCTAGAAACAGAGTATTCATCTCCTCATGATAAGAAGTGGGATCTTGTAACAATCGTGATTATGTTGCTTAGCAACACTTATGTATCGTTATCTTCAAAACTCCCAACTCCAATCTGGCTCGATTTACTCATACTCGTTGTGTGGTCTATAAGTTTTGCGTTTTTTGCCCGACGAATTACGAGACTAAAGCACGCAGTGCCAAACGTCAGTTGGAAGAAAGAAAACAAACTCAAACTCGTCTTAAAGTGGCTTCTCGCTATTACCCTTATCCCTATCTATATTGCGGGAGCTGCATTAGAAATCATCGAAATTTATCAACTAAAAGATGTTCCGCGTTTAGAGACGAAGACTTTTACCGCCATTTCTGCGGATCAAAAAGCATCTCTCAAGTTTTTTGAACAAGGTTGGTACCAAGCCGAAATCGGCACGTTCTCTGATGGCAGTGCTGAAGCAGAGTTTGCTAGCATTAATTCGAGCAATTACCTCGTACTATTTACTTACAGTGAAAAGCTAGCGTCGCTTGATGATCACATGCATGACCGAAGAATTTGGTTGGAAGAAAGCCTATCGCAAGCCAAATGTACGCAGAGTAAATACCTGCTAGAAGATCAGGTGTCTGTTAAGTCAGACCTAATTTGCACTGAGCGTATATTTGGAGAAGACTCCATCGCAGTCGTCACCGTGATTGAAACGCCAAAGAAAACTTATGAGTTGCTAGGCATGTATGGTGCACCCGAGTATGCATTTGACAAGCATCGTCAGCTATTCATCCAAATGATCAAGGAGTTCAAAGTAGAATGATGACTCCTACACTCTCAGCCCTCCGCATATGCGGAGGGCATTAGCGGACAACTTAAAGTCGAATCAGATAATACTTTTGATTTGTTATTAGCCGCCAAAGCGCAGCAAGCTCAAGTACGGGCTGATGATACACAGAGCATAGGTGAACTCCGTACAATGAAGCTTTACTCATTTATTTCACACTTTCAGTGCTTGGCTGCACCAAACATGCGCATTCGCACACAAGATAAAACCATAAGCCATTGAATTTAAACAACTAATTAATTGGCATTAAAAATGCCCTACTCCTTAAAAAGCGATTCAATAACAAGGAGTTGGTTATGTTCGTGCTTATTTCAATTGGCATTTCTCTTAGTATTTTGGCTGTCCTGTTTCATATTTCTAAACAGCGCCAAACGTCTCTTCAACGCAAATATGAAATCTTGGTGCTGCTAAGACAGATTTTACTGCTGAGCCGCCAACATCGCGCCATTACTCATCAAGTACTGACTCAAACGAATACGTTCGACCTCTCGCCAAAACTGGCTCAAACCTATGATTTGATGATGGAGAAATCAGGTGAGTTGATTGCCATTGCACAGTTTGACAACAAGCCGATGTACCGAATTTTGCAACTAAAACTCAAGGCATTGGGAAGAGATTGGCAAAAAAACTCCGTTGCGCGAAACCAAGTAATGCACGGCAAAACGATTCGTCACTGTATGTTTCTGATGGATGAGATCGCCATCGCGTGGTTGATTGAATCTGGACGAGAGGATTTAAGCGAAGAGTACCACATCAACTGGCAGCAAGTACTGGACAGTATGGAAACCCTAACGCAATTGCGTATATCGATTCAGGATTGCCATTATCCGGAAGGCATGGTTCGAGTGAAGTATTACTGTGATAAAACACGTAGAAAGCTCAATCAGCTCTCTGTAATTAGTCCTTTGGCACTGGCGTCACCTGCGAGCTCTCGCTCTATGCATACGCTGACAGAAATAAGTTCGAGCAACGATCTACCAATGAACGTCGATGAGCTCTATCAATTGACCACGGAAATATCATTAATTGTTTCCCATGTCTATGACCAAATGCTGTCAGATATGACGGAAAGCCTTTATCAACCTTTACCCAAAGTTGCTTTTAGCTAACAAGCGCCCCAAACGAAAACAGCCATCCGTATTGGATGGCTGTTTATCTTTAAACAACGATTAAAGCATCTTACGCGCCGCTTCAACAACGACTTTGATTGAACGTGCTTCTGTCTCTTTTAGCGTTGAGTGATCTGGAATTTCTTTCTGTGTACGGTTAATGATAACACCTGCAACACAGCCCGCTTTCAGGCCAGAGCTTGCACACATCGTCAAAAGCGTTGCAGATTCCATCTCAAAGTTCAGCACCCCCATTTCTTGCCACTCTTTCATAGAGCCTTGGAAACGCTTAACAACGCGACCAGAGAAAGTATCGTAACGCTCTTGGCCTGGGTAGAACGTATCACTTGAAGCAGTTACACCCATGTGAACTGTCGCACCAGACTCCTCTACTGCCGCTTTCATCGCAGTTGCAACGTCAAAGTCTGCGACTGCTGGGAACTCCATTGGCGCAAAGTGCAGGCTAGCACCATCCAGACGAACAGAGCCCGTGGTTACGATCATGTCACCAACGTTCACATCTGGTTGAATTGCACCAGTTGTACCAACACGCAAGAAAGTACGAACACCAAGTTGAGCAAGTTCTTCTACAGCGATAGAAGTTGAAGGGCCGCCAATACCCGTAGAACATACAACAACAGGGTTACCATCTAGCTCTGCGCGGTAAAGTGTGTACTCACGCTGGCTAGCTAAAAATACTGGATTTTCCATCTCTTCAGCAATTTTTTGTACGCGCGCAGGATCACCAGGAATGATCGCTAGAGTAGCACCAGCAAGATCTTCTTTGGTAACACCTAGGTGGAAAACAGCTTGAGACATAGGGGGCTCCTTATTTTGGCAAGTCGACACTATCTTGTCTTCGCTTGCTCTATATATTCATCGGGTACAGAATCTACTCTATCTGAGTTTTTACGCCCTTATAGAGATCATAATCACATTTACAAACGCAATTGGATTACCATTTACACTCAAAATAGATCTACATCACAATTAAAGGCAAGCGAGACGATTTGGTTGCATAAAAGTTAGCTATCTAGCTTTGATTTAAATCGCAACAAGCGTAGTGCATTCAAAGTAACAATAGCGGTTGCACCACTATCAGCAAGTACAGCGACCCATAACCCTGTTATCCCTAACAAACTCGTGACTAAAAACACGCCTTTGAGACCAAGTGCCAGAGCGATATTTTGACGAATATTGGTTAATGTGGCTCGTGATAACTCAATCATCCCAACGAGCTCGATTAAGCGATTATGGGTAATGGCCGCATCGGCCGTTTCTAAAGCCACATCGGTCCCCCCACCCATTGCAATCCCTATATTTGCTGCTTTCATTGCGGGTGCGTCGTTAATGCCATCACCCACCATGGCGACATGCGACTGTTGTGATAGCTTTTCAATATAAGTCACTTTATCTTGCGGTAATAGGCTGGCTTGGAAATCAATACCTATTTGGTTACTGATCGATTGTGCACTACGTGGGTTATCGCCCGTTAACATGATAGAGCGAATACCTAGCTGCTTTAGCACTGCCACAGATTCGGCCGAATCTTCACGAAGTGTGTCTTGCCAAGCAATGAGTCCCATTAGCGAATCATCACCTTCTACAGCCACCACAACCGTTTTGCCTTGCTCTTCCAATAGATGAACTTGCTGCTCAACTTCTTGGCTAAGCGTGAAATCCAGCTTGCTCGGTGCAACCGCGGTGTAACGTACACCAGCAACTACCCCTGTGACCCCACTGCCGACAAGCGCTTGTTTACCAGATGCTTCTGGTAATGCTATCTGTAACTGTCTTGCTTTATTGACAAGTGAAACGGCCAATGGATGGCTTGAGCCCACCTCGATAGAAGCTATCTTCTCCAGTAATTGCGTCTCACTCCAAGCATTGAGTGTAATCACGTCTGTGACTTCGGGTTCGCCTTTAGTCAGTGTGCCCGTTTTATCAAACGCGATTGCTTCGATTTTACCAAGTTGCTCCAACGCAGCGCCGCCTTTAATTAAAGCCCCTCGGCGTGCGCCAGCCGCCAATCCTGAGGTAATTGCTGCTGGAGTTGAGATAACTAACGCGCACGGACAGGCAATTAACAGCAAGGCCAACCCTCGGTAGGTCCACGTTTCCCAAGGTTGAGCAAATACCATTGGAGGAACCACAATCACAATTAGGGCCACCAGCATCATGAGTGGTGTGTACCAACGGCTAAACTTATCGAGAAAACGTTCAAGAGGCGCTTTGCGAGATTCCGCTTCTTCGATCAAATGGAGAATACGATCAATGGCATTTTCGCCCTGTTTAGAGGTAATAGTGAAACGGACCACTCGATCGACAACCACTGCGCCTGCCATCACGTTGTCACCCTCACTGCGCTCAATAGGCAAAGATTCGCCTGTCAAAGCACTTTCATCAAAACTAGCCGTACTGCTCATCAGGCGTCCATCGGCGGGCAGTCGCCCTCCTGGAGAAACTTCGATAATATCGTTAGGTTGAAGCTCACTGGCAGACACTTCTATCCGTTGTCCACCCGATATTTTGGTCGCTGTGTCAGGGACAAGGGCCATTAATGATTGCACACCACTACGCGCTTTATGCGCTGCAAATGCCTCCAATTGCTCGCCAATTAAAAAGAGCAATAACACCATTGCAGCTTCTGCCGTTTCCCCCAGATAAAGCGCCCCTAATGCTGCCACGCTCATTAAGGTTTCTATGGCAAAAGGCGTCCCAGATTTCGCCAATGACAGCGCTTTTTTACCGATCGGATATAGGCCGATTAAACACGTAATAATAAACAACCATTCACTCACCTGAGGCATAGTGGGCTTAATCGCCGTGGCGAATGCCATCGAGGCTGCTATCGCGATAATGGATTTGTTTTTTACTAGGATACTTTTCCAGCCTGAGGGCTGATCATTTTGGTAAGCAGAAGAAAAGTCACTGAAGGAAAAACCCGTGTCGATGATGGTTTGTTCGACCAATTGAGCGACACCAGAGTGATTGGCATTCACCACTAGCTTTTGCGTGGTAAACAATACTTGAGATTGTAAAACACCCTCAACGTTATTGACGGCGGTTTCTATTTTTCTGGCACAGGATGGGCAGTCCATCCCATCGATTTTCCAGCTGTGGGTAAATGGTGCTGCGGCAGAGACTTTGGGGTCTGTGTCCTCATCTATTGGTTCAACGCCACTGCTGCATCCTGTTGAACTACAGCAATCCTGCGTTTCTACACCTTCCATTTTAATAGAAGCAATTTTGGGGCTAGAACACGAATCAGCATGAGAAGGATTCAACGCAACTTTGTTAGAACGACAAGCATGATGTTTTGTGCACATAGTTTGATCTCCATTTGATGTACACACTAATCATAAACCTTGGAGTCGACTCTAAGGTCAAATGATTTCTTGCCTGAACAAGGTACTTTTTCCTCGAAACAAATGCCTATCTCTCACTCCTATCTGCTAAAACCTAAAAAGTGGCGCGAATAGCGCCACTTTTGCGTCTATCAATTGAACGCTAAACTGGGTGCTTAAAACACTCATCAATATTTTTAGCGATAGCGAGCAACACGTTTTGACGCGTAATGATGCCAAGCAGTTTGTTGTTGGCATCAACGACTGGATACACTTTGGGTTTATCTTTGGTCATCATTTCCGCCAGTGCAATGATTGACGTATCTGGTGTCACTGACAAAACATCTGGGTGCATACAGTCTTTCACGATGTGCGTATCTTGGCAGTAATACGACACCTTAATCAATTTTTCCAACAAGTCTTGCCCCGATAAAAAACCAATCACTTCTTTTTTATCGTTAATCACTGGCCCCCCTAAATAGCGAGAGTTCAGCACCTTCTGCAAGGCTGCGCTTAATGACATGTCTGGTGTAAAGGTTACCGCCTGCAGTGTCATGTAGTCTTTTACTTTTAGTGATTCCATTGAGTTCTCCTTAATTCGCCAGTCATGCTGCGTACAATGTAATTGTTGTCTAATTTCTTGATTTTACTAAATGGAAATCACCAATTTTTTTAATTGTTGCTTCCTATCAAACATCAAAAACTAAGCAAGCGCCCTGCCACTAAGCCCTTAATAGACGTGGCAACAGCCGTAAATTTTGAAACAGAGAACTCACTGAAACACCTTATAGTCATGTGTAAGACACATTTTTAGTCAGCCAAGATCAAAAAAGCGCCCTCATTAATGGAGGGCGCTTTCATATCATTGACTGGTCACTTACTTATTGTGCCATCGCTGTGCGGCTTGTGCGTCTGAATCTCTCGACTCGACCCAACGAGTATCTTCGGTCGTACGTTCTTTCTTCCAGAATGGTGCTTTGGTTTTCAGGTAATCCATCACAAATTCACAAGCTTCGAAGGCCGCGCCGCGGTGAGCGCTCGATACACCGACAAAGACGATTTGGTCACCAATATCTAAATCACCGACTCGATGAATAACGCGAACGCTTTGCAGTGGCCAACGCTTTTCTGCTTCATCACAGATTTCAGCCAGCGCTTTTTCCGTCATGCCTGGGTAGTGCTCTAGCGAAAGCCCGGTAACATTATCGCCGAGGTTCATGTCACGAACTTTGCCAACGAAAGTCACCACGGCACCAGATGCTGTACCTTGTGCTAATGAGTCATACTCAGCGCCAACGGAAAAGTCTTCAAACTGAACCGACACACGACTATCCATAATTAACCACCTGTCACTGGAGGAAAAAATGCCACTTCATCGCCGTCGCTGATCTCGTATTCCAACGGTACAATCGATTGATTTACTGCGGCTAACAGCTTGCCAGGCTCAAGGGCCAAATCCCATTTGCCTGGTTGCGCAGCCAAATGAGCGCGCAAGGCTTCAACTGTTTCGAACTGGGCATCTAGGGTTAATTCATCCGTACCCACGAGTTCACGAGTTTGTGCAAAAAAGAGAACTTTAATCATGCTTCTGCCTTAAAGTGACCTGACTTGCCACCTGTCTTTTCCAACAAACGAACCTGACCGATCACCATATCTTTCTGGACCGCTTTACACATATCATAGATAGTCAGTGCCGCAACAGAAGCCGCTGTTAACGCTTCCATTTCGACACCGGTTTTACCCGCTAATTTACAAACCGACTCGATACGAACCATATTTTCAGATTCAATCGCTTCAAGCTGAACTTCGACCTTAGAAAGCAACAATGGGTGACACAGCGGAATAAGATCCCACGTTTTTTTCGCCGCTTGGATGCCCGCAATACGCGCAGTAGCAAAAACATCACCTTTGTGGTGCTGGCCGGAAACAATCAGTTGAAGTGTTTCCGGTGCCATATGAACAAATGCTTCTGCACGTGCTTCACGTACTGTTTCTGCTTTTGCAGACACATCCACCATGTTCGCTTCGCCTGAAGCATTTATATGGGTAAGTTGGCTCATACAGTCCCCCGCTTAAACAGACAGGTGAGGCATGAAGTTACAAGGGCGATGACTCGCATCTAGCTGTTGCTTGATAATCTTAGTCCAGCCTGTACGACAAGCACCTGTCGAACCCGGCATAGCGAAGATAACTGTGTGGTTCGCAAAGCCCGCAATAGCACGTGATTGAATAGTTGAGGTACCAATCTCTTCGTAAGAAACCATACGGAATAGTTCACCAAAGCCTTCAACTTCTTTGTCAAACAGTGGTTTCAGCGCTTCAGGTGTGCTGTCACGAGAGGTAAAACCCGTACCGCCAGTGATCATCACAGCTTGCACATTATCATCTGCAATCCACTGAGAAACGATAGCTCGAATCTTGTACATATCATCAATAACAATTTGCTTATCAACCACGTTGTGTCCTGCATCTTGTGCGTTTTCAGCAAGAAAGCGACCCGAAGTGTCGTTTTCTTCTGTACGCGTGTCAGAAACGGTTAGTACTGCGATATTTGCTGGTTGAAATTTGCTTTCTGCGTGACCCATTGTTCACCTACCTACTTAAATAAGTTCTGATCCTGCCGAGCTTATACCCAGCAAAAATAAAAATTGGTTAAATTGTTGCTGGTTTTTAACCGCCGATAGACGCCAAATGCGGTGTCATACCAGAGTTACCATCATGAAGGAAGTGGCTGACAGACTTCGTTTGCAATTGCTCCTGAATTCTTTGAATCAGAGCTTCTTCTTGAGAGTCTTGCTGAAGTAAGTCACGTAGCTCAACACCATGCTCACCAAAAAGACATAAGTGCAATTTGCCCTTGGCAGATACGCGTAGGCGATTACAGCTTTCACAAAAGTCTTTTTCATACGGCATGATCAAGCCTATTTCACCTTTATAGTCAGGATGAATAAATACTTGAGCCGGACCGTCATTCTTAGCACGTGCTTTTAAGAGCCAGCCGTTAGCAATCAACTGGTTACGGATACCAACGCCAGAAACATGGTGTTTTTGGAACAAATCATCCATTTCACCTGTTTGCATCAGTTCGATAAAACGCAGTTGGATTGGTCTGTCTTTGATCCAATTTAAAAAAGCGGGAAGCTCTTGGGAGTTCACATCTTTCATCAGAACAACATTGACCTTGATTTGCTGGTACCCGACTTCAAACGCACGATCTATTCCCCCCATCACCTGAGAAAACTTATTCTCGCCAGTGATTTGGTAAAACATGCGTGGGTCTAAGCTGTCCACGCTAACATTGATGTCGGTTAGACCGGCCTCTCGCCACTCTGCCACCTGCTTTTCCATTCGGTAGCCATTGGTCGTCGTCGCGATTTTGTTAATACCATTCGTCTCAGCGACCGTTTGAATGATATCAGTAAAGTCCTTACGGAGACTGGGTTCGCCGCCAGTAATGCGCACTTTTGATGTGCCACAATCCGCAAACGCGCGCACAACGCGTTTGATCTCTGGAAGCGCTAAAAAGGATGAGTTTTTCTGCCCCGAAGGCTTATAGCCATCAGGTAAGCAGTAATTACATTTAAAGTTACAAACGTCAGTAACGGAAAGTCGCAAATAGTAAAACTTGCGATGGAATCTATCTTCGAATTGTTGCGCCACGGAACACCTTTCCAAACACGGGAGGCATAATCATTTCCAACTATGCCCTTGTGACGACCTGTCACTGGCTCACCACGCTTATTCGATTGAACTTAGCCTAACGAGCTCGGAGTTATGGCAATCGTCTTTGTGCTATTTGCTTCCAAAAACGACAGCTGTTACATAAAATACTTAATAATTGTGCGTGCTTCTACCCTCAACGTCAAAAAAAAACTAGGTTAAGCCCAAAATACCCTCAATTGGGTATCTCATATGAATGCAATACGATAAATTGTGGCTGATTTTAAAAAAATAAGAAGATATTCATGACTCTGTACTCATCCAAAAAAGTCGTCGCCATTGGTGGTGGTCACGGTCTGGGCCGAATGCTTGCGGCACTAAAAGACTTCGGTGAAAATGCAACGGGTATTGTTGCAACAACAGACAACGGCGGTTCGACCGGGCGTATTCGTGATTGCCAAGGCGGGATAGCCTGGGGGGATACACGTAACTGTATCAATCAGTTGATCACTGAGCCTTCCATTAGTTCAATGATGTTTGAGTACCGTTTTAAAGGTTCTGGCGAACTGGATGGCCATAACTTAGGCAATCTCATGCTCACCGCATTGGATAACCTTTCTGTTCGTCCTCTCGATGCTACAAATTTGATCCGAAATATGCTGAAAGTGGATGTCAATATCATCCCAATGACTGAACACCCTTCTGATCTAAAAGCATTGGCCCCAGATGGCAAATGGGTAACTGGTGAAACCAGCGTCGATGAGATGCCAGATAAACTGGTGCGGCTAGATTTAGAGCCTGAAGTACCTGCAACCCGGGAAGCCGTGATTGCGATCGAACAAGCCGATGGGATTATTTTGGGGCCTGGTAGTTTTTTAACCAGCATTATGCCTCCGCTGCTGCTTCCGGAAATAGGCCGAGCGATTGCCAATAATCAAACAGCGCAGCTTATCTTCGTGGAAAACTTATCACCTGAATTTGGACCTGCTGGCCAAATGTCTTTGGTAGAAAAGCTGGAGTGGTGTGAACGCGCGTGCCGAGGTCGAAGAATTGATGTAGTTCTGGGCGACGAACCTCATCCAGAACTGGATATGTGGAATTGTGTCACCACGCCTCTAGCTTCACCCAACCGAGACTGGCGACACGACAGAACCAAACTTCAACACGCTATTGAGTCGCTATTGCGCGATTAATTGCTGGTAGCGCTGCTGAGTTTCTGTCAGCAACGCTATCATTTTCAGTCGAGTTGACTCTAAATCCGTAATGTCACCCATTTTTGCGATTGCATCAATTTCGATAGCAAACGCACATAGGGCTTCCGCACCAAAGCTAGCCGCACTGCTTTTTAAAGCATGGCAAATCTCTGCCAAATATTGGCTGACGTCGAGGTGCTCTTCATCAGTCAATTTTTCAATATATTGAGTTAACTCTCCTAAAAAAATATCGAGCAAAAGCGGTACATTCTCTTCACCTATCTCGTTCGCGAGACGGTCAATCTTACTTTGGTTTAGAACATCCATTATTTACTGGGTTTCCTTAGTATTCCAAGCTTGTAATTTACGATAAATGGTAGATGGGCTCACATCCAGATAACCTGCTGCTTTAGGGATGTTGCCATCACAAGCTTTAATCGCCTGTTCTATCGCTTTCTTTTCGGTCAACCAAAGAGGGAATATGTCATGGACAGAAGGCTCTTGCTTGCCCACTAACTCCACCTTAATTTGGTTTTCCATCGGTCTATTCAGCGGTGGCGGTAGCATACTCATCGTGATTTCTTTGCCGTTGTTTAGCACCACGACATTTCTAAGCACGTTTTGTAATTGTCGCACGTTTCCCGGCCACTCATAGTGGGCAAATCGTTCTACCACTTCAGGCGACAAACGAACAAAGTCCTTGCCTTCTTCTTTTTCTTTCGACATAAAGCCTAAAAGTGAGTAAGCGATTTCGATAATATCATCACCACGGTCACGTAAAGGTGGTAAGTGTAAAGGGATCACATAGAGTCGATAATACAAATCTTCTCTGAAACGTCCTTCTTGCACTTCTTTCCACGGATCACGGTTGGTCGCACAAACAAATCTAACGTCTACACTTTTCATCTTAGACGACCCAACCTTCTGGAAGGTGCCTGTCTGGATAAAGCGCAGTAACTTTGTCTGCAAATCTAGATCCATCTCGCACAACTCATCAAGAAACAGGGTGCCTCCATCAGCCAATTCAGCCGCGCCCTGTCTGTCTGTCGCTGCGCCCGTAAACGCCCCTTTAACATGACCAAACAATTCACTTTCTATTAAGTCTTTCGGGATTGCAGCACAGTTAATGGCAATAAAAGGCTTGTCACCACGATTACTCGCAGCGTGGATAGCTTCGGCACACACCTCTTTACCAGTACCACTTTCACCGGTAATGAATATGCTAGCTTTACTCGAAGCGGCAGAATCGATCGTGCGATAAACCGCCTGCATCGTCTGGCTACTACCAATAAACCCTTGATATCCCTGATTTTCTTTAGCACCAGATTCGTTCTTAAGCTTGTTTGCTTTACGAAGTGCGTTATTGACTGTGACACGAAGACGATCAGCTTCACAGGGCTTAATAAGAAAGTCCTGAGCGCCAAGGCGCATCGCTTCAACCGCAGTTTCAATGGAACCGTGAGCGGTCATAAATACAACTGGGACATCAGGGTTTTTCTGTTTTACCGCAGACAGCACATCCATGCCCGTCATATCAGGCAGACGCAGATCAAGCAGTATGAGGTCAGGTGTACGGAAATTAAGGCTTTCGATCGCCTCTCGCCCGGTTCCGACAATGTTAATGTCTATATGTAATGGAGTGAGGTATGAGCGATACAGTGCTGCAACAGAGACCGTATCTTCAACCATAAGCAAATATTTTGCTTTGGTGTTATTTGTATTATTTTGCATATCCTAGCCATAGATTGCATTGCAATTTGTAGTAAATAATTGCATTAGGCTTTGCATTTTGCAAACAAAAAGGGCTATCGCAGGCACATTTGCTTTTATTTTAAACAAATACGGCTGATTATTTATTGGCACGATATCTGCTTTATATTAGGAGACCCTTATGGGTCACCTAGCCAACTGACGTTGTTAGTGAACTAAGTATTCACAAAATGAAGCCAATAGAATCTTTCTATTGGCTATTTTTTTGCGTAGTCGTCTGTCTAGCTGTTAGTGATAAACTGCTGACGCATCTTCTCTATTTGATCTCGCTTCTCTGCCGCCAACTCAAACTCAAGATCTTGTGCGTGCTGATACATTTGTGCTTCCAGTTTGCTGATCTCTTTATCCAGTTGCTGTGGCGTCATCACAGAGTAACTCTGTGAGCTTTCTGCGACTTTAGAAAGAGGTACCTGTTTATTAGCACGTTGCTTTTTGCTCTTGGTAATGTCGCCCAGTTCCATAATATCTTTGATATTTCGCTTCAGCGCCTGAGGCTCTATACCCAGCTTTTCATTGTAAGCTTGCTGTTTCTCACGACGGCGATTCGTTTCGTCCATCGCTTTCTTCATCGACTTAGTGATCGAGTCTCCATATAAAATGGCTTTACCGCTAACGTTCCGCGCTGCCCGACCAATGGTCTGAATCAATGAACGTTCAGAACGTAAAAAGCCCTCTTTATCGGCATCAAGAATAGCAACCAAAGATACCTCTGGCATATCCAAGCCTTCTCGCAGCAAGTTGATACCCACAAGCACATCAAACTCACCTAAGCGTAAATCACGTATAATTTCCACTCGTTCCACCGTATCAATGTCGGAGTGTAAGTAACGCACTTTGACATCATGTTCTGTCAGATACTCGGTCAGATCTTCCGCCATTCGTTTGGTTAACGTGGTCACCAAGACGCGTTCATCTTTTGCCGCTCGAATACGAATCTCAGACAACAGATCATCAACCTGCGTTGCGACTGGACGAACCTCTAATTCTGGATCCAATAACCCAGTCGGGCGTACGACTTGGTCTGCCACCTGCCCATCAGACTTTTCTAGTTCATAGTTGCCAGGCGTCGCCGATACAAAGATAGTCTGCGGCGCTAATGATTCAAATTCTTCAAATTTGAGTGGGCGGTTATCCAACGCAGAGGGTAAGCGGAAACCAAACTCCACCAGCGTTTCTTTACGAGAGCGGTCACCCTTATACATGGCGCCAATCTGCGGGACTGTCACGTGGGACTCGTCGATGATCAGAAGGCCATCGTGAGGCAAATAATCAAATAGCGTTGGCGGCGGCTCACCCTCTGTGCGACCACTTAAATACCTTGAATAATTTTCAATGCCTGAACAGAAGCCTAGCTCCGTCATCATCTCAATATCAAACTGCGTTCTTTGGCTAATCCTTTGCTCTTCCAGCAACTTGTTATTGTCTAGCAGGTGTTTTTTTCGGCTATCAAGCTCAAGCTTAATGTTCTCAATCGCTTCTAAAATACGATCCCTTGGAGTGACATAGTGGGTCTTAGGATAAATAGTATAACGAGGTAGATCCCTTTGTTTCACTACACCGGTGAGAGGGTCAAACACGCTCACACAATCAATTTCATCATCAAACATTTCGATACGGACAGCATCCTGATCTGACTCTGCCGGGAAGATATCGATCACCTCACCACGCACTCGAAACTGACCGCGTTCAAACGCAACATCATTACGACTGTATTGTAGCTCCGCCAGACGACGCAGGATATCGCGCTGATCCATCACATCTCCGCGACGAATATGCAGCATCATCTGCAAATAAGACTGAGGATCACCAAGACCGTAAATGGCCGATACGGACGCCACAATGATGGCATCTTTTCTCTCTAACAACGCCTTGGTTGCTGACAACCTCATCTGCTCTATATGCGCGTTGACCGACGCATCTTTCTCAATAAACGTATCTGTGGTCGGAACATAAGCTTCAGGTTGGTAATAATCATAGTAGGAAACGAAGTATTCAACCGCATTATTAGGGAAGAAGGATTTCATTTCCCCGTACAACTGCGCTGCTAGCGTTTTATTCGGCGCCAATAAAATGGTTGGGCGCTGAGCTTGTGAAATCACATTAGCCAGAGTGAATGTTTTACCCGACCCCGTCACACCCAACAACGTTTGATGAGCTAAGCCAGAATCCAGGCCATCTAACAGCTGATGGATCGCCGTTGGCTGATCGCCCGATGGTTGATATTCCGATACCAAGTCAAACTCTTTGCTCATGGAAACCTCTACATTAACTCGCACTCAACTCTGCGTATTGTGGCTGTATAGATATACATGCACAATAGCTAGCGATGAAATATAAGCCTGTTTTAAAAAAATAGTTATTCTGGTGCTAGATCATCAAATTCAATCCTGTTATTATCTTCCGCCCTGCTAGAGATCCCCCCTAAAAATCTCACATATTTAAGTCACAGCTTATACACATTTTCATAAAAATCGCCCAAACATCCCCAGCACACATTTTGCTCATCGAAATATCACACACCTCTGAATATTTTATTTATCCTTTTATTTTCATGTGGTTATAAAATTAAAACTGTAATTAGCTTTTTATTTTTAACGGTATCGAAAATTCGAAAATTGAGTTGCTAAGACTTAATTAACACAGTTATCCACAATTTTAGTGGATAAGTAAACAGAGCCCATAGCCTGTAAGGGGTTCAAGAAAGTAAAGCGCTTTTTGATACTATTTTTTAAAATTATTGCATTGTGAGTGTTGACACCCACATGCACCAAAGTTAAGATTCGCCCCGCTTAACGCAATTCCCCCTTAGTTCAGTTGGTAGAACGGCGGACTGTTAATCCGTATGTCGCAGGTTCGAGTCCCGCAGGGGGAGCCAAATTCAGAAAAAAGCCCAATCATCAGATTGGGCTTTTTTCGTTTTTAGCCTCTTACCAACAAAGCTGCACTTCTCAACGATTTCACTATAATTCTGTATAAAATTCACTCATCAATATAAAACCTTAGCTTTCCTTGGTTGTTATTGGCTAAGCAAAGCAGGATAATGTCGGGATCGGAATTTCTTAAATATATAACTATGACCGAATATCTTTTGTTGTTGGTTGGTACAGTCCTAGTCAATAACTTTGTACTAGTGAAGTTTTTGGGCCTATGTCCATTCATGGGGGTTTCCAAGAAATTGGAGACCGCGATAGGTATGGGGTTAGCAACCACATTTGTGCTAACTCTCGCCTCAGTGTGCTCGTATCTTGTCGAAAGCTATATCCTAGCGCCTTTAGGGTTAGAGTATTTGCGTACCATGAGCTTTATCCTTGTGATTGCTGTTGTCGTGCAATTCACAGAGATGGTCGTGCATAAAACAAGCCCAACGTTATACCGCTTGCTCGGGATCTTTCTACCGCTAATTACAACAAACTGCGCGGTACTCGGGGTAGCGCTGCTCAACATCAACGAAAACCATAACTTCATCGAATCCATTATTTACGGTTTTGGTGCGGCGGTCGGCTTTTCTCTAGTGCTGATTTTGTTCGCATCAATGCGTGAGCGAATTGCGGCGGCTGACGTCCCTGCGCCATTCAAAGGTGCATCCATTGCAATGATTACCGCAGGTCTTATGTCACTCGCGTTTATGGGCTTTACAGGTTTGGTGAAATTGTAATGAGCACGATCTTAATCGCCGTGATTGCTATCGCAACACTTGCTGCCATATTTGGTGCGATCTTAGGCTTCGCCTCGATTCGTTTCAAAGTAGAGGCTGATCCTATTGTTGATCAGATTGATCACATCCTCCCGCAAACACAATGTGGCCAATGTGGTTACCCAGGTTGCCGACCATATGCAGAGGCTATCGCAAATGGCGATGCCATCAATAAATGTCCTCCGGGCGGTCAAGCCACAATAGAAAAACTGGCCGACCTTATGGGCGTCGAAGCAACCGAATCTGCGCATGAACTAGATGATGTAAAGAAAGTCGCATTCATCCATGAAGATATGTGTATTGGCTGTACTAAATGTATTCAGGCTTGTCCTGTTGATGCGATTGTAGGTGGCACCAAAGCCTTACACACCGTGATCAAGGACGAGTGTACCGGGTGTGATTTATGCGTTGCACCGTGCCCAACCGATTGTATAGAAATGATTCCTGTGGAACCGACCACTGCGAACTGGAAGTGGCAATTGGACGCCATTCCTGTTGTTGATATTACCGATTCTGCAAACAAGCAGGATAGCGTGAGTTAAGGACTGGTATGTTGTCATTAATAGAACAAATTCAATCTGGCGCACTTTGGGATTTTCCCGGAGGCATTCACCCGCCAGAAAATAAACAACAATCCCTAAAAACTGAAATTGCTCAAGCTAGCATTCCTTCAGAAATCGTCTTACCAATCAAACAACATATTGGTAAACCGGGCGCAATCATCGTAAACGTGGGCGACAGCGTCCTAAAAGGGCAGCCGCTCAGTAAATACGACACGAGCTTTATGCTGCCTGTGCACGCGCCAACATCCGGCACTATTACGGCAATTGAACCTCGCACAACCGCTCACCCTTCTGGTTTACCTGAGATGTGCATCATCATACAGCCAGACGGTCAAGATACATGGATTGAACGTAAGCCTATTGACGATTTTACAACCCGCACACCTGATGAACTGATTGAAATCATTCGACAAGCGGGCGTATCGGGTATGGGTGGTGCTGGATTCCCTACTGCCAAAAAAATCCAGGCTGGGTTAGCTCGAACAGAAATTTTGATCATCAATGCTGCGGAATGTGAACCTTACATCACTGCGGATGACATGCTAATGCAAGCCTATGCCGATGAGGTAGTAAAGGGTATTGAGATTGTTGAACACATTCTTAAGCCTAAGCTGACCATCATTGGTATTGAGGACAACAAACCCAAAGCCGTTGACGCGCTAAAAAAAGCCGCCGAACACAAAGATATTATTATTCGTGTCATCCCGACCAAATATCCGTCTGGCGGCGAAAAACAGCTGATTAAGATCCTGACCAACAAAGAAGTACCAGCCAATAACATTCCTGCTGATATTGGGCTTCTTGTCCAAAACGTTGGTTCGCTGCAAGCGATTAAACGCGCTGTTTGTGATGGCGAGCCGTTGGTAAAACGTATTGTGACACTGACTGGCGATACGTTTAAGCAACCAAAAAACGTTTGGACTCTGATCGGTACGCCAGTGCAATCGCTGCTCGAAGAATTTGGCTACAAAGCAGACAAAAGGCTCCCTCGCCTCATTATGGGTGGGCCGATGATGGGGTTCACGTTGCCACACGCCAACGTCCCTATTACTAAAACCGCCAACTGTATCTTAGCGCCAACGCGTAAAGAGATTTCACCTGATCAATACGAAATGGCGTGTATTCGCTGTGGTCAGTGTGCAGAGGTTTGCCCTGCTTCACTCCTGCCTCAACAGTTGCAATGGCACGCAAAAGCTGCGGAATACGAAAAGTGTGAAGAGCTGAACCTTAAAGATTGCATCGAGTGTGGTGCATGCGCCTTTGTGTGCCCAAGTGAAATTCCTCTTGTACAATATTATCGTCAAGCGAAAGCTGAAATTCGCACACGCGAAGAAGAAGCAGAAGCCGCCGAACGTGCCAAACAGCGTTTTGAAGAGAAAAATGCTCGTATGGAGCGAGACAAAGCGGAACGTGAAAACCGCTTCAAGAAAGCCGCTGACAACCGCCGCAAGGAAATGAAAAAGTCCGGCGGTGATGATGCTATTGCTGCTGCGATTGCACGTGTGAAAGCTCAGAAGTCTGGTCAAGCAGAAGAGAAAGAACCAAGCGTGAAACCTGCCGTTGCAGCCGCTATTGCGAAAGCGAAGGCAAAACAAGCTGCGGCAATGCAATCAGGGCAGGAAGAGCCCGATAACTCGGAGATGGCTAAGTTGCGCGAAGAGCGCAAACGCCAAGCGAGAGAGCGTAAGGCTCAAAAAGATCAAGAGACTCAGCAAAGTTCTGAAAGCTCGGACAAAAAAGATGCTGTTGCTGCCGCCATTGCCAGAGCCAAAGCACGGAAAGCCGCGCAGCAAACAGAAAAAGCCCCAAGTGACGAGAATAACTCGGGCTCCGAAGGTAACGATTCGAAGAAGACCGCCGTTGCCGCAGCTATCGCTCGGGCCAAAGCACGTAAAGCGGAGCAAGAGGCCGGCAAGCAGCCTGCTGAGGAAACTCCAGAAGCGAAATCAGAAACGGACGATCCGAAAAAAGCCGCCGTCGCCGCTGCTATTGCCCGTGCCAAAGCGCGTAAAGCGGAGCAAGAGGCCGACAAGCAGCCTGCTGAGGAAACTCCAGAAGCGAAATCAGAAACAGACGATCCGAAAAAAGCCGCCGTCGCCGCTGCTATTGCCCGTGCCAAAGCGCGTAAAGCAGAGCAAGAAGCCGACAAGCAGCCTGCTGAGGAAACTCTAGAAGCGAAATCAGAAACAGACGATCCGAAAAAAGCCGCAGTTGCTGCTGCTATTGCCCGTGCTAAAGCGCGTAAAGCGGAGCAAGAGGCCGACAAGCAACCTGCTGAGGAAACTCCAGAAGCGAAATCAGAAACGGACGATCCGAAAAAAGCTGCCGTTGCCGCAGCTATCTCTCGGGCCAAAGCGCGTAAAGCGGAGCAAGAGGCCGCCAAGCAGCCTGCTGAGGAAACTCCCGAAGCACAAAACGAATCAGACGATCCGAAAAAAGCCGCGGTTGCCGCAGCTATCGCTCGTGCTAAAGCGCGTAAAGCACAGAAAGAACAACAAAAACAAACTGAGGAGAAAGAGTAGTGGCCTTTTTTATTGCCAGCTCACCCCATGCGCATAGTCGTAGAAGCACTCCTGATCTAATGAAGTGGGTAGCGTTGTGCGCGCTACCTGGACTCTTTGCTCAAACCTATTTCTTTGGGTGGGGCACGATCATTCAACTCGCTATGGCCATCGTCATTGCACTAGGACTTGAAGCCCTAGTGATGGTCGCTCGAAAACGTCCACCGATGTCTGCGCTACGCGATAATAGTGCACTGGTTACCGCATGGCTGCTTGCCGTCGCTATCCCTCCCCTATCACCTTGGTGGATTGTAGCCATTGGCCTGATATTTGCCATTTTAATCGCTAAGCACCTATACGGTGGTATCGGGCAAAACCTGTTTAACCCTGCGATGGTTGCATACGTTGTACTGCTGATTTCGTTCCCAGTACAAATGACAAGTTGGATATCACCAACCGAACTTCAAAGCGCACCTATCTCGATGGGTGATGCATTTGCTTTAATTTTCACTGGTTTTAATCTGGACGGTTTATCCCTTCAACAAGTCAGAGCAGGGATTGACGGCATCACGATGGCAACGCCACTTGATGCATTCAAAACAGCACTGCATACCGGCAACACAACGAGCGAAGCATTAAACCAGCCAATATTTGGTGCTCTTGCTGGTATCGGATGGGAATGGGTAAACCTTGCTTATCTTGTCGGTGGACTCGCGCTCATCAAACTGCGCGTCATCAACTGGTATATCCCCGTGAGCTTCTTACTAAGCCTAACCATCATCAGTGGTTTGTTTATGTTACTTACTCCTGGAGAAACCGCGTCACCAATCGTTCATTTGCTATCAGGCGCGACCATGCTTGGTGCATTTTTTATCGCCACAGATCCGGTTTCAGCCTCAACCACCGTAAAAGGCCGACTCATTTTTGGTGCCTTCATCGGTGCTTTGGTGTTCATCATTCGCAGTTGGGGTGGATTCCCTGATGGTGTCGCATTTGCCGTATTACTCGGAAACATGTGTGTACCACTGATCGATTACTACACTAAACCACGAACTTACGGCCACTAAGGAGCATCATGTTAAACGCAATTCGTAAAAATGGTGTGGTTTTAGCGGTTTTCGCTTGTGCATCAACGGGTGTGGTCGCACTGACGCACTACCTGACTAAAGATCAAATACACCAGCAAGAACAAGCGCAGCTTCTATCTGTTCTCAATCAGGTAATTCCTCATGAAATGCACGATAATGACCTTTATACGTCCTGTACTTTAGTGAGTGATCCAGTTTTAGGCACAGAAGAGAGTATGCCCGTATACATGGCGACACTTGGTGGAGAACCGAGTGCATTAGCGATTGAGACGATTGCACCAGATGGTTATAACGGCGCAATCAAACTTATTATTGGTATCGAACAAGACGGCACCATCTCTGGCACGCGCGTACTTAACCACCAAGAAACACCAGGGTTAGGCGATAAAATCGATCTCCGTATCACCGATTGGATTCTTGGCTTTAACGGCAAACAAGTGACACCGGAAAATGAATCAACGTGGAAAGTCAGCAAAGATGGTGGTGACTTTGACCAATTTACGGGCGCAACCATCACACCGCGTGCCGTGGTTAAGTCGGTCAAGAATACTGTTCAATTTGTTAATGCCAATCGAGATAAAATTTTAAGTCAACCACGCAACTGTGGAGGCAGCGATGAGTGATCATAAAACTCTGATAAAGAATGGTTTATGGGATAATAACCCAGCACTGGTTCAACTGTTAGGGCTGTGCCCGCTCTTGGCGGTATCGTCTACGGTCACCAATGCGTTAGGACTGGGTATCGCAACGCTACTCGTGCTAGTCGGTTCAAACGTCACGGTTTCACTGGTACGAGATTATGTACCAAAAGAAGTGCGTATTCCGGTTTTCGTCATGATCATTGCCGCTCTAGTAACTTGCGTTCAATTGCTGATGAATGCCTACGCTTATGCGCTTTATCTCTCGTTAGGGATTTTTATCCCATTGATCGTGACTAACTGCATCATCATTGGTCGAGCGGAAGCATTCGCATCCAAAAATGATCTGCTGCCTTCTGCTCAAGATGGCTTTTGGATGGGCCTAGGCATGACTAGCGCACTTGTGGTACTTGGTGCCATGCGCGAACTTATTGGCAATGGGACTCTATTTGATGGCGCGGACTTGTTACTTGGCGACTGGGCTAAATCTCTGCGCATTGAAGTTTTCCAATTCGACAGTAGTTTTTTACTTGCCCTACTCCCACCCGGAGCGTTTATTGGTGTCGGCCTGCTCATCGCCTTAAAAAATATCATTGATAAAAAAATGGAAGCACGTCAGCCAAAACAAGAAAAACCCGCTATCGAGCGTGCACGTGTAACGAATTAATCCCATTTAGTAAAAATAAAAATTACACTGGAAAGCAGCCTCAACATGAACAAAGAGAAACGCAGACAAATCCTAGAGCGACTGAGGGAAAATAACCCAAAACCGCAAACGGAACTCAACTGGAGCACGCCATTTGAATTGCTCATTGCTGTTTTGCTATCAGCTCAGGCAACCGATGTCAGCGTCAATAAAGCAACAGACAAACTTTACCCCGTAGCAAACACACCACAAGGCCTGTTTGACCTTGGTGTGGACGGCGTAAAGGAATACATTAAAACCATTGGTCTTTTTAACTCAAAAGCCGAAAACGTGATTAAAACGTGCAAGATCCTGCTAGAAAAGCATGGCGGAGAAGTCCCCGAAGATCGCGCGGCACTTGAAGCTTTACCCGGTGTGGGCAGAAAAACAGCAAATGTCGTGCTCAATACCGCATTTGGCTGGCCTACTATTGCGGTCGATACTCACATCTATCGTGTATCAAACCGCACTAAGTTTGCGATGGGTAAAAATGTTGATCAAGTCGAGGAAAAGTTACTCAAAGTAGTACCTAAAGAGTTCAAACTCGATGTGCACCACTGGCTAATTCTACACGGACGCTATACCTGTGTGGCTCGCAAGCCTCGCTGTGGTAGTTGTATCATTGAAGACCTGTGTGAATATAAAGATAAAGTATATCCAGAAGATTAGGAGAGCCTGACAATGTCAAACGGAAGAATTCTACACACAATGTTACGTGTGGGTGATTTAGATAAATCCATTAATTTCTATACCGAAGTCATGGGCATGTCCCTACTTCGTAAGAATGAAAACGAAGAATACAAATACACGCTTGCTTTCCTTGGTTACGGAGACGAATCTCAAGGGGCTGTCATTGAACTCACCTACAACTGGGGCACCACTGAATACGATCTTGGCAATGCCTTTGGTCATATCGCTATTGGCGTTGAAGATATTTACTCAACCTGCGATGCAATCAAAGCGGCAGGTGGCAACGTGACACGTGAACCAGGCCCAGTGAAAGGTGGAAGCACACACATTGCCTTTGTTAAAGACCCAGATGGTTACATGATTGAGTTAATTCAACTATCGCAAGCATCAGCTGGCTTAGAAGGTTAATTGCCTCACAAGATTAGGGCAGCCACTCGCTGCCCTTTTTATTTACCTTTACATGATAATAATTATCATTTAATCTCTTGTAAATTCTTATAAGGGAGAGTAAATTCATGGGCATATCAGAATGGGAAAAACATACACTTCTAGCTGATACAGCACTTAAAGACCATGATCACCTGCGCAGCATCCTGCACTATCAACAAGCGTTAACCTTAAGCGAACGCCTGGGTGACGAAGATGAGGTCAATGTCGAAGATAGGCTGATGATCTCTGTTATCTCGTGCCACAATATGGCAACTTTCTGGCGAAATGTCGGCGAAACTAAATATGAGCTGAAATACCTCCAGCTCGCGTCAGAAAAAGTACTCACTCTTGTTCCTCAATGCCCTAAAACAGATTGCAGTGCCTTTGTCGACTCGATGGGTTGCTGTAGAAAAGCACTGATTGAGTTTATGAAGAGACACCCTAACCCAACCATCGCCAAGCTTGTTCAAGACATTGATACAGCGACCAACTGTAATTTGATTGCTAAGTTTAGGCTAAACTAACCCCGTTGCTCTCAAAGTGAGATGACGGGGCTACAGGCTAAATTTGAGTTCGGCCGAGAGAAATCACTACCCTGCGGTTTTTGTCTTTACCAATGGGTGAGGCATTGTCAGCGATTGGACGGCGTTTACCATACCCCTGAACCTGGATACGATCTTCGGGCAGCCCTAATGACTTGAAGTAATCTTGCAATACGACTGCTCGTTGTTCTGACAAGCTTTGGCTTTCACTTTTAGAATCTTCCGAAGCGGTATAGGTTGACACCAACACTAAATCAATGTCTTGGTTGTACTTAATATATTCAGCAATTTGCGCAAGGCGCTTTTGCGAACGCTTATTCAGCTCAACACTGGAACGGTCATAGTGAAGGATAGTAAATGCAATGTCCTCAAAGCTATAAGGTAAAAGGTTAGCGATACAATCGCTAAATACATTATAAGATGGCTGGAATAACACCGACGATAGTGCCACTTCTACCCTTTGATCACGCCTTTGCCACTCTTGATAACTGAATGTCGGGTAACGCCCTTGTTCCAGTTCGCTAAGAATGCTCCACGCGGTTTGCCCCCCCACATAGCCATCAAATTGCTGAAAGAATCGAATGGTTGTAATGCGATCGGCTCCCTCTCCAGGTCTCCACGCGGGTGGCATTGAAATCAACGAAACATCGCGAGTTTCGCCCATCGGACGTTTCATCTTCAACTCAAAATCCAGGTTCATCTTTTTACTCGCACGAGATGAAAAGACAGCATCACCATAATTTGGGATTGGGTGTACCAATCGGCACTCCAATGGTGTATTTGTCACCATCTGCCACTGAGACTGCTGCGGTACTGCGGCATAGCGGACATCCATAGCCAACGCAGGTTGCGTGACTGAGGCTAGAGTTAATGTAAGTCCGGTCGCGAACAGTTTTTTCATCGTAGGCATTTCTCTTTTACTCGGCGAGGCGTTAGCTTGCCGCTAATCGTTAGAACACTACATATCAATGCAAAAATTCGGCCAACCCCTGTAATGAGTTGACCAAGGAATACTCGAACAAGCCGCTCTAAATCGACCACTATTAATTCAACAATCCGGTTTTGCTTAGTGTAAGAATCTGCAATAATGCTGTCCTTGTCACACAATTTTAGGCCAACATGACTGTAGAAAACGAAGCATTGACGCTGAAAAAACGATTTCGCGGCTATTTTCCTGTTGTTATCGATGTAGAAACCGCAGGATTCAACTCTCAAACTGATGCACTTTTAGAAATCTGTGCCGTTACCTTAAAGATGGACGAAAACGGTGATCTTCATCCAGCGTCAACCATTCATTTCCATGTTGAGCCATTTGAAGGCGCAAACCTTGAGCAAGAAGCGCTTGAATTTAATGGTATTCGTGACCCATTTAGCCCACTTCGAGGTGCAATACCAGAGTCAGAAGCGTTAAAAGAAATCTATAAACTTGTTCGTAAAGAACAAAAAGCAGCAGATTGTAGCCGCGCAATTATTGTCGCGCACAATGCCACCTTTGATCACAACTTTGTGATGGCCGCCAGCGAGCGCAGTCAGCTAAAACGAGTCCCTTTTCATCCTTTTGCTACTTTTGATACGGCGACACTCAGTGGCCTAGCTTACGGCCAAACTGTTCTGGCCAAAGCATGCAAAACAGCAGGGATGGAATTTGACAACAAAGAAGCCCACTCAGCCTTATACGACACACAAAAAACGGCCGAGCTTTTTTGCGGTATCGTTAACAAATGGAAACACCTTGGCGGGTGGCCACTGGTTGACGCTGATACCGACAATAATAAATAACATGTAAACACAACAAACGAGAACAATATGAACCCAGTTGTAATTTCCGTATGTATCATGCTGCTGCTGGCACTGATGCGCGTGAATGTCGTGGTTGCTCTGACATTTAGTGCGATTGTTGGTGGTCTGGTTGCAGGTATGAGCCTCAACGATGCTGTCTCAGCATTTGAAAGTGGACTCGGTGGCGGTGCGACCATTGCCTTGAGTTATGCCATGCTTGGTACTTTCGCTGTTGCTATTTCTAAATCAGGTATCACTGATTTAATGGCCAATGGCGTGATTAAACGTATCCACGGCCAAGAGAATAGCGCCGCTTCTACCGGCGTGAAATACGCAGTACTGATTGCACTAGTACTTGTGACTATGTCTTCACAAAACGTTATTCCTGTGCATATCGCCTTTATCCCTATTCTCATTCCACCTTTGTTGGGCGTATTTGCGAAACTCAAACTCGACCGTCGAATGATTGCATGTGTGCTAACTTTCGGCCTCGTCACACCGTATATGGTTCTGCCTGTCGGGTTTGGCGGTATTTTCCTTAACAATATCCTTCTTAAAAACCTGCATGACAACGGCCTAGAAAGCGTGACCGCCAGCCAAGTTCCAGTGGCAATGCTGCTACCGGCTGCCGGTATGCTTTGTGGTTTACTAGTTGCGATCTTATTTAGCTACCGTAAACCACGTGAATACAAAGAAACTGAAATGACACATGTTGATACCAACATGGACCACATCAAGAAGAAAAACATTGTGGTGGCTTTAGTCGGTATCGTTGTCGCTCTTTCTGCGCAACTTGCGACTGGCTCGATGATCATTGGTGGCCTAGCAGGTTTCATGGTATTCACTTTTGGTGGCGTTATCGCGTGGAAAGAAACACACGATGTTTTCACCAAAGGCGTACACATGATGGCAATGATTGGCTTCATCATGATTGCTGCGGCTGGTTTTGCTGCCGTAATGAAGCAAACGGGAGGGGTTGAGTCTTTAGTTGAAGCGCTATCCACCAGCATCGGCGATAACAAACCTCTGGCCGCTCTTCTTATGCTTGTGGTTGGGTTGTTAGTTACTATGGGGATTGGTTCTTCGTTTTCTACCATTCCAATCATCGCGACTATCTATGTGCCACTTGCACTGGCATTCGGCTTCTCGCCAATGGCTACTGTTGCTCTTGTAGGCACAGCTGCCGCACTTGGAGATGCCGGCTCCCCAGCCTCAGACTCAACTTTGGGCCCTACGTCTGGCCTGAATGCTGATGAACAGCATGAGCACATCTGGGAAACCGTTGTACCGACCTTTATCCACTACAACATTCCGCTGATTATTTTTGGTTGGATTGCAGCTATGGTTCTGTAATCCACACTAAAAAACAAAAAAAAGCTGACCTTTTATGGGTCAGCTTTTTATTTATTGTGCATTCTGATAGTGGAAACGAGCGTAGAGATTCACTCATAAACAGCATCAGTACTAGCGTTAATTCTCTCGCTCAATAACTGCGCTAATGACCGGAGCCATGTCTTTCAGCAACTGCTCTTCAACAGGTTTACCACTCGAGTCAGTGACATTAATTGACGTTCGGTTACCTAAATCACCCAGCAAGAATGTGTACACGCCGGATTTAAGCTCCATAGGTTTCACACCGATATCATTCCAAAACTCATCATCTGGCGCAGAGTATTTGGCTTTTACCGTTCCTTGCGATTGGTTACGTTCTTCAAGCGTAAAGCCCATTGTAGTCAAGAACTTCGGAAGACGCGGCCATAACGTATCGTAGGAAGTACGCGCAATGATCACTGGGAAGCCACTTCGGTCAGAGCCCATAGTGATTGGAATGTACTTCACTAGCTCTTGGGCTTTTCTTGCAGCTTCTTCTCGTAGCTCTAGGTCGTAGCGGGCGGTTACTAGGTTGGTCATCAGCGTGTTATAACGCTCTTTATTGGTGAGCGTAACCGGCTTTTGCTCGCCACCTTGTTGCCAATCAACCAAAGACAGTTGGAAACCATAACGGCCATCCTCCTGAATTTTATTGATCTCGTAACGGGCACCCACTTCGGTATCTTCGTCTTCTGATGTCCAAACGACCCAATCGGTCACAACTTTGGATTCACTTTGCTCACGTAGACTGATATTTCTTTCATTAAGCATCGTCAGTGCGGTTTGCCACACTTTGTTTAACTCATCTTCACGAAGTAACCAAAGTGTCGTTTCACCAAGCTTGTTCTCAACTCGAGCGCCAGGAATAAGTTCAAGTATTTGCTGCGGAGGGCGAATATCAACTTCATGACCAATGCCACCCTGAAAATTACCTTGAGGGATCTTGTAATTGGTATAGAACTGCGGCTTGGCATCGTCAGCGAGTTGCCACTCTTTTAATGGCGCGGTGTTTAAATACTCGAAGTCATCTTTCGCCTGACGTCGCTGTGTTGGACTGCTTGAACATGCGGATAAAACAAAAACAGCTAGTGAACTTAGTACTAGCTGACGTGACAATTTCATTGAGACTCCTGATAAGTAAATGCCGAAGAAAGTCTTCGGCAAATCATCCTAAATTTAGTAAATGCAAGCTTCACTCATTGCTTGTGCAACAATTGGGCGAGCACTTTCTGACAGCTCTGTCAGTGGTAAACGAAGATCACCGTTCGCGATTAGCCCCATCTTATGCGCAGCCCATTTTACTGGAATTGGGCTTGACTCAATAAACAGGTTTTTGTGCAGCGGCATTAGGCGCTGATTGATAATTTCAGCTTCTTCAAATTTACCTTCTTTCGCCAATCTGAACATTTTAGCCATGTCTTCAGCGGCGATATTATTGGTCACAGAGATTACGCCTTGGCCGCCTTGTTTCACAAAATCTAGGCCAGTCGCATCGTCACCACTTAGTAAGATAAAATCTTCGCCACAAAGTTCACGGTGAATTGCAATTCTGCTTAAATCGCCCGTCGCATCTTTAAGTGCAACAATACTTTCTATCTCAGCTAGGCGAGCCACGGTTTCTGGCAATAGATCTACCGCTGTTCGACCTGGTACGTTATACAGAATTTGTGGCACATCACTTTCTTCAGCAATCGCTTTGTAGTGCTGGAACAGGCCTTCTTGCGTTGGCTTGTTGTAATAAGGCGTGACACTTAAACAACCAGAGATGCCGGAGTTATTAAGCAAACGGCTAAACGTTACAGATTCATGAGTCGCATTTGCCCCTGTGCCCGCGATGATTGGAATACGACCATCAGCAAACTCAACGGTTTTTAGTACGACTTTGACATGCTCTTCAATAGTCAGCGTTGCAGACTCACCTGTAGTCCCAACCGCCACAATGCCGTCTGAACCAGACGCTACATGATAGTCAACCAGCTTTTTCAAGCTGACGTAATCAACTTCACCATCATGATTAAACGGTGTAATTAACGCTACAATACTTCCTGAAAACATGTCCTTCTCCCTCATTTCTTTACTTTCTGCATGGTACTGTAAGGCGATTGAAAAAGACAAGCGCTTAACACCGCTTAAATCACCTAAATGAATGAATATTTATCATATGTTAGATATCTGGCAAATTACGCCTTTTATTTGGGGCTGTGTCAGTCCAAAGTAAGGAAACAAACGCGTTTGAGATAAGTGGACAAAAATGATTCTAAAGCGGCTTGACACCATTTTTCTCACTGTCAGATGTGCTAAGCTAACGTATTAATAATCCTAACAAGATATAAGTGATTCTATGACTCAACATTTGGTGATTACTGCGGTAGGGACCGATCGCCCAGGGGTGTGTAACCAAGTTGTGCACCTAGTAACCCAGTCCGGATGCAATATTGTTGACAGTCGCATTGCCCTGTTTGGTAATGAGTTCACCTTAATTATGCTGCTCTCTGGCACCAATGGTGCGATTACGCGGGTCGAGACAACCCTCCCTCTTTTAGGGCAGGAGCAAAACCTCATCACAATGATGAAGCGTACTTCTACCCATGAGCCGCTCAACAGCTCATACACACTTGAAGTTTTCATTGAATCAGACGACCGACCAGGTCTTACTGAGTTCTTTACCCAGTTTTTTGCAGAAAAAGAGATTGGTCTTTCTTCATTAAGTGCTCAGACAATTGGAAAAGAGAAACTGGCGGCAGATTCCAACCAGTTCCATATTGCGATTACTGCAAGTGTCGATTCGGAGTGTAATTTAATGCAACTTCAAGAAGAGTTTGAACAGCTTTGTAAAGAGTTGAACGTACAAGGCTCTCTGAATTTCATCAAAAACAGCCAATAGAATAGAAAGGAAAAATAATGAACACCCTAACTGCAGGCACTCCTGCCCCAGCTTTCTCCCTGTTAGACCAAGATGGAAATACCGTAACACTCTCTGATTTTGCGGGTAAAAAGGTCTTGTTTTACTTCTACCCGAAAGCAATGACACCGGGCTGTACGGTCCAAGCTCAAGGTTTGCGTGATGTGAAAGCCGAACTGGATGCACACAATGTTGTGGTATTGGGCGTCAGCATTGATCCTGTTAAGCGCTTAGGTAAGTTTATTGAACGTGATAACCTCAATTTCACCCTACTTTCGGATGAAGACCATGCTGTTGCTGAGCAATTTGGCGTGTGGGGCGAGAAGAAGTTTATGGGTAAAGTGTACGATGGTTTACACCGCATTAGCTTCCTGATTAATGAAGAAGGCGTGATTGAGCACGTTTTCAATAAGTTTAAAACAAAAGATCACCACGAAGTGGTTCTTAATTACTTGAACGAAAAAAAGTAACCCCCAACAATAAAAACGCCAGCGACATGCTGGCGTTTTTCATTCTCTATTATCTACGACATTACACCGTAAATTTATTTAGGATTTCGTCTTGCTCTCGCACATTTTCGCTCTGAGCTTGCATCGCAATATTGGCATTCTTCTGAGCATCGGAAACCTGAGTCGAGAGTTCTTTGATTTTAATGGTGTTCGCATTAATTTCTTCCGCAACTAGGCTTTGCTCTTCTGCCGCTGATGCGATTTGCAGATTCATATCATTGATGCTTTGAATCGCGTCTCGAATACTTTGCAAAGCATTGTCCGCCGCCTGAGCTCGATCAACCGCGTCAACCGCCGTATGTTTACTCTCATTCATCGCGGCAGAAACTGCACTCGCACCCGCTTGAAGCTGTTCAATCATACTGCGAATTTCGGTTGTTGACTCTTGAGTACGTTGCGCCAACGTTCGCACCTCATCCGCAACGACTGCAAAGCCACGACCAGACTCACCAGCACGAGCGGCTTCAATGGCTGCATTCAATGCCAGTAAGTTCGTCTGATCCGCGATATCGTTGATCACTTTCAAAATGGTTTCGATATTAGCGGTTGCAGACTCTAGCCCTTGAACCTCTTCAACAGCTTGGTCAATACGAGCTGACAGCGTATCAATTGAGACAGCAGTTTCTCTGACCACGGATGAGCCTTCTTGCGTCGCGTCATCAGCTTGACGAGCAGCCCCTGCCGCACCTTGTGCGTTGTTTGCCACTTCCGTCGCCGTTGCTGCCATCTCGTTCATGGCAGTCGCAAGTTGCTCAAGTTCTTGTAGCTGGCTGCTCATCGCCTCTGACGACTCGTTTGAGCTTTGAACCGTTAATTCCGTACCACGCAAGATTTCATTGCCGATCGCTTTAGATTGCTGAATCTGTTTTTGCAGCGTTTCGGTAAAGCGGTTAAATCCTTCGGCCAGTTGGATAAACTCTTTGTCTGTATCCGTGCTTAAGCGTTTAGTTAAATCCCCCTGCCCCGAAGCAACGTCTTGAATAGCGTCATTCAGCACGCCTAGCGGGCGCATTAGGAATTTAATTAGGAAAGTAAGGATCGCCACACTTAGAACCAAGCCGATCAAAACATAAATGATAGAGCTGTTGCGCATATCATCGATCGCAGCAAAAGCAATATCTTCGTCCACTACTGCACCAATGTACCAGTTTTCTGATGGTACTTTAGTGAAGTGGACTCGGTAGTTCTTTCCATCGCTCTCAAAGCGCTGATTACCCGCTTTCACTGTGGCTTGAGGTAGGTACGAAGAAATGTTTTCGCCGTTATTAGCAGAATCAGGGTGAGCAATAGTTGTACCATTGCCGGTAACAATGAACATGTAACCAGCATCAAGCAGGTTCACGCTGTTAACCAAGTCCGCTAACCCACCTAACTCTACATCGTAGAACATACCCGCGATAAAACGGCCATTTTCTTTGACTGGTGTACCAATTGAAATGATGACTTTCTTAGATGACGCGTCAACATATGGGTCAGTAACGACTAACTGACCTTGTGATTTCGCATCAATGAACCAAGGACGAACGCGTGGATCGTAATCAGGCCCAGCGTCCCATCCATCATCGTTTTCGATAACAAAACCGTCCGCTTCATAACCAAAACCTACGGCTAAGAAACTGTTTTTTAGCGTCGGTTTTTCTAGGATTTCTTTCACCGTTTGGCGATTTTGTGGATCAAGCTCAATCACCTCTGTGGATGACTTCGCGAGTGCTTTTTTGCTGGCCATCTCAGACTCGACGGTATTCTTCACACCCTTGACCATTTCAGTCAGGCTGGTATCGACGAGTGCTTCGACTTCCTCTTTGACAGTACTCAGTTGTTGAATAGAAAGTAACACCACGGTTACTAAAAGCAGTCCAGATGCAGCTGCAACAATCTTTTGACTAAACTTCATTTCAGTCCCTCAATAGTTAGTCTTATATATTTTATTATTTGGTTATGTTATCGCCCTGACTAACGTTTTCTTAAGCAAAAAGTTTACATTTTCTTACTTAGATGTAAATTATTTTAAGGCAACGTTACAGTGAACGATATAAAAAAAGCTCCAGACGTGATGTATGGAGCTTTTTATACCGCAACTATTGAGAGATTAGCTATTAAGTTTCGGGTTCTTCTTTGCTTCCATCGTCTTCATCATGGCTTGGCAAAGCATGCCACACAGCTTTGACTAAAGTCGCAAGAGGGATGGCGAAAAAGACGCCCCAGAATCCCCATAAGCCACCGAAAACGAGAACAGCAATGATGATCGCCACTGGGTGCAGATTCACGGCTTCAGAGAATAAAACAGGGACAAGCACGTTACCATCCAATGCCTGAATAATGCCATAAGCCAATAACAGCCAGTAAAAATCTGGGCTCAGCCCCCACTGGAACAAACCCACCATAGCCACTGGCACTGTAACCGCAGCCGCACCGATGTATGGGATCAAAACAGACAAACCCACAGATACAGCCAGCAAAACAGAATACCTGAGGTCGAGAATGGCAAAGGTAATATAACTCACCCCACCGACAATCAAGATCTCCATCACCTTGCCACGAATATAGTTAGAGATTTGTTCATTCATCTCGTGCCATACTTTATTCGCCAGGCGACGGTTTCGCGGTAAAATACCACTCGCCATCCGAATCATTTCTTGTTTGTCTTTGAGTAAGAAGAACACCAATAACGGCACTAAGATCAGGTAAACCGCCAAGGTTGCCAAACTCACCAGAGACGCCAAAGAGCTTTTAAGAACAGATTCCCCCATACTTAATGCTTGGTTCTTCGCATTCGTGGCGATGGACTCAACAATCTGCAAATTTTCAAGTTCAGGGTAACGTTTTGGTAATTCAGCAATGACTTTTTGCAGTCCGCCATACATGGTTGGAATATCGTTGATCAGATTTCCCACCTGATTCCATATTGTCGGAACTAAGCCAAACAACGCCACCAGCATCAGGCTGGTAAAGCCAAGAATGACGAATATCACCGCGAATGTACGCGGAATACCAATGCGAGAAAGCTGTACTACCGGCCACTCAAGAAGATACGCAAGAACAATCGCAACGAGTAGTGGGGCAATGAGGTTGCCAAAGAAGTAAATGGTAATAAAACCAAATAGAAGGATCGTAACAAGACTAACCGCGTGAGGATCCGAGAAACGTCGTTTATACCAACGACTCACCATTTCAAACATTCAACAAAATTCCTTCGTTACATGCATACAAAAGTAGCCTTCCAGCTCTTCACAAGTAAATTTAACCATTTGCTTTTGAAGATATTTTTTTATATCACCCATAGAGCTGGCGTCGCAAACCAAAATGTCGCATTGTTCACCAACTTTCAACCCATTAGTGTGACGTTTAGCAAGTAACAGCGCCAATGGACATCTCTCTTGGCGTAAATCCAAAATATTAGGTTCCATTATTTCGCTCGATGCTTATCATGTTGGCTATTGTATAGTGTTTTTTTACACGAGTCAGTGGAAATAGAAAGCTGACCAAACAAACTTTAACTCACCTTTGACGAATCCAAGTGGAATGATAACTCGGGTAAATCATCGTTGAGGAAACCATCCTCCCGGTTCAGTGTCAAAAAGGTATCTCTGCCTCACCAGAGTCTTACGGTACAGGCAAATATATCAAACGGAGTCTCATCTACAATTTATGTTTAAACGTACGCGTTCATTGCTGTGTCTTTGCGTTGCCACTGCGCTTAGCACACCACCTTCGATGGCAAACAGTCTCGAATTGCCAGATATAGGAACAACCGCAAGTAGCACTTTATCTATCGCGCAGGAGCTACAGTATGGTGATGCCTATATGCGTATGCTTCGCAGTAGCAAACCGATTGTTAATGACCCAGTATTAAGCGAATACATTAGTAATTTAGGCCACAAGTTGGTCGCCAGTGCGGATGATGTCAAAACTCCGTTCACTTTTTTTATGATTCGTGACAAGAATATTAACGCGTTCGCTTTTTTTGGCGGGTATGTTGCGTTGCATTCTGGCTTATTTCTGCATGCGCAGAGTGAAAGTGAACTGGCCTCTGTTGTCGCACACGAGATTGCACACGTTACCCAGCGTCACTTAGCGCGCAGTATGGAAGAGCAAGCTAAGCGCACACCAGCGACCATTGCCGCTTTGGCGGGCTCCTTGCTCCTTGCTATTGCCTCGCCTCAAGCGGGTATGGCAGCGATCACGGCAACAACCGCTGGCAGCATGCAAGGCCGAATAAACTATACGCGTAGCAATGAAAAAGAAGCCGACCACTTCGGGATCTCAACTTTGGTGAAGGCCGGGTTTGAAGCTCAAGCCATGCCACGCTTTTTTGGTCGATTGGCCGATGAGTATCGCTATGCGAGCAAACCACCACCAATGCTATTAACACACCCTCTGCCTGAAGACCGTATTACAGACAGTCGCTCTCGAGCTCAAGCTTACCCTAAAACACGTATCTCCTCGTCTTTGGATTTCCACCTTGCTCGTGCGCGTGTGATTGCTCGTTACGCTGGCGTGAGTGCCAAAGCGGCGCAGGACTGGTTTGACCGTGCAGAGAAGAAAACATCAGCCCAAATACAACCCGCTTTCCAGTATGGTCGAGCATTGGTTCACCTAGACAACAAAGAATTAGACCAAGCAAGTCGTATCCTCCATTCGCTGATAAAAAATGACCCGAATAACACTTTCTATATTGATGCTTTAACCGATGTATACATTCATCAAAATCAGCCAGCTAAAGCCGAAGCCATGCTGGTTAAAGCTCTGAAAGCCTCTCCGAATAATGCGGTCGTGACCATTAATTATGCCAACGCACTCATTAAGCTAGACAAGTATGAAGATGCCATTCGCGTATTGCAGCGATACACGCATGATCACCCAACGGATATGAACGGCTGGCATTTATTGTCAGAAGCCAATATTCGCGCTGGGCACAGCAGTGAAGATCTTGCAGCGCGCGCAGAAATTCTGGCACTCAAAGCGAATTGGAATAAAGCCATTCAGTACTACACTCAAGCCAGTCAGCTGGCTGAGTTAGGCAGTTTACAACAAGCAAGATACGATGCTCGAATCGACCAGTTGATGGTCGAAAGAGAACGCTTCTTAGCCTTACAATAACAACAGGAGTTACGTTTATGTCTGTCGTGATTTATCACAACCCACGCTGTTCAAAAAGCCGACAAACCCTTGCGCTACTTGAAGAAAACAGCATTCAACCTGAGATCATCAAATACCTTGATACTCCTCTCAATGTTGAAGAGCTGAAAGCGCTCTACGCGCAGCTTGAGCTTTCTGAAGTACGAAAAATGATGCGTACTAAAGAAGACATTTATAAAGAGCTCAACTTAGCTAATGCTTCTGACGAAGAGCTGTTTGCCGCTATGGCAGAGCATCCGAAATTGATGGAGCGCCCCGTGGTCGTCAATAATGGTAAGGCACGTCATGGCCGCCCGCCGGAGCAAGTTTTAGAGATCTTATGAGCTGCCAAATAATCGTTCTGTATTACAGTCGCCACGGCTCCACACGTTCGATTGCCAGACAGATTGCAAGAGGGGTAGAGTCTATCCCTCATTGTGAAGCGATACTTCGCACTGTTGAAGAGATCAGCGGTTCAGCACCTTCCCCTGACCCAGTGATCACACTGCAGGAATTAAAACAGTGCGATGGGTTGGCGATGGGCAGCCCAGTTTGGTTTGGTAATATGGCGGCGCCACTAAAACACTTTTGGGATCAAACAACTTCCATTTGGATTTCTGGTGAACTGATCGACAAACCGGCTTGTGTATTTAGCTCGTCGTCGACGCTTCATGGGGGGCAAGAAACCACGCTACAGAGCATGATGCTACCCTTATTACACCATGGCATGATGATTTTAGGCATCCCCTACTCGGAACCAACCCTGCATACCACCACAAGCGGTGGAACACCTTATGGTGCAAGTGCGGTGTCTTCATCAAACTCAGGCTTAACGGCAGAAGAAGTCGAACTTGCACAACAACTTGGAAAGCGACTGGCGACAACAGCGCTTAAAGTAAAGGAATGATCAAGATGCAAGAGATGCAGTCGCAAACGAAGATTTTTCGCCTACTTGCTTTGTCTAGTAATTTGGCATTACTCACTTGGATAGCGCTGTGGCAACTTTCACTGTCACCCCATCCGCATATTAGTAATATCACTTTAGCCATCGCTTGGGCTGTACCGTTAATCCTTCCCCTTCCTGGCATACTGGCAGGCAAACCTTATACGCACGCGTGGGCTAACTTTGTCCTGATGCTCTATTTCTTGCACGGCTTCACCATACTCTATATTGACGGCGGCGAGCGTTGGTTAGCGGTGGTTGAACTGCTCATTACCACAATGGCTTTCTTCGGCAATATTCTTTATGCGCGTGCCAGAGGGAAAGAATTGGGAATGAAGTTAAAGCGGCTATCTAAGGTCGAGAAAGAAGAAAAAGATCGTTTCGAGTCTAAATAATATACTCAGGGCCTGTTTCTCAGGCCCTATTGATATCATCGGATTGCTAAGTAAGCTATGCGTCTGATGGTTGTTTACCCTGCTCTAGTAATTGTTCCGCATTTTCTGTTTTTTCCGCTGGTTGCTCTTCTGCTACAGGTTCTTGCCATTCAAACTGCAACAATGTTTCTGTTGATTGAACCGCTTGCGGTGATTGAGTGCTTTCAGGCTGCGCCTTTTCTGCCTCAGTTGCTGTACTGACAGCGCTAGATGCGTTGAGATCAGGCTCAGATACTGCCGCAACAACATCGTCTACCACTGGCTTAAACTCACTTGCTGTCATTAATCGTCTAACTGGTACATTACGCAACAATTCTTGTTCAAACTCTTTTTGTGACGATAGCAAATGAATATCCAACATCACTTGAGTCCCCTGGAGATTCAATACATCCACTGAAGCCACTGAACTAAGCTGTCGGATTTTATTTTCAATAATAAACAAGCTAATTGGATTATTCAGCCCACTAAAGCGAGCTTTAACGGACGAAGACGAGCGACTGGCGACCTTCACGGCATTTTTCCCTGCAAAGTAATCACTCACTTCATTGATCATATGGCTGGCAGATTCAGCCCCCACGCTTGAACCTGATACGATTTCCTGACGGCTTGTGCCTATCTCAGAAGGCTTTTGATCATAAAGCGTCCAACGCAATTGGTCGCCTTCCCCCTTCACAATCAGAACAGCGTCAACTGGGTAACGCTGACTGGCTTGACCAACCGATTTCGCAAACCCACCCCACAAGTCAGATACCGATACCCCTGTAACATCTGCAAAGTCTCCGACAGGTACGGTAATGGGTAATCCTCTCCTGTCTGCCGCTTCTCGAATCGCCTTTAATACTGTTGAATTAGAATGTTCCCAGACAATTTCACGCTCTGCTGCTTCTTGAACTAACCACACCAACACAGAGGTACGCGCCTCTGGCCAAAAAGGAAGTTCAGCTTGAGTCAATAAAGCGCGAACCTGTTCATCACTAAATCCCATTTTGAGTGTTCTAACGCCATTTTTCTGGTCATAGCTAAAATGCGCTAGGTAGTCATCACTGCGCTCAAATGCTTTCTTTATTAAAGGGTGAGAGATGGCTTCGCGCACACCCGATGCTTTAATTATGACTTTTTTCATTCCTTCAATGCGAGCTTGCTCATCCGCATTGGCGGATTCTTGCAATGCAATTTCCGTTTCATACAGCTCAACAGAAGTTAATGCAGTCGCGGGCAGTGCAGCGAAGACTAAAGCGAATAAAAAAAGTTGGCGCATAGTGTTCCTAGGATGGGTATCTGATGTTTTGGTGACAAATGATAAGCAACTATCAAAAAGTGGGCAACTAAATGACAGGTTTGTAAAAAATAAAAATGTCGTAATATCACACCAGAGCACACCTGAAACGCAACAAAAAAGAAAATATTGATCCAGTTCGGATTGCAATCGATTGCCGTGGTGATAAAATCCCGCGAATTTTATTTTATTCATGGGTGAAAAACTTGAAATTCACCCTTTTCGCCAGCTAAAGGAATAAAAACATGAAAAATGCCATTCAAGGTGCTCAAATGTTGTTCGTTGCATTTGGGGCACTCGTTCTGGTACCGCTTCTGACCGGACTAGACCCAAGCGTCGCTCTCTTTGGTGCTGGTGTCGGCACTCTCCTTTTCCAAGTTGTTACTCGTCGTTCTGTTCCTATCTTCCTTGCTTCCTCTTTCGCTTTTATCGCTCCTATTCTTTATGGTGTTCAAACTTGGGGTATCCCTGCAACTATGGGTGGCCTAATGGCTGCTGGCTGTGTGTATGTTGCAATGGGCGCATTGATCAAGGCGCGCGGTGTTGAAGTGATTCATAAATTATTGCCGCCTGTTGTTGTCGGCCCTGTCATCATGGTTATCGGCCTAGGCTTAGCACCTGTTGCCGTTAACATGGCTTTAGGTAAAGGGGGAGACGGCACTCAACTAGTGGATGCCGATGCATCAATGATTATCTCTTGTGCATCATTAGTAACAACAATCGTACTGAGTGTGTTCGCGAAAGGGTTCTTAAAGCTGACCCCTATCCTTGGCGGCATCGTGGTCGGTTATTCTTTAAGCCTAGGCTACGGCATCGTCGACTTTACACCAGTAGAAGAAGCTGCGTGGTTCGCTCTGCCTAACTTCACACTCCCTGAATTCAACATCAATGCCGTTTTGTTTATGATTCCAGTCGCCATTGCTCCAGCGGTTGAGCACGTGGGTGATATGCTGGCTATCTCTAACGTCACTGGAAAGAACTACCTGAAAAAACCAGGCCTACACCGCACGGTAACAGGTGACGGCATCGCAACAATCGCCGCTTCTATGGTGGGTGCGCCACCAAACACTACTTACTCAGAAGTAACTGGCGCAGTAATGCTAACCAAAGCATTCAACCCAGTGATCATGACGTGGGCAGCCGTAACGGCAATCTTACTGGCACTCGTTGGTAAATTGGGCGCTAGCTTACAGACAATTCCAATGCCTGTAATGGGCGGTATCATGATCCTACTGTTTGGTTCTATTGCCACCGTTGGTCTCAATACACTGATCAAAAACAACGTTGACCTACACAAATCCCGCAACTTAGTCATTGTTGCGATTACCTTGGTATTCGGTATTGGTGGTATGGCTTTTGGTATCGGTGAGTTCAGTCTACAGGGTGTGAGCCTATGTGGTATCGTCGCGATCATTCTTAACTTGGTTCTGCCTCAGGACCTTGGCGAAAACCACGTGGTCGATAACGCTCAGATGGAAGATGAAACTCGTTAATCCATCCAGAAGTTGACTAAAAAAGGCTGGCAATCTTCGCCAGCCTTTTTAATTTTTATAGCCATTAAGTTACAGACACAACTCAGCAAATTGCCCGCGTGTCAGTGTCGCTAAATCTTGCGCCGCCAGCTCGATTTCTAATCCTCGTTTACCCGCACTGACGCAGATAGTTTCTTTGTCTAACGCGCTCTGATGAATAAAAGTAGGCAGTGCTTTCTTTTGGCCTAATGGGCTAATGCCCCCAACCACATACCCTGTCGTTTTCTGCGCGATATCAGGATCAGCCATATCGGCTTTCTTTGCTTTTGCGGCTTTTGCTGCCAACTTCAGGTTCAACTTTTGGTCTACGGGGATCACCGCAACGGCTAAGCTTTTCGGCTCACCATTTAAACAAAACAGCAAAGTTTTAAATACTTGAGATGGATCTTGCCCCAATACTTCTGCCGCTTCCAAACCGTAGCTGTCCGCTCTAGGGTCATGAGCATATTGATGAATGGTATGAGCGATCTTTTTCTTCTTAGCGAGATTGATTGCTGGAGTCATAGGTTCTCCAATCGAAAGGAATAAAATGAAATACTATCAATAAAAAAGCGCTGCAGATTGTGCAGCGCTTCTAGTTAATGGGATTTCTAAATTGATGTCAATTTACTTGTAAACAATTTCACCTGATGGCGCAAATTTGTTCACATCGACTGGGCTGTTTGCTTCTAGGAAGTCTTTTAGAACTTCTGCATCAACAAAGCCAGTGTTAACAAAGCCAGGGTGACCTGTCAGTTTAGGGTAACCGTCACCACCCGCTGCGTTGAAGCTTGGTACAGTGAAGCGGTAAGTTTCGTCTAGACGAAGCTGTTTACCATTAATAAATACGTTCGATACTTCACCGTTAGCAACCGTCATAGTGATACCCGCAAACTGAGCGTATGCGCCCGAGTCTACTGGTTTTGTTGCGACTACGTTTAAGTAATCCAGAACCTCTTTACCGCTCATGTCGGTATAAGTCAGGATATTTGCAAATGGCTGAACCTTAAGCACATCTTTGTAAGTCACATTACCAGGTGCAATTGAGTCACGTACACCGCCAGAGTTCATCACTGCGAAATCTGCTTTTGCGCGCTCCATATGAGAAGCCGCAATCAAACGACCTAGGTTCGTTTGTTGGAAACGGACCACGTTACGGTCTCCTTCAAGCTTGCCATTCGTTTCAGCAATTTGAACGTCTAACTGAGCTTGACCTTTCTCTTGGTAAGGGCGTAGGAATTCTAGCATTTCTGCATCTTCAGCGATTTCACTCTCAATTAGAACGCGCTGAGATTCACCGTTTACTTTGATCTTCTTCTTTAGGTTCACTGGGATCAGATCGTAGCTTACCATCTCTAGCTCACCGTTACGGAATTCGTAATCAGCGCGGCCGACGTATTTACCCCATTCGTGAGCTTGAACAATGTAAGTACCATTTTGCATGTCTGGCTTACATTCGTCAGAAGGCTTAAAGTTTTTCTTAACAACATTTGGCGCTTCCATACACACAGGCTCTTGTGAGTGACCACCCACAATCATGTCTAGAGAGCCTTCGTCAAGGTAGCGAGCAAGTGCCACATCGCCAGGTGCGTTGACACCACGGTTGCCATTTTCATAGTGGCCCATGTGAGTCACAGCGAAGATTAGGTCTGGTTTTTCCGTTTCTTCTAGTTCAGCGATGAGTTTTTTCGCTTCAGCTTTAGGGTCGCGGAAATCAATACCACCGATAAATTCTGGGTTACCAATTTTCGCCGTATCTTCCGTCGTTAGGCCAATAACCGCAATCTTAATGCCTTGCTTCTCAAACACCTCATAAGCCTGGAACATACGTTCGCCAGTCTTCTTGTCGTAGATATTCGCAGATAGCATTGGGAAGTTAGCCCAGTCTTTCTGTTGAAGAAGAACTTCAATTGGGTTGTCGAACTCATGGTTACCTAACGCCATCGCGTCGTAACCAATTTTGCTCATACCTTTGAAGTCAGGTTCTGCATCTTGAAGATCCGATTCAGGGACACCCGTGTTGATATCACCACCAGATAGCAGAAGAACGCTACCACCTTCCGCTTTAATTTCTGCACGTAGTTCATCAATCAATGTCTTACGTGCCGCCATACCGTACTCGCCGTATTTGTTCTGCCAGAAACGACCATGGTGGTCATTGGTGTGTAGAACCGTCAGCTTATATGTTTTATCTGCTTCCCATTCGTGCTGAGGTGCGGTTGCACAGCCAGCTAGAGTTGCAAGAATTGCCGCGCTCAGTGCGCTTTTCACGATCAGGCCTTGCTTCATTGTCATACCTTTTGAACTTTTTTAATTTCCACTGCTTTTTTCTTACTGCTCTAATGAATAGACATATTTGGAAAAGAAGTCCGATGAGAACAGTAAAACTTGAACTAGTTTAAATTAACAATATATACCTGACAGACTGATTTCATATTTATGTAGAGTAGATCACCTAAAAGAACCCAGAAATGTGTAACAAACCCACACAATTACAATTGCTTTATTCGGTGATCACAGGCAATCGTTTAGCTGTGAAGTCCGCTTAATTGACTGATATTGCGAGCGAAACCTCTTATTCAACAGAGGTAGTAATAATACGCTGCCAATAAAAAAGGTTGGCGTTTAAGCCAACCTTTTCATGTCTATTTCTGCCGTTACAGATTATTTGATATCGATATTCTCGAAACCTTTAATCAAGTCGTCCAATGCTTTCATCTGAGCAAGGAAAGGTTCTAGTTTATCTAGAGGCAGTGCTGATGGACCATCACACTTAGCTTGATCTGGATTTGGGTGCGCTTCAATGAACAAACCCGCAATACCCGTTGCCAGACCGGCTTTCGCCAGCTCCACAGTTTGCTCACGACGACCGCCAGAAGCCGCACCCGATGGGTCGCGCATTTGTAGCGAGTGAGTCACGTCAAAAATGATTGGGCTGCCGTTAGACACTTTCTTCATTACACCGAAACCTAGCATATCTACCACTAGGTTATCGTAACCGTGACATGAACCACGCTCACAAAGAATGATGTTTTCATTGCCGCACTCAGCGAATTTCTCAACGATATTGCCAACTTGACCAGGGCTCATAAACTGAGGCTTCTTCACGTTGATCACGGCACCCGTTTTCGCCATCGCTTCTACAAGGTCAGTCTGACGCGCTAGGAAAGCAGGAAGCTGGATCACATCTACAACATCAGCCACTGGCTGAGCTTGCGCTTCTGTGTGTACATCCGTAATGATTTTTACGCCAAACGTGTCTTTTAGCTCTTGGAAGATCTTCATACCTTCTTCTAGGCCAGGGCCACGGTAAGAGTGCACAGAGCTGCGGTTTGCTTTATCGAAAGAAGCTTTAAATACGTATGGAATGCCTAGCTTTTCAGTGACTTTTACGTAGTGCTCACAAATCTGCATTGCCATATCGCGAGACTCAAGCACGTTCATGCCTGCAAATAGTGTGAATGGCTTGTCGTTAGCAACTGGAATATCGCCAACGTGAACGATTTTCTGTTCCATTTTCTTCTCTCTATTCAATTTTGTTGTCCACCAGCAATCCGATGGACTTAGTGCAAAGTGACCTGAGTGGAACTCATGGCACTCACTTGATTCTTTAGTAGCTCCGACGCCGGATCGTCCGGGCACTGCTCGATAAAATACTGATAATCAGTCAACGCGATCTGATGGCAGTCTAGTTGCTGGTAGATAAAACCGCGGTCACGAATTTCGTAAGGGTCATCCGGCACAAATGTTAGCGCTAAATCGGTACATCTCAAAGCCAAAGTATAGCGTTCTTCTCTGAGTAGAGCGCTTTTCAGAACCGCTAACCACCGGCCGATGACCGTTGGATTATCCGTTTCTTCTAAATGAGTCGGTTTTAATTTAGCCAGGGGCCCTTTGTGACCGATCAGCCATGCGCCAAGCGTATGCTCAGAGACAAACTCACCATTGAAGGGATTAATGTACTGAGGTGCTTCACCATACCACTCAACTTTCACCAAAAACTGACTTGGAAAGGTGATCCCTCTCAGTGGAAAACCCAACTTGCGGCCAAAATACAACAGAAGCGCGCCTAAACTCACCGGAATACCTCGGCGCCTTTCCAATACTTTGTCAATGAATGCGTTGGCTGAATCAAAATACGCATCTTGGTCGCCTTTGAATCCCCACTCATGATAAAAGAGACGCAAAAGAACACCAAAGCGCTGTTTTTCATCGGTTTCATGTGCAAGCACTAACTCAGCTTCTTGTAGTAATCGATGCAGTTCATTTTCAGCCCATTGGACCTTGGTCTCAGGATTCACCGCTTTGTTTAAAACCAGTGCCCCTTCGGCAAGTTCCATTGCATCAAAATCCTCATCAAATAACTCAAGCATGATGGGTTACCTACCTCATTAACCAAAAAGAACTGGGGTTTTCGTTACTGCTATTTTTCCTGCAATGGCTAACCAACCGAGTGCGCCAAAGAATGAGAAAGTACGCAACAGTTTGTTTTTACCTAATTTCAAAGCAAAAAAGCCGAGCGCAATATAAGCCAGTACGCACGTCAGTTTTTCTGTTAACCACGGAGCCGCATCCGTAAACGGAATAAAGCCGCTAATAAACACAAGCGCAAGGCCGGTACCCAGCAATAAGGTGTCATTAATGTGCGGAAAGACTTTAAAAAACTTTTTGTCCACCAGTTGTGAATTCGCCATCATCAGCGCATAACGCACAGAAAGCATGATTGCACTAATGGCAATCGTGAGTAAGTGGAAATGTTTAATTCCTTCGTACATAATATTTTCTCTATTTTTCAGGCTGCCAACGACCGATAGTTACTCGATCGTTGTCACCATAATCCTTGAACGTTTCCACTTGGTCATAGCCAAGCGAGCTTAAAATCTCTCTGACTGCATCGCCTTGATCGTAACCGTGCTCAAACATCAACCAGCCGCCTGTCATCAGATAGGCCAGTGCATTTTTTGCAATGTGTTTTATATCGGCTAAACCATTTTCTTCCGCGACTAACGCACTGAGAGGTTCAAAACGAACGTCTCCCTGCGTCAGATGCGGGTCGGTTTTTTCAATATACGGTGGATTTGAAACAATCAAAGCAAACTGCGTTCCATCCTCAATGGGTTCGAACCAGCTTCCAGCATGAAACGCTGTATTGGTAAAACCTAACCGCTCAGCGTTTCTCGTTGCAAGCTCTTTTGCCTCTGTTTTGAGGTCAACACCCCATACTTTTCGTTGAGGAAGCTCCGAGGCCAGCGCAATCGCGATCGCGCCAGTCCCCGTCCCAAGATCAAGTATGTCTCCTGGTGTATCCACCGCTTTATCTAACGCGATTTCTACCAAACGCTCCGTATCAGGACGTGGGATCAACGTACTTGGTGAAACAGCCAGCGGCAACGACCAAAACTCTCGCTCACCGATAATGTAAGCCACTGGCTCACCATTAATGCGGCGTGAAAGAATCTGTTCGAAACGCTTCAACTGCTCCTCTTCGAGGATTTTTTCCGGCCATGTGAGCAGAAATGAGCGCGGTTTATCGAGAGCATGGCAAAGCAATACTGCAGCATCAAGAGAAGGCGAATCACTGCCACTCTCTTGAAGTCGCATCACGGCTTGCTTTAGTGTGTTTTCGACACTGTGTTCAATCGGCATCGATTAGTTATTCTCTGCCAATGCTGCCAACTGATCGGCTTGGTGCTCTTGAATGACAGGATCAACCAAGCTTGCCAAGTCCCCTTCCATCACTTCGTTAAGGCGATAAACCGTCAGGTTGATACGGTGATCAGAAACACGACCTTGTGGGTAGTTATAAGTACGGATGCGGTCACTACGGTCACCAGAACCTAGTAGGTTGCGACGAGTATCTGACACTTCTGCCGCGCGTTTTGCTTCTTCCGCTTGGGTAATACGAGCGGCTAGCACAGACATCGCTTTTGCTTTGTTCTTATGCTGAGAACGCTCATCCTGACACTCTACCACTGTACCTGTTGGCAAGTGGGTAATACGAATCGCAGAATCCGTGGTGTTAACGTGCTGACCACCCGCGCCTGACGCACGGAATGTATCGATCTTCAGGTCTGCCGCTTTGATTTCAGGGATCTCCGCTTCTGGGATTTCAGCCATTACTGCGACTGTACAAGCCGATGTATGCACACGACCTTGAGATTCCGTAGCTGGTACACGTTGTACACGGTGACCGCCTGACTCAAACTTAAGCACACCGTAAGCACCGTCGCCGCTCACTTTGGCGATCATCTCTTTGTAGCCACCGTGTTCTGATTCGTTTGAAGACATCACTTCAATACGCCAGCCTTTCTTTTCAGCAAACTTGCTGTACATACGGAACAAGTCACCGGCAAAGATGCCCGCTTCATCACCACCCGCACCCGCACGGATCTCTAGGAAACAGTTACGGTCATCATTTGGATCTTTAGGAAGCAGCAAGATCTGCAGTTCATCATTAAGGCGCTCAATCGTTTCTTTTGCTTCTTTGATCTCTTCCTGAGCCATTTCACGCATTTCTTCGTCGTCTTCGTTTGCCATATCTTCAGCGGCAACGAGGTCTTCTTGTGCTTGCTGGTAGGCTTGGAAACACTTAGTCACTTCTTCTAGCTGTGAGTACTCTTTTGATAGAGCACGGAATTTGTCTTGGTCACCAATTACATCAGGATCACCAAGCAGGTGTTGAACTTCTTCGTAACGCTCAACAAGTGTTTCTAGCTTAGTTAGAATCGAGGCTTTCATAGTTTTTAACTCAGGGGGGTTAATTAGGAGTCGTGGACTCAAAAAGAGTCTTCTAGACCCAAACTTTGTCGAATAATAGCGAGTTTAGCTGGCTCGCCTTGCTCTGCTGCACTTTGCAATGCGCGTGTCGGTGCATGTATCAGCTTATTGGTGAGTTTGTTACTCAGTTCCAACAACACTTTTTCAGGATCTGCACCTGCAGCGAGAGACTGAATACTTCTATTTAGCAGTTCGCTACGGATATCATTGGCACTGCGTCGGTAGTCACGAATACTATCGACCGCTTGCAGTGAACGCAGCCACGACATAAAGGCCGCACTTTCTTCACTGACGATGGCTTCAGCTTGAATCGCTTCAATTTTTCGCTGTTCCATATTGCTTTCCACAATCGACTGCAAATCATCGACCGTATACAGGTATGCATCATTCAGTTCGCCCACTTGAGATTCAATATCGCGTGGGACGGCAATGTCGACCAGTAACATGGGTTGCGAACGTCTTGCTTTGAGTGCGGTTTCTACCATCCCTTTGCCGATGATAGGCAATGGACTGGCGGTTGAGCTGATCACAATATCAGCTTGAGGCAAATACTCAGGAATCTCAGGTAAACCGATGATCTGGGCGCCAAATTCTTCCGCGAGTGGTAGGGCTCTTTCTCGCGTTCTGTTTGCCACAATCATCTTTTTGCAACCATTGGCCGAAAGGTGTTTGGCCACCAACTCTATCGTTTCTCCCGCACCGACGAGCAGCACGCTGGAGGCTTCCAACGATTCAAAGATATGTTTAGCCAGAGTACAAGCGGCATACGCGACAGAAACCGCATTTCCGCCGATATCGGTTTCAGTACGTACGCGTTTAGCCACAGAGAAAGTCTTCTGAAACAGCTTCTCCATCGCGGAGTCTACCGCTTTGTGTTCTCTTGCGTCAGTATAGGCTTGCTTTACCTGCCCCAGTATCTGAGGCTCTCCAAGAACCAAAGAGTCCAATCCACAAGATACTCGCATGAGGTGGCGTATCGCCGCTTGCTCTTCATACGTATATAGGCTGGGTTTTAGCTCTTCTGGGCTAACCTCATGAAAAAGCGACAGCCACTCAATAATTTTACTTTTTCCTGATCCTTTTACGTCACAGTATATTTCCGTTCGGTTGCACGTAGAGACGATAACGCTACCATTGACCGAAGGATTATCACCGAGCTGCTTAAGCGCTTCAGGTAGCTTTTCCGGTCCAAAGGCAACTTTTTCACGCAGTTCAACCGAGGCCGTATTATGATTGATACCTATAGCAAGCAAAGACATGTATCGCGAGTTCTCTGAATCAGATGTGAATAAATAGGGACAGAATTTTACTTGATGGCCCAATTTAATTAAAGGGTATTAAGGATATGTTTTCTTTAGTTCGTGATTTCAGTGATATAGTGTGGCGCAAGGCAACAGGATTTTGGATAAATAAACAACAATGATGACGAATTTTCGCCCTCTTTGGCTTCTTGCTCTAAACGCGCTGGTTCTGTCGGGCTGTGCTAGTTTTGAAACCAGTAACACAAATGTAGAGTGGGATGCTCATCAGCAACGTTTAGACACCATCACACAATACAGTTCAAATGGAAAATTAGGCTACATTTCGCCCGAGCAGCGACAATCGCTAAATTTTCAGTGGAAACACGCACAACACTCGCAGCAGCTTAGGTTAACCACGTTTTTAGGTCAGACGGCACTCAATCTAAAAATTACCCCTCAAGGCGCGGTGGTCGAAACGTACGATGACGACACCTACTCTTCTAAAGATGCCAATACTCTTATCTATCAGCTTACTGGGTTAACCATCCCAGTAGAATATCTAAATCACTGGCTATTAGGTGATCCAACTGGCGCTGACGCCTATCAACTGAACGATACCAATACGGTAGCAGCACTGAACAAGCTTATTGATGAACAACTTTGGCAACTTGAATACATAGAATATACAGACATTCAGTTTTCAGGCGTAGCATTACCGCTACCCAAAAAGTTAAAGCTCAAGCAACAAGATATCGCCATTAATATTGTTATTACCAAGTGGGATCTGAACTCATGATCACTGACACCACCTCTTGGCCTTCTCCGGCTAAACTTAATTTATTTCTCTATATCACTGGCCGCAGAGACAACGGTTATCATGAACTGCAAACCTTGTTTCAATTTCTGGATCATGGTGACGAGCTAACAATTACTGCCAATGACAGCGGAGAGATCACACTTAGCCCGGAAATCCCAGGCGTCCCATTGCAAGATAACCTGATTTGGAAAGCCGCGACGGCACTACAAAAACAGTCTGGTTGCCAATGGGGAGCGCACATTAACTTGAATAAAGTCCTTCCTATGGGCGGTGGCATCGGTGGTGGTTCATCAAATGCAGCGACAACTCTGGTGGCGCTTAATCACCTATGGCAAATCAATATTTCTGAAGACGAATTGGCAGAAATCGGACTAAAACTAGGCGCGGATGTCCCTGTATTTACCCGTGGCTTTGCCGCTTTTGCTGAAGGGGTCGGTGAGCAATTAACTAAAGCTGAACCTGATGAAAAGTGGTACTTAGTCGTCAGGCCCGATGTGAGTATCGCAACGGTTGATATTTTCACTCACCCAGAATTGACCAGAAATACGCCAAAACGAGCGCTGGCAACGCTTCTTGACAGTGATTACGGAAACGATTGCGAAAAAATTGTCCGAATGCTCTACCAAGAGGTTGATAAGCAACTTTCATGGCTGCTACAATACGCGCCGTCAAGATTGACGGGGACTGGATCGTGCGTTTTTGCTGAGTTTTCAAGCAAAAGCGAAGCACAAAATGTCTTTGAAAAACTACCTGACACTGTCTCTGCATTTATTGCACAAGGTAAGAACACTTCACCTTTACACGAGACTTTGGCTAAGTACCAATTAGCCCACAAACAATCTATCTAAAACTGGACGCAACCCCGAGGTTTCCACCGTGCCTGATATGAAGCTATTTGCTGGTAACGCTACACCTGAACTAGCCCAACGTATTGCTGATCGTCTTTACATCTCTCTTGGTGACGCATCTGTTTCTCGTTTCTCTGACGGCGAAGTCGCTGTTCAAATCAACGAAAACGTACGTGGTAGCGATGTTTTCATCATCCAATCTACCTGCGCACCAACTAACGACAACCTAATGGAACTAGTAGTGATGATTGACGCAATGCGCCGCGCTTCAGCGGGCCGTATTACTGCAGTTATCCCTTATTTTGGTTACGCTCGTCAAGACCGTCGTGTACGCTCTGCTCGTGTGCCAATTACTGCTAAAGTTGTTGCTGATTTCCTTTCTAACGTAGGTGTTGACCGCGTTCTTACTATCGACCTTCACGCTGAACAAATTCAAGGTTTCTTCGATGTACCAGTAGATAACATCTTCGGTACACCAGTTCTTCTTGAAGATATGCAAGCTCGTGGCCTAGAAAACCCAGTTGTGGTTTCTCCTGACCTTGGCGGTGTTGTGCGTGCTCGCGCGACTGCAAAAGCACTAGGTGATATCGATATTGCTATCGTTGATAAGCGTCGTCCACGTGCAAACGTTTCTGAAGTAATGAACCTAATCGGTGACGTAGAAGGTCGCGATTGTGTCATCGTTGACGATATGATCGACACTGGTGGCACACTATGTAAAGCAGCAGAAGCACTCAAAGAGCGCGGTGCTAAGCGTGTATTCGCTTACGCAACTCACGCTGTATTCTCAGGAAATGCTGCACAAAACATCGGTAACTCAGTTCTAGATCAAGTGATCGTAACGGACTCAATCACGCTACCTAAAGAGATGGAAGCGACAGGTAAAGTTACTTGTCTAAGCCTATCTCGCATGCTGGCTGAAGCCATCCGTCGCATCAGCAATGAAGAGTCTATCTCTGCGATGTTCAACTAATCGCCAGATTAGAAACTGATTCAAAAAACACCCCTCTTCGGGGTGTTTTTTTATTTTCGCAATACGTGCACTATCCTCACCTCGCCCGTTATAAGATTTCTGTGCTATCATACTGCGCTTTTTGAGATTCCAAGAGAGATCCTAACCTTGAGTCAACAAATTAAACTTCTTGTCGGCCTAGCAAACCCTGGGCCTGAATATGCCAAAACTCGTCATAATGCCGGCGCTTGGGTAGTAGAAGAACTCGCACGCGTCCACAACATTACTTTAAAGAACGAATCTAAGTTCTTCGGTATGACCGGACGAATAATGATGAATGGTCAGGATCTTCGACTGCTTGTCCCTACCACCTTTATGAACCTTTCGGGTAAGGCTATCGCCGCATTAGCGAAGTTCTATCAAATAAAGCCGGAAGAGATCATGGTAGCGCACGATGAGCTGGATTTACCTCCTGGTGTCGCTAAATTTAAGAAAGGTGGTGGCCATGGCGGTCACAACGGCCTTCGCGACACCATCAGTAAACTTGGCAATTGCAAAGATTTTTATCGTTTAAGGATTGGCATTGGCCATCCTGGACACAAAGATAAAGTAGCGGGTTTTGTGCTTGGTAAAGCCCCTGCGAAAGAACAAGAGCTTCTTGATGCAGCAGCAGACGAATCTGTTCGTTGCTTAGACATCCTTTTAAAGGATGGCTTATCAAAAGCACAAAACCGTCTACACACGTTCAAAGCTGAATAAGGTTATCATCATGGGTTTTAAATGTGGCATCGTTGGTCTGCCAAACGTTGGTAAATCAACTCTGTTTAACGCACTAACTAAAGCGGGTATCGAAGCAGCAAACTTCCCGTTCTGTACAATCGAACCAAATACTGGTGTTGTACCAGTGCCAGATCTACGTCTGGATGCGCTAGCGAAAATCGTTAACCCACAGAAAGTACTGCCAACAACAATGGAATTTGTTGACATTGCTGGTCTAGTAGCAGGCGCTTCAAGAGGTGAAGGTCTAGGTAATAAATTCCTAGCTAACATCCGTGAAACAGACGCCATTGGCCACGTAGTACGTTGCTTTGAAAACGAAAACATCGTTCACGTATCAGGTAAAGTATCGCCAATCGAAGATATCGAGGTGATCAACCTTGAGCTTGCCATGGCTGACCTAGATTCTTGTGAACGCGCTATTCAGCGTAACGCTAAAAAAGCAAAAGGCGGCGACAAAGATGCCAAGTTTGAACTGACTGTTCTAGAAAAACTACTTCCTGTGTTAACAGAAGGTGGTATGGCACGTACAGTTGAGCTATCTAAAGAAGAACTGGCAGCGATTGGCTACCTAAACTTCCTAACACTTAAGCCAACAATGTACATTGCTAACGTTAATGAAGACGGTTTTGAAGACAACCCGTATCTTGACGCAGTACGCGAATACGCAGCAAAAGAGAATAATGTTGTGGTTCCTGTGTGTGCAGCAATTGAGTCCGAGCTATCTGAACTAGACGATGAAGATCGTGAAGAGTTCTTAGCGGATATGGGCATTGAAGAACCGGGCCTGAATCGTGTAATCCGTTCCGGTTACGAATTGCTGACTCTACACACTTACTTCACTGCTGGTGTTAAAGAAGTGCGCGCATGGACTATTCCTGTTGGCGCAACCGCACCGCAAGCAGCTGGTAAGATCCACACAGACTTCGAAAAAGGCTTCATCCGTGCTGAAGTGGTTGGATACGATGACTTTATCCAATACAACGGTGAAAGTGGCGCAAAAGACGCAGGTAAATGGCGTCTTGAAGGTAAAGAATACATCGTGAAAGATGGCGATGTGGTTCACTTCCGCTTCAACGTTTAAAATTCGTTCAAGTCTTTGACTTTAAAAGCCAGCATTCGTGCTGGCTTTTTTATATATACCAATAGCGCAACTAATAAAGTCCAAGGCCATTGTCATTTTATTAGCTGTTTTTGATCATTAACACGCCTCTTTGATTAAAAAGAAATCGAACGAGTTATTTTCGCTAATTTATTCAAAAAAACTGTTGACGGATCTAGCTCAACTTCGCATAATGCGCGCCGTTCCCGACGATAAGGCAACGAAGCGACGAGAACGAAAAACATGGT